>JBBCJU010000008.1:0-479111 GCA_037190145.1 Fimbriimonadaceae bacterium
CAAACCAGGTGTCCGGAATACCCAATCCCGGTAACCTCGAAATGGGGTAGGCCGACCAAAGCCTCTGAATTGAACACAATCTTTCACCTCAATGAAGTTGTGCCAGAAGAGGTTGCCTGACCCCAACAATGATCTAGAGCCAGGGCACAGAGAAGCCATAAACTGAGATTACAGAGGTCTTCCAGCATGAGAACTCAACATGCCTGTACTTTTTTAGTACGTGAGAAGGGAGACCAGTCAGGCTCAGTGAGGAGTTTACGGTTGAAACTCTTGGGGCGATTTCTCCGATGCTTCCAACTCTAGATTGTTCGAAACCTAGTTTTTATCATGCGCTTTAATCTGGATTCATGGCTTTGGTCATGATTTTGAATTGAATTGCTGAGAGTAAAAGCACTAGGGCAAAGAGGATGTATGCGACGGCGCTGGCGTAGCCTAGCTGGTACATTCCGAATCCTTGTCTGTACATGTACAAGGCTACAGTTAAGGTTGAATCTGCGGGGCCGCCGTTAGTGAGTATAAAGGTTTGTCCGAAGACTTGTGAGGCGGCGATAACGGACATCACTAGGCAGAACAATGTCGCGGGTTGAATGGCGGGCCAGGAAACAGCCCAGAATCGTCGCCAGGGTCGTGCTCCATCTAGGCTGGCTGCCTCTAACTGCTCCTTTGAAACCCCTTTCAAAGCAGCGAGAAACACCAACATATTGCCGCCGGCTCCCCACCAGATGCTCATTAGTACAATGCTTGGCATGGCCCATGCAGGGCTCCCTAGCCATTGAGTTTTGGTTCCCAGATAATAGTTTAGAAGGCCGCTTTCCGATGAGTAAAGCCATCGCCAAAGGATCGCTGTAACCGAGATTGAGAGCACTACTGGAATGTAAAAGCAAACACTGTAGAGAGCCGTTCCCTTGTAGTTTTGGTTAAGTCCTATTGCCATCAGCAAGGAGACTAAGTTACCAATAGGGACGGCTAGAACCACGAAGTAGCCAGTGCGGACCAGTGAGTGCAGAAACAGATCGTCGCCGAAGGCTCTGGAGTAGTTTGACAAGCCAACAAACGAAACATCCTTGCTGAGGATGTGCCAGTTATGCAGACTAATCCATAGGCCATAGATGAGTGGGCCGAGGACAAAGACTACGAAAAGCAAGGCGTACGGTAGCAGGAAAAGAGTGGCTGTCCAACCCTGCCGTTGCTTCATTGCCTCTCCAGAATATTGTTAATTCTTCGGCTTGCAGTTGCAAGGGCTTGCTTCGCAGGTTGAGTCTGATTAAGAATGGCCTCGAAAGCGGAGTCCCCGAAAGTGGCCACGAGGTTATAGTTCACGCTCTGCGGTTCAAATACGACGTAATCTAGTTGTTTCGCAAACTCTGATTGCACTGTCAACTTTCTAAATCGATCCGTTTCAAGGATCGACTTCCGAACGGGAACCTGACCGCCTTCTGCCCAGATGATGCTGTTCTCACTCAGATAACGAATGAATTCCCATGCGGCTTCCCGTTTTTTATCGGACAGTCCAGACGGCATCGTAAGTAGGTGAGAACCTGCCCAAACGGCTTTCTTGGGGCCGAACTGCGGAACGGGTGCCGCTGCGAATCGAAGATCTTTCTGCTTGGTGAGCGAAGTCATCATATAGACTCCCTCCATGGCCATAGCGACTTTTCCTGTTTGGAATCCAAGCCAAGCATCTTGACCCTCCGGTCGAGGGGCAAGCCCTGAGTGGATGATGTCTAGCATGCATTTCATAGCGTTCTCGGCTTCTGAAGTAGACATGCCAGAACGAGTCAGGTCTTCACTTAGGAGACTGGTTCCAAACTGGTTTAGGAAGCAATAGCTGTTCGAGTGAAGCCAAGTGTAAGCAAATCCCCATTGGTCGGGTCGACCATCCCCATTCTTATCGATCGTTAGTTTCCGAGCTACATCCTTAAATTCGGCCAGATTGGTAGGCGGAGCCTTGATACCCGCCTTCTCGAACAAATCCAAATTATAGTAGAGGCCAAGGGGGTGGCAGTCTAAGGGAATAGCCATCTGCTTTCCTTGCCAAAACGTAGCTTCCCAAGGGGTTTTGACAAACTCCTCTCCATCCATGCCATCACGCTGCACTAAGTCATCGATACCGGCCAACACTCCGTGACTAGCAAACTCTGGAAATCGATTGACGTGGAGAACAAACACTTCCGGTGCCCCACCAAACGCTAAGCCTAAAGTGACTTTGTCATAGAATGTTCCCCAGGGAATAATTTGCATCCTAGCACGGATTTTCCCTTTGTGCTCACGGTTGAAATCGGCAACGATCTTCTCCATTTGCTGGCCGTCAGGGCCGGAGAAACCATTCCAAAAGTTAACTTCAATTTCACCCTCTTCAACTTGGGGCACCGTCTTGCATCCTGTGATCAACAGGGCAATTAAGGCGATAAAAGTTCGGATAAAAGGCGTCATTACCTTAGCTTTTCTAAATCAACGGACGTTCTCGGTCTGTTGGTCCGTTGCATCTTGGTCCGTCGTCGGTCCAGCAAATAGGGTCAATCCTCATCAGCCGAGCCGTTTGAGCAGCGTCCCAGCCGTGATAGATAATGTACAGAGTTTCGCTTAAACCTGCCGTTGCGAGTGAGTTGTGCCCAGGGCCTAACACCTTTTCCGGTACTGTCCTTAGAACACGAGGAACTTCCTTCGTATCATTTTCATAGGGACCTAACGGGTGGTCTGCGGTTACGTAATCCACGCCGTAAGTTTCATTTTGCCAATTGCCTCCGCTGTAGAAGCAGAAGATTCGGTTCTCGCGCGAGGTTACGGATGGGCCTTCCAATGTGTGCCAGTCGAAGTGCCCGTTATAAATGGGCCGGTTTCTTTCAAATCGCTGCCAGTCAGAAGTGGCCCGGGCCACCACTTTCGGGGTACCGGCTAAAGTCGTCATATCTATAAGCCGATCCACAACGAGTCCCGTTCCTGGGCGATCACCCTCTAGAAAATCTGTCGCATAGAAGAGAAACCAGTTACCGTCGGAGTGCTGGTAAGGGCTTGCATCAATGCAGAAAGGATTTTCTGCTGGTGTTAGTCGAGCTGCATCTTTGTAAGGGCCAGTTGGGCTGTCAGACACCGCGACTCGAATCTGATGCCCTTTGTCTCCCACCCCTACTGAATAGTAGAGATAGAAAAAGCCCTCAGCCATAGCCACTTCTGGCGCCCAGAAAGTTTTGCCAATGAACTCAACTGGGGTCTCGAGTGCGGCCCCTACCCGCTCCCAATTGACTAAATCTTGAGATCTGAGCAAAGGGAATTGAAAGTGAGATAGATCAGTCGGGAGCGGCCCGGTTCCGATGGCGTAGTAATAACCAAGATGCTGGAATACGAACGGGTCGGCAAAGTACTCCGGATACACAGGGTTTGTATAAGTTGGACCTGATGTTTTTCGGTCGAGGTGGTCCATTGCTATTGCCATTTCTAATTTAATCTTCTCAACGATGTTTTTATTTTCGAATAACCATCACGGTTGTGTTATATTATATCCACGAGTTCGGCAAAAATGGCAGAAGAACTTAAATCGCACCTCATTCAAGTTAGAGACGGATCAACCGCAGGCATTTTTAAGGCCTTGGGGTCGGAGGTGCGTCTAGAGATCCTTGCTCTGTTAGCCGACCGAGACCGAAATATTAACGAAATTGGGATGGCTTTGAACCTATCTCAACCTGCAGTGTCCAAGCATGTGCAGGTGTTAGAGCAAGCCGGTCTAGTCCTGAGTGAATACATGCCGGGTGCTCAGGGGATGCAAAAACGTTGTCGCCTTCACTTTGAGCAGATGCTGGTTGCCTTTGAAGGAACTGGTTTTTCAGAAGAGCGCACGGAAGAGATTTCCATGCCTGTTGGGTTATATAGTCTGGCCAATCCTACACCTCAATGTGGTTTGGCTAATCGGGACAAGATCATCGGTTTTCTGGACATCCCTCAATCGTTCTACGCACCGGAGCGAGCTACCGCAGAAATCTTATGGATGTCGGCGGGATTTGTTGAGTATGTCTTTCCGAATACCTTGCCAAGTACGGTTGAAATTCTAAGGCTTGAGCTGATCATGGAAGCTTGTTCGGAAGCTCCTAATTACAATCATAGTTGGCCAAGCGACATTACCGTTTGGGTGAATGGACTGGAGATAGGGACATGGACGAGCCCGGGTGATTTTGGAGCCAAGCGCGGCCTTCTAAATCCCAGTTGGTGGATCGATCACATGACCCAGTATGGGGCCCTTAAGATTTGGTCGGTCGATAGTGAGGGGTCTGCTCTAGACGGTACGCCTGTATCTAATGTAAATCTTGCGAAGACCAAGGTTGTGCCCAATGAGCCGGTCACGATTCGCATTGGAGTTAAGCCAGACGCCGCGCACCCGGGTGGGTTCAACTTATTTGGGAAGGGTTTTGGCAACTATGCTCAAGACCTAGTCATGCGGCTTCACTATTTGATGCCTCGCGAGAATCAGCCCACGGGCGTGGGTAGATCCCACCGCTCGGTGGAAGAAGGTGGGCAGTGATGCTCGCCGCCAAGATTTTTATTCCTTTATCATTGTCGTTCGTCTCGTACCCGCGCATTGGGCTCGGGGACTCCCCGGTTCAACGTGGGCCAGTTATTTAGCGGAGAAGCATCATGAAACGTAGTGGTTTCACTCTTATCGAACTCCTTGTCGTTATAGCCATCATCGCTATTCTTGCGGCAATCTTATTCCCTGTCTTTGCACAGGCTAAAAAGGCGGCTAAGAAAGCTAGCGATCTTAGCAATGTTAAACAGCTCTCGCTCGCTGCTGTGATGTACAGCGGTGACTACGACGACATCTTTGTCGCTAATGGTGAAGGGATGCTCCCATCTGGACTCAACAACTGGGACCCGATGCAGCCATTTACTGGGCAGGGCAATTTCTACGGCACCAACTATGGCGCAGGTGCTGGCGGTAACCCGCCTAATCAGGCTCCACTAGGGTTCATGGATCCGGGTGCTGTTCAGAACTGGGGACGTGAAACTTTCCCATATGTGAAAAGCATGGATATGTTTGTGAGCCCAGGCGCATCGAATGACTCCGATGCTAAGTGGGCTCCCGTGGCTAACAACTCACGGGCGGGCAAAACAAGCTATGTATTCAACGGGTGTGCTAGCCGTGTTTCTCAAACATCGTTTGCGAGACCTGCGGAGATTGTGACCTTCCAAAACCGTGCGACAACGGTTAAAGAAGCAATCGTTTCGCCTCGTCGAAACTACTTCACCGATGGAGCTTTGCATGCCAATGATGCTGACCTTGGATGGGTTGGGTTTAACTTTAGCAAGGGAGCAAACTACGGTTTTGCCGACGGTCATGCAAAGTTCTTGCGTCGCAAGGGTCTAAAGTCTAAGAATCTCGGCTACTGGGAGTGGGTGAATATGTCCAGTAGGGGAAATGCGTGGGTCAATCCCGCCACGAATCCAACCATGGACAGTGATCCCGAGCTCGGTCAAAACTACTGGGGCACTTGGGGCAATTTTGATGTGACTCAAGAGTGGCAGGGCGGCTAGTCCTTTCTGAATACAATTGGTTAGCAGGCGTTACCGTCTGCTAGCCGTCTTTCCTAATCCTCTATCCTGATATGAAGAAAAATTACAAAAACATTCTGTTTGGGCTTTTTGTTACCGCAATGCTTGGGGCTGTGGTCGGATGCAGTACAGATGAGAATCCGGTTACTCCCGAGAAGATGTCTGATATGAGAAAAAAAGAAGCAGAGGAGCGAGCGAACTTTAATCCGGATATGTCGAGCAAACCCGGCGGATAATTGAGAACTCCACTGTGATTGCTACTAGTAAGCTCAACCGATGGTTTTGGCAAATCGTTTTAACGATTGCCGCCATTGCCATGGTTGCTCCGATTGTGTGGATGTTCTCCACTGCTCTCAAGCCGGAGAGTGAGGTTCTAAGTGCGGTTCCTCGGTGGATTCCAGAGAACCCAACCGTTGAGAACTTTCAAGAACTTGCCAATCGGTCAAGTGAGTTTCCGATTGGTCGGTGGTTTGCGAATTCTATTGGTATTTCTCTAACCGTCACATTTGTTGTTTTGGTTGTCACCAGCATGGCCGCATTTGCGTTCTCTCGACTTCGTTTTCGTGGACGAGATCGTTTATTCATGATTGCGGTTTCCACGCTCATGATTCCTGCGCAAGTGAGCCTTATCCCCGTTTTCTTGATTGTTCAGAAACTGGGTTGGTTCAATACTTACCCCGGCTTAATTGTTCCCGCTCTTGCGAGCACTTTTGGAGTGTTTCTGCTTCGGCAATTCTTTATCACTATTCCTGCAGAACTAGAGGAAGCCGCCACGATAGATGGAGCTTCCATTTCAACGATTTTTTGGAGGGTCATTTTGCCACTAGGGAAGCCTGCGCTGGCGACTTTGGCAATCTTTACTTTCCTAGGTTCTTGGAATGATTTTGTGTGGCCTCTGATCATCTCTAACGATGTAGAGATGCGGACACTGCCGGTAGGGTTAACCATCTTCCAAGGTCGGTTTACCACTGAGTACGGCATTACGATGGCTGCTGCGGCAATCGCTACCGTACCGGTGCTTATCGCCTATCTATTCTTCCGTCGTCGGATAACAGATGGCATTGCCCTCACGGGGCTGAAAGGATAACAATGATTACAACGGTTCTCTTTGCAACTTTGATTTCTACTTCAGGCAAGGCCGAGTTTGCAAATCCGGTTTGGGGTCGGGATTTCCCAGACCCTTACATTGTCCAAGATGGCAAGACCTTCTTTGCTTTTGCTACTCATAACTCATCGGCAGGGTTTCAGATCATGAGCTCGGAGGACCTAGTGAATTGGAAGCACCTGGGCGGTGTCAATGTGCCGGATTGGTCAGACGGCCAGCTATGGGCCCCAGAAGTTTATAAGTGGAAAGGCAAGTGGTACATGTTCTATTCGGCGCGAGATCGACAAAGCCGAAAGAGGGATTTGGCTGTATCTGTTGCAGATAGCCCCAAAGGTCCGTACAAGTTTGTGGCGAAGCTGATTCCTGGTGAAAGTGAAAACCCCGGAACAGATGGCAATGGTGCCATTGATCCCAATATATACGTGGAAAAAGGCAAGCCGTATTTGCTATACGTCCGCGAAGCTCGACCTAGATCAATCAAGATGGTGGAGTTAACACCAGACTTCACAAAGACCGTGGGTAGCCCTAAGGTGTTGATCGGCACGGATCGAGAAGTCGAAAAAGGAGTTCTTGATGCTCCAACACTCATCAAACATCAGGGCGCTTACTGGTTGTTCTATTCAAGCGGATGGTTCCAGTCTTACAAGCGAGATGCCTGCTATCAGGTGTGGGCCGCTAAATCCTCGTCCCTAATGGGGGCCTACGCAAAACCGGAAGAACCTATTTTGAAAACGAAGGAGGGCGAGACCTATCTGCCAGGGCACCAACATGTTTTCAAACTGGCCAGTGGTGAATGGTGGATGGCCTACCACGCATGGGATTCTCAGAAGGAACCCCTCTATAATCAAAATTCGACGGGTCGAACTTTGAGAATTGACCCTCTCAAGTGGACAACCTCTGGTCCGAGTATGGAAGGTCCGACGATAAAAGCTATTGCTCAACCTCGGATCAAGTAGCTCTAAGAACCAATTTGTGGTGGATCAGCATAGCGATTTCATGTTGATGTAGTATTCATAAATGCGCTCGGGCTCCAAGGTTTGTGACCTCTTGCGATTACGATCATGATCTCAAGACGGGAGTTTCTTCATCAGTCAGGAGCGGCGTATATTGCGACCGCCATTACGCCAATGCCCCAGTTGTTAGCATCAGAAGTATTAGGGGAAGAGGCCAAGTCTGTGCGATGTATCAATGTTGTAAATTTTCTGAGAGGTTCCGAACCTCGAAACCCCATGGATTTGTTTCTGCCGTTGCAGAAACAAATGGAGATCAGCCTGCAACTGGATCTTCCCACCACCTGGTTACTCCAATATGACGCTCTTGTATCAGGGCCGTTCGTACCGTACTTGAAAGAAAAAATGGCCAAAAACCACGAAGTTGGTGTTTGGTTTGAGATGAATGAAAAGCATTGCAAGGCTGCGGGCGTGGTGTGGCGAGGACGCCCAGGCTTCGATTGGGATCACTTCCCGCATGTTGCTTTCACGATCGGCTATTCCAAAGAAGAACGCATTCAGTTAGCTGACGCCTTCATGAGTGAATTCAAAAAAGTGTGGGGAGCGTATCCAAAATCTGTTGCAAGCTGGAACCTTGACTCCATCACCATGGAGTATCTAGTTTCTCGATATAAGGTCGATGCATTTGCAGTTTGCCGAGATCAGATTGCCACCGATGGATTTACCATTTGGGGTGCACCCATCGCTGGCTATTACTCCAGTAAGAAAAACTGTTGGAGTCCTGCTCTTTCTCGAAAAGAGCAAATCTCATCCCCTGTTTTTCGCATGCTGGGCCAAGCCCCGGTTTACTACTTTGAGAATGGTTACCCAATGCCTGGCGGAAAACGTGGAGGTGGCCCGGATACGATGGAACCGGTCTGGCCATCGGGACGTTCGCCGATCTTTATCAAGAACTTTCTCGACATGATTTCTAAGGCCCCTACTCTGGACTTTGCCTACGCGCAATTGGGGCAAGAGAATAATTTTGGATGGCCCGAAATGGAGCAAGCTTATCCAGTTCAGATGAAGGCCCTTGCTGATTTACGGGATAAGGGATTGGTCTATGTAGAAACGATGGGTGACTCGGGGCGAAGGTTTAAGAAGGCGTTTCGAGAAACCCCTGCTCAAGCCCAAGTGATGTTGGTCGATTCTTTCGGAAATACAGATCGAGTCGAGAATTCCATTTGGTACCAGAGTCGTTTTTATCGTGCCAACCTGCATTTGAAGGGAGACCGAGTTTATCTACGTGACATCACGGTCTATAGTGATGAGCATCCGCAGCCCTTCTTAACCCAAGCGACTCGTCTGCATGACGTGGAACAACGGATGCCGGCAGTCCTTGATGGTTTTCGTTGGAGCAAAACTCCAGGCTCAGCTGAACCTGGAGCAGGAGGCTTCTTCAAGATTGATGGTGAGGAGCTACGTCTTTCTGGAAGACCGGAGGTTGTGGAGGAGCGGAACACCATGACGGTAAACCTGCCTGTCCAAGGTGAGCGTAGTATGGAAGTGAAGTTTGAAGAAAAGAAGATTACGGTCAAGCTTTCTCCAGCAAATGCTCAGTCCCTGGTACTCAGCTTTGAGTGGGACCCTAACAAATCTAGTCTAAAAGAAGTCGGTGAATCCAAGGTTTTCTATAAGTGGGAAGGACTGGATTATTCAGTTAAGGTAGAGGGCTTAGTCAAGCAGACCCCAACAGGGTGGAGCCTAGCATCGGTCAAGAGCCGAAGCCTGGCAATGCATTTGGCACAGCCAAGGTAAGGTTTTCAGAATGTAGTGCGCCTGTTTATGCTGAGTAGTAGGTGGTCAGTAAGCTATTTTGACAGCGAGACTCCAAGACTGGATGAACGAACCACTAGTTTCACTGGAATAATCACGTCATGTGGCTCATGCAGGCGTTGGTTTGTGTCTTCGTTGACGCGTTCTAGTAGGATGTTTGCTGCGACTTGTCCTAGCCGGTGAAAGGGTTGCTCAACGCTGGTCAGTGACATCGCGTTCAAGTATCCGGGCATTAGATTTCCGTAACCGGCTACCGCCACATCTTGTGGAACCCTAACTCCCTCGTCGCGGAGAAACCTCAGCAAAGTAAAGGCGACTAAATCATTCGAACAAAAAACCGCCAAGCGCCCATCCTTGTTTGAAGTCAGTAAAGATCGGATGGCGCCTGAGAAGAAAGGTTCATGAAGGCCGTGAAAACCTAGAGATAGGCTTGGGTCTACTTTTCCATGAGCGGCTTCTAAGGCCAGAACATACCCTCGCCAGCGATGTTGTACCGTTTCCGCAAACACGTCATCGGTAAGAAAAGCGATGCGATCATATCCTTGTTGGAGTAAGTGCTCTGTCACCATTCGGCCTCCTGATACATCATCAAACCGAACACAGTCCGCAGAAACGCCTAACACTCTTCGGTCAACCAAGACAAGTGGAAGCTTTCGATTTAGGCGCTTTAGGGTTTCCGAATCTGTAGGGTTTTGTGGCCATAAGATGATGCCAGCGGCATTCGCGGGCAAATGTTCATCATCTGGCAAACGATCTACCACGGCACCCACCGGAGGGTCGGTGTTGATTCTTCGCACATTGAACTTGGCTTTATTTGCGACCTCTACAAGCCCTTCCATTAGGTGAGTAAGGGCAGGATTTGGGTCGCCATGAATATAAGCCAGAAAGGTTGTTTTCTCAATCTGACGTTCATGAGGTTTGATGAAAGAACCGCGCTTGGCATCAGTCCAAATGTAGCCATCTTTCTCAAGATTTGCGAGGGCCTGGCGAATAGTGTTTCGTTGAACTTCGTAGAGGCTACAAAGGTCTCGTTCTGAGGGGAGACGACCTCGGTTTTGGAATTCTCCTGCTCCAATCCGCCGTCGAAGGTCTCTCGCGATATCCTCGTACTGAAACGTTCTCTTTTTGTAGGTCATGGACTGGTACATAAAATATACCAAATTGAGACGAAAACATAAAATTAGGATAGAAAAGGTGAATGTGTACTTGCTGGTATGAAATCGGTAGATGATAATTAACATGGAGTCGACGGTTTGTCGTGTCCAGTTGAAATATTTTTCTGTACCAGTTTGGTGCCCTGTTGGTCACCAAGGAACCCAAGACCAAAGGGGGTCTAATGAAAGCAACGCGAGGCTTTACTCTTATCGAGCTTCTGGTCGTCATTGCGATTATCGCCATCTTGGCGGCAATCCTATTCCCAGTCTTTGCCCAGGCTAAATTAGCTGCTAAGAAGACAGTAGCGCTCAGCTCTGCCAAACAAGTTGGTTTAGCACTGCATATCTACACGAGTGATTTTGATGATGTCGCGGTTCCTTGCGCTGTCCAAAATCATCCTGGTGTGAATAATCCAGGAACTCAGCAAGAAAATCCGTCCAACTATAACTATCACATTAAGCCGTTTGATTCGCTTCTTGAGCCTTATACCAAGAATGCTGAAATGTGGGCTTCCCCTGCAGATTCGCGCAACATCAATGAAGACTCTGGTGATGAGTGGCTTTGGGATGGCAAATATAGAGGCAAGATTATTCGCCGCTCCTTTATGATTGCTACCGAAATCGCGACGGTTGAAAAAGGTGGTTGGCTAGACCGTAACACGGGTATATCCGGGATTTGGTGGGATGTTGGATCATATTCCCCCGCCCGTTCGATGACCATGTTTAGCGATCCATCCAACACGATTGCGTTTATGGAGGTCTGGCCTCCCAATGGCGGTTGGGGTGGGGGTGGCCGCGTTGGAGCCCTCGCAGATGCTGTTATGTGGCGTTGCGATATGTGGAAGGTAGCAGGCCGAGTTCATCCGAGCGGTGCCCCCGGGGACCGGCTTCCTAGTGGTGGTGATAACTGTAACGACTACACACTCGTTCCTCAGAACCGCCCTACCCAAGGCTACATGGGTAAAGCGAACTACTCCATGGCAGACGGCAGTGCCAAGACTCTTGGATGGGGGCAAGTTCGGCGCAACGACTTCAACATGATGAAACTGTTGAAGCCGGAAAACGCATCTACATATAACCCATGAAACTACTAGCCTTATTGATCCCGCTCGTGCTAATCGGATGCTCTCAAGCAACACCGGAAGAGAAAGAAGCGGCAAAGTATCCGCCTCCCAACATGATGTCTGAGGAGGAGGGACGGAAATTCATGGAAGGTCAGAAAGACCCCCGAACGGGCGGCCCTGCTCGTCCGACAGGACCCTAGGAAAGGTCCGCTTACGAGGACGGTACATCCACCAAGGTGTTTGATGTACCGTCCTCAACCCCAAAAACTCATGCTTCTATCTATTCTTATGTCTGCGGCGTTCGTCCAGTCCGCCCATTCCCAAGACCCAAAGCAACATCTAGAGCGGACGGTTTTTCAAACCAGCAGCACATATTCCGACCGCATCAACCTAAAAGCAGATGTTGCGATCGTGTATGGATTCGACGCCAAGATGCCCGAGCGAGTCAAGGCTTGGCGAGCAAAAGGATATCGAATCCACCTGATGACCGGCGTTGCTTGGGGGGATTATCAGGATTACTATTACGGTCGATGGGATGGCATCAACCACGAAGATGAGGCTCAGACTCGCAAGAATGGCGAAAAGGTTGGACACGGGAAAGATGTCTATTACATGTCGCCGGGCAAAAACTACGGTAAGTATCTCGCAGAAGGAGTTCGTCGAGCCCTAGAAGTAGGAGTAGAGGCCGTTCACTTAGAAGAGCCGGAGTTCTGGGAGTTTGGAGGCTATGGGGAGGGCTTCAAGCGTGAGTGGAAGGAGTATTACAAAGAGGATTGGGTAGACCCGGAAAGTTCTCCGGATGCACGTTGGCGAGCTGCGAATCTGATGTACTACCTCTACCGCCGGGCACTCCAGCAAGTCTTTGATTCCATTAACGAATACAACAAAGAGAATGGAACCAACGTTAGATGCTACGTTCCCACGCACAGTTTGATCAACTACGCTCACTGGGGAATTGTGAGCCCGCAGTCTAGCCTCGCAAGAATTGAAGGATGCGATGGATATATCGCTCAGGTGTGGACCGGGACCGCTCGTGAGCCGAACTTCTACCGAGGGCTGAAAAAGGAGCGAACTTTCGAAACCGCGTTCCTTGAATACGGTTCGATGCAAAACTTGGTTAGGTCTACGGGGAGAACGGTTTGGTACTTAGCCGATCCCATCGAGGATAACCCAAACCATGATTGGGACGACTATCGCAAAAATTATCATTCGACCTTAGTCGCGTCTCTTCTTCAACCAGATGTCTCTCAATATGAGGTCATGCCGTGGCCAGAGAGGATATTTAACGGCACCTATCCATCTGCGGAGGATAAGAATAAGAGAATTCCAATTCCAGATGAATATGAAACCGAGCTTCAAGTTGTCATCAATGCGCTCAAGGATATGAAGCAGCGCGATGTCAAATGGGAGTCGGGCACTCATGGAGTTGGCGTAATGGTGAGCGATTCGCTCATGTTTCAGCGAGGCTATCCGACGCCAAGCGATGGAGAAATGGGCCACTTCTATGGTCTTGCTTTGCCTTTCCTGAAACGAGGGATGCCAGTACAGCCTGTGCAGTTAGAAAATCTAACGCTTAAAAACTATCTGCGAGATATGAAGCTGAAGGTCATTCTCATGACTTACGAAGGCATGAAACCCCTCACTCCAGATGTTCATGATGCCTTGGCCAAATGGGTGCGAGACGGAGGTTCCTTGGTTTTCGTTGATAATGATCGAGATCCATTCTTTAAGGTGCGAGAGTGGTGGAACTCCAACGGCAACCAATACAAGACTCCCCGCGAACACCTCTTTGAAAAGCTGGGTTTGTCTCGAGACCATACGGCTCCGAGTCAATCTGTTGGGAAAGGAAGACTCGTGTTTATCCCGAAGAGTCCAAATGTGGACTCATCACGCCAAACTCGGGGAGATGCTTGGCTAGTGGGAGAAGTCAAGAAGTACGTACCCAACGTAGATTGGAAGGAAAGCTCTGCGGTGGTGCTAAGGCGTGGCCCATACATTGTGGCCGCTGGCATGGACGAAACCGAGTCACCGGTGCAGACGTTACGGGGCAAATTCATAGATCTCTTTGATCCTACTTTTAAGGTTCAGTCTGAGGTCGTTTGTGGACCAAGTTCGCGTCACCTACTTGTCGACTTAGCCAAGTTCAAAGGGGCAGTGATTGCGTCTGGGGGGTATGCACACACGCTAGTGTCAAACTCCAAACGATGGCGCGGAACTGTGGAAGGTATTTCTGATACGAATGCTGTCCTGGTGCTAAGAACTTCGGGCAAGCCTCGTGAAGTAACGGTAAACGGTAAACCTATTAAGGATGTGGTCTACGATGAAACTCATCGGATTCTTCGGCTAAAGTTTCCAAACAAGCCAAGCCCTCAAGAAGTGGATGTACGAATCTAGATTAGGCTGAAAATAGTTAATCCCGGGATCAGGTGGGAGAAGTCTGATCCCGGGTGGTTTCGGCTTAACCGAAACAGTTGACACAAATCCTGCTTGCTTGCCCTTAACCGAGAGCTACTTGCAGGTCTCTCTTTAGAAGACCCCGAGCGCGGAACAACCAGCTCTTGATGGTTCCTTCCGGCGCCTTCAATTCGTCCGCAATCTCATTAACGTCCATATGCCGGAAGTGGCGCATCAGAATGATGTGGCGGTATCTCGCCGGAAGGCGTCCGATTGCCTCCACTACCAGTTCCTTTGCTATCCTATCTTCCGCCAAGTTCGTCAAGTTGAACGAACCGTCGCACAGCATGTATTCGTGCTGATCCAGCGGTTCTATCTCGTGACGCCGGCTTCGAACCATGTCGATGCAGACGTTTGAGCAAATCCGACAGAGCCAAGGCTTCAACGGTCGAGCATCATCGAAATCTCGAATCGCTCGGTACGCTTTCAGCAAAGTCTCTTGGACCGCATCATTAGCGTCGTCGCTGTTACGAAGCATTCGCATCGCAACCTGATACAGCATTGGTCGGTACGTTTTTGATATGAGCTCAAAGGCGACCGACTCGCCTCTTTTTGCTCGCTGGATGAGTTGGCCCTCACAGCAGGGGACCTGCTCAATTTTCATTTAGGTTTTCTTTTCTTCACCTCTCCCGCTAAACATCATAAGATGATTTTGTTAGGTGCCCAAGGTAACCAATGAAAGTTAGGCTGATAGACCCATTTACCGATTTTTGCGATTTCTCTAACCTGGCAAATCGACGGGGCCGAAAACATACCCATGGCCCTGAGTTGAGCAATTTCTGTGCCGAAAATTGCACATACGATGGAGGCACGGAAGCTTCTTAACATTTTAATGGCCGCAGCTCCAATCATGCTGATGGCAGGCATCGCCACTCACTCTCGAACGTTTGATGACCCATTTCAATGGCCTCAAGTATCCGAAGATCATAAGCGGGTGCAGACCTATTTGCCGATCGTATTGCAGACTCAGAAGTTAATGAAGTCGCCGATGATCGATGCGACGGAGGCTCAAACTTTAGCTCGAAATTGGATAGATGGAGCAAACAATGGTTCTCTTCGTCCATTGGTGCCAGTTATGTTGGATGAATCCACCGGAGGGCGTATCCGGGCAAGGATTATTGACACTAACCAAGCGTTAATCCGAATTCTAGTGAGCATTGCGGATGAGCAAATCGAAAAGAGAGATTTTCAGGGTGCTGCACAAAACCTGGTTTTAGCCACGGATACAGGAACTGCCTTGAAATACTCCAATCATCTAAGTGTTTATCGGTACACCCTGACCCACCACTCCGTGCTGATGCGTATTCAAAAGGTTTATCCAAACGTAGATACGGACTCTCGCAAATCCTTAGCCGAGGCAATGAATCGGATGAAGGCCGATGAGGACCGACTGGAAAAGATTGCAATTCGTCTACAGCAGTTGGTGCAATCTGAACAAGAACTAAATCGCGAGATCCATAGTTTAGAGAGTTCGCAGCCAGAGCCCTTAGAGGCAAGTTTCTTCGAACACCCCGCACAAGCTAAAGGTGAGCATTATTCTTACGAATCGGATGCAGACAGCGCAATTCAAGTTAGCGAACTGCTTTCCCTAGACATTCGCCAATGCAAAGCTGCCGATGAAAGAAATAGGCTCATGATCCGGCAGATCATGAGCCTAGCTCCAAACAAAGGTTTTAACTAGTTGTCACCAATGTACAGAATGCCTTCTCGCATATCAGCGAATACGCCTGTAAGATTCTGCAATGAATCCTGAGCAGTTTTAAGTGCATCGCTACCAGCGGTTACAGTTGGCCAAGCGGCTTCAAACAGAACTTGCTTGGACTTGATAACTACCGGGATTCCGTACTTGTCTGCAATCTCTTTTGCAAGCAATACGATAGAACCTTGAGTTCCTTCAATCTCATTGCGCTCCTTTCCAGGAACGACAACAAAGGTCGTTAACTCTTCGCCTTCTACCGTGACTTCAAATGAGGCGGCACCAGGTTGATCGTTGGTCAGCTCGTGTAGCCAAACTTGATTGGAAGTCTCAAACTTTTCTTCACCAGTTGCTCCACCTTTAACGGTGATCGCATGCTTGTCTACAGGATTGAATTCAAGCCCAATTCCATTGTCAGTCCTGGAATACTCCATCTGCTCAACTGCCTTCGAATTAGGTGCAACCGAAATCGGACCTGCTACCGAAGATCGACCAGATACTTGGCTATTGTTGATACTCCAATAAGCTCCAAAAACCGCGCTCGCAGCTAGTCCAGTAAAGGCAAGATTCCGTAACCACCCGGACCATCCTGGTTGTGCTGTCCGTTTCTTGTCATAAATGCTTTTATCAACTGCGGCACTAATCCGATCATTCAAATCAAACGGAACTTCAATCTGCTCAAATTGCAGAGATTCAAGTTCCTTTAAGGTTGCCTCAAACTGTTCGTATTCAGCCTGCAGCTTAGAATCCGCTTTCAGCTTCGCCTCAAATGATTGGGCTAGCCCGGCATCTAACGTGCCTTCTGAGTATGCGGAAAAATACTCTTTTGCTTTTTCGTAAGTCATTATTCTCACCCTTCAGGGTCTATACATCTGTTCAGTCAAATTCCGGGCGTCTATCTCCCTACCCTTCTTCATCAATGAATCTAGGAAGTGTGACTTTGCTAGATTTGGAAAAGTTCCGCATCTTTTTGCAACATATCTCTCAGCGTTAAGCGAGCCCGGTTCAATCGGCTCTTGACCGTCCCAATCGGTAGGTCTAAAGCCGCAGCGATCTCTTCATAAGACATCATTTCGCCGTGGTACATCACGATCATCGAGCGTTGATATTCCGGCAATTTTGCAACGGCTTTTTCGAATCTAACTTCACGCTCAGATCTCTCGGTCGCTTCGTGAGGTGAGGCTCCCTCATCCTCAATCTGCATTTCTACATCGCCTTCCGATGTGACCAGAGCAGATTCAATACTAATGGCTTGTCGACTCTTCTCCTTCTTGCGGATATCCAAGAAGCAGTTCGTCATGATTCGATAAAGCCAAGTGGTAAATGCACTTTGACCCTTAAAGTTTTGAATGGCGTTATAGACACGCACAAAGCCTTCCGCAACCACATCCGAAGCTTCTTCGGGGTTGCGTGTAAGTCGAAACGCATATTGATAAGCTCTTGTGCTGTGCTTAGCGATCAAGGCATCAAATGCAGATCGGTCTCCACCTTGGGCGCGGCGGATTAGTAATTCATCGTCCAGATGGCTTTCGCTCATATGTTAGTGCGAAACGATAGACTTCGGCCCGACTTGCACGGCTTCTCGAATCGCTCGCTGTTCCTCCTGCGAGATATTCCTCTCGGACTTGCCGCCGAGAAGAGGTTTGCAATAGACTCGGCAGTCAGATCGACCGACTAAGCTAGTAAGAAGAGCTCCATCACCACGGTCATCATAGATAGCCATCGCAAAGCTTTGGCTACCGCCTACATCCTCAAAGGCATCGTACTTGACCAATCCTAGGTGTCGTTTTGCTCCTGCCATTTTTTCTTCCAACGTCTGAATCCGATTGTCGGCCAAATCAATATTTGCTTGAAGCTGCATTCGCTCTCTGAGGTGATCGTATAGCAATCGCTCCAGATTTTCGCCCTTGACTCCGTCTAGCAGTTCTTTCCAACGAGTATTCATTCGTCGAAGTCGACGCGCTTGTACAATGGACACTGCCGAAAGGCAAATGACAATAACGCACAAACACAGCGTAATCTGCGGCCCATTCGCCGCCAAGGACTGGAATAGGCTGTCCATAAGCTTAAGTGGGCAAGAACCCAATATAGATTATAGCGGACTGGAGCTTTTAACCCGCTAAAATGGAGTGCATATGAAGTCGACAAGAAAGCGCGCAATTACAGGGTTTGGAGTCATTCTCCTATTTCTCTTGGCTTTCGCGATCTACTTTCACTTCACTTTCACCACGGTAGTTGTGTCTGGCGATTCGATGCTTCCGACCCTCAAGAATGGTCAAAGGGTCCTTACCAGTAAGGCCTATTGGCTGGTTGGCCCTATCAAGCACAAGGATGTTGTTGTCCTGCATGACGATGGCCCCACCGGCTTTATCATCAAGAGAGTCTACAAAATGGCGGGCGAAGTTGTGGAGTGGTCGCTTGTACCAGACACCGTCGATTTTCGAGAAGGAGAGTATAGGGTGCCTGCTGGAAGCGTCTATATCCTTGGGGACAATCGGGCGGTGTCAGAAGATAGTCGCCGATTTGGTCCGGTAGGTCTAGATAAAATCATCGGAAAGGTAGTTATTAGGCAATGAGGCGATTCCCTTCGGGAACCTTTGGGCGGCAGCGGCTCCAGTTTTTTCCTGCCCCATTCAAAGCCCCGTTGCGGACCTTTGCCGTCTTAGTTTTTGCCTGGCAAGACGACCGTGTTGTGATCTGTGATATCGAAGATCGTGGATGGTGTATCCCCAGTGGAAGAGTTGAGCCCAATGAAACCTCGCTAGAAGCCGCACACCGAGAGGCAAAAGAAGAAGGCGGAGTTGATCTAGAGCGGGTCCAATATATTGGCTGCTATCAGATCAGCGAGCGAAGGGAAGTGCGATGGGCGGACTGCTACGCCGCAAGGGTATGTGGGATTGGGGAAATCTCTATGAAAGAGGAGTCTCTAGGGATGAGATTGGTAACTATCGACGAGCTCCCATGTATCTACCATCTTTGGAATCCTCTCACCGAGGCGGTTTTCCACTACAGCAGTGAAGTCGTCCAAAGATTAAGCGATCATCGCTGTCGCTAATCCGGTAGATGGCTTTCTACCAAGAGGAAAGCCATCTATGGATTAAGAGCCCCTAAGCAAACTGAGGCGTTGAGGCAGGCTGCCCGATGTTTACCAAGTATTCCGCAATCTGAACGGCATTCAGAGCGGCACCTTTAAGCAATTGGTCACCGGCAATGAACATGGAGATTGCACTTGGGTGAGACAAATCCTTTCGAATTCTTCCTACCAACACATCGCCCTGTCCGCTTGCGGAAATAGGCATTGGGAATGTGTTTGATTCGCGATTGTCCACCAGTTGCACTCCCGGGGCGGTTGACAACACTTCTCGAATCTGTGTTTCGCTAGGAGCCTCCCCGGCAAACTCGATGGTTACAGACTCGCTGTGGGCTCGGACAACTGGGACGCGGACACAGGTCACATTAATGCGTAAGTCTGGCAAGCCCAAAATCTTCTGCGACTCCTGAATCACCTTCCACTCTTCTTCGTTATAGCCAAACTCATTGATAGGGGTGTTGTGGCTAAAAAGATTAAAGGCATAGGGATGAGGAAGCACCTTTTCTCTATCTCCCTTTGTTCCGTTAACGGCCTCAGCAGTCTCCGCTAGAAGCTCATCCATAACTTTGGCTCCACCGCCGCTTGCGCTCTGGTAAGTGCTAACGATGAGTCGCTCAATCTTGCCTAGCTTCTGGAGTGGATTTACCGCAACAAGTAGGATGATTGCGGTGCAGTTTGGAACTGCATAAAGTCGTACATCTGGGGAGATCGTTTGCGGATTTACTTCCGGGACCACCAGTGGCACATTGTCATCCATTCTAAATGCACTGGAGTTATCAATAACATAGGCACCTGCCTCAAGAGCGGCTGGAGCCAGCGCTTTTGATCGTGATGCACCAGCGCTAAAGAAAGCAAAATCAACCCCTGCGAACGATTCTGGCTTCGCTTCTTCGATTGTGATCGTCTTGCCTTTATAGATGACGGTTTTACCGACGGATCTCTCGCTAGCGAGTAGTCTTAAACTAGCGACAGGAAAGTTGCGCTCTTCGAACAGCCGGAGAAACTCATTGCCGACTGCCCCGGTTGCGCCGACGACGGCGACATTGAATCCTTGGGACACCATAAATTGATACCAGATTCGCGTAGAGTTCTCTTAGGTCGTTCCCACATAATGAAAGCTGTTGTAAACTCCCAATTAGTAATCTGTAAGGAATAGTAGTTTGAGTCTTAGTGTCAATGAACCTGCATTGGAGCTGACATTTGACTGTGGTTCAAGCAATGTCAAAAAGTCAGAGTTCCCCGGCCTGCAATATGTAAGGCTGGAAGCAATGTCTGTTGGGCTTCAAAAGTCTACAAACGGATCAATTTCGGTTGCCTCCAATACCAATATTCTGGGCATTAACATGGATGGTGCAGTTATCGCCCGGTCTGTCGGTGCAAAAGTGGTCATTGTGCCGCCGCGAAGCATGTTCTTTATTAAGGGACCAGTACGATTAAGTGCGTTAGCGGCGAGAGGCGATCATAAATTGCAGACCCTCTCCTGGCAATCAGCCGCGCTACCTGTCCTAGACCAATGGTTGCAAACCCACGGTCCGGGTAGGAATACAAAAGGCTATTCACGAAGCGTAGGTTGCAAGCCAATAGATCCCAATTTTGTCGAGACTATTAAGCGGTTTGAGGAAGCGAAGACGGTTGCATCGGAGCTTACAGAACCTTTACTCCTGTCCATCATTCATGAGGCAGTGGGGCGAATCATGGTCGGTAGCGATGAAATGCAGTTGGCTCCCCTCCCCACAGAGTTGCCTGATCCTCTCGTGAAGTTGGCTGCTCTAGTCCGAAAGTCTCCGGCAGGGAACTGGTCGCTAAAGGAAGCTTCAGATATGGCGAGCTACTCGCCGTTCCACTTCTCTAGGGTCTTTAAGCAGCTTGTTGGCTATGGATTCCACGAGTATGTAGATCGATGCAGAACCGAGCTTGCGGTCTCCTTACTGGTTTCCTCTGATTTGGCGGTGGATCACGTCGCAACCCAAGCGGGTTTTGGGACAACGCAAGGCCTCAGGGAATCTGTCCGAGACTATCTAGGTTTGGTCCCTTCCGAATTCCGCTCATTGCCCGACCTTTACGAGTCTTGAGTTTGTGCTTCATCAGAGAAGTGAGCCGCGATATGAGACCCATCACAGTAAGGTTTATTGCTGGAATGGCCGCATCGACAAAACGCGGTAGTTTTTGAATGAACCGTTTCAGCTCCGTTCCTATCTTCAACCGTTAATGTCCCGTAAACAATCAAGGGACCGTTCGGAATGACCTCAGCTCGAGTATTGGAAATCTCCTCAAATCGCTGCTCATCCTCCATATCAAGGGCCAAATAGCTAAGTGCCCCGGAAGGGCATTTATCAATCGTCGCCATGATGCGTTCGGAACTGGATGCGGACATATCGATCCAAGGTCGTCGGCGCGGGTCAAACACGGACAAGAGCGACTTCCAACATTTTGTAGAGTGGATACACACGTCGGGTTTCCACACGACTGTTATCTCATCGTTTGAATATCGCTTCTCTGCCACAGTTAATATTCTAAGCCATCAAAATCAAATCCGAGGTCACCCAAGTAAATAATCAGCAGGTGCCACCATAACTTTGAAATCGCATAGATAAGTAGTTCGCTCGCCACGCCCCTGTACGGGCATCGTCACCGACAAGAGGCTAGTGACCATGCTTAAGCTGTTATGGACCGTAGCCCTATGTTTGGGCGTAGTTTGCAACCATACCTAAATTCCTGCGTTACTCTGTTCAACATGAGAACTCGACCCTTAATTCCAGGTGGGCAAGGCGGACTCCTTCTTCTTGCAGTAGCTGCAGTTCCTATTGTCTTGAATCGCTGTAAACCTCTCGCTAAGAAAGTGGGTGAGAAGATGGTGGAGTGGGGTGAGAAGATTCAAAATGAAGCAAACCGCCCCAATTCATCGGTGGATTCAGAAAAGTCGTCCAATGCCGATATGAATAAATCCACACCGAATGAAACTCTAGAATCAGCATCACCCGCGGGCAAAGAAGAGGTTAAAGAACAAATCGCTGCGCAAACGGTAAAGAAGAAATCTCCGCCGAAGCCCAAGGCTGCAACAGAGACGAAGAAGAAGGTTGAGCCCAAAACAGGCACCGCCGGAACCACGACCAATCCAAAGAAGCCGACAAAAAAACCAGAGTGAGTTCGCGCGTACGTCTCCGACAAAGCCTAGATAAAGGTTGAGAAATACTGATATCAGGTCTTAATGTCGCAAGTTTTGTTGAAGTGCTTGGTTATTGGAAAATCTAAACAGGCCCTTGGGACCAGGGGCTTGGACCTTCTTCCGGCTTCACACGTCAAGATTACGATATGGTTACCACTTTGCTTGCAACGGCCCTTTTAGCCCCTGCACTTCCTGAGAACCCAAGCTTCGACTACTCCGGTTTGCCATCCGTGCCCAATACGGCTATGCGCACACATGGAGTTCAGATCGATATGTCAACGGAAAAGGTTGCAACTGTAACCAGCACGACGGTTGTAAAGAACTTAGGCACAACCCCGCTCACAACCCAGGTAAGAATTCCTCGTCGAAGAGTTGGCGATGCAATGTCCGGAAACCCAAGCTTCCAAGTGAAAGCACTCTGGGACAATAAGCCTTTGAACTTGATCTACACCAATGAAAAGCCAAAGGGTGAAAAGCTCAGTATTGATCGCAAGTCATACACTTACCAAAGCGATCTTTACCAGAATGTAACGCTTGGCCCTGGACAAACATCTTCACTCAAAATCAGCTATTCCATCCCATTTGGTCGCTGTGGCTATGAGAAGAAGCAATTGATCTCGGGATACCTTTTTGAGAGCGATTCGCCCGTCGAGCTACTAAGCATTTCTTACCGTTACGGTGGACCTACTGTTTTCCGACTCCCGGAGGCTAGCCCTCGTGATTGGGGTTGGCAGGTAG
This sequence comes from Fimbriimonadaceae bacterium, assembly GCA_037190145.1. Taxonomy (GTDB): domain Bacteria; phylum Armatimonadota; class Fimbriimonadia; order Fimbriimonadales; family Fimbriimonadaceae; genus 55-13. The sequence goes on from JBBCJU010000008.1 coordinate 22,775, forward strand.
GTGGAAAGGGTGTCTTCAAGCGAATTGAAAACTTCCGGCCCAGTGGAGAGTTAACATACATCACCTTCTATCCCGGAGGATTCGAGAATATCGGCGGCGGACTCTGAGCCCTAGCTAGCCTCGATTCTTGAGAATAGGTATTCCAAAAGGACCGTTTTAGGTTCTATGAGTAGCTCATAGAACCTAAAAAAGTTGCCTTTCGTGGCATTCTGATTCTTCTCAGGACCACAAGGCCACGCTCTTCCGGGTAAAAACGCCCGAAGGAGCAATACGTGGCCCGATTCGAAATATCTACCGACTACCTGAAGAAGACGCTTGTCGATCTGCTGAACACCCCCAGCCCGACCGGAGATACGGAGTATGCGATCTCGTTTGTCCAAGGCGAGCTAGATTCGATGGGTGTTCGAACTGAGCGCACCCATAAAGGGGCTTTATTGGCTCACCTTCCAGGGCACCGAGAAGATCGTCCACGGGGGTTGAGTGCTCATGTGGATACTCTTGGCGCGGTTGTTGCGGAAGTCAAGTCCAGTGGCCGCCTCCGCCTTAGCGCCTTGAACGGATTGATGTGGCCAACGGTTGAGAGTGAAGGCGTCTGGATCGCCACCCGCTCCGGTCGACAAGTGCGAGGTTCCGTAGTATTTGTGAACGGGGCCGCTCACGTCAATAAAGACGCAACAACGGCAAGCCGAAATGCGGACAATCTGGAAGTTCGTCTTGATGAGAGAACCAATAGCTCCGAAGAGACAAGGCTCTTGGGCATTGAGGTAGGTGACTACGTATATTTTGATCCGCGAGTTGAAGTTAGCGACTCCGGGTTTATCCGATCTCGCTTCTTGGATGATAAAGCCTGTGTCGTTTGTGCAATGGCTGCGGTCAAAGCTCTGGTAGAGAGCGGCACCACCCCGGCCCGAAGTACCACTTTGCTCTTCAGTAACTACGAAGAAGTGGGACACGGTGGGACAGATGGATTCAACGGGGACCTTACCGAGCTAGTAATTCTCGATATGGCGTGCATTGGGCGTGGGTTGCGAGGAGACGAATTCCATTGCTCAATCTGCATTAAGGACTCAAGCGGCCCGTACAGTAAGCGACTCTCCGATAAGCTGCGCAATATTGGCGAAAACCGAGGGATAGACCTTATCCCCGATATTTACCCCTACTATGGGTCTGACGGCAGTGCCTACTGGCGATCCGGTGGCCGCGCCGAAGTCGCTCTTATTGGTCCCGGAGTGGATACCAGCCATGGGTACGAGCGAACCCACATGGACGCTTTGATCGATACGGCATCCTTGGTTGCCGAGTATCTGGTGGAAGAGTAAGGCGTCTTGGATCGCAGGTATTCCGCCTGCGATCCGGATCACTCATACCATAAAAACCGAGATACCCTGCAAAATCACTAGTCATTGCCAATAACTCCTGTGTAGGCCGATAAGGCCAAAGGAGTTTTGCGGAACGTGTCGACGGAAAAACGTCATAAAAACGACCAAGCGGTGAGCATTAGCGTGGCTAGTGGAATCACGGGCGTCGAGGTTCATACCCTCCGATATTGGGAAAGAGAATTCGAAGAATTCTTGGGTCCAGTACGCACCGAAGGTGGACAAAGACGCTATCGGCCGGAAGATATTCAGACCGTCTTCACCATCAAGCGTCTGCTTCGCGATGAGATGTTCTCCATCGCCGGCGCTCGTCGTCACTTAGCAAAGGCGCGAGAGTTAAAGCATGCCGCATAGGAAGAAGCCTCATCCGATTGCAGACCAGGTAGAAGCTCTTATTCGGCAAGGAAAAGCTGACGAAGCAAAGAAGCAACTTGCAGATGCTCTTGCACTGGAGCCGCAAAATGCGGATCTACTTGCCGCCGAAGGTTTTCTGTATGCCTACTCGGGCAATGAAGAGAGGGCCATCGAAGATCTTGAGAAGGCAGGCCATGGTCCGCGAGCGAAACGCTTAGCCAAACTACTTTCTGAGTACCTGATTTGTCGCCAGCAACTGGCCGCCAAGACAGAGAAGCGAGATGGCTTTGCGCATCTTCATCTTGAGAAGATTCGGCACATTGCTCCTCGACCTTTGGATCATGTTGGGATAAAACTTAGCGCCTGCCTGATCGTAAAAAACGAAGAAAAGAATTTAGCTCGATGCTTATCCAGCCTTAGAGGTGTTGTGGATGAAATCGTTGTTGTCGATACCGGTTCCACAGATCACACCATTCAAATTGCAGAGCGCTTTGGGGCCAAGATTGGCTACTTTAAGTGGAACAAAGATTTTTCCGCGGCTCGGAATCACAGCCTGGAGATTGCGACCGGCGATTGGGCATTGTGGATTGATGCGGATGAAGAACTGACTTCAGATTCCATCGCCGCGATTCATCGTGCTATCGTTCGACCTCATTTTGGAGGGTTCGCGATTGAGATCGTCAACTTTACCGAAGACCAGAATGAAGCAGCGCAGTACGTTCACAGCCCAATTCGACTCTTCCGACGCTTGCCAGAAGTTCGGTTTACAGGCCGAATTCATGAACAGATTTCTCCTTCGCTGGATGCCGCAGGGCTTCCATGGGCTTATCTGCATGGGGCTAAGCTGCTCCATTACGGGTACCGCCCGTCTGAAATGATCGAGCGAGGCAAGATCAATCGGACTCTTGAGATGCTTGAACGTGAAGTTCAGGATGATCCGACGAACTCATTTCAATGGTTTAACTTGGCAAACGCTTACACGGCTGCCGATGACTTCTTGAACGTAGAGCGAACCGCCCGCGAGTGCGCAAAACTTTTACCTGAAGGTGATCAAGTAGGTGCGCTTACATACCAACTGTGGAGCAACGCGTTAGTTAAGCTGGGGCGACCCGCTGAATCTGTACGCGTCTGTGATCAAGCAGACCTACGAGGGTTTGGAGGACTGCTTAACGAGTTTGAGCGAGCAAACGCCTTCCTGACTCTCGGTTTGGTTGAAGAAGGTCTAGTCGCCGCAAACCGGTGTTTGGCCCTAGAATGGCCCGCCGAAATGACGGGTGACCGCAGTATTGCCGAGTACAAACGCTTTATCGTTCGAGGCCAGTTGCTTGCGTTGAACGGAGATTTGATTGAGGCGATTGCGATGTTTGATCGCGCTCTGAAAGTCAATCATCAATATGGTCCTGCAATCTATTCTCGCGCCGCGACGTTAGAGCGATCAGGCAAGATTGAGTCTGCACTCGAAGGTTTTCTTGCGGGTAAAGACATCCCGTCAGTCGGGCAACTGTGCCTTAAGGGCGCAGGGCGTATTTGCACGCGGTTAGGCTTGCCGAAGCGAGCTGCCGAGCTCTATAAGGAAGCTTGGCTTCGCGATTCAGTTGACCATGAATCTTGGATCGGGTGGGTTCAATCTGCCGAGGCTTATGGTGAGCTTTCCGAGATCGTGGAGGCTTATTCATCCTTTGCTAAGCAAAACCAGCCTACCGCAGACATGCTCATCAACTGGGGCCGTGCTCTAGATGCAATGGGAGAATTTTCACGGGCTTTGATCTGCTACAAAGAGGCGTTGGAACGAGAACCCAATAATGCCAATGGGCTTTTCAACTGCGGAGATCTCTACTACAAGCTAGAAGACTTTGAACTGGCTGCCGAAATGTACCAGGCCGGACTCAGGGTGGAGCCTTCAAGTGCCAACGGCTGGTTTGTGCTCGGAAATGCTTTAGCTAGACTCGGTGTTCAGCAAGGGGCTATCACGGCATATCGACAAGCTTTGTCACTACGTCCCGAGTATCCCGAAGCGATTCATAACTTAGAGCTTATTTGCGCTGCGGCATAAGGTTCGGTGGGGCATTGCCGTGCCACAATGCCCACATTGCGAGTTCGTAAACTGGCTAGTGAAACGATCTGGTTAACCGTCATCCTACTGATGGCGGCCCTCGTACGCTTTGTCGGCCTCACGAGAGATTCTCTTTGGACGGATGAAACTTTTTCTGGCTACTCAAGCCAGATCCCGACCTTCTCCGAACTCATGGATTTCATCGTCATGGATGTCCATCCGCCTGGCTACTTCACTGCTCTATGGGCTTGGGCAAAGGTTTTTGGAAGCTCCGATTACTCACTGCGCGCTTTTTCGGCTGTAGGAGGGTTGCTTTTGGTGATGGTGGTCTTCCGACTGGGGAAGCAGGTCTATGATTCGTCTACGGGCCTCATAGCGGCGTTTTTTAGCGCTTTTCTGATTCAGGGCATCTACTATAGTCAGGAAGTCAGAGCCTATATCTGGATTGCATTGTTCTCAGCTCTTTCAGTTTCTGTCTTGATCGATTGGATACGAAACCCTTCGCCTTTGAGACTCGGGGGCTTTATCTTTGTTTGCACGCTCAACTCGTATTTTCACTACTTCGGGTTGCTGTTCTCTGCGACGCTTTTCATTGGTTGGTTCATACGTGAGTTAACGTTGACAAAGAGAGTCTTTGCTCCGGTCCTGGCTGGGGTTTTGGTGGTGGGTCTCTTTTCGCCCTGGCTACCCATTGTGTTTGCGAGTACAGGGAAGACAAATTGGATTCCAAGGCCCACCCCCCGGTATGTGTTGGAAGTCTTTAACATTCTCTACGGGCCAGGGTTCATGTTGGTAGGCATTGCTGGATTGGTTCTTCTTGCTGGATTCCTAGTGCCACGAGAAGGGACAAAACCTAAAGTAGGGACTCGTGAGAAATGGCTGATTGCTTGGATTGTGATGCCCGTTCTGGTGAGCGTTGCGATCTCTATCATCCAAAGACCGGTCTACACTCCTCGGAACCTGATTTTGGCTTTCGCAGCTGGATCCCTTCTCCTTGCCAGAGCCGTAACTCTTCTTTCAAACCGAAACAATGTTCGTTGGGGAGTGGCGGTTGCCACCATCGTTGCCATGTTTGGTATCCATGTGGTGAAGGGGAGCGGATACCTGCTGCGCCCGGTCAAGCAGGATGTTCGTGGCGTGGCAAAGTATGTTGTAGAAAGGAATCTAGAAGGCTTACCTGTGCTCGCGTTAGGGTGGGATATTGATAATTTTGTGTACTACTTCCATGGGACGGATCAAGCTGGTCATCTGAAGCTTATTCCCGAGGAGCTTGTAAGTGAGAGAGGTCTACGCTCCGCCGCCCATGAACCTGAGTTTTGGATCGTTTCAGCAGGTATCGACATTCGACGTATAGGCAACATCGAAAAGAACTTTACGATTGAGGATCGGGTAGAGCTCAAAGAAGCTCGGGCCTATCGACTCCGACGTAAAGAATCCACTGCGACGAAAGGTTAACTATTGGCCATGGATCGAAAACTTGTAGCCGATGTGGCTCTGGACCCCAGAGCGGGCGGCAGTGAGGCGATCTATACCTATGCTGCTGATGCAAGCGTTAGGGTTGGTGAAAATCGATTCGTTCCTATAGGAAACCGTCCTGTTCTTGGCATCGTCACGGCGGTTTACAGAGCTACTGAGGAAGAACTCGGATTTGGTTTTGAAGCACTGAAAGCCATCGGCGAAGCCGTTGAAAACTTAACCTTGCCGGAACCGGTGATCAAACTTGCGAAGTTTGTATCGGAAGAGTATTTGAGCCCGTTGAGTGTGGCTCTTTCCAGCGCTAGCCCTCCCGGAGTGCAAGAGCGGTTGGTCACAGCCTGGACGCTTTCGCAGCCAGTAGCTCAAGAAGAGTTCTCTCTTAGCGGTGAAGAGGATATTAAACTGACGACCGCCCAAAAAGAGGCTCTCCGAACCATTGAGGATAGCGGTGGAACCTTGGCGGAAACCGCGACCCATCGCATTCCACCGGCTCAATTGAAGATTCTTGGGCAGTTGGCGGGTAAAGGAATGGTGATTCGGTCCATTCAAATCCAACCTTTTCAGGAACGTAAGAGCCGGAAAGAATTTTTTGCTCTCACTCCCGACCACGAATCGGTTGAACGGTTTTTGGAAGAGCAAGGGGCAAAGCGTCCGGCCCAAGCACTCACGCTGATGAGGTTACAGGGAGCCGAGAACTCGTTCTTCTCGATTGGAGAGATCAAAGCATTGGCAGGAGTTACCGAAACGACGGTTAAAGCTTTGGTATCTTCGGGGCTGCTTCAGTCGGTTGATCCAACTGAGAGGCGCGCGCCTCGTCTCCATCCCCCCAATCGATATCAACAGCTCGCGATCAGTGCTGTTTCACGCTCCATTCAAGCGGCAAATGCGCAAACGTTCCTTCTTTTTGGGGTCACGGGTTCGGGAAAAACAGAGGTCTATCTAAACCTAGCGGCAGAAGCCTTGAAACGGGGACGGCAGATTCTCTACCTGGTTCCCGAGATTGCATTGGCTACACAGGCAATATCCCAACTGCGTGAACGCTTTGGTCAAGGGGTCGCGATTTTGCATTCCGAGCTTCCGCCCAGTGAACGTTTACAGAATTGGATGCGCATACGGGAAGGGAAGGCACCCATTGTGCTGGGGGCTCGGTCGGCTTTGTTTGCGCCTCTGGAGAACCTGGGTCTGATCGTCATGGACGAAGAGCACGAAGGAAGCTATAAGCAAGAGAGTTCGCCCCGATATCATAGCAAGCGCCTCGCCGAGTTCCTGGCAAGAACTCATAACTGTCCGCTTGTTTTAGGTTCTGCAACTCCATCTGTGGAGAGTTTCCAGGAGGCTGAGGAAGAGCGTATTACCTTACTCAGCCTCCCTGAGCGCGCAGCAAGCGCGCAACTGCCGACCGTGCATATTGTAGATCTTGCCCAAGGCTATAAGGCAGGCAAACCCACCATTCTCTCGGCAGAGCTTCAAACCAAGCTGAAGGCAACCTTGGAACGGAACGAACAATGCATCCTGTTCTTAAATCGTCGCGCTTACGCTCCCTTTATCATTTGCCGAGACTGCGGGCAGCAGATGCTATGCCCTCGGTGCTCTGTTTCGCTCTCTTACCATCGTCGGGATGCGATGTTGCGTTGCCACCATTGCGACTATCGCTTACGTGCTCCCGATACTTGTCCAAAGTGCGAAGGAATCCGCATGGCCCCGTTTGGTATCGGTACGGAGAAGGTGGAAGAGGCAGTAGCCGAACTCTTCCCTCAGGCTCGCTTATCTAGACTAGACCGGGATATTGCTAAGAAGAAAGGTGCGCTAGAGGCAATCTTGGCTTCTTTTCGATCTCATGAAATCGACATATTGGTGGGAACTCAGATGGTGGCAAAAGGCCTGGACTTTCCCAATGTCACGCTGGTGGGGGTGGTGGCTGCGGACCTGTCACTAAATATTCCGGATTTCCGTTCCAGTGAACGTACATTCCAACTCCTCTCGCAAGTTGCAGGAAGGGCAGGGCGAGGATCGCGTCCGGGAGAGGTGGTTATCCAAACTTTTAATCCGAGCCATATCTCTGTGACCACAGCTCAGAGCCATGATTTTCCGGCTTTCTTTGAAATCTTGCGAAAGGAGCGTAAAGAGGTTTCCTACCCTCCTTTTGCTCGTTTGGTAAACGTTATCTTTAGTGGAGAGGATCTTTCCGCAGTTTCTCAGGCCAGCAAAGAGGCCGCCGAATTGGTGCAAACGGCACTCCCCAAGACCGCAGAACTCCTAGGCCCTACAAACTGTCCACTGGAACGATTGCATAACCGCTGGCGACGCCATTTCCTAGTAAAGCTAGGAAAAAGCGCGACTCCTAAGCTCATCGGAGATGCCTTACTTGGTTACCAACCCAAGGACGTACAGATTGTGATTGATGTAGATCCTTATAGCTTGATGTGATCCGTATGCAAAACTTTCGGCATTCGTCTTTTCTTTGGATAAATGCACCTCTGTACACATAAACCTAAATCCTTGTTCTGCTTGTGTTTACCGGATACTTCTCAATGCTCTAGAATAAGAGCATTGAGAAGTACACTGGTGAACTGATAGACATTTACTCCTCAAGCAAACAGTGAAAAGCTGTCCAGTTTTCAGGTCAAGAAGGGCAGTTTGATCCTTACTTAACTTCTGCAAACCTCCACGCTTGACGCCCAGTCTTAGTTTTTATCACAAACGTATTTGGTCCCACCAACTTAGCGGAAGCATACTGATGACCACTTTTAACAACTACGCGGCCTTTATCTGGCCCTGTCTTATCTAAATCTACTTTGGTAGCCTTGATTGGTGTGGTTGTTTGGCCTACGATCAGGCTCGTTGGCACAAACTCTTGCCTCTCTTTAGGTTTAGCCATAGTTCGACTACCACCCAACGGTTGCATCATCGCCGCTGGGATACGTACCGCAGCTAAGACTCGCACACCATCGGGAGTAAGGCTGACGGTCCATACTGCTGGTCGGTCACCATCGACGTTTGTCTCCCAGAATGAGACGTTCAAAATGTGATATTGACCTCGTTGGTCATAGGCGAGGTCTTGGTCGGTACGAAAATCAAAGCTTTGTCCGACGTTCCATCGATCAATGCGTCCAATCCGTAAAGATGGCTCAACGGTGATTTCTACAATCTCTATAGGAGATAGGGAGATAACCTTGTTGATTGCCGTACTCTTTGCAAATTCACCTGATAAACCATCGGGTTTCTCATCAATCGGATCAGGGAAGCGGCTTGAACAGTTTATTGAAACAAGATGCTTAGCTCGACCATTAACCGATATAGCTACATCTCCCTTATACGGCACACCTTTATATTCAGAACTAAGAGAGAGCGAAGTGGTTTCTATATATCTGCCAGCGGAGGCCTTAGGAAGATTCTTTACCGTTGGAATCCGCGAGTAGCCAGCCGCATAGTAAGCCTTTCGCGCAAAATCGAGAAGCTCATTTTCTGTCATTCCCTCAAGGCTCTCGGATCGAGGAGGAATACATGAGTATCTGATCATCGATTTACTTGAGCTATCGAACGTGATACGAAGTATCTTGTTTGAAAATGTAACTTCAAGGCCGTCCTTGGAGTTTTCTGCAATCAGTGACTCTAACTTTGCATCAACATAGCTCTTGCTGCTCACCAGGCCCTTGTCTGCAAACATTTCAAACTGTTTCCAAGCATCAGTCTCAGTTAGAGGCTGAGTCAGTGAAATACTTAAGGCAAGCCAGGTATAGGTGCCCAATACCATGTTGATTCTCCTTGCGGAATAGATTGTCCGCTAGTCATGTAGACTTTGTTTAGTGTTGCGAGGTTATCTCCTCTAAACTCCATCTCTACAGTCACAAAGCTATCCGGGTCACCGGGCGTAGTGAACCGCCCAGGTGTAAACACATTAGCCGCTACAATAGCCTCACCGACTGTTTTACCATTAGTTAGTTCTTCGAAAAGGGTGCCTGCATGTGCGGAGATATGGTGATATGTGTAGGTGCCACCGCCTGCATCCTTTCTGGCTACTAGGGATATGGTTTCCTCAAACCCCAGGTATGCCCTTCCCACCGTCCCATTAGTAATCTGAAAACCAAGATTGCCTCCGCTTAAACCAGAGGAATCAAGCGTAGCACATGAATAGAAAACGACTAGATTAAAAGGTGGAATGCCGGCAGCTCTTCCAGAAAAAGCTGCGCCAAAGCTTAACTCTTCACCATCGTCTGCAGGTCCGTATGAACTAGAGTAGGAAGTCGTTGAACCGTGAGTCGCCGCTATGAACGCCGTCGCTTGATTTAAATAGCCGATTAAGGCGTCCCGTCGGTAGTAAGGATCGTTGCTTGTCCCGAGTAGCGTGTGTTCACTATCTTCAAGAGTGATTTTTCCTTCATCCACAATCAGTTTGGAACCCGAAGTCATTGGTCCCGCTGGGCTCTCTATGAGAGGAGACCCCGGTGGAGTGGGAAGTTGAACCTTAGTCCCCATGGTTAATCCCTTATTGTAAATGTCTGCATTGACAAGAACAGTCACCGGACTGGCCGGTACCCATGCGGTGGAACCATATGCTTTGAGACTAAAATATCCGATACCCTCTAATTCAATATTGCCTTCGCTGAAATACGTACTTTGAAATCGTACGGCAACTCCTATGGGAATCTCAAAACCAGGGGCAGGCATCTCTCCATTCCAAGCTTTTACGGTGTTGCCGCCAACCTTCACAACAAAGGCATCCAGCCGAGCGTCAATATAGTCGCCTGGACCAGGAGGCCCATCCATAGAGGGCGTCAAAGCTACCGTAAAATTCGCGGTGAAGTTCACATTGGTTCCGCTGATTTTTTGTCCCTCGCTGATTCCAGAAATTGTTGATTTCAGCACCGCATTGCCTAAAGTTACAGTTTCTGAGGTCGTTGCTGAGCCGCCACCGCCTGTTCCCCCTCCGGGAGGAGGAGGGGTTGGCTGAGCTATAACTAAACTCAATACCAAAGAACTGAAGAAAAGCGTACACAGAAGTTTCATTAATTCATACCAATTGATTCCAAGGTAACGTCAATGATTTTACATAAGAAACTGTGAAAAAGAGGATTTTTGTAAAATGTTTTAGGAAATCTCTATAGAGCTATAGAAACACGAACCCAATTTTCTTTGACTGCGCATCTGCGAGAAGTTTAGTGTAGCTGCATCATTTGACGCTCCGTGGCGATACAGAAACACATATTCAATCCACACGAAACAGCGAGGAACCATAAAATCTTTGTCCTTTAAACTTGAACCACATCTCTTGTCTGACCATTTTACGTAGACACAGGGTAACTTAAGACGATGATTGGTCGATTGCGGGGCACATTGGTAGAGCGGGATGGTGCCCTTGTGGTGGTGGAATGTGCGGGTGTGGGATATGAAGTCTTGGTTCCAGAGTCCGTTTTGGTCCATTTACCAACGCTGGATGTAGAAGTTACGCTTCTGGTCCGTCAGATTTTTCGCGAAGATGGGGTTTCGCTTTATGGATTCTTGGAGCCCTTTCAGCGTCGGCTCTTTGATTTGCTAATGACCGTCAAAGGCTGTGGCCCGAAGGTGGGTTTATCGCTATTGGGAATGATTGGCGAAGATGCCGTTGCAGGGGCGATTCAGACGCAGGATGCCAAAGTACTGACCCGCGCTACCGGAGTAGGTGCTCGGTTGGCGGAGAGAATCATTCTGGAGTTGAGGGAGAAGATTGGCGAAGAGCAATTTGCCCGACGTGTTCAGGCTGCTGCGGTGGTTAAGACGCCAACCGCCCAAGCTGATGAACTGGTGGATGCTCTCCTCGCTTTGGGGTATCGGCGGGGTGAAGCGGAATCTGCAGCAACCGAAGCCCGTGAACAAGCGGAAGGAGTGGAGGAGCAATTACGCCATGCACTTAAGGTGCTGAGAAAGTGAACTCTTGCCGTCCTTGGGGAGCGAAATGAGCCGAGATAACGATTTGAATCCCAACGAGATCGCTGGGGATGGGGATCTGTCGCTCCGCCCGAAACGGCTCTCTGAGTTCATTGGTCAAGATCAGCTGAAGGCGAACCTAGAGGTCTTTCTCCGAGCTGCTCGGCAACGGCAAGAAGCATTGGACCATGTTCTCCTATACGGGCCTCCGGGACTGGGCAAAACCACCTTGGCGCATATCATCGCCAATGAGATGGATGCGATTGTGCATGTTACATCGGGTCCAGCCATTGAACGGCCAGGCGACTTGGTAGGCATCCTCACCAACCTGGACCCGGGGGCAGTGCTTTTTATTGACGAAATCCACCGCCTGAGTCGTCCGGTAGAAGAGATTCTGTATCCGGCGATGGAGGATTGCAAGGTGGACATTATGATTGGAAAAGGTCCGGCGGCCCGCTCCATCCGTCTAGATGTTCCCAGGTTCACAGTTGTAGGCGCTACTACTAGGCAAGGTCTGCTAACCGGGCCTTTACGAGATCGGTTCGGCATTATTAGTCACTTCCAATACTACGACGGAGACGCCTTGTTCCAAATTATTGAGCGGTCGGCTAACATCTTGGGCTACCGCATTGCTGATGATGGAGCTGAAGAGATTGCCAAACGGTCTCGCGGAACGCCTCGCATTGCAAATCGTCTCTTACGCAGAGTACGTGACTTTGCTCAGGTAGAGGGGCTAGAGGCCATCCACCAACCGATTGTTGCCAAGGCGTGTTCTGCCTTAGAGGTGGATCATCTGGGGCTAGATCGCGTGGATCGTATGCTCTTGAGAGCCATGATTGAAAAGTATAGGGGCGGACCGGTTGGCTTAGATACCTTGGCGGCTACGACGGGAGAAGATTCTACGACGATTGAAGATGTCTATGAACCTTATCTTTTGCAACAGGGTTTGATCCAGCGCACACCCCGAGGACGGGCCGTTACCGAACATGCCTATCGGCACTTGGGATTGAGCGTGCCAAAATCCAAAGTAGATTCCGAAGGCTTGTTTGACTAAACACAAAAACGCCTCCACACCCAAAACAACATTTGGGTGTGGAGGCGGTAAACGGCTTAGGAGCCTTTTTTGATCATGTCGTCAGCCTTCTTAGTCCAAACATCAGGACCACCCTTGTCGTAGCCATAGGTGCCAAGGACTTTCTCTTTGCTGTCGATGAACAGGATCGTCGGATATCCCTTGATTTGAAACTTCTTGGCAAGCTCCTTATTCTGAGCTTTGATCTCATCAGATTGAGGCTTGTTTTGTGGGTAGTCAAGCTCTAGAAGAATAACATTCTTTTTAGCCCACTCTTCGAATTTAGTAGTTTTGAAAACTTCATTCTTCAGCTTGATGCACCATCCACACCAGTCAGAGCCGGTGAAATCTATCAGAATAGGTTTGCCCGTTTTTTCAGAGAGGTCAAGGGCTGTCTTGTAGTTCGTATTCCAGTCAAGGGTCGACTTAAAGAGTGCGGCTTGTTTAGCAATCTCACTGGCTGTAGCCACTTTCTCAACTTTCTGATCACTGGTTGCAAGGGATAGCTTTCCAGCTTCTGACTTGAAAATGTACGTCGTTCCAGTGTAGTTAAAGGGCTCATCGAGTGGCATAGCATCGTCTAGATCATTTAGGACATCACCATCTTGATTAAGATCTAGGATCACAGGATTTTGCTTGCTTGGGTACCCCAAGACAAGACCCTTCATTTTTTTGCCGTCTAGAGTTACTTGGAGATCAAACCCAAAGTCAGGTGCGCAATATGCGAGGGCTGCTTTCGGGTCAATGGTTATCTCGACCGTCGCATTTTCGGGCATGCCGATATTCACTTTCGCTACCCCGTCGAGAAAAGTCTTGGTTCCTCGCTTTTTGGGTGCCAGTTTGACCTCATCCTTCGTTAAATCTTCGTCACCATTGGTGTCCACATATAGTCGAACTACCTCGTCAGACTGTTTGTCAATAATGACTCCAAAGCTTTTGCCACCATAGGCAATAGAGCCGTAAGAAGGATTCTTTAAGTCAGTTGGTTTTACTTTGATCCCCTTGCTTTCGGAAGATGTTTTGATGGGGGCAAATGCCATAAGCCCGGTTTTCTTGATGAGGCCAGATGGAACATAGGTCTGGCTAACTATATTGACAGAGCTTGCGAGGCAAACTGCGGATGCGATAATTGTGAACATGTGTTTAACCTTTGGGAAACCAGGGGTTATGCAAATACAAAGTAAACGAGTTTTTGGTGAAAGAACGGATTGGCTTGTAGGTTTAGTTCCGATTTCCATTGCCATGCAAGAACATGCAATAGTAAGCACGTGTGCGGTGCCCTAAGAATCCGTTTCTTCATTTGCACTCTGGCTAAGGGGTGAAAGTGCAGATACTCGAGAAAATGACGCAAGGTGAGGGCTGGAGAAAGTGGGTTTATCAGCCTTTTGGCATCCCGATGACCGGGCGAAGATGGGTTTTGGTTATGCAGGCCTTTTCTGCAATCGGTCTTCTCATCCTTGCTTTGAGACGACTGGGTCTAGGCTTCCAAAGGCCTGCGCCAGATTCCACGCTGGACCCACAAACTGTTACCTTGACGGCGGTCGGTGTGAGCTTGTGGATACTACTTGCTGCAGTAGGGATCCTCAGGCGTCGTGCTTGGGGCTACTTCATGGAGATACCAGTAATCCTCCTTACTGGGTTGTTTATCTACTTCATCCCGAATCGAGAAGTACATATCCTTACTACGACTACACGAAATACATGTACGTGGTAGCGTATGTCTACTTTGTCACCGCTGAATGTTGGAAATGCTTTAGAACCGGTCTAGGGCTTTGGCGCGGAAGTCGAACGCAACTAGTTTTATCGTGATGGATTCAGCAATTCAGGAGCAATTACAAAAGGTCGTTCGCGGTTTTGCGGTCAAGTTGGACCTGAAAGTACCCAAACTGGCATTCAGTGATTCCGGTTGGAAAGATCATCAGTTTATTGGCTACCGCCGAGGAGTCTTGTTTATCGCACCTCAAGCCATAGAGCGTTTGAACTTTGATCAACTACGCACCGTGATTGCCTACCAAATGGCGATTCGAGCGTATGCGTATAGAGACACAAAGATGGGGCGCTTTACGAAATACATGGTCTTCGTGGTGATCTTAACAATTGCCCTTTTGGTGATCGTTAAGGTTTTGCCGAACAAGGCGGTGCTGTTATCATCGGCAATTTTTTCTTTGATGCTGCTTTTTGGGACAAATACCAATCGCATTATCGAGAGAGTTGACCGCGCGGTTCTCAAACTGGTCGGAGACATCGAACTCATGAAGAGCTTTCTGAGTACCCAAGGATTTCGCAGCGTTGTGTTTGGAGTCCACGTCTCCCAGGTCTCAACAGATCGACTAGATAAGTTGGAAAAGCTAACGTAGAACCCCGGATGGAATGTGCCGGGGCCTTTCACGAGAGGTGAAGAGAAAGCTCTTAAGCCGTTACTCTACAAACCTCGCGACATCTGCTTTTAGTTTTTCCAAAGAAGGAGCGTGGATGTACATCATGTGGCCAGCTTCATACTCACCCGTCTCAAAGTTCCCCCGCAACGATGCATCCAGGCCCATGTGATTGAGGGTGTACTCGGTTGCAAAATAGGGAGTCGCGAGGTCATAGAACCCTGAAGCGATGTAGATGCGCATGTGGGGGTTTTTTGAAACCGCCTTGCGAAGGGCTTCGCTGGTATCTGGCATACCTTGACCAGCGGACCCCCAGTTCCACTCTCCGATCACCTTGTTAAAGATGAAGTACTCCAAGTCTGTCTTATAGCCAAGTTCGCTTCGAATGTACTGGTTAAAGGTCGAAACGTAAGGCGGCATCAAAACCGTCATGCTGGGATCGTGCTCCAAGTTTTGGCCGGTGTGGTCCCCATCAATCCCCACAAACCGACTGTCCAATCGGCCAACTGTCCTTTTCTTACTTCGCATCAACTCCTTGCAGAAGCTGTGGATATTGATACGAAGGTTAGATTGGTCTATAAACTCGGGTCGCAAGCCGGTGAATTTGGCTAGTTTAGAGATCGCTGTGCGACGTTGAGCTGGAGTGATAGAGTCTCCCTGGGCCAAAAGCGTGGTGTATTCGCCGATGGCATACTTCTCAACCTCCTGCAAGAATTTCCGAAGGTTTTTTCGCTTTGGAATAGCTCCATGATAATGGGCGGTTGCGGCATACGTGGGCAGAAAGAGCACAAAAGGAAGGTCATTCCCTTTGGCAAATCGAGCCGTTTGGTAATTGAGGATACTGCTGACTAGGACGATGCCGTTGAATGCGATGCCCCGGTCTATGAGGTGACCCGAAATACCTGCCGAACGAAGCGTTCCGTAACTCTCTCCAACTAGATACAAAGGGGAAGCCCATCGCTCATTGCGCGAGATATAGAGTCGGATGAATTCGCTGACGGACTCAATATCGCCTTCTACCCCCAAATGCTTTTTGGCGGCGATATCTTTGTCCTTGGCGCGGCTGAATCCGGTGTTAATGGGGTCAATAAAAACGAGGTCAGTGTGCTCTAGCCAAGTGAATTCATTATCGATAAGCTTGAATGGAGGTGGAGGGAACTCGTCGTTCTCAGTCATCTCAATGCGCTTTGGCCCGAGGGCTCCCAAGTGGAGCCATACGCTTGGCGAACCAGGACCCCCGTTAAACGAGAACATGATCGGTCGTTTTCCTGGCTCCTCACCGTCCACGGTGTAGGCCATATAGAACATTTGAGCCTCGATCTCATCGAACTCATTCTTGAACGGGATTCGCCCAACGGTTGCCTTGTACTTCAGCGTCTTATCGCCGATGCTGATCTCGTGATCAGTGACAACGGGGGCTTCTTCGTTGAAGACGATCTCTTTGGGTTTGTCAGTGACTTTGGCTTCCTCGGGCATATCGTTATCACGATACCCTTAGATTGTTTCCGCACCCGGAAGGGGTGCGAATAAGTCCACTATATTGCCATCTGGGTCCAAAACTTGAGCATATCTCTGACCCCAAAACGCGTTCCAAGGAGCCTTGTGCGACGTGTATCCCGCCGAAACCAAAGCATCATGTCGCGCATCCACGTCGCTTGTAGATTCACAGAGATAGGCCAATCCAAGCCGATGCCCTTGAGGCTCGACCCAGTCTGGATCCATCTCCTTAATCATGGCTAATGAATTCCAAGATAAGCGGACTCCGCCCGGAAGAGTGATCTCAAGGTAAACCTGTCCCGCAGATTTCTCGGGAACATCCAGCCCCAAAGTTCGATAGAACCGCAGCGACGCATCCATATCTGCCGCGGTAATGCCGATCATATCTAGTTTTATACTCATGATGGTTATTTAATGTAGACGATACTATACATAAATGTCGGAAGTATACGCGCCAAATCTGTTGGCCGAATATTTTCGAATAGCCCGTTTTGTGTCATATGAGTTCAGTAAATAAAGGCTTACCATCGCCATTCGCCGAGTGAATTCGGCGGTCCCAGGGGATGTTTAGAAATCTAGTTCATTCACAATCCGTCTTATATCTGACCAAGCGGTTTGCAGGTCAGATAAAAGAGGAGACTGTGCTCTGGCTAAGGTCACGGTGTCCAAGTCTACGTTGGCGACCAGCAGATGCTCTTCGATCATCGGGGCTTGTGCGGTCAACTTGCCAAATGGGTCAGTGATCATGCTGCCGCCCACAAATCCCTTGCCGCCCTCGAATCCGCACAAATGGCAATTTACGCAGTAGACGCCGTGCTCTTCGGAGACGGCGGTCAATAGCCGTTCATATCTATCCAGATTGCTTACAGTTGGCCCCGAAAAACCTCTTCCCGGGGAAGCACTGGGGATGAGAATGAGTTGAGCGCCTGCCGCTGCACAAAGGGAAGGCAGAACAGAGTGCCAAATGTCTTCGCAAATGAGTATGGCAAGTTTGCCAAAACGTGTCTCAAAGACTCCCAATTCTCGCCCTCGGGAGACAAATCGTTCCTCATCAAAGACCCCATAGGTTGGTAGGAAAAACTTGCGATATACATGGACTAAGCGCGGACCATGTTCCCCTAGCTCAAAGTAAGCTGCCGCATTGTAAAGGTTTCCATCTGCGTTCTGATAGAAACCCAAAACGATGTCAATTGGTCGCTCAATCCTTCCGCTTAAGCGTCGGGAGAGTTCAGCCAGTAACTGATCAGAAGTCAAAGAGGCATCCAGTACTCCGCCTTCAAGGAAATATCCACTTGTACAAGCTTCTGGAAAAGAAAGTAAATCAACTTCCTCGGCCTGCGCCTGAAGGACAATCTCCGCAATGCGGTCTAAATTCTGAGAAATCGCGGCTTTGCGCGGAGCAAATTGGGCACATCCGACCGTAAAGGCCATGTCGGCAGGGTACCCGGCCTTGGAGAAGATTAGGTGAGTCGATATTGGGAACGCAAACATCCTGCCTGCCTCCGACAAATGGATGACTTAGGATGAAGTCCTTCAGGCAAAGCGAGGCTTAAGGATTTGGCAGCGGATCATTAGCGCGAGGTAAATCCCATTCCCACCGCATACTGAATCCAGACACTGGTTCAAATTTTTTCTGGATTCACAACCGTAAAGTCATTCTTCTCTTTGCCTGTGTTCACTGTGGATGCGGGCTCAAAGAGCATAACGAGGACTTCTTCATCCGCAAATGGCTTATGCTCAACGCCTCGCGGCACGATGATCAGCTCACCTTGCTCAAGCCATTCCGACCGATCCCGGAAATCCATTCGCAAACGTCCTTGGATCACTAGGAATAGCTCATCTTCCTTCTCATGAGAATGCCAGGTGAAGTCCCCCTGAAACCGTGCAAGTTTCACGTGTTGACCGTTTAGCTCACCAACAATCTTGGGTGTCCATAGTTCAGAGAACTGCTCAAATTTCTGGGCGAGATTTACTTTTGTCGTCATCTGCATATTTTCAATGGGAGAAGTGGGATACCGATAGCAAAATCGCGAAGGTCAAATACCGTCCCCTTTGTTCGCGGCTTGGTCTTCGTTGATCTCCATTACGGAGTCTCTTCAGAGGCTGTCGGGATTCTCTTCACTAATCCCAACGGTTCCTTCCTTCCTAGATCCAGTTCCTTCGCAATAATGCCTGCAATTGAATTCGCATTGCGTGGTTTAGGGTGCGCAATCACACAGAGACGCTTCTTTGCCCTGGTAAGCGCAACATAGAGCACGCGCATCTCTTCTGCCAACTCTCGCTCCTTTCGCTCATGAGCCAGCCATTTATGAAAGATATTGTCCTCTTTGCCAAATTTTGTCGCGACTAGCCCTAACCGCGCATCAACCTCTACTGCATCGGCCCGGCCGCCAAGTCTTCGGTGGACGTCAGGAACCACAACGGTGTCAAACTCGAGCCCCTTCGCCTTGTGGATAGTCATGATGGTCAGGGTGTCATCGTCGTCATCATCCGCTTGAGCATCTCCCTCTTTGTGGGCTAAACGCTGAATCTCTCGAATCTGCTCTGCAAACTCAATCGGCCCCATCTCGGGCTGTTTGGCAGCAATTGAAAGAAGCTTCCGAACATTGGCCAGCATCCTTTCGCCCCCTTTTCGAGAAGCAAGGGCCGGAAGATAGTCCGATTCTGCCATCACCCGACTCAGAACCTCCCATGCGCTCAATCGGTCGGCCTCTTTACGCAGCCGATCAAACCACCCGTGAAACTTTTGTAGGGCTTCTTTGTCCGGAAGGTTATCGGTCAGGAACGTAGGCATGGCCTCGATAACAGGCTTTTCGAGTGCGAGGGCCGCAATGGTATCTAGCGAAACCCCCGCAACGGGACTTCGCAGGCAGGCAAGCAAAGCAAAGTCATCATAAGGATCGGCAAGAGCTTTAAGGGTGTTTGCCAGGTCTCGAATCTCTAAGCGAACATAGAATCTCTCGGTTCCACCCACAATCCTAGCTTTGACACCGACCGCCTCAAGACGCTGCTGAAGCTCGTTCGCAAACTTTGAGAAGCGAGCTAGCACCGTGACATCCTTTAGCTTCCGTCCAGTTTCTTGCTGCATCTGAAGTAGGAGTTCAACCGTTTGACCAATATCCTTGTCCGCAAGCTCCCAAACCTCCACTCCCTCATAGTTGGGTAGTTCGATCACATCTAGATCAAAAGCTTCGGGTTGTCGCATCTGCTCATAAGCATCGGGCCACATATTGCCAAAGAGGTCATCGACAAAAGAGAGAATGCCCTCATCGGATCGCCAGTTTCGAGTCAGTCGCAGGTGGGGAAGTTCTTCTTGCCGTTGTCGAAAAAGTTGCACATCTGCCAATCGGAATCCATAGATCGACTGCTGAATATCTCCTACTACCATCGACCGTTCAATGCCTAATGAATCTAGGAGTTGGTGTTGAATCGGGTTTACGTCCTGTGCTTCATCCACCATAACCGCGCGATACTGGCGCGATATTCGACGTTGGGTCGCGGGAGACTCACGCAAAAGCGCAACCGCTTTGGCTTCTAAAAGAGCATAGTCAAAGCACTGTTTTTGGTGCATTTGAAACTCAAGTTCACTCCAAGCACGAATACTAAGTTGGATCAAACCCGCTGTGTGATGAGCCATCTCATCAATGGCGGCATCGGAATATCGTGCGTTGACGTAGGTAGGCGGCTTCTTACCGCTTACCTTAAACGCAGCTTTTAAGCGTTCCGACAAACTTCCCGTGGATTGCTGGCGGAACGCAATCTGTACGTCGCTGGGTTGACGGGCCAATAGTCGTTCGGACAGGTGACGTTTAACTTCCTCAGGTTCCTGCAGCCCCTTCAGATCGCTCAGGTTCATCTGGGTTCCCCGTAATCCACTCAAAACTCGCTTGATGGCGTTCTCGAGTCGGGCGTAAGGAGATGCCGCTCCATGTTCTCTTTGGCCCGCTAAATGTCTTAGCAAAGCTTCCGCTTCTGGACGCTCCGTGTGAGTAGATGTCATGGCGCGAGCGATGGAAGCATCCTCAAGGCGCGCCTTTTCGGCTTCATCCATGATTTCAAACTCTGGATCAATGCCCGCCGCCAAGCTGTTCTCGCGTAGTAGCCGTTCGCAGAATGAGTGAATGGTCTGAATTGGACCCGTTTCCGCAACTTGAGCCTTCTCCGCGTAGCCCAAGCCACGCAATCGAGCCACGATTCGCTCTTTCATCTCCGCCGCCGCTTTTCGAGTGAAGGTGATGGTGAGAATCTCGTGAGGCTCCAGGCCCAACTCTTCAATCAGGCGAAGATAGCGTTCGACCAATACAAAGGTCTTTCCGGCTCCTGCCGAGGCTGTTACCATGAACTGCGGATCGTTCGAGTCGATAACCCGTTGTTGTTCTGGTGTTGGAACTCTAATCGTTTTCCCCCTCAAAGGGTGATTCTGATTCCCCAAACTCAGCGGATTGTCGACAAAGCTCTCCGTGATCGCAGAAGGTGCAGTGGTCGCCCGGGGTGGGTTTCACTTCAACCTCACGAATTGTCTGAGCCGCTTTCCCAATGAGGTCTTTGACTCGCTCAAAGAAGACTTCTGTGGTCACCACAGCTTCCCCCCGACCCGTTAGATCCGTGACTTCTAGACCCGCATCTACATCGCCGACCAGAGGAGGCTCGTCCAGACGGTTAAGAAGCATCAGTTTCCGGCCCCCGGACATCGACTCCACTTCCAAAGCCACAGAGGATCCTTTCTCAAAACCCGCCATCAAGTGCATTCCGTAATAGAGAGCGTCTCGATCCTTCAGGCCTAATAGGCTGGTTTTGTCGGTGCCAGGAGTATTCGACTCCACCATTTGCACTACCTTGTAGGGGCCAATGCGCGCGGTTCCGGCAACGTTCCCGGCAACCTTACCCACTCGGGGAAGCTCGCCGCGAAGGGTCTCCGTGCCGAAGGCCACCATGGCCCGTTGGCTCTCGGGATCTTTGGGCCAAATGTCTCGGGCGCGAAACTCCCGCTTCACCCAATCCTGAATCAGCCTCTCACCGCCCTGACGCATCAGTTCAAATTCTGATTCCGAGACATGGGGACGCATCTCTTCCAGCTCATGAGTCAGCAGGTTCCTTAGAGCCTGTCGAGCGGTTTCTGCGTCAGGCTGCACAGTCAAGCGCGCAGATTGGGGAAGTTGCCGAAGTTGATACCACCGTCGTCGATCTCGCTCGGGATATAGGTGTAGGGCTTCCTGAGCGAAGTAGCGGAAGGGGCATTCCAGCGCAGTCCGAAGCTCTTTTGGTTCGAGGGCAGAGTTGGCACGTTCTGCGACAAGTTGACGTGTAGTTTCTGAAAGCTCGGCCGGAACCGGGGACACCATTTCATCGGTGTCTAGCGCTATCCGAAGCCGACGATCATTTTCAGCGATGCAGTGCTCTAAGGGTGGGGTGAGTTGCGTTCGTGAATAGCCATGATGCGGGATCTCCCCGCCCAAGCAACGTTTGACCTCCTCCAGATAAAACGCGGGAATGTTATCCCGGTCATCGGTGGATTCCGGGTGGCTAAAGGTGATGGCCTGAGTGGGGGCTGAACATAGCGCGACAAACGCATCCCGCTCCTGCCTCGCTTCATCAAACGAAGTAGGCATGGGGAACATCAGAGCCCTTCGCTCAAAAATCTCGTGCCGCTCAGCATCCGTCAAGATCGGACTCTCCTTGCGACGCTTTGGAAATACGCCTTCCAACATGCCCAGCACAAACAGGTGGTCAATGGCTGAGAAGCCATTGGGAGCATCAGAGACTTGAACTCCACGGAAGTGGGTAGGCAAGGTGTAGTCCGATTCTTCTACTGCTTTCTGAATTTCAAACAAGGCTTCAGAAAGGGTCAATTCGCTTCTACTTGCAAAGGTAGCTCGTGCGCCGAGGGTCCTTTCCAATGAGTTCTTAGCTCGTGCTTCTCGTTCGCTAAAGTCCGCATTGAGGATCGCAGGCAATCCGTTGCCGAGTTCTCGGATTCGTTCACGCCATGCCCCCAAATTGACGGGCTTGGCACACGCCTCCCTCCTCCACGTAAGTAAGGGAAGTAACCACGGGAGTTTTTCAGTCTGCTCTGTGGCCCAAGCTTCCATTCGAGTCCAAGCCTGTTCCCCTTCTCGAAACGCGGTGGCAATCTCTTCGAAGAAAACTCTGCGAAGATCATGGGGGAAGTGGAAAAAACTGGATCGGGTCAGAATTTGCAGTCGTCTGACATCGCCAGTATCAAATGCGTTTAGCAATGCAAGCAGAGTTCGAATGTATCCGTTCGATGCCAACGGCGCTCTTCGGGCAATCTGAATGCTGACCCCCAGGCGCAGCGCTGCAGCTTCTATGATGGGGCCGTACTCTTCCAGATTTCGGGCGAAAATCCCAAACTGGCGAAGCTCTTCACCTTGTGCCTTCTCCAGGATATGGCGTAGTGCCCACTCCACTTCAGATAGCGGATCAGCGGCGGAGTACTCATCGACTTTAATGCCAGGCTCAAGGGTGACGGTATCCGTAAAAAGGCTTCGGGCAAAGGCAGAAGATACTCCTCGAAACTCTCCGCCAACTTCGAGATATCGTTCGGCTGTGGCGGCAATCGGGAATAGGCCGTCAATGGATGGCGAAGTATCCGCAACGATGGTGATCTGTCCGCCAACTTTCGCGGCCCACTGAATCCACTCCACGTGTTTGGGTGCGAGCTTGCCATCAAGGAAGATGAGACAAGGAGGGAAAGCAACGGTGGAGTCAGCTCCTGCTTCAAGGGATTCGCGAACGTGTCGGTAGCTGAGTTGACAGTCAAACTCTCCCAACAGATTTTCCGTTCTGGACCAGATATCAGCGAGCGACCGGAGCTTAGGAGCCAGATCGGACGTGCATTCTGAGGCTAAATGGGCAAGGGTGTCTGGTTCCAGTCCCCAATCTCCGAGTTCCTTAAAGGTTTCCGCTAACAGCCGATGCAATCCAGAGAAATGACGACTTCCGTAGAAGGGAGAATCGGGCTGAATGGCTTCGCAAACTTGACCAATTGCGGCAATGGTGTGTCCAACACTGGCCATGCTTTGCGGGTCCGTTCCGGCCAGCCGAGCATAGGCCGCCACCATTCGACCGAACTCCAATAACTCCACATCTGCACTTGATGGGACGCTATAACGAAGAGCACCAAGGTGCTTTGGATCAAATGCAGTGATGTAGCCTTCACCCCGAGCACAGAACTCGGCCAAGATCAAGGCGTCGTTTTGGGGCCCTGGAATCGATTTTAGTAGTCGGATGTTGCCCTGTCCCAAAGCTCAATGAGTGTATCATGCCGTTGGTGGCAACGAAGAGGAAGGTCTGGACAACCCGTCGAAAGCTGATCGGCAATGTGCTCCCAGCACTTTTCTTTTTGCCTTTCGTAGCCTACGGAATCTATTGGATGTTGGATCGAGATGACATCCTGGGGCCCGGCCTTTGGTGGGTTGTAGCGGGAGTTGTGGCGGGTTGGGTTGCCCTAAACTTTTTCGCATTGTTCGGCAATTCATTCATGCGTCGAGAGCTGAAAAGAGAGTTGACCGCTAAGCGTATTGACTTCTCAGATCCCCATTTCTTTGTCGGATTTGCATCGCCCAAGTTCACCAACATTCTAGATCCGCACGAGGATATCGGTTTCCTATTCTTGCGCAATGGCGTTGCCGAGTTTGTGGGTGAAGATAACCAAGTAAAGGTCCCCAAAGGGGAGATCAAGCGGGTTTTCTTCCGCCCGAATGTTCACTCCTGGGTGGGATTGGGAAGATGGATTTGTATTGAGGGAGTTCGGAAGGAAGCTCGCTATCGGATGCACGTGGAGTCTAGGGAACGTAACTTTCTGATGCTGAACCTATCCGGAGGGAAGAAGGTGAAAGACCAAATTGCAGGATGGCTAAAAGAGCCAGGATAGCCTAGGTAGGAATTATTAGTGACACTTGCTCGGGGATTTAAGGTCCCTGGAATCTACACTCTAAAAAATGTAAAAGGCCCCGAGCCGAAGCTCGGAACCTAGTGATGTTGCTGTCCCGAAGGGAAGTCTTATCGAAGCAGATTAAGAACCGACTGAGGAGCCGAGTTCGCCTGAGACAGAACGGACATACCGGCCTGTTGCAGGATCTGAAGCTTCGTGTAGTTGGTCATTTCCGCGGCGACGTCGGTGTCTCGAATCGTCGATTCGGTAGCCGCGAGGTTCTCTCGAGCTACGCCAAGCGATCGAATGTTTGACTCCAGAACATTGCGTTGGAAACTACCGATCTGACCTCTTGACTTGGACACGCTCTCGATAGCCGCATCGATAACCTTGAGGGCATCGGTTGCACCGGAAGCTGTCGTGATGTCGAGGTTGGAAAGGTTCTTGCCAGAGACTACGCCGCCACCCAATTGGCTAGCTGCGAAGTTCCCCAACGAGAGGCTGGTCGTTTGACCCGCGTTTGCACCGATTTGGAATTGGCTGCTACCGACAGTTACCTGACCGATAGTTGCGTTCTGAACCGAAGCGGTTACGTTACCTGCGGCAGTGAGGTTGATGGTGTTGCCATCTGCGTCACTGAGCGTAAGCCCACCATTCCCACCTTGACTAGAGGTGAACAAGGCGGTTGCTGTACCAACCTGGACGGTTGCCAAAGCATTTACGCCTGCTGCAGAAGTGGAGCCGGCACCACCCGCTCGGATTACGCCATTTGCGTCTGCAAGTTCAATCTTTGCATTAGATCCGTAGTCGTTGGAGCTAAGGACAATCGCGGTGCCATTGTGGCTAGCTCTGACGCCAGTCTGACCTTGAGATGCATTGATCTTGTCGATGAGTTGCTGGCCAGTGGTAGTTGCATCGGCAGTGATCGTTACGCCGTTGAGGGAGAACGAACCCGCAGATACTGCTTGGCCAAGAGTGACGGCAACGCCGGTGACCGATGCCTGCGTCGCTGCTTGAGTCAAAGTCGCAACAACTGAAGTGTTGGCCGTGACGGCAGCGCCTGCGAACTGGCCTCCGAGGTTGATAGCACCTGCCAAAGTTCCGTTAGTAACTGAGGCGGAGACGCCAGAGCTACCATCGAGAAGCTTTTTCGTGCCAAATTGAGTTGTTTGAGCCGTTCTCGTGATCGAAGATACGATCGAAGAAAGCTGACTCTGGTTCGCTTGAATTGCAGAAGAGCTGAGAGTTCCGGTGTTACCAGCGGCTACAGCCAAGCCACGGGCATCACGCAGAAGTCGAGAGACTTCGTCTAACGCGCCTTCAGCAGTCTTTGCATAGTTAATAGCGTCTTGTGAGTTGCGGACAGCTTGGTCTATACCATTGAGCTGTGCTCGGAAATTCTCGGAGATGATGAGTCCGGCAGGATCATCAGCCGCCGAGTTGATTCGAAGACCGGTTGAAAGCCGAGTGATCGACTTATTGAAGTCGTTACTGGTTTGCCCAACGTTTCGTAGGGCGTTCATCGCCGCAACATTCGTATTTACGCGAAATGACATTCGTTCCTCCATGAGTTCGGCTTTTTAAGGCCGAGCAGGCACATGACCTCCAACCCTCAATGGGGTAGGTAGGCTGAGTCTTCCTGACTCTATATCGATAAGCAAATGCTTGGCGGTATCCCGCAGCCTTTCGCTGTTCGATATACCGGACATGCCCAATCCCGGTACGTCTGCTATGTTCCGTAAGGGCTAGTCATGGACACTCAGCATTTTTACCGGGTCTTGAAAATGGAAGAACGAACCACAACTGGCTTCCCGAGTTCAATTGGAAGTAAGGATGGCCTCGCAACGGGTAAAACTCTCGGGATGGTTAAGCCGGTTGTTGTTGTTGGTGCGGGCCTTGCGGGTCTGGTGTGCGCGAGAAGGCTGCATGGCGCCGGTGTTCCTGTTATCGTTGTGGATGCAGATACTCGTCCTGGGGGACGATTGAAGACGGACAACGTCGGTGGATTCCTCCTAGACCGAGGATTTCAGGTGCTGTTTACGGCATACCCAAGTCTGGCAAGGGAGATAGATTTGGATAGCTTGAACCTGGGCTCGTTCAAAAAGGGAGCCTATATCTACCACGGGTCAGGACTCCATTTACTAGAGCCTCAAACATTTGCCCAAATGTTTCGCTCTAAGTTCCAGATGCTAAAGGACCCGACGATTCCTCTGGGCGATAAACGGTTGTTGGCGAAGTTCAGCAGCGAAGTCGGTAGTCTCACTCCCCGCGAGGCATTTTCCGGAACCGCTACCACAGCCGATGAGTTTCTACGCGACTTTGGTTTTGGCGATGAAATCATGGATCGCTTCTTCCGCCCTTTCCTCGGCGGGATCTTCTTGGATAAGGAATTAGAGGTTGATTCACGGCAGTTTGCGTTTGTATGGGCAATGCTGAATCAAGGTCAAACCGTGGTTCCGGCACAAGGAATTCAAGCCATTGCCGACCAGATCGCATCGGGCGTTCCTCGCTATCTTTTCCGCTTGGGCAATCGTGTTTCAGAAATCTTGAGAGACGGGCACGGTCGACCCAGTGGAATTCGGTTTGATACCTCGGAAGTTTTAGAAGCCAGCGACGTTGTGATTGCCACGGAGGCCGATGAGGCCGCTCGGCTGTTAGGGCAGCCAACAATGGAGGGTTACAAGTCGTCCACCACGCTCTACTTTGAGACCCCGACTCCGATTGTAGATGGCGCTTATTTGGTTCTGAATGGCTCTGGAAGTGGCCTGATCAATCATGTGGCTCCCATCAGTAGTGCATCGTCCACTTATGCGCCAGAGGGCAAACATTTAGCTTCCGTAACCATCCTTGGAAATCCCGGACAGTCCGATGAGGAACTTGCTGAAATCGCCAAGGTTGAACTGAACGATTGGGTGCCAAACAAGGGCGCTTATATGTGGCGGTTCATTCGTGCCTACCGAATCCGCTATGCGCAAATGGCTCAGCCGGTCGGATTTGTGGAGAAGCTGAGAGGCAATGTGACCAATCAGGATGGTTTGTATCGAGCGGGTGAGTACACGGAAAACTCCAGTATCGATGGCGCTCTCCGAAGCGGCATGGAGTGCGCGGCGTTGATTTTGTCTAATCGAGAGGCTGCGGAGGCCGCTTGAAGGTAGCAATCGTCGGGGCCGGGGTTGCTGGTCTCGCCGCAGGACGAACACTAGACCAGGCAGGGCATGAAGTTGTCTTGTTCGAGAAATCGCGAGGGCCAGGAGGACGTTTAGCAACCCGACGGGTGGACGATTTTGTTTTTGATACCGGAGCCACCAGCATTGCTCCCCGTGGCCTTGGCATCGAACGGGTCATGCTGCAAGAATTGGATACTTCCGAACTGGTGGAAGTTGAAAAGCCTATTTACACGCATGTGAACCTAAGGTCTATGCCGGGTGATCCGACTCGAAACAAGGTCCCGCGATATACCTACCGCCCAGGAGGCAATCACCTTGCTAAACTCCTTGCCCAGAACCTAGATGTTCGCACTAATACAACCGTCGATCACTTATCGAGGCAAGACGGAAAGTATGAGGTGGAAGGACAACTCTATGACAGAGTCATCCTAACGGCCCCTATTCCTCAATCATCGTTGCTTCTATGGTCGCTTGGCGAGAGCCGACCTGTGGCCAATGCGCGGTATCGATCTTGTCTTACGATCATGCTTGGCTATGATAAGCCACTGGTCGATGTGCCCTACCATGCGCTGATCGATGTGGAGCAAAGGCACCCGTTAACCTGGATTTCCCTAGAGTCTGTGAAGTCTCCTGGTCGCGCACCGGAAGGCCAAACCGCGATGGTTCTGCAGATGAGCCCGGCTTATAGCCACTCTCACTATCAGACAGAAGATGAAAAGGTTCTGAAGGATGTTCTTGCATGGATTCGTCAGCTTTATGGGGCGGAATTCGCCGAGCCCGTTGCCGTAGATACAAAGCGTTGGAAGTATTCTCAGCCGGAAACGGTTGCGGTCTTTGAGTCAGTGAATAGACATCACAACGGAATCATTCTCGCGGGTGATGGTTTGACTGCGGGGCGGATTGAAAAGGCTTTCGAATCGGGCTTGATGGCGGCGCGTCTGATCTTGGACGAAGCATGATGAAGCAACTCCGCTGGCTGTCCGCGTTCCTCCTCATTTCGACGGTATGGGCCCAAACCAAGTACTCGGTTGAGATTGGTGGCAAGGTGGTGGGTTCAGCGTCGTTGAATCAAAAGATTGGCGCAGATGGGGGAAAGAGCGTTGATCTGAAGATGGATTTGGAACTGAATAAGCAACGCTTAACAATCCGATCTCAGAACAATTACGACAAAGCGGGTAATCCAACCCGGAAGTTTATGGATTCCAACATCCCGGGTGGAATTCTCCAAAAGCAAATCATCGCCACTTTTGGTGAAAGAGGGGCATCTTTGGTCCAGATAGATGGTGGCAAACGCTCGACCCGCGAGATTCCGCTTGTTTCGACTGCTCCGAGGGCAAACGCAAGTGAGTTTTGGTTCGTCCGAGACCGCCCGAAGGTAGGACAAGAGATCAAGTGCTATCTGTTTAACATGGATGCGCTCGCTTGGGAATTGAAGACGGTGGTGTATCGCGGTGAGAAGTCGATCAAACTTGGCTCTCGAACGGTGAAAGCGCATGAGGTCGAAACCTTGGGTGAACGGACAGCAAAGGTTTACTTGGATGATTCCGGGATGCCGTGGTTGATGGAAGCGGGATCAGCCATTCTCAAAAGAACAAACTAGGCGTCGGTATATCGTCATATCACACGGTGGTGTTGTGTCCTCAGGCTTTATCCAGATTGAGTGATACATCGGTGTATCTGTTTCCCAATCCCGAAAGATCAGGTATCACGCAGAGTATCGATGGAAGAGAAAAGCGTTGTTCGTGTTGCCGTGGTTGGAGCGGCCGGGAGAATGGGCACCGAGGTTTTACGCACGGTTAGCCAAGCTCCAGGAATTGAGATTGTGCTGGCGGTGGACCGAGAGCGTGTAGGCGAGAATTGCCGTGAGTTTGCAGGAGGCCGAGCCCCTGATATCACAGTGGTTGATAAGCTAGGTGCAGCCCTCGATGGCACTCCGGCGGATGTTTTGATCGATTTTAGTCATGGAAGTGGAGCTGCCGTTCATGCGGAATCTGCGCTGAAGCGCGGTGTTGCGCCCGTTATTGGAGCTACCGGCATGAAAGACACCGATCTTCGGGAGATTTCTTTGCGCTGTAAAGAGACCGGAGTTCCTGGAATGTACGTTCCCAACTTTGCGATCGGCGCGGTGCTCATGATGAAATTCTCGGAGATGGCAGCCAAATGGATGCCAGATGTTGAGATCATCGAGCTTCACCATGATCGGAAAGAGGATGCGCCCAGCGGCACTGCGATGCGGACTGCAGAGCTGATTCAGGAAGCTCGACAGGATTCACCTACGCGAAAGCCACGTCAGCTACTGAAAGTAGACGGGGCGCGGGGCGGCGCTTATAAGGATGTGAATATCCACTCAGTTCGGCTGCCCGGTTACATTGCGCACCAAGAAGTGATTTTTGGGCGACTGGGAGAGATTCTCACGATTCGCCACGACTCCATGGATCGAACCTCATTTATGCAGGGCGTTGCTCTGGCGGCGAAGGAAGTTCGAAATCTTGATGGTTTTGTCGTTGGGCTAGACAAGATTCTTTTTCGCTAGTACGGCGAGGCAATTGTCTGTAAGTTAGGCTCCCCCAGGTTGGGGAGCCAAGGCTACGCTCGCTCCCAATCGGGACGTAAAACGGCATAAACGCACGCATCGTGTCTCCCAAACTGGGAAACAACTGAAGACCTTAAAGTTCCTTCATAGGTCATTCCTGCTTTCTCCATGACGCGTCGCGAAGCTGTGTTTTCGGGCCAACATTGCGCTTCAATTCGAAAGAACTCAGAGTTTTGGAAAATGAAGTCGATGCAATAGTCCAGGGCCTCGGTGCCATAGCCTTGGTTCCAGGCACTGCGGCGATATGCGAAACCAACTCCAACGGTTCCGTTTACATTATTGATCGCATTTATGCCGCAGACTCCGATGAACTGACGATCCTCTTTTAGAACTACTGACCAAGGGACAGCGTAGCCGCGTTGGGCATAGGACATCTCGTGCTCTATTCTCTTGCGAGCATCCGAGGGCGCTTGGACTAAGGTGCCCAAACTGAGTCTACAGATTTCTGGGTCTGAATCTATCTCAAAAACGCCGTCAGTATCCAAGAAAGTTCGGGGCCGTAAAATAAGCCGGTCGGTTTCAAACTGCTGCCCAGACCTAAATATCTCGGCAAGAGCATTGTTACTGACGGCGTCACCATCATCCACTCCGCTGAAGGATAAAAAATTGCGAAGGCGGTTTCTCATAAAACAGGTTCCAAGGCGGTGATGAGGGTGTCCACTTCTTCCTTGGTGGTGTAGTGGGCAAAGCTTGCTCGGGCCACTCCGGAAGCCGAAGATATCCCCAACCTTTCAAGCAACCGCACCGAATAGAAGTTCCCCCATCTCATACCGACTCCTTGTGAAATGGCCTGATCTGCAATCTCTTTTGAACCCAGCGTTTCGTGCGTAAAAGCGATGGTAGGTACACGGTTGTGGTCGGCTACTGATGAACCGATGATACGCACTCGGGGCTGTTGGTTTAGAAAGTCAAGGAACTGAGCGGTTAACGGCTTTTCTAGTTCCTCCATCGCTTTCCACGCTTCCACAACTGTTTGCCGGTTAAAGTCAGCGGCCCCGGTTAGAAACTGGAGGTAAGAAGGTAGGCCGAGAAGTCCCGCGCAGGACTCTGGATTTGACCCGCCAAGCTCAAACTTTCCGGGCAGATAATCCTTCGCTAAGAAGTAGTGATTGGGGCCGGTGAGCTCAGCAAAGGCTTCGTGGCGGCCAAACATTGCTCCGATGTGGGGGCCAAAGACTTTGTAGCATGAGAAGACGTACCAATCTACGCCCCACTTTTCTACATCCACAAGGAGGTGTGGAGCATAGGCCACCCCATCAACCACAATTTTGGCACCGACTCTATGGGCGGCATCTATCGCAGATTGGATATCTTCCACCTGTCCAAGGATATTGGAGGTCTGGACAAGGACTACGAGCTTGGTTTGCTCTGTTAGGAGCGACTGGAGAGTTTCTACCTCACACACACCAGTCTCGGCGTTTGCCTCCCAAAGCTTTACTGTGATGCCTCGGTTTGCAAGGCGAATCCAGGGCCCGATATTGGATTCATGGCCGTTTTCGGCAATCACGACTTCATCACCGGGTTGCAGAATATCGCCGTAGCAATCCGCCAGCATTCGGAAAAGGGTGGAACTGGAGGAGCCGAAAATGGTTCGTCCTACGTTCTCGCCTCCCATGATGGTGTTGACGACCATGTGAGCTTCAGCAACGGTTTGGGTGGCGCGCTTGGACGCAGAATACTCCGCTCCTACCTGAACATAGCTCCTCAGCATGTAGTCTCGAACGGCATTGGCAACGGTCAAAGGAACCTGCGACCCGCCCGCATTATCCATGAGGATTTCATTGGCGGCGAGTGCAGGGAAGCAATCTCGAATCTGCTCAATATTTGGCGTCGTTGCGGTAGGCATAGCAAAGGGTACCGCGAGTAAGCTACGCGCCATGCACCAGTCTGGCCCTGTCACGAAAGGCGTGTTATATCTCCAGCTTTTTGCCTTTGCCGCCTTGCCCATTCTGTTATTGGTATTTGTGGTTAAGGAAGGCAGCCCTGTGAATCCTGGCGGGTCGACTCTCATGCCGATTTTCGTGTCTTGCGCGTCGGGTGTTTGCGCGTTCTTCTTTTGGATGACGAAGTTGGGAAATGAGCAGAGGCCAGAAGAGTTTCAGACTTTTATGCTGCTCACTCTGGCGTTTGGAGAACTCATCACATTGATGGGGGTCTTTATCGCTTCACCAACCGGCATGAGTCCTCTTCCTTTCGTGATTGCGAGTTACGTGGTTTTTGCTTTAGTGGCGATCAAGGTGGTCAACTTCTGGATGCCTCGGCGCTAAGTGCCCACGTAATGAGTGTGAGCGCGTCACACTAGAGGGGAAGTCTTCGGGCTTCAAACCCGTTATGTCCAAACCCTCCAAGAAAATTGCCGCCTCTGCTCTCACTCCGCCTAAGAAAAGGAAGAATTCAAAGAAGTTTGATCTACCTAAAGAGGAGCGCGGCCATCGTCCTCCACCCAAGAAAGAGAAGAAAGTAGAAAAGGTTCCTGAACCGGTTGTAGAAGAGGTTCAAGAGCTTGTCTCGTTCAATGAGTTAGGTTTGGATGAGACTATTGCAAAGGCGGTCTCGGATTTGGGATTTGAGACTCCAACCCCCATTCAAGCCAAAGCGATTCCGGTTTTGATTACGGGAGTCGACTTCATAGGCCAGGCACAGACGGGTACTGGAAAGACCGCAGCGTTTGCTTTGCCATTGCTACAAAAGATGGATGTCTCGAAAGTGGCTCCTCAAGCACTGGTGTTGGCACCAACAAGAGAGCTGGCCGTTCAGGTTGCAGGCGGGATTTACGAATTTGCCAAGGGTTCCGGTCTGAGGATTGTTCCCGTGTATGGTGGTCAGCCAATTGATCGTCAGTTCCGAACCCTCCGAGGGGGAGCGCATATTGTGGTGGGGACGCCAGGTCGAGTTCTGGATCACCTACGCCGAGGCTCACTTTCATTTAGCGAGGTGAGTTACTGCGTCTTGGATGAAGCGGATGAGATGTTGGCCTTAGGTTTTGCTGAAGACTTGGAGGCTATCTTAGCGGAGTTGCCCGAGCAACGACAGCTCGTTTTCTTCTCTGCAACCATGCCCCCGAAAATTCTGGGTTTGACCAAGAAGTTTCTGAAAGACCCGGTCCATATCACTATCAAGTCGAAGCAGAGAACGCTTGATACCACCAACCAAACCTACTATGAAGTTCCCAAGGGTAAGAAGCTAGAGGCGCTGGCACGGGTTCTGGACATGGAAACCCCGGGACCAACGATCGTCTTCTGTCGAACTCGCCAAGAGACAAACGATCTTAGCGAAAACCTAAGACTTCGTGGACACAATACCGAGGCGCTCCATGGCGATATGAACCAAGCAGAGCGGGATCGTGTGATGCGCAGATTCCGAGAGGGGCAAGCCGACATCCTGGTGGCAACTGACGTTGCGGCGCGTGGCCTGGACATTGACACGGTCACTCACGTCATCAACTACGATATCCCCTGGGATGTGGAGCAGTACATTCACCGTATTGGTCGAACTGGGCGGGCAGGCAGAAGTGGCGATGCTATCACCCTTGTCTCCGGGCGAGAGCGAGCCCAGCTTCACAACATTGAGCGGATGATCGGCTCTACGATCAAGCCCGCTAAGATTCCGACTGCGGCCGACATCGTGGCGCGTCGAAACGAAGTATTCCAAGAGTCGTTACGAGAAGTCTTGACCACTGGCGGTTACGAGAGCCAACTCACGTCAGTACAGGATCTTTCGGAAGAGTTTGATACCACGGAGATCGCAGCGGCTGCACTTCACATGCTGTGGCAAAGCCAGCACAACGCGAATGTGGATGTAGCCGAAGAGATGGCGCACGATTTTGAGCAGCCCGAACTAGGTATGACCCGAATCTTTATCGGAATGGGCCGTCAGGACGGTTTAAGGCCGGGAGACATTGTCGGGGCGATCACCAATGAAGCGGGCCTGACCGGGAAGTCGATTGGCGTGATCGACATTCTGGATCGAGCCGCGTTTGTGGAGGTGCCTTCTGGGCAAGCCGAGATGGTGGTGGATTCGCTGCGACATGCGAAGCTGCGAAGTCGAAAGGTAAAGGTTCAGTTGGCGAGACCCGCCGAGCCGGGACAGGAAGAGTCGAGGCCGCAGAAGCGAAAGAAGCGGTATTGAGACGACAATCGGCTGGGTTTTGATATATTACATACGGTCCGTCATGAAAAGCAGATCGTTGGTATTTGTAATAGTTAGTTTGCTCTCGGCTGTTGGGGTTGCCCAGGCTGGCCCGATTGATCCACCAAAACAGCTTGAGACGATTGGAGCTTGGCAAAGCACCTTTAGAACCTTTGCCAAGCAGTCGGTAGATCGCAAGATTCAAATCCAAAAGTCTCTGCCGGGATTTGCTTCTCGCTTTGTTCAACTGTTGCTGAAAACGCCGGAATATCGAGCAGATCGGGCATTTGTCGATGGTTTAAGTAGCAGGGCCGACGAAGTTATTGAGGGCTTGACCGAGGGTCGAATATCAAGAGAGGATGCGCGGAAGACGCTCAACAACCTATCGACCGAGGTCAATACGTGGAATGAGGGGTCAACCAAAGGTCTTGGTTAAGCAACGGCATTAATGTTTGCCAAAGTAGTTCGGTTTGGAATGATCGATCGTGATGAGTCAGTCAGGAATGCAGCTCAGACAACACTCCTTGAGCTTACTCCGCAGTGTTATAGGCCCTTTCGTTCTACAATCGACCGCGGATGCGGGATGAGAAGCAATGAAAGTACGTTTCGAGATTTGCTTGTGACTGAGGTATCAGACCTGATTCGTGAGCAGGCAAGACGGCGTCCTAAGTTGCTTTTGGAAGCCTTTCAAGCGAAGTTAGAAGGGTTTGACTCCATGTTCCTCGCTTTGGCGGAAACGAAATCGCCTAGTGTTCGGGCAACGATGGTGGAACGGGCTAGTCAAGGCCATATGGTTGGACTTGAGGCGCTTATCAACTGGCCAGTCCACGAAGGATTGGACGTTGTGATAAGTCGATTCCGAAGCGGGATTCCCGAGGATGAGGAGACTTATGAAACCGCTTTACTAGTCTACGGTGAAAGGGGCTTACGCAAATTGGCACCCATCTGGTCATCATTGCCCGAGTCTTCTCGTTCCCTTGTTTATGTCGCAATGAAGTCACTTCCATGTAAGGCTGCTCTGGATTTGCTGGAGAAAGATGCTAGGGACAAGCGACCTGAAATTCGTGGGGAAGCGGCTTCGTTGCTAGGGGGCATGATTGTCAAAGAGTGGTGCAAGTGGAACGAGTGGTTCGCTGGTCCTAATCCCCAAAACTTGGATTCGAATCGAGGCATTCGTTTGCTCAGAACATTGGCGCGTGACGCAGATCAAAATGTCCGTGAAGTAGCATTAGACTTTCTAGATCAGGAGTAGTAGGTGGTCCCATTTGGAGACCGCCTACTACGTTCTAGGGAACCTGGTTCGGGCGGAGTTTGACTCCGTTGATCTCTACACCCTGAAAGGTACGGGAGTAGAAGCGAAGTTCACGAATGTTGGTCAGCGGACCAGACAGGTAGTAGCGGGCGAAGAATTGACTGCCTTTGTAGCCCCCGTAGCTTCCCTCAGGTTCCTTTTCGACCAAACCTTTGGGTGTCCAGACCACCGCAACTTGCCGCACATCATCCATTTCTCGACCGTCTTTGCTCTTCCAAGTAAGCTCGATCCACGGGCCAGGGTTGTTCTTTGTCCAATGTTCTCGAAGCTTATCCTGAGGTTCAACGATAGACCTTAGCTTCAGATACTCGATGCTTCCGAAGGACGGATTGAAGCGGCTATTGGGGTTTATCTTTCCTTCCAGATTCCAGGCATCGTCGTAGAGTGACATCGTGAAGTATCCTGTTGAGCCGCCTGTCTCTTCGATTTCGATAAGAGAAACGGCATACCGATAGGGTCCTCCATCGTCTTTAAGCATCCAACCTCCGGCAAAGGCCATCGTTGTGGGATCGTCGGGGGTCGATTTTCCAGATCCCAACGCAGCCTGCATATCGACAGACTTTTTTGATCGCTCAATGCGAAAGAGGAGGTACCTCATCTTGTCTCTTTTTCCAGATACCCGTCCAACGGGTATGACACTCTTCGACGGAATCGTTTTCCCGTCGGGAGTCCAAGCTTTTAGTGTTTCTCCAACTCGTTGAGTGATTTGCACCAATTCCACTTTCCGACCATCTTTCAACACACCCACAAAGCCGTTTCGGGGGTTAGCTGGTACAGTGAGCCCGGCGCGAACGTCAGGTGACCAAGAGGTGGGGTTGGCCACTTTCTGATCTGTGCCCTTCTGCCAACCTGCGACTCCAACTGCGGCCAAGGATGCGGTGACGAAAGCAATTCCAATCTTTTTCATTCCAACCCTCTCTCGGTGATGGTTCGGGCTCAGCACCGAAGCGATTCGATGCTTGAGATTTGCCTTTTCTGCGAAGGCAGTAGCGCCAGCAAGGGAAGTGCGGCGGGCGCACTTTGCAGCCTTGAGCATGTCTTGGGCGTAGTCGCTGGCAACAACCCCGGAAAGAACAACTTCGTCATCGGCCAGGAACTCAATATCCCGCCGGAATCGACTTCCTACCAGCCAGACAACTGGGTTGAACCAAAGGATGGTGCACAGAACTTGATTTAAGAGAAGCCATAGTCCATCACGGTGTCGAAGGTGGGCTTCTTCGTGACCTAGGACGCTAGCGAGAGTTTCTTGTGACCATTCCTTGGCGGCGTAGGGCAACAAGATGCTCCTTTGCAGCCCGTCCAAGGCGATAGGTACCGGGATTTTTGCGCTACAGAAGACCGGATAAGCACTGAACGTTGGGAATGGCTCAGCGGATTGGCGAATGCGGTGTAGCCGCAACAAGTCAATAGAAAGGCGTGCGACCATAACCAGAGTGATCCCAAGATAAAGACCCCATAAAAGATCTTGAAGTGTGAAAATAGGCTGACTCTGCGGACCAGTGGTTAGAGCAGGAGATACGCTTTTCTCCATGGAGTAGATTGCCTCGTCACGCATCTTCACCATAGGAGCTGTAGCGGTGGCGTCTAGGGTGCCGACTTTGGGTAGCCAAGGTGAGAACAGGGCAACGGTCATTGCCGCGAGCGCCGCGTAGCCGACAATGGAGCGTCGGGCCGCATTTGCCTTGAACATCAGCGCTCTGGCAATAAGGGCAAGAATCCCAAGGATTGTTACGGGGAAGACAATCTGCCCTAACCAACTTTGCCAGGCAGGTAATAAGCTCATCGCCCTTCCTCCCGAGCTCGCTCGATCATGCGCTGGATTTCGTCAATATCCTGGTCTGTCAGCTTGAGATCGTCTGCATCGAGCAGAGCGACAACAGTGCGGGAGACGGAACCGCTGAAGAACGTATCAACAACTTTGCCGAGTTCTTGCTGAGCAACTTGATCGCCGGTCTGGGTTGCCATATAAACATACTTTCCGTTGACCTCTTCATGTCGAAGACTGCCTTTCTGCTCTAGGATTCGCAGAAGGGTTCTGACGGTTGAATTTGCCGGTTTGCCCGGCAGGTGTTCCTCAAGGTCAGCGGCAGTTGCCGAGCCCTGTCGGTAAACGATTTCCATGATTTGCTGTTCTCGTTTGCTGAGATAGCGGCCGTTCTTCTCTTTCAATGCGAGACCTCCGCTAAAATATTAACACAGGTTGTCTCTATAGTGTTAAAAATTTAGCATTTAATTTGGAAGTGGAGTTAACTCGGGTTCGCCAATCTTGATTTGAACGCTGTTTTCTGTCTCCGTGATGTTCACAACATTTAGCTTCCAGATACTAAACGTGAGAGCACTGGCGAAAAGACACCAGGCGAGGTAGGGTGCGAGGAGCATAGCCGCAGATCCCCGAACAGATTTGAACGCGACGATTGTGGCAAGAATGGCGACATCTAGAATGATGAGCGCCCAGAAAGCGACCGGGAGCAAATTCCAGGCAAAGAAGATCCAACTCCAAAGAGCGTTCAGGATGAGCTGGAAGCCGAAGAACCAAAGCCCCCATGTACGGGATCGAGAGGAATCGGAGCGCCAAACTTGAAAAAGCGAAACTCCCATAAGGAAGTAAAGGAGTGTCCAAACGGGAGCGAAACTCCAATTGGGCGGCGCAAATGCCGGCTTTGTGATGGCGGGATACCAGGCTTGAAGCCCGATAAAAGCGGCTTGGCTACCGATGAAGCTCGCCAAGAAACATAGCATTTGGCAAACCAAAAAACTCGGTAGGGGGCTAGGCTTGGTTTCGGACATCGCGCTCTAATCTTGACCGGTTATTGATCTATCCAGTTCAGTTTTATAGGAACGGATTCGATAATTGTCCGTCTCAACCCTCCGGAGGCTAAGAATGATTTCAACTTTATTGGCGGTGAGCGTGCTCGCAAGCTCGAGTCCAAAGGAAGCATCCATGCGAATTACGGGTGCTTCGATGTTTAAGAATGGCTACGTTGTTGTTTTGCGAGAGATGGATGTACCTTCCAGTGGTCAATACATGATTAAGCAGATTCCTCAGGGCTCACTGGGGACGGTGTGGATTACCGCAACTGACGGTACCAAGCTGAAAGAAGTGGTGAATTCGCTTAATGATGTGAAGCAGGACGTCTCGATTGAGTACGGAACCTTAGGGCAGATACTTGGTGCGAACAAAGGGAAGGTTCTTTCGTTTGAGGTCCAAATGCCAAACGATAAACGAGAATGGCAAACCGGAAAACTCCTGATGGTCTCTGAGGAGTTAGCGTTTGCAGAGAATGATGGCGAACAGTTTACGATTCCGCGCAAGGCGATTATCTCCATCAAGTCCAAAGAGAAGCTAATCTACGGAACCAAGACTGAGGTGACAGCAAAGGTTCGCGGACTGCGCTTTGATGTCGAAACAGCAAAGGCAGGAAAGATTTTTATGGTGAGCCTGGAGAAAGGGCTAACTTGGGCACCCGCTTTTGCTTTGGACATTACTGATCCTAACAAGCTGAAGTTGACGGCCAAAGCCACGGCGATCAACGATCTGGAAGACATTGTAAAAGGTGATCTTCGGTTTGTGACTGGCTTCCCCAATATGAGATTTGCGGGCACGATTGACCCGCTACTGATGCACAGCAACGCAGACCAGTTCCTTGGAACCCTAGGTGGCGGTGGCTTTGGGGGAGGCGGGATTGGCGGCCCGGGAGGAGGTCGTGGGAGAGCGAGTGAGATGCAGAATCAAAAAGCTGCCGCTCCTATCGTGGCTGACGCCATGGAAGAAGTGATGGATATGGACGGCGATGGGATGCAAGCCGGTGATCTATTCTTCTATACCAAGCAAGGCCTCACCCTGAAGCAGGGCGAACGCGCCATGTACATGCTCTTCCAGTCAGAAGCGAGCTACAAGGAACTTTACACTTGGTTAGTGGAAGACCAAACACTAGACAATGTGGAATACAAGTTCCCTAGCGGAGACCCGGGCGAAGTGTGGCACAGCGTTCGGTTTAAGAACACCTCTGGTCAACCTCTGACCACCAGCGCGATCACAACCTTTAAGAACGGACAAATGTTGGGGCAAGACATGCTCTCTTACACCCCCAATGGAGCCGAGGCAGAAGTTCGGATCACGAAGGCGTTGGATGTACGAGTAGAGAAAAGCGAAGAAGAGCTGAAGCGCGAGCCGGGGGTAATCAAGCAAAAGGTTTTTGTGGGCGTTGACCGAGACGGAAAGCGACTCTACGAGGACAGAGATCTCTTTGACCGTTTGCACATTAAAGGAACCTTGGTGATTCGAAATAACAAGGCGAATACCGTCACGATGAAGGTAGCAAAGACGTTGACTGGTGAAGTGGCCAATGCAAGTCACCAAGCCAAGGTCGTTAAGCTGGCGAAGGGCATCACCGATACGAATCCGACAAGCGTCGTCACTTGGCAAACGGATGTTGGTTCAGGCAAGACAACGAACCTAAGCTACGAGTTTTCGATCCTTGTGAAGTCGAATCGGTAGGGGGAAGTTGGGGAGGAGAGGAGAAGGGGAGCTGCGGAGTAGAGGAGGTCAAAGAATGGTCACCGATTCCGAGGTGAAGTAAAACACCACTTCGTGGGATTAGCGATCATCGAAACCAACATCCTAATCACCTCCTCGGATTCTGCATCAATCTGGTCAAAGTACTCCTGGCTAATGTATTGATGGTGAAGGGCGAACTCAAGCCAACATTGAGTTTCGCCCATCTCAGTCTCAGCGTCGCTTAGTTTGGAAACGAAGTGTGCCTCATATCTGCGTTTCCTCCATGCTTCAGCTAAATTTGCACAGACTGATCTTGATCATCTCCTGATCTGATCGGTTAATGCAAACTGTTCGATTTTTGGAAAAGATTGACTAACTTCATACAGCCTTACAGCTAGATCAAAGGCTTTACGGTAGACGATAAGGTCTCTATGAGATTGAACGGACACTCTTACTCATTCACCATTGTTAGTACCAACTCCTTTCGCGTTTGCAACTCCTCTACTCCTCACCTAGACTTTCCCTCCGCTACATTACGGGCTTCCCTTCCGCATCCCTGCTTGGTTTCCGCTGTCTGGCCTTTTGATTTTAGGAAAGCAGTGGTACCTTGCAAGGAACATGGCGAAAGCCCCTGCTCCTGATAAGACTTTGATTCCGGTTTTGGCCGTGCGAGATGCGGTTCACTTTCCGGCGCTGATTAACACTCTTAATGTGGTGCGTGAACCCAGTGTGCGCGCCATCCGCAAGAGTATGGATGGAGATCGTCGGGTGCTGGTTCTTAGTCAGCGGGATATGTCTCAAGAGGAACCACGAGTGGAGGACCTCTATCGAATTGGGACTTTGAGTGAGGCATTACAGGCTCTCCCCATGCCCGATACTTCTTTACGAGTCGTTCTGAGAGGACTCGTTCGTGCAAGGGCAGCCCGTTTGATCACCCGGAACGGAACCTTTTGGGCAGAGATAGAGGAAGTTCCCGAGCAAGGTTCAGAAGACTTACGGGCAAACGCGGTGATGCGGGCAAGTGTAGAGACATTTGGCCGAGTGGTGGGCCTCAATAAGCAGATTCCACCAGAAGCGATGCAAAGTGTTGTGCACCTGGATGAGCCAGGCAAGCTCGCCGATGCCATTGCCCACCATCTCCCACTGAAGCCCTCTGAAAAGCAGGCTCTACTGGAGCAACAAAACGCTCTCGAAAGGCTAGAAAGGATCTTTGAATTCCTAAAGCGCGAAGAGCAAATCCTCGATCTTGATGTCGATATCCGAAAACGGGTGGAGCGAGAGCTAGGAGATGGGCAGCGAGAGTTCTTCCTGCGAGAACAGTTAAAGATCATCCAAAACGAGCTGCAACAGCGCGAACATCGTCTCGGAGAAACCGAGGAGTATAAGCAGAAGTTAGAGCAATGCCAAATGCCAGAAGCGGCAGAACAGAAGGCGCTTTCAGAATTACGCCGCCTGGATCGCACCCCCGCCAGTTCGCCCGAAGGAATGGTCCTGCGCAACTATCTTGACTGCATGGTGGAGCTCCCTTGGAACCAAACCACAGAGGATCGGCTAGACGTTGCATCCGCCAAGCAGTTATTGGATGAACAGCACTTTGGATTGGAAAAGGTGAAGACCCGTATCCTAGACTATCTAGCGGTCCGGCAGCTGAAAGGCTCAATGCGTGGGCCAATCCTTTGCTTTGTGGGACCTCCGGGCGTAGGCAAGACATCCATCGCTCGATCCATTGCCGAAGCAATGGGGCGTAAGTTTGTGAAACTGGCATTGGGTGGTGTGAGAGATGAAGCTGAGATTCGAGGTCACCGCCGAACCTATGTAGGTTCCATGCCAGGGCGAATCATTCAGGGGCTCCGAACCTGTGGGGCAAAGAATCCAGTGATTGTGTTGGATGAAATCGATAAATTGGGTTCGGACTATCAGGGTGATCCAACATCGGCCCTCTTAGAAGCTCTGGACCCGCAACAGAACGACCGTTTTAGTGACCATTACTTGGAGGCCCCGTTCGATCTCTCAGAAGTGATGTTTGTGGCGACGGCAAATCTTCTGGAAAACATTCCCGCGGCATTGCGAGATCGTATGGAAGTGATCCATTTCCCAAGCTACACCGACGAAGAAAGACTCCAAATAGCGACTTCATTCCTGGTGCCCAAGACTCTGGAAGATCACGGCATCAATGCTCAGCAGATTGATATTCCCGAGTCCTCACTTAAAGAGATCATTCGCGACTACACGCGAGAGGCTGGAGTTCGAGACTTAGGGCGAGCGATTGCCGCAGTTGCGAGAAAGGCCGCTCGCCAAGTAGCTGAAGGAATGACCAAGAAGCAGGTGATTGACGAAGTTCGCTTGGCCGAGTTTCTGGGGCAGCCCCGTTTTCGTCGTCAAGCAAGATTGGAAGAGGATGCAATTGGGTCGGCAACCGGACTCGTTGTCAGCGAGTATGGGGGCGATGTTATTAGTATTGAGGCGAGCTTGATGGAACCTCATGCCGCGCGCACAGAGCTTCGGTTGACCGGAAATTTGGGCGATGTCATGAAAGAATCTGCTCAGGCCGCCCTTACCTTTGTGCGAGCTAATAGCGAGGCGCTAGGTATCGGCAGAACGTTCAAGTACGACGTCCATGTGCATGTCCCTCAAGGTTCCATCCCTAAGGATGGTCCGAGCGCAGGGGTGACCATCGGTGTGGCTTTGGCATCAGCAGCATCGGGAAGAGCCGTCCGTCACGACGTTGCCATGACCGGTGAACTCACACTGCGAGGCAAGGTGTTGCCCGTGGGCGGAATTCGCGATAAAGTCTTAGCCGCTCATCGTGCGGGAATCAAGACTGTTATCATCCCCGCCGAAAACGCTATTGAGCTAGAAGATGTTCCGGCATCTGTCCTAATGGACATAGAGGTGCAACTAGTTGCAGACCTCTTCAGAGCCCTGGAAATCGCGCTAAAGTCGGATGGGCGGGTGAAACAAGTTGCCTACGCCCACGACCCATTTGCCAAGAGTTAGTAGGCTTACAAATCGGCTTCGTTGATGCGGATCATGCAGATGCTGGTGACTTCCTGATCGCCATCATCGTATGCGATGTGCATAGCGTGCCCATAAACAGCGGCTACTTTGCCCGGGTAGTAAGCTTCGCCGCCTTTCCAGCGACACTGAAGCTTTGTTCCGATGGCTACCTGAAGGGGACGCATCTCAGCCACCGCAACCATTGATCTATCCCCATCATCAAACTGGACCTCAGGAGAAGGGCCATCTCCGACTACAACCCCCGGATACCACCAAGATTTTTCTTGGGGCCAACGGGCTAAAACACGATCACCAAGTGCTGGCATGTCATATTTTAGCAAAAACTAGGCGCAAACAGTAAGCATCCTAGTTAAGGCCTCCTTTGCCCAGTAAGACACCTTTTCTGGAACCTTAACTTGGTTCACCACATTACCCTCAACTAAATTTTCGAGTACCCAACAGAGAAAGCTTGGGTGGATTCGATACATGGTAGAGCACGGGCAGATTTGGGGGTCTAGGCAGAAAATGGTCCGATCTGGCATCTCTTTGGCCAAGCGGTTCACCAGATTGATCTCGGTACCAACCGCCCAGATAGATCCAGGTTCCGAAGCTTCAACCGTTTTGATGATGTACTCCGTGGAACCGTTGTAGTCTGCCGCTTTCACTACATCGATAGCGCATTCTGGGTGCACCAGCACATTCACCCCAGGGTGGTCTTGTCTTGCCTTTTCAATCTGCTCCACAGAAAACCGCCCATGAACCGAGCAATGGCCCTTCCAGAGAATGAATTTGGCACGCTTTATATCCTCTTCACTGTTTCCACCAAGTGGCTTGAATGGATCCCATACGATCATTTCGGTTTCGGGGTCATAACCAAGCTTGGCACC
This sequence comes from Fimbriimonadaceae bacterium, assembly GCA_037190145.1. GTDB lineage: Bacteria > Armatimonadota > Fimbriimonadia > Fimbriimonadales > Fimbriimonadaceae > 55-13. Next base: position 66,358 of record JBBCJU010000008.1, read on the forward strand.
GGTGTTTCGACCAAGATGCTGGTCGGGGAAGAATAGAACCTTGTCACCTTGCTCCAGAGCCCACTTAACGGCGGTGGGCGCATTTGTAGAGGTACAGACAGTGCCGCCCTTCTCGCCCACAAAGCCCTTTAGATTTGCCGCAGAGTTGATGTACGTCACTGGGATTACGGTGACCTCTGATCCTTGCTCCCCTGTTGTTACGCTACCTAAAACTCTTTCGAGATCTGCCCAGCACTTTCTGACTTGAAACAGGTTTGCCATATCTGCCATCGAGCATCCAGCCGCAAGATTTGGCAAGATCACGGTTTGGCTCTCTGGAGTGAGGATGTCTGCACTTTCCGCCATGAAGTGCACGCCGCAAAAGACAATAAAATCAGCTTCAGGATGGAGATTCGCATCCTTCGCAAGCTTGTAACTGTCGCCGCGATAGTCCGCATGTTTGATGATCTCGTCGCGTTGATAGTGGTGACCAAGGATAACCAGCTTCTTTCCGAGCTTCTGCTTGGCGGCAACGATACGTGCATCGGCCTCTGCGGGTGAGAGGTCGGCATACTCCTGCGGGAGCGGGGCCTGATACATTCTGTTTATTCTCCTTGCGGGCGACAGAGTGTCGCTCTTAAGACCGTTAACAGTCGAATCGGACGACGGGGTTGTTGTTAACGTTCTTCTTTTTTAGTATACGATTTTGCTGATGAATGCCGTTAGCAGTGGGTCATTTGAACTTCACATGTCGCAATGCTAATTCACCAAGTAGTTTTGCTTGGTTAGGTGAACGGATAAAACATTAGTGGCATGTACCGTATAGAATAAAGCTTGCTTGTCTCGCGGCGATGTAGCCTGAGCAACTTTTTTGGAGGTTCCTTTGAACATTAAAACATTATTGTTTGGAGCTTTTGTAGCTTCAAGCGTCTTTGCTTCCGCCGACACTTTTACAAAGACTGTTGATCTGACTGGTGTCACAACAAATGCTGTAGAAGGTGATGCAGCGAACTATTTCCAATCGTATGATTTTGGTTCAGAGTTTGCTGGCTACTCTAATTTTGTATTGACCGGTATAGCCTATGACCTAAACCTAACAGCAAACTCACCTAGCTGGCTCTCGGAGATTACGTTCTCATTCTTGAATTCGGAAAGCGTGGGAGTTTACTTAACTCCCGGAATTGGTGTAAATAGTTCTGGAACCGGAACCTACGCTGATGAAGCTAGTTTGGTCGATCTTGGCCTTGATTTTGCTTTGTTGGGCGATAACATTCTAACGCTCGAAGCCTTTGAAACCTTTAATGATTCATCGGTTGCAATCGACGGAATTGTAAACTCCGGCACAGTAACCTTCACTTTTGAGGCTCAGCCAGTTCCAGAGCCTGCGACACTTGCCGCTCTTGGCTTGGGTGCAGCAGCACTTCTGCGACGCCGAAAGAAAGCCTAAGAGCTTTCACTTGAAGCAAAAAAGCCCTGCACTCATGCAGGGCTTTTTTGTTTACAGCCGATACCGAATTTCACTGACTCGCTGGTTTCCACCATATCCTCCCAAGATAACCAGCCGATCAACGAACGCTTTTGGATTCGGGTCAACTGCCCAAAGGGTCGGTTTGCCGTTCACAAGAAGCCAAATTTGCCCCTCGCGACGAGACAATTGGATTCGATTCAGGCCCTGAGCAAGGCCTAAACGCTCATCACCAACCTCTTTGCCAAAGAATCGGAACCTTGTGATCCGGTTTTCATAACCTCCAATAAAGGCAATATAGTCAACCCCGGCTCCCATCTGGCGGGTCGAGGGCTGGAAAGCCGCCAAGATACCATCGCTTTTGCCTTCAATCACGGCAAAAAGATCAAACTCTGTTGACCTTGGCACCTTGATCACTAAGGCACCCTCATTTGGGCCAGAGTGCTGAAAGGCGTTGTCTTGAACCTTCCACCCGCCTGATAGCTCAACCCCGTCACTCCCCGGCTTTACCACAACCGTAGGGTTTAACGGAGCTATCTCCTTAGGAGCATTCCCCGGCATAGGGTCTCTACCCGCTGGCTCAAGCATAAGGCTGTAGAAAAGCTGATATGGCTCCCAAATGGAGTAGGTTCGGCCCTCAAGATCAAACAGGGTAAAGCAAGATCCGATTTCTCGACCACCGCGATCCCAGTACCAGATGCCATCACCCCGGTTGGGCCACATAAACTCAATAATGACCTCATCCCCCATCTTGGAGGCTTTCCACTTTAGGCCGGGTGCGCGACCGAGGTAAGGCTTTACATCAACAACTCCGCCGCTGGGGCCAGGTGCTCTATTAGCGGCGGTTAGATTGGTGGCTTCAAACCCTTGTGTTCCTACATTTGAGTAAACACCTTGTCCTTCTCCGTCAAATGCTGCCTGCAGACGACGCCATTTCCCTTTAATCCGCAGTAATCCGTAGTATCCCGCGGCACCATGGCTTTGTTGATAGGTTGCTTTAATTTCCGCCCGATCCACCTTTCCGGCAAGGGGGACTCCCGACCATTCTTCCGGCTTTCCGTCTACTGTCGCTGACATGGGATAGATAAGGGGAGCAAAGGGAATGAGGGGGTAAGGGTCTTGACCATCTGCGATACCATCCCCATCTGAATCTTTCCTGGTAGGGCTGGGCTTAAAGGTCTGATCTGCCTGCTTTAGCCATGTGGATTGTAGTGGACTGGGCGCCCAAGTGCTGAGCATGACTTTGGCCAAATCGCTCATCTCTCCGTCGGTGGAGAACTTGTTGGGTGATGAACCAAATCGACGCTCATCCAGTGGCAATCTTCGGTCGTCATCTGGGAAGCCATCTTCATCTGCGTCCGTGACCGATAGGGTGTAGCCAAAGTACATCCTAAGCCACTGGGCATCACTGAGGACACGATCCCAGAACCACATCGTTTGCCAATGCTCGCCGCTTTTTCCCGCGGTATTCCAAGTGTTCTCCGTGGCTGTCCCGTTGCTGGCAACGCGCCGGAACCTAGGCTCAGGATGGTTGAAAACAATGCGTTCATCTTCGCGATAAGAAAGCGAGTATTGACCGTGAGATTCTAGGGCATGGTGAAACTCATGGGTGGCTAGCCAAGCGATATCTCCACCCCCAAGGAACTGGGAACGTGCGGGTATTCCTTGCGGCCAGCCATCAATCCCCAGGGTGCCTCCACCTGATGTGTAGAATTCCCATTTCACGCCATTCCACTTCCGAACAAAGGCAACCTCAATTTGGCCAGAAAACGGCTTTGTTTCTACGATAGGGGCTTTCGAAATCTTCAACGGGTCTTTCACATCAACGATGGTGAAATCGCCTCCCCCTGGGTCGGCAAAGTCTTTTCCGGCATAGCTTCGAGAGAGGGGCCATCCCGCAAAAAACTTATCCACCCTTTCTGGCTCTGGTCCCCAACGCTGCCACCTAGGATCAATATGGATTTGGTAATCGATCCACAGCCTCATTCCTGAGTTGACCCATAAGAATCTTGAAGACGCAGCAAACTCCTCTCGAATCTTCTGGATATCAGCGGGTGTCAATGCCTCGGGAAGAGGGGCAATATTTACCGATCCACGGGGGTGTGAGGATTCCACGTTGATGACATTTGGCATCAGCAGAACTTTCACTGGAAGATGGATAATCGCTTTTTGACCCTTCTTGGCTTGCGTGCTGACGGCATATTCTCTGCGCCACCCATCTTTGGCTCCCCAGTTAGTTTCTTCACTCGTAGGTTTGGACCCTGGATCCCATACTCTATAAAAGTATCGTTGCCCAGACTTGAGGTCGCCGAGGGTGATTCGGTGTAAAGTTTTCTTCTCCGGCCCACCTCTCCGAATCTCTGGCTTCCCAAAATTCTTCGCTCCAAAGGTAGTCATTGGAGTATCACTTGCGCGAAATTCCACCCTAGTTTCACAGGCTGTCTGGGTGTAGTACTGCAAGGTAAAGCTCGTCTTAGAAATCTCTACCACCGGGCGCATGGGGTCAATGAGAGCGCTTTTGTCGCTAACATGACGGCTAACCTCGAATCCAGATTGACCTATCAGAACGGTTGCCAAGAAGAGCATGCTTAGACTCTACCAACAAAGTTAGAAGAGGGCGATGGAGAAGGGAGCCTAAACCAGTCAAAGGGATACTGACTTGGTGAAAAAGATTGGAGAGGATGGCAAAGGAGATGACTTTTGAAATAATATATCTTCTGTCTGGGGATTGACCCACCCTTTAGGGTTTCTTTAGCTTGGCTAGTTACAATTCTCTCAAATCATGATTCAAAAGTCCATCAATTATTGGTCGTTCCCAGGAGGGCTCGAAGCTACTCTTTGTCCGTTTGAAGCCATCAAGCTTGCTGCCGAGAATGGTTACGACGCCATCGAACTTTGCCTTGGCGATGGGCCAGAGATGGATCTGAACACATCAGAAGAGTTTTGCCAAAAACTAGTCCAAGAAGCTAAGGAATACAACGTCAGCATCTCAAGCGTTGCGAGTGGGACCTATTGGGGAAGATCTTTGGCGGACGCTAACGCTGAAGTTCGGGCCGTAGCCAAGAGCGACTTGGAGATGATGCTCCAGATAACCAGTTGGTTAGGTGCAAAAACCCTGTTAACCATTCCGGGTGCTGTGGATGTGTTCTTCCTTCCTGAGCGCGAGAAGTTGGCGTATGACCATGTGTGGAAGTATGCAACGGAAGGAATTCGTTCCGTTCTTCCTACTGCGGAGAGGTGCCAAGTGAGGATGGGAATTGAGAACGTTTGGAATCGATTCTTACTCAGCCCGCAAGAGATGGCAAGCTTCATCGATCAGTTCAATTCTCCTTGGGTTGGAGCCTATGTCGATGTGGCAAATCTCCTTCCCTTTGGCTACGCTGAAGACTGGCTACGTCATCTTGGCAAGCGAGTTGTTGGAGTTCACTTCAAGGACTTCCGCCGAGCCGTCGGTACTGTCGAAGGATTTGTCGACCTTTTGGAAGGCGATGTGAATTGGCCCGAGGTAGTTGCTGCTTTAGGCGAGATCGGATACGACGGACCCGTTGCGGCGGAGATGATCCCTGGTTATAAGCACTATCCGATGGTAAGAATCAAGAACACGTCCAACGCAATGGACGCCATTCTAGGGCGAGCATAAAGAGATGAGATTTGGGGTTATCGGATGGGGCTTGAGAGCGTCGATCGCAAAGATTGCTCACCAGCCGGAACGTGGCATTGAGTTGGTCGCATTGGCGGATCCGAATGAAGTCGCGCAACAGAACTTTAAGGAGTTTGTCGGTGAAGATGCGCAAGTTTTCTCTGACTTTCATGATCTCCTCAAGCTGAATCTTGACGCGGTCTTTGTGCTGTCTCCAGACTGGCTGCACGTGGAGCATGCGTGTGCCCTGTTAAACGCCGGTATCCCAACTTTTCTCGAAAAGCCCATGGCAATCTCTGTCGAAGGATGTGATCAAATCCTTGAGACCGCAGATCGCACTGGAACGAAGCTGTACGTAGGGCACAACATGCGCCACTTCGGCATGGTTCGAGAGATGAAGCGACTCATTGAAGCGGGATACATCGGAGAACCGAAAACCGCTTGGTGTCGCCACTTCATCAGTTATGGCGGAGAGGCGTACTTCAGGGATTGGCACGCTGACCGAACAAAGTCGAATGGTCTCTTGCTGCAAAAGGGTTCGCATGACATCGATATCCTTCACCTGCTCTGTGGCGGATTTTCGCAAAGAGTCTCGGCAATGGGGCGACTCGCCGTTTACGGAGATATCGAAGATCGACACGCCCTTGGCGAAAGCCATCCTATCAAGTTTGAGAACACCTGGCCACCTGCAAGTCTCAAGCGGGCTTATCCGATCATTGATGTAGAGGATATAAGCCTCCTCACAATGGAACTGGATAACGGAGTTTTGGCAAGCTATCAGCAATGCCACTTTGCTCCCGACGGCTGGCGGAACTACACCGTGATCGGGTCGGAAGGTCGACTGGAAAACTTTGGTGACCAGCCCGGAAACTGCACGATTCGTGTTTGGAACAACAGCCGGTATCGATATGAGGAACGAGGGGATATCGAAATTCGGATTCCAGAAGCCAAGGGAACCCATGGCGGATCAGATGAAGCAATGTTTGCAGAATTCCACCGGTTCTTAAAGGGCGAAACCACACCCAATTCGCCGATCGCGGCTCGCATGGCGGTGGCAACTGGAATTGCAGGAACCGAATCTGTTCGAAACGGTGGCCAAGTGACTACTGTCGCGGCTCTTCCATCGCTAACTGCGGTCAGTTAACGTACTCAAAACGGGCGGTTTTGGGGCAAACTGAACCCCATGCCGCAACTATCTGATCTCATCCCTTCACGTCAATCGAAAACGGCGGTGATTTGGAGCCTTACCAATGAGATCGTTCTTATTGGTTGCGGGGAGCCCATTGGATTACCCGGAGGTGCCGATCAATGCTACGAGTTCAGGCCCCACACGGAATACCTTTGGCTGACGGGCGAAAAGCGTCCGGGAAGCATCCTTGCTTTTGATCCTCTGGAAGGGTGGACAAGGTTCACTCCGGCGGTTACCGAAATCGAAAGAGTGTGGGATGGAGTTTCGGAAGAACCGACTGGTCCTTATCTTCATGAACTGGACTCCTGGTTAGCTGCACGACGAGGAAGGAAGATTGCATTCCTAGGAGCGAGGACCCTCGATCTTGCCGTTGATGAAGAGCTCACCGCCGAAGTGCGCCAAGGTCTTTTCCAAGCTCGAAGAAAGAAAGACGCGTTTGAGCTAGAGCTAATGAATCGAGCCATGATTGCAACCAAAGCTGGGCATGAGGCGGTGAGTCACTTCTTAAGACCTGGAGTATCGGAGCGCGAGATTCAGATTGAAATGGAAGCCGCGTTTGCCCGAGCTGGAGCCGATGCTCCTGGGTACCACTCGATTGTGGGGACGGGACCTAATTCAGTCGTCTTTCACTTCACGCCGTCAGGTCGAAAAGTAGCGGAAAACGATGTTGTTCTTGTCGATGCAGGGGCAAGAGTCGAAGAGTATGTGATCGATGTCACACGCACTTATCCTTCAAACGGAAAATTCACCGCGAAGCAACAAGCGATCTACGATCTCCTTTTAGAGTCGGAGCGAAGGGCCTGTGACCGATGTGTGGATGGACAAGAGTGGCTTGAGTTCCATACACTCTGTGCTCTGGATTTGGCGGCTGGATTGAAGGACCTTGGCATTTTCCGAGGTACTGCCGAGTCCGCGATTGAGAGCGAAGCGATGGCCGTCTTCTTGCCTCACGGAATTGGACACATGGTTGGCTTGGGCGTGAGGGATGCCAGCGGTGCAGCTCCCGGAAGAAGCGGGGAGAACACGGCGGCAGGCGTTCGGGTTCGATGCGATTTACCCCTTGGGCCAGGCTATGTGATGACTGTAGAACCTGGAATCTACTTTATCCCGGCTCTCATCAACGATCCTAAGCGGCGTGAGCGATTTGCGGACGAGATCAATTGGGATGTGGTGGATCAATATCAAGACTTCGGGGGCATGCGGATTGAGGACAATGTGCTGGTGACCGAAGGAAAGCCGGTTAATCTCACGATTGATATCCCGGTTTAGGGCATTCTAAGTTCTGGGGAACTTGAGTGATAGGCGTAGATCGTCTGAGTATGGTTAGGTTCTAAGTAGTCAGATACTTATAACCTAACAGCGTGAGATCATCCAAGTTCTCTAGAACCTGTTTATGGGCATTTTTAACAATGCTATACCAACAGCTTCTCAATCACTTCGCCCTCGACGTCCGTAAGTCGGAATGGGCGGCCTTGGAATTTATAGGTTAACCGGGTGTGATCAATGCCGAGTTGGTGAAGGATAGTGGCATGGAGATCATGCACACTCATGCTGTCTTCAACGGCTCGATAACCGAGTTCATCAGTTAGGCCATAGCTTAGGCCGGGCTTGATACCACCCCCTGCCATCCACATGGTGAAAGCATGGCCGTGGTGGTCTCGTCCGAGGAAAGTGGAGCCAGCGCGACCCTCGTTCATCGGAGTTCGCCCAAACTCACCGCCCCAGACCACAATGGTTTCATCAAGCAAACCACGTTGCTTCAGGTCTTTAACGAGAGCGGCGGCCGCTTTGTCAACTTCTCGACAAAGGGCAGGTAGGCGATTCTTGATATCGTCCCCAGCTCCGGTTCCGTGGTTGTCCCAGCCTCGGTGGTAAAGCTGCACAAACCGAACGCCGCGTTCCACCAACCTGCGGGCGAGAATACAGTTATTGGCAAAGCTCTTTTTGCCTGGCTGAGTGCCATACATCTCATGTGTTTCCTTGGATTCCTTGGATAGATCCATGAGTTCCGGCACGCTGGACTGCATTCGATAGGCCAATTCGTATTGTGAAATGCGAGTTTCGATTTCGGGATCAAGGGTCTCTTTGTGCTTGATCCGGTTAAGGTCGCGAATGGCATCAAGTGTATCGCGTCGAACGTCTGACGGCACTCCCTCAGGGTTGTTTACAAAGAGGACGGCTTCGCCCTCTGATCTGAATTCTATGCCTTGATAGACCGTGGGTAAGAAACCACTGGCATAACAAGCCTTACCGCCGTCCGGCGCGTTTTCACCTGATAACAAAACCACAAATCCGGGCAGGTCTTTGCTCTCTGAACCAAGGCCGTATGTGAGCCAGGATCCCATGCTGGGCCTTCCTGGTTGCTGGAAGCCGGTATTCATGAAAAGCTGAGCGGGGGCGTGGTTGAACTGGGTGGTTCGCATGGTGTGAACCACGGCCACATCATCGGCAATTTCTTTAAAGTGGGGAAGTAGTTCCGATACCCAATGCCCCGATTTCCCAACCTGCTCGAACTTGTACGGAGAGGCAAGCAACTTGGGTGTGCCTTTGATGAATGCAAATCTTTCGCCTTTCAGTAATTCTTCAGGGCACTCTTGGCGGTCATATTTGATTAGGGTTGGTTTGGGATCAAAAAGGTCCAGTTGAGAAGGCGCACCCGCCATGAACAAGAAGATGACGTTCTTGGCTTTGGGTTTGAAGTGTGGCTTTTGAAGGCCAATATCACTGCTGCCATCCAGCGCAAAGGCGTTATCTAGTAACAGGGAACTGAGGGCAGCGCCTCCTAAGCCATACCCAACTTGTTTGAAGAGGGTTCTCCGGGTGATCTCTTGAAGAATTGCTTCGTGGTTCATGGTTACTCCTTGTTAATCGTCTCATCCAGGTTGAGGATGACGTTGGCAACCATGACCATGGCGGCCCTTTCTGGCGAGGGAGCCAGTTTCTTGGACTCCTCGGTGTTCTTGATGTACTTAGCCCGCAAGGTCTCGTGCAAAGCGACGAGGCGTTTCAGTTCGTCTGGCTTGGCCCGCCGAGCGGTGCAGAGTCGGAATGCGTAGGCAATCTGGGACTCCGTGGTTGGTTTTCCGGCATTTGCTACGCGAGTTGCTAAGCCCTTAGCGGCCTCCAAAAAGGCGGGGTCATTGAGGAGGTTCAGAGCCTGTAACGGCGTGTTGGTTCTTCCTCGCCGAACCGTACACACTTCTCGGCTGGAACCATCAAAGTTTGTGAACGTGGGATAGGGAGAGGTTCGCTTTAAGTAGGTATACATACCTCTTCGGTAAAGATCCTTGCCTTGACTTGTTCGCCAGAACTCACTGCTGTAGGGTGTGTTCCAAACCCCCTCTGGCTGGTGAGGATAAACACTGGGGCCGCCGATCTCCGGGTTTAGCATCCCAGCGGCGGTGAGCGCAGTATCACGGATGAATTCGGCATCCATGCGGAATCTTGGACCACGAGCAAGTAGACGATTACTGGGGTCTCGTTCCAGAAGTGCAGGAGTAGCGATGGACGACTGACGGTAGGTTGCACTCATGACGATGAGTTTGTGCATCGCCTTCATATCCCATCCTGAATTCATGAATCGGAGAGATAGCCAATCTAGTAACTCTGGGTGGCTCGGAGGAGTGCCTGGAGTGCCCCAGTTTTCGCTGGTTTCTACGAGACCGGCACCAAAATATTGCTCCCAGATTCGGTTCACTTGGACTCTAGCGGTCATTGGATTGTCTTTCGCCACAAGCCACTTTGCGAGTTCCATGCGATCGACTCTTTTCGCGTTTGTCTTTCCAAAGGCGGCGGGGATTCCGGCATCAAGCATTTCGCCAGGCGACAAGAACTCCCCACGCTCATGCAAGGGAGCTTGCAAGGGGCCATTCCCTTTCTTTTCCGTCATGACCATCGCCATGGGAATAGCCTGTTTCAGGTTGTTGATATCGTTTTCCGCTTTGGAAATCTGATCTCGAATCGGAGCAAATTTGGGATTGTTGGCCTGGAAGTAGTCAAGAACAACTTGCTCATCGGCGCCAGAGCGGGTTGCTTGGGCCAGAATTTTTTGCACATTGCTCGGGATGGTCTGGAACTCATCTTTGGGTTCAGCGGAGATCGCAAGAGAAAAGCGGCCCAACAGGTGGTCTGGCCACTCGTTGGATTCGTTAGCCAGCTCTAGCTCTACGGTTGCACCCTTAGGAATCGGGGCATCGGGGCGGACAATGAGCCAGTGCGGTTTTCTTACCTCTGGGTGGATAGCCCAGCCGGTGTTCCCATCCTGATCAAAGAGGCCACCCAAGTCGAAGCCTCGTTGAATAAAGTCGGTCATGGGGCGTCCAAGCTTCATAGCCTTTCCATCTACCTTCAGGCTCATCCGAGACAGCACGAAGTTTCCGCCACCTGATCGACCGGAACCACCTTGAGGCAGTTTGGCATCGGGGATGGAGGTTAGCCGAAAAGCGTGGATCGGCTCTTGGCTAGTGAACTTCAGTCGATAGATGCCTTTACTATTTGGGCCAGAGGCAAGGAAAGAACCATCGGCCTGAGCCGTTAGCTGAATTCCATTTGTGGTCTCTACTGCGGGCTTGCTTGTCTCCCAAGGCTTTGCTTGCCTAATTTGGGCGAACCATGATTCCCGTTCGCTCTTACTGGCCTCAGATTCCTTGTTGAGACTGGCCCTAAAGGATGCGAGTTCGCGATTGAGCTTATTGAGGGAAGCTTGCTGTTCGGGTGAAGGAGCCGGGATATCCCGTTCACGCCACTTTTCTTCGCTGATGTCCTGCCGACCAGTTGGGTAGTACTCCGTATTGGCAAAGATCGCATACATCCGGAAATAGTCTTTGTGACTGATGGGGTCGTATTTGTGGTCGTGGCAGCGAGCGCACTGCATCGTTTGTCCCATCCAGACGGTGGAGGTGGTGGCGACTCTGTCATTGATGAGCTCATACCGTGCTTCCATCTGGTCTACACCGCCTTCCAGATTTAGCATGGTGTTGCGATGAAAGCCGGTAGCGATCATTTGATCCAGAGTCGGCTTCGGCAAGAGATCGCCCGCTAATTGCTCGATAGTGAACTGATCATAAGGCAGGTTCCGATTGAATGCTTGGATCACCCAATCGCGATATTTCCATGCGACTCGACCCAAGTCTTTCTCGTAGCCGTCCGTATCGGCATATCGGGCAAGATCCAGCCAGCCCATCGCTTGGCGTTCTCCGAAGTGTTTGGAGGCTAACAGCCGGTCGACAACTTTCTCGTATGCGTTAGGACTCTTATCGGCTAAGAAGGCATCGACTTCTTTCAGGGTGGGCGGTAGTCCGGTTAAGTCGAGAGTTAGGCGACGAATAAGCGTTTCTTTAGTTGCTTCAGGGGAAGGTTTTAGCTTGCCCTGTTCTAAACGGTTAAGAATGAAATTATCGACCTGGTTTTTTGTCCAACCCTGAAGCTTCGTTGTTGGGATGGGGTGTTGTTTGGGTGCGACGTAAGCCCAGTGAGTCTTGGTCAGGGCATCAATCTTTGCGCCCGAGTCAATCCAGCTTGTAAGGATATTCTCTTGCTCTTTGCTTAGAGGAGCAAAGCCCATGGGCATACGGGGCATGCCTCCATGGCCCAAGACTCTTTCCATGAGGAGGGAAGTTTTTGACTTCCCGACGGCAAACAGTTTGCCGGAAGCTCCCCCTTTAAGAATGCCCTCGGGATTGCTGAGGTCGAGACCAGCGGCGGAGTTTTCTCCGGTATGGCAGGAGTTGCAGTGAGCCTTGAAAATCCCAGCAACATCGGCAAAAGATGTCTTAGAGGTTTGCGTTGGCATGGCCTGTGAACTTCCGAATAGCAGAAAAGCATAGGGGAGACCAGCCAAGCTCAGAAAGCCATATCGTGAAAAAGGCCGCTTTGCCATAGGTTCTTGTATCTTACGACGGTCTTATGAATAACGCTAGAGACTTAGCGTGAACCTTTAGCGGGTTAGCAGAAAATGAAATCCTGCTAACCCAAATGTGCCGACTATTTCTTTTGAGGAGTTACTTGAGGGAATGAAGATATGCGTAACCGTGCGGCTCCCATCGGAACCAGAGTGATGTTCTCCGACTCTGTGTCAACGATGACGGGACTCTTTGGGAGAATGCCCACGAGTCCAAATTCATCAATGCCCCACGATGGAATCCTTCTCCCGGTTGTCGTAATTTCAAGGGGAGTGCCTTCAAGGGTGAAAGGTATATCGTTGGTTGGCCAAGCTCGCCGATTGATCTTAAAGGTAGCTTTTTGGGGCAGCCCGTAATTCCATGGAGTGGTTGGCAGGATTTCGTAAGCTGGCCACTTGGAAGCATCTGCTCCAGGTTGCCACCCGGAATCCCACTGGGTGGTCACGGTGGCATCTGCCTTCACAAATCGCTCTTGAATCTTCAAGCTAAACGTAAGTGGACCGTAGTTCACGCTCACACTATTCTGCATCTGATCCCACACATGAACGCTCGTCTTCATCGGAGTCTTGATCAACACTTTGTCGCCACTTTTCCAAGACCGTTGGAGCCGAACATACTTGCCAGCTTCACCTTTGAAGGTATCTGAGCCAACCTTTACCGTTGCCCCTTTTGCCCATTCCGGAATAAGGATATAGAGCGGAAACTCAACTTCTGAAGGAGTCTGCACTTCTAGGGTCACCGAGTCTTCAAAAGGATATTTCGTGGTGGAAGTGATCGATATCTCGGTTCCTTTCCCAACTTTTGCGGTGACTTTGCCTTCCGAAAAGATGAGGGAGGCTAAGCCATTGTCTTGGGTTGCCATCCAAGTCGATTCAAGGAAGTTCACCCAGCCGCTAGCATGATTGTGTTGGCAGCACCGATTGCTGAAAGGATTCATCAACTGGAACGGACCTTCGTTGGCAAAACCTGGGGCATGATTCTTAGCATCGCTTACCGCCATATTGGGAGCGGTGAGGTAACGCAATGCTCGGTAATCCGCTAGGTGAGCCGCAGGCATAGTGTTGAATGCCACATTTTCTGTATTGGAAACCCATTTGGGGTCTCCCGTGATGCCCGTCAGTATGGAGTTGGAAAGTATTTGCTCGACCATGGCGCAGGTTTCCGCGGCTTGCCTGGGGTCGTCATGTCCCGGACGAGCATTCTCATCTGCTCCAAAAAGACCGCCTGGAACTTGACCATACTTTTCGCGCACAAAGTCAAATACATGGTAGGACGCAGCGAGGTCTGATGCCTTGCCGCTTTGTTGGTAATAGGTGGCGGGTTCCCGGAAACATTCTGCGATGTTGACGACGTGCCAGTTAGGCAGGTGACCAACTCGTCTCCAATTTGCGGTGTTGCGATCTATCTTGGTGGCGAGTTCCAGAAGGAATGCATCACCGGTTCGGTTATAGAGCCAATAGACGCTGGCCAGATTATCGCCACCGCGGCTGTTCTCCCAATAGTCTTTCAAAAATTGGGCGTCAGGAATGGTCATTTGCCATCGGAAGTAACGAGTCATGAAAGGGAGGACACGGGCATCGTTGCTGTACTCATACCAAGTCTGTAGAACCTGGAGCATGAGCATCTGCGCCCAAAGATCACGGAATCCTTTGCCATGGTTGTGCATGGGCCCAAAATCACCGTTATCCCTCTGGCTATTCAGAGTTCCCTCGATCCACAGTTTCGTTTCTTCCAGCATTTTTGGGTCGCGTAGGGCATATCCAATTCGGGCATAGCCACGAAGCCAGTAAGGGACCTCTTCCCAGCCGTACTTTCCTTTGCCTTCCTTGTTTAGCCAAGCGTTGTCTTGCTTGGTGAGCCATACCGAGATTTCGCCCAAATTACCGGCTAAGCCGTCTCTTTGCAGTTCAAGACTCTTCTTGAGCCAACTGCCAGGAGTGAACGCCGTTATCGGCAGCTTCAGCAGTGGGACCGATCTTAGCGGAGCTCGATTGGGTGAATAGAAGCTGTTTCCTCCTTCAACGGGAGGGCGATCGAGGATCGTGGTCAGGTTGTTCGACATTGCAGGGGTTTCGGCGGCAGTGCTGGTGCCTAACTGGAAGTAGGCAAGGGACAATACGAATGCAGAGGAGCGAATGACGTGCTTCATGGCATTGGGTGGCTTGACGCCTTCTGCTAATTTGCCCCAATTCATGTGCTGGTCGCTTGCAGAGTGTCGCTTGTTTTGCTTTAGATTTGGGCAAAATATCTGGGAATGCCCAATTCTGGGAAAGGTTGGGTTGGGAATAGAAAATGGACTTTGCCGCAATTGGGGCCAATATAAAGGCACACCGAAAAAGATTTCGTATGAGTACCCGTGAGCTGGCAAGCCGAGCTGGCGTGAGTCGGAACACGATTGTTCGGCTAGAGGGTGGCCTGCCTTGTAAAGACTCGACGATTCAGAGACTACGGGTCGCGCTTTCAATGTCTCCTGACCAACTATTGAGGATGCCTAGTAGAGACCCTTTTTGCATCCATCGGCCCCAAGATGCTCATTGGACCGTTAGTGTTCCTCCCACCGAGTATCGGAGGGTGGAAGAGGGCGAAGAGGTTCGCCATGTGGATGATGAACTCGAACGTTTGAGATTGGGAGAGCTCAAATTTCAACCTGCGTTCACGATGGTGATGGGGAGTGAGATCCCGGGCGGAGTTGCAAGCCATGCCACGATTGAGCTGTATCAGGAAACGTGGTCGACTCAACACTTTGGCGAGGAGTTTGTTTATTGTTTGTGCGGCCCGGTCAAGGTGATCATTGGTGATCGGGAATGCCTACTAGAGCAGGGGGAGGCAATTGGATTTGATGCTACCGTTCCGCATCGGTACAGTCCAGTTCACTGGCCGATCCAACTTGGAAAGGTTCCTCGTATTCTCGTGGTTGTCTCCATGCGTCCCGGGGAACAGATTCCCCCTCCTGTGATCACCCCGCATAAGTCTTTGAATCCTAGTTAGTAGTAGAAAGGTTGACCTGCAGCCAATTTCCGCATATTATGTGACCCGACCCCACTTTCGTCTAGAGCAGTCGGGTATGGGAATCAAAGTGGATTCGACACCTTTAGCAATAGACCCGCAGGAAGCGCTGTCCCGGATTGAGGAAGCGTTTGCCCATCTTCGCGTGCACTTCATTGGCAGGGACGCTGTCTTGGAGCAGATTCTTTATGCACTGCTAACCCGAGAGCATGCGCTAATCATCGGTGACAGGGGTCTGGCAAAGTCTCGACTCGCGAGAAGTATCTTTGCTCAGTTTGAAGATACGTTGCCGCCGTTCTCATTACAGCTGACTCGATCAACCTCGGTTGGGCAGTTAGTAGGAGGTTTGGATTTACAAGCCTTTGAGCGCGGCACTTACATGCACAACTTGGATGGCTACATCGTGCGGGCCCACTTTGCCTTCCTTGATGAGCTTTTTGATGCCAACGACTTTGTCCTCCGATCTTTGAACGGGATTCTCAATGAGCGGGAATTCTTGAATGGTCCCCAGGTAGAGCCTGCGTTGTTGCACACCGCGATTGCGACCACCAACTATATTCGGGATACGCGGGAGAGTCGAGCGGTGTTGGACCGTTTGCTCTTCAAATGCGTGGTGCATCGCGCAGAATCAACCCTGCAGCGGTTTGCTATTCGCCGTGAATTTATCTCTTCCCACGGTGGCACAGTTAACGCAAAAGTTGGAAAAGGCATCCCGTTTGAGTATCTGAACAAGCTCAGTCGAATCATTCACGGCGAAGTGCCTAACTATGCGATTACCGTGCCTCCGCATATCCTTGTCATGCTGGACCATATCATCAGCGATTTCGAGAAGGAGATTAGTGAAAAGCGGTCTGATGAGCGATTTGTCTACAGTGATCGTTCTAAAAATAAGGCCATTCACGTGGTGATGGCATCGGCATTGAGAAGCGGTCGACAAACTGCGGAATTGCGGGATCTTGCGGCCCTTCACTACTTGGTTCCAACAGTTGGCAGCTTAGAGGAAGAAGAGGTTTTTGATCATGCCTTGAATGTGATGGTGAAGGCGTTCACGATCCGAGATCGGGAATCTGTGGACCAGGCCGCAGAGATCGTGGATGTTGTTGCCGAAGCCGTGGAACGTCAAAAGCTTGGCACTCTAAATGAACCGAACTGGTCCGAGCGGATGAAAACAAAGATTGGTCGGTGGATGAATCGCGACTCTAGTCTCACATTAGCATCGCTGCTAGATGAGGCAAGGGCATTAAATGCCGATCATCCCGTTACGTTGAAACTCAAAGATGAGGTCCTTACGACGATTCGGGAAGCCCATGAAAAACACCACATCGCTTTTGAACAGAAGTTGTAAGGGAGAGGCATAAGCCATGCCTCTTCTGGACGTCAACGAGGTCGTCAAATACGTCATTGGAGACGAGCGTGTTTGGGATCATATTCGACGTCAAGAGAATCGTCGCTCAAAGATTGGCTTTCGTGACTTTGCTTCCCAGTTTGGAATTCACGACCTGGGAGAACTTTCCGAAAGCCAACTTATGTCGCTGGTGGCGGCCAGAAACACGGCTCCCATTATTGACTTGCTGCGGATTCCAAGCGGTAAAGCCCAAATGGGCCAGCACGGAGTAGCCAACTACGACCTCCATCGACGCAAGACCGCACTTGCCCCCGCATTAACCGACTTGCTGGCATCAACCCCGGGCGACGATCAAGAGTGGGAGATGCTTCGCGATCCAGAGGACATCCCATATGCAGTGCCCGAAGATCTTTTGCTTCGCCGATTGGCTCCCAAAGAGTTTCTCCGTCGATTGACAGAGGGAGAACTCATTCGCTCCGCATGGATTCAAGACGATGTGGATGAGCAGTTGTGGAGGGAATCCCAGACTCCCGAAACGGCCAGTCGCCCTGAATCGGGTGCGACATCCCAAGATGCCAGACCTCATGGCTATTTGCTATTGGATGCCAGTGAATCGATGGGAAGTGGGAGAGACCATCGGGACGAGGTGGCCCGTGGGCTTGCCCTGGCATACCTTCGGTCTCAGTTTGAATCTGGCAACCCAACCGTGGTGTATCTGTTTCGGCATGAACTAAGCCCGGTATATGGTGGGGAAAACCGGAGTGCCTTTGAGGCTGCCGTAGGAGCAATCTTGGCGCATTCCCATGAAGGTATGACAAACCTTCAAGGGGCGTTAAAGCTTTTGGCCGATGCGATGAGGGTTCATCAGGGGCGGGTTGACATCGCGCTGATTACCGACGGAATAACTCGCCTAACCCAAAATCCAGTTGAGGGGTGTCATCTTCACACATTCTTGGTTGGGGTAAGGCCGGAAGAGTTCGATAAGGTTGACTCCGAGCAATATCAAGGATCGTTGGATCAGCTCAGAACGTGGAGCGATCATATGTATCACATTGATCCAGACATCATGAAGAATGCGTCGGTGCCACGCAAAGAAGATGTGATTGACTTTGGCCGCATTCTGATTGGACTTGACGAGCAATCTTTCACCTGTGCAACGGATCGCAAGTTTGAGCGGGTGCAGCAAAGGTTGGTGAACTTACGAGCCGTTATTGATCGATATCGTCGACATCACGGTCATGACGAGGTACAGATCGAAGAGCTTCACCAACGAGTAGAGGTGCTGATTAACCGATTGGGAAGCCCAGATACAAAGTCTGCGGTAAGTAAAAGCATCGAAGGTTGGACTCGTTTGGATCGCGAACTGATGGAGGCGATCGAACTTCGCGAGATGCGGAGCATCGCGTCTGCTGACGTTCTAGGGCCGACCTGGGGAAAGATCACGGACCCTCCCAAGGCCATCACCCTGTGGGAAGCGTTGCTTCCGTTGCTTCGTTATGTAAAACGGAAAGCAAGGGGAGCCTTCAGGCGAGTTAAACGGTTAATCAAACGCCCGCAGGCTTCATCCCAACCTTAATTCTGATCGTAAGTGCTAGCGGCCTGATACTCAGCCTGGTGGAGCGTTCTAAATCCTTTCCATGTAGGTCCAAAGATCGATCCTGAATTAATCCACAAATCGTTTAATGAGCTACTGGGACGCTGTTGTTGCCATTAAGGACTTTACACTGTTGGACTCAATAGCCACGGCAATTCTCCACAACCAACTGCATCGGCAATCCGTCTCCATTCTCAGAACCTGTGGCTATCACTATCATTGCCAAAGATGGAAGAAGCTTTCATCTGGAGTCCGAACTTACGGTGGGGCGGGATGCATCTTGCACCATTGCCATTCCGCATGATGCTTCTGCTAGCCGGCAGCATGCGCGTTTTTTCTGGTTGCATGGACTCCCTACTATTGAAGACCTTGGAAGTCGTAACGGAACGTTTCTAAACGGCGCTCGAATCACTCAAGCTCGATCTATCTCCAGTGGAGATGAAGTTCGGATTGGTAACGAGCTTTTTCGGGTGGAAGCAACGCTTGACAACGTATCTAGTCCTGCTCCATCGACAGGAGCCAAAGAGATCTCTCGTGGAGAGCGAGGGAAGAATAAGCGACGAGGGGAGCAGTCTGGGGCCGAAGGGTCGCTCTACGGAACAACAGGTGTCCAAGAGTGGAACCCGTTAGGTGGCTGTTCGTTGCCCAATGTGAACCTGGCGGGGTGCCTCAAGTATCTGTGGATCATCCTTCTGCTGATCATCGTTGCGGTGGTAATAGGGCTTATCATCATGGGCATTGGAACCATCCTCACCTCGGCAAACGGAGTTGTGAGTCAAGGCGCTTCTGGTACAGGTGCGGGTAGTCAAAGCGCTGGGCGAGAATCCCCACCTCCTGCCCAAAGCCCGCCTCCTCAGTCTCCCAAGGACAATCAACAAAAACCCACAAACGCCCCGAGTGTGGAAGGCATTCACATCAAGGAAGTTCGCATCGACTTCCATCCACGGGGTGGCGATAGTCTGAAGGCAATTGTGTTAGTCCATTGGGTGAATCTCACCAAGGAACCCGTCCGAAAACTAACCGGAACTGTTACGATTTTCGACGATAAGGAAAAGCTCCTTGTTGAGATTCCAAGAGAGTTGATTTACGGCGGATCGCCGGTCAATCCGGGTGAAGAACACCTGGACTCGGTCGAATCTGAGGGCATTGTCATTCGACAGAAACTAACCTCTCCGCCATCTACCGCCAAAGTGACTGTAGAACGAGTGGAATAATAGGCAGATGTCCTACGCTATGAACCTTCTGCAAGAGCTGGTTAGTATTCCGGCTCCCCCCGGGCAAGAGAAAGAACTGGCCGGTGTGGTCATGAAGAAGGTTCAGGAACTAGGCTGGTCTGCATCCGTGGATGCGAAAGGCAACGTTTTGGTGCCCATTGGCCCGGAGGGAACTCCTAAGATTGTGGTGACAGCTCACCTGGATGAGCTTGGATTAATGACCACCGCAATCTACAGTGATGGCTCGCTGCAAGTGACCAATCTAGGCGGCCTTAGTCCGGCGAAATGGGGAGAGACTCCCGTAGAAATCCTCGCGAATGAGCCCATTCCTGGCATTGTTTCCTTTGGTTCGGTTCATACCGAAGACCCGTCGGCGTTGATGGTTCGGGGCCGGACGAAGAGTATTGATTGGGCGGATGCACGAATCTTCACAGGGCGAGAGCCAGAGGCTTTGCAGCACCTGGGAGTAAAGCCCGGCACACGGATTGCAATGTCTAGAGACCGCCGCAAGTTAACCAACGTTGGAGAGTTTGTGTCGGGCTACTTTCTGGATGATCGTTCCGACTTAGCCGCGTGGCTCTTACTCCTGGGGATGTTCAAGGAGGTGCCTCCCACCGTTCCGATTCTTTTTGCCGCAACAGTGAGTGAGGAAGTTGGAGGTCATGGTGCGCTCTACTTGTTGCAAGGGGTGCGACCCGATATTTGTGTTGCTCTGGAGCTTGCTCCGATCGTCCCCGATGCCCCCATCCAGCTTTCAGAAACTCCCGCCATCTGGGCTAACGACAGCTTTGCCGCCGCTGATCCTCGAGACCTGGACATCATGTTGAGTCTCGGGTTGGATGTTCAATTTCAAGCCTTGAGCCGAGGAGGGAGCGATGCCAGTTGTGCCGCTTCCCACGGACTTTGTGCTCGACCGGTCACCATAGGAATCCCGATGGAGAACACCCACGGCTATGAAATCATTCACCGCAATGGAATCGAACGCATGGTAGAGCTAACTGCCGCTTATCTCGCGGTGGTTAGCGAGCCCAGGTAGTCACCACGTCTCGACAATTTGCGCAGGGCGAATGTCGAGGCGTATTGCGCCGGGAAGGTCCACGTTTCGTATCATGCCCACAAGCTCTACATCGGCTACCAAAATATCCACTGCTGTCACTCTCTCTTGGACCCACTCCAGAATGGGGTCTACGGAGGTGGCATCGGGCATCGTGAGTTGGAAACAGATTTGAACTTGTTGACGACTGGGGACGGGTAAGCCCATTGCGCGTACGCCAAGCATCCGTTCATCTCCATCAATTCGCATTTGGCGAGCCTGCCTGGCGAGAGTCTTTGCGACATCAAGGTCTTGAGTTGCCAAGTTTACGTTGAAGCTCAAAAGGGCATCTCGAACTCCCAAAGTGGTAACGCCCAAACGAGGGTGAGCCTTTGACGGGCCAAAGTCGGGATGAAGTTTGGATTCGAGTAAGATGCCGAAACCGCCTTTGCGCAGGCTCGCTAGCTCCGCCTCATGGCGATTCCGCTCCGATTTTTCATAAAGAAACACCGGAAGTTCAAAGGTCGCGGCTAACTGTCCGGCAAGGTTTTCTGCTGCGGCTAAAGCATTCAACAGGGGTCCAGGCCCCGGCTTATCCAAGAGCATAAAGGGACAAACATCTAAAGCGCCGATTCGTGGATGGGTGCCTACGTGATGGTTTAGATCGATGGCATCGAATGACTCCATCGCCAATCGAAACACCATGTCGGTAACCACGTCTTCTTCGCCCGAAAATGCGGTTACGGTCCGGTTCTGATCAAGGTCTGCTTCGCAGTAGTGAAGTGAAACCAATGGGTGCGCCAATATCTCATGAAATCGGCGCACCAAACCTTGCTCTCGCCCAAAGGACCATTGGGGAACGGCAAGGAGTCGCATTAAACGGCGACGGTGTTATAACCCGAATCTACGAACAGAATCTGGCCGGATACACCCTTGCTAAGGTCACTCAAAAGGTACATAGCCGTGCTGGCGCATTCGGCTTGTCCATATTCTCGCTTCAGAGGAGCGACTTCCTGGACGTGCTTCATGAAGTCGGTCAAACCAGAAACGC
This sequence comes from Fimbriimonadaceae bacterium, assembly GCA_037190145.1. Classification (GTDB taxonomy): domain Bacteria; phylum Armatimonadota; class Fimbriimonadia; order Fimbriimonadales; family Fimbriimonadaceae; genus 55-13. The sequence continues at coordinate 87,774 of JBBCJU010000008.1, forward strand.
CTCGTGCCGAGATGGTATTCACTGGGCCAGGTGAAACTGTGTTCACACGGATTCCTCGTTCTCCAAGATCTGCGGCTAAGTATCGAACGGCTGATTCAAGGGCTGCCTTAGCAACGCCCATGACCTTGTAGTTGTACATGATGCGGGTGCTGCCCAGGTAGCTCAAGGTGATCACGCTTGCATCATCGGCAAGGACAGGCTCCAGAGCCTTGCAAAGGCGGATTAAGGAGTAAGCCGAAGCATTTAGGGCCACTTGGAAATCGTCCAAGGAGGTGTCGATGAATCTTCCCGTCAGTGCCTCTTTCGGGGCATAGCCTACGCTGTGGACCAGGAAGTCGATCTTGCCGTATTTGGACTTGACCTCTTCAGCTAAGCGGTCAAACTCTTCATCGTTTAGGAAGTCGATGAGAAACGGATCGAAGCCGGTTCGATTGGCAATCAGCTTGTTGACGCCGTCTGCAAGTCGCTCATTCTGAGCCCCAATGCCAACTGTGGCGCCCTGCTGGTTGGCTTGATCGGCGATCGCCCACCCGATAGAGTTCTTATTGGTTACGTTAAGGACGAGGCCTTTCTTACCTTCCAAAAGCATGGGCAGAGTTTAGCATTCCTGGGTTGGCTTAGAATAAGAGAGATGTACAGTTACTTGCTTTACGACATGATCCGAACTCCGGCGGCAACCCAAGGGGATATTCGCGGGAAGGTGGAATCGGCGGTTATCCCTTTGGAAACGCGACTGGATTATCTAGAACTAGCATGCGCTGGGTTGTGGAAGATTCTCAAAGAGAAGCATGGATACACCGATGAGCAACTGATTACCTCGATACAAGAGGTGGATGGAATGGATGGAAAAGTGGACGGAAAAATTAGCCGGGTGAATCAGAATTGTCCTCACTGTCAACGCAAGCTACTCACCCGAGATTCGCCAAGGTGTTCTTGGTGCGGTGGAGCCCTGGCCCATCGCCCCCTCTAGGGAATCTATTTGGTTGCGCTCAAATCGCGTACGATGCAAGTGACCAATAGCCCGTTCGGAGTTTCCGCAGCACTCAATGCCGCAGCCATTGGAAACTCCGTTCCATCTTTGGTGACCGCAATCGTTGCCAAGTGCTGGCCCATTCGACGCTTGACGGGGTTGTCGTTGTAGTTGCTTCGGTGAACCAAGTGCTGTTGATGGTAGCGGACAGGGATCAGGTCCTCCACTTTTAGCTTGGATAGCTCTTCCGACGTGTAGCCAAAAAGCTCGCTCGTTTGCTCATTGGCGAACTGGATGGAACCGTTTTGGTCAACGATCAGGATTGCATCGGGCGCGGTCTCTAGAAGGCCTCGGAACATCTCCAGGCTCGCCCTTAGCATCTGCTCCGTTCGAGATTTCTCTTCGATTTGTTGAAGGAGGCCCGCATTCTCTTCGCGCAGCAAGGCTACGGTGCGTTCTGCATGCTCCTTCAAAAACTTAGCAACGAGTTCGGTTCGGTTATAAGGACCGAGTTTGATACGCACCCGCCCCCAGTAAGTGCCAACCGTTGCCAGGCTGATCCCAAGTTGATTGGCAATGGACTGGTCGGTGTGGCCTCGTGCAGCAAGTTGTAACAACTGCCGCTCGCGTGTGGACAGGCCGGAGGACAGGCTCCCGCTTTCGAGTTGGGCTGGAGTTCTGCTCATGCGGTTATAAGCATATCTGACGATGAGGTTGGAATTCAGGACAAGAAGCCTTGGACATAGGAATGAGGCTGGTTCGGAGGAACCTGTTTATCCCAATATAAAGGGTGAGGATAAACGCCAAAAGGTCCCATAAGGGTGTGGGAATCGTTGGCAAAATAAAACTAAGCATGAAAGCCATCGTCGGAGTTGACACTTCGGGCACCTATGAACCAGCCCTCCGCCTGTTTGCGAGACTGAAGTTTCCGGATGCGCACGCGACATTGCTCAACGCAGCCGATTTGGTGTTTCCATACACCTCTTTTGGTCTTCCCGCAACGGTCGATGCAACGAATCAGTTTGTTGAAGGTTTGCGTTCGGCTGGAGAAGAAGCTGTTGCTGAGGCGGCCAAGATCGCGGAGGCTTATGAACTTCCGGTCACGACGGAAGTGATCTCAGGTCCAAGCGTTCTTACTGTCTTGGATAGAGCGGACCACATCGGAGCTGATCTCATTGCGGTTGCATCCACCCGAAAAGGAACTTTGGAAACCTTGTTCTCGGGAAGCATGAGCCGCAGTATCGTGTCTTCTTCCCAGATGCCTATTTTGGTTGGTAAGGAAGGAGTCAAGACCGAGGGTGAGATTGAGGCAGTGCTTGCCACTGATCATTCCGCATACGCAGATAAGGCTGTCGATCAGTTCTTGAAGTTTGCTCCTAAGGGAATTTCCAAGATTCATGTGGTGACCGCTTACGAAGTATCGGGCAAGGAAGCCGAGACGTTCTACGCAACATTGCCCGCACTTGGAAATGATGTCAACGAGTTTGTTCGTGAAAAGGCTGAAGAGAAGTCCAAGGCGCTTGTTGGCAAGCTATCTCAGCATGGTTATCTTGCTGACTACATCCTGGTTCATGGGAACCCGAATAAGGCGATCTCGGAAGCGATGGCTAGTACCAAGTCCGAACTGCTGATTATGGGTGCCCAAGGCCATGGCTTTATCGACCGTTTGTTCGTGGGAAGCGTCTCGTTCCACCAGCTTGTGGCCGAACCTCATTCCGTTTTGATCCTCCGCAATTAAACATCTTGGGGTCCAATGTTGTGCCCCCATAACCGAGCCTGGAGGGCTCATACAACTGAATGAACGTCGAAATCCTGGCAAGGATTCAATTCGCCTTTACCGTCGCGTTTCACTATATCTTCCCTCCGCTGAGCATAGGACTTGGCTTGATCCTAGTGATCATGGAAGGGTCTTACTTAAAGACCAAAAACGAACTCTATAAGCAAATGACCCACTTCTGGGTCAAAATTTTTGCCCTTATCTTCGGAATCGGCGTTGCTAGCGGCATCGTGCTCGAATTCCAATTTGGCACCAACTGGGCCACCTATTCTCGTTATGTAGGAGACATCTTTGGCTCTGCACTTGCGGCAGAAGGTGTGTTTGCATTCTTCCTTGAATCAGGATTCCTAGCAATCTTGGTTTTTGGATGGAATCGGGTGAGCCCTAAAGTTCACTTCTTAGCCACCATCATGGTTTGTCTCGGTTCCACGTTTAGCGCGGTATGGATTATCGTTGCGAACTCTTGGATGCAGACTCCCGCGGGTTACAAGATTGTTGGCGAAGGGATGAGTGCGAGGGCCGAGATCACGGACTTCTGGGCAATGGTGTTCAACCCTTCATCCGTTGATCGATTGAGCCATACTGTTAGTGCTGCCTGGATCACGGGTGCCTTCTTGGTTATGAGCGTTTCCGCTTACTACCTTCTCCGCAATCGACACGTTGAAATGTCCAAAGCTTCCATGAAGATTGGTATTTGCGTGGCGTTGGTGGCCTCTATCCTTCAGTTGGCGACCGGTCACAAGAGTGCAATCGGGGTTGCCGAAAATCAGCCCAGCAAGTTCGCCGCGATGGAGGGACATTTTGATTCCAGCAAGCCTGCAGGACTCACCCTATTCGGCTATGTGGATGTGGAGAATAACCGCGTTGTTGGGCCTCACATTCCGAACGTAGGTAGCTGGCTGCTATTTGGAGATGCAACCAAGCCGGTAAAGGGTATGGATCAAATTCCACCCAAGGACCGACCTCCTGTCCAAGCTACATTCCAGTTCTTCCACTTGATGGTTGCCATTGGCTTCTCGCTCATCGGAATTTGCGTCTTGTCAGTTTGGGGCTGGTGGAGAGGAACTCTTTGGACCAACAAGTGGTTGCTCTCGATCTTGGCGTGGTCGGTGCTTTTGCCGCAGATTGCCAACCAATCGGGGTGGTTTGCTGCCGAGATTGGACGTCAGCCTTGGATCGTCTTTAACCTGCTTCGAACCTCCGAAGCGCTTTCAAAAGCCGTGAAGGCAAATCAAGTTCTTGCGTCTTTACTTCTCTTCGTCTTTATCTATGGGCTGTTGTTTGCGCTGTTCATCTACCTGATGGACCGCAAAATTAAGCAGGGGCCAGAAGATGATCACGATGTGTCGGATGACGATTTGTCGCTAGATCACGGCGCGCAGAGAACCTTGCAGGGAGGCACGGCATGAACTACCCATTCGACCTGAATGCGGGTTGGTATGCGCTGGTTGGCATTTTGCTGATTGGCTACGCGATCCTAGATGGTTTCGATCTTGGCGTTGGCTCTCTGCTACTGTTTACAAAGGGCGACACCAATCGTCGAGTTCTCCTCAATGCGATTGGCCCGGTTTGGGATGGCAACGAAGTCTGGCTTGTAGTGGGTGGCGGCGCTTTGTTTGCGGCCTTCCCCGATGTATACGCCACCGTGTTCTCAGGGTTCTACCTTCCATTAATGCTGTTGCTGGCTGGTCTGATCTTCCGTGCGGTTGCGATTGAGTTCCGCAGTAAGGAAGCATCGCCTCGGTGGCGGGAGTTTTGGGATCGGGCGTTCTGCGTGGCATCTATCCTGATCGCGGTCTTGCTTGGAGTTGCGCTGGGCAACATCGTTCTGGGTATCCCGTTGGGGGCAGATAAGGAGTATCAGGGAGGCTTTTTTAACCTCCTAAATCCATACGCGATCATTGTCGGTTTAACGACGGTCTCGCTGTTTGCGATGCATGGCGCGATCTACTTGGTAATGAAGACTGAAGGGGAATTGCAGGCTCAAGTGAAGAAGTGGGTGAGGTCAGCCATGATCTTCTTTGGAGTCTGCTATGGCTCTTTAACGATTGCTACATTCATCTTTGCTCCTCATATGGCGGATCGCATTCGTGAGCATCCTTGGTTCTTCATCCTTCCCTTGGTATCTCTGTTGGCGATTGCCAACGTTCCTCGAGAGATGTCGAGAGGGAAGGAAGCTCGCGCCTTCTTGTTTAGCTGTCTAAGTATCGCATTCCTTCTCTGTCTCTTCGGAGTTGGTTTGTGGCCAAATCTGGTTCCCTCGAACCCGATTCCAGCGCATAGCTTAACTGCGTATAACTCGAGTGCTAGCCAAGCAACCCTGACAATCATGTTCAGCATTACCCTGATCGGAATGCCCTTTGTTTTGGCATACACAATTGCCATCTACACGGTTTTCCGAGGCAAGGTTAAGACCGCTCACCTGCATTACTAGAGCTAAACATCACGGGGTCCAGAAACAAATGGACCCCGTTTTTGTTTGAGCTTGTTAGAATAAAGGCTCGTGAATGGGTTTGCTCGCCTTGGGTTAGTGATCGCTATAGGTTCCCTGTGGGGTGCTCAGGAACCTAAATCGCCGACGTTTTCTGAAGATATCCGACCCATCATTCAGAAGAAGTGTCTGCCTTGCCATCAAACCAACGGCATGGGGCCATTCGCGCTACAGACTTTTGATCAAGTGAAGCGGCGGGGTGATCTTGTTCGCTTGGTTTCACTCACGGGACAGATGCCTCCAACCGATGCTCGGTCAGATGTCGAATCTTTGACTCCCCACCAACCGCTAGATTCCCGTGAACTGAAAATTATTCAGGAGTGGTACCGCTTGGGGATGCCAGAAGGGAAGAAGATGTCACCTCTGCCACAGACTCCAACCTTGAAACCTGAATCCAGCTCAAAGAGGTTGGTTGTGCACGTTGGGCGAGGCCAGGTGATTCCCGCCGAAGGACGGTATGCCACTGTGGTATATCGCTTAAGCTCTTTTAGCGGGAAGCAACTTAACCTAAAGACTTTTGCTTTCCAACCAGATTCCCCACAGGCGGTGAAACAAGTGGTACTTGCCGTTCAAAGGAAAGGGCAGCCGGTGCCATTTACGTCAACCGGTATTCGTTCCGGCACCACCTATGCAACTTGGGCCGCCGGATTTAACCTTTGGCGCGGGGACATTGAGTTGAAAAAGGAAGATCGCCTTTGGATTCGTCTATCAACGGTGCCTACAGGTAAGCAGGAACCTGCCTCTGGTCTTGTTATTTTTGATCGAGGACCAGGATTAGGCCAGGTCCAAACTCAGACTCTGGGGAATCGAACTTTTCGTGTCGAGCCAGAGCAACTGGCTGTGTTACGTGATGAATGGGTTCTTGCATCCGATATTGATCTGGTTTCCGTTCTGCCCGAGGCCAGGTTTGTGACAGACCAAATTCGTTTAATCGCGAAGGATGATCAAGGGGAGCGAAATCTTTTGATGGTTCACACCTGGGATGCCACTTGGCCAGGAGCCTACAATTTCTTGCGACCGGTCCGGTTGAAGAAAGGCACCACCATAGTCTATGAAGCCTCTATCACAAACAGCAAACATGGCCATGCGGCGGTGGATGAGAAGTCCACGCTACTTCTTTTTGGCCCAAAACCAACGGATGAACTGTTTTGGTGTCATCTGAACTACATTTCAAGATAGCCCTATGATCTCAGCACTCGTCTCCAGTCTTCTTATCGGCTTTCAATTGAAGCCTATGCCTGTTCAGCCAGTAGCTCCGGTATCGATTTCCGACGCCGCTGGCATTGTGCGACAGGTTCCCACGAAGCAAAAAGCCACCGTCCTATTCTTTGTGGCAACAGATTGTCCGATTGCGAATCGGATGGCCCCTGAGCTTGGGCGAATTGTGAGGACCTATCAACCCAAAGGCGTATCTTTCTTGTTTGTGTATGTCGATCCATCTCAATCCAAGAAGCAAGTTCTGGATCATTTGAAGGAGTACAAGCTAAACGCGCCAGGAATTCTAGATACCAAGCATCGCTTGGTTGACCTTGGTGGAGCGACGGTTACACCCCAAGCGGTCGTATTCGCAGGAACCGGAAAAATGGTCTATCGAGGGCGTATCAATGACTTGTTTTTGGAGCATGGCCGGTCTCGGAATGTGCCTCAAACTCAAGATCTGCGGGTGGCTCTCGATCAATTTTTGGCGGGGAAGAAAATCGCGGTGCCTCAGACTCCTGCGTTGGGGTGTACCATTCCGCCCCTAGATTAGTTACCGGTAACTTGTCTATCTTTGGTTGGGAACTTTCTTCATCGGATAAGCTTCAAATGCACTCGGGGATTTTTAATGGGCGAGACCACTTTGGACAAGATTTTTGTTGGCAAGGGCGACCTTGATGTTTATCTGCTTTCTAAGTATGGCAACCGCCATGGGTTGATAGCAGGCGCGACGGGAACGGGGAAGACCGTTACGTTGCAGATCATTGCCGAGAACTTTAGCAAGATTGGTGTGCCTGTATTCATGGCTGACGTGAAGGGCGACCTTGCAGGGTTGGCGATGCCGGGCGGTGGAAGCCCCAAGCTCGAAGAACGTGCGGCTCAGATTGGTCTAGATAGCTACACGTACTCAAGCTCGCCGGTTGTTTTCTGGGACATCTACGGTCAGAGTGGGCACCCCATCCGGTCTACCATCTCCGAAATTGGCCCCCTCATGCTCAGCCGCATGATGAACCTGAACGATGTTCAGGAAGGGGTTCTCAATATCGCATTCCGAGTTGCGGATGAGCAGGGCTTGCTGCTTTTGGATCTGAAGGACCTTCGTGCGATTCTTGCGGAGATATCAGAGAAGGCTGATGTACTCCAGCGAACCTACGGAAATGTGAGCCCTCAATCCGTCGGAGCTATTCAGCGCAGCCTTTTAGTTTTGGAAGAGCAGGGTGCGAATAACTTCTTTGGCGAACCGGCGCTGGATATTCGAGATTTCATGCGGACTACGCTTGACAGTCGTGGAATCGTGAATATTCTTGCCGCGGACAAGCTCATGCAAAGCCCCCGGCTCTATGCCACTTTTCTCTTGTGGATGCTGAGTGAGCTGTTTGAGGACCTTCCGGAAGTGGGAGATTTGGATAAGCCCAAGCTCGTGTTCTTCTTTGATGAAGCTCACCTGCTGTTCAGCGATGCGCCTCCGAGCCTGATTCAGAAGATTGAGCAAGTGGTGAGGTTGGTTCGTTCAAAGGGCGTTGGAGTCTATTTTGTTACGCAGAATCCCATCGACATTCCGGATACAGTATTGGGGCAACTTGGCAACCGTTTCCAACACGCACTGAGAGCATTCACTCCGCGAGATCAGAAAGCTGTTGCTTCGGCCGCGGATACATTTCGCGTGAATCCAAAGTTCAAGACGAATGAGGCAATCACCGAACTCGGTGTGGGTGAAGCTTTGGTGTCGGTGCTTGAGGACAAAGGGGTTCCTTCGGTTGTTGAGCGCACTTTCATTCGCCCGCCTTCCTCTCGACTTGGAGTATTGACTCCCGAAGAGCGTCAGCAAGTGATCTTTGCGAGCCCTTTACGTGGCAAGTACGACCAAATGGTGGACCGAGAATCGGCCTATGAGGTCCTGAAGAAAAAGGCCGATGAGATTGCGAAACAGCAAGAAGCGGCAGCCCAGGCCGAGGCTGAGGCAAAAGCGAAGGTCGCTGAAGATAAAGCTCGTGCGGCAGCGGAGAAAGCTGAAGCCAAGAAGTCATCTGGCGGCGGACGTAGGTCCGAGAGCTTGTTGGAAACATTAGGCAAGACCGTCGTACGGAGCGCCGGATCTCAGGTAACTCGAACCCTCATGAGAGGCTTGTTAGGCGGTCTGTTCAAGGGCAAGAAATAGAGGGATGGTCAAGCCTAGCTCATTAGGTTCTACAGAACTTCCGTAAAACCTAATGAGCTAGAAGAAACTTTATTCGGCTTTGTCGCCGCCCAAGCCTCCGAGCATGCCTTCAAGTTTGTCGCCTAGGCCACCGGGAAGTTTGTCCATGATTCCTGATTGGGCGAGCCAGCCGGGGATTTCATCCATGTGATCTTTTACGAAATCGACGACCTTCTCTGCCGTAGCTTTGTCAATGCCCACCTTTTCGGTCAAGCCGTTAATAAACTGTTCCATATCAACTCCTTGGTATCTCAGCATACACGCAGTCCTGAATAGGATTGGCTAAGGGTGCGAGTAGGCTAACAATCTGATGCAGCCGAGGTTTTGTTTGTTCCTTGCTTTGAGGCCCATCTCCTAAAAAATAGTCAGAAAAGTGGTTGACATTTTTGGGCGCCAACGCCTTATGTTATTGAGAGGAGAGTTGATTGAAAGAGTCTGAAACTGTAACCGAAGTGGCTTCGCCTTGTCAGAATGTTTGTCAGCTTGATGAGAACGACGTTTGCATCGGATGTAGGCGAACCATTGAGGAGATTGCTCAGTGGGCGCAGATGACGAACTCGGAAAAGCTTACGGTTCTAGAGAGGCTGAGAACGTAAGCCCTGATTTGTGTCGAGCTTGATCACGATCAGCTCTTTGGGACCGTGGACTCCGCGGACGAGGACTCCTTCAATATCCGCGGTTCGGCTGGTGCCGGTGATGATGACGCTGGTGCGATCCGTCATTCGGGCGAAGGCTTCTTCGAGAGTTGGAACAATCTCTTTGACCAGCGCAATATGAGTGGGCGGGGTGAGGGAAGCCAGGCGAGCACGTTGTGATCCGGCGGAGAGGACGATGCTCCCGGTCTCGGCGATGGCGAAGTCGGCAAGGGTGATTCCAATATCCGCTTGCCAAACATCCGAGGTGGTGATGAGGCCAGGGATGGTGGGTAAATCGGCATCTAGGTAGCAGACTTTATCTTGACCGAGGGTTTGGATGAGGTTGTACAGGCTCTCGGCGGTTTGACCCCCACCCTGCCCTCCCCCTACGACTTCGTCGCATGGGGAGGCTTTCTGGTCTGCTTCTCCTTTATTAGCTGGACTTTCGGTAGTTTGACCCTCACCCTGCGCTACCTCTACGACTTCGTCGCATGGGGAGGCTTTTTCGTCCGCATTTACTTTGTTAGGTTGTTGTCTCGGGGAGGCTACTTGACCGCCTAGGACTTCTAGCTTTGTGGTGAATGTTTGCCAGATAGTGAGGTGAGTTCTTGCTGACTCCTCGGAGGGTTGGCCCCAACCTTGTCCTCCCCCTAAGACTTCGTCACTTTCGTTCATCGTTTCGCTTATTGCCTTGCGACCTTCTTCTAATGGGGTTGGGTTTGCGGAGGCCGTTGCTCGATTTTTCCACCAACCTCGGAAGGAGTGTCCTTGGCGGTGAGGCAGATTGTGGAATTCACCCCAGCCGGACTTCATGGGGTGAGGGGCGAGTTTGGAGGCTACAGGGAGGAGGGTGAGGCCGGTTCGCCAAGGGCCGGGTTTGGTGGCACCCGTGGCGTATATGCCCCATTGCACCGGGTCTTTGATGGCACCGGCGCGTGTGGCTTCGTCGCGAAGTTGGACGAGCATTCGGGGAATCGGGATTTTGACCGGGCAGACCTCCTCGCAGGCTCCGCATAGGGTGGACGCTTTGGCAAGATGCCCCAGTTTGTTCACCCCTTCGAGTGCGGGAGCAAGGACCGCCCCGAGTGGGCCGGAGTAAACATGGCCGTAAGCGTGGCCGCTGGCTTGGCGATAGACGGGACAGACATTTAGGCAGGCTCCGCAGCGGATGCAGCGAAGGATTTCTCGATACGGGCCATCCAGAACCCGGCTGCGACCGTTATCAAGGAGGACGAGGTGTACTTGGCGGGGACCGTCCTTCTCGTCGGCTCTTCGGGGACCGGTGATAAGGTGGGTGTAGGTGGTGAGCTGTTGCCCGGTTGCCGAACCGGCGAGAAGCTTTAGAAACGTGGGAAGATCGGATTCCTTTGGGAGCATCTTTTCGATGCCCATGAGGGCGATATGGATGTCAGGCGCGGTGGTGCTTAGGCGATTGTTGCCTTCATTTTCCAGCAGGACGATACGCCCCGTTTCGGCGATGGCGAAATTGACACCGGAGATGCCGATCTTGGCATCGCGAAACTTCTGGCGGAGTTTGACCCTCGCCTGCATCGCGAGTTCTTCGGGGATCTCGGTGTAGGGGCCCAGGTTTTCGCGCTCGAAAGATGCGGCGATCTCTTTGCGATTTTTGTGGATGATCGGGGTGACAATGTGACTGGGGGTGTCGTGGTCAATTTGGACGACGTACTCGCCCAGGTCGGTCTCGACGGGTTCGTAACCGGCTTTCTCCAAGTGGTGGTTAAGGTGGATTTCCTCGGTGGCCATGGACTTGGCCTTCACTACGATCCCGCCATCCGGGGCAGCTTGGCGGCAAAGGTCAAGAATGATCTTGTTTGCTTCCTCGGAATCCTTCGCAAAGTGAACTTGGATGCCGTTGCGTTGGCAGCTTTGAGCGAGCTCGGCTTGGAGAGCGCTGAGGTTGTCGAGGACAAAGTCTTTGATCTGCGCGGCTCTTGATCTGGCGTCCTCGGAGTTATCGAAAGAACTGGCAAGTGCGGTTAGTCTAGCGGCGGTCTTTTGAGCGGAGGCCCCTCGAACACTATCGGTTTTGGCCTGAGGGAGTTGGCGCGCAAAACGCTCGACCGGAAGTCGTTTCATGCGGGGAGAGCCTCGGCGAGAAGTTGGAGGTAGTGCTTGGTTTTGATGGGGAGCTTTTCACGCTCGATAAGTCCGTTTAGGTGCATGAGGCAACCCATATCTCCGGAGACGAGAATTTCGGCACCGGAGTCGATGATATTGCGGAGCTTTTCATCGCCGATACCACTGCTGAGTTTCCCGTGGGTGGCAGCAAAAGCTCCACCGAAACCGCAGCATTGCTCAGATTGGGCGAAAGAGACGAGTTCGACGTTTGGGAGAGAGGAGACGAGGATTTCCTGCTCGTTTTTGAGGCCAATTCCTCGGCCATGGCAGGCACGGTGGAAAGCGACTTTCAGTTTGGAGTTTGGAGTTTGGAGTTTGGAGTTTAGGGTTTTAACTCCAATGTGCTTAACAAGGTATTCGCCGATCTCGAAACACTGAATATTGGCGTGTACGCCGAGAAGGTGATAGCCCTCTCGCACCATGGCAGTGCAGGAGCCGCTTGGGGTCACAACGGGAAGAGATGGATCGAAGACGGATACGCAATAGTTGGCGATCTTCCGAGATGCCGCCCAATCGCCCGCATTGTAAGGAGGCTGGCCGCAGCAAGTTTGGTTTTCGGGGAAGACAACCTCGCAGCCTGCAGCCTCCAAGACTTGGACTGCGGCGATACCGACTTCACCGAAGAAAGCATCGCAAAGGCAGGTCAGCATTAGCTGAACTTTCATTCGGGGTGGTACTCCACGACTCCAGCACTGCGCTCGACGGCGGCCTGCATATCGCTTTGGTTAGCAAAGTGCCCAGAGGCTAAAAACTGGAGGGCAAGGTTACCAAGAACGGTCGCCTCGACGGGGCCGGCTTGAACGGGAAGGCCCGAGATATTGGCGATGGCTTGGCAAAGGGTGGCGCTTTGGGAACCTCCACCCCCAATGCGAATCGATCTTACGGGCGCAACTCCAACTTTTTGAGCTTCGGAGGGTTGGTTTGCGATGGCCGTGGCCAACGAATTAATAGCGATCCCAGCCCATTCTTCATTTGATTGGGGGCGGCGGGGCAGATATTTGGCGCAAGCTTCAACCATTGATTCGGGATTGAAGAATTCGGTTCCGAATAAATCGACGGTCTCGCCGGTGTCTATTGCAGATTGGAGCCAGTGGGGCACGGACTTTTGAACGCCTAACTCTTCGTGCAAACGATTGACCACGTAGAAGCCGGGGATGTTCTTGAGGAAGCGAACACGACCATCCACCATTCTTTCATTGGTGAAGTTGGCGGCTTCGGCCTCAGGGGTCGCAATAGGGTCTTCTTGAATGAACATCGCCAAGGACCAGGTTCCTACATTGACATACATGGCACTGGCTTTTTGCGAGCCGAAGCCAACCAAGGCGGAAGCGGTGTCGTGGCTACCTACGGTGGCGAGCCAGACACCAGGCAGGATGGTTCCGCCAAGTTGACCGGGCTTCGTGGGTTGTCGGTTGGGCATTGGCCATTGAGCGGTTTGGAATGCTCGGTCCGACCATTGACAATCGAGCCCCATTAGCTGGGTGGTCGAAGCCTCGGTCAGCTCATAGTTCTGTTCCCCGGTGAGTAAGTAGCCCAGGAGGTCGGGGAGGATGAGAAACTGGGCATTGGACGAAAGAGAAGGGTCTTCCTTTTGTCGGGCATAAAGCTGGCAGATTGTATTGAAGGGTTGGTGCTGGATACCGGTGAGGGCATAGAGTTCCGCTCTATGGGGAGCCAGTTCTTGAAAAGCCTGATCGTGAGAAAGATCACGGTAGCAAACTGGGTTTCCCAATACTTGACCGCTAGAATCTACGAAGCCGTGATCAACGCCCCATGCGTCAATGCCGAGGGTTGAGGATTCAAAGGTTGAGGCTGCATAGTTGGCGGCATTGGCAGCGAGGGTTTTGAGTGATTCCAGGTCCCACTCAAGGCGACCGTTCTTTTCAACGGGTTGATGATTTTTCTGCTCTATCGTTTCAAATCGGATGATGCCGTCTTCTAACCATCCGGCAGCAAATCTACCGGAAGTGGCACCTAGGTCGACCGCGACCGCCCCAAAATCTCGCTTTGACATAGCAGGTCTCATTATTGCTGACGTATCAAGCATATTAGAGAGATGGCAACAGTGGAAAAGTCGAGAAGCGTGAAGTTCGGAAGGTTTGCGGCGTTTCTTTTTGTTGTTTGGATTGGTGTGATGGTGGTAGGAATGAACGCTCCGTCCCCATCCAATATTGAAAGCATTTCGGAATCTAAGAGGACCGAGCCGAGACAGTTGTCTTATCCTGGCTTGGATGGAGATACCTGGAACCTGAATGCTCACAGGGGCAAGGTTGTGCTGGTTAACTATTGGGCGACGTGGTGTGGGCCTTGTCAAAAAGAGACTCCGGCTCTTGTGAACGTTGCAAACGCGTTTAAATCCCAAGGTTTAGAGATGGTGGGGGTATCGATGGATCAAGGGAATCGAGAGATGATCGACAAGTTTGTGAAGGCTTTTTCGATCCCTTATCCGATTGCAATGGGGACAGAGGATCCTGGTCTTGCTCATGGCATCCCCTTGCCTACTACGCTTGTTTTTGATCGAAAAGGACGGTTGGCGGCAAAGGCTATTGGTGAAGTTGAGCTGGCGGATTTGAACCGAAACATCAAACAACTGCTGAGTGAGCGATAGTTTTTTATTGACCACAGGGACCTGTTGCATGATTATACACGTCTAATGACCAGCGCATGAACGTGCTTCAATTTATCCAGGCGGGCGGAATCGTGATGATTCCGTTGCTTATCATGTCGATTGGTTCGGTGGCGATTATCATCGAGCGATGGATGGTGTATCGACAAGATGGAGAGCTGTCGCCAGGGTTGACGAAGCGAGTTGTTCGACTTGTGGAAGATGGGGCAATTGATGATGCATTGAGAGCCTGTGACTCCAAGAGTGGACCTGTGGCAGCTTGTATGGCCACTATTCTTCGGAACCGTGAACATGGGGTTTCGCATTGCGAACGTAAGGTTCAGGAAGTTGGGGAGAAGTATTTTCAGAGACTTGAGAAATATCTGCCCATCGTGGATACGATCACGACCATTTCGCCTCTTCTTGGCCTGCTAGGAACATTGTTTGGCATGATCGGAACATTCCAAGCGATCTCTGGAACCCGTGATCAAAATGCGAATGACCGAATTCTAGCGGGAGTTGGAGAAGCGCTCTACGCAACCGCAACGGGCCTTACGGTAGCGGTTATCTGTTTTGTGGCTTACAACTACTTTAGCGCTCGACAAAGGACCATTGTTGCGGAAACAGAGCAGGCTTCCACAACGTTGATCAATGCAATGGTGAGCCGAGGCTTGATTCGGGAATCGGTGGTGGTTTAGTGGATTCTGAGCAAACTTCTCGATTTGGCATTGCGGTAGCGATTTCTGTAGGTGCTCACTTGCTGTTTGCCATTTTTGCTGAGGTGCTTTCGGGTAGTCCGGCACCCAAGAAAACCGAGATGCCTCCGGTAGAGATTGCGAGAGTCGCGGCGGATGGAACACATTTGCCTTCGGGAAGCGGACAAGCTAGCTTTAACTCTCCTGCGTCCTCTCCCAGTGCAGGTTTTGGGGAGAAGTACAACCTTGATGCGGGGGTACCGCGCAATATTCCGTTGCCCAAGAATCCACCCATGCAGAATCCGGCTCCTCAAAATTCGCCTCCAGTACAGACTCAACCTTCTTCTCCCATCAACCAGCCGCCTGCTCAGCCCCCAACAGAGAATCCGAATACATACACGCCGCCGGTAGATACTGGGGTTGGTGTGGATACGAGCAAACCGTCGGCAGGATCCAAGCCAAGTACAGCAGGTAATCAAGGACAAAAGCGTTCTCGTGGCCCAAATCGGGCCGCCTTGCCTGAATACACAGTTGAGCCCAGTGTTCCGTCGTCGATGATGTCGGCGGGAGTGACCAATTCGGTAGATGTCTCGGTTGAGATTGCCGCGGACGGCTCACATATAGATAAAGTAATCCGAACCTCCGGAAGCCAAGAGGTTGATGCCCTTGTGTTGGCGGCACTGGCTAGGTGGCGTTGGGATCCTGCAGCGAAGGATGGTCAGCCAGTGGCGAGTACTCAAAATTTCAAATTTAGCTTTACACCTCGGTAACGATTAGGTCCCGTGACTTGGCTACCGCCCGGTATTCTAAAAAATCCAATGGGCGAGAAGAAACTCAAGCTGTACGACACGATGACCAAGCAGGTCAAAGAACTCCAAACCAGGGAGGCAGGACACTTGAAGTTTTATGCTTGTGGACCCACGGTTTACTCCTATGCCCATATTGGGAATTTCAGAAGTTTTCTAACCGCAGACCTCATTGTTCGAACTGCGAAGGCTTTGGGTTGGCGAGTTACGTTTGTGAATAACATCACGGATGTTGGGCACTTGACGGATGATGATATTGCGGATAGTCAGGGCGAAGACAAGTTAGAAAAGGCACTCAAAAGCAAGGAAGGCGAGCATTTCAACAATGTTTGGGAGCTTGCCGAACACTATACAAATGCTTTTGAATTGGATTGGAAGTCGCTTAACTTACTTCCACCGGATGTACGGCCGAAGGCGACTCAGCATGTTCGGCAACAGATCGTTGCAGCCGAGGAACTGATTGACAAAGGGCACGCTTACGAAACTCCGACAGGTGTTTATTACAGTGTCGAGAGTTTCCCCGAGTACGGAAAGCTGAGTGGAAACACGCAGGACAATCTTCGCCAGGCAGTACGGGATGTGGTGCAGGATGATAACAAGCGCGCTCCAGCTGACTTTGCGCTTTGGAAGAAAGACGATCACCATCTGATGCAGTGGCATTCCCCGTTTGGCTGGGGATTTCCGGGATGGCATATTGAATGTTCGGTGATGGCTCGGGAATACCTTGGCGATACCATTGATCTGCACAGCGGTGGAGAGGACAATATGTTTCCTCACCACGAGTGCGAGATTGCCCAGTCTGAGGCGCTAACGGGTAAACCATTTGCTGGGCATTGGGTGCATACACGTTTTCTTCAGGTGAATGGAGAGAAAATGTCCAAAAGCGCGGGCAACTTCTATACCGTAAGAGACTTGATTACAAAGGGGGCAGATCCCTTGGCGATCCGATATGGACTTATCGCCGGCATCTACGGCAAGCCTTTGAACTTCACAGATCAAGGTTTACGAGATGCTCAATCTATCATCGAAAGGTATCGCAAAGCGGACCAGATTGCAGCTAATGCGAGTGGTGAAGGGCCAGATTCGCTGGGATCTTTGCTTGATGATTTGTATAGCCAGACGCTGGAAGCTTTGTGCAATGACTTAAACACTCCTGTGGCATTGGCAAAGGCTCTGGAGGGAGCAAAACTGATCCTGAAAGAGGGAGAAGGGATGTCCAAGGCTTCAGGAGAAAGCGCAGTTCGATTTCTCGATGGGGTGAATAACCTCCTTGGAATTGTTCGGTCTAGCTATGGGGATCTGGAGACGGTGGTCAAACCGGTAGGGCCTGCGGTTGATGAGGCTCTGATCGAAGCTAAGATACTTGAACGGGCAGAAGCAAAGAAGACAAAAGACTTTTCTCGGGCGGATGCGATTCGGGGCGAATTAGATGCAATGGGGATTGAGTTGCGAGACTCTCCTACGGGAACAACTTGGGTGCTTAAGAGCGCTCTTTAGAAGTTGAACTTTTGAGCCGATCTAACCAACCGGTAGGGAGTCGGCTCAACATCTGTTCGTACACTCCTGGATTCTGCCAAGGTCCATTTACTCTTACGAAATGACGCTGATTTGACTTGTGGTCGTTAAACATCACGACTTTGGGGGTTTTGCCGTCATCCGAGTAGATAATGTGGCTTCGAGATTTGAGCTGTCTCCAATCTCCTGATTTACGTAAGTGCATTAGAAGATTCCAAGCAGCTTCTTCTTTGGTTCCTTTGGACTCAAAGAGCCAATCCCGAGCGGTTCCAATTCCCATAAGTGCGTGACTAGATGGTGCTTGAAGCTGTTGAGCTACTTCTGCGGAACTATTTCCAGAAAAGTGAGCGATAAAATGGTAGCGGGAAGGAAGTGAGACTGGACATTCATCGGCAGCAAGACGGCTTCCAATGAACCACAAAGCCCCTGCTCCAAGTACAGAGGCACAAACAAGAATGACCTTGCCGCGAGATTTCGCCACAAGGTCATTCTAGTATAGATTTGCTACCTTTAGAAGGCCATGCCTTCATAGTCTCGGAGAAGACCGATGATTTTCCCGATGATTGTGGCATCTTCCTGATCTACGGGAATCGGAGCATAGTTGGGGTTGCTTGGCATCAGCTTAATGCCATCCTTCGCGTAATTGATCCGCTTCACAGTAGCTTCTTCACCCATTAGTACAGCGACTAAATCTCCATGATTAGCCGTTTTTTGAGGCTTCACCATGACCAGATCGCGGGGCATGATGCCTTCCCCGGTCATGGAGTCTCCCTTTACCCTTAGAAGAAAAGCACCCTCAATACGGTTCACCATGTCGCTAGGCACGGGAATCAGATCCTCAACTTGCTCCTGAGCTTGGATGGGGACGCCGGCTGCAATAGAGCCAACCAGGGGAACCATCGCTACTCGACTGGAAGATTGGTATTGAGGATGGGTTACTTTGATCGAACGCGGGGTATTCGATCGGGCAATATAGCCCTTCTTCTCTAGTGCATCTAGGTGAACAGTGACTCCACGAAGCGAACCAATGTCAAAATGGGCCCCAATTTCTCGGATTGATGGAGGGTAGCCCTCTTTTTGAACGTAATCCAGAACAAACTGGAGGATCATTTCTTGTCGTTTCGTGAGTCCCTTCGCCATACCGATCTCCTTGATCTACTTGAGTTTTCCACATTGTACTACTATTTGTCTACATGTCAAGCATCAAACGACGAGCGGTCAGACGTCTAGCGGAACTATACGTGTCATACTAAACGTTCCCCATTGTCAGTAGGTGAGAATTCTTGTCGATTAGCAAAGTTCATGAACTAATACAGAATAAAGGTTGCATTTGGACCATTTCTATTCTAATGATTGTCGGAATGGTCGCGACTAGCTTCACAAGCTGCGGTCGCACCGATTTGGCCAGGCAGCAAATGATGCAGACCGATCCGGGTGCCGTTGTTGCCACGGTTGGTAATCAACAGATTACAGAACGACTTATTGGCAAGGAGATGGAACGCATACAAGGCATGTATGGCGGTCAGGCCAGCAACTTGCCAGCCTCTTTTCAGTTGCAAATGGAAGCAAGCGTCTTGCGTTCTACCGTTGGCAATATTCTCCAGATCGAGTTGGCGAAGAAGTATGGAGTTAAGGCTAGCGATCAGGATCTTGCGAAGATTCTGACCTCCGGTGTCGAATCAGAGATTTCGGGAATCAAGCAACAGCTTGTCAATCAGGGAAAGCTAAAGGCCGACGCCACAGAAGCAGAGTTTGCTGAACTCTTTAAGAAAGAAGTAGGCCGTGAGCTTAGCAGCTTTAAGAAAGAAGCTATTGATAGCAATCTGAGCATCCTGAAGTCGGGCGCAGATTTGAAAATTCCGGTGGAAGCTCTTGCGGTTGGTGAGCCATTGATGGCCGCCCTAAAGAAAGAGATTAAGCTGAGCGATGAGGACTTGAAGAAGTCTTACGATACTTTTGAAGTTAAGCGTATTACTTTGTCCAAGGGTGATCCCAATGCGACAGCTAAGAAGATTGAAGCTGAGATCAAGGGCGGCTTATCTTTTGAGCAAGCCATGGATCGCTATTCAGAAGCTCAGCAGATGGACCCTAAGAAAAAGCTGAGTGAACAGATTGATCCTCTGCCGCGAACGACCGTTCAGGGTTTCCCCGCCTATTCTCCTATTGAGAAGCTGAAGCCCGGTGAAGTGAGCGCGCCTGTCACCATTGGGCAGTCGGTAAACATCTTTAAGCTTATTCAAATCAAGAACGAACTTCCAAAGGACTTTAACGAGAAGAAGGAGACTTACCGTGATACACAGGTTTCCACTCTTGCCGCAGCCAGAATGCAGTCCGAATTGATGGACATGCAAAAGAATGCCAACGTCGATTGGAAGGTTCCTGCCTACAAATGGCTATACGAATACGGTCGCTTAACAGCAGATAACTTGGATGCGGCAGATCGAAACAAGCTTGAAGAGCAGATCATGAACGAGGCTATGAAAGCTGCCACGGAAAGCAATGCTGAACAGGCCAAGACTGCGAGCTTACTAGCTTACGTCACCTTTGAGTCAATCTATGCCCGATCTTCAGCTACCGAGAAGACAAAGCTTGATGAAACGAAGATCAAGATTTATGAGACTTACCTAGTGGATAACGAAGATCCGCAGATGAGGCTTGAGCTGGCGCGAACCTATAAGAATCAGAAGAAGGAAGCTGAGTTTGCCGGACAGTTGATCGCTGCTGCGAATGCTAACTTAGGAGGAACCGATCCTCAAGCACAAGGCACTTATAACACGATCAACGATCTAATTCGCGAGGGTGAAACCGCCAAGTTGCTGACGGCAGAGCAAGTGAAAGAGCTAAAGGAACTGCAGAAGCTGTGGGTTGAACAGAAAGCTGAGCAAGATAAAGCTGACGCCGAAGCGAAGAAGCTAGAAGCAGAGGCGGCGAAGGCTGCCGCAGATGCTGAAAAGAAATCCAAGGAAGAAGCGGCTAAGAACGTTAAAACTCGTGAAGAGTTGGAAAAGGAGAAAGCCGGAAAGTCGGGCGGTAAGCAGTAAAGATGGGTGGCGATGGGAAATTAACGCTCATTGCCACTCCTATTGGCAATCTTGCCGATTTATCGCCCCGAGCTATCGAAGCACTCGGGGCGGCTGATTTTTGGGTTGTTGAAGACACGCGCATTAGCGGCAAGCTTCAATCACATCTGGGCATTAAGAAGCCGATGCGGGTCTTAAATGACCATTCCGGTAGCTCTGCGGTAGACCGTTACGTCCAGGAAATTTTGGATGGAAGTAAAGTCGCTATCATTACAGATGGCGGTTCCCCGGTCGTTTCTGATCCAGGCTCGCTATTGTGTGATGCTTGTCATGAGCAGGATATTCCGATTGAAGCGATACCAGGACCTAGTGCTGTGACCACCGCCCTTATGCTGTCGGGGTTTTTCGCTCAGCGTTTTGCTTTTCTTGGGTTTTTGGGAAGAAAACCCGGAGCAATCCGAGGAGAGCTGGAAGCGTTTAAGGAATCTCCACTAACCTTGGTCTTATTCGAATCTCCATATCGGTTTGAAGCGTTGCTGAAAGTGGCATATGAGGTTCTTGGACCCCGCAGATACGCTATTTGTCGAGAGATGACGAAGCTTCATGAGCAAGTTTTTCGATCTCAACTGCCAATAATTGCAAATGAATCGACCGTTCCACGCAAAGGTGAAGTTACAATAGTGATCGAAGGAGTGCGCCGGGCACGCCTTGAAGAGTGAAGCCAAGGTAGGTACACTAAGCGAGTCTGGTCTAAGTATTAGCAACGGAAAGCGAATGAATAAGCCACTTATAAAGCTTGTCCTGTGGGTGTTTACCCTAGCCCTAATGTCGTTATTGGCCTTTGGTCAAACGACAGAGGCTTATCGGCTTAGCCCGGATGACGTTATTGAGATTAAGATTTACAACGAATCTCAAGTTAATGCAACCGTGCCGGTTGGTAAAGATGGCACCCTTACAGCTCCCTTCTTGGAGCCAATGAAGGTTGAAGGTATGACCATTGTAGAGTTGCAGAAAGCTCTTGCAAAGGCCTATACCGAACGACTAAGGCTCAGGGATCCCAAAGTTTCAGTTATTGTTTCACGGTACAAAACAGTACGTGCCTCTGCGAATGGTTTTGTAGCAAAGCCCGGCATCTTTGAGTTGCGACCGGGGGACACTGTTATGACTCTCTTGAGCTTTGCGGGTGGGCCGATTGTGGACCGCGCGGACTTGAGAAGAGCCACTCTTAGAAAAGCCAACTCAGATGAGCTAATCCCAATCGATCTGTTCTCCATTTTGAACCGAGCAGATACAACTCAGAACTATGTGATTGAGGATGGTGATTCGCTCAACGTTCCAGAGTCCAACAATCGAGTTTTGGTAATTGGTCAGGTGCCTCGTCCAAGTGCCTACAACTATAAAGAGCCGATGACACTTCAAGATGCGCTAGCTCAAGCGGGCGGCGAGATCCCAACGCGTTCTTGGTTAAGTAAGACACTTGTTATTCGTCCTCGTGCGGGTATGCCTGGGGAATACGATCGTATTCAATGTGATATCGTTCGGTTTATCCGCAACGGAGACAACGCTCAGAATATTGAGCTACTTCCTGGGGATATTGTTTACGTGCCCGAGACAAAGACTCCGGATCTGGATAGAATAACTCGACTCCTCAGCTCTGTATCTTTCTTCGGAGACTTTATGCGACGAGGGTTGTTCGGTTTCCGACTGTAAGTCTTGGTGTTGACTTGCAGAAAAGAGAAAGGCTAGGAAGAAACTTCTTAGCCTTTCTCTTTTTACTCAAGTTCCCAAACGCTTTCGATTTTTGGCCCTTGGCGCAAGGTGGCAATGACAGAGCAGTACTTTTCATCCGTCAACTCAATGGCTCTCTTGATCGCCTCTGGATCAATGTTTCCCTTAAGAATGTGCTTCACGGTGATGGATAGGAAAGGCCTTGGCCATGTACCAGGTGGTACGCGTTCACCATCAATCTCTACTCGATAGCCTTCTATTGTTTGCCTTTTCTTCTCTAGGATGTTTACGATGTCCATCGCACTACAAGCAGCGATAGACGATAATAGTGCCTGCACCGGCGTGGGCCCCTTCGTTTCCACACCTTCTTCTGGATAAGCGTCCATCGTAAACCGAGTGCCTGTATCGGTGTCGGCTTGAAACACCATATTGCCCTGCCAATTAACAGTAACCACGAACCTATTATGAGGCTCGTGGTTATCAGTCCTTAGTGCACTTCAAAAGCAGTTACGGTGTTTGAGTAGGTGCCGGCATAGATATATTTCCCTTCCGCCACAGGAGAGGCCAGGAAATGACCAATAGGCAAACGGGTTTGCGCAATCATTTCACCAGTCTTGTCATTAACCACACTGAGCAGTGAACCTACCGACCCGATGGCGACAAAGCCATCGCCCAGAGCCGGGGATGAGTCGTAAATCACCGAACGGGTTGGAGTGACCCAAATCTCTTTACCGTCAACTGCGGAGACGCAACGAAGCTCACCAAGGTCGCCAAGTCCGCCCACATAAACTTTGCCATCACGAATTCGGGGTGAGGAGTGTCCGTACTTATCGCGTCGACTTGAGATGAGCCAAAGCTGTTCACCAGATTGAGTGTCAAAGCAAAAGAGACCATTACCATTGGCCGGAACATAAAGCTTCCCATCTGACAACACAGGGCCACCGATGGCCGGGGACCAAGCGAACGTTCGAGGGAAGCAAGGCTGCCGCCAAACTAACTCACCGGATTGAACATCAATTGCATAAACATGACTATCCCAAGCCCCAATGTAAAAACGTCTGCCATCGGTGACCGCATGAGTTTGGGCAAAAGCGGTATTGCTGGCGGGCATAGAGTACGTCCACTTAACTTGCCCGGTCTTCGTGTTGAATGCATAGAATTTTCCGTCACCGCTGGCTACGCAAACGGTGTCACCGGCAACTGCGGCAGACGCATAGACCGGGCCCTCTGTTTTTGCTTTCCAGACCGTCTTGCCGGTAGCAAGATCGAGAGCATAAAAGTTGGAATCCGCGCTGCCAACGAAGACCAAGTCTCCATCTCTTACAGGTGATGAGTGGCAATAGCGGTCGGTTTTAGTAGTCCATTGCTTGCGCCCTGTTCGCTTATCCAAAGAGTTTACGGATCCGTCCATGCAGGAGACCAAAAGACGACCTCCAGCAATTTTGACGTGAGACATCACTCCACCCGTAAGTTCTGTCTGCCAAAGCTTCTTCAACCGGTCAGTTGTGGTTTCGACGGTATACGTTCCTTGAACTCCGGATTTGGGATCCCGCAGTTCCACCAGTTGCTGGCCGCTTGCTCGTCCCAAAAGCATAGCTAGGGATGGGGCGGTCTGCGCGGCTTCCCATTTGGCATAGCTCACCCTCACTTCCGCACCATCTTGGATTGCGCGATCAAATGCTTCGGTAACGGGAATGGAGCCAGTAGCCCAAACTGGGCGCTTAGTGACTAACGCTTTTAGAGGAACAGTTGTTAAAAGGGTCGGGTTTTGATTGGGTTGGGTGCGGCGACTCAGACGCACTTCACCTTTTGTATAGTCCACGTCGATTCGTTCCCAAGAACCTTGGTAGAGCCCTCGATTCATGGTGTTCGCGATTCCATCCCAGTTCCAAAGGAGATCGCTGTGACCGTGCCCGTTCAGGATTAGCTTAATGTTGTAAGGTTCTAGAACTCTGCGTAGACCTTCTTCGTTGTCAATCATTACCGCATCGCGTCCCACCCAGTGGTGAGTTGCAACAAAGACAGGATCTGTTCGACCAATCTTCTTTAGCCGGGCTTCCAGCCATCGGAGTTGCTCTGCTTCATAGTGGCCCCAGTGACTCAAGGGAACCGTACTGTCGAGAACAAAGAAGTGGCAGTTCTGATGTTGGAAATATCCAAATGGCTCTCCTAGCCGCTCCTTGAAAATCTTTACTCCCTGTGGCGACCACCGGACATCATGATTCCCGGCGGTATCGTAAGTATTGACGCCAAACTCTTGGATCAGGGCCTGGTAATTGTCAAATTCTCCTGCCCATCCATAGTCAGTGACATCGCCTCCATTGATGGCAAAAGACGGGCGAAAAGCCTTGATCTCATTGAACATAGCCCGGTTCTCTTCAATGTTCGCTTTTAGGCGTACGTGGGTATCGCTGAAGAAGGCGAACGAAAAGCTTCGGTCATCGGAAAAGGCCCCTGAATATTGGGCAAGGGGCGCAAGTCCAGCGGCCGCCCCAACTTTGAGAATATCTCGACGGGAAATTTGATTCATGACTAAACCTTGGAGGGGGCATATGGCCCTGAATCGTCCCAAACGCTAGTAGCGCTGAACTTGCTTACATTCTACGCGACATCGTTGGCAAATTCGTGCGCAGACATTGTGGCTGGACGCTCTACCGATGTTTCGAGATAGATATGTTGGCCAGACTCACTAGAGTCTGTAAATGCATGCATTGCCTCCAAAACATGCAAAGCCAGGTCACCGTGAACTCTGTGTGGCCGATTTTCTTGGATTGCATGAGCCATATCCAGGATGCCAAGTCCACGGCTATTTTCTGCGAATCCATGATCGAAGGAAACAGGCTGCCATTCCGAATCGCCTCGGTCGCGAATTTGAACCGTGTCTCCAAATTGGTTTGGATCTCCTACGAGTAAAGACCCTTCTGTACCATGGATGATAAGCGGGGCCACATTGCCATGCCACACATCGAATGTCTGGACTACCATTCCAATGGCTCCAGATACAAACTCTACTGAACCTGTGATGTGGGTGGGAGTTTCCACTTCGATGAGGGTTCCGTTTTTGGGTTGGCTAGTGATGGTGCGGGTAGGGAAGGTGATTCGAGAAATACCGGCAACACGCTTGATGCCTCCCATCAAGTTAACCAAAGCGGTGAGGTAATAAGGCCCCATGTCCAGCATTGGTCCTCCTCCCCTATGATAGTAAAACTCAGGAGAAGGGTGCCAGCTTTCGTGCCCGTGGCACTGCATATGGGCTTCACAGGCAATGGGCTCGCCAATAACCCCATCATCAATAAGCTTTCGGCAAGTCTGGATGCCTGCACCGAGGAACGTATCGGGCGCACAGCCTACACGAACGCCCTTTTCTCGAGCTTTCTCCACAAGTTGCTTACCATCGGCAAAGGCAATGGTAAGAGGTTTCTCATTGTAGACATGCTTTCCCGCTTCCACTGCGGCTAAGGCTACGCTGGCATGAGCGTTGGGAATAGTGAGGTTGAGTACCAGATCAACCTCCGGGTGTTGCAGTAAATCTTTCGTGGAAAGCGCGTGGGCGATGCCATGCTTAGCGGCTGTCTCCTTTGCTCTTTCCTCGTCAAGGTCGCTACACGCGATAACTTGAGTTGATTTGTACAGACCCAAGTTCTGCAGATAAATTCCGCTGATGTTTCCGCAACCAACAATGCCAACGCGAAGAGGAAGAGCCATTGCGCGGATTGTAATCAGTCTTAAGGGTCTACGGCTAGGGCTACGATTCGAATATCGCCAAAAAGTTTGACGACAGGGAAATCCTTTGTTCTCGTCCAATCTTCACCCAAATAGCCCCAAGCGGCGGCGCCATCCAAGCTCTCTGGCTCTAGAAGGTCAAAAGCCAATATGCCCAACGGCTGTGCGGTTCTCACCAAGAAATCACCTTTGGGGGCTGACCATGCGCGATCGGCATACTTGCCTTCTAGTCGAACCATTCGTTGCCCTTGGAATGGAGATTTTCCGACTACGGCTTCAGATATACCAAATACGGAAGCTGTCCCTTTCCAGTCGCGGTCTATTCGCTCTACCTTAATCCCGTGCAGTTGTAGTAGTTCCACTACCGTTCTTGCCGATGCAGGTAACAGGTAGGCGGCTGGTAGCTTTGAGGTGCGGATAGGTTTGAACCGATCAAAGACTCGCATCTTAACGGGCTCCCAATCGGTGATCGGTCCGGTTCGTTTAGCGGCGGATGCTTTCTCTAGAAGAACATTCTCCTCACCACGGTACGCCATTTCATACCGAATCCCGAGATCAGGTGATTTGGAAGCGATATCAACCATGCGTGCGTCGGCTTGCCGCGTCATCTCGACTACTCGCTTCGATTGCCTTGCAAGTTCCACTAAACAAGTGTTTACAAACTGTTCAGTGGCTTTCACCCTTACTTCAAAGGGGCAGTTCACCATCGCTTCAGAAAGAATAGAAATGCGATTTCGGAGTCCTGCATAGTTGGTTACATAGCGACCTTCATAGCCAAACGTTTCCCAGACAGTCTTATCCTGACGCTTCACCGCGTTTCCATAGTCGAAAAGTCTGAGATCTGTTTTGAGCGCTTCGCGCCGAATCTTTGGTAAAAACTCATCCTGAGTGAATTTGCGAACCGTAGGGTCGGTGTTTGGGTGTAGAGAAGGTGAATAGGTCAGTTGGTAGCCATGCCTAGTCCCGTCCGTGGTGTGCAGGTCAAAAATGACATCTGGATCCCAAGAGTAAACATGCTTTAGCACAGCCTGCATTTCGGGTGATTTGGCCTTCATGCAATCTCTATTCAGGTCGAACCCTTGGCCGTTCGGTCGAACTCCTACCAACTCCGGTCCCTCTTGTCCGGGACGGTTCTTTGCCTGAGGACCAAACTTTTCGTTTCCATCGGCGTTGTAAATGGGGGTGACCAGCAATATGACTTTGTCTAGAATCCCTTTAGGCTCTCGGCTGTAGTTGCGTAAGAGCGCCAGTGCTGCTTCCTTACCCTCTACCTCTCCGGCATGGATGTTGGCTTGAATATAGATGATTGGCTTTCCAGATGCCTTGGCTTGCCCGACTGAAGTCACTAGGGGTCGGGAGGCGATGACCAAAGGCATTTCACGTCCTTCGGTGGTTTTTCCCATTGATTTAACTGTGATCGGCGCACCCGCTGCTTGAAGCTCCTGCAAAAACCTCACAACGTCCGCATAAGTTGAAGTTTCCCGATACTGACTCGTCTCAGCCCGGGTAAGAGGCCACGGGTTTGCCAGAACGACGGCAATACTAGTCAAGAGCATGCGTTGAACATACCTGCAGCGATGAAGTCGTTAGTTGAATTGGGGTGGGTATAACCCATCGATGGATCGCAATAAAATAGTATTGGAGGCACTCAGTCTGCCATACGAGGCCGTTCGACGTAACCTGACTACTGCCATCCGACAAGCTGATCCCAGTCTAGAAGTTGTAGAGGTTCAAAACCTGTATGGCGAATGTTTCCGATTCGACGAAAAGGCCAACGCGACAATGGATGTGGTTGCTGGTTTTGATCAGGACTCCAGAATCCGGGTCTATCAAGGCAAAGTTCACGGCGAACCTACCACGGCTTGGTGGTCTATGGATTGGCAAGGATCCACGATCGAGTTTCTCCAAATACACCTTACCGATGGAATGCACCGAAGTCCGTTTACCTTGGCAATTGGTAAATCAAAACAGGAAATCAACCATTTTTTGATCGCCCTAGAAGAGTTCAGTTCATCCATTGATGGGGCGGTGCTTGTGTTCCAAGACGGTTGTTGGAACTATAGCGAGGATCTGTTTGAGGATATCCAGAACTCAACCTTCGAAAACATCATTCTTCCGCCCGGCAAGGTTGAGCTAATTCGAGATGACATTGCTCAATGGATAGGTTCTCAAGAACTGTACGAGAGGCATGGGGTGCCCTGGAAGCGCGGCTTAATCCTTGTTGGCCCTCCCGGTAATGGCAAAACTCACATGATCAAAGCATTGATCAACCACTTTGAGCTAAATGCCTTGTATGTACGCGGGCTAACCTCGGAGTACGGCTCTGATTCACAGAACATTTCGAATGTATTTGCAAAGGCAAGAGCCTGCGCTCCCTGTATGCTTGTTTTTGAAGACCTGGATACTTTGGTGACACCAGAGAACCGTTCCCACTTCCTGAATGAGATGGATGGCTTCGCCAGGAACACCGGTATTTTGGCGATTGCTTCGGCCAATGACCCGGCAAGGTTGGACCCTGCCCTTGTGAACCGTCCCAGTCGGTTTGATCGACGCTACTCTTTTGACCTTCCTGACGTCAGTGATCGTGCCAAGTACCTGGCATTCTTTACTTCGACTCTAGATGAGAGTCTCCGATTAACTGATGAAGAGGCTGACCTGGTGGGGCAACAAGCAGAAGGCTTCAGCTACGCCTATCTTAAGGAGTTAGTCTTGTCTAGCATGATGAGCTGGATATCTGGTGGTAAGACGAGTAGCTTCGCGGAAACAATGCGGCTGAATGTTGAGCCGTTGCTTTCCCAAATGGAAGTGGACGTAGAACCGACTCAATCAGTGACAGAAGAAGAGGGAGACGATCTAGACATGGGA
This sequence comes from Fimbriimonadaceae bacterium, assembly GCA_037190145.1. GTDB lineage: Bacteria > Armatimonadota > Fimbriimonadia > Fimbriimonadales > Fimbriimonadaceae > 55-13. The sequence continues at coordinate 116,137 of JBBCJU010000008.1, forward strand.
GCAGTTCGTAAGCGAATGATGCGCCACTATCGTCGCATGAATCGCCGATAGAAGTCTCTTAGTTCGCGAAAGAAAGTCAAAACCCGCTCTAGCTTTAGGACAAGAGCGGGTTTGGCTATTTTCCAGCAACGATCAGATTCGTCCGGCGTGAGTCTATTGATTGTCCGGAATCACAACCTGTATGGGTGGCTTCTTAATCTTTTTGGGTGGCTCTGGTGGCTGGAATGTCGGTGCTGTAGAAGTGGCTTCTACGATCGGAGCAGCCACCACAGGAATTGGCGACTTTGTTTCAAGCCGGGTCTGAAGCTCTTTCTCAGGCTTTGAATTCGTTCCGCCTCCCAGCTTGTCAACAACATCAATACCAAAAACTTGCTTGATTTGCTCTAGGACCGGAATGGCCTTCGCGGCAAGGTTGCCGCTGCCAGATCGCGAGTCGATCATGGTGACCTTGTCAACCTGAGTTGGTGGGATAGTTGCCGTAAGCGCTTCAATGATGCCGCTGAGCTTTTGGGTAAGCAGTACTTCCCGAGCGCTTGGACCAGCTTGCTGATAAGTTTGAGCCAGTTTTACAAGCGCGTCCGCTCGGGCTCGGCCTTCTTCCATGATGGAGGCCGTGCTTGCCTTGGCTCGCTTTTCTGCAGCTTCTGCTTCAGCTCTAGCCGGTACAACAACGTCTGCCTCGAGCTTGCTTCGAACTTGCTCCAATCGTGCTTTCTGAACCTCAAGTTCTGCGCGAGCCTGCGCAACGGCTGCCGTAACCTGAGCCTTTTCTTCCGCAACCAATGCATCTCGACGCGTCAGGGTCTCTGTAAGTCGTCGCTGCATTTCGGCTTTAGCGATGTTGGTATCCGCTTGAAGTTGAGCCTTTCGCTGCCTTTCCAAGTTTTCTGCCGCCTGAATCTCAGAGTCAGCATGGGCAATAGCTTCCGCAATTCTCGCCTTCGAGATAACTTCAGCGTTTCGACGTCGCCCCAGAGAGTCTAGGTATTTCACATCGTCCTGGACATTTTGGATTTTCATCGTATCCACGACTAGCCCGAGAGCAGTCATGTCTTGCTCCACTTCGTGAACAAGGCGCTCCGCAAACATGAGCTTGTCTTCATTGACCTGCTCTGGCGTCATGGTTGCCAAGATGCCGCGTAACGAACCTTCTAACGTGGCTTTGGCGATCTGCATGATCTCTTGGCGATTCTTACCGAGGAATCTCTCGATAGCGTTGTTGATCAAAGGCTCATGCCCCGCGATCTTAACGTTTGCTACCCCCTGAACAGTAAGGGGAATTCCGCCTTTGGAGTAAGCATTTACGGCCTGGATATCAATCGCCATGTTGGTCAGGTCCATTCGGTCGACCCTTTCCAGAAGAGGCCATCGGAATCCGCGTCCGCCTTTAATTAAGCGGTAGCCATAACTGCGACCACTCTCCATGCGACGACTACCGGAGAAGATCAACACCTCATTGGGCGCACAAATATAAATAAGGCCTTTAATTGATGCTACGAAAAGGAGGATGATTAGTCCAATGACGGCGGGAATGATAAGATAAATCATGCCTGTGGCACCTCCGTATTCTCAGTGATGTTCTCGCTCGTCTTGCCTGAAATCGCTTTCTGGATATCAATTCCCGTTGATTGCGTTACAGAATCAAAAATAGATGAGAGCATTGCGGGATAGCTGGATACATAGCTCGATAGAACCTTTCCGTCGCCTCCATCAATCATGCTCAAGTTGCTAACTTTCACCTTTGCGACACCGGTAGCAGCGCTTGCAAGGATCTTTTCAAAGTCCTCGATGAGATAGATGGTTAATGCACTATCGCCCGCATCTCGCCATGCCGTACTCATCATCTCCAGGGCTTGGGAAGTAGCGACACCGCTTTCGCGCAAAATGGCGGCATCCCCTTTAGCTTTGTATTGCTGAGCTCTTTGGGCAGCATCCGCGGGAAGAATTTGGTCGGACTGTAAACGAATCGTTTCTAGTTCGGTTCGCACGATCTGCAACTCTTGTTCTGCCTTGGCACGGGCTTCCCTGGCCGCAGCTAATGTACGCTCTTCTTCGGCGCGAACTTGTGCATCCAAGTCGGCTTGAATAGTTCTTAACTCGTTGACCATCTTGGAGACGTTTGCATCTACGCTTGCCTTTAGAACATTTGAACGACCTCTGTTTTCGGCTTCTGCCAACTCAGCCTCACGAGTGGCGTTACTCTCTGCGATCTCCGCATCCCGGATGACGTTCGCAATTGCCTCGCGTCCGATTGAATCCAAGTACTGCTTGTCATCGCTGACATGCTGAATCTTGAAAGTATCCAGGTGAATTCCCAGTTTGTGAAGGTCCATTTCACTTTCGGAGGAAAGCTCATCGGCAAACTTCAGGCGGTCTTCATTGATCTCTTCAGGCGTTAGCTTGGCAAGCACGCCTCTAAGGTGGCCCTCAAGTGTCTCCTTGGCAACTCGACGAATTTCATTTTCATCTCGACCTAAGAATCTCTCTATGGCGTTGCCGATGACTTCATCGTCGCTGCTGATCTTGACGTTTGCAATCGCATCGACATTGAGAGGGATACCTCCTTTTGAGTAAGCACCCCGGATGGCAATGGGAACTTCCAGGGTGTTGATGCTCATCCTGGCCACCGTCTCAAAGAAGGGAATACGCACCCCACGCCCACCAATAACAGTTCTAAAACCACGCGTACTACCATCTGATAACCGGCGAGTGCGGCCAGAAAAAATCAAAACTTCGTTTGGGGGCGAAATTTGCAACATGCTTTTAAAAAAAGCTACTAAAGCTAGAAACGCAATGAGAATTGCGCCCGCCAGAAAGGCTCCATTCTTTAACAGTTCAGGGGTTATTGGGTTTGGTTCCATTTAGCTTGTCCTTTGGGGCAGTACCTCTTCATCAAATATGGTTTGCGTGAGCACTACTTGGGCTCTCCCGTTTTCCATCGCAACTACAACCACCTTCGAGCCCGGCTCAATGGGAGTCTCATGGTCGGCAATTGCTAAGAAATCGATAATGTCTCCCTTCACGGAGCAACGTATGCGTCCTGGGCTGTTTCCGCGAATAGTCACGAGAACCGTGGCTTCCTTTCCCAAGACATCCTTGTCCTTTGCGCTCGTCGTCGTTTCAGATCGACGAAGTAATCGCATCATGTAGGAAATCATAAGCCCACACACCAGCCCAACTCCTGCGGCAAGGATTCCAGTGAGGAGGGCGGGAGTTTTGGTGAGCAGGCTAATCAGTAAACCCGTTGATCCGAATCCTGCAAAAAAGTAGGTGTAGAATCTCAGGCTGAAAAACGGCAACCACACGTCCGCAGACCCTTCAATGCTTAAATCATGATCAGTATCCGTGTCGTGGTCATGGTCAGCCCCAAAGACGCTCAGGAGGATAAGAACCCCGGCGACTATGGTGGATACGATATAAATCAATAACATCGATTTTTCAAGGCTACCTGCTTAGAAAGATTTACGGTCGCTCTTTAGGTTAGGTTGCAGATATCCTTTAGCGAGTGTGGTTTTTCTAGAGCGGTTTCAAAAGTGGCGTAAAAGCAAGCAGGAGCTTTTTCAGAGAATCGAGAAGTTGGAGCTTGACAACGCCAACCTGAGGTCCAAAAACCATCAGCTACAGCATGCTAAAGAACTTGCGGAACGCCAAGCCGACGAACGTAGAAGAGAAAAAGAAGCTCTTCGAGCAAGGTTAGCAGAGCAGAAAAAACACAATGATTCGGTTGTCCTTGTTTCCGAACAGCTAAAGGCCAAGGTCACGGAGTTACGTGCGGAGAATGATCTTCTTCTGCAGAAGAAAAGTCAGGTTCCCGAGAATCTGTGATAGGTCCCCGGTTGCGAAAACCATAATGGACGGGTATCATTCCCAAGCTTCGAACGTACAACTTGGTTTTCAAGAGCCTCCTTCCTGGGAAGCTCGCTCCCGAGTTAGAAGCTTAATGGTACGGGCTCATAGCTCAGTTGGTTAGAGCGCACCCCTGATAAGGGTGAGGTCGCTAGTTCGAATCTAGCTGGGCCCACCAAGGTTTTTCCTTGACCTCCTCAATTTGTGCTTTCATTTGATGCCAAGCGTTATCGCCTTTCCTGACCTGTGATGACCCGTAAAAACAAAAACGTGGCGTCACAACACTTTGTGACGCCACGATTTCCCCAAGGACTGGGATTACATTTTGTGAATTGCGTGTCCTACTGCATCTTCATATGCTTCCAACATCGCTTCGGCAAGAGTTGGGTGAGCATGCATGGTCTCGGCCATGAAATCGGCAGTGGCTTCTAGGCGTAGAGCGGCTACGGCAGCGGCAATCAAGTCGGTGACGTGCGGGCCGATCATGTGGACGCCTAGGACTTCACCGTACTTTCGCTCAGCAACGACCTTGACGAATCCATCTTGCTCTCCGATAGCCATAGCTTTGCCAAAGATTCGGAAATTGGCTTTGCCAACAACCACGTCATAGCCCTTGGCCTCGGCTTCACCTTGCGTCAAACCAACGGATGAGGCTTCTGGAACGGTGTAGACGCAGTTGGGGACCGCCTTGAAGTCCATCTTGTTCTTTTCACCCAGAACCGCGTTAGAGGCGGCAATCGTGCCTTCCGTAGAGGCTACATGTGCGAGTTGAATGAATCCGCGAACATCGCCGATAGCCCAAATGTTGGGGACATGGGTCGCGAGGGTGTCATCCACTACTTCGACGCCCCGCTTGTGGAGCTTAACGCCAATCTTCTCCAGGTTCATGTTGTCGGTGTTTGCCTTGCGACCAACTCCTAGGAGGATAACTTCGACTTCAATGGTCTCCGTTTCAACGCCCTTCTTTAGGTGGCACTTCCAACCGCCCTTGGTCTTCTCAACTTTCTCGACTGTGGCTCCGGTCTTTACCTTCACGCCTTGTCGACCGAGTTGCTTGCCGAGTTCTGTTCCCAGGTCAGCATCCATCATTGGGATGAGCGTTGGCATCATTTCGACCAAAGTTGTATCTGTGCCGAGGCCATTGAACACGTAGGAGAATTCAACACCGACGGCTCCACCACCTAGGATGAGCATCGACTTGGGAGCGGCACCCTGGTGAGTTGTCACATCGTCTGAGGTCCAGACTCCATCTTCCTTCCCACCCTTTAATCCGGGAACGGGAATGTGGATGACGGAAGAGCCCATAGCGAGAATGAAGTTTTTCGCCTTGATCGTCTCTTTCTTGCCATCTTTCTCAACGGTAATGGTGTTCTTATCAACGAAGGATGCAAACCCGTCTGCGTGTCGAATGCCGTTCTTCTTGAAGAGCATGCCAATGCCACCGCGTTGTGCGGTGACAATCTTGTCTCGACGCTTATTGAAGATGTCCATGTCCATGGTGACATCGCCAACTCCTGTTACACCCAAGTCCTTCGCATGCTTTACATGGTTTAGGCGCTCTACCTGAGCAATCATTGCCTTACTTGGGATACAGCCGACGTTGAGACAGGTTCCGCCGAGGTATTGCTTCTCGACGCAGATAACCTTTGCTCCCAATTGAGCGGCTCTAATAGCGGCTACATATCCGCCAGGTCCAGATCCAATGACTACGACGTCCGCATCGAAATTTTCATTTGCCATGAGTTGTTCTTGTTCCTCGGGTTTGGTAATCCCAGAAATCTCTTCAATTAGAGATTGAAGCGCATGGGATGCGGCCACTGCCGGACCATTGGTCGGGGTGAGGTCAATATTGCCGCTATCGGTCATCTGGGTTCAACTGGCACTAAAGGCCATCAGAAGGATACCTTTTGATGGCCTTAGGCAGGGACTGACGGGCCAGATCAGTCTTGTACCGGTTCTAGTTCTGCGGTGAAATGTCTCAGGAATGGGGCTTGCTTAACAAACCGAAGGCCTCGGGCTTCTGATCGCTTCTCCCACATTTGGGCGATAACATCGGCCACATAGGTTACATGAGCCTGAGTATAAACCCGTCGAGGCAGGGCAAGGCGAACTAGCTCTCGGTCGGCTCCGAACTCTTCACCATCTACGTTCTTGCCAAACATAACGGATCCGATTTCAACTCCACGAACGCCACCCTCCAGGTAAAGCTCATTGACAAAAACTTGAGCAGGGAACTGGGTTGCGGGGATATGAGGATAGAACCTTTTTGCGTCAATGTAGACCGCATGTCCTCCTGGTGGCTGGACTATCTTGACTCCAGTCTTTGTGAGCTTGTCTGCCAAGAACTGGATGGTTGCGGCCCGATACTCTAGATAATGTTCGTCCAATACTTCGTCAAGTCCGATCGCTAAAGCCTCCAAATCTCGCCCAGCAAGACCGCCGTAAGTAGGGAAGCCTTCAGTGAGGATGAGGAGATTGCGGGCGTGCTCGGCAAGAGCATCGTCATTGAGGGCCAAGAAACCGCCGATGTTCCCAAAACCATCTTTCTTCAGACTCATGGTTGCGCCATCCGCATAAGAAAACATCTCTTGAGCGATCTCTTTGGGAGACTTGTCCGAGTAGCCGGGCTCTCGCTGCTTGATAAACCACGCATTCTCGGCAAACCGGCAAGCATCAATGAGAAACGGTTTTCCAAATTCGCGGAGAGTTTCCGAAACCTCTTTGATATTTGCCATCGAGACGGGCTGACCACCGCCGGTATTGTTAGTAACCGTAAGCATGCCAAGTGGCACATCGGCACCTGAACTTAGCAAGTCTCTAAGTTTGGCGATATCCACATTGCCCTTGAACGGATGCAGGTTGTCCGGATCACGACCTTCCTCAATAACCAGGTCAAGCGCTTCCGCTCCGGTGTACTCCACGTTTGCTCGAGTGGTATCGAAGTGGTTGTTGCTGGGAATTGTTTTCCCTTCACCACCCACGATAGACATCAGAATCTTCTCCGCTGCCCGTCCTTGGTGCGTCGGGATGACGTGACGGAAACCAAAGATTTCCTGAACTTTGGCCTCAAATCGACGAAAAGATCGCGAGCCCGCATAGCTCTCGTCGCCAACCATAATGGCTCCCCATTGGGCAGCAGACATTGCGCTTGTTCCAGAGTCGGTAAGGAGGTCAATCAACACATCGTCTGCGTCAATGAGAAAGGGGTTGTACTTGGCATCTTTAAGAATGCGTTCGCGCTGATCACGGCTCGTGAAGCGAATGGGTTCAACACTTTTAATACGAAATGGCTCGATAATCTCGGGCATAGAGGCATTGTGGCATGGCCTCACCCGTGACGAATCTCGCGATAAAGGCCATTCATGCATGAATTTGCAATGGAAATGTGAATCATCTTTTTGGGAACGGTTCCTAAGGAAAGTGTTTGTCTTTAAGACAGTTAACTGTTACGTTTGCCTGGTCACGTCGGTTGAAATACATAAATTGACGGACACTATTCACGCGGCGCAATATTTGGACGCTATACGTAGCAACCTTCTGTGGATTGGTGCGAGAGTTGGCCTACCGGCACAGGCTCTAAAGATTCGAAATTCGAACCCAATCTGTAATTCCGGAAGCCTTCTGATAAAGGCTTAAACAAAGTCTCACACGGCCGGTGTGTGGCAAATGCTTTGAAAAGGAATGATATGTTTAAAGGATTAAAGGTTAAGGGGAAACTTGGACTCGCTTTAGGGTCCGTTACCCTATTTGCGATTGCCGCGGTCTTGTCTGCAATGATGGACGTGGGTGTCGTTGTTCAGATCGCGCTTTTAGTGGGTGCCTCTGTGGTTAGCATTATTTCTTATGTGTCGATTCGGAATGCAATCATGGAGCCTCTCACAAATCTGCAGAATCGACTTGTTTCGATGGAATCGATTTGCGTATACCACCTTACAACTGGGCTTGAATCACTCGCTAACGGAGATCTCACCTACGATGTTCAACCCGCAACCACTGCTTTGCCGATTAGTGGAAAAGATGAGTTTGCTGAGATTTCGACGACCTTCAATAAGCTACTGAGTAAGGTTCAGGCTTCTGTCACTGCTTATAACATCGGGCGAAAGAGTCTCTCCAGCATGATTGGTCAGGTTACGAGCAATGCTGAGGTTGTGTCTCAAACTAGTCAGCAGCTTGCATCTGCAAGCCACCAGAGTGGACAAGCAGCTAATGAAATCGCCGCTGGAAGCGAGCGGTTAGCCTCCATTTCTACAGACGCGGCAGAGGAAATGGCAAAGCTGACCAGCCAAGTGGCTGAAGTGTCTGAGAGTAGCCAAGCCCAACAGGTAATGGTTCATGATGCGACCGAAGCTTTAGAAGGTGCGTCGCTAGAGATTGGTCGAGTAAGTGAAGCGGCTCAACAGATGTCGGCTCTCGCGAAGGAAGGAAATCTGGCGGTGCGAGCCACGATTGATGCAATGGCACGAGTCAAAGATCGTGTCACTCTTTCGTCTGAGAAAGTTCAACAGCTTGACCAGTCAGGTCAAAAGATCGGCGATATTGTGAAGACGATTGAGGCGATTGCGGAACAAACGAACTTGCTGGCATTGAATGCAGCTATTGAAGCTGCCCGAGCCGGTGATCATGGCCGCGGCTTTGCTGTAGTAGCCGAGGAAGTTCGAAAATTGGCAGAGCAAGCTGGATCGGCAACTCGAGAGATTGGCTCACTTATTACCGGAGTTCGAAGCACGGTTGAAGAAACGGTGTCAGCCATCCAAAGCACAACTCTAGAAGTTGAAGCGGGAGCATTCAGCAGTGAAACCGCAGGGCAATCTCTTTCGCAGATTGTGGCCGCCGCAGATGAAGTCGCAGGACAAGCGGGTTCAGCCAGTAAGCTGACGAACTTGGTTGGTGTAGGGATGGAGAAGGTGGCTGAGAGTGCGGCTAGGAATCTGGATGCCGCGCAAAGCATGGCGGAGAATGCCCACCGAGCCAGTGGAGTGATCATGGACGTGGCGGCAGTGGGACAAGAATCCTCAGCTGGAGCCGAAGAGTTGAATGCCAGCATCGAGGAGGTGGGTACTTCTGCCAGTGACTTAGCCCAAATGAGTCAAGCACTGAATTCTTTGGTCGAACAATTCAGTATCGATGAGGAGCGCGCGACTTCATCGAGTCATCTTCGACTTGTAGCTTAATACCTCTAACCTAAGGCCGGGGGTTTGTCCCGGCCTCCCTTTCGATACATGAAGGCTAAGGTATCGGTAAACCCTCGGTAGGCGTTTCCCGATCCATGAGCGAGCCTACTGCTTTCATGGGTTCGATACGGCCGCGTATAACGTTTTCAATTGCGGCAAAAACGGGCAAATCGATCTCATATTTGCGAGCAAGGGCCTGAACGGATTCACTTGTTGACACACCTTCTACAACCTGTCCAATCTCTGCGAGGGCTTCATCCAACGGCTTGCCTTGTCCCAATAGCTTGCCTGCACGATAGTTGCGACTGAGGTTGCTGGATGCAGTGGCGAAAAGGTCGCCCACTCCAGCAATTCCAAGGAATGTCTCCAGCCTCGCCCCCATCCTCAACCCGAGGCCAATCATCTCTTTCAGTCCCCGGGCAAGAAAGGCACCTTTAGTATTGTCTCCAAAGCCGAGCCCATCTGACATTCCGGCCCCGACTGCGATTACGTTTTTGAGTGCGCCTGCCAACTCTACGCCGGTCACGTCATCGCTTTTGTAAACTCGAAAGGTGCGACAGTTAAAAGCAGACCGAATCTGTTCGGCTACAGAATCGTCTCGACACGCTGCAATCGCTGCTGTAGGAATACCTCTTACAATCTCAACCGCAAGATTAGGTCCGCTTAATGCTCCAATGTGGGCGTTGGGCATCACCTCTCCCACCACATCACTGACCATTTTGGCCGTCCCGGTCTCCAAACCTTTGGCAGCAACTACGATCAGTGGGTGTTGGCCACTCACCTCCTGCACAACTTGTCGCACTGCTCCCGAAGGAACTGCGACGACGGTCATCTCAACGAGTTCCAAATGATCGTGGAGGAGGTCGTACTTTACGTTCTCTGGGAGTCGAAAACCAGGGAGATATTTGAGGTTCTCTCGCGTGGAGCGCAGGATGGCTATCTCCTCAGGATCACGCCCCAATAGGGTGACGTCGTGCCCATTGCGAGCCAAGAGAAGCGCAAGCGCGGTTCCCCAGCTTCCAGAGCCTAGAACGGCGGTGGTCATTGGCTTGAGTTTACATCTTGGGCTTATTGCGCTATCCAAGAAACAAGCTTCCCTCCAGAAGAAAAACTGGAAGGAAAGCTGTTATTTTCCGGTCAGCCAAATATAGGTTGGAGATTCATCAATTGGGCAAGCGAGCTTGCCTCCGCTTGCCGTTAGTTTTACAGAATCCGGTTCACCTGCTTTTAGGGGCATTTTCTCCGCTTTGGCTACCGCTAGATCACTGATAGGGATAGATAGATTTGCTGATCGTCCATTACCGGTTGGTGACCAGGCTACGATCAATTTGTCCTTTCCATTCTCATGTGAAAACTGAAAGGCGTATACATCTCCATCTTTCTTGGCTATGGCTTTCTCATACCGATAGTCGCCCAAGGACTTCAAAAGGTGAGCTTGCGCATGAAAGGAAGGCTTTGGCTGATAGTTGCGAGTGAGTCCCGACGCGGCATGGAGTGTAGGTTTGTCTTCATCATTAAACCAATACATATAGGCGCGATCTACATCCATCGAGGCAAAAACTAAGAAGGAGCGGACGAGCCATTGAGCCTGAACTGTATCCGACACTCCAACCCACTTAGCAAAATCGCCTTCTTTATGATTAGGTTGAGTTGTAGAGTCATATCCAAACTCCGTAATCCAAACCTTCTTTCCAACGGCATTTTTGTTTCGCCAATCAATGATGCCCTGAACTTGCTTTAGGTAAGCGATTTTGGGGTCTTCCGGGTGGCTTCGCTTCCACGTTGGCCAGAGCTCCTCGAACGAATAAACATGAACATTTAGGATATCGAAGAGGTTCTCAAGCCCTTTCAATCCAGTAATGTCTTTTGAATACTTGTCTTCCTTGCCAACGGCAACTGCACAAGTCGCAATCTGCATCTTAGGGTCGCCTTCCCGAACTCCTTTTGCCATGCTTTCGAACATTTGGCGATATTTGGCATCGTCCCAATCCATAGGTTCGTTACCAATCTCGATTGCTTCAACTGACTTCACCTTTCCCGAAGGGCCAAAATATCGGGCAAAGTGACGACCATATTCGAATGCGTCCTTCGATAGATTTGTCCACTTATCGGGCTTTATAGATTCAAACATAACTGAGGCATTCACTACGTAGCCAGCCTTTACCCAGTTCGCATAGAGTTCGTTCCAATTGACTTTATTGCGTGCCCAGGGGAATTCGGCTACATTGCCCGGATCGTCTTGAAGATCCCACTCTACGGGGTGATAGTTTCGTAAATGTTTGGCGACCGGCTTGTACAGGTCTGCTTTCATCTGAACGGTGTGAGTATTCATTCCGATGAAATCCCTCATGAGAGGTTTGTGCTGACCCTGAGATTCCTTTGAGCTTCCTTCAGAAGCGCAAACTTGCATTACGAGACCGAGGGCACAAACAAGAGTTGAAGTTAAAAATTTCATTTCAGTAGGAGTTATTTAGGGGTGAGCCATACGTAAGATGGGGACTCATCAATGGGCAAAGTCAGGGTGCCTTGAGAATCAATGCTCCCCCCGGCAGAAGGGGCGGCTCCAATCTTGAGTGGCATTTTTTCTGACTTAACGATCTTGTAACCCGGGGCGGGGACGCTAACGGTTCCTTTGCGTTCTGAGCCGGTTGGAGACCAGCCAACGACAATCTTGTCTCTCCCTCGTTCTGCCGCAAATTGGTAAGCATATGCATCGCCGTTCTTTTGGGTCAGCGCTTTTTCAAAGCGATAGTTTCCTAAGGTTTTGAGCAGGTGAGACTGTGCATGGTAGGATGGCTTGGGTTCAAAGTTGCGGGTAAGGCCAGATGCCGCATGAAGTGTTGGGGCATCCTCATCGTTGAACCAATACATATAGGCTCGGTCTACGTTCATACCGGCGAAGACCAGAAATGATCGGACTAGCCATTGAGCCTGGACGGTATCTGAAACTCCGACCCACTTGGCAAAATCACCCTCTTTATGGTTGGGCTTCGTGGTTGAATCGTAGCCAAACTCTGTGACCCAGACTTTACGTCCTAACGCGTTTTTGTCTCTCCAATCGATAATGTTCTGGACTTGTTTGAGATACTCGATTTTGGGGTCTTCGGGGTGGCTTCGCTTCCAGGTTGGCCAGTGCTCTTCAAATGAATAGACATGAACATTGAGGACGTCAATGAGTCCCTCTAGCCCTTTAAGGATATTGATATCTTTTGAGTAGCGATCCTTGTTCCCAACGGCAACTGCGCAAGTTGCAATGAGCATCTTGGGATCAGCGGCGCGGATGCCTTTTGCCATGCTTTCATACATTTCCCGATACTGCGCATCGCTATACTCGACCGGTTCATTTCCTATCTCTAGGCTCTCAACCGATTTGAACTTTCCGGATGGACCATATCTCTCGGCAAACGCCTTTGCATAGGTGAATCCGTCCTTCTTGATATCCGTCCACTTATCTGGCTTCATGGATTCAAACATCATGGAGGCGAGGACTTGGTATCCATCCTTCTTCCAGCCGTTGTAAAGGGTGTCCCAATTCACTTGGTCGCTAAACTTCTTCCATGTAATCTTTTCGCGAGTGGTTGGAAATTGGGGAGGGTTAGAGGGATTCCCATCCAAATCCCAGGCCACGGGATGATAGTTACGAATAAGCTTAGCGACCGGTTTATAGAGCTTGGAATCAAACTGTACGGTATGCGTATTGATGCCTATAAAATCACGCATGAGCGGCTTGGGGCCGGATTGCGTGCTTAGGTTTGGATACAGCAAGGATAAGCTTGCAACAATGCAAGTTGTCATTTGGGCGAGACCTCCTATGGCTTCAGATCACTAATTGCTGGACTTAGGTTGGTTGTTGTCCTTATCAAAAAATCCAGAGGGAGGGGGGCCTCCCTGGAAGTTTTCTTGTTCCTTCTTTGTCATCTCCGCTTCCTCTTTGCAACCGGCAAATAGGAAACATGTGAGAAGGCAAAGCGCGAATGAGATTGTTTTCTTTGTTTTCACTGATGACTAATCCCGAATCCCATTCCATTGATTGTCGCGTGGGCGATTCACTGGGTCTGGGTTTGTTGATGCTGGTCTTGCTGACTTTGCGTGACCATCTGTGTAGAGAAAACTGGACTGGTTCGCGTGCTTGACGGAGACGGCACCGTCGGGGCCATTTGGATAAGCGGCTGCGGCTCTGGTTCCGTTTGGAATGCTGATAGGAGTGCCACTGAGAACGGGGCCCCATGAAAGCTCTGTGAACCCTGCATGATAGTTTGTGCAGTTGCATGGGCCGCCGGCTTTCTTAACATCGTCATTGTGCCGTTCACCCATCATGATGGTGGTGGCTACGTGATTTATCTGGGTTTGAGATAGCGAAGGGTAGATCCAGAAGCCGGTTGGTACATCTGCTCCCATTCCAAATGGACCATACACTTGCCATGAAGACCCGACGTAGTTAGAGTTAGAGTTGACGGTGAATGAGATACCAACTCCCGTCCAGTTCCAAGATGCATCTCGGACGTTGGTGTCTCCATCGAGTGGGCTTCTAAAAATGCCGTAATTCTTTGTGTAAGGTTGGCTGACAATGGCCCATGAGTTGGCCCAGCCGTTGCCGTATTGATCCAAGCTTTGAGCTTTGGGAAAGGCATCGTCATAGTCGCCCGCATACATGAGGGCTCCTAGACCTAGCTGTTTGATGTTGCTTAGCGTTGCGGTCTTCTTTGCGGCCGCTTTTGCTTGGGCAAATACCGGGAATAGGATCGCAGCGAGAATGGCAATGATTGCGATGACGACAAGTAACTCAATTAATGTAAATGCGCCCTTATTGGGTCGGGCTACCATGTTTGATGGCATTTTGATTTCCTCCATTGGAATCTGAAGTCGGGCGTAAAATCGGGTTTGGGGTTGCCGTGCTCTCTCTTAGCACTACCTCGGGTTTGAAGTAGTGGGTTTTGTTTTCTACTTCTATGCCTTCGATTTGCTGCAGTAGGAGCTGGGCTGCGTACTGGCCCACTTGATCAAAGGGCTGGTGGAGCGTGGTTAGCTTTGGTGATAGGTATTGAGATAGGGGGCGATCGTCTACTGCGACGACTGAAAGATCAGTTGGGATGTTGACTTTAAGTTCTCTTGCCGCTTCGTAAACGCCAGCGGCGATTTCGTCATTGGCGGCGAAGATAGCGGTGGGTGGTTCGGGTAATTGGAGTAGCTGCTTGGCTGCGATGTAGCCGTCGTGTTGGCTGTAGTGGGCGGGCAAAACCAGTTCATTTGGAACAGGCACACCGGCTAAAAGCATTTGAGTTCTGAAAACGCGCTCTCGAACTTGTGCGCTTCCTAGGTTTGGATGTCCGGTGATGTGAGCGATTCGGCGGTGGCCTAGGGATAGCAAGTGGTCAATGAGTAATTCGGTGCCGTGGGAGTCATCGATATCTACACCGACAGCATCTCTTTGATCTGGCAGCCATGAAACGGTGACTAATGGAATCTCTAGCGTCCTTAGGGCGGGAATCATGTCTGAATCCGTTGGCGGAGCAACGACCAAGTAGCCGTCGCAGCGTCCGTTTCGGAATGCGGAAAGTGATTCTTTCGCGCCTTTCCAGGGGGCCGTTATGTGGGTGACGTTATAGCCTTGGCAACCGGCGACGGATAGGACGGCTTGAAGAATGGCGGCGGAATAGGCGTTGATGACGATTTCGGCGGAGTCGACGACGCCGAAGAGGATGCCGATGGTGTGGGTCTTCTGTTTGGCGAGGCCTTGAGCGAAGGCGTTGGGGTGGTAATTCAGGCGTTCGATGGCCTCAAGAATTTTCTTACGAGTCTCGGGGCGGACGGGTTTGGGGCCGTTGTTGACCACATTGGAGACCGTCGCCGAAGAGACTCCACATTCTTTTGCTACATCGTAAATCGTTGCCATTCTGTTCCCGCCGTTGGGATGCGAATCATCAATCTAACCGGTTAGATTTGGAATCATTATACAATCTAACCGGTTAGATTCCAAGAATTTAACAAAAAATTCTACAGACGATGTTTCAGACGCAGGTAGAGGGAGGCGGTAAATGGGGTTGAGAGGTGGTGGGTTGGTCTTTGGGGTTTGGGGAGGTGAATATTCACCAGTGGGGTGGTGGAAATTTTAATTGGTAGCTACGGAAAGTTAGGTTCGAAGTGGAGGAAAATGCAACCGTTTGTAGGTTCAAAAAACCGTAGCTAGCTTAGGTTCAAATAGGTTCGAATTTTGGTGTGCATTTAAGTGCAGAACGTACATGTTTTCGGATTTTGGCGAAAACGTGGTTGAGGATTTACCAGTTTGCGATGCGGCGTCTTGGCGACGGCTTTGGGCTGAGTGGTCAGATCCTTCTTTGTTTAATTGATTCCCTACTATATAAGGGGAGGAAACGTGGTTTTGTTAACTAATGATTTCGACTTTTCTACGGGGGCCAAGTTGAGTGATTTATTGACACTGTCTATTCAATTTGAAATGTATCATACATAATTCAGTTGTAAATATAGTGAAATATGCACATCAAATAAACTGCTCAAAATACTGAACGGCTCTCAGACTCGCTTCCTTGTAGGTCTTCGCATAGATCGTTTGAGGTCGAATCTGAATACCAAAATTGTTTAACCTTGCATCACCCTCGCTGTCTATGCCTTTCCAAAGCATTTGCACAGCCCTTCGGGCAACTTCGTCTCGATACAGGTTTTTGGGATCAAGTGACCAACTCACGCTGCCTACAAGCAAATCTGCCAAGCAAATTAGTGGACTAGCTTTTACAGCACTTTCTGAGTAGCTTCGGATTCGATAAAGGTCGACATCAACTTTCTTTGTTGAAAAACCTACTACGGGCAATCCTTCGGTCAAAGAGATTTCTGCCCGTTGATTTTCCCGATCAATAACAACGACGCCGTCTGAATCTTTGCTCGTCAAAAAATCTTGGAATGCGGAGAACAACCCCTTTTTCAAGTGGTCGTACGTCTTTTGCTGTGTGCTGGTAGCTGCCACACCCTGATGAACCATAACGATGATGCCAACACACTTTGACTCAGCGGCCATCCTTTTTGCTGCAACGCAAGCCTCGATCCATTCACTGGTCTCGACTTCCGGAGGCTTAAATGAATGGGCAAACTTTATTGGCTTTTCAGGTGGTATTCCAGTGGCTTCTTTAATCCATTGGAGTTCCTCTACGAGCGGTCCAACTACCTGAGCGGGAACCGCAACACCACCATAAATCCAGAATTCACACTTTCCCCTAGATGCAGGTTGGGCTTCATCGGTGAATAAAATGTACATATTCGTCGCCTTTGTGCCCATTGATTAAAAACTAATTGAGCAATCTGGGAATTGCTAGTATACTTATATCACCTGCCGCACGGGATGGTTCGACCGCGAAGCACAATATTGCCAAGCACAACTTGATTGCTCCGTCCGGTATAGGTGCCCAATTCTGAGGGCGGGCTAGTGCAACCAGCTATGCATCTCGTACCGAAAGAAATGGAGTATCTTGTTTAATTAGGATCTATTTTAGTAATCTTTATAAACACAGAGAAACTACCCTGAGGCTCGCCCCTCCGGAGTAGGCCTCCGGGGCGAGCATGGGAGTTAGTGAGATGAAGCTGGATCCGCTATCCACTAACTCTATGCAACTTTCAGATTTGCAGGCAATCTGTTCCGAGGCAAACTTGCGGGCTGCATGTTTGCACTTAGGTAAGAAATTTAAAGTCCTTAGGAACCCCAACTTCGTCGATGCACAGGTTGAAAAGGCACGAAAACGCTTAAGTTCACCGAACTTCAGATTGCGAAAGACTGTGCTGAAGCGCATTCCTAAAGGAGATGGCACAGAAAGGCCCATTCATGGTTTTGAGATTAATGATAGAGTCGTGTTTAGGGCTGTCCATCAAGTGCTATGGCCCAGGCTTGAACCGGATATTGTCGCGGCAATTGCATTTTGTACGTACAAGGCAGGTGGCTATCATCCTTTGCGGGGAGTTGCTCTCGCCCACAAGTCTGTTTCAGAAGCTCGTAAGACAGGGCAATTGTATGTTCTGAAAACAGATATAAAAGGTTTCTACAACAAAATATCACGGAGTCAGATGCTGGTGATACTAAGTCAATTGCTGGGTGCTTCTGATGCTACGCGTTTGATTCCTGCCTTACTGGATGTTCCCATTCCGATGCAAGCAGACCTTAGCTTGGATGAAAGGGAACTTATGCAGGATGGCTTGCCGCAGGGGTCTTCTACTTCCCCGTTGTTTGCATGTCTGTATCTTCGAGAATTTGACTTGTGGCTAGCTGGTCTTGAAGTTCCTGCGATCCGCTATGTAGATGATTTAGTTATCATGTTTCCATCTTTGACTGCCTGTTTAGTAGCCAAGGAGGAGATCCAAAGCAGGCTGAACGATTTGGCTTTAGATTTAAACCACAATCCCCAAAAAACCAGAATTGTGGCACCACATAAAGACCTCTGTTTTCTTGGTTCTCGCGTAACTCCAAACGGACATATAAGGCCAACCATGGAATCTTGGGCAAGGCTGGACAACAAGATTAGAGCGGTTGCTAAAAAGATTGGCGCTGAGTCTGATGATGAAAGCGCACGTTGCTCTGCCAAGGTTGTCGCCAGTTGGATGAATGCCAGAAGGCACTATCATTTCACTGTTAGAGACTATCGGAAAATTCGCACTTTCATCAGTGATGCTTACATGGGCCCATTCATAGATGAAAGGCGAAACTTGAAAATATGTAATGCAGTGTGGAGTTATCTGCATTCTGCAATAGGCCATAACCAGAAGGCCTTGAGATGTCTTCAAATGGTTAGCCGTGAATTGCTGTAAAGGGGATTTATATTATCTGTACTGCCTGTAGAGGGCAAATCTGTTAGGGACAAGTTTCGGGTTACACTTCTGGTTTAGTAGGAGATCTTTGAGGCAGAAAGACAGGAGATGAGGAAAACTTGAGAGGATGAGGTTTTTGAGTGGGAAAGGATGGATGTTTGCAGACGGAAATAGTGGGCCTATCGTTTCATCTTTTTCATCGGGTATGATGCGATGTTCGAGGTCGGAAAGGCCCGTTTGCCGTTGACTGGAGCGTTTTACGAAGCGCTGCATTGAGCGGCTGACGCCAGACCCCCTCGCATAGATACGGAGACTTAACGAATCGAATGCCGCTGGATAAGAATATTAAGAGTCAGGTAATTGCCGACAACGCAAGAGCCGAAGGTGATACCGGATCTGCTGAAGTGCAGATTGCGGTGATGCATGCCCGCATCCAACAGATCACTGAGCATCTTAAGAAGAACAAGAAGGACTTCCACTCTCGCCGAGGCCTCATGGTTTTGGTTGGTAAGCGACGCCGACTTGAAGGCTATTTAAAGGCTAAGGACATTGCACGCTATCGTGCTTTGATCGCAAAGCTGGGCATCCGCGAAGTTAAGCCCCGGTAAGGGAAGTTTGGAGTTTGGGGTTTGGAGTTTGGAATTGAAAAGAGTCCAAACTTCAAACTCTAAATTCCCAATTTTGCCTTTAAGCATTGGAGGCTAACACATGATTCATTCCCACGAATTCGAGGTTGGGGGCAAGACCCTTTCGCTCGAATCTGGCCGCGTTGCCAAGCAAGCTGGCGGCGCAGTCCTCCTCGGTATGGGCGAGACGGTCCTTTTGGGCGTCGCCACTATGTCCGAGAATCCCCGCGAAGGGATCGACTTTCTTCCACTAGTCTGTGACTACGAAGAGCGCAAGTACGCAGTTGGAAAGATTCCAGGCGGCTTTATTAAGCGCGGTGGAAGACCATCTGAGAAAGCGACCCTTGTATCCCGATTGATCGACCGACCTTTGCGACCTCTGTTCCCGAAGGGGCTTCGCAACGAGGTTCAGGTCATTGCTATGACGTTTGCTGTGGAGCAAGATTGCCCGCCCGACGTATTGGCGATCAACGCGGCGGGCGCTGCGCTTGCAGTGAGCGATATTCCGTTCAAGACTCCGGTTGCCGGTGTTCGTGTAGGCCGAATTGATGGCGAATTCATCCTATTTCCAACCAATGATGAGATCAAGGCTTCTGACCTTGACTTGGTAGTTGCGGGTCATAAGGATGCCATCTCAATGGTGGAAGCCGGTGCCAACGAAGTGTCTGAAGAAGACATGCACAAGGCGCTGAAGTTTGCTCACGAAGCCATCAAGAAGATCTGCAAGGAATTCGAAGCTTTTGGAAAGAAAGCAGGTAAAGCCAAGCGTGAGGTCAAGCTTTACACCGTTGATGAAGGCGTAAAGAAGGCGATTGAGAAGAAGTACGGCAAAGAGATCGAGAAGACTTTGCTTGGTTCCAAGGATAAGGCGATTCGCGAGAGCGCGCTGTCTGACTTGGTGAAAGAGATCGTCGAGAAGATGAAGCCCGACTACGCCGATAAGCCCGAGCTTTTGGCTCAGCTATCCGAGGCTGCGGACGGTGTGGTTAAGGGAGTCGTGCGAGAGCTGATCCTGAAGAAGGACACTCGCCCTGATGGTCGCGGACTTACTGATATTCGACCTCTCGAAGCGATTGCTGGCATTTTGCCGAAGGTTCACGGTTCCGGTTTGTTCACTCGTGGCCAGACTCAGGTCATGACGGTTGCGACGCTTGGTTTGCCAGGCGAGGCTCAGACCATGGACGGAATTGAGGAAGAGGATCCGAAGCGCTATATGCACTTCTATAACTTCCCAGCCTATTCTGTTGGAGAGGTTCGGCCGATGCGCGGCCCGGGTCGCCGAGAAATCGGTCATGGCGCCCTTGCAGAGCGAGCTCTGCGAAGCGTGATCCCTCTAGATGACCCTGATTTCCCTTACACATTGCTTTTGATCTCGGATGTATTGGAGTCTAATGGTTCCACATCCATGGCATCGGTCTGCGGATCTACCCTGGCTCTTATGGATGCCGGTATCAAGATCAAGGCTCCGGTTGCTGGTATCGCGATGGGTCTGATGTCTGACGGCAAGGTCTTTAAGGTCTTGACCGACATCATGGGCATGGAAGACTTCTGCGGCGACATGGACTTTAAGGTTGCCGGAACTCGAAGCGGAATCACCGCGCTTCAGCTTGATACCAAGCTGGACGGTATTCCCGACAAAGTTCTCTCGGATGCTTTGAAGCAGGCTAAGGTTGCTCGATTTGAGATTCTGGATGTGATTGAAGAGGAGATTAGCGCTCCGCGAGACAGCGTTGCAGCTTCGGCTCCTCAAGTTGTCACCATCAAGATCAATCCCGAGAAGATCGGTGCGGTCATCGGCCCCGGCGGCGCGACGATCAAGAAGATCACGGGCGAGACTGGCGCAAGCGTTGATATTCAGCAAGACGGAACTGTTCTGGTCGGTGGAAACGGCGCTCAGATGGTTCAAGATGCCATTGCACGAATCAAGTCGCTCACCGATGAGATTGGAGTGGGTGCTGAATTCACTGGCAAGGTCACCCGAATCATTGGCCGAGGCGCGTTCGTAGAGTACGTTCCAGGTCGAGAGGGCATGGTTCCGAAGGAGCAGCTTTCTCCAACACCTTTGGGTCGTATTGAAGATGCGGTCAACATTGGTGATGAGATCAATGTTAAGGTCCATGAAGTGGACGGCATGGGACGTGTGAATTTCACAGCTCTCGGCATTGCTCAGAGCCACCCCAACCTTCAAGAGAACGAGGCAGCAACTCCTCCTCCTGCAGGTCAGGGCGGCGGCGGTCGAGACCGAGGTGGTCGAGATCGCGGCGGTGACCGTGGTGGACGCGGCGATCGAGATCGTGGCGGCCGAGATCGCGGTGGAGACCGTGGCGGTCGTGGCGGTGATCGAGATCGTGGAGATCGCGGCGGTAGAGATCGTGGCGAGAAGAGCACCAAGGATTCATCAGAAGAGTCATCTTCTTCCGAGGCTCCTGAAGTTCCAGATTCATTCCCAAAGCGAGATCGCGGCGGTGATGACGAGAACGTAAACACCCGATTCCGACCTCGACGTTAGTCGCAGGGCTAAGGATAAAGTAAACGGGAGGCAAGTGATTGCCTCCCGTTTTTATGTCTGAGTGATCAGCTTTCTCTGCTTATAGGAATGCCAATGCCGGAGGTTTGACCATAACAGCAGGGTTACAGACAAGAAAAGCAGGGCAAGGAAGATGAGAGGATAAGCAAGGTGTCGGTAAGTAGGGGTTAACAGGGATAAATGCCAGGCCAAGAACACTAATAGTTCGTTTGTGGCAAGCATCGCGAATATAGCCGCAAAGGTTGTCAATGATTGGAGCCAACGTGGCTTCCAGGCGAAAAGGGAAGGGCTTCCTTGAGGAGCAGCGGTTGCCTGGATTTGGTCAATGAATAGACGCCAGTTCGCTAGAGAATACTTGTTTGCCAGAGCGATAAAGAGTTTGCGTCCTGTGGACTTCTCCTTCAGTGCGGTCCAGTTTTTTCGAAGAGAAAAGTGGGTGACTTCTACGTCACTGAGGTCGACTCTAAAGGAGTAGTGATTTCCAGAAAACAGCAGAACGTCATTCTCCAAGAGAATCATGCCTTCATCGAATCGTTGCTTTTGCGGCTGGTCGTCGACCGTTATGGAAACGGGTATCCATAGATCATGCTCATTAACCTGGGAGTCGTCAAGGATCTTATTGTTACGACGGTTGGACACTAAAATGGCAACCAGCAGTACTCCAAAACCCATCCCCATCCCGATCCCGAGTTTGGAGACCCAGCGAGGAGCTTCTTCCGTGAAAAGCGTTCCTTTTCTACTGGTCAGAAAGTCCACCAGAGGACAAACACTAGCGATAGCTATTGCACCAACCCACGGTGATGACGGAGTCAGAAGAACTAATGGCCGCAGCGGGACAAACACTAGCGATAGCTATTGCACCAACCCACGCCCTTGGGGGCATGTGGCGGGCATGATAGCGAATGAGGGCAACCCAGGGGCGGCGCTTGTGTCTGAATTGCCATGATCGCTGAGCCATACCTACTATGTTAGTGGCAAAATCTATTGAAATAGTTATTCAATAGATTTTGCTGACAGTTATATTGGTGACCGAGTAACGTGCACCTCGTGCCAACCTGCGAGCGAACGGGCTTTTAAGCCCTCGCCATCGCCTTCATATCTCAGGGCAAATTTGGCTGGGAATGGGATGGTGGCAAAGTTGTCAACCATATACTGGACGTCGTTTTCATCCGTCACCATCAGATCGACTACGGGTTGAGTGGTTTGCATGACCAGGTAGCCATCGTGATAGAGGGTTGCGAGGATGGGGGCAGGCTCGGCTAACCTTGCATTCTTGGGTTCTGCAAGTAATGCCCAAGCCTCGTTCTCGTCCCATGTGGCAACGAGGAGCGTATCTGGTACGGACAATCCCTTTACAGATGCTTCCAGGACTACCTTTCTATCATCGGCACCGAGATCGAAAGACGCCGAACCGATTTGACCAAGATGCTTGCCAGTCGTCAACTCGTATGCGTCTAAGCTCACAGAACCGGTGACTTCTTCATCCCAGTCGTTAACAGCGTGAACCTTGATTTGGTCGTTATAGCGTTCGATGCTTAGAAGTTGATCATCATAGAGCCGCCTTAACTCGTAGGCAAGGGCTTTATAGTTTCCGTTGGAATCTAGGATGGCCCAGCTTTGAACCGGCCAACAGTCGTTCAGCTGCCAGATCAAAGAACCGCGACAGAACTTGGAACGACGATAGTGTTCGATACCTAGTCGCAGAGCATCGCGCTGGTTGAGTTGGCTGTAATACACCCAATCCGCAAGAGTCTGGGGCTCTGGATAATGCAGTTTCACATAGCCAACAAAGGTTTCCCACCCTTTACGGGTCTTGTCGTGCCATTGCAGGACAGGATCCTTCATGTTGAATGGATACTCGTCTGCCCAGGTGTCCAGAACCGTATCCCAAGTTGCGAGAGAGCAGGAAGAACCGAATCCGTACTCGCTGCTGAAGCGCCCGGTGGAATCGGCATAGTGCTTCCAATCGCCCCGACCATGCCAGACATCCCAGCAGTGTTGATCGCCAAAGCCACCGCTATTGGGGCCTTGTTGTTTAAGGGCGACGGGATCGTCCACTGGAGCATTGCCGATTGGACTGGTTCGAATATAAGGAGTCTTGGGATCAAGGCGAGCCACTACGTCGGGCAAGACATCACTGTAGAAGTTCTCTCCATAGTAGCGAGGTGGGTGTTTGGAGGCATCACCCCACTTGGAGTAGTTCATCTCTTCATTCTCATTGTTGCCGCACCATAGAGCGAGACACGGATGATTCCGAATGCGACGGACGTTTACCTCAGCTTCAGTCCTAAGGGTGTCTTGCCATTCCCCAGTGTCTGGGTAATAGCTGCAGGCAAAGGGGAAGTCTTGCCAAACCAAGATGCCGAGCTCATCGCAGAGCTCATAGAATTCATCTGTTTCGTAGAGACCACCGCCCCAAACACGCAACATGTTAAAGCCCATGTCTTTGGCCTTTTCTAGCCGATCTCGATACCTCGAACGGCTAACAATGGAAGGGAAGGAGTGGTCAGGAATCCAGTTGGCACCCTTGGCCCAAATCTTCTTTCCGTTTAGCTTAAACTCGAAGGATTCGCCCCACTCGTCAGGCTCTCGGAGGAGTTCTACGTGGGAGATACCGACGGTTCTTTCGAACTCATCAAGGACTTTGCCATCCTTTACGATTCGCGCGTAGGCTTTCATGCTTACGGCGGGCCACTGCTCTTGATGATCCACCGTGAAATCTGCCGTTTGGCCGGTCTTTTCGTCTTCATCAGAGCCAGAGAAAAGGAGTTGAAGTTCTCCGTCTCCTTCCATCTCAGCCGACAAGGTAGCGATGGTTGGCTCAATAGGATTATTCCAATCAATCTTGAGATCTGTAATTCGGGATTGGAACTCAACAAGCTTTACCGGCCGCCAAATTCCGCAGCTAACCAGTCTTGGGCCCCAATCCCAACCGGACATGTATTGGGCTTTGCGCACGAAAGGCCGCTCGTGGAAACGTTCGGTGTCGTCTGGAAGTCCTTGCTCCTCGAAGTACGCCTTTCTCCTTGCCCATCCAACACGCACTGCGCTTTGGAAGTCGATTCTCAGCGTGTTTTCACCCTCTCGAAGCTTATTGGTGACATCTACTTCTAAGGGAACGAACATGTTGTCGTGTTCCGCAATTTTTTCCTCATTGAGGAAGACGGCACAAACTGTATCAAGGCCTTCGAATTGCAATACTCGATTCGGATTGGATGGATCCGCATGCCACTCGAAGGTCGTTCGATAGCTCCAATCCTTCTCATCCACCCATTGGCACCCAAGTTCGTTCATCCCTACAAACGGATTTGGGATAATCCCGTGCTGAACCAGATCGAGATGAACATGGCCAGGCACCTGAGCGGAAAGCCAGCCTGGAGAAGAAAGGTATTCATCGCCGCCAGCTTGCCAGGTAGATTCGGCGAACTCCCAGTCTGAGTGGAGATAAGTCGTTCGGAGCATTGGGGCAGATTATACGGAATTAAATCGAAAACTACCCATGCTTCCCCTGTGAACATGGGCTGGTCAAAGATCCAATTGGGGCCTTTAGCAACCTCAGCACAAACATTCCCGTATTCTATGGTTATGAAGTTTTGGGCATTCCTTGTGCCGGTGGTGTTGCTTGCAGGCTGCAATGAGAGAGATCAAACGGATGTTAAGCTTAATGCTGCCGTCGCGTTTGCATCGGCTAGAGAAGCGGTATCTACGGCGTGGAACTCTGCGATGAGAGAGGCGAGTAAAGTGAGCGCTTCCTCAAGCAACGCAGCTTTGAAGGAAGCCAAAGCCCAAACATCCAAACTTCAGGAGCAATTGTCGAAGATTGAGGTGAAGAACCCACTTGATAAAGCTCAGATGAGTGCCGTCGAGTCGCAAATGAAGAAGATTCAGGCCGCGATGAATCTTAAGAATCTTCAAGAGCAATCTCAACAGGCTGTTGCCAATGCGATGGCCACAGGAAAGATTGCGGAGCAGCAGTACGAAGACGCTACGAAAGCCCTTGCACGAATTGATTCGGGTTATCGGGATTTGAAGGTCAAGCTAGATTCAGCACAGTCTCTCTACGATCAGGCGTCTGCATCGCTTACCAACGCTCTTGGCAAGGTCAGAGAATTAGGTGGTGGTTAATCTGCTTTCAAGCAGAAACTTATCGGCGATTTGTCGGTCGGATTTTCGCTTCAAAACCTTGATGTGATCAATCTTTAACCAAGATATACCGTCCGGCTGACCACCATCTCGTATCTCGGTATAAGCGAAGAATGGCTCGGCAATATCACGGACCAAGACGTCGCGCGTTCCTTTATCCATTTCGATGAGGACGATTTCCTGGTTTTCCTTTGCTTCTCTTAAGTTTTTAAGAATTGAGCTCTCTTTACTTACTCGGATACCAGATGAAGGCTTCTTGCCAATGAGCTGTTCATAAACTGGGTAGAGCCTTTCTAGGCCGCGTAAATACTCAGTGTCGAAATCTACCCATTGAATTTTATCCATGGGCACCACATCTGTCTCTTCTTCTGGTTCCCCGCACAACCCGACCATGTCAAAGATAACTCGATCTGACTTGATATCTTCGACAAAGCCCACTACAAAGATGGAGGGATCATCATCCCAGCAATGGTAAGCAACCAATCGGTGACCGTCTTTGGCATTCTGCAATTGATCTAGGATAGGTTGAGGGAGCATGGGAAGATTGACCTTGACCAGATGTTGCCGTCGGTAAACTATATCTCTAAATGGCTTCCATCGAGACCTTTCCGAATCCGGCTCCACATCGTGACTACACGATTATCCACTCATGTCCCGAATTCACTTCGGTATGTCC
Organism: Fimbriimonadaceae bacterium; assembly: GCA_037190145.1. Classification (GTDB taxonomy): domain Bacteria; phylum Armatimonadota; class Fimbriimonadia; order Fimbriimonadales; family Fimbriimonadaceae; genus 55-13. Next base: position 141,931 of record JBBCJU010000008.1, read on the forward strand.
GAAGACAGGGCAACCGGATTTTGCAACGATAGAGCTGGAATACATCCCTGATGAGCTTTGTATCGAGCTGAAGGCCTTAAAGCTTTACTATTACGGCTTTCGAAATGAAGGGATATTCTATGAGGCAGTGACTAATCGCCTACTGGATGAACTCGCTGAAGCTTGCAAGCCTCGATATATGAAGGTGACCGGAACCTTTAACGTAAGAGGCGGAATAGGCTCCGTTATCGTTGCCGAGTACCGACCCTAATCGGACCGTTTGTGTCACACGCATACGGGTACATCTAGACCCATAAGTTCTCTAAGCGGGAATTTATGGGTCTAGTTCGAAACGTGTCTTTACTAAGCCAAGCGAGTTGGCGCGTGGGGGCACGCGGTCCGTCGCAACTTACTTCTTCTTGAACACCTGGACGGGCTGTGAGAGACTGAATTCGCGGGCTCCGAATCGAAATCGTCCTTCCACCATCACTGCGATATTCTGACCAGCGGTTCTTGGAACAGAGATATTTGTATTTGTTGGAGAAAGGTTAGCTACTTCTTGCCACTTGTGGCTTCTGAAGTCCAAAGAGTCTGACCTCACTACCCAGACTTTTCCACTAACAAACTCTTTTGACTTTGTCGTTAAGCTGACGGAAAGCGATTGCCCTTGATCGACTATCTTTGATTGCCACTGAGGCATCTTGAAAGCCCCGGCTAATGATCTTCCGAACATCCCGATCGTTTCGATGGCTAGGATTCCGCCTCCTAAGTCATGACCAACGTTTGGTATGATCCGCGACCACTTGGGCTGCTTCAGATCTCCCCAATACTTTCCAAGCGCATCGACCGTCCAGTAAGGATCATTGGCGCCGTTCACGATGAGGGTGGGAACCTTAATCCGATCTCGATAGGAATAGGGATCTACCATGCGCGATAGATTCTGACCAAGACTGGTTTCGAGCTTTGCCTGAAGTCCACGACGAGTATAGTCTTGAATTTGAAGGCTGTATTCTCCCCAAGTGTCAATCTGGTGTTTCATCTGAATCGGGATGTTTAGATTGTCATACACCAGAGGAGCAATACCCGCTATACGCTTGTCTCCGGTTGCTCCGACCAACCATGTTGTCCAACCTCGTTTACTTGCGCCGGTAACGAGAAACTTTTTGAGTGGATTCCCCGACTTCTTTGTGACGTCTTCTACAGCGTCCATTGCTTTGACTGCGCTCTTGGTCATTGGGAACAGAAGTGGCCAGCTAGAATCCTTCGTAGATAGATACTTTTCGAAGGTGTGGGCAATCAGATCATCTTCTCTCATGTCCCAAATGGGCTGATTGGGAATCCCGAACAGCATTGCGACCGGCATGCCGGTTGCAGCACTAAGAAGCCGTATCTGAGTGCGGTCACCATCGCGAGGGCCGTCACCAGTGATGAACAAAACTCCCGTTCCCTTGAACTCAACTGTAGGAGGTTGTTGAATTAAGATCCCATGCTTCCAGGTGATGCCCTGCCATTTCTGGCTTGTCAGTTCAATCTCAGTTTGGCCTCGATCCTCGCGAACAATTCTCCAGCTTGTCGAATCATCCTTTTTGCTTAAGAATTGATAAAACTCTGTTGGAGGCTCGGGAGCAAAAACAAGGCCGCAAATCAAGGAGAGCATGTCCGCTATTTTGCCTGGATTGTGCCTCGAACGAATAGGGCGCTGGTTAAGGTCTTAACGTTACAGCTTGACAAACAGGTCTAAGCGTGTAAGAATAACCTGAATTTCCCGCATGTCGGGATGTTGTTTGGGTACGGTGGATATGTCTATGACCAGAAGAAGCCTTCGCAAGTTATGCGTCCTTGCGGGATTGGCAGTTTTGAGTGTTGCCGCGAACGCCTTCATGTTTGATGTGAAGATCGCGATTGATCGAGCACTCAACAGCCCAACCTTGACCGTGCGCTACTCCGGCGCAAATGTTGCTCTTGTCGAGCTCAAGTTGAATGGTGTGAGTTTGGGGACTCGCTCTGTTAACTCAGGTAAGGCAAATGGAGAAACCAATTTCACGCTTGATCTTTCAACACTAAACGACGGCGACAATGCCATAGAGGTGTTCCTCTATGACAAGAACGGAAAGTTGGTGGGGACCGAAAAGTCAAATGTAGCCGCTGAAAGTGGAAACAGCAGCCCTGTTTACCTTGCTGGCCCCAAGATGGGCGCTACCGTACAAGGTCCAGTGGAGATCAAAGTTGGCTTTGGTCGTGAGCTCAGAAACACCTACGTGAGCTTCTTCATTGATAACCAGTTCAAGGCAATGATGAACGTTCCTCCGTTCAACTACGTTTGGGATACCGAACGAGAGACAAATGGCTGGCACGAGCTTGAAGCATGGGTGGTTGATGAGTCTAGCAAGACTATGAAGACCCGTAAGGTAAAGGTTTTCGTCAATAATCCTGGCGGCCGTACCAATCGAATTGTAACTCCTGAACCCAAATCAAACCCATCGAATTTAACGACTGCTGAACTCAGCGGGGTAAAGACAACGAAGAGTTCCAACTCCGAACCTGTCAATCAGCAAGCAAAGGTATCCAATCCTGCTGAGCCAATGGCACTTGCGCTTAATCCTAACAAGGCAAACTTGGGCGGGATGAGTGGTACCAAGGCCACTGCTAAGTCGACGAGTAGTGCTACGGGTCCAAAGTATTTGACTCCAACAGGAAATCGTCTCGCGATGGTCCCTCAGAAGAACGTGTCCACCGTGGCGACGGTTAATGCGGTGAAGAATTCTGCGGCTAAGATTGCGATTACCAAGGGACAGCGTCTTCCTAACCTAGCTAACCTGGTTCTCTCCTATAACAAGTCAAATATCAATTTTGATGTTGCACCTCGAGTTGAGAATGGAATTCCTTTGACTCCAATTCGGCACCTCCTTGAGAAAGCGGGTGGCGAGGTCAAGTGGAAAGAGTTTGAGAAACTGGTTCAAGCAAAGGCTGACGGTCGCGAGATCTTTATTTGGATTGGCAATAAGGAAGCTCAGGTTGACGGCAACAAGGTGGAGATGGAAGTCGCCCCCTTCATTGAGCGCGGTCGAACGATTGTTCCTCTCAGCTTTATTCAGCAAACACTAAAAGTTGATATCGAGTTTGATCCTGAGACAGGACATGTCTTGATAATGCCGATCAAGTAAAGATACAAAAATAGCGGAATAGGGCGCAACCAATAGATGGTTGCGCTCTTTTTTGTACATAGATGCTCGTATTTTGCCAATGAAAAATATTGGAAGACGAATAGAGCATGCAAGCCACTAAACCATCTCGGGCACAGCAAAAGCTGTGGGCGCTACTCACGATTGCGTTTGTGATCGTTGGAATCACAGCTGGAGGTTCGCTTTTTAAGTTTTCTGTAGACCGCTACGAAAGCGACTATCGCCGGGAACTTGAGGGATTAGCTTCGGTTGCTGCTCTTGCAGTAGATCCTCGGTCGCACCAGGCTCTTCAACACGCCTCCCAAATGAATTCTCCTCTCTATCGCAGAGAGAACCAAAAGCTTGCAGACATCAAGGCGCGCCTTAAAGACATCCGCTACATCTATACGATTTCGAAGGATTCCAAAGGCTACTACTTTGTCCTTGATCCAACTCCACCAGGCGATCATGATCACGATGGGATCGATAATAAGTCCTACCTTGGTGATCCCTATCCTGAGATGTCTGATACGGCCAAGCAAGCCTTTACGAGTGGTTCGGTAACGGTAGAAGAAGAGCCCATTGTAGATCGGTGGGGAACTTTTGTGAGCGCATATGCCCCGATCTTCAACCAGAGTGGCGAAGTCATTGCTATCTTAGGTTTGGATAGGCACGCACATGAAATTGCCGACCACAAACGAGACCTGCAATACATGGCTATCGGTGGTGCGGCTACGGTCGTTATTGCTGGGCTCTTTTTCGGTTGGTTCTTTTCTCGAAAAATGGCGAAAGCGAAGAACAACCGTGGCTGGTTGCGCTACGTTGTGGATTCGAACCTTATTTTTCGAGCAACCATCTTGGAAGTCATTCTTGGTTGCTTAGCCATGATTATCTTCGTGGGTGGACTGCAGAGCCTCTCGATGCAAGGGAAATGGGCGAAGGAACTGGGTGAATCTGCAAGGGAATATCGAAGCTTGGTAGAAATAACTGGCGACTTGGCTCAGATGCCGATATCGGAGGGACGTGCCAAGCAAATCGCAGAGAACGCACGATCCTTAAACATTCCGTGGGTCTATCAGAGGATTGTTCGAGGCACACAGGATGGTGATCTTTCGCGCATTCTGCCTCAGACCGTTGGTGAACTCAAAGCAGAGCTCAAGGAAAGTGAGCGGCTCCAACTGTGGTTACAAAAACGGCTGGAAGACGGGCAAAGAAACATGGTGGTGATGTTTATTGCATCAGGCTTGTTGGCCCTTGGAGCACTAGCCATTGTTAGGATCGGAAGTATCCAACAGCAAGATCTTGTTGCCGCACAGACAGATTCAGAATTCCACCAAGTTGCTTATCGGCATGTTGTAGAAAACATGCCCATTGGTCTGTTTATGATCGAAGGTGGGCGGATTACGTTCTCAAACCAACATTGGGAGGACTTGTGCCAAATTGATCACGAGTCTGACCGGCTTGAGTTGTTCTTGTCTAAGCTCACCTCAGCAGAGAAGGCAGATTTTATTCGCCGGCTAGATTTGTCAGAAGAGACCACTTCATCTTTTGACGTGAACTTGACCCTTAATCTGGGCTGCGAGGAGCACTTAAGCCTAGATGTAAGGGCTATTCCGCTCTTAAACGCGAATCGAGAGTTTGAGTGCTTGTTGTGCTTTGCGGTTGATGTTTCACAGCGAGTCCGGAACCAAGAAGCCCTTAAGGGCAGAAATCGGGAAATTCAATCAAAGAATCGCTTGTTAAGTGAGGCAGTGTCTCTGTTAGAGGACAACTTTGAGGCCATGACCCAGACGCTTGTCAAAGCGGTTGAAGCTAAAGATATCAATACCGCCGGCCACTCTTCCAGGGTCATGCAGTACAGCTTAGCGATTGGTCGCTCGCTTAAGTTATCGTCGCAAGACATGAAGACTTTGGAGAGGGGCACGCTAATCCATGATATCGGCAAGATTGGTGTCCCGGATGAAGTCCTTACAAAGCCCAGTCAACTGAGCGAAGATGAGTACAAGGTTATCCAGGCGCACTCTGCTCATGGAGCAAAAATGGTGGAAAACATTCCGGTGTTTAAAGATTGTGTGCCTATTATTCGCTGGCATCACGAGCGACTAAATGGAACAGGGTATCCGGATGGATTGATAGGCGATGAGATACCTTTGTTGGTCCGTATTGCTGGAGTCGCTGACGTATTTGATGCAATTACGTCTAATAGAGCCTATAGACCAGCAATGAATGTTCAGGAGGCTACCGAGGTTCTGCGTGGAATGGCAAAAGCTGGTGAGCTAGACCCTGAGCTTGTGGAGATTCTAACCGAAATTGTATTGAAGGATGGTGTGATTGGATTAAGTGAACTTAGTCCAGCCGCCTAGATGAGGAACACTTGAGCGAAAAAGTTCGACCAGACAAGAGGCGTTATCTCCGTTACGAGATTCTCGATTACGCGGTGGTGTCCGTGAGAGGCAAAGGTGATAACGTGAATACCGTGATCGCCGACATCAGCTTGGGTGGAGTTCAGCTCCGTTCCAAGGTTCTTCTGCCGGTTGGGGCAATCTGTAAAATTCGGGTGGGAACCAGCTCGGGTGATGTCCTCGACCTTAGAGCTGAGGTGCGGTACAGCACTCCAATTGAATCGAGTGATCTGTTTACTTCAGGAATGCGATTCATTCCGGAGACGCACGGAGATCGGCTTGCAATTGCGGAATATGTCCACGCAATCTTTCAGCGGCAGTGCGATAGCCTGCTGGTATAGGTTCCAAGCAAAAAAGCTCCCGGAGAATATTCTCCGGGAGCTTTTTTGTTTCTGCACTTCCTTATCGGTGGGCGCAGGAACCGCAACCGCCGCTTGCTGCACCTTCGGACCCTTCGGTCTTGAAAGAAGAGCCACATCCACAAGAACTAACTGCATTGGGGTTCTCAATCTTGAATCCACCACCAAGGACATCATCTACGTAGTCTACAGAACTGCCGTCCATGTAGCCCAAGCTTAGGGGGTCGACATAAATCTTGATGCCTTCATGCTCAAAAACCTGATCGGCCTCATCAGGAGCTTCGCTATCCAGTGCCATTCCGTAGGAGAGACCGCTACAGCCTCCACCTTGGACCCAGACACGTAGACCAGAATCTGGTTGGTCTTGGCTTTGCAGAAGGTCCTTCAACTCAGTTGCGGCTCGAGGGGTTAAGGTGATCATTTTCGTATTCTCAAATCTCCGTCTTGGTTCTACGCCAGTAAGTTATATTTTGCATCGAAACTTTACACAACCGTAGGGCTCAGGGCGAGAAACCAGCATAAGTCGACCAGAAACCGATAATATTCGGCAGAATGAACGCTCGGGAGAAGATTCTTAAAGCCGCCGATCAGTTTTTTGGTGCCCGATCCTTCTCCGAAGTATCGATTGCACCAATCTTGAAAAGTGCGGAGATCCAGCCACCAACTCTCTATTATCACTTTGGAGACAAAGAGGGACTTTATCTAGCGTGGCTGGAGCAGGTTGCCCTTGAGATGAGGTCAAGGCTTGCGATTCGTCCCGAAATTGGCCTTGAAGATGGATTAGCCGCATTTGCTTCTATTTACTTTGTAACGGCCTCTTTTGACTTCGGCCAGATTATTCGCGACCTACCCCTTCTTACCAAGGAGGCTTCAAGAGAAGCAGCTTACGGTGCTTACTTTCGATCCGTTTATGAACCGCTTTGCGCCATTTTGATTGGTGGGATTGAGCGGGGAGAACTGAATCCAGAACCTGTGGGAAGGTTAGCGGATATCTTCTTGGCGGGTATGTTCGCGTTACAACCGAGTGTTGATAAAGACCCCGCTGGAGTTGCCGCTTGGTATGCCAAACGGTACTTGCGGGGTCATTTGGTTGCTCGTTAGTTCTTCGCTCCAACTAGTTGGTCATCTGCGACAACTGCTGTAGAGATGCTTGGATGTCCGATAAGAGAACCATCGATGCCGTAACCAGACTCTCCATGAACGACGGAGTCTAAGCCAGCCTTTTCGGTTGCTTCGCTAACTCGCAAGCCTATGGTGGCTTGGACGATCTTTGCCAGAATGAGCGTGCCGACCGCAGCGAACACGGCGACAACGCCAATCGCGATGAGCTGATTCATAATCAACTTGCCTCGACCACCATCAAGGACAACACCGGGATTAATAGCAGGAGAGGCGAAGACGCCTGTCAAGACGGCTCCGACGAGTCCACCTACACCGTGTACACCAACCACATCTAGGGCATCGTCGTAGCCCAGTTTGTGCTTTAGGCTGATCGCCAGGTAGCAGATGGCACCTGCAGCCAGGCCAATTACGATTGCTGAGCCATAGCTTACGAAACCCGCAGCCGGGGTGATACCAACTAGACCGGCAACGAGACCAGAAGCCGCACCGATTGCCGATGCCTTACCGACCTTGATGTACTCGACCGCCATCCAAGCCAACATTCCGGCGGCTGCCGCAAGGTGTGTTGTCAAGAATGCGGAGACCGCAACTTCATTCATCGCCAGAGCAGAGCCCGCATTGAAGCCAAACCAACCAAACCAAAGCATGCCTGCCCCGAGCAGGGTGAGGGTGATATTGTTGGGAATAATCTTGGACTCAGTTCGCTTGCCTAAGACATAGCATAAGGCCAGCGCAGAAACGCCGCTTGCCATATGCACAACGGTTCCGCCAGCAAAGTCTAGTGCGCCTAGTTTTAGCAGCCAGCCATCCGGGTTCCAAACCCAGCAAGCTACTGGTGCATAGACAACGATTGACCAAAGGGTCATAAAAACAAGATAGCCACTGAACTTGATTCGCTCAGCGACAGCCCCAGAGATAAGAGCCGGAGTAATGATGGCAAACTTCATTTGGAATAACATGAAGAGTGCCGCCGGTATTGTTTGAGTGCCGTACGGGGTGGTCATAGATATGCCGTTGCCCCACAGGTATTCCAAGCTTCCAATGAGTCCGTTGGATGACTTGCCAAAGGTAAGCGAGTAGCCAATCAGCACCCAGACGATGCTGACGACTCCCATCATGGCAAAGCTCAAAAGCATCGTGTTTAGCACGTTCTTCTTGTGAACCATGCCCCCGTAGAAGAGAGCCAGAGCAGGTGTCATAAGAAGGACAAGGGCGGTAGCCACGATCATCCATGTGCTATCCCCTTTATCAACCGCTGGTGCGGTTTCTGCAGCCCAAACGGGCAACGACAATCCTATTAGTGTACAAACGGAGAAAGTGCGTGCAAGGCGCAAATTCAACCTCCAAGGTTAAAAGATCTTTCCGCGCCTTTGCAGAGTTGGTATTAATTTTAACAAAGACTAGCCGAATATCCAAATCAAAAGCGTAGGAAGTGGAGCCAAATCGACAAGCCGCGCTTTGTGTTACACTTCTATATCGTTTGGAGAAGGAAGAATCAATCGATGCCCTATGTGATCGCTGAACCCTGTATTGGAGTCAAGGACAAGTCCTGTATGACCGTTTGCCCGGTCGATTGTATCTATGACGGGGATGAACAAGTCTATATAAATCCTGATGAATGCATTGACTGTGGACTCTGCGAACCAGAGTGCCCGGTAACCGCAATTTTCGTTGATACCGATGTTCCACCTCAATGGCGAAGCTTCATCGAGAAAAACAGAATTGAAGGTGGAAAGCTCGCCGGTTAAGCGGCCTGCGCGGGAGCTTTTGAAGCTCCCAACACCAATCTAAGCCACATTGCCTTAGAGAGACGGTCCTCAAATTGAATTTCGAAGCCGATGCGATAAGCATCGCGTTCTACGGTGTCTTGGCGGCAGTACCGAACCATTCCGACACACTCGACCGCCGCGAAAGGACCTCTTACCGCTAACCTAGTTTTTGCAAAGCGGGGAACTTCGTCGTAAGTGAGAATGCCTAGTCCATTGGCCGAAATATCTACTGCTTCTGCCTGAACGGGTGTGCCGTCTCCTCGATGGACTGAAACGGTAATGCCATTTGCTTGATATCGAGCTTCTTGCCCAGGGGTAGACAGTGTTGGTTCGCCAGAAATATCAAGCGTTAACATGTTCCCGTGAACATCTATTGCATCGCAAGGAAAACTTACGGTGGCATGCTCAATGGATGCCTCAACATTAAAACGATCTTGAGTAGCGACAATGGGTTTCCCCTTAAGCTCTACTTTGATTCTGTCAACCGTCACTTGCCGAACCCAACCTGAAAAAAACTTAAGGTCGCTTATCCTCTGAAGGCGGCACCGAGTGCCATGAAGTTCTTGTACCGTGAATGATTTTATGCGGCCTTCAGGAAATTCCGCCATACTGCCCCCTCTAGTCTCCCAAAGCCATGCAACTTAAGCCCAGACTTATACATATCTGGTGCGACTTTTGATCTTACGCTATAACGAATTTCGGCTTCAATTTCCAAGCTCCGCATCTGTGCATCTATCTTTAATCGCACAATTTCTCCACGCTTGAAAGGTTCGGGGCCCAAAACTCCCGCCCCTGATTCAGATACATCAGACAAGAACGTGTTCTGTGAGGAGCCATCCGCTCGAATAACTTCAGCAACGCACCCATCCGTTGCCAATCTAACTTCTTCGGTAGGTGGTTGATACTCCAGTTGACTCACTAACCGAAAACTATAAGAAGCTTCAGGGAACTCTAGGATGTTCGCCTGGCTATTCTCGTTAAGTTGAATGTTTGAAGATCGAAACAATTCCAGCCCATCAACTCCTACAAAGTCGGCGATGAACCTTGCGTTCGCAAGTGGGCTTGCCGCATGGAAAATAAACCTATCTCCTCGTTGAAGATAGTTCTCAGTCGAAGAACGCACAGACAGATTGTTCAGCGAAAAGTGATTGATCCAACCGTTCATCAGTTTGGAATCAGAAAACCGCTGGAACCGCGTGCGTGTCCCTACAAAATCCGTAACGGAAGAGTGCCCCATCCTTGCGTTAGACCGATAGATATTATTGGTGAGTGGAAGAAAATCCGTAGGTTAGATACACTGGGAAGAAGCGATGTCGTCAAAAGCTGAAGCCGCAGTTGATCCTAACCTAGTAGAGGCACAGGACCAGTTCATTCTGGAGTGGGGCCGAATGAGCTCTAGTTGGGGAATCAACCGAACGATGGCGCAGATTCACGCTCTTTTATTTGTCACAGGTATCCCCCTTGAAGTGAACGAGATCATGGATAGACTTCAGATTAGTCGTGGCAATGCCTCGATGAATCTAAGGGAGTTGATGGATTGGGGAATTGTGCGTCGATTCCGCCGTCCCGGTGATCGTAAGGACACGTACATCAGTGAGACGGACCCCTACCAGATGTTTATTCGAGTGGTCCGAGAGCGGAAGAGACGGGAGATTGATCCAACAACGGATGCTATCCGAGAGTGTTTGCAACGAGTCCCATCAGCTGATCCCTCCGGGCAAGCAAACACGATGAAGGTTCGCCTCCAGGCTCTTCTTGAAATATTTGACCTTCTAGATGCAGCTTACAAAGAAGTCTTTGGGGCAGATCGCTCCTTAGGCGAAATGCGTGAACTTTTAAGCAGATCTGAAGAGCGTTAACTTTCGACTTTCAGACGTGTACTCTTCTTTAGAAGCAGAAATCCACATGTGCCTGCAACGAGAGATGCAGCCAGAATTCCCATTTTGGCTGTTTCTACATGCTGTACATCTTTGAAAGCTAGTTCAGTAATGAAGAGCGACATGGTGAAGCCAATTCCTGCCAATACACCCACTCCCGTCATTTGTCGCCAGCCCACCCGAGCAGGTAAAGATGCAATACCAGCCTTCACAGCTAGCCAGGCGGCAAGGACAACGCCTAGCGGCTTACCTACTAGCAATCCGAACAGGATGCCAAGTCCAACCGGGTCTGAGAAAGCTGATATAGAATCGGCGCGGAAGGCAACCCCTGCATTTGCAAGGGCAAAGACTGGCATGATGCAAAAACTTACGAACGGCTGAAGACCATGCTCTATCCTCTGGAGTGGCATTTGTGCCTTTTCGCAAGCCTCTTCCAAAACGTGAACCGCCGCCTGTTGATCTTCGTTCATCAGGGTCCGATCCTTAGAATCAGAAGCCTTATCAAACTCTTGCAAAGCGCTGTTCGCTTCTTCTGAAAACTCCTTAGGAACCAGATGTACCCGCGTTGGAATAGTCATCGCCAAGAGAACACCGGCGACCGTTGCGTGGATGCCAGACTTAAGGAAAAGAACCCAAAGCACGATCCCAGGAATGATGTACAAGGCTGGGTTCCTAGCTCCCAAGCGGTTTAGGACTCCGAGTCCCGCCAGGATTGCAAACCCACCTCCCACGAGTGCCCACTTAATCTCTTCTGAGTAGAAGATAGCAATGACCAAGACTGCACCGATATCGTCTACGATAGCGACCGCAGCTAGGAAGACTTTGAGAGCAAGGGGAACTCGGGAACCCAGCAGATTGAGAACGCCGAGCGCGAACGCAATATCTGTAGCCATTGGAATGCCCCAACCACGGCTTCCATCACCACCTCGCGTGAAAATTACATAAAGAAGGGCCGGTACAACCATGCCGCCGATCGCCGAAACAATTGGCAATGTGGCTTTTCTAACCGAAGCCAGTTCACCGATAAGAATCTCACGCTTTATCTCTAGTCCGACCAGGAAAAAGAATACGGCCATTAGGCCATCGTTGATCCATAGCAGGATGGGCTTTTCTAGCACAAAGGAGCCGAATCGCAGAGAAAAAACTGTCTGCCAAGTGGAGAAATAGCTTTGCCCCCACGGTGAGTTTGCCCAAACAAGCGCAACGACCGCTGCAATCATCAATACGATGCCACTACTGGCCTCGTTATTGATGAACTTAGAAAAGGGACGTAGAAAGCGATCTTTTAGCGGTTTCACCGCATGGGTTGCCATCCTCAGATAAGCCTACCTTTAGCTTCCTCTAAATTCGTTGAGTAAGCAGCTTACTGGTTCTATTGGCTAAATCCAGAGATATGTTCTTCTGAGGGCCGACAATGAAGAACTCAAATTTTCGCTCTCGCCAACGTACTCCCCGATCAATTGCGGCAGGTGTTCCGGTCTGCAATGTCACTGGTGTCCCCTCCAACCTAATACCGCGATCATCTGCCCGCACATTTACATGATAGGTATCCCCGTGGACGCGGTAGTCAAAACAGCATCGCTGTTTGCCCTCGTGAACAAGGAAAAGTTGAGCGTCGGATCCCAGATCCATCACCGGAATATCCATTCCAAGTCTTTGTTTAGCCCATTGAGTCGCCTCAAATGGGTTGCTTGTATAGATCTCTACCCGCGTGGGCTGAGGTTGTAAGAACCAGACTCCAGCGATGATCGTCGCAACTAGTCCAGCCGACCACGCAATCCTTGGAATCCATGACTTCTTGGTTGGTTGGACAGGCAACAGCCGACTGAGGCGCTCTAAGGGGACTTCTTCTGCCTGACCAACGTTTCGAACGGTTACCAGAAAATTCTTTAAGCCGTTCAGTTCTTGTCGAGCCGAGGGGTTATTCGCCAGTTCATGTTCGGCTACCCGCATCTCAGCTTCGCTTAGGCTTTGGTCAAGGTAAGCCTGCCAATTCACCTTCATCGGAGTTCGCCCTCCAATTGCACTAAACCAGCACACCGATCCCTCAACTTTGCTCTAGCTCTGAATAAACGAGAACGCACTGTGCCGATAGGAATTTCCAGTGCATCAGCGGCATCTTCATAGCTGATTTCCTCGACATCACAAAGTTGAATAATCATTCGATGCTCTTCGCTCAGGTTATCGAGCTCGCGCATCAATGTCTCAGCATCAACCCGCCAGTGGACCTCATCCCAGAAGGATTCAACCTCACCGTCAACCTCATCTAGCAATACTGTGGGCCGTGCTTGCTCTTTACGGACCAACGTATTGAACTCATTGCGCAGAATCTTTATCAGCCAACTGCGCAGGTGCCTTCCATCGAACGAATGCTTGAACTTGATCGCGGCATAAATGGTTTGACCGACAAGATCCTCCGCGGTATCAGTGGATTTGGCAAGGCGTTTTGCAACTCGGTACAGAACTGGAAGTTCATCTTGTAACCGAGCCTCAAAGTCACGCATAGCTATTATCGATTCCTTATTGAGGAAATCGACCACTCTCCCATGATACAGCGGAGCGCCAACTATTCTTGTTCGAAACGAAGAGACCATTTGGTGGAAGCATTAGTCGTAAGGCAATTAAGCTCCACCAGGTTCCCACTCCTTCGCTAAAAGGCCTAATTCTCCCGATAAGGGCGACCGAATTGGGTGACAGACGGTGTTTTTGAGAAGTCGAATTTTTGAAGGGGCTTGCGTGTGGCTTTGGCTAAAAATCCATTCAAATCCTTTAGCCAGTAGCCGGAAAATCCTTGCCATTCTTTGACAATTTTTCCAGAAGAGTCTATCTCAACAATTGCGGGCGAGCTTTCGATCTTGTATTTGTAGACCAATTCGTTTTTTGGATCTAGCAGTAGTTTGTAGGGAGGGTTTATCTCCGCATTCCAGGATCTTGCCCGATTTTGATCCACGTTGATTACGCCAAAGAACTTTGCGTGATTGTTGGGATAGTAGGCCCGGATCATACGGTGAATAGTATTCATCGCTTCGTTATTCACGGGGTCCCCGTCCCGGATGAAGTAGAGAAAGACGACTCCTTCACCACGTAAATCTTTTAGGCTAAGCCGTTTTCCTTCAATGGATGGGATCAAGAATTCTGGAGCTTGTTCGCCCGGTGTGAGGCCCTGATAGCCGGTTGCCAAAATCGCCATGGTGGCTGCAGATATAGATAACACAAGTTTCCAACGCATATTTTTCCCCGTCAGAAGAGGATGTTCCGTTCATGCTATTCGGCGTTGTCGGCATTTTTGCGGTGCTTATGAGACCTACAAGCTCGAGGAAAGTACATCGCAGTTAGGTTCGGAGTAATGTAGAGAGTCGGAAACTCGTTTCCCTAATCTCCATGTCCAAATCAAAACTGGTCGAACAAGTTGCAGAGAAGTTGAAGAAACTTCCTGGCCAGCCAGGTTGCTACATTTACCGAAATGAGAAAGGGGAGGTGCTTTATGTCGGAAAGGCAATCAACCTTAAGAATCGAGTTCGGAGCTACTTCCAAGAATCGACTCGCCACGGACTGAGGATTGCTAGATTGGTGAGCAAAGTTCGAGACATTGAATGGATCGTGGTTGATTCAGAGGTCGAGGCTCTAGTTCTGGAATGCAATCTGATCAAAGAGCATCGTCCTCCTTACAATGTTCGCCTGCGAGATGATAAGAGTTATCCGTATATAACGGTCACTAAAGAGAAATTTCCTCGGGTGATGTTTACGAGGCGGGTTCGTAAAGATGGAGGCAAGTACTATGGGCCGTATACGTCCGCGTTTAGCGTTCGAGACACCCTTCAACTCCTCCACAAAGTGTTCCCTCTCATTCCATGCGGCAAGTCGTGGAGTGGGCAACGAGTTCAAAGCCCATGCCTCTACTACCATTTAGGTCGATGTCTAGGGCCATGCGCGGGGCTATCGGATTCTGGGGAGTATCAGGAGGTCATCAAAAAAGTTGACCGTTTCTTGCAAGGGAAGGAAGAAGGGATCGTAAATGATCTTCGGGCCGATATGAATACGGCGGCCGAGAACCTGGATTTTGAGCGAGCGGCCAAGCTCCGCGACCAAATCTCTGCGATAGAAACTCTCATGCAGCGGCAGAAAGTTTTAAGCGGAGACCGAACAGATCAGGATGTTATAGCGGTCGTTAAAGACGAACGCGGAGCTGCCATTCAGATGCTGTATGTACGCGGTGGAAAATTGATTGGCCAACGTCAATTTATCTTGGATGGAGCGGGTGAGGTGCCAACTGGCGAGGCGGTCCAGGAATTTGTGAAGCAGTACTACACGGATGCCCCCGAGGTTCCACGAGAGATTCTTCTTCCAGTTGAGATTGAGGAGCGAAACATTGTCCAGACTTGGTTACGGCAAAGGAAGGGATCGGCGGTTACCGTAGAGGTGCCTCAAGGTGGCGAAAAACTGAGGCTGATCGATCTTGCCGCAAACAATGCGGAACAAGCTCTTTCAACAATGTCGATGGAATTGGCTCAGAAAGAAGCTTGGGCGGAGGATGCTATGGCGCAACTTCAAGAAGCGGTTGGTTTGCCAACGCTGCCCATACGCATTGAGGGCTATGACATCTCGAATATCCAAGGTACTGCGCCAGTGGGGTCTATGGTGGTCACCGAAGGGGGTGAGCCAGCGAAAGCTGAGTATCGACGCTTTAAGGTGCGGTGGCATCCTGAAAGTCCGAACGATTTCGCCATGATGCATGAGGTCATCACAAGGCGATTGCGTGCCTATGTAGATGGCGATGAAAAGTTCTCGAAGCTCCCCGACCTCATCATGATTGATGGTGGCAAAGGTCAACTTGGAGCCGCGCTAAAGGCAAGGGACGAGCTCGGTTTAACCGTTCCAATGGTCGGACTCGCAAAACGACACGAGCTTTTGTATATCCCTGAAGCTATTGGAGGGGGCCAAGAAACCGAGCCATTGCCATTGGATCATGAAGAACCAGTGAAGGCACGCTCGAGGCCTTACGCCTTCACTGGGGTATCTGAAAACTATTCTTACAGGGATATAGAACTACCGCTTAACTCCCCTGGCCTGTTGATCTTGCGAAAGCTTCGTGATGAGGCGCATCGCTTTGCATTGTCATTCCATAGAAAAATCCGTGACAAGCGTATGACGGGTAGTGCGGTGGAAGAGATACCCGGCATTGGCCCGAGGCGTCGCAGACTTCTTCTCCGCACCTTTGGTTCGGTAGAAGGGATTCGTAGAGCGACCATTGACGAGCTAGCTGCCGTTCCAACCATGACTCGCAAACTTGCAGAACAGGTTAATGAGTATCTTCGAGAAGGATGAACCTTTGTTGCGACGGGTACTGTCAAAGAAAAGAAGTCAAAGATGAAACTTAAACTCCCAATTCCTATCTTGGTTGCGGTTACCGCCCTCGCCCTTATCTCGTGTGGTGGAAGCGGCGGTGGAGGAAGCTCTACTCCTCTCTCCGAGACAGGCCGTGCCGTCCAAGAGGTGCAAAGATTGTCCATCATGTCAATGTCAAAGAGTGGCATTGCATTGGCTCCGTTCATGATGCACGGATTCGGCGGTGGCACGGGAGGAGGCACCACAGGCTCAACTGGGAGTTTTGGGGGTGTTTCCTCAATCGGCTTCTTCTTCCGCAACTTCGGAGGAACCACGGGTGAAGGCTCTACTGGCGGAACGGGAAGTGGCACAACCGGCTCGACGGGCTCAGGTTCAAATTTCTATTACGATCAGTGGCTTGGGTTATGGGTCGATTTTGAGTGGACCGAAAATACTTCTACCACCACCTTTACTCTTGATGAGGCCAAGACACAACCTGCCGGTCAAGTGACTTCTACCTACACCGGTGAATTTGGTTCTTATCCACAGACATATACGAATCAATACACATTCTCTGCTGGCCCCCTAACAGGTTCCAACGGAACCTATATTTCGGTTCAAACATCCGCAACTCATGGCAACATGTCTTATGCCAATACATATGCCGATGGATCTAGCGATTCAGGTGAAAGCCAATGGACGGATCTGACCTCTAGCTTTGAATCTCGATGGGAAGGACCAGGTGGAACACCTTGGTTCGAAGATAGCGGTACTTGGAACGCAGATAATTCTGGAACATACACTTGTGAAAACTCGCGAGGCTGGGCTAGCACTTGGACTTATAACTCAGATTGGTCTGGAAGTGCTACCTTTACCGGTCCAGACCCGTTGTTGCCGGCCATGATGGCCTGGAACTCCCATGGGCGTTACACCGTGACTTACGCAGATGGCTCAACTGAGAGTTGGAATTGGGATGACTTCTGGGGTGGAGTAGGCGAAGGTGGAACGACCGGATCAGGCACGAGCTCGACCGGCGGAAGTTCCTCCAGCACGTCGGCGAGTGGAAGCACCAGCGCCGGAACATCTACTACCGGGTAATGACGGTCCGGTAGTAAGTTTGTTTAGGACGTTTCGTTTCCAAACTGTAGTCCACCGCCCCGATTTTGCCGCCAAGCATCGCGCCACCGATGTACATCCACGGTGCTTATTTCTGGCTTTGGCCTCCGCTCTTCTACTGATGGAAGAGCGGGGAAGGGCTTGGAGGGCGTGGTTTGATACCAGTAGGCAACACTGGCTAGGTCAAGGGTAAGGCAGTTGGCATGACCGTGCTCAATACTGGCACGAAGACTCTTCTTGAATCGAATAGGATCCTCCAGATGAAATCGGTAGACGTGGGTTCGTCCCAACCATCCAAAACGAGGTGAGTCGTTGAGCCTTCCTGGTGCCCGTGCCGTGCCGAAATAGGGGTGGCAGTAATGCTCGTCTGGACACCAGCTTTGGTTGAAGTAGTCTTCAGTGCCTGTTCCATGTGCGGACCCTGGCCAGGGTTCACCATCCACTAGGAACATATCATCTCCCTCCCCGTACCAGATAGGGCTGGGTGAATTGATGTAATAGTTCACTCCGACGAAGTGGCCTTTGCCTTCCGGTTGGCAGAATACATAGTTGAATTCGTCTGTCGGGTTGTCGGCAAACGGTCCAAAGACTGCCCACTCGTTTTCAATATCGCCGAGATCGGATTCTGGCCGAGTGACTTCTTGGCGGTATTGCGCATGAAACCGGCCCATATCATCAGGGATGGAGTCGTGCTCTTCGTAATCGATGTAATAGTAAAAGGAGTCAACCGTCTCAGTAGATTGGTTTTCGACAGTGAACTTGGCACCCTTGCCAAATGGCATTGGGAAGTAGCAAACAAGGGCATTTCCATTAGCTGGAGCGGCAGCGAGGGGGAGAGAAATGAAGTTGTACTTCATGCCCCAACCTTGTCCAAAGAAGTCACCGATCGGACTTTCAATGCTCGGGTGCTCTTGCCCATCCCAGTAAGCGCGAAAGACGAGATTTCGGCGAATCAGTTCGTCCTTGCAAGAGATGGTGATCCAGATGTGCTTTACAATTCCGGCTCCTTCCATTTCGGCAATAACTTTTGTCTGGCCAGGATCAATCCCAATGCAATCTCCATTTCCGCCTTTGCGGTCATAGCTGGAAATGCGCTTGCTTCGAGCATCGACGATCTGAGCAATATTGGAAAGAGGTCCGTGGGACATATTGACCGGGTTTTACCCGGCAACTTAAACGATTACTACGGTTTGCCCTGCCTCGATTAACTGAACTGCATCAATCACATCCGTCAGTTTTGGTTAAAGTGACTCGACTGTATTCCGAACACCTTGAATAACCACAAGCCCAATATTGAACTTGTGGATAGGCTGCTGATATCGCATGTTTCGATCAAGCGTTATGAGAACATCAAATTCATGCTGGGCCACACTCAAGAGGTTGCCATTTGATAGCTCGTGCCAGCCTCGATCTCTTGCCGTGGTGACATCAAGTGATGACAGGAGAGGGAGTATCTGTGCTGTAACACATGCATCAAGAAGCACCTTCATGCAGATTTGCAAATAACGAACTTCACTTCCGAAGCTTGCTGAATTACTTTTGAAACTTGGCTTTTTTTGACCTCTGGAAAGTCTCGATGAAACTCGTCAATTGTATGTCCATCCAAAAAGTAGTCGAAGACTGTCTGAACGGGGACACGTGTTCCCGTGAAGCAAGGTGTGCCCCACATTATCTCTGGATCAACAGTTACTACGTTCATCAATAATATTGTACGTCAGCTGTAGGCATACTGATTGGGAGACATGCCGATCCTGCCGCCTAATCCCGTTACTAGCTGGTCCGACTACTATCAGTCCACTCTTTCCAAGCCTCTTCACCCCCTTTTCTCAATCCTGGAGCCACATCTACTGGAAAAAGGTAGCGCGATTGATCTTGGCTGCGGTGTGGGGCACGCAGTGAAGTGGTTGGCAGGCAAAGGATGGACTGTAACAGCGATAGATGGGCACGAAATGGCATTGGAGATAGTTCAAAGCCGCCTGTCAGAAGAAGAAAGGGGACGAGTCGAAACTCGCCAGAGCATGTTGGAAGATGCCCTTATTGAGCCGGGCACGTATGACCTTGTCGTTGCTTCTTACAGCCTATTCTTTGTTGAAGACAAGGCACGACTCGCTGAGCTCTGGAACCGTATTCAGATTGGGCTCAAGCCAGGAGGAATCTTCCTTTTTGAACTGCTTGGTCTTAGAGATGATTGGGCGGATCGACTTCTGACGCATTCCGCTGACGAGTTGAGCGGATTGCTAAAGGATTGGGAGGTGATTCACCTTGAGGAAGCTGAACAGGACGGACACACCAGCCAAGGCATGACCAAGCATTGGCATGTGTACCATGTGATTGCAAAGAAGAGTTAGTGCACCGGACTGGTATCGATATGAGACCCGACTTCGTACAGTTCAAAGTTCCCGCCGGTTGGGCCAACCAAGTTGAGTGGTTTTCCTAAGCGAGCAAAGTCAGCTCGAATCTCATCCGTGATTCGGCCTTTGCGGGTAAAGAGCCAATGACTGTTCCCAGATACGACTTCTTCTGGAGTGTCTGCCTCGTTGACCGTCGAGTCTAGGTAGAGCAACATGGAGGGCAGACTTGTTTCCTGTAGTTTGAGTGTTCCCGCAGTGAGGCGTCCTTCTTTCTTTGGAACTTGAAAGACGGCAACACTTCGTTTGACTTGATGAATGCTGTTTGTCCGGATGTATCTTGCAAACATGTGCGCCTCAGATTGACCACTTTGCTGATACCACCAAAGAAATCCAGCATTTGCTAAGATCGCGATGAACAAGGTCCAAACGATTGGAAACGCCATTTGCCGAATAGATTCTAGTGGCTTCTTCTGGGCAAAATAGATGCCCAGAAGCATGGCAATGGGTGCAAACACTGGCAAGACATAGTGAGGCAGCTTGGCGCTGGAAACGCTGAAGAATAGGAATATGATTGCGGCCCAGGCCGCGAGAAACTGCGTGAAGGAGCCCTCTACTTGCCCTGAAGCAGAGGCTGTGTGATCCACTTTTCGAGGCCATGATTTCCAAATCCAGCCTGACCAAGGCATCATCCCAACGAGGATGACCGGGATATAGAGGACGACTGTCCAAGCTCCCTTAATGGAGTGAGCCGCGTCACCTCCGGTGAAGCGTCCAATATTCTGTTCAATCAAGAATTTTTGAACAAAAAGCTTGCCATTGGCCAGGTAGACCGGAATGTACCAAGTTGCAATAACTGCGGCAAGAACCACTGTTCCTGTGAGCCAATAACCCTTGAATGCAGGTCGGAGTACCGGTTGCTTCCAATAGGTCCAAGCTGCGATTGGGACGAAGAGGATAAGCGCAACGGGGCCTTTTGCCAATACTCCAATTCCTAACAGAGCAGCTGTGAGAATTCGCCACCTGCGATTGCCGACGAGGGACTCCCAGAACGACAACATAGCGCCCGTAAATGCCAAGACAAGTGGCATGTCCGTCATCATCATTCGCCCAACGGCAATGAAGATAAGGGACGATCCAAGAATCAGCACGGACCAGGCTGCAGCATTTTCTGAGACGCGCTTACGCAGATAGGCAGCAATCAGAATATAGGTTCCAAAAGTGCAAAGAATGCTAGGCAGCCTTGGACCCACCATCTCACCAAACAAGGCGACGGTTGGTTTGGCCAGCCAATAGGCGAAGATGGGTTTTTCAAACCAAGGCTTACCGTTATAAAATGGCGTAATCCATTCGCCTCGACGATTCATCTCCGCGACGACAGCGGCGTAAAAACCCTCGTCCAGATCAAACAACCCCGTCAGCCACCAACCCAAAAGAGGAATTGCGGCAAGGCAAAGAGCTAGATTCGTGATCTGACGTTTGGGCAAGGTCCGATGATTTTACTTGGGAGTGCCCGAACTCGTTTACGCCCTCCCAAAGTAAACTTGCCGTATGTCCCTTCTCCAGAACCTGAAGTACAACGCCGACGGCCTTATCCCTGCGATTATTCAGGATCATGAAAATGGACAGGTTTTGATGATGGCTTGGATGAATGAAGAGTCCTTACACCGGACTCTTGATACAGGCAAGTGCACTTATTGGAGCCGCTCACGGCAGAGCTTTTGGTTAAAAGGCGAGACCAGCGGTCACTTTCAGCACGTAAAGCGAGTGTCGATCGATTGTGACCAAGATTGTCTTTTGATTCAGGTAGAGCAGGTCGGCGCTGCATGTCACGAAAATTACCGATCCTGCTTTTTCCAGGATGTTGATGGCGAAGAGTTGGTTGTTAACGCGACGCCTGTTGCTTAGCTCTTCGAGACTTGACTCGTCTTGCTGCACAAGTTGCGGCAAAGCCGCTTAGTATAAGGGTTGCTGGTTCGGGTACTGGGGCAGCACTAGCAGTGTGAAAATTCACTTCCAGATCATCGACACCTAGACCGTAGAGTGTGCCACCAGTTACGTGTCTGTCTACCCACCGAATCCAAAGAGTTGAATTAGTCTCAAGGGAAAAACCTGAGAGGCTCCCTTGTCTTTCCGTGCGATTCGGTTCTACACCTACTGGGCCAGCTACACCGAAGACATCGGGAGTTAAGTCCAAACTTGCAATATTCACCCAATTCGCATTTTGATCGTTGATCCCTAACGCATTGGAGCTGAACTCAAATCTACTGAAATCCGCGATCCCGATACTACCAACTCGCCAAGTTTCTTGCATGAAGCTAAGTGAAATGCTGGTGATAGGGCTATTGAGCTGATTTCTAAAACCCATACCGAAGTAAAAATCTCCTCCGATGGCTGTGTTAACACCGGTAACTGCTCCTAAGGCTCTATCAGTGACTCCATCTCCTGTTTGAGCCCCAAAACTGTAAAGGCCCTGTTGGGCACCCGTATCTGTTCTGTAAATACTGGCTGCCGCAAATGTGTCCCTAGGAATTTCTCGAAATGCGTACCATCCTGCGAGGGTGACGTTATTCTTCCACTCATTGGTCTGACCAGATTTTGCTAGGGAATTAAAGTCTTGTTTGTATTGGTACGAGTCAATACTCACTTGCCCAAAACAGGCCGAGAAGCATCCAATAAGAGATGCAATCAGCAATGGTCTAGCACAATTCAATGACATGTTAGGTTTCAATATATAGAAAATTAAATACTGAAAGCTTTGTCCGGGCATTATTCCAAGTAATACTTCTAGGCAATCCTGGCGAATATACGGTTATTGCCAGGGAATAAAAAAGCCCCGCGGGAGGAGACTCGCGGGGCTAACCTTTGGAGGAGGGTTAAGGTTGATTTCTATTCAATGCAACCATCGTGCCAATCTGGAAGTTCCCGAAAGTAAAATCCAAATTCAATGGCAAATAAGAAAGCTTTGATCGTTTGGGGTGGCTGGGACGGACATGAACCGGACAAGGTCGCTGCCCTTTTTGAACAAATTCTCAAAGGCGAGGGGTTTGAGGTCGAGGTAAGCAACACGCTCGATTCCTTTGCCGATGTGGATAAGGTGAATTCCATGAACCTCTTGGTCCCGATTGTAACAATGAGCGAGATAACTGAGGCTCAGTTCAATCCGGTGGCAAACGCGGTTAGGGAGCTAGGCATCGGAATGGCTGGATGTCATGGAGGCATGTGTGACTCTTTCCGATCAAATACGGAATGGCAGTTTATGACGGGCTCACAGTGGGTAGCTCACCCTGGGAATGATGGAGTGAACTACACTATGCGCATCGATCGTTCGAATCCTCATGAGATTACGGATGGCTTGCCCGATTTCCAAGTTTCCAGCGAACAGTACTACCTGCACGTAGATCCGGGTGTGAACGTGCTTGCAACTTGTGACTTTCCAACCCCCGGCGCAGATGGCCCGCACACGGATAATCCTTGCAAGATGCCTCAAATCTATACGAAAATGTATGGCAAAGGTCGGGTCTATTACAACGCACTCGGGCACCACGCTGATGTCCTGGAAGCAGAAGTTCCGCGAGAGCTAATGCGTCGTGGCTTCAATTGGGCGGCAAAATAGGCTGGGAGGGAGATCTTCCTATCGCATAAAACTCAATTTTTGAGGACAATGCGAGTTCATCAGGAGCAAGGGCGGACTCGGCAAAAACCCGGGCTGCCCAATCGCCAAACGTGGCTTCGACCCATTGGATATAAGCTTCTGTTCGAGGATCATCTCGTAGATCGAGGCCAAGTTCCTCATACACCATCCAAACCAATTCACTGCAGTACGAACGCCCATAATTTGTCCCTGCTTCTTTCCACATGGCAAGGTTGTAACGAATTTCATCGTTGGCCCAATTCTTAGCTGCTAAATCCATCGCAGCTTCAAGGTTTGGAATAGTCGCCAAAAATTGAGGTTTTAATCGCGCGAATCCCATATGAGCGTGAGAACCTTGCCAGCGGCTAAGCTCGCACAAGCGAACTCCCTTGTCCACGTTTGCTTCCATCATCCAACCTGGACGGACGTAGATTCCCACATGGGAATAGTGCATTGCCCAAAGGAACCCGGGGATGATGGCAGGATTGGGACGTGTGAAAACGATATCTCCTGGTTGGAGTTGGTCCCAGGGAAGTGGATCTTCGGAGATCTGAAATGCCTCCATTGCGGCAATGTCTGGTGGGAGAGGCCTCTTTAGTCTCACAAATCGGTTGAGTGCTCGACAAGCTTCTTTCTGAGCAAATTCGGGCAGAGACTTTATGTCTTCCATCAACCACTGAAGATGCTTGGACAATCGTTGAGAACTGCGCTTTGCGATGATTGTTCTGATTTCCGAACCGGTCGCCTCAAAAGAGCTTGGGAGAGGAACATTAAAAGTCTTTCGCCTTGGCACGATGACTATGACGCTTTTAGCTAGACGAGAGATGCAAGTGGCCTAGGCCAGCTGATATTTCGCCGTAAGCTCAGGCCAAGTGCCCTGCTCGATGGCGGTTCGAATATCTTCCATCAAGCGAGCATAGAAGGCTAAATTGTGGAGAGTAGCAATTCGGCCAGCTAAAGGTTCTCCCGCTTTGAATAGGTGGCGAACATATGCGGCAGAATAGCGTTCTGTCGCGGGAAAGACGCTGTGTTCATCAAAAGGTGAGTCGTGTTCTGCCCATTTCTTGCCCATGGCATTTACCCTGCCTTGAAGTGTATAGAGAGCATGGTGGCGTGCCATTCGAGTGGGAAGGACGCAGTCAAACATATCAATTCCGCAACTCACCGCATGCAAAATGTCTTGGGGGTGTCCTACGCCCATCAGGTATCGAGGCTTATCCTTAGGGAGCAATGGGGCCGCAAATTTCACTACTGGATACTGCATTTCAGTAGGCTCTCCAACGCTAACCCCTCCAACGGCAAATCCATCAAAAGGCAAGCTGGTGATGTACTCCGCTGACTCTCGCCGAAGGTCTTCGTGGACTCCTCCCTGAACAATGCCAAAAACGGCTTGGGAATGTGAGGAAGGTTTGGACTGAGAATCTTCGCCATGACGCCGAGCCGCCAAGTTCCTTGGTGCCCAAAGGTGAGTCAAACGCATGGCCTCGGCTGCTTCCTCACGGCTGCAAGGATAGGGTGGACATACATCCAAGGCCATGCTGATATCGACTCCGAGTTGTCCCTGAATCTGAATCGAACGTTCAGGGGTGAGGAAATGCTCTGATCCATCGAGATGAGACTTGAAAGAAACTCCCTCTTCTGTGATCTTTCTCATATGCGAGAGACTCATGACTTGGTAGCCCCCCGAATCCGTTAGGATTGGGCCCTTCCAGCTCATGAAACGATGGAGTCCGCCTAACTTCTCCACAAGTTCTGAGGTCGGACGCAACGAAAGGTGATATGTGTTAGACAGGATCAGGCGATAGCCCAAAGCCTCTAGGTCTTCGCTGCCAACTGTCTTTACCGTCCCCTGAGTGCCGACCGGCATAAAGGTGGGGGTTTCCACAACCCCATGGGGAGTGTGCATTCGTCCCCTTCTGGCCCCAGTATGTGGGCAGGTTGCAATCAGTTCGTAGCGGATAGAGGACACGCAGAGATTGTGGCAAAACCGAGGGGCTCTGCTAAGGACTTCAAACGGTTACATCTGAAACCCGGATGATTTTGCTTGAGCTTCGGACGCTTTGATTTGTTCGATCCGCTCCATAACATGCTTTTTCTTCATCCCGATTCCACTTCGCACTCCATATTTCTTCATCTCGTTGCTCGCGATTTGTTGCATCACGATGTAGCCAAAAATGCCGCAGCAAAGCCACGAAAAAAGTGCGGTTAAAACGGAAGCCAAAATCGCTTGCCCGGGAGTCCAGTCTTTACCTAAGGCGATCTTCCTGTTGTAGATGTAGCTGCAAGCACCAACAGCCGCAAGCATGATAACCAAGTAGATGCCATAGAAGACAAAAAGTAGCTCTGGGGGACTGTCATTCCAAAGGGGAGCAAAGCCAATAAAACGCCCGCAGGTGGCTAACACCACGTTTAGGGCAAATACATAGTTCAACCCTGAATAACCCTCGTAAAGGGCCAGAAGCTTGTCCGAAGTTCCGTACCCACCTCGCGGATACTCCGCGAACTGCACCGGAGGTTGCTGGCTTGGATCAGGAACAGGGGGTACTTCAGACATCTACGTTGAAGAGACGAACAACGAGTTGCATGAGAACTTAGATAAACTCACATAAAATGAGCCAGCCATACAATCGCGTTTTTAATTTCTCCGCCGGACCATGTACCTTGCCGGTCGAAGTTTTAGAAGAAGCTAAAGAAGATCTTCTGAACTATAAGGGAACCGGCATGAGTGTGATGGAGATGAGTCATCGCTCTAAAGCCTATGAAAAAATTATTGGAGAAGCAGAGGCAGACCTTCGGAGTCTCATGGCTATTCCAGATAACTACAAGGTTCTCTTCTTGCAAGGTGGGGCCAGCACTCAATTCGCTACCCTACCGATGTCGTACTTACCTGAAGGGAAGATTGCGGACTATGTGATTACAGGGGCCTGGGGGAAGAAGGCTTTGGAGTCGGCGAAGATCTATGGGGCAACCAAGACAGTCTTCGATGCCAAGGCCGATAACTATAATCAGGTTCCCGATTTGGCCGCTTTGGATTACAGCGAAAATCCTGCTTACATTCATTTCACAAGCAATGAGACGATTCAGGGAGTCCAGTTCAAGTCTGATCCTACATTGAGCGCTCCTGTGGTCTGCGATATGTCTTCGGATATTCTCTCGCGTCCGGTAGATGTTTCGAAGTACGCCGTAGTCTATGCAGGAGCTCAGAAGAACATGGGACCAGCCGGTGTCACTGTGGTTATCCTTCGCAATGATGTTATTGAAAGTGGACCTTCAGGTCTGGCGCCGATGTTCGACTATAAGGTCCATGCTGAAAATGGCTCCATGTACAACACTCCCGCTTGTTGGAGCATCTACATGTGCGGCTTGGTATACAAATACCTCCTCAGAAACGGTGGTCTTGAGGCATCACAAGCTAGAAACGAAGCCAAAGCCAAGGTTCTCTATGACGCAGTAGAAAACTCGGGCGGTTTCTTCAATGGTCATGCTCTCGCGGATTGCCGATCTACCATGAATGTCACCTTCACGTTGCCAAGTGACGAGCTGACTAACCAGTTTGTAAAGGAAACGGAAGCGAACGGACTTGATGGACTAAAAGGGCACCGATCTGTCGGAGGCTGCCGCGCAAGCATTTACAATGCATTCCCAATCGAGGGGTGTGAAACGTTGGCATCGGCAATGAAAGACTTCGCCACGAAGAACGGCTAAGGTACAAACGTTCGGTGAACGCCCCGGCACAACCATCCGGGGTCTACTCCATGCACAAAGGATCGCGATTTCAAAGGAGCTTCGGTCCCGGACTTCAGGCTGTTCGGGACCATATCAAGCCCTTTCTAGCGATCCAAATCTGTGTGGTTTTGGCGGTCGTTGCTTACTACCAAATTCCGAGTTTTGCAGAGTTCGCAGGAACCTTGGCAAGTTGGAAGGTTGCGGGTGGATTGATGTTCTCGTTTCTTTCCACTATGGTTGCTGGGGCCGTTTTCCCTGAGGTTTTCAAAGCTCTCACTCGTGATCCCAGGCGCTTGCCGTTTCCTGAGTTTGCCTACATGTGCCTTGTGTTTGGAGGGAACGGTATCTTGGTCGATGTCTTCTATCAGCTTCAAAGCTATCTCTTTGGTGATGAAGCAAATTTTAGAACGGTGGCGATTAAGGTATTTGTTGATCAGGCCATTGCTTCATGGCTCTTGTTCCAATCCTATTTTCTGCTGATGATGCTCTTTCGAAGGTCAGGATTCAACATCGCCCGAATGCGTGATGGGCTACGTATGAATCCGTTTTTTCACCAAATCTGGCCCATTATGGTAGTTGGATGGGCGTTCTGGATTCCTGCTCTTTGTGGCATCTATGCGCTTCCCGCAAATCTTCAGTTCGTCCTGTTTCTATTTGTTCAAGCCGCTTGGTCGCTTATCGTAGTTCATGTGGCAAAAAGTGGTGAGAAAGGACACGCATGAAAGGAACCCTTCTCAACACGGCTACGGTAGCCGTGGGAGCAACAATTGGCGCATTAGCCGGCAACCAAATTCCTGATAGCTATAAGGGCTTGGTTCTATCGGGGCTCGGTTTGGTTACGATGGGTTTGGGAGTCAAGCTCTTCCTTGAATCCAAAAAGGTCTTGGTAGTTGCGGGAGCGATTGCCCTTGGCGGAATCTTCGGGATGGCGATTGGGATTCAAGCCGGAATCGAAAGTTTTGCAGAGTGGGCTAAGGTCACTCTAGGTGGCGAAGGCCGATTTGCGGAAGGCTTGGTTACGGCTTCGGTTCTTTTCTGTATTGGCCCGACCACGCTCTTGGGCTGTATTCAGGATGGTTTGGAGAAGAAGATGGATCTCCTCGCCCTTAAGTCCACGATGGATATGTTCGCGGCGATGTTCTTTGCTGCATCGATGGGGTGGGGGGTGTTGGCGAGTGCGGCAGTTGTTCTTGTGTTCCAGGGAGCTTTGACTCTAGCGGCGCGCTTCCTTCGACCCTTGGCTCATGACCAAGAACTTCTAGCCGAGGTGTCTGGAACCGGGGGCGTGATGATGTTGGCGATTGGTCTCGGATTGCTTGAGATTAAGAAGCTTCCAACCGCCGACTATCTTCCTGCAATCTTCTTAGCGCCGCTCATGGTTGTGGTGGGAAGAAGGATTATTCGGTCGAAGACCAAGCACGAATCGACTCAAACCGAGTAGAACGTACAAAACATGATGCGCCCACGTCGAACCGGGTTCCTTTGCGCCATTCTGGCCCTTTCCGCAATTAGCTTGGGCCAAGACCGTTTACCCACCATGCCCAGATACGATCGATACGTCCGACTTCGCAATCAGATTAACTCCTCCGTCAAACCCGGAGTGCTGCAGAACATCCGCTGGTCAGAAGATGGCAAGCGGTTGGGCTATGGATTCGATGGCAAAAATTATGTATATGATCTTGCCGGGAAGAAGAAGACAGAGGGTGAGCTCCCTACCAATACAGCAGGGGGGGCAAACAATCAAAGGCGTGGGAACCCAGAGAGAGGTCGTCAGTTCGATACCGTCTTTACACCCGATGGAAAATTAAAGGCATTTCATAGAGATCGGAATGTGTATTTGTCTGCCGCCGATGGCAAAAATGAGATTCCCATTACCACCGATGGCAACGCCAAGGATCGCACCAAGTATGGAATTGCGAGTTGGGTTTATGGGGAGGAATTGAATGTTCGGGAGGCGATGTGGTTTTCGCCCGATGGAAAGAAACTTGCCTTCTACAAATTCGATGAGAGCAAGGTATTGGACTATTTCTTGGCTATGGACCAAGGCAAGATCCAGTCCACCATGGACATAGAGGCGTATCCCAAAGCGGGTGCACCAAACCCAGGTGTGACCCTTTTTGTATACGACGTTGAGTCCAAGAAAACGACCACCGTTGAAACAAGCTTTGAGAGTGGGATTGCCGATATTGGCCATTACGTTTACGATGTGAGATGGTCGCCCGATGGCAAGGAATTGTTGTTCAACCGCACCAATCGCAAACAGAACACGCTGGAGTTCTGTGCGGCTGAGCCTGCAACTGGTAAATGCCGCACCATTATTCGCGAATCTTGGCCTGTAAGCTGGACCGAAAACCATCCGGGAATCCGATTCTTGGAAGAGGATCGACCTGGCCCCAAACGCTTCATTTGGACTTCCGATCGAAATGGCTTTGGCAATTTGTACTTGTACGATATGAGCGGCAAGTTGTACAACGCAATCACAAGCAATCAGTTCGAAATGGGAGGGGTAACACGGGTCGATGTAAAGAAAAATACAGTCTGGTACACGGCTCGAAGCGGAGAGAATCCCTACCTAATGCAGCTTCACCGAGTAGGACTGGACGGAAAGGGAGACACGCGCCTGACTGATCCTAAATGGCACCATTCCGTGAACCTTTCGCCGGATGGAAATTGGTTTACCGACACGATCACCCGTGTCAATGAACCGGCAGTGACTCGATTAGTGGACGGAAAAGGCAAAGTGATTGAAGAGTTGGCTAAGTATGACCTGACCAGATTCACTGAGCTTGGGCTGAAGCGGTCCGAGAGATTCACCTTCACCGCTGCCGATGGAAAAACACAATGCTGGGGCACCCTGGAGTTCCCAAGCGACTTCGACCCATCCAAGAAGTATCCGCTCCTGGTCAGTGTCTATGCTGGACCTGAGTCAGGCGGAGGTGTTGAGAGTTTTGATCTGCCAAACGCGATCACCGAGTTTGGATTCCTAGTTTGCTCTATCGAAGGTCGTGGACAGAATGGTCGCGGCAAGGCGTTCAAGGATGCTGTTTACGGAAAGTTGGGTGTCGTAGAGATCGACGACCAAGCCGCAGGGGTAAAGGAACTCGCGAAGCGGGCTTACGTAGATGGCGACAACGTCGGCATCTTTGGCACTTCCTATGGAGGCTATGCCAGCTTGATGGCGCTTGTCCGTCATCCCGAGACGTTCCGAGCCGCCTCTGCCTCCAGCTCCGTCACCGATTGGTTGAATTACGACACGATCTATACCGAGCGGTACAACGGGCTGCCTTGGGATAACGAGAATAAAAGTGGCTACGAAGCGGGAAGCGCAATGCAATACGCCAAGGATATGAAGGGCAAGCTGCTCCTATTCTTTGGCACTGCCGACAACAACGTTCACCCCTCCAATACCTATCAATTCACCAAAGCTCTAGACAGAGCAGGGAAGTCATATGAGATGGCTGTAGGAACCGACGTGGGTCACGCAGGAGTGAACTTTAGTCGGATGTTAGAGTTCTTCGTAGATCACCTGATCGTGGGTCGTAAGAACGGGGCTCAAGTGGCTTGGAACAAGCGCGAATACAGGCGCGAAGTCGCGCGAAGAAAGTAAGCGTGTATCTTCCTTCTAATGCATAGGTAAGCCTCAATTCTCTATCCCGAAGGGATGACATATGAAAAGCCCTAGGTTGCGACGAAGGAGCTACCTAGGGAAGAGGAAGTCCGGGTCAACCCCAGCGGGGTTGCGTTAGTCCCAAATGTATCGTTCATCCCATTCCACATCATGGGCATGTAGTAACGCTAGAAATTCTTCCTGAAATGTTCCGGTTTGATGGTGAGCCTCCTGGCTGAGGATGTACCCCTTCACGATTGGGATTTGTGAATGACCGACCGAGAATATGCCGTAACCTCCCTGCCAGGCAAATTCCTTGACCTTTGGTTTAATCCAAATGCTGGAAGCACGCTTAAGCTCCTTGACATAGTCTGCCTGAGTAATGGTTCTGGACAAAATCGAGAGTATGTGAACATGGTCAGCAACTCCGCCTACCGTCAAAACTGGGCACCTTAGTTTGCGACTGATTCCGCCGAGCACTCTGTGGAGTTCGACTCGGAGACTACGGTCTACAAGATAAGGAACGCGGTTTTTAATTGAAAAGACTGTATGGATGTTGACGGCAGATAGTGCCTGGGGCATGGATGGATCTTATACCAATGTAACCCGGTTGGGGTAATTGGTGTGGATATTGGTATCCCCAAGGTAGCTCCTTTGTCGCAACCTTGGGCTTCGCCTACAAAATCCCTTCGGGATAGATTATTCGCGGGCACCTCGTCTCGGCGGACCTATTACCTGTACGTCCATACTCGGCTTCACCCCAAATACTGGCTCACCAACGTGTGGAAATGATGTGTGCCGGTTTCCCGCTTCGGTGAAAACCGGCCTCGGTCGTAGAACCTAGACTGCACTCCCTTCTGCACCAACTCCACAACCTGCTCATCTTCGCGTTCGACTCGATCAAGCTCTGCTCCGGCACCTTGTCCCAGTCTTTCTTCTTTCCAAACATAGCGAATAAAGCTCACCCGCGTCACATCTGGACCGAGAGGCTTAACCACATTGATTGATAATCCCCAAGGATAGAAGTTGAGCATTAGGTTCGGGAAGAACCAGTAGTAGTACGCTGCGATGCGGCGACCATAGTCGGGAGAGCTTTCGGGGAGGTCAAAGCAGTCCTCTCCGCTCTTTGCTTCGGCCAGTTGCAGATTCCCTGTCTCAAAAAGCTCATATGCATAGGTTTCGTAGTCAATAGCCGCATTGAGAGAGGCGTGGATAAACGGGATGTGAAAGCCTTCTAGATAGTTGTCAACGTAGAGTGCCCAGTTTGATTTCACAAGATAGTCGCGGGTTCCTTCTTGAGCGAACCGGAACTCATGTAGAGGTAGCCAACTCAGTCTCTCCATCATTGGGCGAAACCAATCTTCCATTCCTAGCTTTGGCTCTAGCGATGCAAAGTAGAATGGCCCCCAGTTGCCGAAGGGTACTTTGGGAAGGCTGTCGGCTGGAGTAGGGAAGCCGACAACTTCGGTGAATTCGGGCATGTGTTGGAATTCGCCATCCAACGCAAACCTTCGACCGTGATACCGACAGCGCAAGAATCGTTCGTTCCCAGCGCCCTCGCAGACGGTCATGCCCCGATGCGTGCAGACATTGCTGAGAAGGTGGACTTGATCATCGGTGTCCCGAGTCAGAAGTAAAGGTTCATTTAGACATCCCTCCAGATAAGTGAATGGATAGACCGCGCCTGGAACCTTGACCGAATCTTGGTGCCCGATCCACTGCCAAGCTTTGGCAAAAATGGCATCCTTGCTCCGCTCAAACCAAGTCGAATCTTTATAGAAGGCACTCGGCAGGGTGGATGCGTATTCGATGCGAGGATCTACTTCGAGCTCGTGCATGAACCATTTTGACTCAGGTTCGTAGCATAACAACCCAGGACCTTCTTCACACTCAGGTAAATTTAAGTCTGCCCCAACAGGGGCAGTTATGATTGACCTCAGCTAAGACTCCTAAATCTTTCCTACTTGCGCTGTCTCAGCGCTGTTCTTAGCATTTCCGAGGTTTCCCTATGTTACAGGCTCAAGGCCTTACGTATTCTGTAGACCCGCGCAAGGGTCCACTGTTTGAAAATCTATCGTTGTCCATCCTTCCTGGTGAGAAAGTAGCCTTGATGGGGCCAAATGGGGCGGGGAAATCCACGCTCCTTCGCATCCTACATGGCGAACTGGTAGCTGAATCTGGTGTGTTCTCAACCAAGAAGAAGACATCGATTGCTTACCTGCCTCAAGACTTCGCTCCCAGTGTGGAGGGAAGTCTTGAGGAGTTCCTGGAAGAGGAGCCTGGTGCGCATAAATGGTTGGCCAGATTTCACTTATCGGACCAGTTAGAACAGCCCTTTCAGACCCTGAGTTTTGGTGAAAAAATGCGAGCATCTTTAGCCAAACTCTTGGCCAAAGATCCAGATTTTCTCCTTCTAGATGAGCCGACCAATCATTTGGACTTGGAGGCAAGATTATGGTTGGAGGAGTTTCTGATTCGATGTCGGCAAGGGGTGCTCTTTGTGTGTCACGACCGGGCCATGGTGAATGCAGTGGTCTCAAGGATTCTGGAACTAGATCAGGGGCGTTTGACTGAGTTTGGCGGCGGCTATGACGCCATGCGGGAGAAGAAGCGTCAGGATTTGGAACGGGACAGGGCTACCTACGAGCGGGAAAAGCATGAAGCGCGACGCCTGAAGAACGCGGCAGAACAAACGTTTCAGAGGGCTGAAAAGGTAGCGAGTAAGCCAACTCAACGTACCTTCGATTCCAAGCTCTCGCCCTACTTCAAAGCAAGGGCCAAGGCGGTGGATAAAAGGGCGAAGGCCATCCGAACAAGAGTGTCTCACCTTGAGGATCGTGCCATCGATAAACCGTTTGAATCTAAAAGAGTTGCTCTGGAATTCCCTATTCAACCTCTTAGGTCGTCTTATCCGATCACAGTGCGGCAATTGGAAAAATCTTTTGATCGACCATTGCTCACTGGCTTGAACTTTCAGATTGAAAGAGGATCAAGAATAGCTTTGGTTGGCCCGAATGGTTGCGGCAAAACAACGATTCTTAAGATCCTTATTAATGAAGATGAGGCGGATTCGGGATACATCGATATATCAAGTGATGCAAAGATTGGCTATCTATCCCAAAGCAGGTTCACGCTAGATCCGAAGATGGAAATCATTCAGGCTCTGGGGCCCTCAAATCAAAAGGAGGAGCAACTTGTGCGGAACCTTCTGGGGAGGCTAAAGCTGCGGGGAGACTCCGTTCTCAAACCAGTCGGGGTGCTTTCAGTAGGTGAACGAACTAAGGTTGAACTTGTAAAAATTCTGATGGCGCCCGCAAACATCCTGTTTCTGGATGAACCAACCAATCATTTAGATATCGAGTCGCTGGAAGCCTTGGAGGAAGCCCTTATCGAGTTCCCAGGAAGCATCCTGTTCACCTCTCACGACCGAGCCTTTGTGGATCGAGTTTCAACCGAGGTCATCCTGCTTGGCTAGTCGCAAGGTAGTGAAATCCCGATAGGTTTTTGCCACTACCTGCTACAATTAAGAAACTTAGGACGCTTATGGGTAGAAGAAGACCGCAATATAAACCGCAAGACGACAAAGAAAAGGGCATAGAGCTCGAAGGCACTGTTTTGGAAAATCTTCCAAACGCACGGTTTCGAGTGAAGCTGGAAGAAGGAGATGGTATGGAACTCCTGGCTCACGTTAGCGGCAAAATGCGCATGAACTATATCCGAATTCTTCCCGGAGATCGCGTCCGAGTCGAGGTGTCCCCGTATGACCTCACCCGCGGAAGAATCGTTTACCGATACAAATAGGCTCAACTATTTAGCGGATCAGGGCCTCTTAAAGCGGCTTGTGTTTTTTGGTGTTTGCTTCCTCGCTGTTCGGCAACTTTTCCAGTTGTCGCAGTTAGGGTTGGGTTTGCCGGTCATTGGCGGCACTCTTATGTTCATTATTGGCTACCAGTTTTGCTGGAGCCGGATTCCCTATGCTTCGGATGAAGAGCGACTTCAGTGTTTTCTACGCTTTTGTTCGGTCACAGTGCCTTCCATTTCTGGTTTGGCTATCGTTCCTTTATTAATGGGGCATCACCATGTGTGGAGCCTTGCTGACATGTTGATTGCTTTCATGCTGGTTGCTCCTGTTTCGATGCGGATGAGACGGCTACCTGGCTATGCAGCGGCCGAAAGAGCATATGCCAACCGTGAGCGAACAAGTTAGCCATGATTACCCAGGTTCTGGGCGCGAGCGGTCTGCCGTCTCCTTTCCAGCGGTTGTTTTGGGTTTGGCTGTCTACTTGCCGTCGTGGATATAGTCACGGAGCTAATTCTTCAGGCGAAAGCCTCGCCTTAGGACTTTTAAAGAACCTCAGCCTCAGGCCTAGCGCAACACAACATTTGGTAGGTATAATCCCTCCTTGCGTCAGCCGGCTGAGTCCTTAGACGTGCCTCCGGCATGCCTATTAGCTTCAAGACGGAGTTGAATCCCGAAAAGATTCATGACCAGTACCCACAAGCCAAATGGGCGAGTGGGAGTGAGACCAGAAAAAATGAAAGTCAGAGCCAGTGTCAAGAAAATTTGCGACAAGTGCAAGATCATCAAGCGCGAAGGTGTTGTGCGTGTGATTTGCGAGAATAAAAAGCATAAGCAGCGACAGGGCTAAGGGCTGACCGGAGAAAGAACGAACTAGATGGCACGTATCGCAGGTATCGACCTTCCCCGAGACAAAGCAGCGCAGTACGCCCTGCCTTTGATCTACGGAATCGGCAAGCACAATGTAATCGAACTTATGGAGAAAGCCGGGGTTGATCCTCGCACCAAGGTTCGAGACCTCACTGAAACAGATGTCGCCCGACTCCGTGAAGTTCTCGACCGAGACTTTCAGGTAGAAGGAGACCTTCGCCGAGAAGTTAATGGAAACATTCGACGCCTGATCGAGATTGGATCCTATCGTGGTCTGCGCCATCGCCGTGGTCTTCCTGTCCGCGGTCAGAACACTCGTGCAGCCGCCCGAACTCGCAAGGGTCCAAAGAAGACCGTTGCTGGAAAGAAGAAGGCGAAGAAGTAAGAATTAGGTTAGCAGTTAGCAGCTTGCGGTTGATAGAAAAACCACAAGTTGCTAACCGCAAGCCGCCAATCACACAGAAACCATGGCAAGAAAAGCAGTTACGAAGGGCAAGGCAAAAGAGAAGAAGAACATTCCGGCTGGGATGGCCTTCATTAATGCCTCATTTAACAATACGCTGGTTACGATTACCGATCCTAAGGGGAACGTGATCTCTTGGTCCAGCGCGGGCAATGCAAACTTCAAGGGAAGCCGAAAGGGCACTCCGTTTGCGGCTCAGGTTGCAGCAGATAAGGCGTCTAGGCTTGCTCAAGAGCATGGTCTGCGAAAGATCGATGTAAAGGTTTCTGGCCCAGGAAGCGGTCGAGAGACAGCTATTCGATCCCTTCAGGCTTCAGGTTTGGAAGTAACAAGCATTACTGACGTTACTCCTGTTCCTCATAACGGTTGCCGACCTCCGAAGCGACGACGCGTCTAAACGATTTCCCGCCCCGGTGTCCGGGGCAGGCTACAAAAAATGCCACATATTTCCGCACTTGATCTCACTGCCGATTACGGCAAATTTATCCTGGAGCCTCTTGAGAAGGGCTACGGGCAGACTATCGGCAATGCCCTTCGCCGAGTTCTGCTGAGCTCGATTCAAGGTGCCGCTGTCTCTGCTGTCCGAATCGACAAGGTTTTCCATGAGTTCGCCCCAATTCCGGGTGCTAAGGAAGATACGACTGAGCTTCTTCTGAACCTTAAGAATCTTGCGATCTATATCGACACTGAGAACGGTATGCCAACAGAGGATCCTGTTCTGAGAATTGATGTTCAAGGCCCTGGTCGCGTTACCGGTGCCGATATCGTTTGTCCTGAGGGAATTGAGATTGTGAACCCCGAGGTTTACATTGCAACTCTGAGCGATGAGAAGTCCAGCTTGAATATGGAGCTTTACATCGGCTGGGGAAGCGGTTACTTGCTCCCAGAGAAGCAAGAGCGATATCGCGGCATGATCGGTGTGATCCCTACGGGCTCTCAATATACGCCGGTTAGAAAGGTGAACTACACGGTGGAATCCACTCGTGTGGGTATGCGCACAGACTATGAGCGACTGGTCCTGGATATCTGGACAAGTGGCGCTACAAAGCCAAATGATGCGCTAAGCCAAGCTGCTCATATCCTTGATAAGTATTTCCGAATGTTCTTTGATCTTGGAGCCGCTGGCTTCGAGTCAGACATTCTGATCGATGATGAAGCGATCGGTGATGTCTCCCACATCCCAGACCTTCGCATTGAGGAACTTGATTTCTCTCAACGAACATTCAACTGCTTGCGACGAGCTGGCCTGTTGACTCTTCGGGCTCTTGCTACTGCGACTGAGAGCGACCTCACCAGCATCCGAGGCTTCGGTAAGAAGTCGCTGTTCGAGGTTCGCGATAAGTTGGCTGAGCATGGCATCGAACTGAAGCCACCGAAGGGCGGTTTCCGATCGGTTGACTTGTTGGATGATGACGACGACGATTTCTAAATATAGGCAGATTTAAGACATGAGGCATCTTGTAGATAGAAGAAAACTTGGGCTCCCTAGCGACCAGCGACGAGCCCTATTGACGAACCTTCAGCGGCAATTTATCCGCCACGGGTACGTTCACACCACCTTGGGTAGAGCTAAAGAGCTTCAGCGCCTGGTCGAGAAGTTGATTACACTGTCTCGAGAGGATTCGTTGAATGCTCGCCGACAAGCACGTAAAGTCTTGGTTGGTCACTCTGCAAGTAGCCCCAAGAATGTGAAGGAACTAGCCGGTAAGACCGATTTTGAGAAGCAACAAATCTTGGCAAGCAAGAGCCTCTTGAACGGTGAGGACCTGGTCAAGCACCTGTTCGACAACATCGGACCTCGATTCAAGACCCGAAACGGTGGTTACACACGATTGACCAAGACTGGTTATCGACGCGGTGACGCGGCGGCAACTGCTGTGTTGGAGCTTGTCGACTAAAAGAAGAGTTAAGTTAACCGTCGGATACGACGGAACCGATTTCTGCGGATTTGCTCCGCAGCGTGACCAGAGAACGGTTCACGGAACATTGACAGAAGCTGTTCGCCGGGCAACCGGTGAGGATGTAGAGATTGTTGGCGGGAGCCGCACCGATGGTGGGGCTCATGCTTATGCCGCAGCAGCTCATTTCGACACGGTAAACCCAATGCCGCCTGAAACATGGCGTTTGGTTTTAAACCGGGTTCTGGATGAAGACTGCCGCATTGTTCAATCAGAAGAAGCTTCTCCTGATTTCCATGCGCGATTCAGTGCAACCAGCCGGGTTTACCGGTATCGGTTCCTTCTCAATGAATTCGACCCATTCCGTCGGCGCTATGCCCATGTGTATTGGAAGGATTTAGATTTTGAGTCGATGTCCAAGGCGTCAAAAGCGCTTGTGGGAGAGCATGACTTTCGAGGCTATACCGAAGAAGTTGGCCCTGAAGTATTAAACACACGTCGCCGCTTATTCCAGGTTGATCTGGAACGTCTGGATGATGAAATTCACTTTAGAGTGGATGGAATTGCTTTCCTGAGAGGCATGATGCGTCGGATGGCAGGGATGCTTTTCGAGATTGGACGAGGACATCGCCCAGTTGAAGATTGCGCTCGCTTGTTGACCGAAGAAAGAGAGGCGATGCAGTGGCCGATTGTTCTTCCTGCAAAAGGTTTGACCCTTATGAAGGTCAATTATGCAGTGGAAGGATACGATGCCCGGAACCAACCTTGGGACGAAGTGAACGAATAACGCACTTTGACCAAATACATGAGCAAGATGCCCATGCTACATCTAGCAGCTTCGAGATTTGGCCTATTCCCAAAAGGAAAGCCGGAAGCTCCGACCAAAAGTCGGAGGCAGACCGACAACGCCCGCGTTGTCACTTACCCAAACGATACGGCATGCCGTGTCGACTGAACGAAAATGAACAGAACCTATACAGTTAAGGAAGGAACGATCGACCGCAAATGGCACGTGGTCGATGCAGCGGGCATACCAGTCGGTCGCCTCGCGGGCCAAGTGGCCCAAGTGCTTCGAGGAAAGCATAAACCCACCTTCACCTACAACGCCGACTGCGGCGATTTTGTCATCATCATTAACGCCGATAAGGTTGTTTTGACGGGTGGCAAGAAGGATGAACTCATCTACTGGCACACCGGTTGGCCCGGTGGATTGCGCAACGTTTCCCGAGGGAAGTTGCTGGAAGAAGACCCCGTAAAGCTCGTTGAAAAGGCAGTTTGGGGCATGACTCCCAAGACCAAGCTTGGCAAGCAAATCTTCAAGAAACTGAAGGTTTATGCAGGCTCCGACCACCCTCATGCGGCACAGAACCCAACTCCGCTGAGTATCAAGAAGGACTAACGATTTAGGATG
The DNA here is from genome assembly GCA_037190145.1 of Fimbriimonadaceae bacterium. Taxonomy (GTDB): domain Bacteria; phylum Armatimonadota; class Fimbriimonadia; order Fimbriimonadales; family Fimbriimonadaceae; genus 55-13. The sequence goes on from JBBCJU010000008.1 coordinate 180,797, forward strand.
GCAGCAACTCAAAGCAATTACGGAACCGGTCGCCGAAAACGAGCGATCGCGCGTGTCTGGCTTGTACCAGGCGAAGGCAATATCACAATCAACGGACGAAAGTTTGACCAATATCTTGGTCGTCCTGTTCTTGAGATTCTCGTCAAGAGCCCATTGGTTCACCTTGGCGTAGAAGGTCAGTGGGATGTGAAGGCTACGGCTAAGGGCGGTGGTATCACTGGCCAAGCCGGCGCTATCAAGCTGGGTATCGCTCGAGCGTTGGTGGAGTACGATGAGACTCTCCGAAAGGATCTTCGAGCGGGTGGGTTTATGACCCGCGACTCCCGAATCAAGGAAAGTAAGAAGTACGGTCGCAAGAAAGCGCGACGTGGCTTCCAGTTCGTTAAGCGCTGAGAAGCATTGCTTGAGCGTACCGCTCAAGATTTTTGCGACCAAAGCGGTCGTGCGGAGAGGGTTGGGTTTATGCCCAATCCTCTTTTTGTTTGGGCTTTCCATAGAAATCTAGTCTGGGTCGCTTGTCTAGAAGAGTGCATCTTGCGATACCAGCGCATATACTATCAAGACCATGCCCGCGATGCTCCTTAGCTTCGTTCTCTTGGCGGCGACACAACTCGATATGCCCAATCCTCCAATCGCAAAGAAAGTCCCACATGTATTGGAACTACATGGCGACCGCCTTATCGACAACTATTTCTGGCTTCGAGAAAAGGGCACCAAAGACGTCCTTGACTACCTGAACGGTGAGAATGCCTATGCGGATACCGTTATGAAGTCGACCGAACCTTTGCAGGAAGAGTTGTACAACGAGATGTTAGGGCGGATTAAGCAAACTGACCTTAGCGTTCCAAGATCAGACGGCGGCTATCTTTACTACACCCGAACAGAAGCAGGGAAGCAGTACTCCATTTACTGTCGAAAGAAGGGAGAGACGGGTAGTGAGGAAGTGCTGCTGGATGTAAACAAGCTGGCCGATGGCGAGAAGTTTATGTCGGTTGCCGCATTTTCTGTAAGTGATGATGGAAACCTACTGGCGTTCTCAACCGATAACACAGGCTTTCGGCAATACAAACTTCACATCAAAGATTTACGGACTGGATCAACTACTTCGAACGTTGCGGAGCGAGTGGGAGGAGTTGTTTGGGCGGCGGACAATAAGACCCTTTTCTACGGAACAGAGGATGCAACAACCAAGCGATCGGATCGAGTTTTTCGGATGGCTCTCGGTGGTAAAGCTGAGCAGATCTTTGAGGAGAAAGATGCTCTTTACAACTGCGGAGTAGGCAAGAGCCTAGACAAGAAGTATTTGTTCATTCGCACCGGATGTTCTGATAATGACGAAGTCTGGTTTCTAGATTCTTCTAAGCCAAGCGGCAAGTTTAAGCTTGTCGAAAAACGTCAAGGCGAGTTGGAATATTCGGTCGAGCATCGAGAAGGGCAGTTCTACATTCGTACGAACAAGAATGCCAAAGACTTTGAGATCATGACGACCCCGGTGACATCACCAGGCAAAAGAAATTGGAAATCCCTTATTGCTCCGATTCCAAATGGGACGGTGACGGGGATGCAGATTTTCAAAGATCAACTGGTGTATGGCAAGCGGGAGAATGGCTTGCCGAGCCTGAGTGTTTTCGACTTCAAGACGCAGAAGTCAAAAGATATTCCCACCCCAGAGGCCATTTCTGCCATTGGCTTTGGGGCGAATTCGGAGTTTGAAACGCAGAAGTTTCGGTACAGCTACTCATCACCTCTGACCTCCTCTAGCGTGTATGAGTTGGATTTCAGTTCCTTCCAATCCAAGTTGCTTAAGCAGACTGAGGTTCTAGGCGGATATGATCCCAAACTTTATGCGGTTGACCGCATTTTTGCGACTGCTCCCGATGGGAAAAAGGTGCCGATTGCTCTCATTTATCGAAAAGATAAGAAAGCAGCGAACGGAAATCCTTGTGTACTAAATGGTTATGGCTCCTACGGAGCATCAGCATCGTTTGGCTTTAACTCGAACATATTCAGCCTTCTAGACCGTGGCTTTATCTGGGCTACGGCACAAATCCGGGGAGGCTCGGATATGGGAATTGCATGGCATGACGATGGCAAGATGATGAAGAAGCGCAATACCTTCACAGATTTTGCTGCTGCTGCAGATGAACTCGTCTATTCGGGCTGGACTACTCGAGACAAGCTTGCGGTTTCTGGTGGCTCGGCTGGAGGCTTATTGGTGGGAGCGACTATCAATATTCGCCCTGATCTTTGTAAAGCCGCTGTGCTCCATGTGCCGTTTGTCGATGTAATTAACACAATGTACGATGAAACGCTCCCCCTCACCGTCGGCGAATTCCTTGAATGGGGGAATCCAAAGAAAGAGGCAGAGTATCGATATATGCTCAGCTATTCCCCCTACGAGAATGTTCGAGCCACTGTGTATCCGAATCTATTGGTGAAAACCAGCTACAACGATAGTCAGGTGATGTATTGGGAGCCAGCTAAGTACGTGGCCAAGATGAGAGAGGTTGGAAAATCGCCGAATGTGATTTTCAAAACCAATATGGCAGGTGGTCACGGTGGCTCTTCAGGACGCTTTGATGCGCTAAAAGAGCGAGCGTTTGACTATGCCTGGCTGATTCAGAAACTAGATTAGTAGTTGGGCAGGGATCGCTCAGTTTATGGGGGTAACAGGCTTGGCAAGCTTCTGATAGGTAGGTTTGAGAATGAAAAGGACAATCGGCTTAGTCTGCCTGTTTCTTTTAGTTGCGGTTATTGCGGGCATTGTTGGTCAACAAATAGGTTTCTTCCAAGGCGCACAAAGGATCGGCAAACCATCCGCTGAAGCTATGGCAAACGCAGTCTATCGCTTAGCTTCTAGACGTGAGTTTGCCGCCATCGTGAGTGATGGTTTGGGTGTTGAAGCCATCGCTGAAGCGTTGAAAAAAGCAGATGCCGAGTCAGGAGCTGTTCGTGCTTGGAAAGTGGTACAAGTTCAACCTACGCCGATACTCCTTCCAACGATTGTTGAGATTGAAGTCAAGCGCAATAGTACAGGTAGAGAGTTTCTTGTCATCCATAGCCCTTTTCGATTCCATGACTATTGGCCAGCGGATCCTGCAAGGAACCTAAATGGAAGGCTAAAACAGTCGTCTTATAAAATCGGGCCTGTCGAACATTCCACGCCTTATGTAAACTGATTCTCGCTTGGAATGCTCTAAGCCCAGGATATTGCACTCAATGGTTAACGAATCCTCGCCCGTCGAGATACCAACCAAATCTAAAGTGCAATCTCCTATTCGAAAGCCTGCGGTTTATCGACTCCTTATCATCGCTCTATTGGCCGAAATTGCCTACGGAGTGATGAACTTGTCGACCATGCCGGTGTATCTGGAGGCTAGCGACCCTAATCGTCAAGCTCTCATCCCCAATGGAAGAGGTTTCGGCGCATCCGTTATTGGATTGGTTCTCGTTGCCTTCCTATTGAGTGAAGCGATCTTCAAAGGGCCGATGGGGCACCTGGCAGACCGTATTGGTCCCAAGCGATTGATGATCTTGGGTCCGTCGCTCTCCATTGGCACATCTATTCTCAGCCTGTTTGTGCCGCATGGGGGAGGGTGGTTTGAGGTTTTGTGCTTCGTCCTTCTCCGTGCGATAGATGGATTAGGCGCCGCGATGTTGTGGCCTGCTGCTTTCTCTGCAATGGGTGACGCGGTCGATGATAAAGAGCGCCAACAAGCAATGTCGCTTTTGAACCTATGCTACATGCTGGGCATTGCTTTGGCTCTGCCCATTGGTGGTATCGCTAATGACATCGCAAAGGTCAAATGGGCGGGTCTGATTTTGGCTTCGGTGCTTTTCACCATCGTTACGATTGGTGTGTGGAAGCTGGTGCGCCTAGAACATCAACCTCAAGAGAGTGAGGAGCCTCATGGTGGATTTAATGTTCGCGAGTTCATAGAGTCTTGCCGTCAGATTCCCACTTACTTGTTGATTGCTGTTGTGACTTTTGCGGGCATCGGATTCCCAATGGCGATTTTCAAGCTCTTTCCCATACAGGAGTTTGGGATGAGCGAGACAAAGATCGGTTTTCTCATCTTCCCCGGAGCGATTGCAATGGGTTTGGCAAGTGTGCCGATGTCCAAGTATGGAGAGAGGATCGGACGAGCGCGAGCTGTACACCTGGGAATGGGACTCTGTTCAATGGGCTTGGCCCTCATTGCGATGGGCGCAATCGTTCCTTGGATGCGTAGCCCTTGGATGCTCGCATTGGGTGGATTACCGGTAGGAATTGGCTTTCTGCTTGCTATTCCCGCATGGATGGCGAGTGTTGCCGATATTGACTGCAAAAAGCGTGGTGCCAATTTGGGTGCAGTGATGACTGCTCAAGGATTGGGTGCGATCATTGGCGCTCCCATCGGCTCTTGGATGTACGACAAGCTTCAGCACGTCGGCTGGGGTGAGTCTTTTGGGCGTTACTCTCCTTTCGTCGGTTGCTTTGTCTGCGTGACATTGGGCTGGCTTCTCAGCCTGAAGATTTTGAAAGATCCGCAATAAATGGATCGAATATTAGTATACATATGTATACTAATATTGTCATGCGGAACCTTCTCAGCAGCTTCCCGCCAGGGGCAGATCAGCTTTTCGAAAACGACGCGAGGTTTGAGTTCGTCGTGCATGAGCACCGTGCAACAGGGCATCATTACGACTTCAACATTCGGATCGGGGAGCAGTTCATTACTTGGGCGATTCCGAAGGGGCCAAGTATGGATCATCGCATCAGCCGCAGCATGGTGTTTACCGGCTGGCACAGCGCCCAATACATCTACAAAGAACGGTTTATCCCCGCTGGACAAAAAGGATCAGGCCCAAAGATGGTTTGGGATCGTGGCAGCTATAGCTTTTCTGGGAAGAGCTATCAAGATGTGGTGAATGCTCTGACCAGTGGACGGTTTATGTTCACACTTTGGGGCTCTAAACTCAAAGGCACGTGGCTTATCAAGCAGCCGGAAAGCGGAGACACTCAACTTTGTAAGCTGGATGATGAATATGCTTCGGCACAAGATATCTGCCGAGAAGATCGCTCGGTCATCTCACATCTGAGGCTTAGAGACTTTGAGGTGGGGCCAGCAGCATATGTGGAACTTCCCGGATTTTATGCTCAGCTTCATCCTCAAGAACAACCGGTGGTGATTCTGAGAGATGGATATGTGCTTGATGTCAATGAAAGAGCGGCAAGCCTAAGTGTGAACTCAGGAATGCCAGAGAGAATGGCTCGGAATCTGGTTCAGGATGGAGAGTTCATCGCTTGGCAGGAGGAAGCCTATACATCGCTTCAACATGAATGGCTTGATCTGTGTCTTGCCTATACGGATTGCATAGAACCGAAGGATCAGCATTCGGCGTACCTAGACTTTCACCTCCATCCGGCTCCAATTGACGTTCTGAGTGAACTCAAACAACGGCTTCAAAACGCCATTGATTTGGTGCCTAGAGTTGGACTTGCAAGAGCAAAATGGCTCGCTGAGTTATCCGCACATCGGAACGGAGGATTGGCAGCCTATGAGAATCCATCAGCTTTCCTAGCAGCATTGTCCGTCGAATGCCTCTACCCCGTGCCAAGTGATCAGAGGTTAAGGCTGAAATCTCTGGGGCATCCGACGATTGGTCGAGTGCGAGGACTCAACCAAGATCAACTCTTTCGTCAGTTTGGAAGAGATGGCTTCCGAATCCACCAGGCCGCAAGAGGGTACTACCAAGAACCAATCAGACCGCAGTACCCCAAGGATGCCTTGATGGCTCGTTTTCAGTTCCCTGGTGGTGTAGAGAGTTGGGAAACAATCTTGGCAGGATGCGAGGTTCTGGCGAAGCAACTAGGTCAGAAACTTCGGCAGCGGGACCTGGAAGGCACACAGGTTCGTATTTACGCCGAGTTTGATGAGAGTCGTGCAGAGGTGTTTACGCGAATCTTTGCCAAGCCCGTTAAATGTGCACGATCCGTTTTGGCGGCTTTGATCCCGATATTGAAGGGGCAAATTCAAAGTCCTCTGATTTCGTTGAGAGTGCTCTTGCCAGAACTCAACAAGGTTCAAGCTCAACAACTCAATCTGTTCGCAATCGACAAACAAGAGAAAGCGATCCTCCCAACCTTGCAGAAAGTGCAGAAGGCGTTTGGTGAGAACTCTGTTGTACTCGCCAGCGAACGGACAGAGAGGCGTCGGGTGAGGGTGTTACGAAGTTGGAAGCATGCCACCGGATGGCATTGATGTGCTGGCTCGCTGGCGAGAAGTCGGCGAGTGGTGGGACGGAGCTTCTCAGAAGGAAGTTACGCGATTTATAGATGCGAACGGCATCCGACGAGAAGAACTCCAAGACTTACCTTGTATCACTTCTCTGGATACCGAAGATGCTTCCCCCAGAATCCCTTATGTACGGGATGAGAAGGTGGCTCGGGCTACAGGGCACGTACCTGACTTCGACCTTTCTGTTTTTACTAAGCGATATCGTCCCGCGCCAGTGGCGGCATTACAGATAAGGAGTGGTCACTCGTTTGGCCAAAGCACGATTTCCGCGGCCGAGATCCCGATTTTAGAGCCGTCCTTACGGTATCAAGCGATTCTATTGGCAGATAAGTTCTCCTTGGGAGGGGCGGTGGAGTTTGCTCAAAATGCCCAAACTGTTGGACAACAGGCTCTCATCGGAGCCACTGTGGAGATGGATGACGGAGGAGAACTGGTACTGGTGGCGCGCTCTGTCGAGGGCTACCAGAATCTATCGAGGCTCATTAGTGAGTGTCATCTAGATGAGCCACGTCTATATCCACTTGGTACGCGTACACGGTTGCATAAGCATCCTCACGGTTTGTTGTGCTTAACGGGTGGTGATTCGGGACCGATCAATCATCATCTTCAAAGAGGGGAGGATGGACTTGCTCGTGAATATCTCAGCTACCTTGTTCAACTCTATGGACGCGAAAATACGTTTGTTCAGATTGAACGCAGCTTCTTACCTTGGGAGATTAGCGTTAATCGAAAACTCTTGTCTTTGGCAAAAGAGTTTGGAGTTATCCCTGTTGCCGGGGGCCCGATAACCCACCGTGCCCTGTCTGATTTTCCGGCGCAAGATGCGATTGTCTGCGTAGAAACACTCTGCAAAATTGAAGAGATTGATGGGAGAAAAGTTCGCCGCGACCTTTCTCAACCGCAGGTTGTGCAACCTCCCCGCAGAGCGTTAAATGCAGAGAGGTTTCTGCGTAGCCCTCGCGAACTGCAGCACTTGTTTTCGGATATGCCGGAGCTGGTGCATAACACCCTGAAAGTTGCCGAGCGCTGCGATACGAAGGTTTTGCCTCCTCGGACGGAATTGCCACGCGTGGATGAAGATGAAGCAGGGCGGTTGCGTTTTCTGACTTACGAGGGTGCTCGCCACTCGTTCGGAATGATCACTTCGGAGCAGCAAAACCGCATTGATCTAGAACTAGAAAGATTGAACAAGAATAATTTCGCGGGACATTTTCTGATCGCCCATGATATGTGTCGCTGGGCGGGGGATCAGGGCATTATTTTTAGTGGGCGAGGCTCGGTTGTGGATTCCTTTGTGGCTTTTTGCTTAGGGCTGACGAGGATCAACGCGCTTCAATACAACCTGCATTTTGATCGTTTCTTGCCTGCAGAGGGGAGAAAGAGGCCGGATATCGATATCGATTTTGAAGCGAGGAGGCGTGATGATGTCCGGAACTACCTTGTGCAGAAGTATGGCAAAGATCACGTGGCCACTGTGGGGGCGATTGGTACATATCGAACTCGCGGGATTGTAAGAGAAGTTGGGAAGGTGATGGGAATTGATCCTGCTGACCTGTCTTATCTCATCAAGCGCTTGCATGGCAGTGTCTCTCCAGATCGACTGGAACAAGAGATTCAAAGAAAGCCTGAGCTGCGAAACAGCCACATTCCCAAAGAACGTTTCCATTGGGTTTTCCGATTGGCAAACTTGATGATGGACCTTCCCCGGAACCTAAGATCACACTCTTCTGGAATCGTGATTTCGCGAACTCCAATCTGCGATACCGTTCCGGTGACTCACTCTGCGGTAGATGGGGTGAATATCATTCAGTGGGACAAGCGGAGCGCAAAAAACTACTTTGACAAGTTTGATGTGCTCTGTTTGCGGGGAAATGATGTCTTGAGCGACCTGCAAGATCGGATTCGCGTGAATTCCCCCGACTTTGATGTGACAAGATTGGATATAGAGGATGAGGAGGCTTTCCGCACGATGCGTGCGGGGCAGTTGATCGGGATCCCTCAATCCGCTTCACCAGCCATGCGCCAAGCTCACGTGCGGCTACAAACCAAGACCTTCCATGATGCTGGAATTGTTCAGGCGGCGATTCGCCCCGGAGTGGGCGGCGCAGTGAAGCTAAACGAACTGATTCAACGGAGGAAGGAGGGAAACTTCATTCCGAGGTTTGAGGAGCTGGCTCCCATTCTGAGTCCAACCTACGGGATCATTGTCTTCCAAGAACAGGTAGATCGTCTGTTGCAAGACTTTGGTGGATATACATCGGATGAGGCTGAAGAGATTCGCGAAGCAATCTATAAGCAACGTCACAGTGGATTTATTGCCAAGCTCAGAGAAAGCGTGATCGATAAGATCATGTTGCTTGGGCATCGTCGTGAGCTTGCGGAAGAAGTTTACGGACTGGTCGCTCAGTTCCAGGGATATGGCTTCGCAGAGGGGCATGCCCTTGCGTTCGCCGATATCTCGATTCGCTCTATCCACTGCCAGCAAAACTACCCTGCGCCTTTCTTTGCCGCCTTACTGGATGCTCAACCAGCAGGCTACTACGGTCCATGCACCTTGGTAAACGAAGCTAGAAACCGAGGGGTAACGATTTTGCCGCCTTGCGTTAACCTAAGCGATCCGAAGTTCAAGGTAGAGGACTATAAATCAAAGCTGGACCCCCAAGTGGTTTCTCCGCAATCCGCAATCCGAGTGTCTCTAGCTCAAATCAAAGGACTTTCGAAGCAGATCGTACAGCAGGTCGTAAACGCCCGGCAATCAGGACCTTATATTTCCTTCTTCGACTTCGTGGCTCGGGTTCGACCGGCGAAAGATGAGATCGAAAATCTCGTCATGGGAGGTGCATTGGATGGATTGCATACCAATCGACGTGAGCTTTTATGGGCGATACCAGAGGCGATCCAGTTTGGAAATTTGCGGCAGGCGGCTTGTGAGCCCAATGAATTCGGCGGTCATAGTGACTCTCTCCCAATCTCTATTCCAGAACCAGAAATGCCTGAAGGAATTGAAGACTTCAATGCAGGGGAACGCGCCCAGCATGAGCGGGAATTGCTCGGGCTAGATGTGGCTCAACACCTGATGGCGTTCGAGCGCGAGCGTATTGTTCGTAAGGGAGGAAAAACAGCATCAGAAGCCAGCAGCTTGGCAGATGGCATCGAATGCTTTGTGGTGGGCAATCCAATTCGTTTACGCTTCCCCCCCACCTCCAGCGGAAAGCGAGTATTGTTCTTTGATCTAGAGGATGAGACTGGGCTTTTAAACGTGACTTGCTTCAACGAGACCTATCAGAGATATGGCCATGCGGTGATCTGCAACCCTTATGTCACTCTGTTTGGGCAAGCGCAGAATCGGGATGGACATATTGCCTTTTTGGCCAGCCGAATCTTGCCCTACAAGCCTATTCTGAAAACTCCGGTGGAGAAGCAGAACCAACTCTTTGCCGTTGCCGACTTCTTGATGACTTAGCTTCTGGGGAATGGATTACTGTCGCAGTACCCAACCGCTTGGATCGATAGTCGGTGTACTCCCTGTGAAGCTCACCGAGCCTTGTCCACCGGTCATCGGAACCCGCACGGTCTTTCCATTGACTACCACATCTATTGGCATAGGGAAGGGAAGATCCTCAGGCGTTTCCCATCGCAGACGTAACACTCCCTTATCCACCTCTGACTTCAAAACAGGAAGCTTGGCTTGCCGAACATACACTTCAAAGAACCATCGAAGGTCTTGCTTTGCTTCTGCAGAAGCGATGTTCACATAGTCATCGGTTGTCACCAAACGCAAAGCTCGGTGATCTGCCCACTTCTCAGATTCGGGTGTGGGATACGCCATGCGACGAACGGACTTCAAGAAGGCATCATCGCCAATGAGGTAGCGCAGAGCGTGCAATACCAACGCCCCTTTGTCATAGATGTCTCCACCGTAGGTATCGCTTGAAGTTTCGCCTCTGGGAGCCACCGGCGCCGCATTGCGAACTCGCCCGCGTCGTCCTTTCATTCCGGCTAAATAAGCATCTTTTCCACGAATCTGCTCAATGTAGAAAGTATCCAGAAAACTCTGAAAGCCCTCATGAATCCACATGTCCCGCCAGTCGGCGTTCGAGACTAGGTTTGCCCACCATTCATGGCCAAACTCGTGAAGCAACAACCAATCTAAACCGTCATCGGCAAACCGATACTTATTGCCATAAGCCACCGCCGTAGAATGCTCCATGCCCAAGTGTGGAGTTTCTACGATGCCGAGTTTTACGGTTCGGAATGGGAAAGGTCCGCAGTATTTCTCCATGAATGCCAGATACTTCTTCTGCTCTTCAAGGAGCTTTGGCGCCTTATCCTTGTTTTCTGGCAAGACATAGTAGTGAATGGGAACGGTCTGTCCTCCTATTGATTTGACCGAATCCTTTACAAGATCATAGGGTGCAGCATTGAAGACCAGCGAATAGTTATTGATGGGGAGCGGCATGTGCCAAACGAAGGTTGACGTTTGGTCAGAATTCTTGATGGTCTTCTCAAGATTTCCCGGCCCGACTCCGATCAATGGGTCCGGTACCGTAAGACGCATCGTGGCTTTGTCTGGTCGGTCGGAGGGATGATCTTTGCAGGGGAAAATCAAATCTGCTCCAGCTCCTTGCAGTGCAACGGACACCCAATCGGCTCCTTTGGGGGTCTTCGACCACATAATGCCTCCGTCCCAAGGAGCATTTTTGGCGACGTGCGGCGTACCCGAGTAAGTCATGTCCAATCGAATGGGATCCCCTGGTTGCTTGGAAAGGGGGAAGTAGATGCGAATCATTCCTTTGATTCGCTCGAAGCGAAGGGCATCCTTTCCATCGGTGATTTTCGAAACGGTGTAAGGATCGTCCAGATCTACCAAAACGCTTCCCGTTGGGATGACGGTTTTAGCTTCTAATATGGTGGTACCGGAGAGTTGCTTTCTTACTGGATCAACCTTGATGGCGATGTCATAGGACAATACATCGTAAGCTGCTTGCTCAAGTTTAAGCGGTCCCCCCGAAGCATGGTTCTGCGCTACTGCTGAGGAGATAAGGAGAGGGAATAAGGCAAGCGAAGTCATGACTGATGCTCAGTATAAGCATTTTGCTGAAGGCACGTCAGTTTCGGCTGCTTTGATTTCGAAACACATCGCGAACTGCCTCCAAATACTTCATCCCATTGCGAGTATCTGGTTCCAAATAGCTTCCCTCTGTCCATTCATTCCAACAGTTTATGTTGAGAATCCGCGGCCCACTCTTCTCGGCGAGCAGACGCTGCTTTGTCAGCTCAAGTGCTTGCCGAAATCGCTCAGGAGTATTGCTTACGATGGTATTCATGAATGGGTAGCCGACATTGGCAAACTCATCCCGCTGATCTGCTCGGGGACTGGAATCCCAACCCATGGTCACTCTCGGATAGTAAGGAACTCCAAATTGCCCTTTTGCTCCATCCCAGTATCGGAAGTAGGCGTCTCGCACATAGTTGTAATCCGTCTCTCGTTTGGGTAATCCAACATGGTGAATCCAGACATACGATGTGACGGAGTCGAATCCTAACTCCTTGACTAGTTTTGCGGTGTCTACGGGTGTTTTTTCACCGGGCAAAATGGTCTGCCCCCAGACAACCGCATTGAGGTGGACCCCTGGATGTCCGGCTTGGACTGCCTTGTTTCGTAGCTTATCTAATGCTGTTCGGGTTGCTTCTACAGAACCAAAGCTTTCGACTAGTTTGGACAGCTCATAGATAGAGAAATACGGTTTGCCATCTACCCGCCAATAGGAAGGATGGCGGAAGTAGTTTTTCACTACATGATCGCTAATTCGATCGAATGTGGCGGGTGTGACTTGACCGGGATACAACAATTTGGGATTTGTGCCCCTTCGGTGAGGGTGAATGTCGATCCAGTCATGGTTTGCCCACATGAACGCGAACTTCACTCGTCGATTGTTGGGTGCCTTCAGATAACCTCGGTCAATTGGGCGATCTAGAAATGGTCCATCGTTATAGTAATACCAATCAAAAATGAAGGTATCGATACCGTGATCAGCGGCGGCATCAATCTCTTTGGCCATCACCTTTGGGTCAGATTCGTCTTCGAAACCCCAAAGCGGTAAATTTGGTTGACGATGCCCGGGAAATCTTGGTTTTGCGGCTTTTACAAGTTCCCACTCGCTCCAGCCCTTTCCCTTTTCTAGTTCGGTTCGCGAGTCTCCGGGGTGATAATTCCCAAAGTAGTAACTGGCAACCGTGATCTTATCAGAGGGAACTGTAGCCATGGCGGTAAGCAAAAGAAGAGAGAGGCAGGACATAGTAGGCGACCCGCCTCTTTTTACCGTAGATTGATATCTGAAATTTTCTGGCCTAATTCTTCGTGCGAACCATCCTCACCCCGGCAACCGATGGACCTGTTCGTCCATCTTTGGCCTGAATACGAATCACGACTTTCGTTTTGCCCTGAGTGATTTCGGTCGGAATTGCGTACGTGACATCGTAGAAACTGTTATATGGGCGACCTTCCAGTTTGTCAGTTGCGATCTCTTTACCGACTACAAGCACATTGAAGTCAGGTCGAATGCGCTCGTTGCCCCAGTAAGTCATCACAAGTTCGACGGGAGTGGCACCATCAACCTTTGAATCGAACTCCATCCACCCACCGTTGAGCGGAGTGCGGAATCCACGCCCATTGGCTTCGCGAACATCATTTCTTTCGGATTTTAGGTTGTGATCTCTCTCGGGCTGCATTTCACCGATGCGGAATGCATCGACGGTGCGGCCTTCAAGATCGCGTTGATGTGCTTCTTCTGCTCGATAGGCAACCTCTGCAGTCTGCCACTCTTCGTCTGAAAAGATGTCAAAGTACGTTGCGTAACGTTCAGTATTGAGTGTGTAAAACGGCTGGAAAGTAAGTTCGCTCGGGCGTCCTATTCCTGTGGTACGGAACTTAAGATTTTTACCTGGAACGCGCTCAAGCCACTGGTCCACTGTCTTTGATCCTGTGACCAAAACGGGAATGCGTGGCCATGGGCCTCGACCAGAGCCTAGATTTGCGGCCAGAACCAGCGGCCCATACATAACGGCGACTCGCTTGGGATTGTCCGGCATGGCTTCCGTCCGCAAATCCATGGGTAGGGAGAATGTCACTTTATCGCCCTTTTTCCAGGCGCGGTTGATAAAGATGTAGCTGCTTGGATTCTTGGATTGCGCTGCTTCTTTGCCGTTGACCATGACTTGTACGGGCTGTTTAGCCCAGCCGGGGTGACGGATGGCGAGTTCGAAGGAGCTTCCGCTTTCAAAAGCAATCTCGACCTTTCCATCTAGTGGATATTGAGTGGTTTGGGTTAGCTTGACACCCGCTTCCTTCCAGTTCAATTGACTCGGAACAAAGAGATTTACGAAAAGTCGATCTTTGCCTGCATGAAAGTAGATGCTGTCCGCATGCTTGGTGTGATTCTCCATCCCTGAGCCGTGACAACAGGTGAAATCATTGAATGGATTGCTGTAGTTCCGTCGTGCGCCGCTAACCAATGGCATGAAGTAGGTCATCATCGCATTGCTTGGGTTCTGAGAGGCCAAGATATGGTTTAGGTGGGCTCTCTCGTAGAAATCGGCGTACTCGGCTTTGGGTTCCCATTCAATGAGGTGCCGAGTCAGCTTGAGCATATTGTAGGTGTTACAAGTCTCAGCGGTATTCGAAGATAAAGTATCGTTCAGCTTGTCTGGTGGACCCAGGTATTCACCATTACTGTTGCCTCCTATAGCATAGGTGTGGTGGCGTACAACGGTTTCCCAAAAGAACCTGGCCGTTCTTTGATCTTTCGATTCTCCAGTAACTTCATACAGTCTAGAAAGGCCAATGATTTTTGGAATTTGGGTGTTTGAGTGCTTGCCGGGAAGCGAGTTTTCGCCTTTGGCTAAAGGATCCAATACTCGATTGTCATAGAACTTGCGAGAGAGGTCCAGATACTTTTGCTTCTTTGTGCGGTAGAAGAGTTCAGCAAGCGCATCGTTGATGCCGCCGTACTCGCACCCCAGCATTCTTTGCCACTGCTCGGCGTTCAAATCCTTGGTAATAGAGATGGCCCAATCGGCAAATTTTTCGGCGACTCCAATAGCTTGTTTATTCCCTGTAAGCGCTTGAGCATCTAGCAGTCCCGCCAAAACTTTATGATGGGTGTACCAGGGAGCCCACATCCCGTTAAGGTCAAATCCCCCACTTCGAATATCTCCTTTTTGGACTTCTGAAAAGGCTTTGTCTCCGTTGGGAATTGCGGAGATACACCCATCTGGTCTTACCTTCTGGCATTCCACCAATTCCTTGACAATGTAATCGACCTTGGCCTTGAATCGTGCATCTTTGGTGCTTGCGTATTCTTGAGAACAAGCGGTGAGATAGTGCCCCAGGCTATGTCCGGCAAGCCCAGCGCTTTCCCAGCCGCCATAGATTTTGCCTTTGGGCTCTAGTCCTGCATGCTTACGGAAGCTGTGAAGGAGACGATCTGGTTCCACCGTCAAAAGGTATTCGGCGCACGCTTTGTTGGCATGTGCAAACGGACCATCAATAAGCTTCACTTGGTCCAAGGGAAAAGGTTTGACCTGAGATTTTGGAGCTTCGTTCATTGACATGAGAGTGGTGGCTAGAAGGATTGATGTAAGTGCCATGACGATCAGTTCACGCTCCATTCGTAGATGCCAGATGCCCAGTTTGGTTTTTGCTTAACCTCAAGGCGCAGTCCAATGGTTTTCACTGATTTGAAAGTGACCTTGTTTAGCTTGTCTTTATCGACTCCGTATGAGGAAGGGTTTTCAACTGGCTTCCACTCGTTTCCATCACGATAAAAGAGCTGCCAAGATTCAGGAGTTCGGCATTCACCGCGACCCGTATCATCGAACCAGTAAACACTTGCGCTAGAGACTTCCGCTTCTTTGGCGAACTCATACTCCACCCACTCCGTAGTTCCCTTCTTGGGCCACCAGTGGAAGAAAGTGGATTCCTCGTAAACGGAGCGAGGCATTTCTCCATCATTGATGGCGGTTGGGCCGTTGCCGCCTGACGTTTTCACTTTAGCTGTGGAGGCAATGGTTGGGGTGGCTACAAGTCGGGCAGATTCCACAGAGTTTGGAATCCATACTATCATCTGACCTCGGCCACGATTGGCCCACGCGTAATACGGAATGGCGGTGAAGGCATGGTCTTTAACATCCATGCGTCCATCCTCAAGCTTCTGGGCGGTTTGAGCGCTTCCTTTGATTACTGTAACTCCATTGAGCAGACCAGGCTCGAATGTGGAAGTTAGATTTGCATTGTTTGGCAGGATGAAGTTTCTCACCTGGATACCTGGGTTATCTGTCCATTCCGCACAATAGACTATAGGGCCACGCTGAAGAGATACTCGACCTCGATTCGCCGCTACTTTCTCATTTGAAGCGATGCGCCGGATCGGCATTGGTAGGCTCATTTCCACGGCATCTCCTTTTTTCCAAGTGCGGTCAACTACGACATATCCTTTATCCAGTCGAATCGCAACCGGTTGACTGTTCACGCGAAGAGTAGGCGTTTCGCTAACCTTATCGACATAAGAGTAAAGATCGCTAGGGACAACTTCGTTACGGGCCCAGCCGGGAATTCGGAAGTGCATGGTGAACTTCCCAGTTTTCTGAGGATTGATTACGAACTTGATATCGCCTTGCCACGGGTAATTTGTGGTTTGTTCGACAGTCACCTTCTGACCAGAGTTGAGTGGGATTTCGGCTTTGCTGGTAGCAAACAGATTCACCCAGATTTGGTTGCCTCTTTTGCCGTAAAAGTAACCAGATAGGGAAGGCATGAAGCGGGTGATGTTGCCTGGACAGCAGGCAACTCCAAACCATGGGCTTCGTCCGTGTTGACCATTTGATTCCAGAGGGTTGGGATAGAAAAAGCCTTTCCCATCAAGCGAAACTCCAGAAAGGAGGCCGTTGTAAAGGGTTCGCTCGAAGACGTCAATGTATTTGGCATCCCCGTGAAGTTGGAACAAGCGTTGATTCCAATAGTCGTTTCCGATGGCCGCACATGTTTCGCAATATGCGCTCATGTTTGGAAGTTCGTAGGGCTTACCAAAAGCTTCTCCGGCACCAGTTGCTCCGATGCCGCCTGTGATGTAAAGTTTGCTCCCTACTACATCATTCCAAATAGTGTCGATAGCCTTGACATAAGCCTTGTCTCCGGTGAGGGCGGCAACATCCGCCATTCCGGAATAAAGGTATGAGGCTCGAACGGCATGTCCTACGGCTTCTGTTTGTTCAATAACTGGCTTGTGAGCTTGCCAATATTCTCCAGCACCACCTCGACAGTCCAACAGAAATTTCGCAAGATCAAGGTACTTCTTTTTTCCAGTGGCCTGAGATAACTTAACCAATCCCATCTCAGTAATCTCATGCCCTGGCCAAATCTTTCTTTTGCCAGGGCCAAAGGTGGCGACTAAGAGATCGGCTGACTTAGTGGCGACATTAAGCAGAGTTTTCTTGCCCGTTGCGCGATAGTGGGCGACGGCGGCTTCATAAAGATGTCCAAGGTTGTAAAGCTCATGAGAATCGTGCTGCTCCAAGATCCACCGCTCTTTACCAGCCCAAGGGTGCGGATTTTGAGGGTCGATCGTTCTTGTGGTGTACAGATAGCCGTCTGGCTCTTGGGCAGCTGCAATCTTGGTGATGAGAGTATCTAGATATGCCTCTAGCTTGGGATCTGGGTGGACGCTAAGAGAGTAGGCGGCTCCCTCCAGAACCTTGTACACATCTGTGTCATCAAATGGGTATCCCGGAGCTTTCTTATTTTCGAGAGGCTCACCGCGCAAAGCCTTTGCCGCGCGTTCAAAAAGGTCTACACGTCCTGTTTCTTCACACTTTTCGAAGGCAAAGGGGATGGATACCTTCCGGTTTGTCTCAATCTTCGGCGCCCAAAACTTGTCATTTAGGTGGACTGCCGTGAAGGGAACAGGTTCAACTGCATACGTGGCCTGGGCCATTGTGGAGAGAGCGAAGAGTGAGAGTGCCGAGATCATTGCCTTGTGATGTCCAGACGATAAGTTCTATGAATGATACTAAATAATTTAATATCAAATCACTTTGGGCGCGTCTGAAAATTCTAGTGATTTTACGCATGCGTTGGTGGGTCGGAAATGCCAAGCAGTGATATGTGATCTATGAGCCCCACTGATCTAGGTTTACTTTATCGTTGTGAGCTGTTTCTGAAGGGCAGACTGGTGTGGGTCTAAACAAACATTAGTTCGCTCCAAAATAAACATTCAACCATCAATCCAGGCGAACATTAATATTCCTTGTGAACTTAGATAAAACGAATCATATTGAGCATAATAGTTTGTTGGTTGCTCAATAATCTGGGCATTATGAGATAATAGTATTTTGATAACATCTCCATCGGCAGGTTTAACTTGGGAAGTAAGAGATTTCTAGGATGTTGCTTTGAATGTGCCTATTTCCTATTTTAAGCAAGACAATGTTGTTATATATTATTGAAAAAGGTAGTTAAGGGATTTCCCATTTTTGAGGATTTTCAGTGGGTAGCTACTCTCTGAAAGGTCTAACCCCAGCGAGGGTTGCAAGTAAAACCTAGGGTTTGACTAGACTTTTTTACATTTGTATATTCGAATGTGTTTGTGCTGGGAGGGATAGCGGATGAGAGATACAGTCGATTTTTCGGCGGCGAAGAGAATTGACCTAAATCAATTGCGAATATTGGTAAGACGGAAAGATCACGGTAGCCCGGTTGTAAATGCCGCAACGGAGCTGCTTGATAAACTAGTCTCAGGAGCTTCCATAAGTGAAATCGAGGTAAGTGTAGAACGCAACGCTGAGCTGAGTCTTCGGGTTGTATGTGTTGCTGGTTCCGCCGCATTTGGAGGTCACGAAATTCGTTCGATTCGCCATGCGATCGAGCTTCTCGGTTCAGAACAGCTTCAATCAATCCTTGCTACTATTGTAGGGTTTTCGTCATCCTCGAAGCGGAATCTGATCCAAGGTATCTCCAAAGAGCGGTTTCAACGACGATCACTACTTCTCGCCATGCTGTCTAGTGTTTTGGCGGGTCGTCTGAATATCGGGAATGTGAGTTCCCACTATATGGCGGGTCTCCTTCAAGAGGCCGGCTATATTGCCACCGCCAAATTCATGCCAGAAAAACTAGAGCAAGTTGTGGCGGTTTGCCAGCGGACAGAGGTGGCAGATATCATGGAGATAGAGCGCTACTATCTTGGATTTAACCATGCAGAAGCGGGGCAAGTGATCGGTGAGGAATACAAGTTTAAAGGCGAGATATGCCAAGCCATTGGATGCCATCACAGTCCGGCGACATCTCAGGGTGAGATGCAAGAGTATGCAGACTTGGCGCATCTTACAAGTTGGTTAGCTGATGAATTAGGCTACACCGTCTTCAATGGCTATCCAAGACACGATCTGGATAAATATGCGGCACAAAGGCTTGGAGTGAAAGCAGAACATTTTGAGCCTATCCCCGACTCTGTAAAAGCAGCCTCGGACTTAGCCTATGAATCGATGGCCTCTGTGTAGCTGCGTATTGTTCGTCGTCACCTCATAACGAGGAAAGACATCCCGGGCAAGGCCGCATTGCGGAGATTTCGTATTGTCTTGGAAGCACTGAGATTCTCTGTATGGTAGCAAGACTGTATGTGGCTCGTCTGACCTGCCCCCAGGAATGATTATCGTTTGAGATAGTAGAGTTTCCATGTATGGACACTCATGAAGAAATCTAGATTTAGCGAAGAGCAAGTTATTGCCATCGTCAAACCTAGAGCTGAGTTCCTCAATGCAGAACTCTTCGACATCCTGACCGGTACACAGCTCAAACTCAATAATCGTAGAAACTTCGACAACCAAAAAACGCTCGTCACTCGGATACGTCGCTCCAGCCACGTACGTGTAGTACTGTGAACAAACTAAATGAAGGATGAACTCTACTCTTGATAACGGAACTCAAAAGAGGCAGGTCAGCTCGATAACACTGAGTTGCTAAAGGTGTATGACGATAACAATTCGCCATACGTCAATCCATAGGAGAGCATGTCAACCATGAGAAAACAAATAGTTGCAGGGTTTGGATCACTTGTCTTGATTGTCGTCCTGTCTTTGACTGCTGTTGCGCAACAGGGTGGGGGTGCTAGCTCGACTCAAGAGCATGTCAAGCAAAAGAAGCGCGCTGAATCGAGGCAACGTAGCGAAGCACTTCGAATACAGATGCGAAAGGATTTCGGTCAAAAAACACGAGAGTATGAGCGACTCTAGAAGATGGGCGAGGATTTGGAAAAGGAAGGGAATCTCCAGGCTGCACTACAAAGCTATCGCGTAGCATCACAAGCTGAGGGGCAAAGTGGATTTGGCAACCATCGTGATTTTGCGCGGGTTTTGTTAAAGATGGGGAAAGAGCGAGAGGCCTTTCAGGAATACAAGACCTTCTTCACAGGGAAGGAAGGGTATTGGTCTTCCTCTCATTCCGATCCTATCTTGCTTATTAGCTATGGTGATCTCTGCCTGAAATTCGCGTCAAAAGATGACGCATTCAATGCTTTCAAGGCAGCTGCCGGTCAAAAACAACGTGATGAGGAGTTGGAGCCAATTCAGGCACCCCGTAATCTCGGTTTCAACACGATTCAAAGTTCCGCTTACACCTCTGCTGCTTTAAGGCATATGGGGCACGGAGATAATGATAAGGCTATCTCTTTACTGGAACGAGCAATTGCATCTGAAAAAGGTGACTGGGTTCCGAGATTCTACTTAGCAAGACACTATGCAGGGCGCGTCAAGGACATGCCTAAGGCAACAGATCAGGCTAGTATTGCCGAAACGCTTGCACCAGGTAAATACAAAGCCATGATCCTTGAAATGCGAAGGACGTATTCCATTCCTGACAAGAATGGCGTCATTCTCCCTTCAATAGATCGAAAAACAGGGAAGCCTCTGAAAGATCAAGTTTGGAAACCTATAAACAAATAGCTTTAGCTGCCAGCAAAAGCAAAGATTGGATTGTGCCCTGGAGTAGCGAGCCTATTTCAGGGTTTTTCTGTTGCTCAACGTTGCTCCCTAAGAGCGTATAGCATTTAGGACTGAATTCACTTCGTATCGCAAGATGATGGCTCACCGTCATAAAGATGGGATCGGCCGTCCTTGTCTGAGATTGCGTGAAGGGATCGGGAGTCCTGTGGTTGATCGTTGTTTTCGGGATTGTCTGGGTCGCAAATATAGGGAATTTGCGGCAGGTAGCCCAAGAGTCTTGGGGCTTGATCAGCATTTCTTTACGCACTAAGATGGCAAATCATCAGGCCCAACAGCTTTGCCTTTATCTCCAAGGGAATCCAGTTTGGTAAAGCATCTACGAGTTGAAACAAGAACTCTGTGAGCTTCTCACTTGTAAAGCATGTAACCAGCGCAAATGCGTAAATCTGGAATGTGGTCTAGAAAGAATCCGTGAATCCCAATAGGAATCCCTTGTATCGTTTGAATCATTTGGCAAGAAGAGATCTCCACCATGTGGAGGTTCACCAAGAACAACGGGATCACAGAAGGATTCCACAACAAAATGGAGGCACTCTCAAGACAAGCCTACGGATTTAGAAACTTTGAAAACTACAGAACAAGAGTGAGGGTAATGTGCGGATGAGGCCAGAAGAACAAAGTGCCCCCACGAATGGCGTTGAGCCAACCGATGTGTCCGGTATGGACATTCAAACGGGTGGTGGGCGGTGCAGGACTTGAACCCGCGACATTCTCGGTGTAAACGAGACGCTCTACCAACTGAGCTAACCGCCCGCGAGGTCATTTATTATACCTTGATCTCGTTGTGGTTATTGCTTGGGCAAAGGTCCTATTACCTGCTATAAGTTTTAAAGGCAAATTGGGCTTGGTTGAATCTAACCTCGGCTCTCAATCCAAAAATCATTTTTCATTACGCCTTTCACTACAGATATCCGTCGTTTAATTAACTCTATTACAACTTATCATGGCCAACTAGTTCACACATCTTAGTCGACAGGCGGTTACTCCCGAGGAAGCAAGGGCTGTTTCGGAGCTTTGGGCGAAACGCCAGATGGATACGCAATCCCTGCATCCAAACTTAACTGTTGAAGAGGTGGCAGACGGAATGGGCATTCCTGCTGCCGAAGTTGAAATCATGCTTCGTTTGGTTCGGAACGTTTCTTATACAGAAGATCAGGCACTCGAAGAACGTAAAAAGAAACGACGTAACCGCTTGTTGATTGCTGGCGCAATTGTTTTCTGGATGAGCTTGCTTGTGGTTGCCTTTACAGCAACTTATAATTCTGGCGCGAGGGCAAATCGGGCTAGAAACTACCAATTTGACTCTTCCTTGGGTTCTCCTGAGAATGGACAATTGCTTCGAACGGCCTCAGGTGTAGTCACATACAGAGCTGAGCTAGAGGAGTATCTTCCCGCAACGATGATCGTTGAATTCCAAGGCTATACGTTACAGGGAGCAGGACACGCGAAATCCTTAACCGAAGAGAATGTTGGATATTCTCTTACGCAGGTGATAAATCGAGTTTCACAAGAATCGTTCACAAATGCACCTGATACATCAAACGCAGATCTTGCTGCGGCTCTAAGATCAGAGGACCTTGGGTCTTATGCAAAACTCATTAAGTTCGAAAGTTTGGTTGCCAAAATTGGTGGCTCAGAAGTCCGAGCCAAGATTCCAGTGAATATTACGGGCGCGATAAATCTTCAGGAGACAATCAACTCAGATGTGCGCCGTCGACTTACGATTTTTGCCAATCAGGCATGGCGATTGGCCCAAAAAGAAGCGACAAAAAAGTAATTAGCCGCCCGACCAAATCTGTGTACGCTTTAACTCGGGGGCAATGAGATAGCAAGCGATGTTGCTATCTATCGCCTACATCGTCAGATTTAGCTTTCGGATTGTTTCCTCGACGCTGGCGGACGGCCTCTCGCAAGAGGAATTCGATCTGGGCATTTACAGATCGGAAATCCTCCGCAGCCATTCTCTGCAGCTCTTCCCACAAATCTGGGCTGATGCGCAGAGGAAATGATTTACGTTCCGCCATTACCCCGGATACAGTGTTCCCGAATTGAGTACCGGCTGAACATTGGTTTCACTACATAGCACTACCAGGAGGTTACTCACCATGGCAGCCTTTCTTTCACTGTCCAACTCCACAATATTGTCTCGCTCTAGGTGATCCAGGGCCATTTGAACCATACTTACCGCGCCATCTACAATGCGCTGTCGAGCGGCAATGACGGCTGCGGCTTGTTGCTTTCTTAGCATTACGCCGGCAATCTCCTGTGCGTAGGCTAAGTGGGATAGACGTGCTTCAATCACTCTGACACCCGCTAGTGCTAACCGCTCCTCCAATTCCACCATTAGATGCTTAGAAATCTCATCAGTGTTTCGCATCAATGAGATCTGCCCTTCTTCAGCATCGTATGGATAGCTGCTGGCTAAGTGGCGGATGGCGGTTTCGCTTTGAAGGTTCACAAAATCGATGTAATACTCCACGTCAAAGCTGGCCTTGTAAGTGTCCATCACTTGCCAAACCACAATTGCGGCAATCTCTACGGGATTCCCCACATTATCATTCACCTTCAGCCGCTGACCGTTCAGGGTCTGTGCTCGTAGGCTAATGTTGCGCTTGGTATAGAAAGGATTTGTCCAATGAAAGCCTGAATTCTTAACCGTGCCTGCATATTTGCCAAACAGCAAAAGAACCTTACTGCCATTCGGCTCGATAATGAAGAAGCCTCCCATCATGACTGCTCCAACGATAAAGAGCACCATCATTTGCCAAATCATTCCGGTAGCTCCCGGAACTTTATCTCCTTGCTTAATCAATTGGTAGATCAGATATCCGGCGTAACCGTACATCCCCAAAACAACCGCAAGCATTAAGAATCCAGGAACTGCTTTTCTTTCTTTCTCGTGCGCCATTGATGTCACCTCTGACATCAATATGATATCACGTTGATTTCATGCTTAAGGCGTTTACTGATTAAAAGCTATTTGTAGATCTAAAGTTTGCCTTGATTCGAACCTAACCAAAGCAAAACCGCACCAAACTTACGCCACTGGAACATTGGATTGCGGACTACACCGGCGGAGGAATGCCAGAAGCCGGATTATTAGAAGTATCCACCCTCTCCCCTTCCTGTGCTATGGGAAGAGGGTGGATACCATTACTCAGGCCTCGGCCAAGAATGGGTAGCGATAGTCCGTGGGAGACACGAATGTTTCCTTAATGGTCCTCGCACTCAGCCAACGATATAGGTTCAAAATTGACCCAGCTTTATCATTTGTACCACTGGCTCTAGCACCACCAAAGGGCTGCTGACCAACAACCGCTCCAGTGGGCTTATCGTTGATGTAGAAGTTTCCGGCGGCGTTTCGTAGTCGGCAGGTTGCCAATTCGATTGCGGCTCGGTCAGTGGATAGGATGGCACCAGTTAGTGCATAAGGAGAAGTCTCATCAACTAAAGCTAGGGCTTCCTCAAACTTGCTCTCGTCATATACATAGAGAGTTAAAACGGGACCAAAAATCTCTTCGCACATGGTCGTGTATTTAGGATCACTGACTTCGATGACCGTAGGTTGAATGAAAAAGCCTTCTGCCTTGTCGTAGGTTCCTCCGACCAAGATTTTCTGACCATCGGCTTTGGCCTGATCAATGTACTTAGAGATGCTGTCAAACGCCTTCTCGTCGATAACTGCATTCACAAAGTTCGTGAAATCTTCGACCGTTCCCACCTTGAAAGAGTTCACTCCATCCACCAGTTTCTGCTTCACTTCATCGGCTAAGTTAGATGGAATATAGGCTCGGGATGCAGCTGAACACTTTTGACCTTGGAACTCAAATGCGCCACGCAGGAGTGCAGTTGCGACAACATCGGCGTCTGCCGATGGATGAGCTAGAACAAAGTCTTTACCACCCGTTTCTCCAACGATTCTAGGATAGGTGCGGTAGTTTGCTATGTTCTCGCCAATGGTCTTCCACATTCGGTTAAACACACCCGTGGAACCTGTGAAGTGCACACCCGCGAAATCACGATGGCTAAAGCAGACTTCACCAATGGTTGGGCCATCTACATAAACCAAATTGATTACGCCATCGGGGAGGCCCGCTTCCTTCAGAATCCGCATGAACATTTGTGCGCTGTACACCTGAGTGTTAGCAGGCTTCCAGACCACCACATTGCCGCACATAGCAGGGGCGGTGGGAAGATTTCCTCCAATGGCAGTAAAGTTAAACGGAGTGATGGCCAGGACAAAGCCTTCTAACGCTCGATACTCCATTCGGTTATGCATTAACGGTCCGCTAATGGGTTGTTGGCGATAGATCTCATCCAGGAAATGGACATTGAACCGCAGGAAGTCAATGATCTCACAAGCGGCATCAATCTCGGCTTGGTACGCATTCTTGGATTGACCCAACATGGTGGTGCCATTCATGTAAGAGCGGTATTTGGTGGCAATCAGGTCAGCCGCTTTGAGGAAGATTCCGGCTCGACTCTCCCAACTCATGTTTGCCCAATCTTCCCTTGCTTTCAGGGCTGCATCAATAGCTTGCTTCACATGAGACGCATCTCCTTGGTGGAAGTGACCAAGTGTGTGAGCACGTTCGTGCGGAGGGTGCATAGAAACCTTGTTTCCAGTACGTACCTCGTTTCCTCCAATATACATGGGCACATCAATCTGCTCACCTTTGAGAGTTTTCAAGGTCTGCTTTAGGGTGGCTCTCTCAGCTGAACCTGGAGCGTAGTTTAGGACGGGCTCATTGACAGGAAGTGGATATCGGAAGTTGCCGATGCTCATGAAAGGATTTTACCGGCCCCAGTAACCTAAGGTTTGGGCCAGAACTTGCTGTCGAACCCACTGTCAAATTCATTCATTCGCTTCTTAAGTAGATCAATCTTGCTTTGAAGCACTTTGTCTTTCGGGGCCAAATCAGAAACAAACTTGGTATTCACAATCAGGTGAGCAAAGAGCTCAGCTTTATCTTCCTCAAGCGCTGAAGTTCCATAGATGGTTAAGAAACCTGGAATCTGGTCCGTAAGAGTGCCAACCCCCGCCGTGCGCATGTTATGACCGCCCGATCCATACTTGAAGTCTTTGGGATTAAGGGCCATCCATTCTGTATCTTTGCGGAGCTTGCCCATTCGATAATCCAGCATGTGAAACAACTCGTGGTGGATCACGCTGCGTTGATAACTGTCAGAATGCGCCCCTAAAGCCGGGTCAAAATACATAGTATTCAGATCAAATGCTGGAACCGCAGCCCTTGGTTGACCATTCATACTTAGCTTCTCCGCAAAAACCACCTTTTGGACTTTGGATTTAACTATTAAATCTTTGGAGTATCGTGACCATTCCTCGATCCAAAGTGGCGCATATTTTTCTAGAGCGGGCACGGACACCACATTGCCTTCGATTTTGTATCCGCGAGCCTGGTCAATGAATGCTCCTTGCTTCACTTCAATGGCATGCCCCAGCTTGTTCGAAACAGCTTTTATTGAGTTAGTCGCGTCTGCGAGTGCAACTGCAAACACCAATAGTGCAGAGGAAACCATCTACCGAATTATACGAAGGATATGGACACGCTTCAACGTGCTACAACGGAGGTGTGAACCTTCACGTTCGATGGCTAGGTTTTGCGAAGACGATTCAGATTGCCAAAGCTCAAGAAATCTGGAGCTTAATCAATGATAGCTACTCCAATTCGCCGGAGCAATACCACACACTGTCGCACATCCAAGATTGCTTGCAACTGCTGGATAGTCATCGCGACTTAGCATCATCGCTCGAAGCTGTTGAGTTGGCCCTATGGTTTCATGATGCTGTGTATGATCCAAAAGCAACTGACAATGAGGAAGCGAGTGCTGGGCTGTTGTCGCTACATATTCAGGGCGGCTTGGCCGAAAGGGCTGCAAGACTTATCTTGCTGACTCGTCACACAGAACCCCCAACCACTCCGGATGGCAAACTGATTGTAGATATAGACTTATCGATACTTGGGCAAAGTACAGATCGATTTGATCTCTACGAAATGCAAATCAGGAATGAATATGCCTGGGTGCCCGAAGATACATTTCGAAGTAAAAGGGCTCAAGTCTTACGCCAGTTTATAAGTCGAGACTCTATCTATTCCACTGCCCGCTTCAAGAATCTTTTTGAGGATCGGGCAAGGGACAATATTGCCCGATCCTTGTCAAGACTCTAGTTCACTTCTCACCCCAAGATTTCGCTTGAGAATCTTTAACACAAAGAGTTGGGGCTAGTGATCTGGTCAATCGGTGCAAGCTCTGTGTTACTTGATATACAGTTTAAATGGACTCTTAGTTAACCGTAATTCATGATGCGTCATATAGATTAGAAACTAGGAAGTACCTCAGGAATGAACTCGCTAACATCAAGTTGAATGATCAGCTATATTTTCCTAAATCCGGATGTCATCCAGCCAGGCTTGAAACATTAGAATTGCCCAGAGTTGATGTTGCCAGTTTCTCTTCCCTGATAGATGCTCCTGCCACTTCTGTTGGATTAAGTCCGGATGGAAGTAGCCGTCAGAATTCAGTCTTGCTGGATTCAACAATGGTTCTGCCCACTCTCTTAATGGACCTTTCATCCAGTTGCCAATAGGAACTGCAAAGCCCATCTTGGGCCGATCAATGAGGTGCCTTGGGACATATCGATCAAGCACTTGTCGAAGAAGCCACTTACCTTGTCCATCTCTGACTTTCATCTCATAAGGGAGAGACCAAGCAAACTCTGACAACTCGTGATGAAGGAGAGGAGCTCTGGATTCTAAACTCACTGCCATAGATGCTCTATCAACCTTAACCATGATGTCATCGGGCAAGTAGCTCATCGCATCCGTCATCATCATCTGCTCGGTTAGGTTGAGGCCCGATAACTGGGCAAAGGTGGTTTCAAAAAGGGTAGAGCGTGGTTGCGAATTGAGAACAGTTTCGTTTGGGTTGTTCCAAAGGCTGATGAGATTGAGATAGAGTTCGCGTTCGCTGGCCGACTCCATTAATCCAGCTAACTTATGGGCCTTATCTCCAACCAAACGAACCTTATTACTAACCAATCCTCCCAGCCGATCATAAACATGAGGAGGGACCGTAGTAAGAAGTCGACGAGACAGAGATCGTGCAAACCTAGGTTTATTGCGAAGGCGATTCCAAAGTCGCTGTGTAACAAAATAGCGGCTATAGCCTCCCAAGAGTTCGTCTCCTCCGTCTCCGCTGAGGCAAACGGTTACTTCTTTCCGAGCAAGTTTAGAAACGAGGTAGGTTGGAATTTGGGAGGGGTCGGCAAAAGGCTCGTCATATAGAGTTGGTATGTAGGGCAATACATCCAGCGCCTCCTGTGGACGGACATAGTATTCGGTGTGGTCCGTTCCCAAGTGCTTGGCAACCGCTTTAGCATGCTCTGCCTCGTTGTGGCTGGCTTCATGAAAGCCAATAGTAAATGACTTGACTGGCCGGTCCGAAACTGCCTGCATGATGGCTACGACAGTACTGGAGTCGATCCCTCCTGACAGGAAACTTCCAAGCGGAACATCGGAGACCATCTCTTGTTTGATCACTCGCCGAAGGAGGTCGTCAAGTTTGTCTATGGCTTCTTGATCGGAAAGAAGGACTCTTTCATTTTGTCCCTTGGCTACCAAGCGCCAATAACTCTGTGGCGAGTGCGAAGAACTATCCGCAAAGGGTTTGAATTCAGGGTGGCTGATAGAAGACTGAAATGTAATAGAACTGGCCGCTGGCAGCTTATAGATTCCTTTGTAGATGCTCCAGGGAGAAGGTACATATCCGAACCGAAGATATAGCGCCAAGACATCTGGATCTACTTCACCCCTAAAATCTGGATGATTACGAAAAGCCTTAAGCTCCGAACCATAAATGAGCGACCCTCCCGACCAACCATAGTAAAGTGGCTTTTCCCCGAATCTATCTCTAGCGAGGGTCAATTCTTGGGTTTCCAAATTCCACAGAGATAGGGCAAACATGCCTGCGGCTCTACTCAGTGTTTCCGAAATCCCAAATTTATCAATGTGTTCGAGAAGGACTTCTGTGTCTGAGTGTCCACGAAATGGAAAGTCTGATAATCGATCTTTTAGCGACTGAAAATTGTAAATCTCACCATTGAAAGTACACACCCATCGACCGGATCGGGACTTCATCGGCTGATGTCCTGCCTCAGAAAGGTCAAGGATGCTAAGGCGGCGGAAGCCTAAATGCGCTTTGCCCGTTGGATCTATCCACGTGCCCTGATCATCAGGTCCGCGATGAAAGATTGATTCGCACATGGAACGTAGAGTTGCCTCGTTCCCAACACTTGATTTACTTAGAAAGCCGACAATGCCGCACATTTAAAGTGATTCCTTGGTCGGTCTCAAGCTGTATGAGGTAGCCATCCAATAAAGAAGCAAAAGGATAGGCATTGCCTGTACTCGAAACCGTGAAGCTGTTCCCAAATTTTGGAAAGAGATGAGAGAGTAAATAAGAGACCAGCCTATAAGGAGCAAAAATAAGAAAACAATGCGTTTGTCACGCAAGGGCTTAACGCCATGTTTTAATAAAATGTAGATGGCGAAACCAAGTAAGCAAGCATTTTCGAAACCGGCAAGCATTCCAAATGCATTCATTACTTCCAGCGGAAGGGGACGGTACAAGGCCGTAAAGGCTCCGTATGGCATAAATGCCAAGAGTCCACCCACGCTACTGAAAGGGACCTCTAGTTTCTGAGCAGAGCCTCCCTCTGCCCATTGTTGAGAAACTTTGGCAAGCGCAGGTACAAGATCATTAGGCCCCGTAATTCCCCTGCTGATTGCGAGCCACACAGCACCGGCACATAAAGCAACTGCGAACAGAACATTGATCGATACTCGGTGTTTAGGTTGAGCGGTTTTGGCAACGAGGTATCCCAGGCCGGGAAGCATTGCCAACAAAAGCCATAGTCGAATAGATGCAGCAATGAAGAAGCCAACGGCGATCCATCCAATTCCGATAGGTTTTTGCCCGGTCCAATACAAGGAGGCACCGTATAGGAATGTGGAAACCCCAAGCGCTACAAGTGGATCTTTACCGAGAATGCCGGTCCAAAAGAGCATGGAAGGCGTAACAAGAAAGGCGAGAAGCCATACGAACGAGGATTTCTTCAGAAGCTGGCATCCTGCTCGGTAGGCAATATAGCAAGCCGCAAACCCAGCATAAGCGAATAGAAGCTTAATCGTGTGAAAAGAGGCTCCGGCATTGGTCTTCAGGAACTGAACTAGAGTAGTGACATTTTTCGTTCCTTCCCCTGGTCCATATCCATAAGCCATTTCTTTGGGAGGACCATCATCAAAAACGTATCCTGCGTAATACGAATATGAGTCAATTGTAGAATACTGACTCTCGTAAAAAAGCATCGCTCCAAGCACTACGCATATTTTGACAACCCATACTCCAATTAGGACTCTTTTTTCCCAGGGCTTTCCCGACCAAAAAGGAAGAGTTAGTGCAAGTAATCCAGCTACAAGGATTGCTTGTAGGTGCTCAGGAACCACATCGACTGTTGGTACATGCTTGCCAAACTTAGCGACCGCTCCACTCAGAGGTATCGCTAGTAGGACTGCTCCAATGATGACAAGCAGGGGATATGAACCCTTCCAATTGACTGGATAGCCCTGCTTGGCCACGGTATTAAGCCACCTCTGCTTCTTGGCGTCGAATCACTCTCAGGGCAGCCTTTGTGGCAAAGAACAAAGCAACAAGGAGGCCAGCAAATCCTGCAATCAGGATTCTTCGAGGGAAAACAGGCTTGGGATCTGCCACAGGTTGATCCAGCACTTCAAAACGTGAAGGATCACGAGCTTCGGCAATCAAAGCTAGTTGGTACTCGGAGTCCAGTTGAGTGATGGTTGCCCGAGTTTGATGAAGCTCAGCCTGAAGGCCATCAACCGTGGAAGTTCCTTTGGAGGATGCAGTGGCGCGTCGTCGAAGTTGTGAAATCTGTTGTTTCAGCTCCTTCTCGATGGCTCGAACTCCAGCATAGTCAGCGACAGACTCAACCGTTTGTGGATCAATTCCCGCAGCGGCCAACGCTTGCCGATTTTTGGCCAAAGACTTCACAATATTGCTTGCGGTTACGTAGTCTCTTTCCGCACGCGCAAGCTCTGGGGTTCCCGGTTGAAAGGCTTTACGCGCATCTTCAAAGTTCAGGTGCCTTTCGAGTAATGCGGAGACGAGCGATCCTTTGGAGGCATCTGTGCTCAGTCCTGGTGACTTTACCTCACTGTCATAAATCTTCCCCAGGTTGATGATGATGGATTTGAGTTTTGCTTCTACTCCAGATCGACGTTGGTTGACTTCGAGAAGTTGTTTTTCAAAGTCAATGAGAGTGCTTCGGACCGACGCAATGTCAATTGAGCTAGGCTCCGCTAACATCACAAGGGCATCCCGCTCAAGCTTGTCTGCTTTCGCCTTCATAAGGTTCAACCGTTTTTCAATCAATGCACGATTCTTACGGCTGACATTGAGCGTTAAATTTTGGGCAATGTCCTCAAAGGCTTGTTGATAGGCCGTGGCGGCGGCTTTTGAAAATTTTGAATCTGGAGAGACAACCTCAATCTTCACGAGTCCATTGCGGTCTACCATCGCTTCTGTCATTTTTGCGAGGTCCAGATGGTCCATTTCCGAAACATCAAAACCTTGAGTTTTCAGGGTGGCTAAGACTAAGTCTTGGCAGGTTCGGCTTTCGAAGATGCCAATTGCCGTCATTGGAGCAGAGCCTACTGCTGGCGAGGAAAGCGCTCCGCCAAAGCCGCCAAATGATCCTCGGTCTCCTGATGCCGCTCCACTTAAAGACGCAAGTGGACTTGGAGCAGAGCTCAGCGGAAAATAGTAGGTGGCATAGCTTGCGTATTTTGGCTTAAACAAAAAAGTCGCTACGAATGCAAGAACCGCCGCGCCAACTGAACACAACAACGCTTGCAAGATTTGGGATACGAGCGACTTTTGCCCTCCCTTATCCACTTGATGGCTACTACTCAGGGTTGTTTCTCCTTCTCATTGCTGGTTTGCATGTCTTGAGTGATTTCCAGAAAAAGGGTTTCATACTGGCGGACAATTGCATCCAAGCCGTAATTTTCAATAATGTGTTGTCGAGAAGCGTTAGCTCGAGTAGCCCGGGCTTCATCCTTTTCTCTGTAGAGAGTGTCTACCGCATCTGCAATTTTGGCAGGGTCTTTTGGAGGTACCACAATACCAACCGGACCAACAACTCTGGCAGAGTCTCCTACATCTGTGGCCACACATGGGATACCGCAACTTAAGGCTTCTCCGAGAACGTTAGGAAAGCCCTCGGCTTCGGATGAAGACACGAGCACGTCCATAGCAGGATAGATCTCATGCATTTCGTTTTGGTTGCCCGCTAGTACACATTTCTCCTGTATTCCTAGTTGATCAATCTGAGCTACGATTTCCGAGTTGGATTCATCAACCCCTTTGCCTACAGCAATAAAACGGACAGACGGGATTTTCTCAGACATAAGTTTTGCGGCACTAAAAAAGGAAGCGTAATCCTTGATCGGGTTATAGCGCCCCACAATACCGACGACAAAAGTGCCTGGAGCGATGCCAAATCGCCTACGAGTCATTTCTCTTAGCTCAGAGGACGGCCTGAACACATCTGTATCAAAACCATTCGGGATGACAGAGGCACCCTCTGAGGCATAACCTAACTCAGCGTGTTGTTCTGCTGCGCGACCGGAATTATAGATAATGCGCTTTGGTCTGGATGACCAACGAGCTCCCAGAAGAATCAGTTGTCTGGTTAGTGATTTACCAAGATTGCGTCCGTCGGCGGTCACACGAATACTCCAGGCTAAAGGCACTTCAGATATCTTCTTCTGGGCAATTGATGCTAGTAGATTGCCGTGGTACATCCATCCTTGGAGTAATGAAGGTCGAAACTCACGGCAACACTTAACGAGTCTGCTGATCCCGCCGGGAAGAGAAGCGAAGCCATGGAGACCAACTTCTGTTACTGGAACTCCAAGTGCCTCAATCTCAGTTTTAAGGGGGCCACCAGATTGGAGCGAAATAACATGAGACTCGAATTTTTTCCGATTCAGACGAGAAAGAAGCTTCACTAACATCATCTCTGCGCCGCCCACTTCGAGCCCAGTTATAACAAATGCGATCCGGATCACTTGCGAACCCTCAACTCAAAAACATGGCAGGATGAACCTAGTGCGCGAGAAAGCTTTTGTCGAGATTGAATCGTCAGGTTAGGGAACGTTGTGTAGCCTGTGTACAAAAGATGGTTCCCAGTTCTTTGAATGACTTCAAAGCCACTCTTTTCGAAATACGAAGTCCAACGCTTTCCGCTGAAGTAGTACAGTTCGCTCAACGCACCCGGATATTCGCCGTGAGGGGGCTCAAAAAAGATTCGTTTGGCTACTCGCAGTAGCTTCTGACTTCGAGATAAGTTAGAGACTGCAGCCATACCTCGACCCGGTTTTCGAAGGCCCAAAGCTACCTTCACCATAAAGGGATATCGCGCCAGTGTCGTATACATTCTCCAAACGGTGCTCGGCAGAATGTGTATTGCTCGCCCATCTGAAGTCAGCACCCGTTTGATTTCTTGCATCGTAAAATCAAGCGTAGGGATGTGTTCCAATACATTTGATGAAATCACGACGTCCACACTCCCTGATTCAACGGGCAAGTCTTTACCGTTATAAATCTCAACCGGGAAAAATCGCCCAATGGTTGCCTTAGGATTATCTATATCAACCGAGCGCACTTGAAAGCCTTTGGATTGCAGCAGGTGGGCTTGATAGCCTGTGCCGCCTCCAAGCTCCAAAACTCGATCACCAGCATTAAGGCGTGTGATGAACTCCTCGAATTCCGCTTGACGAATCAGCCCAAGATTCGAGTTTACGGCTGACCCAGCTTCCTGAGAGGCTATGGGCACCTCATTGGGTGATGTTTGGCTTGACATTATGCAAGGCCTCCCTGAGGGGCAAAATCAAGCGAATCGTTGTGAACTTTCCGAGGAATAACCTTGCGAGTTAGAAACCACCAATAAAGAGTTGTCGAAACAATATGGAATGCCACGACGCTTGCAGCTAGGCCACTCACTCCCCATTGTTTAGAGAGAGGGAAGCATAGTGCGGCCAGGAGACATACGCCACCTAGAGGTAATTGCCAAAGGAGACTACTGGCTCCTAAAGCGGCAGCTAAACGGTAGTAAACAAGACTAAGTGCAGCCCATGGAATTTGTATTGCAAAAATGGCTTGAACGGGTGAGACCTTTAGAGTGTCTGAACGGGTGAATTCGCCACGTTGGAAAAGGAGAGTTGTGAAGAACTCTGATCCCCAAATCGTTAATGCTGAAACAAGACAAAGGCCTCCGAGGGCGAGCCACGAAATCTTTCTGATTGCCGCCTGAAGATTGGGCCATTCACTGCGTGCAACAAGCTGGGCAAAATAGGTCTGTGTAACCGTTGAAAGCGCGACGCCCGCAATACTGGCAAATACGGTGCTCACCTTGGTTGCATAAGATAAAACAGACACGCTTCCTGAGCCCATTCCCACCGCGATGAATTGAGGCAACAAAGACACCTGGGTAATGAGCGTTGCTCCAACTGCCATTTGTGAAAAGTCTTTGGTCAGACTTCTGACCGAAGCGTCCAATCCTCTCCAGCGGGGAAGCAAATGGTAGCCGCGCTTGCGCAACGCGAACTTTAGAATGATTAGCTCTATCGCCGTGCCGACGCTGGTAGAAACTGCGAGCGCGTAGATTCTGTTTGAGTCATTTGTCCAAAAACCAAGCGTTATCAACGCAACAACTGGAGTGATGGCAGGTACTACTGAGGGCAACCCAAACTTCTCTTTCGCTGTAAGTATCCCGCTCCATAGAGTGCTCATCCCAGAGAGCACCAGCATTGGTAGGAGTATCCAAATGAGATTGCTGGTTAGGCTAGCGTCTTCTGAACTATTAGCGCCAAGGCTCTGTGCGAAGAGAGGGAAGGCTATGGCAACAATGAGTCCAACAGTAACGAGCAGGCCTAACGTCATTGCTGCCGTACTTTCGATCAGGCTGTGAGCAGCCTTCTCGCCTCGCTCTTCCTCTGCCTTTATGACCCTGGGAACAAGGGCGACGCTTATCGAGCCGCTAATGACGTTTACCACATGCATCGGAATCAGAACAGCTAAAAAGAATGCGTCAGATTCCGGGCTAATGCCGAAGTACTTTGCAATGGCCAGGTCACGGGCAACTTGAGCAAGCCGAACCAATACCACCGCCACGCCAACGGCAAAAACGGCCTTGTAGACTCGACGAAGATTCATGCTTGACTAGTTACGGAACAGGTTCTCCAGAAGCAGAGCTGCCGATACTGCCTGCAATGCAGTGGAAGCAGTAACCCCTTTAGGTTGTCCGAAATACAAAATGTCCCCTGGTTCCAGAACTGGGTTAGAATCCATATTCCCATCCTTGAGAAACTCGTCAAGGTTGAACTGGCGCTTGATCGCTAATTTTCCATCTGTTCCAGGCCGAATGAGCATGACTCGTCGCAACGTTCCTTGAGACGAAATACCTCCAGCTTCAGCCAACAGGTCTGAGGCTCTATACTGCTTCCCATCCGGAATGATAATCGCATGGGGGCGGCCCACATAACCCAGTGCGTAAACGATCTTTTGTGACTTCTGAACAACGACAATATCTTCGTTCTGAAGTCCCGGACCCAGATTGGCTACTCCCAAGGTTAATTGAGCGGCATTGATGATCTGCACCTGACCTTGGCGGAACAGAAATACATTCTCAAGCGTGGCATCGGGCCTTTTGCCCTTTGCGGCTGCAATCGCGGTGGAAAGAGGGGTTCCTTCGCGCAGGGCCATTTCGCCAGGTTCGTTGACTTCACCTGAAATGGTTACCTTGATCATTTCGGGAGCTTCAACGTAGATCGTATCTCCAGACTCTAAAACAACCCGATCCCTTGTTGGTGATGGTTCGATTGGGAAGACCTTGCGCTCGTCTCCCCTACGAAGCACGATCCGAAGATCCTGGGCTACAAAGTTTCCTCGGTCGATCCCCTCTGCCGCTGTAAGGGCCTCATAGAGATCAACTCCGCGTCGAAGTTTTTGTTCGCCTGCCTTCCGAACATTGCCAAGCATCCATATCCGAATTTCTTCTGGAGGCTGTACAGAGATAACATCGCCAGGCTCTAGTTCGATCGATTGACCTGCTCGCCCGTGCGCTACGTCCACATATGGAAAACGACGTGCTTCCTGGCGTCCCCGGAAAAGAGTTACTTCAAGCAAATCCGCATCCCTTTCTAAAGAATTAGATCGAGCTAGGCCTTGCTGTAAAGTTAAGCCAGGACGCCAAGGGGTCGGCTCACTGGGTGCTATGGCTCCTACGAAGAAAATATGTTTTACGGATTCCGTCTGGAGAACCAGGTCGATGTGAGGATTCTTAAACCTCCTGGAGAAGGCCGTGGTCAACTCCCGGCGCACTTCCGCGAGCGTTTTACCCCTAACCTGTAATTCGCCAAAGCCAAGACCGCTGATAGAGCCGTCCGAAAGAACCGTATAGGTTCCATCAAACCCCTTTACATTAACGAGGGATACCCCAAGAACATCACCAGTGCTGAGGCGAAGAGGAGTTGACTGGACACCTGCCCAATAACTCGCAACAACTGCCAGTAGGGAGCTAACGATTCGTATCTTATTAGACAAGGTGGGCCTTGCCTCCAGCAATCAACACTTGATCGTAGGTCTCCATCACTCGATCAATAACATACTCTTTCGAGAAACGAGATTCAACGAAAAGCCTTCCACTACGCCCCATGCTCTGGCGAAGTTCAAACTCATTGGCGAGCTTAACCATGGCGTTGGCGAGTTGTTCTGGGTTGCGCATAGGCACCACTAGACCACTCTCATTTGGGAGAACGGTGTCTCTGCATCCGGGATTGTCTGTAGTAATAATGGGTAATCCCATAGCCGCTGCCTCAACGAGTGATCTTGACAGACCCTCATTATAGTAAGACGGAAGGACCGCCACATCTGCATCTTTATAGACATCCAGGCTATCCGAAAACGGACCCACCCACTTCACATAGCCTTGACTCTCCCATTCTCGGATCTGACTCTCACGAATGCAGGAGGGATTCTGGTGGTCAAGCGGACCTACAAGGAGAAATTCACACGGAACCTGGGTTCTTTCCGATGCCATTTTTGCTGCCGCCACAAAATCCGCAACTCCTTTGCTCACAAGCATTCGGGCGACAAGGGCAAATCGAACAGGGCCTTCTCTATGATTGCGTTTCTGGGGATGGTAATGAGTCATATCGATCCCCGAACCTTGAATCACTTCTGTCTGATCTGCTTTAGCGATCTTGCGCTGAATGAACACATTTTGATCGTGCTCGTTCTGGAAAATTACTCTGTCGCAGTGTTTCATGGCGGCCCTATACATTTGCTTGGCCATGATCTGGGCGGGACGTTTCTTTAGGGAAGAACCTTTGCCACTCAAGCTGTATCCAATCCCGGTTACGGTTGCCACGTTTAGGCCAATGTTTGGAAGACATCCGAAAATAACGGCCTTGGTCGAGAAATGATGGGACAAGTCCGGGTTCACAGAGCCAATAATCTCTTTGAACTGGCGCAAGGTCCGCATTTCTTGAAGTGGATTCGTGCTTCCTCTATCCACATCTACAGAGTGGATAATGACCCCACGACTTTGGAGTTCTTCCAGCCCCGCAGTGCGTGGAACCATCGCATGTACTTCCCAACCCCGATCTTGCATCGCCCTCAAAATAGGCAAACGATATCGGGCTACACCATCAATTTGTATTGTTGCAAGAAGATACCGAGGCTTGGCCAGATGGACCACTGCTTTCGGGGATATCAATCCTTGGCTTGTTAGACTGTTTGGCATGCACCATCCCTTTTACTGACACAACGACCTATCATAAAATTGAAAAAAATTATGTTGGTTTGACGACCGAAGCATCAACATTGATCCCGCCGGAATGAAACCGTTCTAAAACGGGAAGATGATGTAGAAATCAACTCATTATCCGCGTTATTGATATTGCTTTGTTGATCTGTTGATACAGATTCAATGCAATACTAACTGTGAAGGTTACCAGGGTGGGGAGTAAACTATCTACATCGAGACGACTCTTAGTATCGAAGA
Organism: Fimbriimonadaceae bacterium; assembly: GCA_037190145.1. Classification (GTDB taxonomy): domain Bacteria; phylum Armatimonadota; class Fimbriimonadia; order Fimbriimonadales; family Fimbriimonadaceae; genus 55-13. Next base: position 218,300 of record JBBCJU010000008.1, read on the forward strand.
TTTCAAAAGAAATGCAGTATGTATTTTGGAACTAACCGTCACTGTGAAGGGTCCACTATAAGTTACTAATTGGCAAGATGTAAGTGAATTAGCCTCAGGAAACAGTTAAGCCATGAATTATCAATCACTAAGCCGATGCTTACCACTAATTGTTTCGATGTTGTGCCTGCATCAAATGACTCATGCGCAAACAGACTTGTCTGGTTCAAAGCAGTATCCGCAATTTCGCACTAGCTCAGGCTTGCCGGGTGGAGGTTTTACCCTAAACCGAAACGGCGAGTTATCAGGACAAGGCGCAATTTCTTTAAGCATTCCAGTGGCATATTCGCTCGCGCAGGGCAAATGGGTAGGTGGATTGAATTTTACAGGCAAGGATTGGAATCCCCGCTCCATCACCTTCGATGATGGCAATGGTTTTCGCGGGAACGGCACCGCTTGGCTGATGACGGGGCTAGGAGGAGATTGGGGCAAGCTCACCGTTGGCGTAATGGTCCTCAGTACAGAGTTTGATAACTCTATAAACTTGCTGTACACACCTCCTAAGCAAGAAGGTCCAATTGTGTTTGCTGTCGGTGTACAAGATGTCTCGGGTGAGGGTGGTTCTGGTGGGGAAGCGCTAGACATGGATGGCCAACAAAACAGCAGGTCTTTGTTTGGTGTCGCAACATGGCAGATTCGTCCCGATGTCTATGCAACAACGGGGATCGGTACTAACCGCTTTAGGTTTGGTTTCTTGGGAGCAAATTGGAACGTCAGTCCAAGCTGGTCCATAAGTGGAGAACACGATGGATATAACTTTAATGGCTTACTGGCTTACCGTGTGGGCAAGTTATTCAAAGTTGGTAATCGCGATGCGTTTGGAACTCTCACCGTAGGGACGGTTCGAGGGAAGTATTTAAATCTTGGCTTCGCGTTTGGATTCTAGACATAGGCCCCTTGGGTATCAATATGGGTGCTTCTACTGGCAAACAAATCTAAAGGCTCAGGAGAACGACACAACCTCGATAGGCTTTAGCAGGAGGGTTACTAGGATGATTCCTAGAAAAAACGCCGACGGGAGCATCCCTACTCCGACCTCCGTTTCCACCTGACTCCGTGGTGCCGCCGACGCTTAATTATACCTACGAATAAGGGCCCTAAGGGTTTTGCGAGAATCGCTCAATCTTTGATTCAGAACGGATTTTGTTGGCAATTGTGGTCTTGCGAGAGTTGATGTGGGTGTTTTCCAAATCGGTTAAGTCCTTACCTTTTGCGTCCTTGCCGAACCCGTCAATACGGAAAATCTGGAAGCCATTGTTGGTTTGAACGGGCTTCGTCATCGCCCCAAGTTTCTGGGCCTTAAACTCTTCTTGTACCAGTTCGGGAAATGCAGACAAAAGCCTCCAACCGACTAGGCCTTTTGATTCAAGCGTGGAAGGATCAGACGTGGAATAGCCTAGCACCGTCTCCCATTTTTCACCTTTAGATAGCATTTCATAAAAACTATCCGCTTTCTTTGCGGCTTCGGTCAGAGCGGTTGTGGAGGTGCTTACAGGACGGACCACTATGGTAGAGACCTTTACATACTCAAGTGGCTTCAAGTCTTTAAGGGCTATTTTGTTTAGCAGGACCTCGGTCTTCACCCGAAGCCACATTCTAGACATAGTGAATCCTTGCTCCATCAGATACTGATCTACGGTCTTTCCTGCCGGGAGAGTCGGTGTTAGTTGGGCGATCTGCTCATCCAAAAACTTTTGAACTTCGGCATCGGTGGTGGTCACTTGCTGTTTTACGGCGGCGTTCTTAATCACCTGATAGCTGATGATATCGGCAAGAGTTTCCTGGGATCGCCATTCCCATAGAAGGTCACTCACGTCTGAAGCTTTGATATCTACTCCATCAACTTTGGCAACGACTTGGGTGGGCTTGGGCGCAGGCTTAGCGTATTTAGCAGGGACGTCGGCTTGTAGGAGGAAACCTCCGATCGCGAAGATGGCAGATAGAAGCATGGCTTCTATCTTGACGTTTTTTGATTACATCAGTTCCAATGCGACTTCAGAACAGAAGTGCCGACCAAGTTCTGTTAGCTTAATCTGCCCGTTTTCTTGGTTCAACCAGCCGCGTTCAACCAGTCGTGAAATCTTACTGGAGGCAATGTCTCGGCTAGAGATACCTCTGTTAAGTCTCATACCGAGCATAATCTTCTCGGTTCGATGAGTAACCTCATCAATGGTTTCTTCTTCGAATGCCAATGGCATCTGCCTTTCAACCGCATCACTGTATCTTTCCGGATGCTTCAAGTTGGTGAAGCGTCGGAAATCCATAAAGCCGACCGCTCCTGGCCCATACGCCGCGTAAGATTCTCCTTCCCAGTAGCATAAGTTATGGCGACACTCACGTCCAGGCTTGGCAAAGTTGCTGATCTCATATTGCTCAAATCCAGCTTGAGAAGCTCGACCAAGGCAGAGGTCATACATTTCAACCTGAGCTTCATCGTCAGGGAGGTCCAGTTCACCTTTCAAATGACGCTTGTAAAAAGCAGTATTCGGCTCTATGGTCAGGCAATACAGACTAAGGTGGTCTGTTTCTAAGTTGAAAGCGCGGTCCAAATTTTTACGCCATGCAGCCATTGTTTGACCGGGTAAGGCGAACATAAGATCGATATTGATATTGTCAAACCCGGCCGTCCGAGCAGCATTGACCGCTCTCTCAATGTCTCCTGCTTGATGAATGCGGTCAAGACGAATAAGGTCCGAGTCAAGGAAACTTTGTGCTCCGAGTGAAATTCGATTGAATCCCGCGCCGCGTATTGCCCTAAACTTCTCCGCGTCAACGGTGCCTGGGTTGGCTTCACTCGTGATCTCTGAGTCTTCAGTTGGAGGGTGAGCTTCGATCACGCGACCAAGTATTCGTAGCAACTGTTCTTCCGATAAGAAGGTGGGGGTCCCTCCTCCAAAGAAGATGGTCTTTGCTGGAATCCCTCGCCATGGGGAACGGTCGATTTCCGTGCAGATTGCCGCTACGGTGCGCTCCACAATGTCACCGTGCATCGCGTAGGAGTTAAAGTCGCAATAGCCGCACTTGCTAGGGCAGAACGGGGTGTGAATATAGACAGCGATGGGAGCGTTGATCTATGAATTGTGGATTATTTCCACTCGTCGGTACTCAGACCCATCGGGATTTCGGGAGATAAAGCCTTGGTCCACAAGTTCTCTGCGAAGGAGTGCGTGATCGTTGAAAGTGTGGAGAGATTTGAGAAGAGTGTTGACTTCTACCTCACGATAAACCTTGCCGATCTCAAAGTGACTCGCCAACCAAGAAAGCGCAATCGTTCTCTTCTCGGCTCTCCCTCTCGATGGCCATAAAAGGAACAAGCCTTCTTCATTGAAGTAACCACGGAGTTCAAAAGGGACTGGATTGGTCATCTATCGCGAATCTACCATTCAAAGAAAGTTCAGGGGGAAATTCATTCTGATCACCTCAATCGTTTTTGGTTTGGAATGATTGGAGCTTACTGTTGAAGAAGAATCGAAAAGAATGATGGTTTGAACTTGAATGAGCTTTTTGCTGGGAGCTCCACTGATTGGCTTACTTAAAATCAATATTCAGAGGGTAAAACCGGGCTTCCATGGCTGATCTCTCATCGCTGAAGCTCAACGCCCCTGTTAACCGCCTTCGCGGTTCTCTTCCGAAAGTTGGTATCCGTCCTACTATTGATGGTAGGTATGGCGGAGTTCGCGAATCCCTAGAGGGCTTTACTATGGCCTTGGCCGACTCTGCTCGCGATCTTATTCAAAAGAATCTTCGCCATTCTTGCGGATTGCCGATAGAGGTCGTCATTGCCGACACTTGCATCGGCGGAGCCAGTGAGGCTGCGCAATGTGAGGAAAAGTTTGCTCGGGAAGGTGTAGGTGTATCGCTTACGGTAACGCCATGTTGGTGCTACGGAAGTGAGACGATGGATATGAATCCGCTTCGTCCCAAAGCTATTTGGGGATTCAACGGGACAGATCGCCCGGGTGCTGTATATCTCGCCGCCACCTTATCGGCCCATGCTCAAAAAGGACTTCCATGTTTTGGAATCTATGGAAGAGATGTGCAGGATCTTGGCGATAGCTCAATCCCCGATGATGTTGCCGAGAAGATTTTACGTTTTACGAAATCCGGTATTGCAGTGGCCACAATGCGTGGCAAGAGCTACCTCGCCATGGGTGGCGTATCTATGGGGATCGCTGGCTCCATTGTGGATCACAGCTTTTTCGAATCATTTTTAGGCATGAGGGTCGAGACTATCGATATGACCGAGTTCGTAGGTCGTATGCGCAAAGGCATCTATGACCAAGCTGAGTACGAAGCCGCCTTGGCATGGGTCAAAGCAAACTGCAAAGAGGGCAAAGATTGGAATGACAATCCCCGAACCCGAGAGCAGAAAGATGAAGATTGGGAAACCTGCGTCAAGATGGCGCTTATTGCTCGAGACTTAATGATCGGCAACCCTAAGCTCGCTGCCATGGGCTTTAAAGAGCAATCCGAAGGTCACGACGCCATTGCCGGGGGCTTCCAAGGTCAGCGCCAGTGGACTGACCATTTCCCCAACGGAGACTTTTTAGAAGCAATCATGTGTACATCGTTCGACTGGAACGGTATTCGGCAACCGTACATGGTCGCTACCGAGAATGACTCCCTCAATGGTGCTTCCATGCTTCTGGGACATCTCTTGACGGGAACGGCGCAAATGTTCAGCGACGTTCGATCTTATTGGAGTTCCAAAGCCATCCATCGCGTTACGGGTAAGGCCGAGAACCCGGTTCTCCATCTCATCAATTCCGGACCTTCTCCCCTCGATTTCACTGCATCTATGAAGGATGAAAACGGAAGACCCACCATTAAGCCCTGGTGGGAAATCACTCCCGACGACGCAAGTGCCTGTTTGGATGACACTCTATGGTGTGCAAGTGATCTTGGCTATTTCCCAAGTGGCGGCTGGTCAACAGATTTCACCACCAAGGGGCGTATTCCTATCACCATGTTCCGAATCAATGTGGTCAAGGGCCTTGGTCCGGCGCTCCAGATTGCGGAAGGTCACGCCGTGAACTTGCCTGCTGACGTCCATCAAACGCTTGATGAAAGAACAAATCCAACTTGGCCAACCACATGGTTTGAGCCAAGGTGCGATGGAGCCGATGGTGCGTTCAAGGATGCGTACACCGTCATGGCTCATTGGGGGGCCAATCATGGAGCCATTTCGGTCGGGCATATCGGTGCCGATCTTATCACTTTGGCCTCTATGCTTAGAATTCCGGTCGATATGCACAACGTACCTTTCGAGCAGGTGTATCGACCCGCTGTTTGGAATCGATTTGGATCCGGCATGGATGCAGTGGGTGCAGACTATCGAGCTTGCGCAAACTATGGTCCGCTTTACGGTTAACTCACGGTTGACGGAAAGTGGGACAGGCGTTTCTGGGTAATCCAGATCGCTGGCTGGTAGCCTCGAACAATGGTTGTTGCTATCGCCAGCCTTCTTCTGGCCCCTGCCCCTTTAGCTCCCAAAAATGTGATCCTAATGATTGCGGACGGTTCTGGGTTTAACACCTTCGATGCTGCTTCTATGTATGAAGGCCGGTTGGGCAGACAGGCATTTCAAGGCAAGGAATGGACTCAGTTGGCAATGTCAACTTATCCACTTCGAGCCGAAAAGGCACCCGGCTTTATTGGCAAACAAGACCCCAATCTCGTATATTCGCCCGCTAAAGCGTGGGATAAGAAACATGGCTACAGCTGGTTGAAAGATACGGCCACGGATTCTGGCGCATCGGCTACGGTCTATTCGACGGGTTCTAAAACCTACTGCCATGGAATCTGTTGGTCAGATATGGATAAGCCAATTCCCAATATGGCTGATTTCTGCCGCAAGGCCGGCAAGTCGATAGGGGTCGTCACCTCTGTAGAATGGGCCGACGCAACTCCTGCTGCTATGGTTGCCCACAACCGAAACCGCGATAATCATGCTGAGATTGCCCGCGAAATGGTCGAGAAATCCGGCGTGGATGTGATCATGGGTGCCTGTCACCCGTGGTATGACGGCAACGGGAAGCGACGATCGCAAATGGCAGGTGCTGATTGGGTTGGGAATCAAGACTACATCACCAAGCCGATTCCGACTTGGAACGGTATCAGATTCATTGAGGCGAAAGCCGATTTTGAAGCCCTAGCCGAAGGCAAGCTAGATTTGAAGGGTTGCAAGCGATTGGTTGGAACCGCTCAAGTCTCCGGTGCTTTGCAACTCAATCGAACTCCTACCCGAGATTGGAATAAAGACGGAAAATTGAGTAGAGAGGATAACAAACTTGCGCCTGCTAATGTAGACCCTAAGCTCACCACCGTTCCGAGCCTTTCAACCATGGCTTTGGGAGCGCTTAACCTAGTGAAGAAAAATCCCAAAGGCTTCTTTCTAATGGTCGAGGGCGGAGCGGTAGATCATGCCAATCACTTCAACTGGCCGGGGCGCATGATCGAAGAAGCTGTGGACTTTTTCCGCACCGTGGAGACGGTGTGTCAGTGGGTAGCAAAAAACGGAGGATGGGACAAGAATCTCGTGATTGTGACCACAGATCATGAATGTGGATTCGTTCTAGGCCCCAACTCTGACACCATTCCTTTTGATCCCATAGTTAATATTGGAAAGTGGAAAATGCCCGGTTTTCGGCACAACTCTGGAGGGCATACAAACGCGTTGGTACCCATCTTCGCGCGTGGACCTGGTGCCGCTCGGCTACAAAGTTTTGCGACTAAGACTGATCCGGTGCGTGGCAAATACATGGATAACACAGACCTGATCCGGATTATTCGCCCGGCTCTTGGTAACTAGCAAGCTGACCCTTCCGAGTAGGTAGGATCAGCCTATGACCACGGATCAGTTTTGGCAGATCATCGAGGAAGCTCGCGGCGGTTCTTCTCCGGAACTTGCGAGTGCTTCGTCCCATGACCTAGCCGCTATCCTGGCAAAGCTTTCTGACGAGCAGGTGAAAGAGTTTGTAAAGCATTTCTACAATTGCTTGATTGAACTTAATCGTTGGAATATTTGGGGTGCCGGTTATGTTGTCAGTGGCGGGATGGGCGATGATAGCTACCACTATTTCCGATCTTGGATCATTGGCAAGGGGCGTTCTGCATATAACCAAGCGTTATCCGATCCTGACTTGCTTGGCCCCTGGATTGACAATCCTGAGGAGATGGACAACGAGGAACTTGAGTACGTTGCGCTTAATGTCTTGGAGAGCCGTGGTGTCGAAGATGATCCACGCGATGATATAGAGGAATCTCCAGACGACGATCCTCAGGGCGAGCCGTTCGATGAGGATGAAGTGGAACGATCGTATCCTCGGCTATCCGCAAAGTTCGCTTAGTAGCTGTCCCGATAGCGCTTGGGAGTGCAACCTACTTTTGCCCGAAAAGTAGAAGATAAGTGGCTTGGACTCCCAAAGCCGGACATCATCGCAATCTGTCCAACTGGCAACTCGGTATCTCTAAGAAGGCTTTGCGAGAGCATAAGGCGCTTCTCGATAATAAACTGGCCAGGCGTCATTCCGAAGGTGCCCTTAAACTCTGCGGTGAAGGTAGTTATTCCTCGTCCACAGAGTGACGCAAGGATTTCAAGGCTTAGGGTTTGAGCGATGTTAGACTCGATGTAATCAATAACTAACTTTTGTGCTTTGGCTGAAAGCAGGATCGCTTTGGTGGAATTGGCTTTTCGGTATGTCTGGCAAAGATGAAGCCGAATCGTCGCTGCAATCGACTCAGACAATTGCAAAGCAAGCGGAGCCTGTTCTTTACTCAGGACACATAGACGTTCGATGGACCGAAAAAGGAACTCATCCCGAATAGCATGTTGAGCTTCTATTCGATAAGGAGCGTGAAACTGAAATTCGGCATACCCGATGGCCTCACCTCTTGCTTGAGCATGATACGGCATACCGGCTGGCACTATCCAAATGTCCCCTTTCAGTGGCGGGGCTTTATGATCCTGGGTTCCCGGAATATGCGTCCGGAGGTGACTCATCCTGCCGTCCAAGTGCACGATGGCGGTGTGTTGGTGTGAGTCTATGGTCCACTCAACTCCACGTCCAATATCTTCCCGTCCCCAAGTGAGTTTGCTTCGTTGCCACGAGATCGTTTTCTTGTCGAAAGAATCAAGAATTTTTGGGAAGATTTCAATAGAACCCATTGAGTCTCATCATACAGAATCCAGAGTATGGACAGACTACGGTTAGCCGTAGTCGAGGAGATGAAATGGATCATTCATTGAATGGAAAGGTAGTAGTTATTGCAGGGGGCGCAAAAAACCTGGGCGGGCTCTTAAGCAAGGAATGCGCTAAGGCAGGAGCAAAAATCGTTGTTCATTTCAATAGCGACGCTACGAAAGCCGCTGCTGAAGAAACGATTGCTGAAATCACCGGATCAGGTGGGGAAGCCATTATGGTTCAGGGTGACCTGACCCAAGTTGCGAATGTAAGCAGACTCTTTGATGCGGGAATTGAAAAGTGGGGCAAGGTAGATATTGCCATCAATACGGCGGGCCTCGTGCTTAAGAAGCCTATTGTCGATGTGACCGAGGCGGAATACGACACCAGCTTCGACATCAATTCGAAACTCGCCTTCTTCTTTATCCAAGAAGCAGGGAAAAAGCTATCCGATGGAGGCAAAGTCTGTACCATTGTCACATCGCTTTTGGGAGCTTTCACAGGATACTATGCGGCTTATGCTGGTAGCAAAGCCCCGGTAGAGCACTTCACTCGAGCTGCCGCAAAAGAGTTTGGGGAACGGGGAATATCGGTAACCGCGATCGGCCCAGGCCCAATGGATACCCCCTTCTTCTATGGGCAAGAGTCTCCTGAAGCTGTGGCATATCACTCAACGGCCGCTGCTCTTAGTTCTTTTACTAAATCGGGTCTGACTCACATTGAGGATATCGTGCCCATGGTGATCTACATGGTTACCGACGGATGGTGGATAACTGGACAAACCATTCTTGCCAACGGTGGCTACACAACTAAGTAGCTAGCTAAGCTTTCTCAGGCGGCGAGAGATCGCCTGAGAAAGTTTTTTCAAATCATTGGATTGCATTCCAGCGATCAGACTCGCAATCTGGAAGCCAAACAGCTTTGTTTTTACATGCATTCTCAGCGAGTCAGATTCCATCTTGGCTCTAGGGTGACTCAACTGTCGGCGTAGCCGGCTTCCAATGCGAATACAAGCGGCCGCTTCATTCGGTCGGTTAAGGCTAGAAAACGCCAGTGCTGCACAATCAATGGTGACGGCAAACAGCCTTTCCATATCCATGTTTGCCGTGATCTCAATTTGGATTGCCGCATGTTTTGCCGCCTCTTCATATTCCCCTTTCCCAAAGTGAGTGGCAAACAAGCGGTAACTATTGGCGCCCGCCTCATAGAACCCAAAGCCTTCTTCTGGTTCTTCCGCTTCCGGCAGGTTGCAAGGAACCTGAAGAACTCCCCACAAGAAAGCCAAGTTTGCCAAGAGGACACCTCGGCGAGGCTGACTTCGACAATGTTCGTAGGCTTTTAAATAGTTTTGTGCAGACTCCGCGTATTCACCAATCTGCCATTGGGTTCTTGCGAGAGAATCATAGGCAATGGAGAGAGCATTGGCATCGTCAATGGTTTCAGCTGCTTGGATGGCCAGTTCGCTGAAGTGCATGGAACTGTCCCAGTCTCTCAACTCCATCTTGGCAAATGCCCACTCGTTGTATACATCGGCCGCTATGGATGGATAACAACCTTCTAAACATGCCTCCAAACAGGGCTGAATCCATTTTTCTGCTAGGAGATATCTCGTCTTAATCCTGGCCATTCTTGCTGCCAACACTCTAAAGCGAACATCAACTTCAGCGGATACAATCTTGTTGGTGAGCAGTTTTTTCGCCGCATCCAGGAGGGTGTCTTGGGCTGCAACATCAAGAAACAAGTCTGGGTGATCAACAAAGAACCGAATTGCTAGGTCAGGTTGATGTTCTATAGCAAAAGCACCGAGGCGCTCAAGCACTTCCACGCGTTCTCCAGGATCGTTCTTCTGAGAATATGCAGACCCTTTGGTCGCTAACTGGTAAAGCGTACGGCCTATATCCTCACGAATTTCTCTTGCGACGGGATGGTCTATGCCCTGCAAGATAGATTCAGTTTTTACTTTAGCAAGCCTCCAATGATTGCCTGACTTGGCTTGGATTAAGTCACAGTTGATAGCCGTCGGTTCCAGGCTAATTCTTTCTCCAGTCGTGACAATGGGGAAGTCTGCTTTGCGAAGCTCCATTACGGTCCGCCGGAGATAGGCAAGAGCATTGGATCGCTCGGCGTCCGGCCAAAAGCTTTCGGCTAAGTCACGACGCGGAATAGGGGTCGGATGATAGGCACACAGCCGGGCAATCAGTAGAGAATGAAAAATCGTTCTTGTCTTGAACGGTTCCCCTCGGTGCTCAATTTTCAAGGGGCCTAAAATATTGATCGACCAAGGTGCCTCCACAACCCCAAGTGTGGCATTTTGACCGTAGGGGAGGGGGGCCCAATTGTTCATGAACACCCCATCCGACAAGAGTTATCTGCTCTGCTTTCGGCGGCGAACTAGAGTTGCAATTCCCAGGCCTAAAGCGGCAAGGGTTGCGGGCTCAGGAACCGCCGCCGTGGGGTAAATCGTTCCAGAATCTGACAAGACCGTGAAGTCGTAGAACGCATTGCCATTGGCATCAAACATCTCAATGCTTGTCAGGGTGACCGTGCTTCCAAAGTTGCCAGCCCCACTCACATCTGTGCCATCGGCGAGTCCTTTGGTATCAACTTGGAATCCAGCCAGAAAGTTGGTTTGAAGACCATGCTCCAGATTTGGATTTAGCTCAAAAAGGTCCGTAGTGAAATACTGGGCAATGGTGTTTCCGGTGCTACCGTCAATGTAGAGAGAATCAGAATTCTCTCCGACTGAAACAGACAAAGCCGCGTAGGAATGGGATCCTTCAAGTTGGCCGTGAACAAAGTAGGTGTATCTCACCTTGAACGTAGGGAGAATGAACATTCCCGCGAACTTGAGGGTGTCCTTAAAATTGACCTGTCCAAAAGTCGCGTAGATATTAGGCAGATCATTTTCAGCATTTTCGGGGTTGTAGAAAGAGTTGGTAAGACTGCCCCAAGTAGACGCTTTGAGTTGGCCATATTGAGCATGAGCCGTTCCGCCGCCTTCAAAGTAAGAAGAGCGTTGATTGCCGTCTCGATCTAGTCCTGTGAACTCTTCGCCACCGGAGGTGGAAACAAAGGCACCCGTTGAACTATATTGCGAGGCAATTCCATAGGTATTGGGCCACAAGAGGTCATGCGAAGAAAGCACCCCGACATAGCTGTGGAGCGACGGCGCCGACACAGCCGCCGTCGCTAGGCTCATCGCGAAGCCGAATAAGGACAAAGATCTAAACGTATTAGGAAATCTCACAATAACTCTCCAAAGTGCCATTGAACATAAATGGACGAAAACAAAGCTTACTAGCCCGTGCGTATCCCGGCGTATCCTTTGGAGATTGGAGTCTTGTTCTCCATAAAGCTTGTGAGTAATGAGAGGCCTAAGTTTTGTTTCAGAGAAACAGCCAGTGCTCGTAAGCTAGAAAAGAATAATCCTTGGAAATATTTTCAAGGACGGCATTTCTTCAGCAGATTGTGAAATAGGCATCTTGATTAATAAAAGTCATGCTAAGACAACAGTCAAATTATTACCATAAATGCCTTATTGACGCTTATCTTAGCTGATTTTGACCTTGTCTTAGTTCTGAATATAGCAGCAAAATGGGGTTATGAGAAATCGGTATCGGCATGATGAACTGCGGATAGCTTCAATACATGCATTGTCTTGTATTAGCTTGAAAATTGGGTTGGTTAGGTAGCGATGCAAGCGCTGAAAAGTAAAGCAAGCGTGACATTCACCTTCTGTAGCTTATTAATTGTCAACGCGGTGGTTACCGGAGGTTGCTTCAATGGATCTGGCGGAGAAGGAGGTGTGCCACCCCTTCTTGCTAGGGATGAGTTACAAGGCAAACTGTTTCATGAAGGCGAAAACTATTATTCCTTTGAAGGCGGGCAGGTCGTTTATCTTAACTGCAGGGCAAAGGGATATGGGGTGGTCAGTGTCGGAACCAAGGATGTCCTCGTCAGTTTTCCTTCGGGCGGGATGCCCACTACCATAACCGCGATCATTTATCGAACATCAGATGGCTTTAGTTACAAACTTGTTGATGGCGATAAAAGTTTTAAGTACACTTCTGATGGGTCAATATATAATGAAGATAACGATAAAATTTACGATAGTCTAGAATATGGGAGTCTAGGTTATTTTCAGACTAGCAGTATTAACGCAATCGCTATTCGGAGCTTTAGCTACTACATAAATGGTGAGAAGGTTCAAGATGTAGAAGAAGCAGTTAATTACCTAAAGTCGCCACCCACCGAATTTGTAGCATTCGCTGCTTGCATACGAGTTCCACTTAAGGTTCTTAAGGAGCCCGATACTTGTGTTGAATTAGTAAAAATGCCATACAAGATCAGCGACGGGGACGTGAATGTAGAATGGCGAAATGGAGTATCTATGGATGGATCGGACCCATATGTGTCTAGTGCAACAAGCCCATCGTCGATTTTCGGCTTTGATTCAAAAGATGGAGCTTGGACTTCGGTTGTAAAAGGCGAATCATATGCTATGAAATACGCCACATTTGACGGTTCTACAGGAGAGGTACAGATAACTAGGGCAAACTCATTGCCTTTTAGTAGGCGTACTTTTGGCAAATAGTTCTATTCCTCTTTATATAGAGCATATTTTAAGGTTTAGGTAAATTATAAGGTGATCTTGACTTGATAGAAATTCAGAAACTTTCTACAATTGCGCTCGGTGTGGCGTTACTTCCTTTTGGCTATGCCGATAAGACATACAAGTTAAACAGAAGTTGCGATACTGATAAAGGCTTGAAGCTGACTCGAGTCGTATTCAGTACCAAGAAAACAGCACTAACTCTAACTTATACCAATTTAGGGGCAAGTCCTGTAGATATATGTACACCTCCTCCTGGTCACCGTGAGGCGTTTTTTATACTTGACCCAACGACAAATCGGAAGTTCGGCTTAACAGATGTTGAAAAGATTGCCATCAAACCAGCCCAATCTACGATTCAGAGTAAACGTTCTTTAACATTTACTCTAACTTTTGAAGCTTTGCCTATGGCTACAAAGAGATTCCACCTTATCGAAGGAGAAGTGGAACCTGAAGGTGGAGTTACCTCATGGCGTTTTATGAATGTCAGGTTTTAGTCATCAGTGCCTGAGTCATCGTACTATGTTTTGTTGTTGGTTCAGGTAACTTTCGCACCACATGGCCCGAACCCTTTTGCTGTCCACATCGGATCGGTCTTGGCGTGACTGGCTGAAGGAGAATCGCAAAGGGCGAGACCTTGTTTGCTTGGACCCAACCGAACCGGATCAAGCCCCTCCAACCCGCCTGTGCTTGTTTCGAGATGAAAAAGTCGTTGCGTGGCGCTTCTATGGGAGTCTAGACCCGCAGCGCTCTCCTCAAATCCTGCTGACGGCCCTAACTCAACTCCTGAGCCAAGCTGCCGAAGGGGTGATCGTCCAACTTTGGCCAAACCGTGGAACGCCCCTCATTCGCCACGTCACTATGTTGGCCTCTCAACTGGTAAAGCCCGATGAAATTCTGGTTCCAAGAGAGGCTGAGATGGATCAAGCCGGGTTTCCGGTCGGACCAGAAGAGGTAGAGCTTGAAGGATCGTTTCCTTCGATGGTGCAAAACGCTCAGCGCAAGGCCCACTGGCTTAAACTATTTGAAGCTTGCGAATCCCATGAGTTCGATCTCAACCGCGTATCAGTAGAGGGAGCACGCCTAGGTTCTGGAGTCCCTATCCACGCAGACGACCTCACCCGCTTCTTTCACGGAAAAGTCGTACATGGCGAAGTGGCGGGTGGAGCACTTTTCATCGTTGCTCGGGAAGATCCTGACGATGAAGAAATGGCCCGTGCACTAGATCACTTCCATTGCTCAAGAGCCCACATAGCGCATCCTGCAGACTACGAGGGTCTACTTTGCAGCTTCGCCAAACAACATGGTGAAGACTTCGGAATGGGCAACATAGAGCGAATTGATTTTGACCGAGGCAAGGTATTGGCAAACTGCACCGCCGTCGCCCCCGCGCCGGTACGCATCCTTAGATTGGGTGCTTTAAAAGTAGACACCGCAGGTCGAGAGCTAGGCGAAGTCCGCCCCTGGCAACTCTGAGGAGTGCCAACCGTGGAACGGTAGTAGAGTGAATCCTCGCCAGGTATAACCTAGCCTATGCAGCTTTACTTGGTTCGGCACGGCCAGACCTCCTGGAATGCCGAACAGAGAGCTCAAGGACATACCGATATCTCTCTCGATGCAGAGGGTATGGACCAAGCCAGACTTCTAGGCGCAAGGTTTCAGGGCAAGCACATTGATCGGGTTCTATGCAGTGACCTAGACAGAGCCCGGATGACCGCTCAGCCAATCGCTGATGCAACGGGCGCGCTGCTCGAAGAAACTCCGCTCCTGCGGGAACGTGGTTTTGGGGATTGGGAAGGAGAGTTTTTTAAGGATATTGCCAACTGGTGGCCTGCATTGGAGGCCATGCAAAATGCCGACCGTCTTCAACTAAGACCCCCCAATGGAGAATCGTTCGAGGATGTTTGGCATCGCTTGACCCCCATCATCCAAGATCTTCGGACTGACCACGGCAAAACGGTGATTGTTAGCCACGGCGGAACCTGTGGGCTGATGCTTGCTCGTTTGATTCGAGGGAACCTGGAAACATCGCGTGCTTTTCGCTTTTCAAACACAAGTGTTACGAGGCTGGACCGGCGAGCTGAGGGGCTCTTTATGATCCAATACTATAACGATATATCACACTTGAACACAGGTGCGTTAACGGGCAGTGTGGATGGCGCGGCTCGCTAAGGCTTGGCCTTGTCTCGCTAGTGCGGTTCTTTTGAACCTTGCTTTTCCGCCCTTCAATCTTGGGCTCTTAGTCTTGGCAGGACTGGTTCCTTGGCTGAACTCACTGCGGGACCGCGACTCGAAGCAAGGGTTTCGGAGTGGCTGGACGTTTGGGTTCCTGCTCATGATCGGCCAGATGGCTTGGCTTTTTACTTTTATCAATCGTTGGATTCAAAATCCGCTGCTTTCGTTGATTCCTTTCTTGCTTGGTTGCGCCTACCTTGCCCTGTTCTTTGGCTTGTTAGGTTCTCTGATTGCTTTGTCTTGGCGTCATAAAGCTCCCTGGGCGATCCCGCTTCTTTGGGCCGGGGTCGAAGTTTTCCGGTCCTATATTCCAGCCCTGGCGTTTCCCTATGGATTGATAGCAACTCCTTTGTGGAGCTATCCGGCGATGATTCAGGGAGCCTACTTCGGTTCCATTTATCTGGTTAGCGCTTGGGTGGTTCTGGTGAACCTATTCTTAGCGATGGCGCTGACCAAAGGAACCAGTTGGCGAGAGGTGCGTGGCTACCTGACCATCTCAGTACTTGTGGGATTAGGTTCCTGGGTTCGCTATCACGATGCACTGCCCCAGGAAAAGATGGCTGTTACAGTCGGCCAGCCAGGGGCAGACTTAGCGTTTGGCGATCCCGCAGAGAACCAGAAAAAGATTCGAGAAGAGGTTGACTATTTCACCGCCCAAGCTATCCTCAACGGGTCAGAAATGCTCGTGCTTCCAGAAGGGATTGCAGGGAATTCAGGATCAATGCCACCGGCGACGCCCTTTAGCGTCAATTCTCAAATGCCAGTGGTGTTCGGAGGACAGCGAGGTTCCGAGCCTCGGTACCAGACTGCATTTAGCTTCGATGGAACCTGGCAATATGCGGACAAAACCCGCCTCGTGATCTTCGGCGAATACGTTCCGTTTCGAAATCAACTTCCGTTCTTGGAAAGCGCATTTAATCTCCCCGGAGGAGACATGGTTCCGGCGCAAGATCTCAAAGCGTTGAAAGTAGGCAAACGGACAGTTGGACCGATGTTGTGCTTTGAGGGCTTATTCCCAGATATAGCCTACGGTCAGGCTAAAAATGGGGCGGAGTTGTTGGCGGTTATGTCCGTAGATGACTGGTACATGGGAACCTCTGCCCCCGATCAACTAAAGGCTGGCTCCGTATGGCGTGCAGTGGAGACGGGGTTGCCGTTGGTTCGTGCTGCTTCCTTAGGGTATTCGTTTGCGGTTGATCAGCGGGGACGGGTCCTTCGCGAAGTTCCGACGGGTAGCGCTCAAAGCTTTCGTGTAGAACTCCCTGTGCAACCTGCTGCACCATTCCCATTTTTTCCAGTGTTTCCTTATCTGGCGTTAGGCTCCCTTGTACTTGTGCCGACAGGGATTTGGCTGAATGCCAAGCGAAGGCCTTCCGCATCAGAGTAGGCGTTTAGGTTCCTGGGAACCTATCGGTCACCGATCTAGGCGTCATAGGACCTATATGCTTCTGCAACCTGTTGAACAATAGGCTCGGTGGATTCGATAGAACTGAAACCTTCGGAGCGGCAAGGTGCCGCCGTTGCCCATGCTTCGGGAATATTCTTGCCCCTGATTGGTCCTTTGGTGGTGTTCTTTGCTGGCCGTAAGTCGAAGTATGTGGCCTACCATGCCATGCATTCCTTGGTCGGCATGCTGCTGTTGAACTTGGTCCTATTCACCCTCGGGGCTATCTCCATCAGCTACTCGGTCTACAACCTGTATCAGCACTATCAAGAAGAGTTCAAAAACTTTGTTTGGTGGCACGTGCTGGTGAAGTCCGTTGCCGTATGGATTGTGTTTGCGTTGATTGGATTGGTGAATACGGTGGTGAATATCTTTCAGGCGATCCGAGCCTATAATGGCCACTGGCCCCGGCGCAGCGTGACTACTTCCATTGTCAATAAGTTAGTACGCCGTCCGAAGCCTCTTCCTCAATCTTGAAACTTGTCAATCAACGAGAACCAAGAAACATCCATTGACCTCGTCCATGCAAATTGAACATTTGATGTTCAATTTGCATGGATGATGGCTACTTTGCAAATGGATTGGGGCCGTCTGGGGTGGACCAGTTGAACTCGGCTTTTTGACCTTGAATCCGCCAGCGTCGGGGATGTACCGAGTTTAGCCAGTCGATAGGTTCGGCGACAGGTTGTTCTTCGGCAGCGCTTGCGAAGGCTTCTCGCAATGCGGTCCATTCATGCGGACCGAGTGCGGCGGGGTCGAAAGAGACGAAGAGGGGGGTTCCGCTGAGGCTAAGAAGTCGCAACCATTCGGATGCTTGGACTCCTTTGTGCTCTTCGGTGATAGCTGCTACGTCCGCATCTGCTCCATAGAACGTTCCGTGGTGAGCGGCGCGAAAAGCGAGGGTATTCACACCCATTTTTCGAGTGCGGTTCCAATCTCGGCCGCTGGTGTCATCTCCGATTCGATTGAGTTCAAAAACGCCGGCGCTGAGATGACTGAACGTATTGCAGCCGAGAACGTAATTTTGCTCTGCCGAGTCACGAATGACGTCGTACAGGTCATTCACGATCTCTGCGGTGGTTTTTGAGCGGTCGAAGAAGTGCCAGCCGTCTTTCGTGATGCTCGGGTTCATCTCGAATCCCCACCTGCCGGTGATGTCAAAGCTGGAGAAATCGTGTTTGATTAACTCATAGCCCCAATCCACCATCCGTCCGACCATTTTTGCAACGTATTGCTTGACTTCCGGATGGGAGGGGTCCAGATAGTTTGAGTCTCGACTAGAGCGCCACTCTGTGGGGTGGTTTGGCTCAGTATTCAGGGGCCGAATCCAAATTCCGGGCCTTACCCCGAGATCTTTGAGAGTGGATGCAAAGGCCGCCATGTCGCCAAACTTGGCCGTTCCTTGGTCGTAGGGGGCGTTCTCCGTGCCTCCAGGGCTCCATCCGGCATCAATGACGCTAAAGGGGCGATTAGCCACGTTAGGGGCCAATTCTGCGACGATTTTGCTAATCTCAATGATCTGTTCCGCACTGTTGTCGCCATACAAGTGGTACCAATCATTCGTTCCGTAAATGGGATAGGGGGCCAACCGAGGAAATGGGCACATCTGGCGACAGAAAGCCTGGTGAGCCTGGAATGGGTTCTCGGTTTCTAAGCCTTGGCGCGAGACGACTTCGCACAACTCAATCTCTCTATCTCCGAGTTGAACTCCGACTCCGCCATTCCTTACATCCATCCAGAGGGTGAAGCCTGAGCGGTCTGCTGTCCAAAAGCAAAATGCGGAGGGACGAGTGATTACGCCGTAGCCGTGAGTGAGTTTGCCATCGTAGGCCAAGAAGTACCACGGCATTGGGTGGTCCGCGTTTTCAGGACGCCACTCAAGATCTCCGTAAGAGCGTTCCCAATGATCACCCAGGTATCGACGCACACCGGTTAACTCTCCTTGCCACCTAACCGCAATCCAAGTAGGCTCAATTTCGGGAGCATGAAGATTGATTCGTTGTCGATCTGAAAAGATGGTGGTTTTTAGGCTTGCTCCATCGCAAACCCAAAGTCCTCCCCGTAACGCTTCTAAACGAAAGGTTTGATCGGCGGTAAAGATGCGAACAGAATCAGGAGCGCGAAGAAGAGAGAGATAGCTTTCGGCCGGTATCTGAGTTGCCGCAGGGCTTGTCGCAACGTCTGCTAGTTTGGCGACTGGTCCGAGACGCTTGGTGACAACTTTTCCGGCGGATGAGAAGAGGCCGCCCAAAAAGTCTCTTCGACTTTCAGGATCGTTTGGGGGCATGGATACAACCTAGTATGAAGCGTCTGAGGACTTCTGATAGGCCAAGAAAGTAGAGAAGATAGGTGGGCCCAGGTTCAAGCGAACCTGAGCCCAAGTTTAGTTAGCGAGCTGAAACCGTTTCGCTCTTAAGCTTCTTCAAAGCCTTTTTGGGTGCTCCTTCGACATAGAACCTCAGCCTGTATCCTTGCATCCAAGGTTCACGCTGTCGCCATTGCCGCCAAGACCTCAGAACTTCTTGACGGGTGGCTAGATTCAGATTGGAAGCGAGTCCAACAAAACGAAGACTCTTGACTACATGAGCGGCTAAGTCTAGCTGCCAGGCAAAAACCCCGTGTTGAGCCCACAGTTCGGACTTGTGGTGAGTATTGTGCCCACCTTCTCCCAATGCCAAGATTTCGATAACTGCGTTATTGCGGGAATTGTCGGGTGTGTGGAAAGGCTGTTCACCCCAAAGGTGGCAGACTGAATTGACGCAGAAGGTCACCCAGTTCACAAAACAGACTCTAGCCAATGACTCCCAGAAACTGATCCCCCCGAGGTAGTAGGGAATCACAAAGGACAAGATGAGGATGCCTACGTAAACAATTGGATTGCTAATGAATTTAACAACCGGATCTTGCTCAATCTTGATTACGGTTTCTACCAGTCTTCCCCAACGTCGCTTGATCAAACTTTCGGTCGTAGCTACGATTTTCCCGTTCTTATCTCTGGCCTCCCAGAAATAAGCATCTTCGTCTCGATAGCGGAACGTGGCAGGATCGGGGGAACGAGCCAAAAGATGCTCACGCCATTCATCGATTGACATCCCTTTCGGACGTTGCAGGCTAGGCTCTCTGAAGGCCCACATCATAAAGCTGTGGAGAAAAGCATGGACTTGCTCTTTGAATATGCCGCGCTTAGTTTCGTCGAAAACGTAAGGCGAGTGGACATCGGCCGAGGTCTCGCCAAAAGCATGGTGCTTGCTGTGCTTCTTTAGCCATTCACTAGCCGGCCCTTGAACCGCCACGCTACCCATAGCAAGGAGGAATCCCTTCACGATAGGGTGGGCTTTGAAGCTGGGGTGAGTGCCAATGCGGTGGTAGCCAACCGTAATTCCAAAACCAGCGACCGCATACATTCCAAGGAACCAGAGGAAGTGGTGTCCGTGGAGGTACCAGAGCGCATAGAATCCAGGGAATAAAAGGATCGCAAAGCTAATGCGATAGAGTGAGCGCCAAATTCTGTTTCGCCAAGCTCTCTGAACGAGCTTCTTTTTGCGCCAACTCAATAGCTTTGATGCTTCCCAAAGGTCTACATAGCTGCTTACCCAAGGGTATCGGCGGAATACTGGGCGCACCCACTTGATATGGACTCCGATAAGGCCACAAATATAGGCCAGCGCGAGGATGGTCCATCCAAGCTTGGCCATATCTTGAAGGGCATAGCCAAGAACTACGAGACCGCCAATTGGGGGAAGGAAAATGAAAATGCCAACGATGAACTGTTCTAGTCGGCGATGTGAGGTTGCTTCGTCTACCACTACTCTCTCTGGTTACTCAATCCTGATGGTTCCATTTTGAACCAAGGAAAGTCCCTGGTTTTCCGAACCATTGAATGTTAATAGACTCCGTCAGGTTTCCAAACGATCCCTGATTAGGAATATGTACGAGCGTATCTCAAAACGAGGTCGAAAACCGGAGATGTCCATGATATTGGGGACATTGCGGCAATGAATAGGAGGTCATGGCTAGGCCCTTTAGGTTCAATATTGGCAAAGAAGGAAGCCCTTGCGAAGGAGTTTTCGCAAGGGCTTAGCTAGGTGGTTTTGACTTTAGGAAGGTAGCTTGACAGAGGCAGCCGGAACAGGCGCATTCAGCTCAAACTTCGTGACCTTGTGGTCTTGTAGAAGAATAGCGGTGTTATCCAAGCTGTAGACCGCCGTACGGACGATGAACTTCTTCACGGGGTCGATATAGTAGCGTACAAAGACCTTACTCTTTGGCGCCTTTTCCTCTAGAACCATGTAGTCCTTGTCCTTCCAAGTCTCTTTCTTTAGCAATCGCAATTCGCTTTCGCTCATATTGTTGCCCTTGGTGGTGGAGAGCTGTCGTTTCCAATCCCAGAAACACATGACCTCCAGGTTTACGGGAGAAGCGATCTCATCAGGATCAAACTTTCCTTTGGTCACTTTGCCATCAATGGACTTGTTATAACTGTTCTTTCCATCGCCAGCTGAGATAACGGAACCCTGGTCGCCCTTCGTGTCTAGTCGGAAGGTGCTTGGGCCTTTGAAAAGAGCTTTGGTAGTGAACTTTAACTGTTCACCGTCGCCGACAAGCATCATGCTAGAGACTTCCAAGCGTGCGCTCTTGGCCTTGCTGTAGTTGTCGCGTAGAACCTTTAAAATGTCTTCGACATCTTTGTCGGCAGCGAAAGACGGGATCGCGGCAATCGCGAGAAGAGTGATAGCAAGCGCGCGCATATTCATGAACCTCTATACGGTTGGAAGTTGTTGTAGAGTACCGTGAGATTCATGATTCGAGTTTTTCTTTATGCCGCATTGCTTTTGTTGGTGACACTTGGGCACGCCCAGGTTGCCACTTCACGAACAGCTACAAAGATTTTGGAGGGAGCCAAGATTCAAGCGCGCGAGGGAGCTACCTATACGGTCGGTTACTTCAAGATCGGATACCCGAACGGAGATATTGATCGAAACAAAGGGGTGTGCACCGACGTGGTTATTCGAGCCTTGCGTCATGCCGGTTACGATCTTCAGAGACTGATTCATGAGGATATGGGGAAACGATTCAATACCTATCCTCGCCGAGAAAAAAGCCGGGATCGCAATATCGACCATCGAAGGTGCCCCAATCAGATTTGGTTCTTCAAGACCTATGGGAAGACGCTAACAAATAAGGTTTCCGCCGAGACCTTACGGCACTGGCAGCCGGGGGACATTGTGTATTGGAAGCTGGATTCGGGCTTGGACCATACCGGGGTGATCTCCGACAGGAAGAATTCTCGAGGCGAGCCTTATGTGATTCACAACCTTGGCCGCTGTGCAGAAGAGGATGTATTGATGGCTTGGAAGATTGTGGGGCACTACCGGTATCCGAAGTAGTTAGGTCAGGATATTGCGAACGCTACCCAGGGAGGGTATATACTATGCCCTCATAGGGTATCTATATGCGCTTTCATAAGTCAGGCTTCACGCTCATCGAGCTCCTCGTCGTCATCGCGATCATCGCGATTCTTGCTGCGATTCTGTTCCCCGTTTTTGCTCAAGCCAAGGCCGCGGCAAAGAAAACACAGGGCATAAGCAACCTGAAGCAGATTGGTACGGCGATGCACATGTACATCGCGGACTATGACGACACGCTTCCGTTTTCGCGCGAGGCCGCGATTTGGGGTGGTTACACGGGTGATCCTGAGGAGTTAGAAGACATGGTCTTCTACAAGGTGTTCCTGCCTTACACTAAGAATAAGGACATTTTTTACAGTCCAGAAGACAAGCTGGCAAACAAGGGCGGCAGTAGCTTCTCTGTGAATGCGCACTTAGAGTACGCATGGTCGGCTACGGCGATCACTCAGCCAGCAGACACGATTTACTTGACCGATCGCTCCGATATTCCACCGGCTGATCCATCCGAAGAACCCGAGGAGCACTATTCCTGGTGGACCTTTACCAATCCATTTATCGATGACGTTTCCCAGCTCCCGGCAACCTTGGATTACGATTCGATCAATGTGCAGATTTCTCCTAAGCGATACTCCGGCGGAGTCGCTGGCTATCTCTTTATGGACTCACACGTGAAGGCGATGAAGTTCGAGCAGACATGGGGCGACCAGACCAAGAACAAGCACTATCCATTTAAGTAGGGCAGTCCTTTGGAGTTTGGAGTTTGGAGTTTGGAGTGGGGAATGGGGAATGGGGAATGGGGAATGGGGAGAGTTTGGAATTTGGAATTGCGAATTTGGAGTGCGGAGCTTGAGGAGTTAGGAGTTTCGAATTTGGAGTTTGGAATTTGGAAGGGAGGAGATTAGTGTAACTCTCAGGCTACGCCTCCCAAATCACACCTCACACCTCACAAATCACAAGCCACATCTCCCATTGGGAGTCTCTTGCTTAGACACGCGCGTGGAGGCACGCGCGGTTCTAGTCGGTTCTTTCCATCCTTTGGGGAGCGGAGATTCCTAGCAAGTCCAATGTTCCTTTCAGCGCGACTCGGGTTGCTTCGCAGAGAGCTAATCTAGCTCGGGTGAGCTTAGGTTCCTCGGGTTGAATCACTCGGCAGGCGTCGTAGAAGTGGTGATAGGTTCGGGCGAGTTCGATTGCGTAGGTTGCCAATCTGTGAACCCCATAGTCTTCGGCGCATCGTTGAACCTCATAGGGAAGGTCGCAAATCTTGCGGATGAGGGCGAGTTCGCGCTCGTGAGTTAGCAGGCTGGAGTCGAACTCTGTACCGGCTTCTTCTAGGGACTCCATGCCATGAGCAGCTGCGGCCTTTGCAATCACGCTACAGATTCGAGCGTGAGCGTACTGCACATAGAACACTGGGTTCTCGTCGCTTTGTTTTTGGGCCAGGTCCAGGTCAAAGTCGAACGTAGTATCGTGCGATCTCATTAGGTAGAAGAAGCGGGCGACATCCTTACCGGCGGCCAGTTTTTCTTCCTCCGTTCCGTTTGGTTTGACGTTCTCACCGATCTCACGCATCAGGTCGATGAGGGCGTAAATGTTGCCATCTCGTTTTCGCATCGGAGCGGGCTTTCCGTCCTTCACAAAGCGAACGAGCTGATAGATTTGGACTTCAAGCTTTTGCTTTGCTTCCGCAAGGGCGGCCTTACAGAGGTCTCGCTCTTCTGGATTGGAGTAGATTTTGGCCTCGATCTCGGAAAGAGGTTGACCCCCACCCTGCCCTCCCCCTACTCCTTCGTCGCATGGGGAGGCTAAACCTTCGGCTTTTAGCATGGCGGCAACCACGGCTTGCAGTCGTCCAATGTATCCGTGGTGGTCTGGACCCAAAATGGTGATCATCTTGTCCACGGGGCCGGTGCCTCGGGTACCAGAAGCATCGGTCAGCTTGTCTTTGTGATAGGCGACATCGCTGGCGATATAAGTGAGTCGGCCATCACGTCGCTTGAGGACGCGATCCATGTCATCGCCGAACTTGGCTGAGCGGAGCCAGAGAGTCTTGGATTGCTCGATTGTTGGATTGTTCGATTGCTCGATTAAGTCTTCTTTTTCCTCTACTGGAGCCTCTCCATGCTCATCCTCTACCTCCGCTTTACCGGCTTGGCTTTCTAAGAGGACATCATCAATGACTCCACCTTTCGCAAGCTTTAAGACAGTACGAATTTCTTGGTCGTCGGCAACTTGAGAGGCGACCATTTGATCAATCTCTTTGGCCACTACCCCGGAGTCGTGAAGAGATTGTTCGGAGAACCAGGTGTCGAATAATGTTCCGAACCTGCTCAGATCTTCTTTTTGTTTGGCCAGCATTTTTGCCTGCGAGATAACTTGAAATGCTAGCAATGGAAGATGTAGGGCAGTTCCTCCAAGCTCCTTAAAGATATCTTTCGCTGTCTCAGATGTATCTCGAACCCTAGCTATATACTCCGCATACTCGTTAACGCTTCTTTGTAAACTATTTGCTTCGTCAATGACCTGCTTCCGTTTTTGTTCGATAGCGTAAAGCTCTTTCTTCACCTCAGTAGATTTTCTGAGTAAGTCTTGAGCGTTAGAATTACCTCCTTTCGAAATATTCTTTGATGCCTCCGTTAGGTTCTCTATGTGGGTCTTAGCTAAGTCTTCAACAGAAACTCTTAGAGCCTTATAATCGTCGCTTAACCTGTGCAGGTGGTCTGAGCGACTGAGCAGATCGTCGCGAATCATATTTAAAGAATCCAGCCAAATCTTTTGATCTTTTTTTGCCTCATCTGCGACTGCGCTAACATAATCTCCCTTATAGCCATTTTCAGGCAACATTATCCCAATGGCAAACGCTCGTACGGATTCGGCGAACAGCCGCATCTGCTCCGAGTTCACGCCATCGTTGATGTAATACTCGCGGTGGACCTTGTTTCCGGCGGCTTCTAGCACGTTACAGAGGGTGGAGCCATAGGCTGCGCCGCGGCCCGAGCCGATTGTGATGGGGCCGTTGGGGTTTACGGAGACGAATTCGACATTTATCGACTTTGGATTTTGGAGTTTGGATTTTGGAGTTTTTCCGAATTCAGTTCCAGCTTCTAGTACTTGCGACACGAAAGTCGTTTGCCACGCTGGGTTGAGGCGGAAGTTTAGGAATCCGGGACCCGCTAGTTCAATCTCTTGAATCGGTCCGCCGGCTTGTTCCTCGATTCCTCGGTTCTTCGATTCCTCGATTACTTGAGACCTCAACAATTCTCCCAGCTGCCTAGGATTCATTGCTGCTGACTTGGAAGCCGTTAGCGCGAAGTTGCAGGCGAAATCTCCGTGCTCAGGTTGCTTGGTATCTGTGATTTCGATACGCACGCTACGCACCGCTTCTGGGACTTGGCCGGAGGTGACCAAAGAGGTGACGGCGGAGCTAACAATTTGTTGAAGGGCGTCTCGAATCAAAACGGTGTTAGGGTACCTGCCGGGAACTTGTGGGAGAGTGGGGAATTTGGGATTTGGAATTTCGAGGTTGGAGTCTTAGGTGGGATGTGAGGTGTTGGGTGGTCGACCTCTTTGCTTACGGGTCACACCTCACAAGTCGATGCTCTACCGACGTTCCCTTACGGTTGCTCCAACTACCAAGGCTCCAGCGATTAGGACCAAATTCTTGATAATGTATTGACCCTCCATTGTGGGGGCGATAGGGAACTGGGTGAAAGTTTCGCTAGGGAAGAGAAACAGCGGGGTTAGGGTTCCGGCCATCTGAAGCAGAAGAAGCAAGAGGGTGACTCTCAGTCCAGGCTTCCAGAGAAGGCCGATGCCGATTACCACCTCCAGGGTGGCAAGGCCAGGAAGAATCCATGCTTCGGGAACGAATCCAAATGTCAGAGTCTGGATCGTTTTTGTGGCGATTCCTTCGGCGGGACTCAGGCTCGGGAAGAATTTGAGAATTCCAAACCAGAAGAAAACGATGGCGAGACCCCAGCGCATCAGGTCGGAAGAGTGACGGGCTAGCCACTGGGTGATCTTTCGATCCACTTGGTCAAAACGTGCCGATTGAACGGTCATGATTGCCTCCTTCCAGAGTCTATCGGCAATGAAAAAGCCCAAACGCCCGGTTGGGACGTTTGGGCTTAAGATCAGCAGTTAAGCCATGCCTTCAGCATTTAGACCATTGCTTGAAGAGCTGCGATGCGATCTTTTACGGGTGGGTGAGTGCTAAACAATTTTGCTAAGCCCTCTCCTGAGAATGGAGACGCGATGTACATATGGGCCGTAGTTGGCTCTGCGGTCGCGGATGGAATCGAGCGGGTTCCTCGTTCCAACGATTGCAGGGCATTCATCATGGGTCTGGGGTTGCCCATAAGTTGAGCGGCGGTGGCATCAGCGCCAAACTCACGAGTCCGTGAAATCGCCAACTGGATTACCGTTGCGGTAAGGGGCGCAAAGATCATCAAGAGAATTCCAACCAGCGGATTCCGTTCCCGGTTGTCACCCATCGGGATGAAGTAAGCCAAGTGGGCAATCATGTTGATGAAGGATGCAGCGGCGGCGGCAACCGTCATGGTGAGCATGTCTCGGTTCTTGATGTGAGCTATTTCATGGGCAAGAACCGCGATGACTTCCTCGCGCGGCATGAGGTCAATCAGGCCTTTGTTGAAGCAGACCACGGCGACATCCGGCTTCCAACCCGCGGCAAAAGCATTTGGCTGGGGGTCTGGCGACAGATAAAGCGTAGGCGCAGGGATACCTGCTCGCTGACTCAACTGCTGAGTTGCTTCATGCAACCAGGGGAGCTGATTTGCAGGGAGCTGCTGGGCGCGCGCAAATGAGATGGCCATCTTGTGGCCTGCAAACAGGGAGAAGCCTTGGAAGGCTAATGCAATAAGGAGTCCAATGATGGCTCCTTGGGTACCGAAGAATGCCGCCCCAATTCCGACGGCAATGGCACCGACGATAACGAGCAAGAGTCCGGTTTTAAACGTGTTCAACTTGAGTTTGATGTCCTCCGGTTATCTCAACGCTAAAAAAATGAACGAAGTTCGCGAGTCCCGGTGGGCTTCAGATTATGGAAATTTAATTTGGATTGCATTAAGACGCGCGCTGAGGTTAACGTAACGTTTTCTAGTTCAATTCGTTATATAGAACACAATCTACTTGCGTCGATAGACGATCTGCGATACCATTTTGCGTGGCGTTAGGGGAGGAGTGGCGAACGATCTTCGCGGCTCGCCTCGTCCATTTTGGCAGGTGCATTCCAAATTCCTTAATGCTAAACACTGGGCCTTATGGTCTAGAATAGAAATTCACGGTTCCGACGTGGGGAGGGCGCAAGCCCAAGAGTCGGGGCCAAACGGGTTGGGTGGATAAAGCAGATGGCGTTGCCTCGCAAATCAATGGTTCAGTTTCTCCAAGAGAAAGGCTATCTAAAGCCTGAGCAATTGGAAGAAGCGGTGAAAGTTCAGCAACAGACGAAAGAGCCAGATCTTGGCCGCGTCTTCGTGTCGCTCGGGATTGTGGGTGAGCGGGAAGTACTACAGGCTAAGGCTCAGGAAATGGGCATTGGTTTTGTAGACCTTGATCGTATCACCATCGAAAGCTCGGCGATTAATGTTGTGCCAGAGCGGATTGCTAAGACGCACAGCGTTGTTCCGGTCAAGAAGGATGGTCAGACGCTGTGGTTGGCGATGGCCAACGATAAGAATATCTTGGCTCTGGACGACGTGAAGATGGCGTCAGGTTGTCGCGTTATTCCGGTGCTAGCTGTTCCCGGTGCGATTGAAGACGCGATCAAAAAGAGCTATTCGGGAAGCGCGGGTGGAGGGGATACTTCGCCTGTGGCGGCGGCTTCTTCTGCTGCTCCGGCGGCTGCAGCGCAAAATGTTGACCTGCGGTCCGACATTCGTGGTGCGATTGCGGCTGCGGGTGTTCAGCGTGGCCGAGATGATGACGATGGAAACGACAAAGATGCTGAGCAGATGGCTGAGCAGGCTCCGATCATCAAACTGGCTAATGCGCTTATTCAGCAGGCGATTGCGGACCGTGCTTCGGACATTCACGTAGAGCCGCAACAGCGCGCCGTGCGTGTTCGGTATCGCTTGGACGGTGTTTTGATGGAGGCGATGACGGTTCCTAGGAACCTAATGGCGCCGCTGATCAGCCGCTTGAAGATCATGGCGGATATGAACATTGCGGAGCGCAGAATTCCGCAAGACGGTCGTATTGAAGTTCGCCATAACACGAAGGAATACGACCTTCGTGTGAGCTCGATTCCTACTCCGTATGGCGAGAAGATCGTTATGCGTATTTTGGACAAGTCGAGCGTTATGATCGGCTTGAACAAGCTTGGGTTTACAGCTGAAAATGAAGCGAAGATTGAGGAGTTGGTTTCTCAGCCGCAAGGTCTGTTCCTCTGTACCGGTCCTACGGGTTCTGGAAAGACCACGACGCTTTACTCTTGTTTGAATATTCTCAATACGATCGGCGTGAACATTGTTACCGCCGAAGACCCGATTGAGTATCAGCTGGCGGGTGTTGCGCAGGTAGGTATGAACCGTAAAGCGGGTCTGACCTTCGCGACTGCGCTTCGTGCCTTCCTTCGACAAGACCCCGACATCATGATGGTTGGAGAAATGCGTGACTTGGAAACAGCGGAAATCGCGATTGAGTCCGCGCTTACCGGTCACATGGTTTTGTCTACGATTCACACCAACGATGCTCCTTCGACTACGCTTCGTATGATCGATATGGGTGTTGAGCCATACTTGATCGCTGCGACTTTGACGGGTGTTCTAGCTCAACGTCTTGGTCGTCGCGTTGACCCTGTGAACAGGGAATCTTACGAGGTGCCTGCGATTGACCTTCGAAGGTTTGGATTCCAATTGACAGATCCTGATGAGATGGTGACTTTGTTCCGAGGTATTCCGCATGAGGATAACCGAATGACGGGGTACAAGGGTCGAACTGGTTTCCATGAACTGATGGTTATGAATGCGGAAATCGCAGACTTGGTTGTGCGCCGGGCTCCGGTAAACGATGTGCGCGCTGCGGGCAAGGCTAATGGTATGCACGAGCTTCGTGAGGATGGTTTGGTGAAGGTTCTTTCTGGCCAAACTGACCCTCAGGAAGTTATGCGCGTCGTCTTCACTGCTGGTTTCGCATAAGGGATGGATTTTAAGCGTAGTTTGGATTAGCGAATTGCTCAAATAGATATGGACACGAATACTCCAATGTTTCAGGTGCCGGGGGCTCAGGCTCCCGAGGCTTCGGGTGGCGAAGAGGTCAAAAAGGCGGGGGCTCCGGCTCCGGTAGAGGATCTTCACATTGACGAGCTTCTGCACATCGTCGTAGATCGGAATGCTTCCGACCTTCACATTTGTCAGGGCGAGGCTCCGGTCATCCGAGAGGATGGTGCTCTGAAGCGTCTTAACTTTGAGAAGTTTACGCCTCAGGTGTTGCAGCGAATGATGTACGAAATCATTTCGGATGACAACATCAACCGCTTTGAAACGACTCTGGAGTTGGACTTCTCCTATCAGCTTCCTCGACGAGCTCGATTCCGTGTGAATATGTATCGGGATAAGGGCTCTTGTGCGGCTGCGTTCCGTTTGATTCCTCAGAAGATTCCGACCGTTCGAGATCTGAATCTACCCCCGCTTCTGGAGACCTTGACGGATAAGCCTCGTGGCTTGATTCTCGTGACGGGTCCTACGGGTTCTGGGAAATCGACATCGCTTGCTGCGATGATCAATCATATCAATATCAATTCTGCGGTTCATATCATTACGATTGAAGACCCGATTGAGTATCTGCACACACATAAGCAGTCGGTGATTAATCAGCGCGAGTTGGGTGGCGATACAAAGAGCTTTTCTAACGCTCTGCGTGCTTCCCTTCGTGAAGACCCGGACGTTCTGCTCGTTGGTGAAATGCGCGACATGGAAACCATTTCGCTGGCCATTACTGCTGCGGAAACGGGACACTTGGTCTTTGCTACGCTGCACACGAATAACGCCGCAGAATCTGTTGACCGTATCATCGACGTTTTCCCTCCTGGACAGCAAGAGCAGATTCGTGTTCAGCTCTCGAACAACCTGCAGGCAATCATTTCTCAGCAGTTATTGCCGAGAGCGGGTGCGCCCGGTCGTGTTCCGGCTAACGAGATCATGCTTGCTAGCCCTGCGATTCGAAACTTGATTCGTGAAGCGAAAACGCACCAGATTCCGTCCATGATTCAGACCAGCGGTAATCAGGGGATGATCACGATGGACCAGTGCTTGAGAGACTTGTACTTGAAAGGTTATGTGACGATGGAGGAAATCTTTAGTCGTTGCCAAAACCCAGACGAGTTGAAGAAGATGATCAGCACGCCTCAGGCGGGGCAGGGTGGAACCCCACCGCCTCGACGATAAAGGAGCACCATGCCAGTATTCAGCTATACATTCCGGGATGCTAGCGGAGGTATTCAAAAAGGTACCGCCGATGCAGAAAGCGAAGAGATTCTAAGGAAGAGGTTCGAAGAGCAAGGGTTCACCATTACCGAGGTGACCATGATCAAGGCGAAGTCGGCTAAGCCGAAATCGTACGGAAGGGTCAAGCTTGGGAACCTCGCGGTCTTCTGTCGCCAGTTTTCGACCATGGTCGATGCGGGTGTTTCTTTGGTCCGCTGTTTGGACGTTCTGGGTCAGCAGACTCAGGATCCTAAGCTGAAGAAGATCATTGCCGATATTGGCGAGCGGGTTGAAGGTGGTGAAAGTCTTTCGCGGGCTATGCAGCGTCATCCGCGCACGTTTAATAACCTGTTCATCGGTATGATCAAAGCCGGTGAAGTTGGTGGTGTGCTGGAAGAGACTCTTCAGCGACTATCGCACTTCTTGGAGAAAGACGTTGAGCTTCGCCGAAAGGTGAAATCGGCCATGACCTATCCCGTTCTGGTTTTGGTCATGTCGCTGGGTATCACGTTCTTCCTAGTGTACTGGTTCGTTCCGCAGTTCATCACGATTATCGTTGACTTGGGAATGAAGAAGGAGGATCTTCCTGCTCCTACCAAGCTGCTCATGACGATGTCAGATACTCTCCGCTATAACGGTTGGGTATTCATCGTCGCGATCATCGTTATCATTATCTCTTACAAGCTTTTCGTTTCGACGCGATTTGGGCGTAGGGTTGCAGATCGTGTGAAGCTTAAAGTGCCGGTGTTTGGCAAGTTGCACCACAAGATTTGTTTGGCTCGTTTTAGCCGAACAATGGGCACGCTGATGACTTCTGGTGTACCGATCTTGCAGGCGATGGAAACGGTTGCGGGTACGGTTGGTAATACGATCATGTCCGACGCGGTTTTGGAAGCGCGAGCTCGAATCCGTGAAGGAGATCGAATTGGAGACCCGCTTGAGGAGTCTCGCCAATTCCCGCCCATGGTTGTTCATATGATCAGCGTTGGAGAAGAGTCTGGTTCGCTGGACTACATGCTTCAGAAGATCGCTGACTTCTATGAGGCAGAGGTGGATGCTCAGCTTGCATCTCTTACTGCGGCTATTGAGCCACTTATGATTCTTATGCTGGGATTCATCGTTGGCTTCATCGTTATCTCGATGTTCTTGCCGTTTGCGACGGTTATTTCCAATCTGTCGAGCGGTGGTCTGGACGATTCCGAATAACCGCAAAGATTCGTTGTCTGGCCTGTCGGATATGGACCGACAGGCTCTTTTCTTGCTAGGATTTATCGTTGTTTCCTGAGTGGTCATGGATCATGGGTTTGGCGTTTGGGGCTGCTATCGGCAGCTTCTTAAACGTTGTTATCTACCGGATGCCCCGGGGGATGTCTTTAAGCGATCCGAAGCACAGCTTCTGTCCCAAGTGTAAAAACCGCCTTCAAATGGCGGATATGATCCCTCTGATTACTTGGCTGATCCGAAGAGGGAAGTGCAAGTACTGCGACGATAAGATTCCTTCTCGATACTTCTGGGTGGAGCTTCTGAACGGGGTCATTTGGGCAGGCATCTGGTGGCAGTATCTGGTTGCTGGAGAAGATTGGGTGAAGGCGCTCTGTTATGCCTTTGCCGCAAGCACTTTGGTTGCCATTATCTTCATCGACTGGGAGTTGTATATCATCCCGGACCAGATCAACGCGTTTCTTTTGTTCCTTGGTCTCGGATATAACGCTTGGCTCTTTGCACAGGCATCGCCCGCTGCGATGACTTGGGGAATGCCGAGCAGCGTCGCTGGAGCTTTGGTAGGCGTTGGCGTCCTGTGGGGGATCGCCTTTTTAGGGCGTGTTCTCTTTGGTAAAGATGCCATGGGTCATGGCGACATTAAGATGGCCAGGGGCATTGGAGCCATATTATTCCCGGCGTTGGCAGTAACCAGCTTCGGGCTGGCGGTGGGGCTGGGAGCTGTACTGGGAGTGGCGCAGATATTTCTGCGATCTAAAAAGGAACAAACTGAATCCTCTGAAGATCAAACGCCCGAGGAAGAAAACTATGAGCCAGAGTCCATCGGGTCATTGCTTAAATGTGGTTTAGGCTATATCCTATGCATCGATGTGATTGGGCTCTTTATTCCGAAGCTGTATAAGGCTTGGTTCAATGAAGATCCATACGAGCCAATTGAAGATTTAGAAACATTTGAAGCCGACTTTACGATGATCCCATTTGGGCCTTATTTGGCGCTTGGGGCAATTGTTGGGACGGTGTTTGAGAAGCAACTTCTCGGGGCGATAAGTTCCTACTGGAGCTGGGCGGCGGGAAGTTGAAAAAATATGGGAACATGTGCCAACTAGTCGCAGTCCCAAGTCTGGGGATTAAACGGAGTCGAAAGACCATGAAACGCAAGTCTGCATTTACATTGATCGAGCTTTTGGTTGTGATCGCGATCATAGGCATCTTGGCGGCGATCATCTTTCCGGTGTTCGCGAGGGCAAAGGTGGGATCTTATCGCAGCTCTGATATTACGAGCATGAACTCTCTGCGGACTGCGTTGCAGTTGTATCGCGCAGATAATGGAGCCTATCCGCCGGCGCTGTTGGGGTATGTGAATACTTACAGTAACGATCCGCTTGGAACAGATGTTATTCCTGCGGAGCAGGTTAGAGGAGCTCTCTACTCACGTCGGGTCGAGTCTTTGAAGACATTTACACCCTCCTATGAGCGTGCCCGCAATGTGGATGTCACGACTGCTGAATGGCCGAATGCGGATCCAAGGGCAGTTGGCTCTGCACCTCAGTTAGATTTAGATGGTAATGGGTCGATAACGGCCGCAGATGATACTGCTGGTGCGCGGCAAGCATATGGCCCGGGTACGGTTGTGCAGAGAACTGCTCCTGGTTTAGGCCTTATAAACGCACGATTTTACAGCGTGAGCGGTTATGACACTGCGCTTGTTAGGGTTCCTGGAGGGACTCGGCGTGAATTGCGTTACACGCTCTTTTGGACGGGGTTAGGGTTGGCAAGTGGTGGGGTTGATGATGATCCACGCCAGCTGGGTTACAGTGAGCCTCCAGAGAATACGGTTATTACCTGGAATAGCTACTTCCGTGACTATGATGCGGGGTCGAGTGTTCAGCGAAACAAGAACGATATTGTCTTGTTCTTGGGTGGCTCAGCTCGTCCGTACGATGCAAGAGATTTGAGCGAACGGTCCTGGCGGGTTCTCCCCTAAGGTTCGCATTGACTGGAGTGGGCTTACGCCCGAGAGAGTGGGAGTTCGTGATTCAGTTGAATCGAAGGAGTTGTGAATGAATCGAAGTCGACGCACTGCAGGGACGTCGCTCGTGGAAATTTTGGTGGTAATCGTGGTTTTCCTGATTGGAATTCTGGCGATTGTCCAAATCTTTCCTGGCGGATTCCGACTGTTGGGCCTAACTAGAAGCCAATCTCAGGCTACGGGGTTAGCGCGTGCAACTATTGAACGCTTAAAATCGGGGGCTGAGCAGCTTCCCGAGCGTATTGTTCCGGTTCGCTATGGCTTGGTTGGCGGCAATTTGGTCGCTGTGACTGACTCTACTCGACGTTCTGGTGATCTTGGGCCGACTGCAGACAGCCTGGATCAGAACGGCAACTTATTCTTGGCGGGTGACAACATTGGCGGCTGGCGGCGAGCGTCTGGCGCAAATATGGTCAACAGGGTTATTGGGGAAGGTGCAATTGTTCCTGCTCCGCGCCCTGTCAATAGTTCGATTTCTGGCGATCTGTACTACGGCGGTCTGATGACGCTTCAGTTTGGCCCCGCTGTTTTTAATAACGAGATTGCTACGGGCAGTAACAACGACGTTGTCTTCAATGTTTACGGCAATGATCTATCGCTAAGCCTTGGCGTTCCTCCTGCTCCAGCGACTGACCCTTTCCGGATGTATCTTTTCTACTGTACAAATCCGGAGAATAACGGGGCTACTGTTCACGTTCCCCAAACAAACAGTCCGATTCGCTATCGACTGGCGGCTACTGGATACGTTCGTGATGCAATGAACAATGTTCGGTCTGTTGAGGTTGTGGACTACATTATCACGGCTCCTGCTTCCGGCTCTTATGGCTATATGGCGGTTCCTATGAGTGCAGTTTTTGTTCCACCTCTTATCAATGCAGGGGAAACTCTGATTGGGGTTGAGGTTGATTCACTGCAACTGGCTCCTTTGTTTACGCGGATAAACAAGGCCGATTCCTTTGTTGGTGTGCAAAATCCTTACGAGTACAAGCTGATTGATGACGTGAATCCTGGAGTTTCTAACGCTAATATGGGGGTCCTTCTGTTTAGCCCCGCAGGATACAACTATTACGTTCCCAATGCGCAAGGAAGAAGAATGCCCTTGGCTGCGCGTGTTAACTACAATGTCTACGACTGGGGAATTTTGAGAGACGAATTCCGTATTCCGACTGGAGATACAGCTCAGCCGTCGGATGCGGCGGTTGAAGGGCCTGCTCGACGTAGTCAGGCGTTTAAGCTGACCTTGAATAGTCTCAAGGTTAAAGGGAATTCCGACACTGATGGCCGCACTTATAATGGGCTTGGGTTTGTGGTTCCAAATGGTGGTGGTGGAACTCAAGAGCTTGATGTTGTGGTGCAAGATACCGAAACCGGTGGAATCTATGCCTATAATCCAGCGAACCTCCGAGACCCCATTGCAACTGCTTATCGAGTAGATCGATCTTCGGGGACGATCTGGTTCCAGGATCGCAACTCGGCAACTCCTGAGCTTGAAGTAACGCTTTACAACCCAGTAGATTGGACTCCGATCTCAATTCCTGATGCTCGAGGTCGATCGGTGCGAGTGATGTACCAAACTGCACAAGAGTTTCAGGCGCAAGTTATGAAAGCTGCGGACCGCTATGTTGGCGTAAGTGGTGTTCCTGGGGTCGGGCAGTGTGCCCTCGGTGCGTTGGGTGATCCTGCCCAGCAGACGAAGCTCTATTTCTCTAATAGTGATCTTGGGAGAAATGTTGCGATTAATGAAGCGTTTGTACAGTTTGCCAGCGGTATTAGAAAGGTATCTGTCTCTGGCATCGTGAAGGCTCCTACTGCTTTGGATCCTGTTCAATTGCCAAGTTTTGATTTGCGAGATATTTATGGGGCAGATGTTGTTGCGTGGAGCCCGGTCGATGAGACAGGTAAGTCCCAAGGCTACATCATCCGAGGTGTGCGCGGCGCATCTGTTGCAGTGCGAGTTCTTTGGAATCCTCAGAAGTTTACGCTTGGTACAAACGGCGCAGCAAACATGGATTCACTAGACCGTTGGGGCCAAGGCTGGCGAAAGTCGGTCACGGAGACCTATCTCCAGAAAGGAGGCACGCAGTGATGTTGCGGAACAAGTTGAGCCCTAGGAAGGTCGTAGGTCAAGTGCCGATGAAGACAAGACGCGCTTTTACTCTGATTGAACTGCTGACCGTCATTGCTATTACGGCGATCTTGATGACGATCATTGTCGTGCCGATGGTCCAAAGCTTTAACTTGACGCGTGCGGCTCAAGCCTTTAGCGATGCTCAAGATAAGGCAAGAACGCTTATCGAAAAGATCCAGCGAGAGGTTAACAATGCGGCTAATATTCGCGATAATAGCGGATTGGCTGGCTCGGTAGCGGTGGTCGTTCCCAATCAGCCAACTCCCGGTAACTATGGTCAAGATATTGTTGTGACTTTGCCATATCAGAAGTTGGATATTGTTCGCCCTGCGGAAGGTGAACCAGGGGCAACGCCAGGCGAATTTCGTAATCCATATATTGGTAACAAGATAGACCCAACTTTGCAGTCTCCGAAAGGTCAGACTGTTTTGCCCGTTTCTACTGGTTTTACGATTGTTCGCTACTTTGTGGGGCTTCGTCAGCCTTTCGAGTTTGATGGCACCAATTATCGGGCGCTTCGCTATAACAATCCCTACGACGGATTGTTAATGGTGCGAGGGGGTGGTCGAGACAACCTCTACGTGCTTTATCGTGCAGAGGTTCAGCCCAGAGTGTGGCAAGGACCTGCTGCGACCGGTAGCTACGTCGCCAATGCTGACTTGTTCGAGGTGGATGCACAAGGGAATCCTGTTTTGGATGATCCTAGCTTCTTCACCTTGCTGCCGGGAACTGACTATGACGTGAATACTCGTGTCTTGACCGCTGCGGGAAATGCTAAGCGTCTAAGGATTGCTCAGTGGCAAAAGAGGTCCGTAGTCCAAACCGAAATGTATCGCTACGACATGGTGAGTGCTACTTATCGAAAGTCAGACCGGCTGGTTTATCATGATCTGCGAACCGATGTAAGTGATGTTGTAGGCACACCTGAGAAACTCCGACCTCGGCTCTTGCCGACGATTCAGTTGAAGCCAAGCCGAGTGAATGGCGAAATGGCGGAAGGTTTGATGGCTGTTCGCTTGGGTGAGGAGACTGATTACGCTGGTGAAGTTGGACCCGATGTATGGCGCACTCAGATGGGTGCTTGGTCAGGAACTACGGTTCGGTTTTATCCGGCAGGTTGGAACCGAAATGCTCCTGCCTTTGATGACTACCTCGTAATGCGGCTTGATCCTTCGGATGGACACGTAAAGGTTTTTGCGTATGATCCGGGGAGCGGAACTTCTGATAACTCAGGTGGGGTGGCGATCTTCGATGTGACTGAATACAATCGAGTGACCTCGAATCCCCAGGCCACCGATATCGGGCCCTTCAATGCTGCCGTGTTGCCGGGAGCTGCTGGTTTGCGAGATATCTTTGTAGCGATGCTTCCCGATTCTGCTCAAGGCAAAGTTACGTCTAGCTTTGGAATAGACACGGTAAGAGCCTCAACGCTGGGTAGTCCACTGCCTGGAGGGGCTGCTATGAATCAGCCTGTTGCGGATACAGGTCCTGCGGTTACGCCGTTAAACGATCCTTCGGCAACGGCGCCTTGGGCTGGTGCTACGACCATAAACGAACGATTTAATCGAACGTGGAGTGATCCAGCTTATGCGGGTTTGAAGCCTGATAAATTGCATCGCTTTATAGATCTTCGAGTTACCAATCAACTTGACGGTTCCGTGAGCCCGTTGCACCCGACCGCAGGGTTTGGACGTGGACGAATTGCGACAGGCAGTGAGGTTGTTATCGGTCCAGATCAGAATCCTGGTCCGAATTACGGTCAGCCTATTCGCTACACTCGAACCACTCGAACTCCTGGCGTGAATCAGTACAAGATTAATTACGTTGATCAGCTAGAGCCAATTGACTATTCATTCTACGGGTTGGCGACGCCTCCGGCGGCTTATGACGCGAATAACTTCGTAAGCGCGATTTTCCAGCCACGTTTTAAGGCGGGATACGTTCAATTGAACTCTGATCCAAACGTTCCTCTTCCAGTTGGGAACATTCGGGTCTATTACCGCTTCCAATTCTCAGGAGGAAGGTCTGCGGGTTCGAGTTCAGGGATCGACGCTTCGCAAATTTCGGCAAGGCAAGACTCAGTGGCCGTTGATTACGATACACGCCAATTGATGTCGATTCTGTTGACAATACGAAACTATCCGCAAGCTAACATTCCAAATCCTCAATCGGTAACTCTGACGGCAACCGCCAAGGTTCGGAACTACCTTAGGTAAACAAACGCATGAGCGCAACTGCTAACGTGATGAAGCGAACTAGAAAGGGTGGCCAGACCCTGATTATCGCCCTGTTGATCATGGGGATACTCTTGATCTTGGGTTTGGTCTTTCTTGGCCTCATAAGCCGGAATATTGTCACCCAAAGTCGATTCAATCAGCGATCTGTTGGGAATGACTTGGCTGAGGCTGGTATTAGATATGCCCATGGCCAGCTCCTAACGAGTGGTCTCGGCGCGGACTGGCGAGTGCCCCTGACTGCAAATGTTAACCCTCGAGATCCGGACTTTGATCTATTGCAACCGGGTGGTCCCGATGGGCTCGGTAACTATGGTCGCGTTAACTTTGATCAAGGCCGAGTTTTAGTCCGAGCAAGATATGGCCCCAGCGACGCCAACGTTTTTGATAGCAACCCAAATGGTCCTCTGATTCTTCCTGGGCGAGCTAAAAATTACATTATTATTGAGTCGATCGGTAAGCCGGGCAAACTCAACCCAAGTGATCCTACCACTGCACGTGATCTTACAGGTGCAGAGAGAGAGCGATTGCAAACTCGGAAGTTGATCGCCTTTGCATCAGTTGGGCTTATTGAGCAAGCGTTCTTCGTTACTAATAAGTTCAAAGTGAGCCGAGCGGCAGAGTTCGGTGCTGCAAACGAAATTGGGGTTACTTACGGCGAGACTGTTGGTGGATTTAATCCAGTGCAAGTGCCGACGCAGATTGGCGATGTGCAGATGTTGCCTAATCAGAATGGTACAGGATTTACCATGCAGCCCTTTGGCGGCGGCGCTAGGTTCCAAAGTGACGTGGTATTCCATGGCCCAATCTTTGCGAACATCAATAAGTATTTTGGTGAAAGTATTCTTGGCACCGGTTCGTTCACGGGCGCTGACGATTTGACGACTTCTCTAAACATAAACGCGACCGACATAGATGCGGGGACCGGTGTTTGGGCTCCTTTCAACTTTACGCTGACAAATGGCGGCGCGAATAGTTTGAATAGCCGGAACTCTAACTTCTCTACTGCAAGAGGAACGGTTCGTGACGGTGTTGCTTCCGCTGATAACCAGGGTTTCACTCGGGGCACTCGTTATATGGAGCCTGCTAGCTTCCAAGGTGAAGACGGTGCTAGTAAGGAGAGCGTCTATCGTACGATGGCGCGAGATAGCGGAGCTGTTTTAGGCGGAGGAAACTCGGGCAAGTTTGGCCACGGTCGGAATGTGTACGTGAATAATAATTCTGATCGCCAAAACAGAGTTGATGAGCAGGGCCGAGAGATTCAGGGTTCTGATGAGTCGTTAATCTATGACTGGCTGAATCCCAACAATAGTCAGTCTAACAGTGGTTGGCAGGGTGCTTTCTATGTGCCACGCGGAGCTTATCTTCAGCTTCTTCCCGATGGTTTTCTCATCATGCGAGACTCGCGAGGGTCTGCTGACGAGTTGTTCTGGCGAGATGTTAATGGTGCAGACAGTGGAAACTCTGTAGCTCGGTATCGAATTGTACGGAACGGCGCTGGGAAGTTGTTCATTGCTAACACCTATACGAACTTTGGCGGGCCGACCATTGATAGCGCAACTCCTGCCCAGATTCAGAGTGCTGGCTTCCCATTTGACGGAGTTCTTTACTTCGAGGGTAACGTTCGAGTTCGGGGCAGTATCCCAACCGATGTGCAGCTAACAGTGGTTTCTGGAGCAACTATCTATGTAGAGGGCTCTATCACAAAGGGAGTGGTTCGAACTCCGGCAGCTTTTGATCAAGGCGGGCCTGCTGGTCAGCGTATCGGCGTGTCTAGCCGATCTATGCTGATGCTCGCGGCAAAAGACTATGTTGCGCTCAATACGAGTCAGTTTTTTGGGCCAGCTCCATCGCAAGTGATTGAGGAAGTAAACGATCTTCCTTCTGGGTTGGAATATAACCCAATTAGAATGCGCCGTCAGGCTACTCCTGGAACTCCTTCGAGCTATCAGTTCCGGTCAGATTTACTGTTGAATCCGGCGCCACTTGCTACGGATGCTGCGCAGTATGCAGCTAACCCAAGCATGTGGCGATCCTTTGCTGGGAGTTATCAGGAGTTTGGAACCAGTAACTTCATTGATGCGGGAATCTTGATAACGCATACAATGGACGATGGCCCTGCTGCTAACTCTTTCATCTCCCTGGATGTGAACTTTGGTGTTGATAACCCAGGTACAGGATTTACGAGTGACTGGCAATATTTGTTCGACTTGAATGCGGGTTTGAATCCTTATGATCCTTACCAGGTTAATAATGTCGCTGACTATTCGCCATTCAATGTAGCCGGATATACCGATCCGAACTATGGCGCAGCTCAGGCTAACCGAGCTCCAATCTACGGAATTGGCGCTGAGTCTTGGCAGAGATACGGGCGATTTGAATCCACGTTCTTCCCTGTTGCTAGATCTGCAGGTGAGGCAAGCCCATCAGCATTTCCCGTCATTCCTTCAGCGAACGAGCATGGAACATATATGCTTCTGGCCCAAGAGACAAACGACTTTACATTCCGATTTAACGATGTAGGTTTCAATGCCTCTAATGACTATCTGATTGCTCGAGCGGCAATGGTGCCAAACGATATAAGAATCGAGGCATCGGTCTTTGCTGAGGATGGATCCTTCTTCGTGATTCCTAGTCCTTGGTTTAATCCGAATCCAAATGATCGCCGAGACACTTATGTAGCTAGAGTCAGTGTAGTTGGTCAGGCGCAAGCGCAAGCAGAAAGACTTCAGAACTACGGAGCATCGCCAATGACGCCATTCTATGGTGAGCCCATTGACGTTAAAGTCCGGATTATTGGATCTGTAAGTCAGAACATGCCTGTAGCGATGAGCCAACAAGTTGAGTGGATTAAGAAGTGGGGTTGGATTCCAAGAAGTCTTGGAGATTCAGGTCGCCGAATCCCATCTCAGCACGTTCCTGCGGGTCTTGACTTGAATTCG
This sequence comes from Fimbriimonadaceae bacterium, assembly GCA_037190145.1. Classification (GTDB taxonomy): domain Bacteria; phylum Armatimonadota; class Fimbriimonadia; order Fimbriimonadales; family Fimbriimonadaceae; genus 55-13. The sequence goes on from JBBCJU010000008.1 coordinate 259,219, forward strand.
GCCCTTTATGTCCCCAATTTAGTTATCACCTACGATCCCGCTTTAGGTAGCGGTCGGTCGTGGGATCCGACCTATGCAACGCAAGGGCCATTCTTCTGGCAGAACCCTGCGTTGCGAGTTGACGACGATGGAAGAATGCTGCCTCCAATGCCGCGACTTCCTGTTAGCCCGACATTAGCCTATTTTGGCGAGGTGAATCAGTAATGTTTCGACGATCGGCCGTCCTAGCCGCTCTGGGTTTGCTTGCATCTATAGTAGGTGCGCAACCCCAGAACTATGCTCAGCGTGGAACCCAAATCCGTGCGGGTATTGCGCTGATTGATAGCGCGCAAACGTCAGGGTTTACAACCAATGCAACCCCTTTCGTTTGGTACAACTTGGACTCAAACCGTTCGGTGAAACCTGCCGGTTGGAACATTTATAACCCAAATGCGCCTGGACAAGCGAGCGCGGAGATTGCAAATCGCTGGGGCATCTTGTCAGGTGGGGGGGGACCCGCTATTGGTGAGCGAATCAATAAGCAAAATGCTGCTTATTGGGAGTTTCGTTTAAGCCAAGTGTCTGAGGCTCAGCTCGCCCAGTACGACGTTCTTTTTGTTAATGCAGTCGGCAATGTATCTCTGAACTCCGTAGAGCGCGAGCGACTTCGCCAGTTTGTGGATAGAGGTGGCGTGCTTTGGGTCGAAGTGGGCGGCATCAACTACGTAGACTTTACTAATGAGTACGCAATCAATGGCTTCCCCTTGCCGTTCGCGGTAGATATTGGTGGGGGAGGAGTGGGAAATCTCGACGTTTTTCACCCGGTTCTAAGCTATCCGAATGCATTTAATGCAGCAAACCTAGATTATCTGAACGCGGGAACGGGGCGCACTATCGGTCCATCAACACCAGCAGGGGCAGCGTCGGCGCTTAACCCAGCCACTACTTTTGACTTTTATCAACTGAAGCCTGTGGTTTTGAGTGGCGGATCTCCCACGATGATGGTTGGTCGAATTGGTGAAGGCTTTATGGTCGTCACAAGTCGAAATGCTGCTACCTTTTTGAATCGTGTTCGAACTGCTCCAAGTGGTTGGGATGCCAATAATCGCTACTATGCGGTAGACCCTCGTGGAACTCTAGATAGAGGCTCTGATGTTTTGGGCAAGCTAGCTGTAAACATCATTAGTCTAGGTTCCGGTTCTGAGCAGCCAGGGGGAGGTTCACGTAAGTCTGGAAGTAGTCCAATTGACATCGGTGCACCGCTTCTTCAACGATTTCAATCTGGTGATATTCCTCAGCTAGATTTTGGACCCCGAAACCCATTCCCGGTTGCAGCCTATAAAGGCCTCTTGGTCGTTTCGGCTAATAACCAGATTCGGGTTTACGATGCAAATCCAAATTCAGATATTGATGGGGACGGAAACCCTGATGATGGTGTCCAAGACTTAAGTCAAGGTGACTCGTTTGATCTGATTTGGGAGAGCAATGCCTTGCCCGGACCCATATCTGCGCCGACTTGTATTGAGGTGGCGCAGCCAGGTGTAAACATTCCGTCTGACCAAATCTTGGTAACGCTGGCAGATGGCTCTGTTGCAGCATTTAATGCGTTTCCAGCTGGTTTCGGCGCACAGGCACCCGTTTATGTAGTGCCGGCTCCAAGCACTGTGAATTCCGTCGATACCTCAGCGCTAAATCATGGCCCTTACGCTCCAACCTATCACGAAGGATTAGCTTACGTTGCTACAAATCCTGGTAGTCCAAATGTGACTGGGCAAGTTTGGGTTATGAATCCTGCGCAAGGCTCAGCGCTCACGGGTTCAGGTGGAAGGTGGCTAGTAGGTGATCCTTCAAGCCCAATTCTTCAACAGATTTCGGCACCTCCAACTGTAGGCTATATTCCTATTGCGGATAACTCCAGTGGTCACGATAAGGTTGTTTATGTTCCGACTCGCCCTGGGGGGACATTGGGTGGTCCAAACGCCGGAATATTTAGCTTGTGGGCTGGAACAAGAGGCGAAAGTCCAATTAGCGCTACTGTAACTGGTTCAACTTTAACCGTTACAACAAGGGCTTCACAGCGTGGGCTTTTTGTCGTGAATGAAGCTTCATCACGCGGCGTCAAACTAACCGTTCTAACGAGTACAGGCGATCCGTTAACGATTTCACAGACGAATGCTCTGTTTAGTGGTGGCACGATGCAAGGTTCACCTGGAGTTCTTGACTTCACGTTGACCGGAGCATGGGACCCTACATATACAGTTCGTGTGGATTACACGATCGACTGGGGACGCGGTGCGGCAGCTAGCCAAGCGGCCATGCGAGGCAATATTTTCTTGCCCGATGACCAGAATAACCGTCGAACGATCTTGGGCAACATAGCGATGAGTCCAAGGGGAACTATTTATGTGGTTCATAGCACCGCTAACGAAGGAGTTCTCCTAACTGGAGGACCTAGCGAGGGTGGTGCATTTTACGCATTTCGTGAGCAAGGACAAGGTGCTTTCCGATGTATTGCTCGGTATGACGCCTATCGACAGCACACGATTAACCTTAACCAGACTCAGCCAATCTCCCATCCTGCGACGATTGATGATAATGATCCGCTGACGAGTTTTGTGCAGTTTGGTGCAGGCTTCCGACCCCTGGAAGGTGCCGTTAATAGACTTACCTACGTAACTGGGCCTGTTGTTCGGGGAGACTATGTTTACGTTGCGGCTTCCATGAGGAAGATAGGTGGTATTAGTGCAGTCATACCGAATGGCGTTGTATTCGCATTCTATGCTGAGCCTGAAGCACCAGAAATCGTAGTTGGACAACGTGGAGATAATTTCCAGCTAGTACAGCCGGATACTGTGCGTAGCACAAATAAGGGTGCTCCAAATGTCTTCACTACGGCGGGACGTGGGCAGTTCCAATACATTTCGGAGACGGGCAAAATTCGTTTCGATAGTCTGATGACTCCAAACCGTGGTCAGATTGCTAACTGCTTTAGTCTGAGCGGCCCTGTGATTGTTCGCGGTGGAGGAAGCTCTGACGAAGTCATCTACCCAGACCGCGTGGCTGGCAGTAGATGGAGTCCGTTAGCTTGGTATACCGTGCTTCACGGCATAGATCGCCTAACTAGCCCAGTGGTTACCGGTGGCACTTTGTTTGTCGGTGGTGCAAGTGCACTCCCTTCAATCTTGGTGAGTGGTAATCCTGGTAATCCTACAGCAACCCTTTGGGGAGCCAATGCAGATATAAGTGAGCGAGACCCGTTTAACTATGTGGATCCGCTAAGACCCGCTAACCGCCAAGCCGTCGTTCTGAAGTCGGATGGTGCGGGCGGAATCAACACAAACCCGAACCTTCGTTGGCCCCAGAATCAGGGTGTCACTAGCTTCGATGTATGGGCAACTCGTGTTCTACAGGCATCGATGTCGGATACAGACCGCGTAATGTCTCTAGCCGCAGGAGATGGAGGCCTTTTCGCAACCGCGAGTCTTAACAATTCTGGGCTAGACGGTGCATATGGCAATCCGGGCCGAGTCTACGGGTTTTCAAGATCAGACTTTGTGGTTGTTGATGAAGGACGGCTAGGCCGTTATGATCCGGCTGGCAATCCTATTTTTGCCACAGATATGACCAACAACTCGGGTGCTGATGTGAATATCGGCGGCGCGAGTGCAGTTCGACCTATCCAAAGACCACATCGTGCTTATCCGGTAGGAAGTGACTTGGTGGTTGTTGATCCTCCAACGAATCGTGTGATCCGGTTGGATAATGCGGGGCGTGAACTGAGGTCGATTGAGAAGTTCCAGCTAGATCCAGTGTCTGGAATCACAATGGCAGCCAATGAGCCATTGACCTTAAACAATCCTAGAGATGTAGCGGTATTCACTGAATACGTGAACAATCCTGGCGGAGTTTCCGGTCCACAGGCTCGAGAATTCTGGATCCACTACGTCATTGCTGATGCGGGGAACCGACGAATCATTGATGTAATCGACCGCTACCAAGTGGGTGCGAACGGAATAGTTGGTGAACTTGTTCAGGTGAGCGGTGTACGTCAGTTAGGCATCCTGAGATGGCGTAGCCCGGCTGAGTATAGTGGCAAGCAGTTTGAGTACAACTCAATTACGCGAGCAGCAAGCATCAATAATCCTAGCGAGTATTGGTACGTAGCGGGGATCGGTAGTGCGACGCCAACTACAGTCGATGTAGGCCTCGATACACCTGCCGGTGCACAGCCTCGTGAAGCAAGGGACGGAAATGGAGGAATCGTTATCTTCAATCCGATACTCAATCGCGCAGATACAGTAATCAATGAGGTAACGGTGCCTGGCACTACGGCGAATGTCTATGTAGACCCCGCAACTGGCTTGCTGAATCCAAACCCTGTTGCTGCATTCCAAAAGAAGCTGAGCAACTTGAACTCAGTTACGGTGCGCACGGTTCGTGACGGTGGTGTTGCACGCTGGGCAATCATGTTCACAGACTCTACGGGCGTCTATGAGATAGTGAATACCGGTACAAGTTGGGAGGTTCGATGGATGCTCCCTGAAGCAGCCTATAAGTTCATGAGAATGAACTTCACTCCAGCACCCACGATCTTCCCGAATGCTAATCCTCGACGACTGCGTGCAACTTATGCTCGGAGACTTGATTCTGGGGATATCTTGCTTGTAAACGGGTACGTGGGGACGAAGCTCGGGGGTGCAAACGACGCCTTTAGTGGCGAAGTTATCCAGGTAAGCGGTGCTCCTATTGACTTTGGGTTTAACCTGCCTAACCTTGGCTTTACTTTTGACAAAATTAGGTTCGAATTGAACCTTCTGACCGCTACTCGGCCGATGTATCAGCCAGTATTTGCAGATCGACGTTAATGGATTACGGTTCGGTGAATTCGATGAGATTGACTAATAAGTTCTGGAAAGGATCCTTTGTTGCCGCAAGCATTTTGATTGCGGCTATTTCCCTGGGGCAGACCTCTCCGACCTTGAAGGGAAACAATGCCCGTACGGGTTCAAATGCTGATCCTGCGTCAAGTAGCCCAGGGCGAGGCCACTTAACATGGTTTCGACCAAACACAAACGATACGCTTTCAGGCACTATCGTAAGGAACAATACTGCCGCGAATCCGAACGTCGTCAATGGCGGGTTTCTAGCGTCTCCTGCGACAAACAATGCAGCTTTTTATTATGATCAGCCGAGCTACGGCGATCAGGCCGCCGACATTGCGACAGGTGGCTTTGCTAACTATCCCCTGGTTTTTGATGGTCGACTCCCCTCCTACCATTATTCCAATACGGTTGCGACAACTAGCCTAAGCGACCCGAGGATTGGGTCAACCGCAACATTTACCTGGAATATGGACCCTGTGCAAGCGCCTATAAACCAAGCCGGAACAGGTAATGGTTTTGCACGGAATTACGCGCTTTATGTTTGGTTGCCCGCTGGTGGCACTGGAACAGGGCTAAGTAGACAGTTTCCTCAGCGAAACTTTGTTTATGAAATTCGCTACGGGACAGGGCTTACTCAAACTTACATTGAGGTCATCGATACCTATGCATCGGGGCCAGGCTGGGTTCGGCTTGGAAACGCGGGTAATGACTCCAATCGAATGTTCCAATACGATGGAACAAACCCGATCCAGATTCGCCTGCACAATACCGTTCCTCTTGATCCGAATACACAGCTTCCGTCAGACAATGTAGGGAGTAGCCTGGTCTATGCCGATGCGGCAATGGCAATTCCACAAGTTGGAGTGATGAATGCAACTCCAACCATTAGCGCCATTGGGCCAGCCGGAAACGAAGGCAGAGCAATTGCGGCCGTCAATAGACTTTCAATCGGCAATAGAGAAGGACAATCCGTTACAGTTTCACAAGGCGAAGTAAAGAGCTACAACTATAACGATGGTCGAACCGATGCTGATGTCCGGTGGACATTCCGCCCGGCTGAACAAAGATTTACCGTCACTATGGACAATAGTGTGGCTACCAATTCTGGATTCACGGCGAATCCGGTAGGGCCAGGTAGCGCGTCGGCTTTGGGTGTTGATTATCTCACCGCACCTTTAAATGACACTGCCGTCACACAATCGGTGACGTATGCCCCTACCTTGGAAGATGGTGAGTATCTTATCCAGTTCTATCTTTCCCCGGACACAATCGCCCAACAGTTTGGTCGCGCCGTGAGGGTGGAGATTAGTGAAGGTGGCGTTGTCACAAGTATTCCGGTGGATATGAATCGTGGGCCAGGGTGGTTCTCTATCAGTACTCAGAGATACCGTCATGCTGATGGAGCGCAGTTAGAGGTCGCAATAACGAACATGGGAAGTAATGATGATGCTTCAAATGGTCGTTTAGCGTTTGCCGATGCGGTTCGCTTTGTTGGTGCCTTTGACACAGAAGTAAATTCGACACCCACGAGCGCACGAGTTTGGATTACGAATACTGACGGAATATCCAGAACAGAAAGAGATGTTGTCTTTGTTTGTTCCGACGATGGTCGAATCTACTGTCTAGATGCCGCCGGAAATGGCGATGGAACTACCGATGTCTACTGGGCCTATCCAAGCATTCCGGATGCAAACAATCCAAGCTGGACCGATCCAAACATCGACGAAAATATAGATGGCAATGGTGGCGTAACGGTCGCCGAAATGCCGATCGGCTTCGGAAGATCATCCCCAATCGTGCAGCGAATTGGTACCGAAGACTACCTATTTATCGCAGCACGAAATGGGCGCGTCTACTGCTTAAACACGGCTGGTAGAGGTGACTTTAACGAAGCAGAAGGAAGACCTGGTACGGCTGTTCGACAGTGGTCCTATCCGAATGATTTTCCGCGGCCCAGACAAGCCGGATCGCTCGGAACCTTCGCGAATGCTTCGCTCGCTTATGCCGAAAACGGGACTAATCGGTGGCTCTATGTGCCTACGGAAAGCGGACATATGATCGCCTTGAATCCCGTTGGAAATCCGGCAACCCGCACTACTAATGTGATTTGGGATTTCCCTGGCAGAAGCAATCGAATCGCCCCTGTCACTACGACTCCCGCCATTCACAATGGACGGATTTATTTCGGAACGACAGTTAATGATGAAGGGGTCGGTCGGTTCTACTCCCTGAATGCGGCTACCGGTGCTTTGAATGAAGTGTTTGAAGGAGCGCCTACCCTAGGCGATCCCAACGCACCTCAACTCGGTGCCTTCTTCGGTGGGCCAGCGGTAGTCCCTGCTGCATTGATTGGAGGTATTGCTCCTGTCGACACAGTATTCGTGGCGAACAACAATTTGAACGTCTACGCGCTGGATGCAAACAACATTACAAATGTGCTTTGGCGCACTAACGAGTTGAATACCACGGTTACGGGACCGCTCACCTTTTCCGTGATGAACGTATTCCACAGTGGTGGCTTAGGAGCAACACCGCCTACACCCGTTGTAGTTGTTCCGGGGGAGAGCGGGCAATGGTCGGCTCTATTCGCGAGACCTGGTACCGGTCCTGGCAGCACCAACAGCTTTGGTGGGAAATTTGCTTGGGGCAAGGTCTCGCAAGGAAACATCGTGGCGGGGACCTCAAATGGAGCTCCTCCGAATAATCCACCGTTCACAGGTGCATTCCCTGGTTTCCTCTACGGTGGTGATACCAACGGGAATCTATTCGCCTTCAGCAATGCTACGACTCTTTCTGATCAAGGAACACCTCCTATCCAAGATATCATTGAGCCGGATAATCCTGATGGAGCGGCATGGAGGAATGCGAAGATTAAGATTCTCCCTAATCTTGGTGTCTATGAAAGCCTAAGAAACGATCCTAGTACGGTCAACTACAATACGATTAATGCGCTACCTGATGGCGGCAATCCTGCCTTTGAGTGGGGCGAGACGGTGTACTTTGTCGTCTATGATTTCCCTTACCAGGAGACCGTTAGTGGTGCTGCTGCGGTAAGTCCGGCACTGGTCAATATTCAAATCAGCACGGAAGGTGCTACAGCTCGACAGTTCTCGATAGTGGCACGCCAATTCACTGCGCCTCCGCCTGCACCTGCACAGCGGGATGGATATGCGGTGCTTGCGTTTGCGATTCAAGGAAGCGGACCCAATAGTCTGCCCCCTGGAAATGGCAGAGTGAGCTTCAGTGTCACCCCTGGTAGAGCCAATTCAAACGAGCAGGCTCCACAAGTTGCACAGAACCCAAGTAGCTACCTAACGTTCCAAGTAGCGAATCCTCTTGGTTTGAGAGTTGGCCCATCAGTGAATGAAGAGATCGGCGTGACTGTGACCCCAACAGATCCGGGTGCACTTGTAAACGGTACGCCAAATCTGTCAAGTACTCTCGGTAATGAAACTTTGCTGACAACTCTCTTTGGAGAGGTTGGACATGCAACGACTGGCTCTACGTTTGTCCAAGTCTTTGACCGCAGCCTCATGACGTTGCTGCGAGGACCGGGACGAGGTGTTGATCAAGTTCGGGTTTCAAGACCAGAACTCGAATGGAGAGGCGGTACCTCGACGATTATCAAACCGGTGAATACCGCGATCTTCGGGAACTTCTTCGAAGACCTACCCACTGACCTCCCAAATGTAAGTCTTGACTATCCCAACGTTAGGGCCGAAAATGTTCGAGTAACCAAGGATCCAAACGGAAGCGTTGAGAATCCTGCTTACAGCGGTGTTTTCCTAAGGCCACCCACAAGGATTGGCGGAGGAGACTTTATTGAGGGAGATACGGCAAGTCAACGTACATTGATTGCAACACCATTCCTCTTTGAAGTGGATGTCCCTAGATTCCAACCAGCTAATTTCGGTGTTCCTTGGAATACATCCATTCCTGGTAACACAGTGAATACAGGCTATGGTGGACGCGTCAATATTTTTGTTGACAGTAACAATGATGGTCAGTTAAACCGAGTTAGTGGTCGTATGGAGGCAAACCGAGGATTCTGGTTACATGGCTCTGTATCGATCGACGAAGCAATTGAGGTTCGAACGCCGAACGTAGATCTGGGCTCTTTGCCGGGCGGTGCTGGTTACTCACCGCTCGCTCCAGGAACGAACGGAAGCTCCTTTAATCCTTGGAACTTCCCGGTTGGCGGAATTCTTGCGGGCTCAACTGACTATATCAATATGTTCAAGCCGTTCGTGGTAGAGAACCCTGGCAACGTGAACCTATTGAACTTGCGAGTTGCAAAGGCCACTGGCCAAGGTGCTTCCTTGCTTAGCTGGGGCATTTTCTCTAGCACGGTCGATGAATTCGGCTGGCTAGACGCTAGAACAAGTCTATGGAGCGATATTGACTATACTTTTGCGCGAACCGCAGAAGTAATGTTGCAAAAGGCTAGGGTGGGAGATCGAAGTAACTCGGTCCTTCAAACGAACCCAACTATGCGAGTAAACGGAAATCTAGACACAACTGGTGGTCGTTTCTTGCCGGCTCCATTCTCAGATAATCCGCGAATTGCCGTATCGCTGCCAATCGGATTTCCTGTTGGTACTTACTCTCAGGTGATGCGCATCATTGAGGATGCTAACCGGGATGAGTCGTTGGCTCTCAATGGTAATGTCGCAACCGAAGTATTTTCAGACCCTACACTCACGCTGACCTATAAAACTCGTGAAACGAGGTTGACAAATGACTTCACCCGTCTTACGGCGCCAATGACAGATGATCCAACTGTACTTGGGACAGGTACGTCGGGCTTCTTACACCAGAATCTGCAGCCAACGGCAGCACGAACATCTTTAGCGGGAACAGGACTTGGCAATCTATTGGTTGCCTGGACTTCAAACCGACCTACTGATCTGGCGGCTCAGCCAACAAACGCAAGCAGCAATAATCAATACCGCATTTTCATCGCAGGGCTCAATGGCGGAAATGCCGCTGGTGCTGGCGACAATGAAAACGGTGTCCGAGACCTCTTGAGCCAGACGAACGCAACTTCGTCGAAGTGGTTCCATGCTGCAGCGGGGACGGCTAATGGCTATCCGGCACCGGGTTATGTTTATCCTGTATCTGCGGGTGAAACCGTAGTTGCTGGTACAGAAAAATATGGTGCTCCATCTTTGCCGGCACGAGGCCAGGTAAATGCTGTTGCAGGGCTTATCTCAAATCCTGCACAGTTTGCGACATTCGATATGCCGTTCGTAGGTGAGGCACAGAAACAGACCAGTTCTGGTCGTATGTCTGAATCTCGACTCTTTGTGGGCCGAGTTTCGGTGCAGTCAGGTGGTGTTCCGGATATCGAAGCCACTCCTTCTGCTAGCCCATACGATCTCTATTCACAGAAAGGCCGTCCCAGTGCGGTTCGCCTTGGAGATCTCTTATCAACGCCAACACCGGATGATGTCACCTTCATCACCTATTCTGCATTAAGTGCTGGAAATTCGAGAATCTTCTGGACATTGTTCGACTATGCACAAAGGGGTAATCCTCTAGCTGCTTGGACACAGCCTCAGCCAGTTGATTTTGGTGAGGGCTTCGAGTCGGTTACGTCACCAAGCGTAACAGTTCGTCCTTACAGAGGCACAAGAACTGGCGTTAGCGCAGTCTACGATCTTGCTTTTACAGGCAAACTTCGCGGTCGAAAGAATAGTGAAGTATTCCAAGGAAGGCTGCCCGTAAATGATCCGTCAAACCCGATTCCTTATCCTCAAGTGACGACTGAGGTAATGGTGCCGGATACGGAAGCAGGACAGTTCCGTGCTAAGGGCGTTGAGTGGGATTTGAACCAACCTGTAACACTACAGTTGGAAACAACTCCTGGGACATTTGTTAGTATTCAGGCCAATACACGAAGAGATCCTTCCACGGGTCTGATCGTGAGCGATACAACGTTAGGTGGAAAGGCGTACATTGACCCACGAATGGGAACTGTGCGACTCTCAACCGGACTTCCGCTCTCAACCCAGCGGCTAGTCCTGACCTACACGCCGAAATTCATTCGGGTTAGTACAGGAACAACCGCAGGTTATTCAGGAGTCTCTCAATTCAACGACAATCGTCTCGAAGGCCTTAGATTCGGAACTTCGCCGATCACAAAGTATTGGGCAAGATCAAACGGAGATGGTATCGAAAGTGGTGATACTCCAAGAGTAAATCGCTTCTTCTTTGCCTATAATCGAGCTGCTGCGGGAGCAGGGCAAGCTGCTCGACCGTTTATGAAGACCATGAGAATGGGCATTCAACTGCCGTATCAGATATTTACCAATCAGAATGGGAATATCGGAGGGCTGTCTGTAACGGGTGCCACGGGTTACTTCCAGGTTGATCCGGTGAAGGGAAGAATCTACTTCAGCCCAGAAGATGAGGATCGTCAGATAACTGTGACCTTTAACTCGATAGATCAATCAACGGGTACCGCAATTGGTCCGTACTCGGTCACCAGTTTTGTGGCTCCGATATCGGAGATGGATGAGAATCCCGTACCAATAGAGCAGGCTGTGAATGAGTCCAATATGTTCGCATTCCCCGATCCTCTGGAGAGTGTGAGTCCGGCGCGACCAAACTTGATTTGGATGTTCTGGAGTAGTACTCGGGGTGGCTCGCCAGACCTGTATTTCCAAACGGTTGCTCCGCGTTTTGCTCCGCAACCTTCAAGAAACTAAAAATCTCTAAAATAGGATCAAAAGGCCAGGAACGCTAAGTTCCTGGCCTTTTTCTTACACTCGCGAACAGTTTGGGGATTAAGACCCGTCATTAAAGCGTTTCCAAAGGCATGTCTTGCTGGTTGACAGGTGAGGCTTAGCTTTGATAAGATAGGCAGCGACCCTGGGAAGCAGGTAGTTCATCATATGGCTAAAAAGCTCACAAGTGTTCTTGGCATCGATATCGGTAGCCAGAAGATCAAAGTCGCCGAAGTACGGGCGCAAGGTAAAGATGCGGTTGTCTCGGCAGTTGGCATCATCGATACTCCCGAAGGTGCTGTTGATCACACAGGCGTTTATAACAGCGACGCCGTAGGTGTGGCGCTGAAGCAAGTTATCGCTGAGAGTGGGGCGTCAGTGCCCGCTGCAGTGGTTTCTATTGCTGGGCAAGCATCTGTGCTCGTTCGCACGTTAGAAGTGCCTCGAATGAACCCCACTGAGCTCAAAGAGCACATGCAGTGGGAAATCAATCGAAACATTCCTTTTGCTGAGAGTACGGTGGTGAGTGACTTCAAGCCACTTGCTGACGAAGATCCATCCTCCACGAATATGGATGTGGTGATGGCGATTTCTCCGCAATCCGCAATCGATACGGTGATAGCTTGCGTTAAGAAGGCTGGTCGTACAGCGGCCGCGATTGATGTGGAGCCTTTGAGTATTGCTCGATCGATGGTGCAGAGCTACGATGATGCTTTCTCTGGGCAAACGATATGTGTGGTTGAGATGGGTCACAAGACGACATCAATCAATATCTATCGAAATGGCAAGTTGCTGATGCCTCGGCAAATACCGGTCGGAGGCGAAATGTTTACTAAGGCTATTTCTGATGAGTATCAGATTTCCGCTTCCGAGGCGGAGGCTATGAAGCTTAGCGAGGCGAACATTCCTGCGAATGCGGCAACATCGTTGGTGGCACCTGATCCGTTTGGTGGGGCTACGCAATCATTTCAGCCTTACAATCCATTCTCTGATGATCCGACGGCTGCGCCTGCTCCGAATCCTTTTGCCGACGGTCCTGAGGATTTGGCTCCAGTTGTGGTGCCTGAGGTAAACGCTACTCCAGCAGTTTCGGGTGATGTTCGGTTGTTTAACGCCTTCGCTCCAGTGTTGGAGGAATTTGTTGCCGAGGTGAGGCGATCAATTGACTATTACCGAAGCCGTGGTGGCGATATTGACCGCATAATCCTGGCTGGTGGGGCCTCCAAGTTGAAGGGTTTGTCAGCATTTCTCAAGGAAAGCTTGGGTTTGGAGTGTGACGAGTATGATCCTATGCGGCGTCTAAACATAACTGCGAAGAAAATTGCGCCAGGGTTTTTAGAGGAGCATCGACAAGATTTCGTGGTGGCTGTGGGGAATGGCTTACACGTTCTGTTTGACTGAGACAAAAGCATGAAGTTAAACTTACTTCCGACATATGTTTCCAAGGGTAACCAAGCAAAGACTGCTACGGTGCTTAGTGTTTTGCTAGCGCTTGTGGGGGTTTTGGGTGCAATTGGTTTGATATTCATCTCTAAGAAGCAGTTGCAAGATGAGCGTGCAAATGCTGAAGGGAAGATGGAGCGGGCTGTTCGTGCGGTGGCGGTATCGAAGCGGGCTGATGAGGTTGTTGCAGATGCTCAGATGATTATTCGCAATATTAACCTAGCGGATTCAATGCTGAAGCACAGTGATGTTTATCCTGATCTGTATCGTGACCTTAAGCCTTATATTCCAGGTTTCTTTCGAACAACTAGCTTGAGGGCAACGGCGATAGATGCTCAAACGGCAACTGTTGAGATTTCGGGCACGTTAAAGACTTACCAGCAATACGCTGACCTAATGATTGCGTTGTTGCGCATCCCGGGGGCGACGGCGGTGACGCGTGGTGGATATGTGAATAATGACCCTTATATTCCTAGTCTCACGCCACAGGATTTAAATGGTCGACCGATCCGTCCAGGGCAGGCTAACATCCCGGATAATCGTTATGATCGTCTTGCTCAATTCCAAACGCAGGGTTCGGTGACGGGCTATACAGGGCAGGGTGGTTTTGGTACTGGCGATACTTCGCAAGCTCGCGGAGCAATGCCGGGTTATTCTCTTGTGACTGTATCTGTAGTTATTCCCCGCAATCTTCAGTCTCCAGATCCTAGGGCAACCTTGCAGTCGCAAGGCCCTGCGGCAGTGGCACCGGGTGCGCCGGCTGCTGGTGGTGGGATGCCAGGTGGAGCTGCAATGCCTCCTGGGGCAGGTATGCCGGGTCGTGCTCCTGGTGCAATGGGAGCGCCTGGTGGGGCGGGTGTTGACCGCTAGAGGGAAAAATGAAGCTTAGTCCTGTAACAATTATAGTGATCGGAATAGCAGTCTTTGTGATGGCTATCTCTTATGGTCTTTTCCAGCACTTCTTGCCGAACTCTAAAGAAGCGGGTTATTACCGCGAATACGCTAATCAGCTAGAAATAGAAGGGAACAATCTGCCCGCTGCTGAGAATCGTTTGAAGAAGGCGGAGGAACTCGTCTCTACGAAAGCATCAGAGTGGCGCGCTGTAGTGGCTACAAAAACTCCGCAGCCTGACGTAGCAAGTCGGGGCACGAATTTGAATGTAGATGCTTGGCAGCTAACGGTTGATACGAAGAAGTTTCGTGACAATATTCAGCGCGCAGTCAACGCTCAGCTTGTAAAGGGTGGAGTTAAGTTGGTGGGCAATGGTCCGGAAATCCCGATGCCGACTGATAGCGCAGTTAGTGGTCCAGGAGGAATTCTCACATCCTTCTACAATTACCCAACAATTGCATTCCCGGTCGTTATTCAAGAGCTTGGTAGTGTGACGGTAGAAGGCACTGAAGCTCAGATCATGGATAATGTTCGTTCCTGGAAGAACATGCCCAACTATTTGGCAGTGGCGAGCGGTTTGTCAATCACTGGGACTAGCCCAAGGTTGCAAGGAACCTATAATGTTGTAGTAGTAGGATTTATCCGAGGGAAAGATATATTCCCAGGTGTTCCAGATGTTTCTGCAGCTGGTGGGGCGTCTGGTGGTGGAGCTGGAGGCTTCGCAGGTGGTCCCGCTCCTGCAGGTGTTGGGCAAGCTGGGGGTGCGCCATTTGGTGGACCTGGTCGCGGTATGGGCCCTGGGCGGTAATGTATAGGAGTATGCGTCGGTGAAAAAGCAGTGCTTAATAATGAAGTCGAAGTGGTTAGTGTTAAGTGGCCTGGTTGCTGTTGTTGGCTGTCAGGAATCGTTACCTCCTTTACAGGTGCCAGTGGTTACTCTTCCTCCAAATAAATTTGATCCTCAGGTTGATGCTGGTTGGAAAGGAATCGCTGTCGGTGATGCTAAGCTTGTTGCCGATTTGAAGCTCAGGAATGCAGGAAACTACGGGCAAAGTTTCTTGCCTCGAAACGACATGTTTGCGTTGATGCCTGAAGAAAGGTCTTACGAGGTATCTCAGTCGTCTGAAAGATTTGTTTCTGAGGCTGGCGGTTTTTCGTTTGACTACGAAGAGCCTGCTCCTAAAAACGATGTTGAAGTTCTTGAGCCGCAGCCATATCGTAGGCTCGCTGGTGTCATTGTTGGTGAATCAGTACTAGCGCTGATTGACATGGGTGACGGCCGTTTAGAAATTATTCGCCCTGGTCAAAGAATCCCAAACAGTGAATGGACTGTTGTTTCTATTGATGAGGAGAAGGCAATCCTGCGCAGGGCCGGTAACCGTCTTCCGCGTCAAGTAATCGTTAGACTGGAAAGTCCGCCTGTTGGCCTAGGGTCGGCGCCCGGAGGTGGAGGTCCTGCATCCGGGTCGGGCAATGGTCCGGGTGTTGGTGGAGATATTGATAGGTAGGTCTATTGAATTTAGTGAAACAATGAAGGTTTGTATACATCAAAGAGATCGGAGGTCTCAAATGAGAAAGAAAATTACACTGGCCATTGGAGCAATGCTTGCTATTGGTATGTTAGCTGGCGCTCCGGTCAAAGCTAATGCTCAAGATATTGGTGGCACTGTCATTCCATCCTTAGAGTTGGATTCCGCTGATGTCCGTGAAGCTTTACGTGCGTTGTTCAAGAATGTAGGTGTTTCTTATTCAATAGCGCCAGAGGTTCAAGGCACGGTAACTGTTTCTTTGAGGAATGTTACTTTTGAAGCGGCTTTGCAGAACATTTTGAAGCAAGTGAATGCTACGTACCGTGTTGAAGGTGGCATTTATCAAATTGTCCTTAAAGAGACTACGCAGGCGCCTGGTCAGGCTGACCCCGGAAACTTAGGCCCAGCGGCACCTTCAACAGTAACGCGTAGGCTAAAAATTCGTTCAGCAGACCCTCAAATGATCATTACACTACTGTCTGGTTCGCAGTCCACTGGAATTGCGCCAGAAGAAAGTACCATCAATAACACTCGCAGTGGTGGCGGTGGTATGGGCGGCGGCGGCTTCGGCGGCGGTATGGGCGGCGGCGGCTTCGGCGGTGGTATGGGCGGCTTCGGCGGCGGTATGGGCGGCGGCGGCTTCGGCGGTGGTATGGGCGGCGGCGGCTTCGGCGGTGGTATGGGCGGCGGCGGCTTCGGCGGTGGTCGAGGCGGTGGTCGGGGTTTCTAAGTAGGTTATTGGGTTAGGAGGATAATGATGCGTTTAAGCTGGGCAACGATGGCGTTTGTAGGAGCGGTGGCGACCGCTTTGGTGGCGCCGACTACGAGCGCCATGGCGCAGCAGTCGCAAGACGTGAGGATCAACATCTTTTTGAAGGATGCTGATTTGTACGAGGCGACTCGAATGTTAACACTGAAGGCTGGAATGCAGTTTGTATTCGAGCCTTCTGCCGAACCGTTTGGTAAGGTTACGTTGAAGTTAGATGACTTTGCAGCCGAAGATGCTCTTGCATATATTTGTAAGTCGGCGGGAGCTTTCTTCCGAAAGGATGAGAATGGCGTATACATAATTAGTAGGACAGCACCTGTTGTGGTGGCACCTTCTGAAGCCACGCCATCCGTTGCCAAGAAAGTTTTAAGCAGGATTAAGGTTCAGAAAACTGATGTGAGGAGCGTTTACAACATGTTAGCGTTCGCAACACCGGTTAATACCGGAATTGGTTTTGAAGATATTAATAAGTTTAAAGCTTTAACAAAGAACGACGTAGCAACTATGTATGGTCAAAATCCCACTACGTTAGTTGATACTGGTGCGACGTTCAGGCCACTCAATGTTCGAGCATCGTCGCCACTAACTTCAGGTGAAGGTTCATCAGATATTTCTCTTCCTGGTGAAGGCTCTGGTCAAGCTGGGCTTGGTGGTGCAGGTGGTTTTGGTGGCCAAGGTGGAGGTCCAAGCGGAGGACCAGGTGCCGGTGGTCGAGGTCAAGGTGGAGGTCCAGGTGGTCAGGGTCAAGGTGGAGGCAATAATAGTCTCCAAGGCGGAACCGGACTAGTCCCAAGCTCAATCGACTTTATTAGCTATGACCCAACCGACAATAGCATTGTCGTGCGGGGATCTGAAGAAGATATCGCCGAACTCCAAAGATACATCAGTCTTTTTGATGTAGCACCTCGTCAAGTAGAGATCAAAGTGGAGTTTATTACCACGACCGATACTCTAGACAAGTCAATTGGCTTTGACTTCTTGTATTCAAGAGGCACCGTACTTGCGGGTACAGCGCCAGGAACCTTTGCAAGAGCCTCGGATCCAGTGTTTTTGAACTATGCAACTGGTAACGTAACCACACGAATGCGAACGTTGTTGCAAGAAGGAAAGGGTAAGGTTGTACAATCTCCTATCCTTAGAACACTGAATAATCAGCCTGCGGAATTGAATAGCCAGATTATTTCTTGGGTATTCATCAACCAGAGTTTCATTTCCAATGGAACTGTTGTAACTCAGGCAACCCCTCAGCAAATTCCTGCAACGACGTCGTTAAGCATCGCACCCCGTATCAACGATGATAATACGATCACGGTTTATTTGAACCCACAGATCCAGTCATTCGTAGGTACTACGCGAGGCCCAGATGGGACAGAACTTCCAAACATGTCGAGCCAGGCCATTAGTGTTGTAGCTCGAGTGAAGAACGGTGAGACTATCGTTCTCGGTGGACTTACGGATAAGAATGACAACACCAACGTATCGCGAGTGCCGCTCTTAAGCGACCTTCCGATCATTGGTCAGTTCTTCCGCTCAACTCAAAGGACAAAGAGAAACAGTGATCTGTTGATCTTCGTAACTCCTCGAGTTGTTGAAGAGGATGAATCCGCTAACTAAGGCGAACGTCAAGTAATATGAGAAGGCGAGGTGGCTTACCACCTCGCCTTCTCTCTTTATGAATGAGTGTTGGATTTTGGTGGGCATGATGGGCGCGGGTAAATCATCCGTTGGTCGCGCTTTGTCTGACTTGTCGGGACGTGATTTTGTAGATACCGATTTACTTCTTCAAGTTCGTCTTGGACGTCCTATCCCACAAATTTTTCAAATATACGGCGAGGACGCTTTTCGTGACCATGAAACAAGTGTCCTAAAGTCGTTGGAGCCAGGACCTTATGTCTTGGCTACGGGGGGCGGAATTGTTGGACGCGATACCAATTGGGCCGAGCTACAGCGTCTTGGAAAAACAATCTATCTAAAGGCAAGCCTAGAAACACTGTGCAGTCGCCTTGAAACAAGTAAGAAGAAGCGTCCTTTGCTTGAAGTGGAAAACTGGCAAAGTCGAGTATCAGATCTTTTATCTCAGAGAGAAATTCACTATCGAAAAGCCGATCTCACTGTAGAGATGGATGGACTGGATGTTACATCGGCAGCAGCCCACATCCTTGATGTCTTAAGTGGAGAGAAAACACAGTGACCGTACAGCATTCCCGTGGAAGTTATGAAATCTTCTTTTGTCAGAAGTCGGACATCATTTCCCATCTTCCGAATGAAAGTCCGATAATTACAGATACTAACATCTCTCAACACTTTCCAGATCTTTTGAAAGATCGAAATGTTTTGGAGCTAGCTCCGGGGGAGGATCAAAAAACGCTTTCTCGGTTTGCAGAATGCGTTGAGTGGTTAGCTTCGATACGAGCAAGCCGTTCCACAAACCTGATCGCTTTGGGTGGTGGAGTTATAGGTGATCTCGTTGGGTATGCCGCTTCTTCGTATATGCGCGGAATCAGCTTTGTTCAGGTGCCGACTACCTTACTGGCCCAGGTTGATTCATCGGTAGGTGGCAAAGTCGGTGTGGATTTGCCTCAAGGCAAGAATTTAGTTGGCGCATTTCACCCTCCCTCCAAAGTAGTTGTAAGCACAGACGCATTAGCCACTCTCGATGAGCGGCAATTCGTAAATGGGATGGCTGAAGTGTGGAAGTACGGTTTTATCCGCGATCCCGAACTGGTGGAGGAACTTTCCGAGGTTCGCTTGAATCCCCAACATCCTCAGTTAGAGGCAATTGTTAGGCGGTGCATTCGCCATAAGCGAGATGTCGTCGAAGCAGATGAGCACGAGAAGAAAGGAATTCGGGCAACGCTAAATTTTGGTCATACAATCGGTCATGCCATTGAACAGGTAACGGGTTATACAACTTATCTTCATGGAGAGGCCATCAGTATTGGAATGATCGCCGAAGCGCACTTGGGAGAATCCATAGGTATGACTGCTTCCGGGACGGCTGAAAAACTCAAGCATGCTTTAGTTCACCAAGGCCTACCGGCCTCTCTGAATTCACCTTTAGATTCTCAAACTTTGATTCAAACAATGAAGGTTGATAAGAAGGCAATGGATGGCAATCTTGCATTTAGTCTGCTTACCTCCATCGGTGAATGTAAACTGGTACAAAACGTTGCCGAGGGTGAAGTGCTCAAGGCTCTAGCGCAAATATGACTCGAATTCGACTGCTTCTGGCCACGATAGTTTCCATCTTGCTTACCGCAGGCTATCTTGCGAGTCAGCTAGCGTTCAAAAATGGATCAGCTGCTGAGTACGCCACCAAGGTGGACCAAGCCCCCGTAGTTTTACTTAGTTTAGGGTTATTCATCCTTGCGGTTATCTTTCTGTTCCTGCCAGACAAGGAGACAGAAAATTGATTGGAACGCTTCTTCGAATCCGTTATGAAGTGTTAGAACCCATTCGGCAAGGTCCAATCTTTGATGCCTATAAAGCAAAAGATAGAGTTCAAGGCCGAGAGGTGACAGTGAGGGTATTGAGATCTCCCTTTGCTCAAGAACCCGAGTTTGTTCAAGCACTTCAGAAAGTTATAGAAAAATACTCTAAAGCCTCAGGCATAGGAATCGAATCCCTTGTAGATGTGGATGATCATGAAGGTTTGCCTTTTGTGGTCAGCGAGTATACAGCCGGGCAAAGCTTAGCGGAACGGATTGATAAACTCGCTCCCTTCTCCGTTTCTGTCGCTGTTTCCATGGCGATCTCCATAACCGAGGGTCTGAAAACTCTTCATCAAGCCGGGGTAGCGCATGGAGATGTTTCTGCCCAAAACATTGTTGCCTTGCCAGACGGCCAGTGTCGACTACAGCTTGCAGGTTTGTGGGAGTCATACTCTGCTAGTCAGACTGCAGGTTTGGTGGCCCTGCCATCTATGGCTGCCTACCTAGCGCCCGAAGTAAGTGGTGGCGCAATGCCCTCATTTAGTTCTGATGTCTACTCAGTGGGAATCCTGCTTTACCAGTTGCTAAGTGGACGCTTACCATACTCAGCTGATACCGCGGTCTCGATGGCGCTCAAGCATGCGACTGCGGGGATCCCAAGTGTCAAGATTTACAACAGTGCAGTGCCTGCTGCTCTAGATGAAATCGTGAAAAAGGCAATGGGGAAGAGTCCCTCTTCCAGATATGCCGATGCTTCGGATTTGCTAAGTGACCTGAGAATTCTGCAAGATGGGCTCAGGTTTGGCAAGACCATGCAGTGGCCTCTTAAGCCGGCGGCAGCTGTCGCAGAATCTGAAAAACAACCCGTAGCTCCCAAGATGTCAGCAATTCGTGAGTCAGATGAAAAGCCCAAGAAGGAAAAAGAACCAAGAGACGTACCTGTTTGGCTTTTGGTCGTGTTTGGATTCTGCGCCGTTACATTTTTAGCTCTCATCGGAGTGTGGGCAGTCTTTAATGTAAGTCAGCCTAAGCTCGTTCTAGTGCCGAACATAAAAGGGGCAAAACTCTCCGAAGCGCAGAAGACCTTAGAAGGGCTTAAACTAAAAGTAAGAGTTTCAGGACAAGAGATAAACGATGTCCAACCGCCCAATACAATCCTGTCGATGGCACCTGCGGCGGGACGCAAGCTTCATGAGGGGTCCAGCGTAAACGTCACCATCAGCACCGGGAGCAGATATGTAATGGTTCCCGACCTTAAGGGGAAAACGATGGACGCGGCCAGGTCAATGCTGGAAGCTATAAACCTGACCTTAAGCGACAGTTACACAACTCAACCGGATTCCAAACTAGACGCCGGATTGATCGTTTCCCAGAGTCCGGATCCCAAAGCGAAAGTGGATCGTTTTGGCAGGGTAGTGGTTGTCCTCAGTAGTGGGCGATCCGGAGGCGAAGTTCCCAATCGAGCGGATCAGGATAAGCAATATCTTTATGACCTGAAACTGAAACTAACTGGCCTTGATAAAGGAGTTGTCCTTAAGGTCAGCATCATCGATTCGCGCGGCGAGCGAACCATTTATGAGAGTCCTCACCAGCCTAATGATTCGATAGACATACCGACTCAGGGCTATGGAAAAGTTGCAACTTTCAAGATTTTCTATGATGACGAACTGGTCATTACTAAGGAAATGAATGCGGAGCAGGAGGCTCCCACCCCCAATTGATCGCCCCATCCATTCTTTCGTTCGATCATAGTGATCTAAAGACACCGGTTATCCAGCTCCTAGAGGCGGGAGCCAGCGTTATCCACTTGGATGTGATGGACGGTCAGTTTGTGCCTCCTATCACTATTGGAGACGGTGTGGCAAAGGGATTGAGGCTGCTAGGAGATTTCACTTTAGAAGCTCATTTGATGACGCTAACCCCGGAAGCTCATTTTGATGCGTTTGCTGTCGCTGGATGTCAGAGGATAATTTTCCACGCAGAAGCTACTAAACATGCTCATCGGCATGCCCAGCGTCTCAAAGCGATGGGAGTTGAAGCTGGAATCGCCATAAATCCAGGAACATCAGTTCACGCCATAGAAGACCTTCTAGAGGTCGTAGATATGGTTCTTGTCATGACCGTAAATCCAGGTTGGGGTGGACAAGAATTCATACACACAACCATGTCAAAGGTTGCCTGGGTAAAGGAGCATGCGCCCGACGTTTTGATCGAAGTAGACGGCGGAGTGGATTCCAACACCCTCCCAATCGCTAGAGAGCATGGGGCAGATTTATTCGTGGTTGGCAGTCAGTTAACAAAAGGTTCATCTATCCAAGAAGCTTTCCAGAGGCTGTCAAGGCTATGTGGCTAAAGGTTATCACCACCATTGCCATTGTTTTCAGCATCTCCATGTTGCTGGCATATGTTTGGATCGTGGGCCCAAAACCACCCGTAACTGCGCCACGCGCTGAGCAAATTGCTTTCCTGAGAAGGGGAGCTCTCTTCGTCGGAGTTGAAGCAATCGCTTTAATCGTGAGTATTGTTGGTTCATTCTTCATTGCTCGCCAAGCGCGCAAAGAGTATCGAGAGATGTCCCAAAAGAATATGGAAGCGTTGCTAGAGGCAACCCTTCGAGACCACGCAAAGTCTCAGGAAAGTGATGCCCAATCCAATCAGTGAAATTCTCATGGCGAGAGCCATCGAGCTATCGAAGAACGGATTCCCTGCTCCTAACCCCCATGTGGGCTGTGTCATTGAAAAAAATGGTGAGATCGTTGGTGAAGGCTTTCACAATCATGCAGGAGGACCGCATGCAGAGATCAATGCCCTTGCTCAAGCAGGACACAGATCGAATGGAGCTACTGTCTACACAACCCAAGAGCCTTGCAATAGCTTAGGAAGGACGGGCCCATGTAGTGAGGCGCTTATTGAAGCTGGTGTGGCTCGTGTTGTATCTGCCGTTAGTGACCCAAACCCGAAGATGACCGGTGGAAATCAGAGACTAAGGCAAGCCGGGATCGAAGTAATCGAAAGTGTCCTTCAGGCCGAAGCCGAAAAGGCAAACCTTCCCTGGCTCACATCGGTTCGGCGGGGGACCCCTTACGTTGTAGGAAAGTCAGGAATCTCAATGGATGGCCGAACGGCACTTGCCAGTGGTGAGAGCAAGTGGATAACTGGGAGTCGAGCTAGAACTCAGGCCCACATCCTGAGGGCGGAGTGTGGAGCCGTTTTGGTTGGAACCAGAACGGTCGAAATAGATGATCCTGAGCTGACGGTAAGACATGTCGTAGCTCCAAATCAGCCACTGAGGATCGTGATTGATCGTCACCACAAGCTGAATAGCTATAAAGTTTTCGACGACCAAGCTCCATTCCTACGCGTGACCGAAAGTGCAGTGGGACCCACAGATTTAGAGGTCAACTTCAACGGTAAGGACATTGATCTTTCAGACCTGTTAACAAAGCTGTTCCAACGAGGAATCACCAGCTTCCTTATCGAAGGGGGGGCATACACCTTGTCGACTTTCTTGGAAGCTAAGCTCATTGATCGACTAGAACTCTTTATGGCGCCAAAGATCCTTGGGAATGGTCCCAGCTGGGTCAACGGTGAATTTGGACCCCTAGATTCACTTGCGGATTGGCGATTCGAAGAAGCGAAGAGCTTAGACCGTGACCTTTGGATCACTGCTTACCCTGGCTCGTAAATTAATGGAAACGACCCTATCCTGATGACGTCTAACAGCTAGATTCAGAGTAGGAGACGCCAATTGAAAAACATCGCTTCCACAGCAGTTGTCGCCCTGATTACTGGCTCGGCAATTGCCCAGTCTAGTGATCGAATTGTGATCCGCGACAATGAAGTCATTCCGGTTAAATTTGAGAAATCAATCAATGCGAAATCAGCCAAACGCGGTGACCGTGTTTCTGCCCTCGTAGACGGAGATCGGTACTTGCCAGAGGGCACACGCTTGGTCGGTAGGATCACCGAGGTCCAGCGGAAAGATGGAGACAGAAAGGCTTTCGCTGAACTTGAGTTTAACGAACTAGAATTGCCAAATGGTCAGCGCGTCCGCGTGGATGCCTACCCCGTTCCCCTAGACAGCAAGTCCATAACCCGCGACCGCTATGGGAGAATGGAGGCCAAGAAAGGCACTCGAAAGGATCAAGTAGTCATCGGAGGAACTCTTGGTGGACTCGTCCTCGGCTCCATTTTCAAAAAGCCGGTTGAAGGTGCGATTATTGGTGTACTAGGAGGCATTCTTGTCGCGGAGACGGATGCTATGAATTCCAGCGGTGAGCTAATTGTCGATAAGGGCCAAAAGATGGGAGCCGCGTTCGACCGAGAAGTCGTGATCGATTGGCGAGATCGAGATAATCGCTATCGCAATGAAGATCGGGACCGAGACCGAGACCGAGACCGTGATCGAGATCAAGATGACTATGATGATCGATATGATCGAGACGAAGACTATCGGAACAGCAATCTAGTAATTGAGTACGACAATCGAGAGCTACGCTTTGACCGAGATCAAATGCCTTATCGAGATGGTTCAACGACGATGGTTCCTCTAGGGGACATGGCGGGGCTATTGGGTTTGGAGATAAACCGAACTGCCAGCGGTGTCTTCTATTTGGAAGATGAAGATAACTCCATAAAACTTGAACAAAACCGAACGGACGCGCGTCTGAATGGTAGGCGAATCAACTTACCAAAAGCGATTGTAGAGAAGCAGGGCGTAACCTACGTTCCTATCGAAGCCTTTGCTGCGATTAAGAAAAATTCGTTGTACGTTAATGGCAAGAGGGTTGTGTCCTAAACGTAGAGCCAAAAACTAAATAGCCATTCTTTCCTCCCTCCCCCAAAAGCCCCGAGTCTAGCCCTCAGACCGGGGCTTTCATTGTTTATGGATTTTATCGACACTCTATCTATAAAGGTGCTGGGGGAGCGTTTTGTAAATCATGAATACATCTAATGGGCATTTTTACTTGGTAGCTATCTCCGTGTTGATGCTCTCCGTTCTGATTTGCCAAGCACCTTTAGAGGTCCGTTTGCAAGGTAATTCTCGCTTTCGAACTCCGGTGTAAGGGTCTAAAGACCAAGCCCTTAGCGACTGTGAGGACGATAATTCAAAAGGAGTCATCACCGACAGTTCTCGCACGGGCGTTGAGCCTTTTCGATTGACGCGGAAGACGACTTTATCTTTTAGCAACCGGCTACTAAAACCTGTATTCTGTGCATCACCAAATCTCACCAGCAACATCATCTTTGAGGCGCTCAGAGGCTCCCCATCCAGCGATCCCAGAAAATCAGCCCTACGGCTGGGTTCGTTACCACCAATGTTAATCCGATACTGTTGCGAGTCGTACGTATAGGTTCCGGCATCTGGTCTCCATTCGGACCGTGAGGAACCAGTAGGACGACGATGTAGCAAAACCATGATGCGATCAGTTGCCAATCGAACGGGGTCGGTATGAAATGCAAATTGGTCAATCGGTGCCTTGAGACTTGCCATGGATTCTGCTCCGGTTGCAAGTGCGAACGACAACACACTGGCTGCACCCCTTCTCTGTAGTTCCGCCGCAAAAAGAAGCCCCGTTTCTCCCCTAGCTCTCCCAAAGGGAAGAGAGCCCCATTCAGTACAGATCCAAGGTCTATCTGAAAGCCGTTGGGTTGGAAACTGCCACGGTTGTCGAACTCCTGTCGTCGCCCAGTACTGATCTCCTTGAGGATGATCCCAATAGGTGTGAAAATCCTCAACGTTAAAGATCCGACCCGTGTTGGCGAATGCCCCATCGATACCAGAGTTCAATCCCCAGACTAATCCATCAAATCCAGTATCGCGAACCACCTTAAGCATCCACCGATACGCAGCGTCATATTTAGAACTAGGCACCCCTAAAAACCTAGGATCATCCTCGTTGAGGGGACATATGCCAAAGATCGTCGGTTCATCTTTCCATGGCTTCACTCCCTCAATCTGGCTAGGTTCCGTGAGCAGCCTTTCTGCGTAAGATTTCCAGTTGCTTCGAGTGGCCAGATTTCCCGTGATCACACCGCGCTTAAAGCCTTCTCGGTCCTTAGTGCCGCTGCTATAAAGGTCAATGGTCACATGGATACCGCGCTTACGAAGCGCCGCAAGAAACCGGTCCGCGTGGATTTTGTATCCCCATCCAAAATCACGAATCACCCAATCAATGTGGTGAAATCGGATGGCATTGTAGCCTCTACGATGCAAGTCCTCCGCCCATGCTTCTGCTGATTTATCGGTCGTGGGGAAGCAAGCCGTGCCCGTTAAGTTGGTGCCTATCAAGATCCGCTTTGTGCCTTTGGGATCATTTTGGAAGCGAAGGTTGGGCCCGTCCGCAATCAGTCGACCTAGTTTCCCTGGTTCAGGAAAAGGCATCGACAGGTCAAACGCCGACCCATCTTTTGGTCCTGGACCCGCTACCGCCGTGGTTACCAAGAGAAGAAGGGAAAGTGGCCGCATGCTTTACTTTGACGTCTATAAAGATAAAAACCAACGATGAAGCCGCGTATCGTCAGTTAACTCGGGATGAAATGAGGTTCCGAGAAGGTTGCCTTGACGCACAGCCACCACCTTCTCATCGTAAGTTCCAATCGCCTGCACCCCATCTCCTAACCGTGTTACGATTGGGGCTCGGATAAAAACCCCCGTCACCGGCTCATCTAGACCTCTGACGACAACTTGATCCTCAAAGCTATGAACCTGCGCCCCAAAAGCATTTCGCCGAACGGTAATGTCGAGCAGATTTAGCGAGTATTGATCTCGGCCTTCCACCTCAGATGCCATCAGAATCATGCCCATACAGGTGCCCCAGATGGGCATCCCCACAGCCGCTCGCTCCTGCAAAGCTGTGCCAAGACCAAACCGCTCCATCAGCATTCCAACCGTCGTACTCTCACCACCGGGAATGATCACTCGATCAACCTTTTCCAGGTTCTCAGGAATCCGAATCTCGCAGACCGTTAAGTCCGGAATCCCACATCGTTCTAGGGAGTGAATGTGTTTTTCAAAATCACCCTGAATGGCTACAACCCCAACTGTTGGCATATCCAAGAGTGTACTTATGTCGCTTAAGGATTCTTAGATACATCCCGGCTCAAAACCCTCGGGTCACAGTAAACTCCTGCGCGTGATCGAGATCATTGGTGCTCCGTTCGACCTTTGCGGACCTCAGCAGGGAAGCCGCTTAGGCCCACCAGCTTTGCGCTTAGCAGGACTCGTCCCCGTCCTTCGCCAA
This sequence comes from Fimbriimonadaceae bacterium, assembly GCA_037190145.1. Taxonomy (GTDB): domain Bacteria; phylum Armatimonadota; class Fimbriimonadia; order Fimbriimonadales; family Fimbriimonadaceae; genus 55-13. Next base: position 286,117 of record JBBCJU010000008.1, read on the forward strand.
CTTGGCTTGTCGGTTACCGACCAGGGAGACATGGCGACAGGGGAAGAGAGCGACAATGATGGCTTAAGGAACTTTGATTCTCTCTTCGCTTATCTCAAAGAATTAAAGGCCAGAACTAGCGACGCATTTTGCCGAAACTCCATGCCGCTGGTATTGGGGGGCGGTCACGAGCTTGCAATGGGTTACCTCTCCGCGGCATTGGAAAAATACGGCGGAGACCTTGCCCTTCTATGGATAGATGCCCATGCCGACGCGAATACGCCGCGCACCAGCCCATCGGGGAATCTGCACGGGATGCCGATTGCAGCGTTGCAGGGTCTTCCAAGTGGTGTGTTTGAGGAAGTGGATGAGCAATGGCAAAGGCTACTCGACGAAATCGTTCCTCAAACGCGTCTGCGCCCCGAAAATTGTGCTTGGTACGGCCTTCGAGACATTGACCCCGGAGAACGTGATCTCATCCGACGCACACCGGGGGACCTTGCCATTACGATGCAAGATGTAGATCGTAAGGGAGTGGTGGAAACGATGCATGAGTTCAATCGATGGATCAAGAATCTTGGTGTAAAGCACTTGTGGATTTCCTTCGATGTGGATAGCCTGGATCCCATTCTCGCTCCCGGAACCGGAACCGCCGTTCGTGGAGGCTTAAGCTATCGAGAAGGACACCTAGTTGCGGAGATGGTCCGCGAGTTTTTGGATTCTCCAGACAGCACCTTTGAACTAGTGGGTCTTGATGTTGTTGAGGTAAATCCCCTCATCGACTATCACAACGAAACCGCGAAGATGGCTGTCGAGTGGGTAGGTTCACTATTCGGAAAATCAATTTTGGGAGCTCGATGAGTTTAGAAGTAGGGAAATCAGCGCTTCGTCAAGAAGCTGAGGCAATCAAGATTCTTGCTGACCGCCTTGGGAGAGAGTTCGAACAAGCCATTGACTTGATCCTCACTTGCACGGGACGGGTCATCACATGCGGAATTGGCAAGTCAGGCCATATCGCTCGCAAAACCGCCGGCACCCTAAGTAGCACGGGAACGCCTTCGCTATTCCTTCATGCCGCAGAAGCCGTACATGGTGATCTGGGCATGATTACATCTGGGGATGTAGTAATTCTCTACAGCCACAGTGGAGAAACCGATGAGATCGTGCGACTCTTTCCCTCGATTCGATCTCAGTCTGCCAAATCGATTCTTATCACTGGACGTTCAAATTCGAGCGCGGGCAGGGAAGCAGATATCTGCCTAAACACTTTTGTAGAAGAAGAAGCCTGTCCCAATAATCTCGCGCCCACCACCTCAACCACGGCCATGCTCGCCCTTAGCGATGCCATAGCCATAGCCGCTATGGAAAGGCGAGGTTTTTCAAAGGATGACTTTGCCCGTTTCCATCCCAGCGGCGCTCTTGGCAAACGACTCCTCCTAACGGTTCGAGACGTTATGAGAGCCTATCCCGATATCGCCCATGTTGGACTTTCCGCCAATACAACGGATGTTATTCGGTCCATGACTCAATCCGCCGTGGGTGCGGCTTGTGTGGTCGATGCCGATGTCCAACTTCTTGGCCTAATCAGCGAAAGCGATTTACGAAAACACCTTTTATCCCATGAGAACCCTCTGGCTTCTCCCGCGGCTGATCTGATGAATCCAAGTCCAACCACAATTGATCCAGATTTGTTGGCCATAGATGCCTTCGAGGTTTTCCAGAATTTCCCGGTGAAAATTGGCGAGCTACCGGTTGTAGAAGATGGAAAAGTAGCTGGGCTTCTAGTGCTAAAAGATCTTCTGCGAAGTGGGATTCTGTAGGTCAGAACACATATAAGGGAGCCGCCCCATGGGTGAGCGGCTCTGGGCTTTTTGAGTTGGCAGCTGCTTTTTAGGCAGCCAACTTCCGGACTGACTCCTTAGAAGATGGCTGGCTTCTCTTGCCGCTTTCAACTTGTGTTCTAGCTTGGTCCACAATGCCGCTCAGTTGCTTCACGGCCTCGTCCAAGTGATTGACGTCTCTGACCACCGTCTGCACCACAGCGGCCATCTGTTGAGCGCTGGCTCCAGCTTCTTCACTGGCGGCAGCATTTTCTTCGGTGATGGCGGCTATGTTTTCGACCGCCGAATTGGCCATGTGGATCTCCTTCGCTACCTTGGTCAAAGCGGCTTCGTTCTCAGAAGCCACATGTCCGACTACCGCCATGGCTTGGGTCAGATTGACGCCTAACTTTGCGGTGGATTTTGAGGCTGCGGAGATGGCTTCCAGACAGGTTGCGGCATCCGAGGAAAGGGAAATCACTTCCGTCACATCTTCCACGGTCTTGCCCATGGATTCGGAGGCTTCTTGGCTTCCATGCTGGATAGCAAGAATCAGGCCTTCTATCTCTTTGGTCGCCAGCGAACTGCTTTCCGCCAGTTTACGAACTTCTTCGGCTACCACCGCGAACCCTCTTCCGTGGTCACCGGCGCGGGCGGCTTCAATGGCGGCGTTGAGGGCCAATAGATTGGTTTGTTCGGCGATAGAGTTGATGGTTTGCACAATGCCGCGAATCTCTAGGGAACGATCGTTCATCTCTTGAACCCTAGATGAAGTGTCTAGAACAGTTGCTTTCAGTCGATCCATTGCCGCAACCCGCTCCCGAATCTGCTCCCAAAGTTCCGCTCGACTCGCGATCTCATCCACTTCTGCTTGAAGAAGGTTCATCGCTTCCTCAGCTTCGCTCAAAGACTTTCGCTGGGTCTGAGCACCGGCTTCAATCTCCTGGCTACTGGCTGTCACTTCCGTCATAGACATCGCCACGGTTTGCGCGGCCTGCGCCTGAATCGTGGCTGATTGCGCAAGCTGGTCGCATACTTTCCCAACTTCTTCACTTGCCGCCCCGGACTGTGAGCTACTGTCTCTAAGAGAGTCGCTGTTTGTGGAGAGGTCAACCACAATGTCTTCTACCAACTGACTCACCATGTCATAGCCATGATCAATATAGGCTTCCATGATAAGCTCCTGATCTAGGTTAAAAGCCTTCTGCAGGGACGCAATCAGCTCGCCCGCATGGCGAGGCCGAAACCGGAAGTGCTTCAGGATTCTGGGATACATCTCATCGTAGTAAGTGCTCATCGCCCCAAAGAACCAGATGGGCGTTAAACCGATCATCGCATGGATTTCGCCGATTCGAGTTCTTGAGGCAAAGTACGATTCCCCAAGTTCACCCTCGAAAATCAGATCGAAGTACATAGGATTCGTCTGCTTCAGTTTCTCGACAGAACTGCCAGCACGGGTAATGATGGAGATCGCTTCGGGAAACTTTTGGAGGTGGGCATAAAACGCATCAATGACCTCTGGTAACTGTCCTCGTAGAACGGATCCAAGCTCCTTCAGGTTTTGCTTGTCCTGCTCAGAAATCCTATAAATACCGAGGCGGTAGCCGATAACCTTTGTATCAAAGGACTTGCTGTAGTTTAGTTTCACTTGCATTGATGATCCTGTCAACCTCGCATCCTTAGCGGGGTAATGAGATTTTCAGTCATGAAAACTCACCTCAACAGACTTCAAAGTAAGGACAAGCCATAAATGACGTGTACTTAATACTAAGGACAAGCGTGTGAATTGGATGCAAAAAAAGACCCTGAATCTCGGATGAGATTCAGGGTCTTAATGTATAACTGTTAAATCTTAGGCTTGAGCGTAAACGCTGATGCGGCGCTTGTCCTTTGGCCCTTCAAACTTGACTTGACCGTCAATCAAAGCGAAGATGGTGTGGTCATTTCCCATGCCAACGTTAACGCCGGGATGGAATTGTGTGCCTCGTTGTCGAACGATGATTGCACCTGGCTTCACTACTTCGCCGCCGTACTTCTTGACACCGAGCATTTTCGGTTTGGAATCGCGACCGTTACGGGATGAACCTTGACCTTTCTTATGTGCCATTGACTTAGTTACCTGCCTCGATGCCCGTTACGCGAAGGTGGGTCTGTGGTTGTCGGTGACCCCATCGCTTGCGCTCATTCTTCTTGGGCTTATAGTTAAAAGCTTCAATCTTAGGGCCTTTAGCTTGGCGAACAATCTCACCTTGAACTCGGGCACCCTTAACAAACGGAGAACCGACTTTGACATTCGAACCGTCGGCTACCAGCACGACTTCATCGAGCGTAACCTTGGTTCCGGGCTCACCTTCAAGCTTTTCAATAATGAGCACTTCGTCTTTTGCGGCTTTGAATTGCTTGCCGCCAGTCTTTACAATCGCGTACATAGAATCGGTCTCCCGCGCCTTTGCAGACGCGAATTCGAATAATGGCACATTTCACGGATCGATATCAATAGGTAGGACCAAGGAAGAGAAAGGTCGGGTTGCTGAAATGCTTGATTGAGGAAGGAATCAAGTTTGCCTAATCTAAAGGCTAAGAGGCACAACCATGTCCAACTATACAACTATCCAACAATCAACTATTCAAGAGTCTTCCCCTATGCCGCTCGCTTCCTGTTTAGCACCATGGACATGATTTCCGGATCATATCGAGCGGGATCGTCAGCGAAAGGTTTACCTTGCCCATCGACTACAGCAATAATCGCGGCGAGTGCGCGAGCCAGGAGCGGGGTCCGATTGCCTTTCTCATCATACCGATCATCGTAAGCCGCTAGGCTCGGAAGTAGCAATCTAAACTCTTCGGCGGCCAACATTCTCTTCAACATTTCTGGGTCTGATTGGCGAATCCTAAAGAAAGTGGGCATGACCCGAACGAGAGCCTGTAGAATCGCGGTCTGCATTCCTGTCAAATTCAACTGAGTCGATAGAGAAACCACATCATGCAGGCACCTTCCATAGAGGTCTTCACTGGCATCCCGATCTGAGTCTGGAATCCATGCGATCAGGGAAGAGAGATTCAAGTCTTCCCGACGTCCATCGAACGCGGATTGTCCACTAAAGGAAACGACTCGGTTTCGTCCCGTTCGCTTCGCTTCGAACAGCGCGACATCGGCAGCTTTCAAAACGTCCCCGGCATCTACACCCCCATTGGGATAGCTGGCACAGCCAAGGCTTACCGTAACGTGACGGTCTCTCCCTGCTCGCGTGGAATAGGCAATGGCTTCCACTCTCTGCCGAATCCGCTCCGCAACGGCTAAGGTTGTTTGTTCCGATGAACCTGGCATCACCACGGTGAACTCCTCGCCGCCATAACGAGCGGCTAAGTCATAGGGCCGAACGCAGGCTTTAATCGCATCGGCAACCAGGCGCAGGACTTCATCTCCAGCATCGTGCCCTTCCTCTTCATTGAAGCTGCGGAAATGATCTACATCCAGCATGATAACGCCCAATTCCTGTCCCGTTCGTGCAGCTTCTAAGACGCGTTGATGCAGAAACTCTTGCAAGTAACGATGGTTTGCAATGCCGGTCAAGGCGTCATGAGTTGCAAGCTTCTCAAACTCCTCAAACATGATTGCGGCGTTCAGGGCTAAGGCAAAGTGCTCGGCAATGGTTTGAAAGAGTTCTTGATTTTCTTCGAAGTGAACATCTTCTTGGCGTCCGATAAGTTCCACAACGCCGAGCAGGCGGTCCGAGATAACCAACGGATGCACACTGATGCCGCCAGGTCTTAGGTAGCAGAATTTAGCTTCAAGCTCACAGGTTAGGACATGGGAGTCCACTTCATTGGTGAAGAACGGACTACGAGTGGTAGCCACCAATTCCGCAACGCAAGACGACCCTCCCTCTGGGGCAAGGCGACTCAGCACATTGGTTCCCGCTCGGTTGGCTCCAACGCTCGCGGCCAGATTCAGCATGTTGTCATGCTGATCCACAGTCCATATCAATACCGCAGCGAGTTCGGTAGCCGAGGCGATCTCGTGTGCCGCCGCCACAGAGATGCTTTGAACCTGTTGATTCATGGTCAGAATCTTTCCAAGCCGCTTCATCGCGTTGGCAATTCGCCAACTCTTGCTGGCTTGGCGCTTCGCGTTACGCTCCTCTTGAGCATTCACCACCAGAACAAAGGCATCTGTGTAATCCCCGTTTGGTAGGCCAGAACTGAAGTAGCGATAGCCATCCAAGTACAGCGAACCATGAGAGCCTTGGTAGCTGGTCTCAAGGAGGTTGGCAATGGCGGAATCCATCAGGCTCTGGGTTGACCGAAAGAGGTTTAACCGGTTGGCCAAACCCCAGGTTCTGCGAATCTTGCCCGACGGGTCCAAAATGGCAATTCCCAGTTGAGAAGGGTCAAGGGAACTTAAAGGGCTTGGGGCCGGTAAATCCAGTACAATGGTTTGGCCATCGTTGAGAGGTACGGTCACAGGGAAACCCGACTTTCCATCGTTCGAGCGATCATCGATCGTCCGAACTCCAAAATCCCTTAGAAGGGTCGTTAAATCATGGAAAGAATGGTCGGGCACGTTAGTGTAGATTCTCGGTTCTCGTTAACCTAAGCGTGAGTCATACTGATGCGAACCCACACTAATAACAGGGATTTAGAAAAGAGAGAGATATGGTTAACCGGTTAAGTTTGCTTATCGTGCTTGTAAGTGCATGGTTGCTTGCGGGATGTGGCGGTGGAGGAGGCGGAAATTCTGGCTCCACTTCCACCCTAACTGCTATTGCTGACTACACTAACTTTGGCACCGGATTGAGTGGTCAATCTACACACTGGCAATTGTTCAACTCGAGCGGCTTTTTGGTTAACGATGTAACCATTAACCGTTCCGCCAATGTTCCTGAGACTCAGAACGTATCATTGCCGCGAGGGATTTACCATCTACGAGTCGAACTGTATAGCGGTATCAATCGTGGTGGAACCGTCGTTGGAGTCTTGGATGAGGAGATCAATCTAAACAATCGATTGAATTACCAAGCTACGGTTGGCACCCCCGCCACTGCTATTCGAGTTACTCCGCAAACTGCAAGCATCCGGGCTGGACAATCACGAGGTTTTTACGCCGCTGGGCGAAGCTCTGCAAACTTGCCAACTTTTGTGGCTCCCGGAACGATCACTTGGTCAGAGAATGGATCTGCATTATCGGTTGATGAAAATGGGGTCGTCACCGGAGAGGCGGTAGGCAGTGGTTCGGTTGTTGCAACCCACGCTCAAGCAGGCTCGGGAGCAGCTACGGTTACCGTCACTTCGAGCAGCCCAACCACGGCTAAGTGGACGATCATGGTCTACCTCAATGCCGCTAATGATCTAGCTCAATTCAGTGATCTGAATATGAACCAGATGGAGCGGGTTGCAGGGAACGAAAACGTTCGCTTTGTTGTGCAGTGGAAGCAATCTTTGATTCCGGGAATTTCAAACAACCCTAGCTTCACCGGAACTCGCCGCTACTTAGTAAAGCCAGACACCTCAGATACAGTTGCTTCTGAGCTTGTTCAGGACATGGGCGAAGGGATCGACATGGGTGTTCCCCAGACCATGCACGATTTTGTTAATTGGACCAAGACCAACTATCCTGCCGAGCGATACGCTTTGGTTGTTTGGAACCACGGGAACGGTTGGCGTCGGGGCCTTGATGCCAACGGCTCTCGCGCGGTCTCGTATGATGATGAGACCGGAAACTCGATCCAGATCTGGGAACTCGCGCAATCACTGGGCTCCAATACCTTCGATATCATTTCTTGGGATGCCAGCCTAATGCAAATGCTGGAGGTTGCGCACGAGATTCAAGATCATGCCGACTATGTGGTTGGAAGCGAAGAGTCGCCTCCTGGTCGTGGATTGCCCTATCACCTCGTTTTTGGGAAGTTCCGCGACAACCCAGATGATTCCACGCTGAACCTTTCTAAGAGCTTTGTAGATGGAATGCTTGAGGCATATGGAGCTTCTGGCAATATCACACAAAGTGTCATCGATACGAGTCAGCTCCCTGCGCTTTCTAGTTCTGTAAGCCAACTCGGATCCACATTGATGGCAAATCTGAGCTTGGTAACTGAGGTAGACGTTCAAGATGCATACGGCGATGTTTCATGGACTTCATCAGGGTTCACAGCACCCGCCAACGCTCACGATGGGGATACTGGGACTAACTCAGAAAACCTGATTCCCAGTTCAAGCGATCATCTTACAGGAACCTTCCCTCAGCGTTTCATTCAAGGCGTAAGGGTCAATGGAACCCTCGGTGTCAATGCTCAGGTTGAGTATCGAACAACGGGTGGAAATTGGACTCCTGTGAATCTAAATGGAACAACCGGGCTCTACCAGATTCGCGCCAATGCGACTGGCATCCGTGTTTCCTATCAAACAGGAACGGGATTTACCCCATCTACTTCTACCCTCGCAGAAGTTCGTGTCATCGTTCAACCTGTTCGAGGGGCGCGAGAACAAGCTAAAAGCTATAGCCCCACCAGTGTTCGCGTATATCGTGATTTGAAAGGCTTGGCAACTTGGCTAAAAGAGCTAACGCCCAACTCGGCGGTCGGTTCAGCCTGTGATCAGGTGATTGCGGCAATTTCAAATGCCGTCAAGTGGGAAGGACACAACAATAACTCGGCCGGAAGCAATGGCATATCCATTGACTTCTCATCCGCCGCCCAATTCGCGGGCCAACCTTCCACTGACTACCTGAACCTAAGGTTTGCCACCGATACTCAGTGGAACGAGTGGCTTTCCATGGCTCCTTAGAGTTAAAAAAAGGGCCCGCTGGCGAGGCGGGCCCGATGGGCTGGAGGGTTGGAGGAATGTGGGGTTATGGGATAAGTCCTCCGATTTGGGTGAGCGTCACTTCGCTGTATCACTCACGACAGTTTCTTTCCTTGCTTGGTGCACTCTCAACGATAGTGTAAGTACCAGGGTCGCCTTCAATCAGTCAAAACGCGAAAGATTACGCGCAGTGGAATTGCCGGGTTAGGTTCCATGTTCCTGTTATTGGTGTCAGGGATACTATAGATTGATAGTGCAAAGCGTGTCAGTGAGCTCCAGTTTTTGAGGAATTGAGAGGAAAGCGCTTGAGGGAAATGGATGAGCGGTTCCGGTGCCACCGAGCCAACTTCGACCCGTTTTGGCAACGATGAACAGACCTTCATCGGTCCCCATCGCTTGAAAGTCGTGATTTGGTTCTTTAGTTGGATCAGGAAAACAATCTATTTTAAGTTCGGCTTGGAGGTTGAGGCAGGTTTTGACGACATCATCAGTGACAACTCCGATCTCACTGATGCAGAGAATCTGGTCGGAAGAGAATGGTGGTTGTGCCTCTGAAGGGGAGTTCCGGCGGGTGATAAACTCGAGAATGTTGCCTTCAGCGTCAAGAAAGTAGAAGGCTTGTGCATTCCAAGAATTGAAACTATAGATGGCAGATCCATCCTGCTTCAAGTTCACTGCGAATCTGGAGCGCGCCCAATCGAGGCTTTCCTCTAGTTTATTGGTTGGAATATTGATGGCGAAATGATACTGGCGAGGTTGAATTCTGTCGACCTGAGTAAAACTCAGGATGGTCTGTCCACACCTAACAGCAAAGTAACCTTTGCCAGATTCAACGATATCTAGGCCAAGGGAACTTGAGTAAAAGGTCCTTTGAGGTTCAATTTGCGTTGTTTCAAGTTCAATTCTCAAGAACAGAGGCACTGGTTCATCTTACTTCGCATGGGACCAACATTTGATCGGGTATTATCTTATGCTCGTCTCCCAGATTATGGGATGCGCCATGAATAACCATGAGTGAAGATGTAACTACGCCGCAGAAGACAGAGGCCTCTTCTTCTGCCGAAGCCCAAGGCGGTAGGCCAAGCGCTCCGCGCGCCGATAAGGATGCGCCCTCTGAAGGTGGTCCTCGTTTTAAGAGCAAGCGACGCCGAAAAGTTAGCTACCTAACCATCAACAAGATTGATTCGGTGGACTACAAGGAGATCAATATTCTCCGCCGCTTTATGAATGATCGGGGCAAGATTCTCCCGAGCCGCCAGACCGGTAACACCGCAAAGCAGCAACGCATGATCGCGAGTGCCATTCGAAAGGCCCGTGAGATGGCTCTGTTGCCATTCGTGGTTACAGAGATGAGCGCAGAGCGAAGGGAATACACTCCACGTCGAGAGCGATATAACTCAGACCGTGGTCCAGCTCCCGCACCAGCAGCTGCAGCTCCTGCGCCCGCTGCACCGGCCGCAACCGAGTAGTTTCGGTTTCCTTTATAGCCTGGTAACCCTTGTGGTTACCAGGCTATTTTGGTTTTTGGTGCATGTTAAGAAGCTGCTTTAGCTTCCCGAATTCAAAAACCTCGCAAAAAGTGAGAAGATTCCCTAAAGATCTTGTCCGGTTCAGCCACTATTACATATGGGTTAGTAAGACCTAGGAGGAATACGGGCAGGATGCCGTTTATCGTCGGAAGTTTGGCCGCAATGATAGCATTGATAGGCGGGATTCTGGCGAAGATCGATCCGGTCTCGTGTCTTACTCGGTCACTGCTGGCATTTTTTCTAGGATGGATCGCTGCGCAACTATGGCAGGTGATTCTTATCCTAGTCGGTCAAAATCGAGGAATGGAGGAAGTCCATGAAGGTAAAACCGAAAGCGAGAAATTGCCTGCGGCCTAGTATTTTGAGGATCAGGCTTTAGAAACAATCATGCCCCTTACCGCGGAACAACTCAGTCGCGCTTGGCGAGAATTTAAGGTGGAGAATCACCCAACCGCCCGCGTCGAGATCATTAATCATTATTCGTATCTAGTCAAGATTACGGCTGGACGCTTAGTCACAAGTTTGCCGGGTGGTTTAGACCGAGAGGACCTTGTTGGGGCTGGAGTTATTGGCCTTATCAAGAGCGTAGATCAGTTCGATCCTAGTCGCGACGTTAAGTTCGAGACTTACGCGATCGCATTGATTCGTGGGGCCATTCTTGAAATGCTCCGCGATGAGGACTGGGTACCTCGTTCCATTCGCGAAAAGCTTAAATCACTCGACCGAGCGAATGCAGCTTTGGAGAGAAGATTGGGTCAACCTCCTACCGATGCTCAACTTGCCGAGCAGATGGGAATCACGGTTGGCGAAGTAAACGAACTCCAAGTTCGAAGCAGCAAGACGGTTGTATATTCGCTTGATGACATCCTTGGTGGTGGAGAAGGCGATGATACGATGTCCTATAAAGACCTTATTGAAGATGAGGACGCGAACACCAGCGGAGAGGTTGAGGGTAAGGAGATTCGCCGGATTCTTGCTTCCGGGGTTGATAGGCTTCCAGATCGAGAGCGGCTAGTGGTCGCTCTTTATTACTTTGAGGGTTTGACCTTTAAGGAAATTGGCCGTGTGCTTGGAGTATCTGAGTCTCGAGTCTATCAACTGCATACACAAGCCATGAATCGCTTGCGAAACTTTATGAGAGCGGAGGGCGCTGTCCACAGCTAGGGCTATGGACTCCGCCGAAAGGCGATGGGACAAGTAGATCGAATTCCCCCGGTTAGCCAACCTAAACTGCAGACGATATCGTCTGACGGAATTCAGATGCGCAAGGAAGGTCATTCCAACGCACGTGAAGAAGGTAAGCATGATACGCTTGAGCTCCACAACTCGGAAGAAGCTGTGGAGCAAGGCGAGCCTTCCGTTGAGGTTGAGGCTTTCCCAGAACATGGCCTAGACCTAAGCGCTTAACAATAGTTGGCACGTTTCTTGATTTATCCCTGTTGACATAGGAGGACTCTGTGTTTAGCGCCCTCAGCGTTACACAGGTATCCTTTCACACAGGTAACTGAGGAGAGAACTTGATCAAGAAATCCCTAATTGGTATTAGCGTGCTTGCCCTTACGGTTGTCGGATGCGGCAAAGGTGGTGGAGGCGGCGAAGAGCTAGCCGTTGTTAATAATGTCACTATCCCGATGGTTGACTACTTTAAGACGATGGAGCGGAAAAACCGCTTAACTGCGTTTGTGAATCCTCAAGCTTTGGCTGCAGATCCAAGCAGTGGACGACTTGGAACTCAACTTACAGTCGTACAGCCAAGTCCTTCATTGGCTTTTCAGGCCCTACAAGAGTGCATTGCAAATGAGATCATTCGTCAAGTAGCCAAGGACGAAGCCGTTTATCCTAAGCCAGAAGATGTTGAGGCTGAGATCAAGCTAGAAGAAGAGCGAGATCCTAACTTTGTAAAAAACCTTAGTCAAGAAGGCTTGTCGATTGACCAGATCAAGAGCGAACTTACGCTTCGGCTTGCTCGACTGAACCTTCAGGCAAAAGGGGTAACCGTTACCGATGCAGATGTGGACAAGTTCGTGAAGGATAATCCGGCTCAGTTCACGGTACCGGCTAAGGCTGCGCTTCAGTACATTGAGGTCAACGACCAGAAGACTCGGGACCTGGCTGATAAGGAGCTGAAAGAAGGGCAAATGTTTGCGGCAGTGGCCCAGCATTACAGCACTCAGCCCAATGGAAAGGAGATGCAATATCGCTTCCCAGAGGAGACGATTGCAAACATGGCTCCTGCCCTGCAAAAGCTTGTTGGTGAAACCAAAGAGTTCACGGCTACGAAGTGGGTGTTTGATGATGGTCGAAAGAAGTGGGTTAAATTCTACGTTCAACGCAAGACCAAGCCACAGCCTGTGAATATGAACAACTACTTGCGACAGATGGTAAAGCGAGAGCTTCAACGAACCAAAGGTGCGCGTAGCCAAGATCCAAATAAGCGGATTGCTGAGAAGCTAAAGACTTCCAAGATTGAGATCAAGGTCAAGTATCTTGAAGAGCCCTGGAAGAAGGCATATGCCGAGCTAACCAAGCCTAAGGACGAACCTAAGGCTGAAACAACCGGCGCAGCCAAGTAGTTATTGACAAAGCCCTGGGGCGATAGCTTTAAAAGCTATCGCCCTTTTTTCTGTGTAGTGGAAACTCATAAATAAAAATAGCTGGAGGCAAGTTACTTGCTTCCAGCTATTTTCGTTTCTATGGAAAATTTGACTTATGCAGGCACTTTGTAAAGCTTGTGTAACTCCTTCACCAAGGACAGACAAGCCTCTTGAGTGAATTCATCAGTCTTTACATACTCCTGAAGATCCTTCTCTAAGTCACCAAACCGGGGAGATGCCCAGCAACCCAGAGGCGGCTTGGTAGAGTCCAGCTTAGTGAGGGTCAGGCGGATATCATTTCCGGCATCAATGCAGCCAAGCCCTCTTGCGATAAGGTCTTGGATCGACGTATACACGCCTATTACTTGGGATTGTCCGGTTTGCTCAACCTCTTCGACTACCCAGTAGAGTCTTCGAAACATCATTGTTTATAAGTTCTCCTAGTCTTGTCGCCGAGTCCCGCATAGGAGGCTTGACGCTCTAGCTCATTAGAGTATTGCACTCTTAGGACGGCATGAACCATGCCATCCGTTCCAGTTTGGGACTAACATTTGTTAGTCTTAACAGATTTCTACGCCGTCCAAACAAATGGTTCTGCATCCGTTAGGACTCTCGCGCTGCGTTTCTGGGCCTCTAAGAGGTAGTCCGGCAACGTGAAAACGGCTTGATGGAAGCGTGGCGTGTAGTATCGGTTAGTAACGCCTCGAGCTTCAAATCGCTTCGCAATCTCTTCTTGGTTGAGGGCGAGCGGATCATATTTTTTGCTGGCAAGCACGAATCCCCAAGGTTGGAAGAACGTCGTCACGATGCCAAAGTATCCGGCAACATAAGGGAACGTTTCCTTCATGCTCTCAAGGGTCTCAATGCAGCTCATCATGCAGTCGGGATAGTTTTCATTTGCGCTCCCAGCCTGCATCGCGAAAACCCCGTCATCGCTCATGGCATCGGCGGCAATTTGGAAATACTCTTTCGTGAAAAGGAACTGGCCTGGCCCATCCTCGTGTGGATTTGGTAAGTCGCTTAGGATGACATCGAAGCCTGCACCTTTGTGGTCTACCAGCCATTGGCGAGCATCTGTGTGTAAAAGTTTGGTGCGAGGATCTTCGAACGCTCCCTGGTGCCACTCTGGCATGTGGACTTTCACCATATCCACCAGTTCTTCGTCGATGTCCACCATGGTGGCCTCTTCGACCGTGTTGTGCTTTAGAGCTTCTCTAAGGGTTGCTCCTTCGCCTCCACCACAGACCACAACCTTCTTGGGGTTTGGGTGAAGCGTCATTGCTGGCTGACTCATGCACTCATGGAACACATACTCGTCCATGATGCTGGTCTGGATGTTGTAATCCAAGAAAAGTGAACGTCCAAATCGGGGAATATCTGCGATTTGGTAAGTCTGGTACTTGGTCTTGCCCTCCAGAATCATCTTCTCCACTCGGTATTGCCAAATGGCAGCGGAGGTATGGGTCTCGTTGATGAAAATTCCGGTGGCGTCGCTAGACATAGTTTAATTAGGCTCCGTTGGACGGGAGGCTGTATTTTGACATAGGTGGCCCGCCTTGTGCCGGGCCATTCAGATCCTCATGACTAATTGAGCGAAAGGAGTAGGTCTCTACCCAAAGCCGGAAATATCCTCAACAAGTGTATGGACCCGTGATAAATCCGAAAGCCTTACCACGAGTCAGGAAGAGGAGCTATTTTTCTCCTGGCGGTACGTTGGGATCTTGAGGGCGTCTTGAGTCATTCATGTTGTTCTTCTGCCACTCAGGAACCTCTCCCTTTGGTAGGGGCGTATTGTCAGAGCCAGAGCTACAGCTGCATAGGGACGCTGCAATAGGAAGAAGAACGAGAACAGATAACCGTTTTTTGAATTTGTTCATGGAAATGGGAGCATTTAACAGGTGAAGGAGGCGACCCTCGAAGATTCGAGAGTCGCCGTTTTGCTTAGCTTAGTTTGTGAAGTAGCAGTTTGGAGATGTTCCAGGCCGTGCTCCTGGAGCACAAGGAGTGTTGATGTTCTGGTGAACCCACCTTGGTGCATCTTTACAAACATAGGTTGGATTCGCCGAATCAAAGTTGCTGGCTTGTCCTGAATTGTTCGTGATGACTGCATCTGGATCAGCGCAGTATGAGCTCCAATAGCTTTGGTTGGCGGGAATAATGAAGTGATTCCAAGCCTCGTTCCAGATACCGGAACGTACCTTGATTGACTTCGCGTGGCCATCGAGGAACGCATAGTTGAACATTCCACCGTATCGGAGAGCACTGTTGGAAGATCCCTTGAACGTGTCACCCGCAAAGCCTATTCCTAACGTAGCGCGAGGAGTGTCGTAAGTGTCGCCAAACGCAAACGTGTTCGCAACGTCAACAACCGCAGTGGTGCTGATGCCTTGGTTTCCGTTGTTGCTACTAGCTGATGGTGGAATCAAAAGACCGCCAAGATTCCAAGCATAGGGTCCCCAGTTGTAGCCGTATGCAGACAACTTATACAGACCAAGAGCGTTTCTAGTCGCGTTGGTGTCCTTATCGTCTCTTTCGCTGCTCAAAAGAATCTGAACATTCTTCATGTAGGGAAGCAGGGGTCCCCACCAGTCCAACGGAGACGAGGGTTGGTGTACCGTAATGTCATCGTAGTCGATGCAGTACATGTTCAAAGCCGTAGATAACTGTTTGACGTTGCTTAGGCTTGCCGTTTTCTTTGCAGCTAGCTTTGCCTGAGCAAAGACTGGGAAAAGGATCGCAGCTAGAATGGCGATAATTGCAATAACTACCAAAAGTTCAATAAGAGTAAAAGCTTTCTTGAATCGCATAAGTCCTCCTGGGACAGGAAGATCATATGCAGTCACTGTTAAGGCACTGTTGCGCCTGCATTAAGGTTTTGCAAACGTTCGGTTAAGAGTACGTTGGCAATAAAAATGCCCTCATCTGAAGCCAGATGAGGGCATCATTTGTACGGAAGGGCGATTAGCCTTCTCGAGTCATAGTGAACTTAGCGTTGATGGGCATCGGAGCACCGGGGAAGGGCATGTTTTTCCATGTTCCTTCGCTCTTCACCAAAGTTCCATCCTTCTTGTTAACCCAGGTAGTGGCTTCGCAAACTGGGGCTGCATCGCCGCCTTCCAGTTCTTTGGTGGTGTACTTAATCTTGTAGCACTCGTAGTTGCCGACTTTCTCTTCCGCCTCTACTTTGTAGGTTCCTTTGGAAAGATTAACGCCAGTCTTGGCATCCTTCTTATAATCAATCTCCCATGTATCGCCTACTTTTACAGCCTTGTCGGTTACAACAAAGGTAGTTAGAGTTGCCGTTCGATAGACATCGCCGCCAGCCTCTTCGGCCTTAATGTCCACGATCTCGCCGGTGGCTTTATAGGTGAATGTTTGAGTCGCTGTAGGAGCGTCCATCTCTTGACCACCTGCAGAAATTTTACCTTCGCTTTGAGTGGACTCAACAACATAATTTCCGTCGGGCTCAACCTTAGAAACTTTCTCAGAGACAAGAACCGTGAAGGTCGCTTCAATCCCGCTTAGATCGACATCAGCTTTCAATCGATACTTGGCGGCATCACCGACTTTGGCGGTGCGCTTAAGGTTAATGCCATCTTGGACGGCTAGGGCTACTACGGAAAGCGCCGCTACGACAAAGCCAATGCTGGTCTTTTTGAATGTATTCATGTTTTTGCAAACCTCAATGTTGGCGGGATTGTACTAGGGGCACAAAAATTTGCCAAATGGTTGAGGCCTATGTCCCTATACTACTGCGGAGGTGAATTGGTTACACCGATTCCGTCAAACTTAACCTAAAGTGGAGCAAATAGGCAAGGCCTTGGTGGTGGGAGGATTCGCGATTGCCGCCATTGGTGGGCTGATGTGGAGTGGCGTGTTGAATAAAGTTCCATTCGGCAAGCTGCCGGGCGATGTTGCCATCGAGAAGGATGGTGTTTCGGTTTACTTCCCAATCGTTACGATGCTGCTTATCTCGGGCATTCTCTCCTTTATTCTCTGGCTTGTGGGAGCGCTTCGTAGATGAAGCCGAAAGTCGTAAGTTTCGATTGTGCTCAGACTCTGCTAGAGGTGGATTGGTCCATGCGTCGCTACATTGCCGATGTGTGCGCGCACATGGAGCTCGAGATTCCTCTAGAGGGCGCCTCTATCTACGAGGATATGTATCACACTCGTCAAAACGAGTTTCTCACTGTTAATCAAACTCGAAATCAAGAAGAATGTGAGCGGTGGTGGATTCGCTTGGGCGAAGATTGGTTGAGAGCCATCGGCAAGGACCCTGGGTTGGCTCCACAACTGCAAACGGTCTCCGATGAAGTGGGATTCGGGCCTAATTCGATTCTCTTTCGCGTCTATGACGATGTGATCCCAACGCTGGAAAACCTGGCAGAGATGGGGATTCGAGTGGCGGTTTTATCAAACTGGGATCATTCTCTGCACAAGGCATTGCGGGGGCAGGGGATTTATGATCGGTTTGAATTGGTCATCGCCTCACTGGAGGAAGGTTTTGAAAAGCCTGATCCTCGAATGTTTGAACGAGTAACCGAATTTTTTGGTGTAAAGGCGGATGAAGTGATGCACGTCGGAGATAATCCCATAGATGACTTTGAGGGTGCCACCCAGTTTGGGATGCGTGCTGTTCTAATAGATCGCGGACGACAAGAACTTTTGGAACCTTGGATCAATGATCTTTCGCATCTTCCGGGAGCTTTTTCTTGGAACGGTTAAGCGACTACGACTACCAGCTTCCAGAAGAACTGATAGCCCAGACGCCGCTTGAGGATCGGTCGAGTTCTCGACTGTTGCAATTGGATCGAAACTCTGGGACGCTATCGGATCGTCATTTTCGCGACGTCCTCAATCTGCTGCAGGCAGGTGATTTGCTGGTTTGGAACAATACTCGAGTCACTGCGCTTCGTCTGTTTGGACAAAAGCCAACCGGAGGGGCTGTGGAAGCCCTTCTATTGCAGGAAGTAGAACCTGGTGTTTTCACAGCGTTGGTGAAGCCTGGAAAGCGGCTAAAGCCAGGAGCCAAGATTGAGTTTCCCGGAGGCTTGGTTGCCGAAGTAAGTCGAAATCTAGAAGAGCCGATCAAAGAGATTCGTTTTCTTGACAAAGAAGGGCTTGCATCTCGATTGCAGGAGTTTGGCCAGGTGCCGCTGCCACCGTATATACAAGAGCGTCTGTCTGATCCAGAGAGGTACCAAACGGTTTATGCGACCAGTGGGGGGAGTGCTGCTGCACCGACGGCTGGCCTGCACTTTACTCCGGAGCTTATCGAGCAGCTTGGGGAACGAGGAGTCGCTATGGCTAGTGTCAGCTTAGATGTCAGCCTCGATACTTTTCGCCCAGTGATGGTGGAAGACTTGGATGATCACAGGATGCACGGAGAGGTTTGCCGGGTGTCAGAGGAAACGGCGGCCGCAATAGAGAATTGTACGGGGCGAATCATTGCGGTTGGTACAACAACCGCGCGAACCCTTGAGTCATTTGCCATTGGTCCCCGTCGGGTGGAAGCAGGAGAAAAGCGAACTAGCATCTTTATTCGTCCTGGTTACGAATGGCGGATAGTGGAGGGGCTTTTTACGAATTTTCATATGCCCAAAACCACGATGATGATGATGATAAGTGCGTTAGCCGGAAGACAAAACATTATTAGGGCGTATGCTCACGCCACACAGCATCGTTACCGGTTTCTCAGCTTTGGCGACTCGATGTTGATTTTGTAGAGGCTTAACCAGCTAAAACTACGTCTTGATGGGCGGGATTCGAGTGTTTCCAGCGAGTACACTCTTGATGGCCAACGAGGTTAAACAATTTGAAGACGAACGAATTTGATCCCCTGGAGTACATTGAAAACGGTTTTCTTGATACTAAGCAGGCAAAGACAGACGCCGCCGCAAGTGTAGCGGTTCCGACAATCAAGGAATATCTAGGGATCGATTCTAGTGATCCAGCGCCGGGTGAAGACGCTTCACCCAAGCCAAAGTTCCGAAAGACGGTGATGAGTGCGCCTCGTCCACGTAGAGCGCGCACCGCGACGCCAGAGCGGACAATTGACCCTCAGCTTCAAATTGTGTGGGAGGCTCTTCCCAAGAACATTGAGTTCCTTTGTGGCTTCTTTGATGACTCCGTCACTGCAAATTACTACCGCGGTGAGTTTAAAGAGTCTAGAGAGGAACTCATCAAGCGTCTTCTTGATCCAGAGCTGACTCTAGAAGAGACCAGTCGACTTCTTGGCGTTTGCCCAGCTACGGTTCGGAGATACACAAACCGAAAGTGGCTGACGCATCACCGAACTCAGGGCGGACAGCGCCGATTCCGTCTGAGCGACATTGTTAAGTTTGTTGAAACTCACGGGCGATTCCCAGAAGAGTGATCGGTAAGCCTTCCGGGGCCTCATAGTCCGGGAGGATTTATCGTAGAAACTACGAATGCAACGCATAACCTCACCCGATTTTGGACATCCATTGGGTGAGGTTTTTCATTTGTTGAGCCCGTGTTTTCCTCTCCAAGTCCAATCACGGAGGACTTGATCTGTGGAACGACCCCTCAGAATTGCGATCTTTTCGGATAGTGCGCTCCCTATCTTAAATGGAGTTAGTATCTCTATTGACTCCTTGATCGCGGAGTTAAGAAATCGCGGCCATTCAGTTCATCTCTTTACCGCGCGGCATCCAAAGGCAAATAGAGCGGAACCCAACACCTATCGATTCCGCGCCATTGAAACTCCTTGGACTAAGGGGTACCCCCTGGCATTTCCGCCGTTTTACCGGATGCTCCTCAAGTTTCGACGGCATGAATTTGATATCATCCACACGCATACTCCCTTTACGATTGGATTTGTGGGGATGCGCTGGGCCGAGTCTCACCGTATCCCAATTGTCTCCACTTATCACACGCTCTATGACCGATATGTTCATTACATCCCGTATGTGCCAAGGCGCTACATTCGGTTTAAGCTCGCGAAACACACCAATTTTTATTACAACCAAGTGGACCATGTGATCACGCCAAGCGATGCCGCGATGAAATGGCTACGACGGCACTCTGTTAATACTCCGGCTACCGTCATTCCAACCGCAGCTCTGCCTCGTCAATTCTTTGATCGCAGTGAGCTAAGGCAAAAGCTTGGCATTCCTCCGGATCAAAAAATCCTGCTCTATGTGGGGAGGTTGGCAAGGGAGAAAAACATGGAGACGCTTTTCAAAATGGCTTCTCTGGCTTTTACTACTGATCCGAGTCTTCGTCTTTGGTTGGTGGGTGATGGTCCTTTCCGCGGCGAATGTGTGAGGATTGCTCGTGACCTTGGAATTGGAGATCGGGTGAACTTTGTTGGATTTGTGCCGCGAGACCAAGTCGATCAATACTATGCTGCGGCCGACCTGTTTGTCTTCTCATCTATCACCGAAACTCAAGGATTGGTGGTGCAAGAAGCAATGACCTACGGACTTCCGGCGGTGGCTGTCTTGGGCGGAGGCGCGAGTGAAGGAATTGAGGACGGGCAGAACGGATTTGTGGTGAAAAATGATCCTGTTACGTTCGCAGAGCGAGTCATCGAGTTATGCCGAGATGAGGATTTGTTGACTCAATTGGGAGAAGGTGCGGCTAAAACATCAAGGGTTCTGGGAACGGGCTCGATGTGCGATCGGGTGATCGATGTATACCAACAAGTTTTAACCGCAGGAGAGAGTCATTCGCAAAAAGAGGTTCTGCATGTCTAAGGGGTTGCTTGCCTTCTTCGGCACACTGGGATTGTTGGCGGTCTTGCGCATTCTCATGTCCTTCTTACTGGTGCCAGAATCTCTGGCGCTTCCCGTGAGTTTTCTTATCACTGTGGCATTCGTGGCGTTGCCGGTTTTAGCTCTATTCCGAGCCGGAAGCCACCTGTGGACGGCAAAATTGGCGGTCGCATTTATTGCGATTGGTATGGCGCTTCAGTTCTTGGTTCCAATGCTTAATCCTGCGGGACGAGGATTGGGGGCCATCTTTGTTTCTGCTATCGCTCAGCAGGGGTTGCCCATGTGGACGGTGGGGCTAGGCGCAGGGCTGGCTCTCTTGCTGAAGGACAAGAATATGCTTCTGCCGGTGGCCATATTCTTGGTCTTATTCGATATATTTTTGGTATTCACCCCAGTTGGATTTGTCCAGCAATTGATGAAGAGCCACCCTAAGCTCTTGCCTGCGATGGCACATCAGATTCCGATGGTTACCACCAAGCCTCAAGAGACAGGGGTTCCAGTTGGGACGTTTGCGTACATTGGCCCTGCCGATTTTCTTTTCATGGGCATGTTCTTTGTGGCGGTTTTCCGGTTTGGAATGCGCAGTAAAGAGACTTTCCGATGGCTACTTGTCGCGTTGGCGTTATACATTCCGTTGGCTCTGGTGGTGGGAGCCATTCCCCTGCTGGTCCCGATCGGTCTGTCGGTTCTTTTGGTGAACCTCCGTGAGTTCAAGATGAATACGGAGGAGAAAATCTCTACGGCTTTGGTGGCAGCAATGGGCATAGGCATCATCATCTGGTCAGCCAATCGGCCCAAGCCGGTCATTGTGCCTGATCCTGTGTCGCCAGAGCAATCGGATAAAGCGCTGGGTGATCTTCCCGATCAGCGGCCTTGGACACCCAATGAGCCAGAAGCGCCTCCCGCAGTGAAAGCTGCTCCGATGTAGAGTTAGGTTTAACCCCGTTTTAACCTGCAAATCTAGAAGAATGGACTGGCATGCTTTCGACAGTCCTTTTCTCGCTAGTCCTTTCTCAGTCTCCTATCCAACCTGTAGCTTATTGGAAGATTCAAGAGTCGAGATACATGGATGGTGAGATCATTGCCGCCAAAGGGCCAAGCCTCATGGTCTCCGGATTTCCGAAGGCGGAAAGAGTGGGTGTGGAGGATGGCTTGCGCTTGATGAGCGAAGCGGATGCGCTTGTCTATCCATGGGATTCTCGGCGTCAGTGGCCGCAGATGCCAAAGCGAGATTTCACCGCCTCTGTTTGGTTTTCAGGATCAAGCTTTGCGGGCGAGCAGGGAGTGATGGCTTGTATCTTTCAGCCCAAAGAAGGTTTGACCGGTTGGCGAATGATTGTGCGAGATGGAAAACCGGAGTTCACGTTGGCCAATCAAGGCGGCGAGACAGGCACAAAAGGTGAGAAAACGATCCAAGCTCCAATCAGCCTTAAGCCCGTAAATCTACATCGACTTGATGCCGCCTATGATGGAGGTCAAATCCGATTCTATGTAGACGGTAAAGAGGTTGGCTCGCAGACGGCAAATCTGGGAGAGATTGTCTATAACAATCGGGCTGGCGTTTGTCTGGGGGACTGGTGGGAGGGACCGCGAAGCTTCCACTTTTCAGGTTTCTATTCCCGGGCTGCTCTGTTTGATAAAGCCTTGACGCCTCAACAGGTAAATGAAGCTTTGAAGGCAACGCCAACGACTTCAATGCCTTCAGAAGGCTCTATGGAAAACAATATGCTCATCGAGCCGTACTTTCAATATCCAACTGTCGACTCGGCTACGGTGATGTGGAAGACGAGTCGAACCTCCACATCGATTGTGAGGGTCGGAGAGTCCACTACCAGTTTTCGTCAAGTGCAAGGGAAGCCGGGACGAATCCATGAAGTTAAGGTGGATGGGCTCAAACCTTCCACAACCTACTTCGTTCAAGTTGAGTCAACAGCAGATTCCAAAGTGGTGGAGAGTTCTTGGTCCAGCTTCCGAACTGCGGCAAAGCCAGGAACACCGATTAAGTTTTCAGTGGTGGGTGATACTCAAGATAATCCAGCCGTGAATAAGATTGTCGCTGCCGGCATGTTTGCCGAACGTCCGGACTTCGGCCTGATTGTCGGAGATCTCGTCGGTTTGGGCTGGTCTATGGCTCAATGGGAAAAGGACTTTTTTGGCAGTATGAGGCCGTTCTTATCTCACGTTCCTTTACTGCCTGTTTTGGGTAACCACGAGCGAAACGCCCGTATCTATTACGATCTGATGTCGGTACCAGCGCCTGAGTTCTATTACACCTATACAAGTGGGGATGCTCAGATATGGGTTATTGATACGGAGCACGACATCGTCGCCACATCGGAGCAGTATCGCTGGCTGGATAAATCGCTAAGTGAATCCAAAGCTAAGTGGAAGATCGTGGCTCATCACTTTCCGCCTTATTCCTCCGACTTTGATGATTACGGGCAATCCCTAGTGGGGCCAATTAGGGGCGGCGACTTACGAGTTCGACCGTTGTCGGCTCTCTATGATAAGCATGGGGTAGATCTTTGCTTCTCTGGACACATCCACTCGTACGAGAGAACTTATCCGATGCGAAACGGTCAAATTGCTCTCGATGGTAAAGGCACCATCTACATGGTTGTAGGGGGTGGCGGTGGAGGGCTAGAGCAATTTGCTGCTACTCGCCAAACTTATAGCCATACAGTACGTACCGGACATCATTTTGGAACTGTATCCGCCGATGCCCGTAAGCTTGAATTCAAGGCTTTCGACCAAGAAGGAAGATTGTTCGACTCATTTTCGCTTACGAAGTGAGCGCCCGAAGCTGGGCCTTGGCTTGAGGAACGCGTCCTAGAGTTTCCAGAATAGGCAGGCTGGCGACAGCCAGTTTGCCTCGGTCAATGCCGGTAGGAATGCCTTCTCGTTCCAAAAAATAAACCAAGTCATCGGTCGCCAAATTGCCAGCCGCACCGGGCGCGTATGGACAGCCGCCCAGTCCTGCCGAACTGGAATCGAAGCCGCCAAAGATATCCCATTCCATCACCGCAGCGACGTTCGCAATCGCCATGCCTGTTGTATCGTGGAAGTGCCACAGGACTTGATCTGGTCTACCCGCGAAGCCCTCCTTGAAGGTTTTGGCCAAGGTATTCACCTCTCGCGGAGAAGCTGCACCAATGGTATCGCCCAGAGAAACCTCGTCAACTCCAAGTTCGATAAGTCGATTTGCTACATCTAAAACCGCCTCCGGGGCGATTCTACCGGCGTAAGGGCATTCAAAAGCGGTGCTGACATAGCCTCGCACATACTTTCCGGTGGCCAAAGCCGTGACGGCGCGAAAAGCATCTAGCGACTCTTCGATCGTCATGTTGATGTTGTGTTTCGTGAACTCTTCAGAAGCGGCTGTGAAGAGTGCAATGCGTTCCACTCCAACACTGGCGGCGCGTTCATATCCTTTCACGTTTGGAACGAGCGCAGAGTAGATTCCCCCTTCGGGCAGCTGGGGCCATAGCTCGGCGGCATCTCCTAATTGTGGAACCCACTTGGGAGAAACAAAGCTTGTGACTTCTATCTCGGAAAGACCCGCACCTAAGAGTGCGGCTATGAAAGCAAGCTTGGCTTCCGTTGCGATGGGCACCTTTTCGTTCTGGAGCCCATCTCGAGGGCCGACTTCAACAATGCGAGGAATCATCGCGTTTTCTTAGGCAATACGATAATTAAGCCCGAAATGTATTCCGCTTTTTTAGGAAGTCCTGCAAATTGAAACTCAAAGCCGTCTTCGGTGTCGGTTATGGTGTAGTAAGCATCCATCCCTTCTGCCAGAACTTCGCTCCAAACACGTGATAGATCATCCTTCACCATCTTCATGTTAGCCCCGATGTAGTTCATTTGAAGCCGAAGACCGATCATGCGATCTAGCTGGAAGCTACGATCCTTCTTCATAAGTCGGAGGTAAGGAAGTTCATCCAAGGCATTCACCCAGTCATCTTCCCAAATATCTTGCTCGCGACCAACAATGGGCATGAACACACGTGTCCATTGCTGCATCACCAACATGAAATCAGAGCCTCGTACTAGTTTGCCCAAATATCTATTCCTTCACAGGTTCAATGACCGCCATGATGACTCCATCGCTAACCTGTTCACCTTTAGAGACGGATAGCTTGGTGACTTTGCCATCAAAAGGTGAAAGGAACGCTTGTTGAGTCTTCATTGCCTCTAATATCACGATCTTGTCGCCCTTCTTCACCGATTGGCCCTCTGAAACCAGAATGTCCACCACCGCTCCGGGCATTGGACTGGTTAGTTCCCCAGAGTGATCCCGGCTTAAACCTTTTTTCGCCGCCTTTATCGGCTCTATAGAGTATTGGCGGCCCAGGTAAGAAACGTAGGTTACATCTCCTCGACGCACGGCAATGGCCGTATGACGTCCCTCTGGAGTCAACACCATCAACCGATCTCCCACGGTTTGAACTTTGGCCCCGGATAGTGATAAGTCTGTCTCGACGCCATTGACGAGTCGTTTTGTCATCCCACCTTAACCTTAGCTTTCGCTTCTCGAAAAACAGTCGCGGCCTGCACAAAGTCTTTAAAGATCTTCTGCGTTTTAGGGTCGGTCCCCGTCCGCTCCGGGTGCCACTGGACCCCTACAAGCCATGGGTGATTTTGATCTTCAATGGCTTCTACTGTCCCATCTGCATTTTTTGCGACCACTTTAAGTCCATCTCCCAATCGATTGACGGCTTGATGGTGATAGCTCTTGCCATCGACTTGTGTATCGCCAATGATCTCTGCAATTTTTGAGTCTGAAGAGAGGGTGTAAGTTTGTAAAGTGCCTCCCGAATCATCACCATGACCAACAACATCGGGCAAGTGCTGAATAAGGCTACCGCCCCGCATCACATTCACAAACTGGCAACCGTAGCAGATACCTAAGGTTGGCAAGTCTGCCGGAATGGCGCGGTAAAGCCGAGCCTCCCCTTCAAACCGGGCCGGATCCTGCAAACCTACTTTAGCGTGATTCTCCTCGCCAAAATGCTTCGCATCAATATCATCGCCCCCAGGAATGAGCCATCCATCGATAATCTCCGCAACCGCATCCATATCCGTCATCGGAGGGATGAGGACAGGTATTCCACCTGCCTCAACCACGGCTTGCGCATAGTTCCAGTTCAGAGTTAACTGTCCGCCCGTCCGTAAGTCCTCTGGCTCTTGCTTGCAGTCAACCGAAATGCCGATGATGGGTTTCATCCGACCAGGCTCTCAATTCCTTCAACGTGGTGTTTTACGGCCTTGATAAACTCCGCAGCTCCCACGCCATTTAAAATTCGATGGTCGAACGTTAAGGCTAAGTTGGCGTATCGTCGCAACGTGAGTTCCGACGTATCTTGAGCAACTCCGTTGTACACCTCACCCAAGAATAAAGTGCCCATCGAAGGTGGAACCACCACCGGAACCGCATCTCGAAGACCAAAGCTCTGCATATTGGTGAGCGATACGGTTACTCCCTCGTGCGCTTGATCCTTGCCAGATCGGGCGATTTCAATCTGTTCTCGGGTCTTGGTGGCAAAGGTTCGCCAATCCATCGTGTCCGCCTCATCCACAACCGCCAGCACTAACTCGTCTCCAGGAAGGCTCACGGCGATTCCTAGCGAAACATGGTCATAAGTGCGCAGCGTTTCATCGTTAACCAAGGTGGAGCGGAACGCGGGGAAGGCTTTCAATGCTTGGACAACGGCATAAGCAAACATCGTAAATGCAGAAGGTCGGAAGTCATCACCCGCAGCTTTTGCTTTTGCCCGCAAGCCTTCGATCGGTTCCCAATTTGCGGCAACCGTGATGGTGCCCGGGACGACTAGCTGAGTACCCCGTACTAAGCGTGAAGCCAACAGACGCTGCTTTTGAGGAACCGCTGCTTCTTGGTAAGTACCACCTCGACTTTCGCCAGATTTGACTCCCGATCCACTACCTGCCAAAAAGGCATCAATATCGCTTGGCATCAGTTTGCCGGTGGCAGAAGGGATATTGGCGAGTTGTTCATCGGAAATCCGTTTCTCTTTAGCATAGGCTCGAGTTCGGGGGGGAATATTTGCGTTTCGCGATTCACCTCGACTCTCGCTGGTGGCCTGCGATGTTTCAACCTCGGCTGCAGGGGCGGGGCCGTGACCGCCAGCTCCCACTTCTTGCACACCATCGGCAACTTCCATTCGAGCAACCGCTCCTCCGATGGGCAAGATGGTGTCGACGGGAGCTAACCACTCCACCAAGGTTCCTTCGTAGGGGGACTCAACGTCCATAACGGCTTTGTCAGTCTCCATTTGGTAGATCGGTTCATCCCGCTTAACGGATTGTCCGGGCTCTTTCAAAACGGCGACAAGTCGAGCCTCTTGCAGGCCCTCTCCAATCTGAGGAATGTTTACGGAAACAATTGGCATGGTGGGAAATCCATCGCTCCTTTGCGAAGTGGTTTAGTGAAAGAGTTTGACATGATTCAGCAGGAAATGGGGGCTATATCTCATTCCCTGACTTTTTGTTGGACTACGGATAAGATTCGTTTGCCGCTTGCCAATTATGGGCTTCACTTCGAATGTCCTCTCCCATTAAAGCGGCCCGCTTCATGGCATTGATTTGGGAGAGGTTGCTGGCTCGCCAGTCGAATACTCCATCTGTATCTTTAATCAACCGATTCGCAATTTCTCCTCGATAATCTTTGGGAACGCGATCCCATGCTTTGGTGAGAACTGGGATCGCGTCAGAACTGAGACTTGCAAGGTATCTCCAGTCCACATCTTTCTGGTCGGATGTCCTTAGGTTTAGCCGAGCAACCGTGGCATCAGGATTTAGAATGTTCAGGCCAAAAACAACGGTGGCGAAGAGAACAATTCCGCCCCAAGCAAAGTAGTTGGCCCTCTCTCTGAGAGTGGTAAGGGCAAACCAAACGAAAACAAGCCCAAGCCAGATCAGAGCGGCGGAAACATAGATTCGAAGCGTGGATAGGTTAAATGTCTCCATGTAAAGCTTCATCTTTAGTGCCGCCGAGAGCATGACAAGGGAGAGAAGCACAACCAAAACGCTGGCCATGACCTTATATAGCTTTCGCAGGCGGGCGTTCTGGGGATCTACCAATGCATGCAATCCCAGCAAGGTGGGCAGAGCCAAGGCGGTGACGGCTACTAGCTCAAAAAATCCCCGCCGCGCAAACTCCGCCATGCTTAAATCAGCGGTGGCTTGTAAAGTTTGGACTCCACCAAAAAAATAGGGCCATTGGGTGGCTACAAACATAAGGAATAAGGCGTTGAGTGCGCTTAGAACGATGCCTATTTCCAAACCTCCCAGCATCGCTTTTGGCTTATCTGGAGTTTCGGGGGTGATGGGTGGTGCATCACCTAAGAAGACTCTCCGAAACAGACCTGCTGAGAACCAAAAGCAGATGAGTCCAATGAAAAATTGGACAAAAAAGGTCTCCGCATCCAGGCGGAACAGATCCTGAATCAATCGCTCAAAGTTGGCGTCCGCACTGGAGAGAAGCACCCCAAAGATCAGGACGAGGGGGGTGGCGAGCAACAGCCCTCTTACGATGGACGCAACATGTCTTCCATGCCCACTTTTGGGGATGAGGCTCCAAACAATGTCGTTTAGAATGAGATTAAAGCCGTCGATAAATGCCATTGCCCACGCGCCCAATGCTCTCAAAGGATAGTCATAGGCCGACCCTTTTGCGATGGATGAGGATCGGGCTCGGATAGCCAAGACTCCGACAAACAAAAACAGAGTAAGTGAGTTCAGGAACCTTAGTGCCGGAGCATCTCTCCAGGCAAGAAAGGATGCGAATAAGACGATGGGAATCCAAAGCCGATTCGTGCTTGTTTGAGGGCGAATCACCGACATTCGAACGAGGAGGCTATAGATTCCCAAGCTGACAAGAACCATGATCGGAACGCCCAACCCCATCTTGCCAGATGGGATGAGGAGTGCAGCGGCTAATCCAACCACTGCTCCTCCGCTCAAGCTTGCCAAAGCGATTTTATGAGAGGCAGGTATCTCTATACTTTCTGGGACTGTAGGAGCAACCATGATCTTTGCAACGCTCTAGGAGATGAGTCGTGCAAGAAAGTCCCAAACTTTCAAAAATTTTGTTATTTCTGGAATTTCAATGGATTCAAGTCCGGTTGATAGCCCGCGTAAAATGGAAGCATGATCTCAGAAGAAACCGCGAATCAAGTTTTGATGCAAGTCTCAGAAATTCCGGGACAGGGGGCGAGTTTGCGACGCGGGGCAATGGAGTTGCTGAGCCAGCTACCGGGTTACAACTGGTCTGGTATCTACCGGCTGGAGGGCGACACCCTCGTTCTTGATGAGTATGTCGGCGCTGCAACCGATCACACTCATATCAAAGTTGGAGTCGGGGTTTGTGGGACTGCCGTAGCGCAAAATGCCAACCAGGTGATTGATGATGTTCGTAGTTTAGACAACTACTTATCTTGCTCGCTAGAAACCAGGAGTGAGATTGTCGTTTTGATTCATTCTGCGGGCCAAATTCTAGGTCAAATCGATATTGATGGCCACGAAGTAGGCGCGTTTGATAATTCCGATGAACGATTCTTAGAACGAGTCGCCACTATTCTCGCAGACAAGTGGGAGTAGTCTTCTGCGCTTATGAGTATCTTGGATAACTCATAAGCGCCTATAGAAAGAACTATAGGCCCCCTCTCTCCCAAGGCCCCCAAATCGCTAATGTCAAACCGGGGTTTTGGATGTTTACAAACAATGTTTCTCCATCTGGACTGAAGCAAGATCCCGCGAACTCGCTGTCATTGAGCACGTTCTGGGCAAAGCTGAAAATGCGACCATCTGGTGTAAGTCCGCGCACAAACTGGGTTCCACCACCATCCTCACAAATGGCAAGTCCACCGCGTGGAGACACACAAATGTTGTCTGGGGCGTCCAATACGTCAGCGCTCGGAGATTCGAACAGAAGTACCAGTTCGCCTCCCAGACCTTTTGGTGTGTAACGCCAAATTTGCCCGAGTTTAGCGTCTCCGCCGTCAGTAGAGTTGAGATAGATATGGCCGTTGCCATACCAACATCCTTCCAACCTGCCAAAAGTGGCCGCACCCTGTGCCTTTCCTTGCTCAAAAACTGCCAGTTGGTTTTCGGTGGCATTTTTCGGATCCACATCCTTGATCTCTACCCAACTGCACTGAAGGACCTCACCTGCTTTCATGCCTCGTCGAGTATCCAAGCTGTCTTTGCCAATGATCTTGAGCATTTCCAACTTTCCACCTTCCGTTAGCTTCGTCGGTTTGTTCGGAATGTATCGATAGAATCCGGCAGTCCCAACATCTTCAGTCTGGTAAACGATACTGGTAACGGGATAAACCGCCACGGCTTCATGCACAAATCTCCCCATCTCCTTAAGCGGAACGGCCTTGGTAGAGCCATCAGCCAACACGGAGACCTCAAAGTTGTAGCCGTGATCCTTATCGAATTTCAGCACATCTGTGTCTTTGTGATACACCTGTCCCACATGAGTTCCGACCGTGGTCTCTTCGCAGCTAATCCAAGTGCCCCAGGGCGTAGGGCCACCCGCGCAGTTCACAATGGTTCCACTCAAGCTCACGAAGTCTCGGGTGAGTTCTCGGGAAACTGGATCAACGATCAGTGTGGTTGTGCCGCCTCCAGCGGTTGGGTCGTAGGAGTGGTTTTTCGCACCAATCGCCTTCAAAGGCTCTCCCTTGCGTGCTCGGACCTCATGGTTGCGGATGAGGCGAATCTTTCCGTCTACAGAGAATGCCCCCATGCCATCGTGGGCGGGTGGAGTGATTCTTCCGTCCGACATTTTGTCGCCAGTCCTTCCAAAGACCGTGTATTGGAATCCTTCCGGTAAAGACAGGATTTCCTCGCCGGTATTCTTGGCTTTGATGCGGCGTAGGTCGCCGTAGCCGCCACTCTGATTAGCTTCATGCCGATCCATATGTTTCGCAGAAAGCTCATTCCTTGAAACTAAACCCTGAATACCTAATAGAGTGCTTCCCGCAAAAAGACTGCTTTGCAAAAACCCGCGTCGATCCATGAGTGGATTCTTGCCGGTGTTTGTTAAGGCATTGTTTCCGGAATACTCAGCGTAACGGACCTACGCAAAATTTGACTTTTCTTAAGCGTTGCGTTCTTGACAGTAAACTCATACTTATCTGTGAATAGGTTTGACGTAATCGTGGTGGGGGCTGGGCATGCGGGCATTGAGGCGGCTCTGGCTTCGGCACGTATGGGGCGCCAAACCGCATGCGTTACGATGCGTCTAGATCGTATCGGACATCTCCCCTGCAACTGCTCCATCGGTGGCCCAGCGAAGGGACACATGGCTCGTGAAGTGGATGCACTGGGTGGGCAGATGGGAATCACCACCGACCACGCCATCACTCATATTCGAAGGGTCGGAACAAGCAAAGGACCTGCAGTTCAAACGATCCGAGCGCATGTCTGCAAAGATTTGTATCCGCAATTGATGCGCCGCACATTTGAAAGTCAACCCAATCTCACGATTATTGAGGGGATTGTGGCTCGAGTAGAAGGTGAGTCTGGACGCGTCACCGGGGTGTGGCTTAATGACGGAACCCACATTGAATGCCAAGCGGTGGTGCTCACAACTGGAACCTTTTTGAATGGACTCTGCCATGAAGGCTCAAAGAAAACTCATGCCGCGCGTCATGGGGATTTGCCCTCGGTAACGTTAAGTGATTGGTTGCGCGATCTGGGCGTTCATTTGCGTCGGTTTAAGACGGGAACAACACCTCGGATTGCAAAATCCAGCATCGATTTTTCAAAGGCTCCAGCTCTTGAAAGCGAACCTGATGCGGGACCCTTTAGCTTCTTTCACGATCGAACATTTGAACTGCACGCCCTCTTGCCTTGTTGGCAAACTCGCACGACGCCCATTACGCATGAGATTATTGCCGCCAATCTGCACGAAAGCGCTATGTACTCAGGGCAGATAGAAGGAGTTGGGCCACGTTATTGTCCAAGTATCGAGGACAAGATCGTTCGCTTCTCTGAAAAAGAAAGCCATCTCGTCTTCTTGGAGCAAGAGACTTGGAATGGGGAAGAAATTTACGTACAGGGGGTAAGCACCAGCCTCTCTGCTCACGTGCAGATTGAACTCCTCAAAACGATTCCCGGGCTAGAGAACGTAGAGATGCTGCGTCCTGGCTATGCGGTGGAATACGACATGGCGGATCCCCTGCAACTCACGCCTCAACTGATGAGCAAGTTGTTGCCCGGACTCTTCTTGGCAGGCCAGCTCAATGGAACCAGTGGATATGAAGAGGCGGCGGGACAAGGGATTGTCGCGGGTATCAATGCTGCAAGATTAGCCTCTGGGGAACCGAATGTCGATTTTCCTCGCGATAACAGCTTTATCGGCGTGATGGTAGATGATTTGGTGACCAAGGGTGTGGAAGACCCCTATCGCATGCTCACGGCTCGCGCTGAGCATCGGCTTTTCCTACGAAACGACAATGCAGACCAGCGCCTAACCCCTATCGGTTATGAGATCGGTCTGGTGAATGAGGAGCGTTGGGCCAAGTTCAGTCGTAAGATGGACGCAGTTAGGTCTGGCATTCAGGTTCTAGAGAACTCAGTTGTCAACGAGTCCCACAATGAGCGGCTTCAAGAGAATGGAATTCAGCCAGTAAAGAACCGCACGACGCTCTTTGACTTAATGAAGCGTCCGGCTGTGAACCTAGAGAGTGCAGAGCAAGTGGCTGAAATCTGTGGTCAGCCTCTAAGCCTTCCATCGGAGCCATTGATCCGTGAACAGATTGAACTAGCCGCCATCTACGATGGCTATCTGAAGCAGCAGGCGCGAGTGGTCGAGCAGTCTCGAAAACTAGAATCCATCCGAATTCCAGAGGATTTCGACTACACATCGTTAACTGGACTCAGCTATGAGAGTCGCGAAAAGTTGGGAAGAATTCGGCCTCAAACGGTAGGTCAGGCGAGCCGTATTCCGGGTGTGCGCCCTACCGATATCGCTCTGCTTCTGGGACACCTGCGAGGACGATTGGGCGAGGCCAAGCAAACTTACCAGTCGAATCCATTGCCTACTGGCCCAGTTTCTGCTTAAAAGCAGTCTGTATCCCGGTAGCATTAGGTTGTTCGCATGTTCTTGATTGTGTCGTCGCTTCTTCTTCAGGCCCCGTTGGACTATCTTGTTGTCGATGGAATTGTCGTTGGGGCTCTTGGTAAAGAGGGCTGGACGGTTTCAAAACGACTTCCAGATGCCTTGACTATTGAAGCGAGCGAGGTGGGGGTCGCGGTTTCTCGTCCGCTTGCCGACAGCTTCCGATTAGAGAATAGTGGCTCGGGACCTTGGATTTCTGCTTCGGATGGCAGGGAAGGCGTTTTCTTCACCGGTAAGGCGTGGACTCCAAGAGAAGCGAATGCGGATTTGGATCGTAGCCAGGTTCTGGCGAAAGTTAGCCAGTTTGCCAAAAACCGAGGCGTGGACCGCCCTCAGCCTTATCTGTTGAATGTTTGGCAAGTGGACTTGGATGGGGATGGAACCAAGGAGCAGATTATCGAGGCGGTCTCCAACCCACGTCAAACCGTTGGCCCAAGTTGGGAGTGTGTCCTTTTGCGTTGGCGACAAGGGAAGGAAGAACGGATCTATCCGCTTAGCTTCTCTTTTCCAAGCTCTGGTGAACCTACGGCGAAGTGTCGCCTACGTGCCATTGCCGATTTTGATGGAGATGGACCGATGGAGCTTGTCACTACGGCTTGGCAAGATTCACTTTTTACGGCGACGATCTGGCACTTCCGTGATGGCAAGCTCCTTCCCGCCGTGGATACGACGGCGGAAATCAGTCGTTAGCGAGCGAGCTTAACGGAACCGAAGAACTTCTTCACCTCTGCGCTGTAGTTGGCATTTTGCTTGGCTACCGTGAAGGTGAAAATTTTGGATCCGCGATTCACGATCCAAAGTGCTCCTTGCACGTTTTGTGGATTCTTGAATGTGATTTGGGTGCCAGAGATTCCAGCATAGGTTGCTGCCTTTTCGTTCACAACCTTCGCACTTGTGCTGTTAAGAAAGCCCTTCTTGATTCCCTTGATCATATTCTGACCCAGGGCTGCCGGAGCGTTGGTAGGAATAATGGAAACGGACGCTACGAAGTTTGCTCCCGAAGCTTGGGAAACCCACATCCGACTTTGAATGGTGTAATTTCCTTCTTTGTCAGTTCTCGAAGAGGTCTTTGGGGTCGAAGGAACGGAGAAGGTGAGTCCAACTTCCTTGGAGCTTACGGTTTTCCATCCCTGAGCAAAGGTCAGCGATGCGGCAAGAGTAACGATCAGAACAGTGAGCCACTTCATGATCTCAGTGTATTCGCTTCCTGGTCCCCGTAAATCCACAGTAGGCCTCACTCCTGTATAAACAAATTTCTTTTTCAGATTGTTTATACATGGGTTGCCTGAAGGTTATGAATTGCTAAGGAACCGGAATCGATCCTCGCGGTGAGTTGACCGTTCAATAAGGACGACTTCTTCCTCTAATCCCTCATCTAGCGGCTTTGAATCTTCGTCTCGCAGCGTGTTCCAAATCTCTCTCAACTTAAGGACAACCTCCTCTGCAGAGCTATTGGTTGGAATTTCCTTGAGTTGGCTTTCAGCCGAATCGATTGCAGCATCAGTTCCTGCAACCACAGCCGCTCTTTGCTCCACTGTGTAATCTCCATCGTAGTTCAAGACATAGAGCCCATCTTGATCGATATTCTCGCCAACCTCGGCGAAAAGGGAATGGGCGACAAGTGGAGCCGACGAAAAGTCGGAAAAAGCTTTTTTGACTGGAGCGCTGATCGCGGTAACAACGCGTTGGATGGTGACGTCCTGTTCGCTGCGATTGTAGCCTTCCTGGTGGGCGAACTCTACAGCAGCGGTTCGGAGGGCCTCCACGTCGGATTGCTGACCGACAGCGGCAAATGCAAGCCGATCATAAACCTCGAAGATTTTTCGGCTTTGTCTTTTGCGAGTGTAGATTAAGATGCCCGAGTCTAGTGAGATGGCAAGAACGGGAGCACCGTGGCGCAGTTTCCCTTCGATGTATTGGGCGCGATTGCCGATGCCTTCCTGCCAATCATAGGGCGTGATCATTGGGTTTTTATACTCGCATTTCGTTTCTTGCGTTCTGCTTGAGGGACCAAGGATGTTTCCTTTCTAGTCTTCCTTAGGTTTGATCTGGAACGGGGGCTCCTTCAATATCCAGGACTCTAGCGCGAAACCAACCTTCCCTAGGGAATCAGGCGAGCACTTATCAACCGTATCCTTTTGGGTGTGCCAATAGGGGTAGTCAAAGTCGATCAAATCTATGGTGGGCAGTCCGGCCTCGTTTAGGGGAATGTGGTCGTCCTCAATGATGGGGCCAGGAACCATTGGGAAAGTTTCTCTCAAGCCAATTTTGGCGGCGTTAAGATAGAACTCTCTGAGAAGACGGGGAGCGTACCGCTGGCTATTGGGTTCCATCGGGATCTTTAGGTTCTTGTCACCGACCATGTCGATGAGGATTCCGTAATCTGGCTTAGGCGTTGGCATAGCCGCTGCAAAGGCTTTGGCTCCGAGAAACATTTCGTCCAAGTCTGGTCCCAAGTCTTCACCGTCGGTTAGGAGATACATCACTCCGACATCCTTGGGAAGTTTGCCTTTGGTGGCTCGCATCAGTTCCAGTAAAACAGCAACTCCGCTGGCGCCATCATTCGCGCCCATGATGGGTTTATGATAATGCTCACTGTTATCCATGTCCGACGTGGGACGAGTATCCCAGTGGGCGAGGAGAAGAATTCGAGTTTTGGCATCCTTCCAGTTCTGTTCGCCAATGATGTTTGCCATATCCACCTTTTTATTGTTTTGGCTCCAACGGTGGGAGAAAGGTTGTAGGCGGACGTTCTCGCAATGCTTCTTCATCTCGGCGACAAGATATGCCTTTGTGTCCTCGTAGCCTTTGCTGCCAGGCTCACGAGTACCGAAGTTGCACTGCTTTACCAGGTGATCCCATGCCTTTGATTTATCAAAAAGGAAGCTGGATTGTGTTTTGGCTGTGGTCGTTGTTGGGGCTTGGCCCGCAGACTGAGCCCAGGCAATGGGCGCGACCACACAGACGGCTAGGAGCCCGAGGAGACCCAACGAGGCGCGTTTTCGGCGAAGCGTTTGCCTTTGAGGATCGACTCCACGGTTACTTTGTCGAATGTCTTTGTAATCTTGGTCTTGTCCCATATCTTGAAATATCCCAATCCGCCTCTACCTAGACTAGACGGCATCGCGATCTGATAGTTCTTAGACTCATCCAAGGACTGTCCGTTACACCGTACCTGGATTACTCGCTGGCCAGAGGGAGCGTCTTTGGAGAAGGTGACCTCGAATCCGGAAATCTGTAGGAAGCTGGTGTTGCCTTCTGGGAACAAGGACAGGGAGCGTTCAAATGCTTGTTTGACCTGAGCCCCTGTGATGGTGACGATCACCAACTCGTCGGTGGGAAACTGGATAAGGGTTGCCAAATCCGCGTCTTTGTTATAGCTCGCCTTCACCAATCCCGCAGCAAGGAAAGCGCCATCTACATTGGCGTATTCCCGCAAGACGTCAGCTGCCGCTTGGGAGGCTTTATCGGCACCGGTTTCTGGATTCTGTGCGAATCCTAAAACTGCCATTAACACAAAGATCACCGATGAAATGAGTTTCATTCTCAATTGATTATCGACGGGTCGACGAGATATTGGACCGTCAATATGACTGACGGTTTCAACAATTGTATAAGTTTATTTACGTTCAGTTAAAAAAGAGGTCCCAATCGTAAATTTTGACTGGGACCTCTGGGAACGTTTGACCGTTTGTATATCGCTAGGCTGGACGGCTATTGCTTTGCAGCCAGGTGGATAACTTAACCTTCGACGCGGACGCCCATCGAACGAGCGGCTCCAGCAACGATGTTCATTGCCATCTCTTCGTCTTCGGTGTTTAAGTCAGCCATTTTCAGCTTGGCAACATCGCGAAGCTTCTCGCGAGTCAATACGCCAGCCTTGTCGGTCTTGGGATTGGCTGCACCTTTCTCGATACCAGCGGCTCGCTTGATAAGATCCGAAGTCAGGGGTTGCTTGACGACGAAGCTATAGGATCGATCCTCGAAAACTGTAATCTCGACGGGAAGGACAAATCCCATCTGGGGAGCCGTCATTTCGTTAAACTTCTTGAGGAACTCCATCATGTTGATACCGGCCTGACCGAGTGCAGGACCAACCGGAGGAGCCGGGGTGCCTTTGCCCGCAGGGATGTTCAACTTGATGTTTCCGGTGACTTTCTTTGCCATTAATTTGTCTCTTGGTAAGGATTCGCCGCCAGAGGGAAGCTTGACCGACGCGAAATTGCATTGTACCTGACGAGGGGAACGGGGTTTTGCGGTCCTATTTACGAGATTTGTTGGAAAACCTGAGGCACGGAATTGCGAGAAACGGAACCAAACCTTCGCAGGTTCGGTAAAATCCCGGCGCAGCCCTCAAAGCTGTCTTAACAAAGGAAGGATTTACGGATTGGCAAGCGCTTATACTCCCGGGCTCACCGTCAGCGGCGACATTGTTGTGCGTCGGGTTCGTCGTCTACCCATTAAGGGTGAAGTTCTGGTCAAGCCAGGAGATGCGGTCACTCCGGATCAGGTGGTGGCGCGAGCCCTCCTTCCCGGGCCACTACAAACTCTAAAGTTGGCAGATCGTCTTGGTGTTGAGCCTAAAGACGTTCTAACGATGGTCAGCATTAAGCCCGGAGACCCGGTCACGAAAGGACAACTGGTGGCTGAAGGCAAAAAGCTTTTTGGCATCTTTAAAGCTCCAACTGCAGAAAGTGACTACGACGGAACCATCGAGTCGATTTCCGAAGTTACGGGTAACGCGCTGGTCCGCGAACCATCCATTCCCGTTGATATTACGGCTTACATTCAGGGAACAGTTGCGGATGTGATGCCAGATGAGGGCGCCATCATCGAGACCCGATGCGCCATGGTGCAAGGCATCTTTGGTGTGGGCGGCGAGAGGACCGGAGTTATTCGGGTTGCGGTGAATTCGCCCAGTGATGTTTTGGACGCGAGTTCTATCCAGGATTCGGACGCGGGCAAGATTCTGATAGGTGGTTCTGGAATCACGTACGACGCGATGGTGAAGGCCAGCAGCGTTGGGGTGAAGGGACTTTTAGCCGGAGGCATTAAAGACAGTGATCTTGTGCAGTTCCTTGGTTACGACATCGGCGTAGCGATTACGGGTCAAGAGAACATCACGCTTACGATGCTAGTTACTGAGGGCTTTGGTTTCTTGGGCATGGCGCAGCGAACCTTTGAATTGCTGAAGACTCTAGAGGGCAAGACTGCGAGTATCAACGGTGCGACCCAGATTCGAGCGGGCGTTATTCGTCCTGAGGTTATCTGTCCATTACCGGCGGATACAGCGGCAGCCAATATTGCCAAGCAGGCGTTTGAGCTAACGATTGGGACACCCATTCGCGTTATTCGCGAGCCTTACTTCGGAAAACTGGGAACGGTTACAGATTTGCCTGCTCAACTGCAGCATGTGGAATCCGGCACCGAAGTTCGCGTTTTGAAGGCGAAGATTGAGGGAGAGGCAAATGAGGTTATGGTTCCTCGTGCCAATGTAGAGATCATCGCGACCGGCAGTTAGCTGGAAGCCGAGGGATGTTAAGAGTTCTGTGATCCACTTTCGGGTCGCAGGACTCTTTTTCTTTATTGCCGGTGTCTTCGCTTCGATATTAAGCGTAGATTGCTTCCTCCTTGGTTTAGCGATCAAGGTTTGGCAGGGTGAAGTATCTTTTTTGTTGGAATGGATCTGGCAGAATTACTGGGTTGCGTTTTTGTTTGTTCAACTCCTACATAAGTAGTTCTGTCTTTAATCGATGAACCGAAAGGGCCTAAAGGGAAAAGGTTTACAATCTCTTAACATGAGCAAGATAGAACTCTATTCAGACCTTCGGGTTGGAAGAGACTATGGCGCTAGCACAGCAACTAAGACGGGAGGAGCAGACGACCGCAATGAAGCTGCTGATCGTTGACGACGAACCAACCATTCTGGAAACAGTAGAGAATAAATTCCGAAAAGAAGGATTCTCCACCTTTGTCGCCGATTCTGCGGAAGAGGGTATGCGCCTCTTTCGACGGGTGAAACCGGATCTGGTGATTTTGGACATCATGCTTCCTCAGAGAAGTGGATATGACTTTTGCCGAGCGATTCGGCGAGATAGCCAGACTCCGATCATTTTTCTGTCGGCCAAAGCCGATGAGGCGGATCGGATAAAGGGGCTTGAGATTGGGGCAGACGACTATGTGGTCAAGCCCTTTAACCTTACGGAGCTAGCGGCACGCGTCAAGGCCATTTTGCGGCGCGCCACTGGCGAACCGGTTAAAGAGGTGATTGAGCGGTCTAACCTACGAATTGATCCTCGAAGTCACGAAGCCTGGCTAGGTGATAAGCCGCTAAACCTCTCACCAAAAGAGTTTGCATTGCTCTATTTCTTGGCCCGTAATCCGGGACAGGTTTTCTCTCGCGAAGCGCTTTTGGATCGAGTTTGGGGTCGAGACGCTTTTGTATCGGCGAGAACGGTAGATGTTCACGTTCGGTGGTTGCGAACCCGAATTGAGGAGGATGCTCAGAATCCCACTCGATTGATGACCGTTCGCGGCGTTGGCTATAAGTTTGTTGGATGATCCAGCAAGGGAACTAAAAGATGAGGGGTAGAGGAGATTTCAAAAGTCTTCTCTGCCCTTTGTTTTTGATCTCTCCCGTGGCTTGCCGGGTACATTATCCAAGCGATCCCGCCGCCGCCGTCGGGCATGCACTGGAATAGACCATGGAAACGGTAGACGTAACCATCATAGGCGGAGGGCCATGCGGGCTTTTTGCTTCTTTTTATGCGGGCTTGCGAGGCATGTCCGTTCGTATCATCGACTCTTTGCCTGAGTTGG
Organism: Fimbriimonadaceae bacterium; assembly: GCA_037190145.1. GTDB lineage: Bacteria > Armatimonadota > Fimbriimonadia > Fimbriimonadales > Fimbriimonadaceae > 55-13. Next base: position 325,552 of record JBBCJU010000008.1, read on the forward strand.
GCGGTCAGTTAACGGCTCTTTATCCTGAGAAGTACGTTTACGATATGCCGGGCTTCCCAAAAGTTTTGGCAAAAGATTTGGCGAAAAACTTGGTGGAGCAAGGGATTCAGTTCAATCCGGAACTGGTCTTAGAAGAGACCGCCGAGACGATTGAGAAGACAGAAGACGGCTATGTCATTACGACCGCTAAGGGAACCGTTCTTCCGACTCGTACGGTGATTGTTTCTGCCGGAGCAGGAGCCTTTCAACCAACCAAGATGGGGGTTGAGCGAGAAGAAGAGTTGGTGGGCAGCGGAGTCTATTACGGCGTTCGCGATAAGTCGGTGTTCAAGGGTAAGAAGCTGGCGATCATCGGCGGTGGAGACAGCGCCTTTGACTGGTGTTTGAACTTGATGGATACCGCTGACCACATGACGCTAGTTCATCGTCGAGATGTTTTCCGAGCTCATGAAGATTCGGTGGAAAAGGTGAAAGCAAGCCGGGTGGAGATGAAGCTCTGGTATGCGATCAAAGAGTTGCATGGCAACGGTCACTTGACCGGACTCACCTTAGAAAATACTCAAACGAAAGAGACAGAGCACATGGAGTGCGATGCCTTGATTGTTAACATTGGTTTTAAGAGCTCACTTGGTCCCTTGAAAGACTGGGGTTTTGAGATCGTGAAGAATCAGATTGTGGTTAACGACCGATACGAGACTTGCTTGCCGGGCGTTTTTGCGGTGGGTGATGTTTGCTCGTTTGATGGCAAGCTGAAACTGATTGCTACCGGAGTTGGAGAAGCAGCTACCGCGGTTTGTTTCGCCAAAACCTACCTTGACCCCAATGCTAAGCTGTTTCCTGGGCATAGCTCTGATATGGAACTGTAAGTCTTTCTGAACTATGTACCAAGCGATTGCGTCTTGGCGTTAGAGGTTTTTTAGATGAGTGTTACGGCTTTAGTTGGATTATTGGTTGTGGGCTCGGCAGTGAAAACGGAACCCGTTCCGATCACCATTGAAACGAAAATCTTTCGAACCACCGAAAGTGCCTTGGCTCTGGAAGGCAGCAACAACGGCTTTAAGGCTTTGACAAAAGAGGGCGACAAGGTGCATGTCCTCGAAGTGAGCCGCATTGACGACACGAAGCTCGCAAAGAATAAAGGACTGAAGACGATTTCTTCGCCCGTTGTTCGGACTCTCAGTGAGATGTCGGCGGAGATCCAGGTCGAAGGGCCAGGAAAGGGAGATGCTTCGGAAACATGGAAGACGTCTTATGTACCTAAACTCCAGCCCGATGGAAGCATTCAAGTGAGGATGAGCCTATCAGTGGAGAACAAGAGCGACAAGGATCGAAATTGGTCTTTTACTCATGATCCTAAGCTCACATCTGGAAAGGCATATGGAGTTTTGGTCGTGCGTCCGGGTGAGAATCTGCTTTATGTCGTCAAGGCTTGGACAGACAAGAAATAAGCCGGTGGGCCTCTTCGCCGAAAGTATTTTCTCGGTAGTCTAGATTAGCTGTGAATCAATCCGCTGCTCTCATCGTGAATGGAAAGTCGCGGCGAGGGCGTGAATGGTTTAGTCAGGTTGAATCCACTCTTAAGCAGGAAGCGGTGGATCTTCGACTGTCTCGACTTGTTCGTGATCCGCGCCATATTTCCCCGAGCGTTAAAGAAGCTTTACAGATGGGCCTGCCCTTAGTTTGTGTGGGCGGGGGAGACGGTACGTTCAGTGCGATTTCTGACCAGTTCATAGGTGTGGATTCGACCTTAGGGGTTTTGCCGTTAGGAACTGGAAACTCTTTGGCCCGTGATCTTGGAATCGTGGCCGACGTCAAGCAAGCAGTGGACGTCCTTTTGAAGGGAAAGCCTCGGAAGATTGACTTGGGGCAAGTCAACGATCGTTTTTTTGTCAACGTTGCGACCATTGGGTTGACGACTCAGATTGCGGAATCGCTTACGGACGAGGCAAAACGTAGATTGGGACGGGCGGTTTATCTGATGGCAGTCTGCCGAGCGGCCATGAACACACGCCCTTTTACCGTGAAAATCGATATAGATGGGGAACGACGAGAGTATCGGGCGCATCAAGTGGTGGTGGGAAGTGGCCGCTATCATGGTGGACCCTTCCAGGTAACGCCGGATGCACAGATCGATAGTGGACGCCTATCTGGCTATGTGCTGAAGAGTAGTGGGCGGGGCACTTTGCTTCGATACGCGCTGAATCTTTGGCGAGGAAAACATGTGGAGATGCCAGAAGTCTTCCCATTTGATACCGAGAGCCTACGCGTTTCTACGCTACCCACCAAACGCCTAACGGTGGATGGAGAGATCCAGGGCAAAACTCCCGCTGAGTTTAGAATCCATCCGGCGGCCATCCAAGTGATGGCGCCTTAGAGGGTTGAAGAGGGGCTGGTATAATACTTTGGTTGAGGGTACCAAAGAACTTATTTGAAGAATGGCGGGTTATTCTCGCTGCCTTGTACTTAGCCGATGCTCCCCATAGGCAGCAACTGGATCATCGGCGATCTCTTGCCGTACAGGGGACATTACGAGCCCTTGGTCTGGATGGAGAGAATGTTGCGACAGGGCTCCGGAGCAAAGGATTGATTTCGGAAGCGGTTGCGCTTGAAAGTTGTGGGACTTTGGATTGGGCTCACCGACTGCCTTCAGATCAGTTTTTGACAAGCTTGGATTCTCACTATCCTGACCGTTGGCTTGCGATTCTTAAGGACAGCGCGCCACCGGTTCTTTGGTCAGGCGGGGTGGCGACGGACGATTTGCCGGTGATTGGGGTTGTGGGAAGCCGAAGCGTAGAGCCATTTGTGCATGCGTTTTGTGCGGAATCTGCTCAGGTGGCGGTTCAGCTAGGTTTTCGAGTTGTCTCGGGGGCAGCGGTTGGGTGTGACCGGGCCGCCCTTGGGGGAGCATCAGATGCGCGAGGGCAGGCGGTGGCGATATTGCCTTATGGGGCAAGATATGTCTTGCCCCGTGATTTGGATCGTTGGCAATGCGTGGGTGTCTGCAAATGGGATGAAGTATTTTCGCGGACACGAGCAATGGAGAGAAATGCGCTCATCTATGCGGCGGGGAGACTCACGATTGTTGGAGATGTGAGGTTTCGAAAAGGGGGAACGTGGCATGGCGCCAGCGCTGCCATCCGCCGCAAATTGACTCAAGTTCTAGTTCGTCGGCCAGGGCCGAATGAGAGCGATGAGAGCATCCGAGGAGCAAGGGCGCTTGTTGCTTTGGGGGCACATTATCTGGATGAACCTGGCCAGATAGAGGATTTTTGCCGGGTGCCAATGATGGATCATGGTCTTTTTGCCGGTTTAAGGGTGGGATAGCGAGTCGAGTTCGGGAGTAAACTTCCAACTTCGCACCTCAACTATCATGCTGAAGCATTCTGACCTCACTCGACGACGTATCACTCAATTTCTGAAGAACAATCTTGCTCCTCGTGTCTATGGCGAACGCGCGCCTCTGAAGATCGAGTTTAATGACGCTCCTGTCGCTTCTCAGAATGAAGCGAAAAAAGGCACCTGGAAAGTTGTGGAGCCCGGATTCCAATACGGGCCGGCTTACACCACTTTTTGGTTCCGTCTCAGTGGAGAAGTTCCTGCTTCGATGCAAGAGAAAGAGATTGCAGTGGTTGCTGAAGTGGGTGGCGAGCGTACGGTTTGGAAGGACAATTCTCCTTGGTGCGGAATTGACTGGGCACATACCGATATGGGATGGCTGGATGGAAAGATGTTCCCCAGTTCTCAATCGGGCAAAGAGAAGAAGCTCGAAGTGTACGTACAGGTCTACACGAGCAACCCACAGGTTCGAGTAGCGGGTCGAGAGCCAAAGCGCGAGGCTTTGGTTGAGAAAGTTGAGAAGGCCGAAATTGTGGTCATTGATCGTGAGATTAAGGACCTGATGTACGACGTTGAATTTGCCTTGGACCTTTGCGAATCCATTGATGCAGAGGGCCCAGCTTACGCGACAATTTTACGAGCCCTGAACGATGTTGCCAATACTTTCCATGAGGAACAGAGGGAAACGATTGCGCGATGTCGCAAGATTCTTCGCGATGCGATGGGTTCGCTGAGTGGAGACATTAAGCACAGCCTCTATCCGGTTGGGCACGCTCACTTAGACACAGCCTGGCTATGGCCCATTGAAATCACCAAGAAGAAGATGGCGCATACCACCGCTACTCAGCTTGGTTTACTTGAGCGGTACCCGGAGTACGTTTTTGTCCACTCCCAGGCCAGTCAATATGAGTGGTTGGAGAAGGAGTATCCGAAGCTCTACGAGCGGGTGAAGGCGGCGATCGATCGGGGCCAGTGGGAACCTGTCGGGTCCATGTGGGTTGAGGCGGACTGTAACTTGACGGGTGCAGAATCTTTGGTACGTCAGTTCCTTTACGGAAGACGCTATTTCCGAGACAAGCTTGGCTATGAGACTCACGATATGTGGTTGCCGGACGTTTTTGGCTACTCCGCCGCATTGCCTCAGATTCTTGCCAAGTTCAACATCAAATACTTCCTGACCCAGAAAATCAGCTGGAATCAGTTTAACAAGTTCCCGCACCACACCTTCTGGTGGCAAGGAATCGACGGCACCAAGGTTTGGAGCCACTTCCCTCCGGCTGACACTTACAATGCGAGTGGTGAACCGAAAGAAGTCCTCGCGTCGGTAAAACGTTACAAGGATCATGCGCGGGCGGATCAATCGCTGTATGTCTTTGGGCATGGTGATGGTGGAGGCGGACCAACTGAGCGGCACCTTGAGTTTATTCGCCGGGGTCGTCTGGCTCCTGAGTATCCTGAGATGCTTGCGGGCAAGCGTGCGATTGATTTCTTCCGCGAAGCCAAAGCGAAGTCTAAAGATTTGGCTACTTGGGTGGGCGAGCTTTACTTGGAGCTTCACCGAGGGACATATACTAGCCAAGCGGCGAATAAGAAGGGGAACCGCGTTAGTGAATTCCTTCTTCGTGATGCGGAACTACTTGCGTGCTTTAGCCCAGGGTTCCCTCAGGACTATCCGACTGATGAACTGGAAGCGGCTTGGAAACTGGTGCTTCTAAACCAGTTCCACGACATTATTCCGGGTTCTTCGGTGAATGAAGTCTATCGAGATTCCGATATCGACTACGCGAAAATTGCGGAGGCTGGCCATAAGGTTGTGGAGAGCAGTCTCAAGAAGATTGGCCAACGGCTGGACACGGCGGATATGGATCGCCCGGTTGCGTTGTTCCAGAATTCGCAGATCGCTTCTCAGGGAGAGATTCCCTGGAGTGAAACTGAAGCTCCGACGGCTTTAGAGACTAGCGAAGAACTTGTCCCGGTTCAGTTGGTTGAAGAGTTTGGAGAGCGAAAGTTGATTTTCCAAACTCCTCATGCCGCGCTTGGAACAGTCACTGTGGGTGATCTCTGTGATGTGCCAGTCAAAGGCAAAACTCGCTTGAAAGCGGGTGCGCGTCGATTGGAGAATCATGAGTGGTCCGTCCGATTTGATGCCAACGGCAACATTACAAGCATTGAGAGCTTGGAGGATGGGAGCGAGTTTATTGAACCCGGCAAGCTTGCAAACATGTTCCAGTTGTTGGATGACAAGCCCCTATTCTGGAGCGCTTGGGATGTAGATGTTTTCTCCTATGAGACAGCTCAAGACCTCGTGAAGAGCGAGAGCTTTGAGATTGTGGAGAAAGGTCCAGTCCGTGTGGCGGTGGAAGTTGTTAAGAAATTTGGCAAGTCCACGATCAAGCAGCGCATCAGCCTGGGTCCTACTCCGGGCATTCGCTTTGATACCGAAGTCGATTGGCACGAGGAAGATAAGATGCTGAAGGTAGCGTTCCCGGTGAATGTGAATTCACCGCGCGCAACCTACGAAATCCAGTTTGGAAACGTTGAGCGACCGACTCATTACAACACAAGCTGGGACATGGCCCGGTTTGAGGTTTGTGCCCAAAAGTGGGTGGACCTCAGCGAAGGCGACCAAGGGGTTGCGTTGCTCAACGACTGCAAGTATGGGCACGACATTAACGGCAATGTGATGCGTATCTCCTTGCTGCGTGCTCCAAAGGCTCCAGACCCCGAGTGCGATATGGGGACTCATCGTTTCAGCTATGTTCTGATGCCTCACTACGGGCCCTATAACTATGCGGGAGTTGTTCAGGCAGCTTATGCGCTGAACGCCCCTGTTCGCCACGCATTCCTTTCGCCAACTGCCGGTGAGAATGGCGCCTTGCCACCTTTGATGCACTGTGATGATCGAAACGTCGTGATTGAATCGGTGAAGAAGGCAGAAGATGGCAATGACCTGATCGTTCGGTTGTATGAATGCCACAACGCACGCGGTCGTGGCGAACTGAGCTGCGCAGTACCGATCAAGGGTGCCGTTCTCTGCGATCTAGAGGAGAACAATCTTTCGGAGATGGAAGTAGTCGATGGCGCGGTCCAAGTGGACTACAAGCCGTTTGAGATTATTACTGTTCGGGTGAAGATCTAGTTTCTGAACTTGCCTCCAGACGATGCGTCTGGAGGCAGCGGCTAACTACTTACTCGAAGCTAAAGACGACTTTGCCGGCTTTGCCGGCTTTCATCAGTTCCATGGCCTTCTGGAACTCGGTGAAGTGCATTTGGTGGGTGATGACGGGGTCAAGGTTTAGTTTGCCGGTGGCGAGGACTTCGGCCATCTGATCCCAGGTTTTCCAGAGGTTTCGACCGACAATGCCTTGCATGTCGAGTCCCTTGAAGATGACCGCATTGAGATCAATTGTTTGTTGGTTTTGACCGTAGACGCCAAGCATAGAAACCCTGCCTCCAGGTCGCGTGTGTTCTACCGCCAATTGAAGGGAGCTTGGGTGACCGCTCATTTCTAAGGTGCCATCAAATCCGCCGGGCATCAGCTCACCCAGTTCCTTATTGACATCTACTTCTGCTGGGTTTAGAACAACATCAACACCGACCGCATGGGCGAGTTCGATTCGATAGGGGCTTACCTCTGTTGCGACGACCTTATTGGCCCCAAGAGCTTTGCAGATAGAGACGGCAAAGAGCCCGATGGGACCCATGCCGGTAATCAGAATGTTCTGATCTTTAACCGGTCCACCCATAACAGTGTGAACCGCATTCCCGAGCGCGTCTTGGAAGGCCGCAATCTTGGTGGGGACACTTCGGTCGGTGGGTCTTGCGTTATCTTTGGGGATCACCACATACTCCGCAAAGCCACCGTCCACATCCACACCGAGGATTTTGGTGTTGACGCAGACATGGCCTTGGCCGCTCAGACATTGGCGGCAACGACCACAAATGATGTGTGATTCGGATGAGACGAATTGTCCAACTTGGCGATCTTCAACACCCTCCCCAACTTCGACAATGGTTCCGCAAAACTCGTGTCCGATGATTCGCGGGGGAAGGATTCGAGATGCAGACCATGCATCCCAAGAGTAGATATGGAGATCCGTTCCACAAACGGAAGCTGCCTCCAACTTTAGCTTTACCATTCCCGGCTGGACTTGTGGTTCCGGGGCATCGATAATCTCTACGCCGGGCTCGGGGCGTACCTTCGCAATCGCTTTCACCGAGGCGAGAGTGTACCGCCCGGACTCAAGGAAGATGAGCTAGTCCTTTTGTGAACAAGGCTTAGAATCCAGGTCATAATATATGGAGTGGTCAGCCCGACGAGCCCACATAGAGCCGTCGAAGCCCGATTAAAGAAGCGGGCGGCTGGTATCAGCCTCGCGTACAACGTAACCCTCACGCTAGTGAAGTTAGCCGCGGCTGGATTGACGGGATCTGTCAGTCTCCTCTCTGAAGCCGTTCACTCCGCAACTGATGTGGTGGCATCCGGAATTGCGCTAGTAAGCGTACGGGCCGCCGCTGCTCCTCCCGATGAAGAACATCCCTACGGGCACGGGAAGTTTGAGAGTATTGCCGGGCTGTGTGAATCGGTCCTATTGCTGGTGATTGTCTGTTATGTGGTCTATGAGTCCATTCAGAGGTTGCTGAAAGGCGCAGATGTCGCGAATCTCGAGATCGGTGTGTGGGTTATGGCGTTCTCGGCGGTCACAAGCTTTATCGTTTCCAGACACGTAAAGAAGATTGGCGATCAGACGGGAAGTCTAGCCTTGGCCTCCAATAGTCAGCACCTAATGGTGGACAGTGTCACCTCGGTGGGCGTTCTGGGTGCACTGCTTGTCACAAAATTGACCGGGTGGGAACAGGCCGATCCTATTTTTGCGTTGATCCTCGCGGTCTGGATCGCGGCAGGAGCGTGGAAGTTGACCAGACAAGCATTTGATCAGTTGGTAGACCGTGCGCTAAGCGAGGAAGAGGTTGCAAAAGTTCGCAAGTTGGTTGAAGAAACCGAGGGTGTTCAAGATTGCCATCGGTTGCGAACTCGCTTGAGCGGAGATACCCGCTACATTGATATGCATATCGTGGTGCCTTCCGAATGGTCAGTGGTCCAAGCACATGACGTGGCAGATGCACTGGAAAAGCGAATTGTGGCGGAGTTTTCGCCGGCAGTGGTGGTGATTCACGTGGACCCTTTTGATGCCCAAAAGGTTGGGGTCTAGTCTCTTTGTAGAATTTTCCAAGAACATGGAATAACCCCTCACAAGGGTTAATCGATGTTTGGCGCACTGTTTTATTCGATCGGCGTATTTTTTGTCGCAGGAGTTTTAACTTTTATCTCGACAATGTTTCGCCCTATTCAAGATAAGGGTGAGAGTCGCCCTTGGCGAGCCTTTGTAGCTTGGTATGTGCTCGTTTTTGCCGCCCCTTATGGATACGCTGAGATCCTAACCCGTCAAGTCGTCAAAGACATCGAAAAGCCTGTTAAGGAAGCTTACGAAGGGGTAGAGATTCACGGTCCAATGCAGTTTTATCGGGTGATTTGGTACACCGGAAAGACCGCAAAAGTGATTGCCGTAGGGAAGGAAAAACAAACTTGGGGCGGTACAGATCGGCCCCTGGCAGCTTTCAACATGGAGAAGAATGCCAAGGGGAATTGGACCTGCAAAAACTATCGCTTGGTCTACTCAGATAACGAGAATAAAGACGGTATCAGCTTCCCACCTTACTGGTAGATACTTCTACAATGTAAAATCTGCGCAAATGAGCCAAACCATCGGCTTCTACGGCGCAGCCCAAACGGTCACCGGATCGAAGCATCTTCTCACTCTGAATGATAAAAAGATCCTCGTGGATTGTGGGATCTTCCAAGGGAATCGTGAGCTTCGAGATCGAAACTGGCAACCTTTCCCATTCGCCCCGACCGAGCTAGATGCAGTGGTGGTCACCCACGCCCACATGGATCACATTGGGATGATTCCCAAACTGGTGAAGGAGGGATACCAAGGACCGATCTATTGCACTCGTGCAACTCTTGGACTGGCCAAGATCAGCCTTCCAGACTCGGGGCGTTTGCAAGAAGAAGAAGCACGGTATGCGAATAAACATGGCAGCCGCCATAGTCCCGCACTGCCGTTGTATACAGAGCAAGATGCCTATGCTTGTTTGAAGCGGTTTGTACCGATGCCGTATTGGGATTTCCAACCTTTACCGGGTGGAGCCACTTTCCGATTTATGCCAGCGGGGCACATCTTGGGCTCTGCTTTTGCCGAGATCTACTTTGAGAATGGCGAACGGATCTTGATGAGCGGCGACTTAGGACGCTTTGATACCCCGATTATTAAAGATCCAACTTATGTGGAGTGGGCTGAATACTTAGTGGTTGAGAGCACCTACGGAGACCGAGTTCATGCCGATGAAGATACGATGGGTCGATTGGAAGAAATTCTGAACAGTGCTTATCGAAGCGGCGGGGCTGTCCTTGTTCCCACTTTCTCCATTGGGCGCACGCAGGAGATGCTTTACTACCTCCGAGAGTTGCAGGATGCAGGCCGAATGCCTCGTATGCCGATCTTCATCGATAGCCCGATGGCAGTGAGCGCTACTAGGCTTTATGCCGATGCGAAAGAAGAACATGACGAGGACATGAAGATTGCTTTGGCAGAAAATGCAAGTTCTCTGGAGCCTCACCTGTTGACGCTTGTTCGAGATCGAGAGCAATCCAAGGCTTTGAACAAGCAGAGCGGTCCAATGGTGATCATCGCCGGATCTGGAATGGCGAATGGTGGACGTATTGTTCACCACCTCAAGAATCGGCTGGGGCACGAATCCACTCAAGTGGTCTTCACGGGATTCCAAGGGGAAGGCACACTTGGCCGAAGGCTACTGGAAGGAGAACCAGAGGTGGAGATTCATGGGATCCCAGTGATGGTCCGAGCGAGCACCACAAAGTTAAATTCGCTGTCGGCTCATGCTGATCAGGGTGAGATCATGGATTGGCTACGACACTTTAAGGCTGCACCCAAGCGGACGTTCATTGTCCATGGAGAAGAGAAGGCCCAGCGAGTTCTTCGCGACAAGATTCGAGATGAACTGAAGTGGGATGTCACGATTCCTTCTCAGGGCGAAGAATTCAGTCTTTGACTCTAAATCCTAATTCCTGATTGCGTCTAGAGACACGCGCAATCAGGCTAGGTTCTGCCATATTGTAAGGGTGCGGATACTAGTGGTTGGGTCAGGAGGAAGAGAGCATGCTTTGGCTTGGAAGCTTGCTCAAGAGGCAGAGGTCATTGTTGCCCCAGGCAATGCCGGAATCGCTGAGGACGTGCCTTGTGCGGATGTTCGTGCCAATGACTCGGCGGGCCTGTTGGCACTATGTCGAGAGAAAAGTATTGATCTGGTGGTAGTTGGGCCAGAAGATCCCTTGATCGCCGGATTAGCTGATTTTCTCAGGGAAAACGGGGTTGCCGTCTATGGCCCAGGAATGGAGGGCGCGCAGCTTGAAGGTTCAAAGGCTTTCTCCAAACAACTTATGGAAGAGGCGGGCATCTTAACGGCTCGCTATGCTTCCTTCCAGGACTCAGAACTTGCCAAAGAGTTTGCAAGGAGTCTGCACGCTGAGGGATCCATGCCAGTCATCAAGGCCAGTGGCAATGCCCTTGGCAAGGGAGTCGTGGTTGCGAACTCCATAGAGGAAGCTGAAGAAGCCATCGATATGATGATGGTTGATCGTGAATTTGGAGAAGCGGGGTCAACCGTTGTGGTTGAGGAACGACTTCTGGGATATGAATTCTCGCTCCTCACGATATGTTCGGGCACAGAGTTCTTCAGTTTGCCGGTCGCCCAAGACTATAAGCGTGCCTTGGATGGGGACCGGGGCCCGAACACCGGGGGAATGGGCACTTACTCACCGGTTGCATCGGTACCGCCAGATTTGGTTCGCGAGGCAGAGGCTTTGGCTGTGCGTCCTATGTTGGAGCATTTGAAGGCCAAAGGGATTGACTATCGGGGAACCCTTTTCTCCGGATTTATGGTGCAAAACGGACGCCCTTATTGCTTGGAATACAACGTGCGATTTGGCGATCCTGAAACCCAGACGGTTATGCGTCGGCTTGGTGCAGGCTTTGCGTCAGCCTTGTTGGCAGCCGCTAACGGAGAAAGTATTCCCGAGATAGAAGTTCTAGATAACTCGGTGGTTACGGTGGTGGTTGCGAGCGGAGGCTATCCGGGAAGCTACGCAAAGGGAGTTCCAGTTCAGGTTCCTTCCGATCTGCCCGATGCCGTTAAGGTGTTTCACGCCGGGACCGCGATGCAGGGCGGTCAACTTGTTTCGAATGGCGGTCGAGTTTTAGGGGTGTCAGCGGTTGGAGATACGATTCCTGCCGCTCGTGAGGCTGCCTACCAAGTCTGCAGCGCTATTGGTTTTGAAGGAAGGCACTATCGGCAAGATATTGCGGCCGCGCCGCTCTAACCGATAGATCGGTTGCCGAACGCAAGGCCTTTTGAGATGAGATAGTCATAACTGTCTTTGACGGCCTTCATCATGTCGGTTGCGCATTCATCAAGCTCAACTACGTGCCACTTGGTGACATCTGGATTCTGGGCGTTGAGGGTTGGTCGGATATCCATTTTTCCAGAGCCGACGGCTACATGAGGTTCGCCGCGAACTAGGGGGCCATCTTTAACGTGAAGAAGGTGGGCTCGGTCCTGATAGGTGCGGACGACTTGGGCAGGATCATTTTCTCCAAAGTTTGCGCACCAGTAGATGTCAATTTCTAGGTGCAGGTTCGGCACTCGTTCCATCAGATGGTCGATAGCCCACCTTCCCTCAATGATTTCGAACTCCATCCAATGGTTATGGAGACCGAAAGTGAAGCCATTTTCCTTGAGGGTTTCCACGACCGGCGCAATCCTTTCCGCTGTTTTCTTGATCGCGTCTAGATCGGCGAATTCTTCGATCCAAAAGCCAGCTACCGTTAGCTGGGTGCCCAAATCGTTAGCGGTTTCCATAAACTCTTGAACTCCATCTTCACCCGGAAACGGGCCAAAGTAGCTGCTGACCTTCATCCCCATGTCTTCAACGGTTCTACGGAACTCGGAGGCAGACATTCCGTAGCCATGCCCCTCAACGCCCTTATAGCCGATGTCAGCTAAGGCTTGGAGAACTTGGATGTGATTGCCGTCTTTGGCTAACTCACGAACCGTGTAAAGCTGAATCGAGATGGGCTTCATGATTCTCTTGAGCTTAACGGATTCCGCGTGACTATGCTAGCCAAGCTAGATTTCGAGGTTTTTCAAGACCCCGAAATGAAGCGGGGAAACGGGAATCAAAGACTACCAATAAGTCAGGTATGAACGGAAATATCCTCATCGGAGTGTTGGCGGAACGAACCTCACAACCCGGATTTGGGAACATCGTTCAGTCGTACTGGTATGCCCTATTATTGGTGCCTGCGGCAGTTTTCGCAATGAAGCGATGTCGCCAGAAGCGCCGCGGCAAAGCCTTACGCTGGTGAGCTCCTCCTCTCCATCCAATCAACGTTAATTAGCGGGCGATCAGAGCCATTTATTGGCTCTGTGAGTCCGCTATTGTCGTTCTGAGTAAGGGGGTTCTCTATTCGGAATGAGGCCGGGTATTCTGACACCTGTTTTGAACCGGAGGAAGCAACACGGATGACCGAAGTGATCATGCCCAAAATGGGCGACGGAATGGAGGAAGGCACCCTCGTAGAGTGGCTTAAGAAAGAGGGCGACGCCGTTAAGTCGGGCGAGGTCATCGGCAATATCCAAACTGATAAGGCAATCTTGGAGCTAGAGGCTCCAGGGTCTGGAGTTTTGAGCGGGATCTTGGTGAAAGAGGGTGAAACAGTTCCCGTTGGTCAAGCAATCGCAGTGCTATTGAAGGATGGCGAGAAACTTCCTGAGGGATGGGGCGGATCTGCTGGTAACAGTGGTAAGCCTGCGAAAGATGCTCCGGCCGGTAAGGAGGAGACTCCGGAAGCTCCTAAGGCCGCAGCCGAGAGTGCGCCTGTTACTGAGGAACCAAAGGCCAAATCTGATTCACGAGTGAAAGCCAGCCCATTAGCGAAGAAAATTGCTAAAGAGCTAGGCGTGGATATTGCTTCTGTAAGTGGTACTGGTCCAAGTGGACGCATCGTAGAGAAGGATGTTCGCGCTGCTTCTCAAGTGAAGGGAACCGATAAGGTTGCGGCGGTAGCTGCTCCTTCGGCTGAAGATCAGACTATTTCTCTCAACCGCACACGTCAAATAACAGCAAAGCGCACAACCGAGTCCAAGCAACAAGTTCCTCATTTCTATGTCACCGTTGAGGTGGATGTTGAGAAGATTTTGGCGTTGCGTGAGATGTTTGAAGCTGAAGAAAGCGGCAAAGTGAGCATTAACGACTTTGTGGTGAAGGCCTGTGCATTTGCTCTTCGTGATATGCCCCAGGTGAACGCGACCTTCCAAGGTCCAGCGGCTTTACTTCAATATGGCGGCGTCCATGTTGGAATCGCGGTTGCCCTTGAAGATGGCCTTACCGTTCCCGTCGTTCGAAATGCAGATCAACTTTCCTTGCGGGCGGTTAGCAGCAAGGTGAAGGATTTGGCTCGTCGAGCAAAGGACAACAAACTAACTCTTGAAGAGTTAAGTGGCTCTACATTCTCTATTTCTAACATGGGGATGCTTGATGTCGATAACTTCTTGGCGATTGTGAACCAGCCAAACTCAGCAATTTTGGCGATTGCCTCGGTTCGCAAGAAGGTAGTGGCTACCGCGGACGATGAGATTGAGATTCGTAGCCGCATGAACATCACCTGTTCCTTCGATCACCGGGTTGCGGATGGCGCAGTTGGAGCGAAGTTCATCAATGTGGTGAAAGATTATCTAGAGAATCCAACTCGACTTTTAGCTTAGCCAAACTTTATTGGTGTACTCCTGAGGACTTGCTTGAGCAAGTCCTTTTTTTGTGTTGATATTGATTTGCACGCGAGAACGAAATTTGCGCTTTAATGCGTCAAAATGCAGTGTAATATTATTTGCACATTTGAATCGGGAGAACAGAATGAAACTTAGAAATGTCCTGATCGCATTAGTGGCTGCTTCAATGGCTGCGGTTGTATACGCCCAGACGAACCAGACAAGTCAGAGTAACTCACAGTCCCAAAGTGGGAATGGCAAGACATCGTCTTGGGGGCAAAGCTCCTCCTCTTCTTCGAGCAGTGGTTGGTCTTCCTCAAACAGTTCTCGTAACGCAGGTGGTGGGCACTCTGCATCGGGAAAGGGTAATGGCAATGGAAGCGGAAATGGATCCGGATTTGGAATCAATGGCAAGCCTACCCACGCCATTCTTTACACTCTGAGTGCTTCACAAAACGTTGGAGATGAATCCGGACAACGAACCTTTGACCAGCATGTAAAGCATTTAGGGGAGCTACAAGCAAAAGGCAAAGTTCTTATTTTTGGACCATGGCGAGATCAACCAGGCTCAATGGCGATTGTCTTAGCTAAGTCGGATGAAGAAGCTAATGAGATTGCCAGCAACGATCCGGCGGTGAAATCAGGGGCTCTTACATTTGAGGTCCGAGCATGGAATGTAATGACACCTGTGGCAGCGCCAGCCAAGACGCGTAACTAGCAAAAGCATGCCGAAGCGGACTCAGTCTAGACCTGGGTCCGCTTTTCACTGCCAAAAGTAGGGAAGACTAAGGATGCAAGCATCGCTGGAGATACTTTGGGACCGAAAGTAGATCCGGGCGATTTTTTGTGCCATACTTATCGGACACTCTGAAGACAGCAGGTGGCGTGAAGCCATAATCGGTCCTTATCGGATCGACCAGCCGAGGGGATAGGATAGAAGAGTTAGTGCACAGGCCGATTGGCTTGTGATAAAGACTAGGGCTTCCGCCAATCACCTCCGGCGGAAGCCCTTGTTATTTTTAGATCAGGTGCGAATACAACATGCCAACCGCAGATAAAGCACGCACAATCGAACAAGCCAAGGAGTGGTACTCCAAGTCTGTCGGCGTAGTCTTCACAGATTACAGCGGACTCAAGGTGAAGCAGATGCAGGAGCTTCGCAAGACTCTTCGAACGAAGGGTGGCGAAATTCACGTTCTGAAGAACACTTTGTTCCGAATCGCCGCAGGCGACGACATGGCCAATATTCCCGATGACCTTCACAACGGTACAACAGCCGTTGCGTTTGTTTTTGAGAATGAAGCCGAGTGCGCCAAGGTCTTGCTCGACTACGCGAAATCAAGCAAAGTTCTTAAAGTTAAGGGCGGTTACTTTGGCAAGGCGTTTTCCGCAAAGGAAGTCGAGGCGCTTTCTGAGCTCCCACCACGCGATGTTCTCATTGCACAGGTGATTGGAGCGATCTCTGCGCCGCTCACCACCCTTGTGGGTACGGTAGAAGCCCTTTACGCAGATCCAATCCGCGTTATTGGCGCTGTCGCCGACAAGGTGGCCGAAGGAAGTCCGCTTCCAGAAGCCAAGGCTGAAGAGGCTCCCGCTGCCGCCGCTGAAGAAGCCCCCGCAGAAGCTGCTGCCGAGACTCCCGCTGAGGAAGCTCCCGCAGAGGCCGCTGCCGACACGAATTCGGAGGAGAAGGCTGAATAGCCTATCCTTCATCAATCTATTTAACCAAGAAACCAAGGAAAGAAAATGGCAACCACAGTTGAGAGTTTAGTTGATACAATCAGTGGCCTTACCGCTCTTGAGCTCAGCGAGCTCAAGAAGGCCCTCGAGGATAAGTTTGGCGTAACTGCAGCCGCCCCAATGGGTGGTTTCAATCCCGCTATGTTCGCCGGCATGGGCGGCGGTGCTGCTGGCGGCGCTGCAGCTGAGGAAGAGAAGACTGAGTTCGACGTCATCCTCGCTTCCGCAGGCGATGCTAAGTTGAACGTTATCAAGGTCGTTCGCGAGCTGACAGGCCTTGGCCTCAAAGAAGCCAAGGACCTCGTTGATGGCGCTCCACAGCCTATCAAGCAAGGCGTTAGCAAGGACGAAGCTGACAAGATCAAGAAGCAGGTCGAAGAGGCCGGCGCTAAGGTCGAAGTTAAGTAAGTTCTTACTTAAAGAAAGTAAAGCCCGCTGGAGTTATTCAGCGGGCTTTTTAGTTTATGAAAGCTTGCCTGAAGGAAGGCTGAAAATAGAGTACAGCCACCACACGAGGCCTGAAACCGCTATGAGAAGAAGCCACCAAAAGCTTGCTGCAACATCCCAAAAGTCAAGATGGGTCCACTGAGGAGTAGATTCCCTAAACCAGAACCCCGAAACCTCAGTGCATGAACATAGCAAAGCTAGGCACCATGTAAGAACGATTGGAAAAGCGACCAAGGTTGCCCTCCGCAGAGGTAGCCACCATTCGGGAAATTCTAGAGCGCCGACTAGGGCGGCAACAGCCCAAAAGCACAGGGATGGTAAACCAAGGAACAGGAAGGAAAACCCTGACCTTAATAGAGCGACTTGGATGAAGTGAGCAAAGCTATTGAAAGGCTCTTCCGTAGTGGCAATCTCAGCCCCCAAAATTAACGAAATCTCGGAGAAAAAGAGGATGCCCCAACTCCAATAGTAAACAAGTATTTTACTGCTGGAGCGGGGCGGACCCATACTTTTAGGCTGTTTGCAAATTTTAGGCCATCGCCGGGTCCGTGCGTAACCACTTACCGGTTTCAACTCGCCCTGCCGCTTGGATCGCAAATCCAGTAGCGCCCTCGACGGCAATCGTGACATCGTACCAACCAAAGCTGGCCTTGGTGTCTACAGTAAGGACACCTTTACCATTTGCGGCTACAGACTGTTTTTTCTCTTTGAGGCCATAAGCGTTGTCATTTGCTCGGATGGTAACAGACTTTGCTGAATTGTTAGAAATCCTAACTTCTAGGTTCCCGTTTTTCGCGTAACTAAAAGTGAAAGAAACTTTTGGATCTTCGACGGAACCTCTAAACTCCCTCAAGAATCCATTTGGACCATCTATACGAACATGGTATCGTCCTCCTTCAAACTGATCTAGATTCCAACTGTCAGTAAGCTGAGTTCCCGATTTAACCGCGTATGAACGTGCCTGCATATTTCCGGCTGAGAAGTATGCATAAGCATTGAAAGGAGCCCCTATAGTTTTATTACCTAATGAAATGGAGAACCTAGATTGATCGGGGCTGAGTCCCCCATCCGCAATTAGCTGGTAGGGAAGTGGGCATGCCTTACGAGTGCCTTTCTCCTGCTTAGGAATGAAATTTGATTTTTTAGGAGCCAACTTAGCCAGTTCAATGGCGGCTTCATCAAGGCCCTTATAGTTTGAGGGCGGCTGCTTGAACTTTGCCCGGTGAATGCCTTCTACCACCTTATTCCGATTGAGGGTTTCGGGCAGCTCTATCTTCTCCCCGTTGTAGGGTTGAAACGCGGAGGTAAGGTCACCACAAATGGTGCGTCGCCATTCACTAATGTTTGTTTCCCTAATGGACTTACCGGTCCTGTGAGTTAGCCATAGTTCCAAAAACTGGAGTGGAGACGTGTGGTCAAAAACTTGAGAGTTTACGCACCCTCCTCTACTCCAAGGCGATGCGATCACCATTGGAACACGGTATCCCAGACCAATTGCGCTTTCTCGGGCTTGGGCTGGGCTTTTACGAGCAGAATCACTTTCGAGCGTCACAAACTCAACAGCGGTGTCGATCCCTGGTGAAACTTTGCCGGTTTCGGGTCTTTGCGGATTTGGAGCCACATAAGGGGGGATGTGGTCAAAATATCCATCGTTCTCATCATAGGTGAGAATGAAGATGGTCTTCTTCCAGACCTCAGGGTTCTTTGTTAGGATGTCTAATGCTTCTGAAACATACCAGGCTCCATACCACGCGGCTCCTGGATGATCTGAGAAGTTGCATGGGCCAATCAGCCAAGATACAGTGGGCAGGTTGCCCGTTTCTACATCTTTACGGAACTGGTGATAGATGTCGCCCTTCGGAACTTGGACGGTTCTTTCTGTATCCTCATCCTTATAGGTGATCGTTTCCAACTGGCGATAGTTGGGATCTCCTGCATTGATGGTGAATGCTTTTTGGTGGATACTTTTTGCTCTTGCGGAAAGCTTGTCCCAGTTTTGCTGGCTCCACTTTTCCCTCTCGACAGTAACATTGGCCAGCTGCCTCGTCTTCTCCGTGAGTTGCTTCTTAGTTTCGTCTGACTCAGGTTTTGCCTTGAGGTCTTCAATCTCCTTCGGAAGATTGTTAAATTGATTTTCTAGGTGATTTCTATAGCCGGATGCAAACCGGACGTTGTACTGGCTAAACCACTCGATCGGGTTATCCGTGAAGTTGGCCAACCAATCTTCTTCTTCCCCTTTGAAGCCAGATGGAAGGCTTAACTCATTTTGGTAAATCTTCCAGGAAATGCCGTTATCTTCTAGTCGCTCGGGGAAAGTAGTCCAGGAAGCTTCACGACCATAGCTCACCTCTTCATTGCGTACGCAAGGTGGCTTTGAATCATCATTAGATTCCCGAACCTTTCCTGACCATAGGTACAAACGGTTAGGGGTAGTTCCAGTCAGCGATGAACAGAAATGCTGATCGCAGACCGTAAATGCGTCCGCCATTGCATAGTAGAAAGGAATGTCCTCTCGGTCGTAATAGCCGAGCGTGAGAGGCATCTTTGAATAATCTCGGTGACCAGACGGTTTTGCGACGAGCCATTTGTCGTATCGCCCTTCGTTTCTAGCATCAACCTGATTTGTCCATGAGTGAGGGAGCGACCCCATCCAAGTGGAGTTGGTCTCGTGCATGTTCAATCTGAATGGACCATAGGTTTCTCCGGCGGGATTTGTCTGGAGCCATACTGGCTTTCCATCAGCCAGACGCAATGCACGGGGATCATTAAAGCCTCGGACTCCTTGGAGCATGCCATAGCAGTGATCAAAGCTACGATTCTCCTGCATAAGAATGACTACATGCTCGGCATCTAGAAAGGTGGTGCCGGCTTCTGGATTGATCGCGAGCGCGGCTTGGATCGATTCTGGCAGCGCGTTTAGAACGCCCGCTGCACCCGAAAGTAGGGCGGCTTTTTTGAGGAACTCTCGTCTTGTGTCCATTTGGGTCTTTGTGACGGTACCTAGAGTTGGGGGCCTAGGTGAAAATTGATTAAGCAATCTTAATCCTAGGCGATGCCTGAGCAACTCTTCCAAAGCTGGGATAATGTCACCAGAACATTATGAAATTAAAATCTTTACTTACAGTTGCTGTTTTGGCGGTTGGCCTTCTGGTTGGTTGTTCCGGTGGAGAGACCGCAGAACAAGGATCTGCTACCACTCCTCCTGCTGCGACCGGTGGCACTGTAGCCGCTGATGTTGCCAAGTGTGCCCAGTGCAACAAGGACTTTCCGAAGGCTGAGTTGGTATCCCACGATGGGCATATGCTCTGTAAATCCTGCATAGCCAGCCACAATCACTAGGGCTACTTGAACAGCTTTGCTCTACCTGTCGTTCCATTGAGTGAAACGACATTAGGAAGGAGCAAAACGTATGGATTTCGTATCACTATCGGTCTTCGCTGCGATGCTGGCAAACAACGTTGCAGCGGAGGTCGCAACACCTCAGGTTGAAGAAGGGACTCGCCAGCCCCTCACACGCACTAATTCTTTTTATGGCCCTACAGGTCTGATATCGATTCCGACGGCCTACACTGTGCGACGGAACGAGGCCCGAGTGGGCGCGACTTTTGGTAAGAATGAGCGTGGCCCATCCGCCAACTATGGAATCTTAGACTTCATCGAAGTTGGTGGGGCGTTTATCGACCGGGATGGAAGATCTGATAAAGCGATCGCTAACGCCAAGGTAACAATTATTCCGGCTAACTTCCGTTACTTCGAAGTTGGAATTGGTGTGATTGATGCTGTAGACGCGATTGATCAAACGTTTTACTTTGTCGCTTCTGCAGATTTGGTCAAGCCCTCCGTTGAAGCACCAGATGGCTCAATGCCGGTAGGATTTAAGGTTCATGCCGGTGCTGGAACCGGGATGTTTAGAGAGAGGCTTTTTGCGGGTGGAGAGCTATTGTTTGGCAACCGCTTCAGCGTGATCGGCGAGTGGGATACTCGAAACTTTAACGCTGGTCTAAAGTACGCACCCACCGACTCATTGTCGCTCCAGGCTGGTGTTAGAAACAAAGGACTCTTCTTTGGAATGACCTCCACTGTAAGGTTCTAGTCAGTGATCTGTAGGGCGGTCTATAAGGATAACCCTACAGATACTTTTTCCATCGGAAGATGCCCAAAATGGCTAGACCAGAAACAATCATGAGCAGGAGCGCGAACGGATAGCCCCAGAACCAATTGAGTTCTGGCATATTCCTAAAGTTCATTCCGTAGATTCCTGCGATTAGCGCAGAACTCATTAAGACAGTCGAAATGACCGTCATTTTTTTCATTACTGTATTGAGGTTGTTTGAAACGGTCGAAAGATGTACATCCAGAGCAGATGTCAGAGTCTCGCGACTGATATCTGCCAGTTCCGCTAATCGAAGAGTGTGATCGTAAATATCTTGGAAATAGACGCGAGCTTCGGGTGGCACCAAAATGACATCCCTACGTAGAAGACCATTCATCATGTCTCGCATAGGTGTGACATGCCTACGCAGTTCGATGAGGCGACGTTTTAAGACAAGCAAGACTCGCAGATTGGCATTATCTCCCTGATAGATGTTGTCAATAAGATCATCCACCTCATCTTCCATCTTGTCTGCAACTGTGTAGTACTCATCCACGATGGAATCTATGATGCTGTGAACCAGGTCTACTGGCCGATCACCAATGCGGTCTGGAGCTTTACGCCACCGATCAAACCAAGTATTGATGAGTGGCATCTCCTTCGATGTCACCGTGACCAACGAACCTCTTGAAACAAAAAAGCCGATCTCTGTGTAAGTTTCAGCACCGTCTAGGCTTTCAACTTTGGCTGCTGAAAGAAAGAGATGGTCATCATACTCATGCAGCGTTGGACGCTCCGCATCACTAAGTGCATCTTCCACGGCAAGCGCATGAAATCCGAGGGAATGAGTGAGGAACTCCTCTACTGGAGCCAAGTTGTGATAAACCAGGTGGAGCCAAACGACCTTGTTAGGATTTTCGAACTCAGCAACGGCGCGAGCTACGTCTGTATGCTCGGTACAGATTCCATTTTCTAAGGTACTCACGCGAAGCGTAAACGGTGAATCCACGAAACATATTATGGAGACTGACACAAAGGCTTGAATTAATATTCGTAGTCCTAACTAGTTTCATATTTGATTCGATTGCCTAATATGTTTGTGCGGTTTGAAAGATCATGGAGGCACTGCCGCATAGTTTTAGACCTTTTTGATCATTTTTAGACAAACAAAGTTGTCACCTATCCCGTCTTACGTGCTACTTGCCGAAGATAGGCAGTAGCTTCCAACTTAGTTGGAGCTTGTAGGTATTTGTGGAGTTATTTAGAATTCTCTTTGTTTCAGCAGAGGTTTCACCCTTTGCAAAGGTTGGAGGACTAGCAGACGTTGCTGGCTCTCTGCCCAAGGCTCTTCGGGATCAAGGACACGATGTTACGGTGATCATGCCCGCGTATCAGATGGTTCTTGACGATCCTCGCTGGGAAATCTCAACCGTTGCAGAAGCGATAACGGTTAACATCACTTCGCAATGGAAGGTAGATGCCTTCGTCAAAGAAACTTGGATGGATGGTGTTCGAGTCCTCCTTATTGGTGGCACCGAATTCTTTACCCAAGCAAAGTCTAGCGAACAGATATACATGCCGGGAATAGAGCAATACTTGTTCTTCTCGGAAGCAGTTCTTCAGATATCCAAAGCCTTACAACTTCGCCCAAGCATTGTGCATTGTAACGATTGGCAGACTGGGTTCATTCCGGTTTTGATGAGGGAGAAGTATGCGGCCGCATGGAGCCATGTGTCTAGCATCTTCACGATACATAATCTCGCTTACCAAGGTGAGTTCGATCTAGATGTATTGGATCAACTGGAATTGTCGAGACGACTCTTTAACTCTCAGCAGCTTGAAACTTGGGGAAGAGTTAATTTTCTGAAGGCGGGTTGTGTCTATGCAGATCAAGTGAATACGGTTAGTCCGCGATATGCAGGCGAGATTCAAACTCCGGCATTTGGTTGCAAGCTTGAAGGTCTGATGGTCCACCTGAGTGATCAATCGAGACTAAGCGGCATTCTGAATGGCCTGGACCTAGAGTTCTTTAATCCAGAGGTAGATCCGGCTATTCCAACCCCATTTTCAGCCGGTGATTTGTCCGGGAAGATAACGTGCAAAGCACGACTTCAAAGCGAGCTTGAGTTGCCTGTTCGTCCCAATATTCCGTTAATGGGAATTGTTAGTCGCTTGAGCAATCAAAAAGGACTGAACCTCGTATTAGAGATCATTCCTAAGCTTTCTCAGTTGCCTGGACAGCTAATAGTACAAGGCCTTGGTGATCCTGCGATTGCAGATAAACTTAGAGAGCTTTCTGGTCAATATCCTGAAACGCTTCGGTTTGTAGAAGAGTTCAACGCAGATCTCGCACAACGCGTTTATGCTGGTTGCGATATGTTTCTGATGCCCAGTGCCTTTGAGCCGTGTGGTCTAGGGCAGATGATTGCTATGCGATATGGGACTGTCCCCATTGTTCGCCAAACCGGTGGTCTTGCAGATACCGTTTTTGAGGGAGACAATGGTTTCGTTTTTGCGGACTCATCTTCAGATGAGCTGTGGGACGCAGTTGAGAGAGCAAACAATGCGTTTGCGGATCGGACCAAATGGGGGCTCTACATTGCGGCCGGTATGACGTCGGATTTCTCTTGGAAGGTTAGTGCGGAAGCTTATGCTGCTCTGTACTCCAAAGCTGCGGGGAGTCGAAATACGGTTTTTGAAGCCGCAGCAAGCTAAGATTTGTTTGAAAGATTGATGCGAGCGTTTCGCTGAAGTCCAGTGAGCCCTGTTCTTCTGACAGGACTTCCTTGAGTCAGCAAGTCCCACTCATTTGGCTGGATGACTGCAAGTTGCTTCAATGCGGGCCAAGATCTACGATTTAAAAAATCTGGCTCTTTGGTTATCTGTGCTCGGAGTGGTTGGGTTTCCCGAGGTTGATTAAATGGGCAAACCTCTTGACAAACATCGCATCCGAACGTATGGTCGCCCACTTGTTCGGCAAGTTCGGTTGGTATTTCACCTTCGTGTTCAATGGTCAAATAGCTTATACATGTTCTGGCATCAACTTGCCATCGATTATTGATTTGGACAATTGCGCCGGTTGGGCAAGCATCAATACACGCCCTACAGCTTCCACATCCACCAACTGCCGGTGAGTCTAGTTCAAAAGGTACCGATGTTAGTAACACGCCCAAGAAGAACCAGCTTCCCCTTTGAGAGTTGATCAACATCGTGTTTTTGCCAAACCATCCTAGACCAGCGAGTTGCGCAAAGTCTCTTTCCATAATCGGCGCAGAGTCTACGCAGGCGCGGTGTTCGCTTAAGGGGTACTGTTCTTGCAGTTGCTTTTCAACTTTCTTTAGCTTTCCACGAATCACCTTGTGATAATCGCGACCTAAAGCATAACGGGCGACTAAAGGCTCGCCTGGTTGGGCTGGATTAGGTTGGTTATAGTTGAGCGCGACAACAATGAGAGATTGTGCTGACGGTAAAAGGGTTTTAGGATCGCTCTTGAGATGAATATGATCCTCCAGAAACTTCATGGAGGCATGAAAGCCTCCGCTAATCCATTCTTGGTATTCGCTGAAGTGTGGAGGAGGCTGTGGCAAGCAGATGCCAACCAAATCAAACCCTATGCCAAAGATAAAGTCTTTTAGCTCTTTAGAGGACTCTCTTTGATCGGCCATTGGCCACCCGTGGCTAGCGAAAATTAACGAAATCTACGGGGTAATCGAGGGCTAGCCCTTTCACAAAAGTGATTGTCTTCTGGAGGTCATCTTTGCTTTTGCTTGTAACACGAATCTCATCCCCTTGAATTTGAGCGTTAACTTTTAGGCCTTTGTCTTTAATCTGCTTGATCAAAGGCTTCGCCTTGTCCTGAGCAATTCCGGAGGTAAAGGTCAACTTGCAATGAACTGAAACTCCAGCGCCGGGTTCCACCTTGCCCCATTCAATCTGTCGAGCATCAATGCCGCGCTTGATTAGCTTGGAGAACACGATGTCTTTCACTTGGTCGAGACGGAATTCATCATCACCAATCACCTTGACATCGTCTTTCTCAGCGGTTATCTCGGCTTTGGTGCCCTTCAAATCGTATCGGTTACTCAGTTCCTTTTGGGCTTGGTCAATTGCGTTCTTGACCTCCATCTGATCAACACGTGAAACGATATCAAATGAAAATTCTGACGCTGCCACTATGCTTTCTCCAAGTCGGCTGATTGGACTAACTGTACATAGTGAGCATCGAACTCTAATTCTTCTTTTGAAAGCTGTTTGCGCTGCTCCTCAGAGATATTGTTAGAAAACTTTTCACGCATGCGCAACGTGGCCTCTCGTTGCACTTCTGCCGTCACCTTCGTCATGAACTCTGGATCGATCTTGATTGCGATCTCATTGTCGTTGTATATGTTTTGGACCGTTCCAACGAGGCCCGCCATATGGTTGAAATAGCGGTTTGTCTTCTTGTCTTCGTCGGTGGCATCTCGCGATATCACTCGCACACGATCCCCTTCTTTCCAGGTGGGCATGTAACTGATTTTACCCCGGGGTTGAGTTACCCCAGGGTAGATAGGGTCTTAGTTTTGACCGCGAGTAGAGGTTCCTTGACCTGATAAAGGGGCGTCAAGCCCCTGAACATTCCCGCTGTTCGATGGAGGGGCTTCAATGGTTGGTTCGACGGGTTTCTCACCACATCCTATGGACCACAAGGTTACAACTAACAATCCAAAAATACTGAATATCTTCATTAGTTGTTGAACTCGTTATCTGGTCTGAAACCGCATGTATAGTAGACCGTAGCTCCGCCAAAGGCACAAAGACTTTGCAGAGTTGTGGCTACGACATCTCCCTTTTCCCCAAGGTTGATGAACGGAATAACAGAGTTGAAAGCAGCTTGTTGCGAGCCGGGGCCGCGCCCAATATTGACGAATCTTGCCGAGCTGTCAGTAGATACGTATAGAGCCCCTTGTTTGAATCCCCATACGCTACGACCTGCTCCTGGTGTGGTCATTACACTTCCATACTGAGCACCCCAATATCCCGCAGTTCCTCCAGGGTAACCGCCAGGATTAAATCGGCAACTTCCTCCACCTGTTGGACAGCTTAGGACCGGTAAGGGGCGACTCGCACCTTTCTCCGCATACTTTCCGCGTGCTTGCCATAGAAGAGGAGTTTTGGAAGGAGAAGCAACGCCGGTCATGCTGTAATGATGTAAAAGCCCGTTGAAATGGAAACCTACATCGGTTCCAACTCTTCCGGCAGCAATCGGTTGATATCCAATATCAGTAGGATTCTTCCCGGAGATTTCATATATCGGTTGACTCTTGACATAGGGTTGAATCGCATTGAAGAAGCCAATTGCTTCTTCATTTGGATCAATTCCAAATGTGTTGGTCCAACCGGCCGGTACTGTGTATTCGTATTGAATCCACCAATTGGGCTGAGTTGCACCGGCGCGAGAACTCCAAGCGGAGGGGAGATTGTCGTCGTAGTCGGCGACATAGATATTTGTTGAAGTGCCTATTTGCTTAATATTGCTTAGGGCAGCTGTTTGCTTAGCAGCCTCTTTTGCTTGGGCAAAGACAGGAAAAAGGATCGCAGCCAAAATGGCGATGATCGCTATGACGACTAAAAGTTCAATAAGAGTAAATGCTCTGCGCGAAATCATTCTAGAACCTCCAAACAGGACTTGGCTAGGGAAATACAATGAAGTTCGGCTAATGAAAGAAATGAACTAACGGCAGACAATGCTAAGCATTAAACAGTAGCTTTGTGTAAAAGTATTGTACGCGTTTTTTAAAGGAATCATTTCCCTAAATTGCAAACAAAGGTTCTTTGTATGCATCCATGATTGTTGGCTGAAGTCGATTCTTGTGGTAAACGCCTTTCTTTGACTTCGTACTTCGGACGCAGATGGATGTGTGAAGTTGTTCAGGACGTCCTTTTTTACTTGAGAACCCCTGTAGTATTCCTGTGACTTGAATGGGTTGTGCTGAACTTAAATAGAATCACTTCACGTTAATGCCGCTGAAGGACGAAAGGATTATTCGCCTGTCATCAAGAAATTCTATTTGCCTGAGTCTTGCCTTTGACTTCCAAGATTTGG
The DNA here is from genome assembly GCA_037190145.1 of Fimbriimonadaceae bacterium. Classification (GTDB taxonomy): domain Bacteria; phylum Armatimonadota; class Fimbriimonadia; order Fimbriimonadales; family Fimbriimonadaceae; genus 55-13. Next base: position 352,158 of record JBBCJU010000008.1, read on the forward strand.
CGAGTAATCTCCATTCCATCCAAGCCAAGACTAGAGCGCAACGCAATTTGCGGTCCATGCTCCACAAACTCATCTGGGAGGGCTATCAGGTGATGGTCAATATCTTTTGCTAGACCCTCCTTGTGTAAAGCATCGCGCACGGCTTCACCGAAGCCGCCTCTTTGGGCATTTTCTTCGATCGTAATCAACAGCCCCGACTTGCGCGCGTGCTGCAGGATAGTCTCGGAATCGATAGGTTTTATAAATCGAGCATTGATAACTGAGGCTTTGATGCCCATACCGGCAAGGGTTTGGGATGCCTCCCAGGCAACACTGACCATTGAGCCGACGGCGACGAGCGTCACGTCACCACCTTCACAGAGAACCTCGGCTTTTCCTAGCTCAATAGCAGATCTCTGTTCTGGCAAGCGATCATCGCTGGCTCCTCGTGGATATCGAACCGCAGTCGGTAAGGCATCATAGTTCTTCATCCAATGAGTCATCTCGCGAAGCTCAGTTGTGTCCCTTGGAGCAAGAAGAACAATGTTTGGAATGAAAGAGAGAAAAGAGATATCGAAGGCCCCATGGTGAGTCGGGCCATCGTCTCCCACTAACCCAGCACGGTCCAGGAAGAATCTTACAGGAAGTTTTTGGAGGCATACATCGTGGAGAACTTGGTCAAATCCTCTCTGAAGAAATGTGGAATATATCGCGCAGAAAGGCTTAAGTCCGCCCGCTGCCAAACCTGCCGCAAAAGTGACGGCATGTTGCTCAGCAATCCCGACATCGTAATATCGGTCTGGATAGGTTTTGCTGAATTGAGTCAAGCCCGTTCCGTCTGGCATTGCAGCAGTAATGGCAACAACTTTTGAGTCCGCTTCTGCACATTCTATCGCTGCATCACCGAAAGCTTGTGTGTATGTAACGGGCCCTGCTGCTTTAACCATGTCATTTGAGTTCAAGTCGAATGGAATGACTCCGTGCCACTTGCAAGCATCCTCCTCTGCAACTTCGTACCCTTTTCCTTTCACGGTGATGGCATGGACAAATGTAGGTCCTTGTAGTTCCCGCACATTACGGAACACCTCAAGTAGTCCAAGCAAATCATGTCCATCGACGGGGCCGATGTACTCCCACCCCATTTCTTCAAAAATCGTTCCGGTATCTTCCGGTGCTAAGTAGTGGGTAATGCCATGCCGAAGCCCTGCGGCGACCCTTGTGATTGGATCGGGCATTTTCTCGATGACGTCCTTTGCCCGGTTGGCCATATTTTGCAACCAGGGGCGTGATCTTAGTCGCGCTAGATAGTTTGTAAGTGCGCCTACATTCGGCGCAATAGACATTCGGTTGTCATTGAGGACCACGCAAAGGTCGGTCCTTAGTTCTCCGGCATGATTAAGCGCCTCCCAGCACATTCCCGAGGCGATTGCGGCGTCACCTGTTACTGCGACAACTTTCTCGTCTGTGCCGAGTTGATCACGGGCCGCCGCAAAGCCCAACGCAGCAGATATTGCAGTTCCGGCATGACCTGCTCCGAAGCAGTCCAACTCATGCTCATCGCGCTTGAGGAACCCACTCATTCCTTTGTGCTTTCGGAGAGTGTCAAAGCGGTTAAGCCTTCCCGTTAGCATTTTGTGGGGATACGCTTGGTGACCGGTATCCCAAACAACCTTGTCAGGGGGGAGGGAATATGCCGCATACATTGCCACAGTCAGCTCGACAGTGCCAAGGTTTGAACTGAAATGCCCTCCTGTCTTGCTTACTTTGTCAAGAATCGCTTGACGTACTTCTTTGGCAACCTGCAAGAGCTCTTTATCTGACAATCGATGCAAATCGGTTGGCTGAACAATCGACGCCAGAAAAGGATAGGAGTTATCCATATCTTCTATAACGGCTAATCTACAAAAACGGTGCCCTATTGATGCCGTACAGAAGTATGTATTAATAAGTTTGAGTTGCTGAAAATGGCTAGTTTGTTGCGCAAACCGCAAAGATTGCTATACCTATCCCGTGTAGCAAGCCTCATAATACCAAGCGAGCTAGGTCGAAAAAACCTTGCGACTTGGTCTGTTTAATGTCAGACCCTCATTATGGCAATTTCGTATCAGTTAAGGGATATAAACACATTGGCATCAGAGCCTAAGACCATCCTACTCGTTGAAGATAACGCTGACGATGAGCAGCTCACTTTGCGTGCGATGAGGCACAGCGAGATTCCAAACATCATCCGGGTCGCCCGAGATGGTGCGGAAGCTCTTGAGTACCTATATGGTCCGAACGCAAGGCTCCCTGACTTGATATTAATGGACTTAAAGCTACCTAAAGTAAGCGGACTAGAAGTTCTAGAAAAAATTCGAAAAGATCCAAGAACAAACACAATCCCAATCGTAATCCTCACGTCAAGCGATGAAGAGCGAGACATCGTCGAGAGTTACAATCTCCGGGCAAATTCATACATCCGTAAACCGGTAGATTTTGATGAGTTCATTGATGCTGTGCGGCAACTCGGATTGTATTGGTTATCAATGAACCTAACCTATAGGCCGCCTACAGAGTAGCGCGCCAGGCGTGGAGGCACTCACCTACGGTCTTCATAGTAGGTGGTAGTAGTTCAAAGACAGGAATGCCTTCCCAGAGGCCACGATCAAAGCCTCCGTCTCGAATCTCAAATTCAAATCCTCTCGCTCCGACTCTATCTCCATTTGTAGCGAGTTTGCCAAGAAGGCAGCTTTGGGCGAGACTCATTAACAACGATTCCCCGAGCGTTAGGTCAGTGATCTCAAGCCCCGCCAGCTCAAACTCGGGTAACCCGAACTTTTGGAGTCCAAGAGTGAAGAGATGAATGCCAGTTTCTTTGGCTCTATGAGATAGTCCGACAACATCTCTAGCATCGATAAGCGGATCAGCCCTAACCAGTTGGCGAACTTGTCCTGGAAGAAGATATCTGCGTGAAATGGGATCTGCGACAACTCCATCGGCTAGGTCTGCAAATCGTTGAGCAAACTCAAGCTGGAAGTCGATGGCTGGATACACCATGGGATCATGTGATTCAAACGTAAGTTGTCCGATGCTCCAAGTTGCTCGCACCCTGTTAAGGAGTTCTGGATCCACTTCGGCTGCAAGTGGGCCACGTAAAAATGGTTCTGGATCGAATCCGGCTTCTTCTTTACTCAAGACAAGAAGCTTCATGACAGTTTTACGATCCTTACTGGCAATCACATAGGCTCCCCGTTCTAAGGGTCGTCCTAATGCATCTTTTGGAACGTTTTCTGCCAAGGGAGCCCCAAAGCCCTCAACTGCCCCCCCCTCGCTTTTGGGATTGATAATGGCAAGAATTGGGGGCAACACGGCTTTGCTCGACAAAACCGTTAGATAATAGGATTTCTGAATACCAAAACCTGGGGTCTTGGGTTTACCAAACTGCCAGGGCTTCATGTCTTTGCTCCTGCCTTCTTCTTGGAATCTACTTTGGGTTCGATGTGTTCTGCCCTAGGTTCAAGAGATTTGTCGAGGGTTCTCTGCCAGGTGCCGGGCAACCAGCCAATGGGCCATGCTCCTAGCGACCTTGTCCAGGATGCTTTTGCCGGGGAAATCGGTTTATCATCGGTAGTCTTGGCCTGCCAAGATTCGGCATTACCGTTTTCATATTGGACAAGTCCAAGAGGATCAACCGCAGTTAACATGGCTGAAGGTCCGGCGGCTAGTTGCTTGCTTTGCGGAATCCAAATCTGAACGGCTTTACTTTTAAACCGCTGACCCAATCGCTTGGCCCAATCCGTAACCTCTTGTCCCTCATAGAAGGTTACATATCCGCTACAGATGATAAACGCGAAGAGAGGGATGTTCATGCTGTATTCAATAAATCCGTGCATCATCAAACCGCCCAATAAAACCCACTTGCGCAGGGGACGATAGAAGACCAGAGTTCCAAGCGCTAATTCGACCGCAAGAGTTCCGTAAGTTGTTAGATATATAAAGGGCGGATTCTCAATAAATGGCGGCACCCAGAATCGATCAAACTCATTGAGGCGTGCGGGGTACCAGGTAGCGGTGCCGTCCTTCCACATGTATCCCCGCATCTTATGCCAGAAAGTGGTGAAGTAGACGAGGGCAATATTGTAGGCCATCAAACGTTGAGCCCAAAGCGAAACCATCGGAATCCCTGGCTTAATCTTTCCTTTCCAAAGACCGATCAAGCGGTCCAGAGAGCACGATAGGCCACAGGGAGCCAATGCAAGATACAAGACCATGACTCGCAAGACGGTGTCGCCGCCGTGAATGATAAAGGCATTACGGTTATGAATGGTAACGACGCCAATCGCGAGAATGATGGTGGACACTCGTGTCCACAGCCCTAGCATTGTGGTTAAGGCTGCCAAGGTTGCCAAAAGGTAGACCACTAGCATCCACGGAGTATTCGTTCCCAGTCCAAAGTAACTGACTAGGCTGAACCGAGGGACTTCGAAGGGAAGTACCACCGGGTAGCCAATGACATTCGTGGTGGAGGTTAAGCCGGGCATCTTTTGCATACCAGCTTGGAAAGGTACATAGCCACGCTCCGTAAACCAGGCATCGAAATCGATACCTACCATTACGAAATTTGCGAGAGCCCAAAAACCAATGAGTATACGGACAATCCCTAGACTTACTGGCGAACCGTGCCCAAACCAGTAATTGTCTAGCTGTGCTAGCCACTTCTTCAAGGGGTCATCCCCTTGTCGCTTCGGAGTTTGGAGATGTCGACATCATAGTCATAAAACCTGACCTCTGTATAAGTCAAATCTGCAGGCTTGTTGGGCGGTTCAACGGTGTCGAAAAACCGAATCAATGTGACGTGGGTGGGCGGATTGAGTGGATCCTTAAAGCACTCCAATGCAATGCGTTGGGCTACGTAGGGGCGGATATATGACTGCGCATCTTGGTTAGCATTCTCAAAGAATTTTCGGTACCGCTCTTTGAAATATTTGACTGGAATGGAAAGGTCATGCATCCTTGGAAACTTGTAGCGAGACTTGCTCCCATCCTGATACGTAATGTCTGCTTCAAGATACAAGTCCACGCTGGCTGGATTTGGGGAGAACATGTCCCAATACTGCCAAAAGCCGGTTGTCCCGGGATAATAAACCAAGGGCGAGCTTTTCAGATATTTCCAGTTGAAGTAGAGGGTCCCTTCGGTGACGGTCTCACTGAAGCTTTGGATAAATGCTTGAGGACTACTTGTCTTGATTCCAAGCTTGGCGGTGCCATGTTGATAAGGCTCCTTTGGTGAAGGCAACGACCACATTGTGATGCACACCAAGTGAAAGATCACAAAGGTTTTTATCCACAAAGAAGCATTGCGCGGAGTCTTCTGTTTGGCCATCGCTATGTTAAATTATGGGACGTAAGGTGGATCAGAATCTATTGATCATGTCGTCATGAGATTTGAGGACACGATTCATCGTACAGTCTACAAACCATGAAAACAATTATCGCCTCGGTAATCCTCTTGTTTGCTGGTGCCCAAACTCCAAGCTACGACCTTGTGTGGAAGCCCAAAGAGGGGCAAAAGCTTGTCTACGCCCTTAGCGTTGATGGGCAGATACTCAATGAGTCATTCAAGTTGAGTGGCAATGTCCACATGGACATTCGTAAGGTTGAGCCAAACGGTGACTACACCCTCGCTACGGCGATGAAAGGGCTTAAAGCTGTCTTTGGAGGCGATGAGCAGAGCGTTCCTGACGAAGATGAGGAAGTGCAAAAGTACAACTCGAAAGGAGAGCTCATTAGTGAGAAGAAGGACAAGGAAGATGCCGATCCTAGTTCAGATATGATTGGCGAACTTTTCTCTCGTGCCTGCGACGTGGAGTCTCCAGAAAAGCCAGTCAATGTTGGCGACACATGGACTCACGATTTTCCTGAAGATAAGAAGTTAAACCTTCCCAAAGCAAAAGGAACTTACAAGTTGCTTAGCGATACAGAAGACAAATTGAAGATATCTATCGTTTACGAAGAGCTTTCGGGACCAGAGCCAACTTCGACCAAAGGGGTTGCAACGCTTCAGAAAGAGGATGCACTTCCCCTTTCTGTTGAGAGTGATGTAAAGAACATTCGTTTCCAAGAGGGAATTCCAGCAGGGTCGGCAAAGTTAAGCCTGGCTAAGAAGTAGGAGCCTTTCTTCTGCCTTTCTTGAGCTTATAGCAGTTTCGGCACCGGGCTTCATACGACTCAGTCGCTCCGATGAGAATGATTGGGTCGTCCCGGTGGGCAGGCTTACCGTCAATCTGACGGTAAGTGTGGCTTGCAGGAGCGCCGCAAGCCATGCAGATTGCTCTCAGTTTTACAACTTCGTCGGCAAGAGCCAATAGTCTAGGCATGGGACCGAAAGGTTCTCGACGAAAGTCTTGATCCAGGCCCGCGCAAATAACTTCCTTTCCGCCGTCGGCAAGTTCTACCGCCAAATCACAGATGGAATCATCGAAGAACTGCACTTCTTCTATCAGAACAACTTGGGTCTGTCTTTCGATTTTGGCCCTTAGATCTACAACGTTGCGAACGGGAAGGGCCGCATGCACAACCCCCATATGGGTGACAACATTGGATTCATCGTACCGATTGTCGATCGCGGGCTTGAAGACTTGAACTTTGCACTTGGCGTATAGGGATCTACGGGCACGGCGAATGAGTTCTTCACTCTTTCCCGCAAACATTGAACCGCATACAACGGTAATAGACCCTAATGGCTTCGCCGATGACATATCGAGAATATGGCTTGAATTGTTTCTTCTGTGCCACAGAGGTCTTGGTCCAAAATAGAATTCGTGCCTGTATACGAGTTTCGTTGTCTTGACTGTCAGAAGAAGTTTAGTGACTTGGTTGGAATGACCGCTGATTCCAGTGATTCCAAGTGCCCAAGTTGCGGGAGTTCTAGGAATACCAAGCTAGTCAGTCGTTTTGCAAGATACAGAAGTGAAGATGATCGTGTGGATGCACTTGCGGATCAAGTGGAGACGATGGGTGAGCCAGATAGTCCCCGAGCAATGCGGGAAATGGTTCGAGAAATGGGTAAGGCAATGGATGAAGATATGTCCGACGAAATGGAAGAGATGTTTGAGGCTGATATGGATGGAGAGTTAACCGACGACGAGGAATAAATATCGTGATTCGTTGAACTTTTGTGTATGCATAGTTGTATTTGTTGCGGGATATAGACAAAAAAACCTATATAGAAATCTTTGCAGTAACCAATCAATATACTGGGCAACCGTTAGAGTTGCCATGCTGGAGTTGAATCAATGTCTATAACAACGGTGTCATCCTCGGATGCGGCTTATGCAGAGTGGCTAAGCCAGTTTTCATCTGAAGTGATCGCAAAGGCTTCAAACTTGCCTTTGTCGACCTTACAAGTTGCTCATTTAGAAGCTCTATCCCGACTTCTGAGTGCGCTAGTCAGCGAGTGTGAGGATTCCAAGGCTCAATGGAAACGAGACGTTGCGGATAGACGAAAACTGCGAAAGGAAGCCGAGAACTATTGCCGGACCTACATTCGGATTATTCTGGAAGACGGTAGCACAAGCGACGCTTTGAAAGAAGATTTGAATTTAAAGAAACGCCCCCGAGCTCCTAGACAGAAGAGACTGAACACTCTTCAAGGTCTTGACCGGGCCTGCGCTTGACCAAGACCTTAGGGTTCCGCTTACCTTGGCGAATAGTTTCCGTGGATAAAACCTGTGTCCGTGGGTTTGCCGCCTAGATTTACGCCTCGAACAAAACCTGTTTGATAGGCCTGTCCTTCTGTAGAGGAAGTGGGCTTTTTGGTCGCTACGTTTTCGGAAAGGATGAGTTCGAGAAACTTCCGGCACTTGTTCATATCTGCCTTGTTTTCTCGTTGGGTACTAGTAGCGGCTCCGTCAGCAAGAATCCCTTTAATGAGACTACTCTTGCCCTTAGCAAACAGTTTGGGCGATCCAAAAAGATCCATCGACAGCAGTTTGCCGCCCTTCATGTAGATAAATCCGACTACATTTGGCTGAAGCTTCAGGGATTCTTCTACGATCGGCTCATTCTTGGCCACCGCTTTCTGAACTTTTTCTGTGCCAATTCCTCTACTTACCGAAAGGCTACTACCAACAATGCCGTTCGCACTGTTGTAACCATCTACTCGAGCCCAAACAGCTTCTTGTCCATCATGGGCGGCAGCTTGCCGAACATCATTTGGTACAACGGTGTCCTGATACTCAAACTCTTTGCCCTGATCATCCCATCTGCCATGCTCGACACAAAACACATTGACAGAAACCGTTTTGCCGGGGGCAATGATCGTATCTCGCGCAACGATTCGGTCTTGGTTACCTCCCAGCAGAAGGTCTCCGCCTAACAAAAGTAATGGCGCTGTTGAGTTATTGGTAACCGTAAGCGACTCGACGTCTTCCCTACCTTCACTTTCAGTAATTGAAACTAGATTCTGCTTTCTAGCTTCAGTTAAGGTGATAAAGTCTTCATTCGGACGTTCGACTGGCTTGTTAAGCGAAATCGGTACCAGAGCCACGCTACCAGCATAGATGGGTCGCTGCAACGAGTAATCACCAACTGGTATTGCAGTTGCTGCTGTCGTCAAGGGTTCAGATCGCTTTTCAGCAATTTTGTTTGACGAACAACCGATGAGAAATCCCAAACATAGAGTGAGTGCAAACCCGTATCGAAACATGTCGGTCTCCTGATCTTTCGTGCCTATTAAACCCCGAAAAGTTCATACTTAGTATCTGCACTTTTGTAGTGCCTCTTGGCTTTCTAAAAGTGTGAGGTATTCTTCAGTGAGTTGTTTCCGATGACTTCTCGAGTTTGAACGGATCATTGATGCGCAACTGAATTGTCCTTACGCGGTTCCTCGCGTCATACCAATAACGAATTTACAAACCTATATGGCAACTTCTCAGAGTAGAAATCGTCGTCCGGCCCAGCGCCGAAGTCCGCGCAAGCCTATAAGCGCAACACCCAATGGCTCTCGCAATGTCGAGATCATTGTAAATGTATCCAATCGAGAAACTCGCATTGCGATGCTGGAAGATCGGCAATTAACCGAGTACAGAGTCGAGCGCGAAGAGAGGGTTGTTGGGTCTATTTTTAAGGGCATTGTGCAGAACGTATTGCCCGGTATGGATGCCGCTTTTGTAGACATTGGGCTAGAGCGAAATGCGTTCCTTTACGTTGCGGACATTATTCCAGACGAGGGTAGCAACGACAATAGCCCCGCTTCTCTGAAGCGGAGTGAGTTGCGGCGAAGGAAGATCAAGGATTTGCTGAAGCCGGGGCAACAGGTCATGGTGCAAGTCACGAAGGGCCCCCGTGGCACTAAGGGGGCAAGGGTCAGCACGAGAATTGCCCTGCCTGGGCGTTATGTGGTCCTTCTTCCCGAGGCGAATAACGTTGGAGTCAGCAGAAAAATCGAAGAAAGAGCCGAGCGAGAGCGTCTTCGAAAGCTTGGCGACAAGATCGTTCCAAATGGCTTTGGACTGATTCTCCGCACTGAATGCGAAGGACGAACGGAAGCAGAACTGAGAGGGGACATCGCCTACCTTCAGAGTCTCTGGGCGGAGGTTATGAAGACGGCCAAACGCCTGAGGGCTCCCGCCTGTGTCCATAAGGACCAAACGCTCTTGTTCCGAACAGTACGCGACATGTTCGGCGATGAAATCACTCAGATGGTCATTGATGATCCGGATGAGTATGAGAAGGTCCATCTGATGGCCGGAATGGTAGCGCCATCCATGCGCACTAAGATCCACCTGTACGATCAGGACGAACCCATCTTCGACCACTACGGAATTGAAAAAGAGCTGGAGCGTTTGCTTCAGCACAAGGTGCCACTGAAGTCAGGCGGTTCGCTGGTTATCGACGAAATGGAAGCATTGACCGCTATCGATGTGAACACGGGTAAGCAAGTCGGCACGACCTCACTCAACGAGACCATTCTCAAAGCCAACCTTGAAGCCGCGGATGAAGCACTTCGACAGCTTCGGCTTCGGGACATGGGGGGAATCATCGTGGTGGACTTCATTGATATGGAGTCTGCGGATGATAAAAAGAAGGTGCTCAACCACTTCTCTGAAGGACTTACCCGAGATCGTGCTCGCACCCGAGTGGGTCGAGTTTCATCGCTAGGATTGGTAGAAATTACTCGCAAGCGAACGGGCGAGTCTGTGACTCAAGAAATTACAGAGATTTGTCCAATGTGCGAAGGTGTTGGTCGAATCAGTAGCAAAGAGACCGTGAGTCTATGGATTGAGCGAGATATGTGGCGAAAGCTCAATGAGCCCGGTAATGCATTCCTTGTGGAGTGCCATCCGGCCGTAGTAGAAGCGCTTATTGGTCTTGATGGTGAAAATGTTGAGGAGCTAGAGCACGAGATGAGAAGAGGAATCTTTATCCGCGCCAACTTCGACATGGAGTATGAGGAATACGAAATATCTTCGGGTTCCATTGAAGAGTTTGACCGAGAGCAAATGGGCTTCCGCCGAGCTCAAGTATTGGAGTGTAACGTACGCCGATCAGCATTTGATAATATCAACCGAATTGTTGGTTGGACCGATAACGGCTACTTTGTTGAGCTGATTGACGGAGGGGAGTTCGTTGGGCATCGAGCCAAGGTGTCCTTACAGGACATCCGGCGATCTTATGCGGTTGCCGATGTCATCCTCCCGGGTGTTCCGAGTATTCGATAACTGTTCTAGGCCCTTAAACAATTTTTTGCTTAAGGGCCCCTCTGCTGGACAATGATCGTGCTCTTGCACGAAACTGCAGAACTAAGGTTACAATGTCCGCCATATGAATGCGCGACGCGAAGATCAAATAGCCTCGATGCTTATCATTGGCATCGTGATGCTTGTCATTGGAGGCTTTCTGTTCATGGTGGGACTCATGATCAAGATCGTTATCCTCGTGGCGTTGGGACCCATCCTTGTCGCCGGCGGAGTAGGGCTAGCGGGCTGGGCGGTCTTCTTTGGGCACTTTACCAATCGATCTGTCGCAAAGTCAGGCGTCCAGTGGATAAACGGGTGCTACATTGTGAGTAGATTTGCAATCGATCAGAACGGCGAGATGCTCTTCTCAGATTTTGAAGATGCAGACTTGCCGAAGATAAAATACTACGTTAGAGTAAAAATGCCCTCCGGCAACGACCAAGAGTATGAATGTTCGCGTGAGCTGATTTCGCAGGTAGGCGAAGGATCGCGTGGAGGGATTCAAGTTAAGGGTCGTTGGTTAAGTTCCTTTGCGCCAGAACCTCGCCCTGAACAGCCATGAATATCATCGCAATTGGCGGCGGTTCAATTGGTATGGGGGTTACGGAATCCATTGATCGTGAACTCATTCAACTAACCAGTAAGGACCGTCCCCGAGCACTCTTTATTCCTACTGCCTCAGGCGATGAACTAGGTTATTGCCGTGAGTTCTCGACAACGTACAAGCGCTATGGCTGTGATGTAGAGATTCTGAAGCTACATGAAGGAGATGACCCTTCAAAGATCAAGATGGCCGATTTGATCTATGTTGGAGGAGGCAATACGAAAATGATGCTGGAAGTTTGGCGGCAACACGGAGTTGATGAACTGATTCGAGAGCATGTTATGGCCGGTAAGCCTGCTGGAGGCCTGAGTGCAGGTGCGCTTTGCTGGTTTCGTGTTGGAAACAGTGATTGGCCAAGATACGAAGGTATTCCTGGAGTCAATACTGCGCGATTGGATTGTCTTGGCTTTGTCGACTTGGTTCTGTGTCCCCACACGCGGAATGAAGAGTTTCGCTTAGATGAGTTCCGTCAGATGATGCAGGGAGAGCATGGCGTGGGCGTTGGCCTTGACGATGGGTGTGCCATCCAAGTGAAGGACGATCACTATAGAATTCGTTCATCCATGGATGGTTCGGTAGCTCACCGCATTCAGTGGATAGAAGGAACTCTTCATGAAGTCACCCTAGAAGCACATGATGACTTTAGGCCAATTCAACTTCTTTTGTCGGCAAGCCTCTCGAAGTAGCTTAATTGAGTTCCCGCAAACTATAATCACCGCAACATGCCGGACGTTGCTCAAATTTGGAGCCAGGTTCTTCCCACCATTAAGCAGGGTGTTACGGGCGTCGGCGTATGGGCGGCGCTGAATTCCTGTCGTCCCATCGCCATGGAGAACGGGTTTTTCGTGGTAGGTTTGCCACACGAAGAAAGCGAACTTTCTGGACACCTTAAGTTGGCCTCTACGAAGCGATTGATTGAGCAAACGCTAGCTCCTGAGTTAAACCAGCCGATTCAGTTTAGGGTTATTGAAGGGACGACTGAAGAAGACTGGGGGCTGGAAAAGCGCCGTGATGCTGAAAAGCAACGCCTGAACGAGCAAGCGATGACAAAGCTGAGGGCGGAGCTAAATGCCCGCTCAGACTGGGATCAAGTCTATGAACAGTTGAGTCGCAAATACGCGGCGGTGGCAAACAAATCATTGCCCCAGAATCGTGCTCGATTTTTTGAAGAGGGTGTAGAACTAGTGGTTCAGGCCAGAAAAGAGCAAACCATTTTCGAAGATATCCACGAGCGGAATTTCGCTCGTTGTATCGAGCGACTGGCTCAATATGCAGAGATTCCGAGTGCCATTGTTGCTCGAGAGATTTTGCTTAGAGCCGGCGAACTCTAATGCCGACGTGCGTCATCCTTGGTTCTGGAACTAGTAATGGTGTTCCTATGCTGGGGGTTGAATACCCTGAGGCATACCTGGCTAATCCTAAGAACTGGAGAACTCGAGCTTCCATATGCTTGCTAGGCCCGACCGGTAATTTGTTAGTGGACTGTACGCCCGAAATGCGTCTTCAGATGGCAAGGGAGAGAATATTTGATGTCGAGGCCACACTGATAACCCATACGCACGCGGATCATGTAATGGGGATGGACGATCTACGTTCTCTTTATGTGAAAACCCGTCGAGATATGCCGGTCTACGCCTGGCCACGCTATCAAGAAGATATTAAGAGGATATTCCCATACGCCTTCATTGATAAGATTCCCGGTATTGAATTGCCACGCTTTGACTTGCATGATGTACCAGCGGTGATTGAGGTGGGTGGAATGGCGGTGCATACAATGGAAGTAATGCACGGAAAGATTCCGGTCGTCTCGGTAAGGGTTGGAGATTTCGCCTATGTCACGGATGTATCTGAGATTCCTCCCAAGGCTTGGGAGCAGCTTCAAGGATTGGAAACTCTTGTCCTAGATGCAGTGCGCCTTGCACCGCATCCTAATCACTTTCATTATGAGAAGGCCCTAGAAGTTGCCGCGGAGCTTGGGGCAAAAAAGACTTACTTCACTCACCTTAGCCACGACTATGATCATGATGTGACGAACTCAAAGCTTCCAGCTGGAGTTGAGCTTGCCTACGATGGGCTTCGCATTGATGTTTAGAATCTGAAACCAAGCCGTATACCCATCGTGAAGTCGGGACCGATATTTGCTCCCTCTGGGAAGTTTCCGCTGAATACATCTCGATCTTCACTAAAAAAGACATCCAGTTGTTGAGATGTTGAGAGTCGACGCTTGTATCCAAATGTCAGTAATCGATGGGTGGAGTCTGATCCAGACACATCCGACCGAATTGCAGAAGCTTCCCCCTGCCACTGTGCGACCCAAGCATCTCGCGAGTTTTGTTGCCACACGAGGGAAAGTCCTTCTTGATGCACTAAGTCACGCGAGTTTGAAAGTTTTTTTGCTTCTCCTTGAAAGATGATGCCCAACTGGCCATGCAGGGTTAGCTTTCGGTAGATTGGCACTCTTCCCTGTACATAGATGCCTGCATCAATAGCTCCACTTCCGAGAAGTGCGGAGGGGTTACCAGTTGGGAGTTTTAGCCCCACAGATCCGATCCATCGTTTTCCCAAGGCGTGAGATAGGACTACAGAGATATCGCCTAATCCATCTGCAGAATCTTCAAATGACTCGTTTGGAAGTCGTATATAAGTCTTGCCAAACGGTCGGCTGTTCCTTAACGGATCGCTCCAATGAAGAACATTTGCGTGCCACCAATCAATTATCGGGTCCTGAAACCCTGCCCCTCTTGAAAGCCAAGGAATCTCAATGGACCATTCCAGATCGTTTCGTAGTCTTTCCCGATAGTGAAGCGCAAACCTTTGTATTTCGTAATCTTCTTCCGTCAAGCGACTTCCTTCGGCAAGCATTCGAAAGTCGTTGGCGGTGGTCCAAGACAAATTCCATTCTCGTTCTCCATGGGACAAGAGATTCGAGCGAGGTTCAAACCGTAAGAAGGGCAGGGAGATCGCTCTATGGTTACGAGTCGAGATCGGACCCAAGTCCTGAGAGAAGGTAATTGCTACGGCAAAAATAAGGAAACCGACGGCAAGGACACGCGCCGGAGCACGATACCTGAGGGCAAAAGTCCCGCTTCTGTGCATATTGCCGGAGCATACTCAAATGTTTCCGATCTGTTTAATATGGTTGTTTGGTATGATTTGTGTGATTAGTGTGATTATCAATGAAGCCAGACATCAAAACATGTTTAACAGATAGCTTCTTTGGAACCTCAACAGTAGGTGAGAGAGGCCAAGTTGTCATCCCAGCAGAGGCTCGGGAAGAGTTTAACATTCAACCGGGCGACAAATTGATGGTGATGCGGCATCCGGTTCACCACGGGGTGATTCTGTTCAAGATTGATTCGGCGCGTGAGTTTCTGGATGAATTCCAGAGAACACTTGATCGACTAGAGCGAGGAGAGGAGGAAAATCCTTGACGTTATTCATTAACTTTGCGGCCGTGTTTGCCGCTGCCCAAGGAGGGGCCGTCCTTACGTTGGACGAAGCCGTGGAAATTGCCACCAAAAACGCTTTTAGCGTACGGCTTCAGCAGTCCACCATCGAGAAGAATCGACAGAAGGTTCGAGAAAGTGAAGGGGGGCTGGGGCCACGAGTGGTGATCAGCGGAACCTATACACGATTTGAGGAAGAGCAGCGAGCTGAGCTTGCTCCAGGGCAGTCAATAGTTATGCAGGCTATCGATGCCAAGCAGGCAACGGCCAGTCTTCAGCTTCCGATTGACATCTCAGGAAACATTGGCAAAATTGTTCGTGCGTCGAAGGCGACGTTGATCGCAAGCCAAGAGACACTCCAGGCCACTAAAAACGATGTGAAGCTAGTCGTTCGCCGATCTTATCTTGATGTTCTGAGGGCAGAAGAGCAGATTGAAGTTGCGAAGTCTGCGGTTACCGAAGCCGAAGAGAGATTGAAAAACGCCAATGCTGAGCTATCTCAAGGAACAAAGGCGAAGATTGATGTTATCCGGATTGAGGCTCAGGTAGCCCAGGCTCAATCCGATGTGATCACTGCGACAAATCAATGGGATTTGGCCAAGCAAGCTCTTAACAACGCAATGGGACGTCCGATTGAGACTGAAATCCAAACTCAAAGATTGACAACTCTTCCGGCTGTTCCTGAAACGGAGACCTCAAGCATTGATAAGATTGCGCAGGGAGTACGCCCAGAAGCGAAGGCTTTGGAGCGCACTCAAGAAGCTCTCGCTTATGTAAGAAGGGCAACTGAGCGAGGCTTGCAGCCTTCCTTAACAATGGCGATCAACTATCAGCGAAACATCGATCCGGTCGGACTCTCTGCTCGTGAGAACATTACAACAGGTACGTTAACCCTGAACTGGCCGATCTTTGACTCTGGAATCACCAGGTCACAAGTTAAGCAAGCTCGTCAAGATGAGGAGCAAGCCAAGATTCAGCTTGAGCAGGTGAGGTTGGGGATTTCGTTAGAAGTGCGACAAGCCCTAACTAATATGACGAACGCATCAGCTCGGTTAGAGGTCGCTCGTAGACAGCTAGTTTCTGCGGAAGAGAATTACCGCATTAGCAGAGTAAGGCTCTCTTCAGGAGAGGGCATCACTCTTGAAATCACAGACGCATTAAATCAACTCACTCTCGCGAGAACTGGCGTCGTTGCAGCTCGCTATGACTATTTGACCGCATTTTCAGAATTGCAGCGGGCTGTAGGCTCAGATGACCTGCAGAAAGCCTTGGGAGGAAAGAATTGAAATTAGTCAGCCAAATCAGCATTTTGGCCCTGGCGCTGGTAATCGGAGGATGCGTTGATCGCGGCGCTCAGACCAGAGCTAAGAAGACGGAGGAAATCTTAAGCAACCCCGTGGTTGCAGTGAGAACTCTGCCGGTGAATGTTCAAACGCTCCAAGAGACGATTGAGATCACAGGGCAGGTCACCACGTCTACGGACTCCCAAGTTGGAGCCAAAAATAGCGGCAAAATTGTTGCTGTATATGTCAAGGACGGCGACCCTGTGTCGGCGGGTCAAACCATTGCAGTCCAGGACACAAGTTCTCTGAATGCTCAACTTAACCAAGCTCTTGCTGGGGTCCAGTCTGCTGCATCATCGATGCAAGCCGCAAATGCCCAACTGAGTCAAGCCGTTTCGAATGCACGCATACAACCGACGCGCTCAGCTTCTGCCGTTCGCCAAGCTGAAGCCCAGTTGAGATCTGCTAAGGCTCAGCTAACCAAGGCTCTAGCGGGTGCGCGCCAAGAAGAGCGATCGCAAGCAGAGTGGAATGTACGCCAAGCCAAATCGGCTCTGGATAAGGCGCAAAGAGACTTGGATAGATACACCAAGCTTGTTGCGGAAGGAGCGGTTGCCGCTGCGGTTCTGGAGCAATATCGCTTAGCTTATGACACAGCACAGGCCAACTACAATTCAGCGCTTCAACAGCAGCTTGCCCTGGGTAATCGATCTGAGGATATAGATATCGCTCGTGAGACTGTTCGACAAGCGGAAGAAGGAGTTCGGAGCGCCAAAGCCCAACAAGCCCTGGACGTAAATCTGAATGATCAGGTCCAAGCGGCTCGTAGCCAGGTCAGCTCCGCTCGTGCACAAATGCAGTCTGCGCAAGCCCAAGTTGCCCTTGCTCGACAAGCCATTGCGGATGCGACCATCAAGGCTCCGTTTAGCGGAAAGGTGTCTGGTAACCCAGTCCAAGCTGGAACTGTGGTTGGTCCAGGATCACCCGTTGCTCGGATTGTTGGTAAGGAAGGTTCTTACTTTGAAGGTGAGGTCCCTGAAACGAACATTGACAAAATTGGTGTTGGCAGTCCGGTATCCGTGTCGGTGAGTGCGCTAAATGGAGTTAGCTTTACCGGGACAGTACAGGCTGTGAGCCCAGCGGGTGAAACCGTTGGCCGACTCTTTAGAGTCCGAGTGGCATTTAGTGGCGACACAAGCACTTTGAAGCCAGGTATGTACGCAGTGGGCAAAGTGACCGTGAGAACGGTTCCCAACGCTCCAACTGTGCCGATTGCCGCGATCGTAAAACGCGACGGTAAAGACGTCGTGTTTGTGCTGGATGGCGATAAAGCAAAGCTGGTTACGGTGCAAACCGGTCTCCAGACGAATGGTGTCGTTCAAGTTGACGGATTGACTTCCGGGCAGCAAGTTATCATTGCGGGACAAAACTCGCTGGATGACGGCTCTAAGGTGAATCTGGAAACGGAGAAGAAGGAAGGAGCTTAACCCGTGGGTTTAACAAAAATTGCCATCCAGCGTCCAGTCTTCGTACTGATGCTGATGCTTGCGGTCATGTTGATGGGCTTTATAAGCCTCCGCAGCATGCGTTTGGAGCAAAACCCAGACGTTGCCTTCGGAAATATCACGATCCTCACCGTTTATCCAGGTGCGGGTCCAGAAGAGGTGGCTGAGCTTGTTTCCCGAAAACTAGAAGAGGCCGTTTCTGGCGTCAATGGTTTGCGCGAGGTCACAAGCTCCTCTCAAGAAGGCGTTTCCAACGTAGCCGTTCAGTTGGAGCTAGGGGTTGATGTAGACGTAGCCCTAAACGATATTCGATCCAAAGTCGATACCGTTTTGAATGATTTGCCCGACGGAATTGAACGACCGACTATCACCAAGCTAGATTCGGGTAGCCAGCCTGTTATTTACTACTCTTTGAGTAGTGAAAAAATGTCAGGCCAAGAGCTTCGAGATCTCTCGGAAAATGTTCTTGCCGACCGTTTTGCCCAGCTTAAGGGTGTGGGTGCTGCAACTGCCGCTGGTGGTGAGCAGCGCGAGATTCAAATACAGATAAGGCCAGATCGATTGGCAGCTTATGGCATCGGTGCGGCCGATGTTTTGAATGCGGTTCGCAGTTCTTCTCAAAATCTTCCTGCCGGGCGTATTGTTCAAGGAGATACCGAGACTGCCGTTCGTGTTCCATCCGACTTTCAGAGTGTCGACGACATAAAGAAGACCGTTCTTACTGTCCGAGATCAGAACAATCCGAATTCGCAACCCAAAATGGTTCCGTTAACGGATGTCGCTACGATTCAAGACACTTCGATCGAGCGAAGGAGCTATAGCCGTTTGGGCGGAAAAGACTCCGTTGTTCTTATTGTTCAGAAGACGAAAGAGGGTAACGCGGTCGAGATTTCTCACGCGGCCACTGCCTTGGTTAGTCAGCTGAGTGAGCAATACGGCATTCAGTTCACCAAGACATTTGACCAGTCAACGATTATTGAAAGCTCAGTCGAAGACCTTATCATCGCGATTGTCTTCGGCATTATTCTGGTTACTGCGATCGTATACGTCTTCCTTCACGACATTCGTGGAATGTTGATTGTTGCGATTGCGATCCCACTCTGTATCTTTGCAACCTTTATTGCAATGTCGGCTATGGGCTTTACGCTCAATAACATGTCGCTTCTGGCGGTCTCGCTTGCGGTTGGTGTGTTGGTTGATGATGCGATTGTTGTTTTGGAGAATATTTATCGCCACTTGAAGATGGGAGAAGATCCGCGAGATGCGGCTCTTAACGGACGTGCGGAAATCGGTCTGGCGGCTATCGCTATCACCTTTGCGGACGTCGTTGTCTTCTTGCCTATCGGCTTTATGGGTGGAATTGTAGGTCAGTTCTTCCGACCTCTTGCCCTGTCATTCGCCGCTTGTGTTATCGTATCCCTTCTAGTTTCCTTCGTCGTTACCCCGATGCTGGCTTCTCGCTGGTATCGAAAGGGTGAAGATGTAGAGCATGCCAAGGGTTGGTTCGCGAAGGGCTTTGAAAGAGGCTTTGGCGGTCTAGAGTCCTTCTATCGACGAGTCCTGGAGTGGTCTTTGAATCACCGATGGTTCGTCTTCATTAGTGGCGCGGTTGTGCTCTTCGCGGTGTTTATGTTCATCGCCGGAAGCTTTGCTCCGACCCGAGATTTGGTATTCATGACACCAGCGACGGAGCCAGGTGGACAGCCAGCCCCCGGCCCAAGCGTGATGCTGATGGTGATGGCGGTCCTTCTTGGAGTCGGCGTGTTCGGCTTGAACTACTGGCGTGCGGTTGGTTCAAAGATAGTGACTCGAGTTTACTGGGTCATCTTTGCCGCATTCTTCGTGATGGCAGTAGTCAAGGGTGGCTTGAGCTTTGCAACCCTAATGGGTGGTATTTTCCAAGGCTTCTTTGCTTCCATTGTGATCATGGGCATCCCGGCCATCATCGGGAACTTGATGAAACCGAAGGCAAAGATGCGAATCATCGCAAGCGGTTTGGCCTTTGGTTTAGTCTTCCCAATCGCTGCGGTTATTGGATTCCAATACGCTCAGTGGAAGGAGGAGTCGGTCTTTAAGTTCGGCTTCTTCCCAGAAAGTGACGGCGGCCAAGTTTCAATTGAGATTCAGCTTCCTCCTGGTTCTAGCCTTGAGCGAACCCAGCGGGTTGTGGATCGAGTTGAGGAAGTTGCATCAACCCACCCATGGGCCAAGTATGTTCTGAGTCAAGTTGGAACGTTAGGTTCGGGTGGTTTCGGTGATGCCGGTAACCAAGGTGCGCAGTACGCTCGAGTTAGCGTGACGCTATACGACGTATCAGCGATGATCGGCAATAAGCCAGGTGAGAAGCTCCGACCTAAATCGGAGAAGGACACCAAGGTTGCAGCTGAATTGATTGAGATGATTGGCCGCATACCTGGCGCAACTATCAAGGTCGCAGCCAATAACGGTCAAGGGTTCGGTGCCCCTGTCCAGATATCGTTCTCATCTGCGGATCGATCGCTTGCGATCAATACCGCCGACGCCATTAAGCGACGCTTGGATGGCGGGGCGATTAAGGGTGTTATCAACGCGGACATCTCCTCGAAGCCAGGAAAGCCAGAGCTAAGACTCCAGCCAGACCGAACTCGACTAGCTAACTACGGAATGACCGTAGCCGATGTAGCGAGTGCGATGCGCCTTCTATATGAAGGTGATGACTCAACAAAGCTGCGTGTGCGTGGTGAAGAATATCCCGTACGTGTGATGCTCAACCTTGAGGATCGAAACGATCCAGATACGCTGAACAAGATTCCAATCAAGTTCTCAAATGGCAGTCCGATCTACCTTAGTTCTGTTGCCCAGCCAATGCCGGGTACCAGTCCAGATAAGATTGATCGACGAAATCGTGCGGAAGAGGTACGACTCACCGCAGACTTGCTGCCTGGGTACGCGCCTGGTTCTGTACAAGCGCAAATCGATCAGTTCCTAGTGAAGGAAAAGCTCGTCCCTGAGGGCGTGACAATGAAGGCACTTGGACAAGCCGACGCGACTAATCGTGAGATGGGATATCTCTTAGGTGCCCTTGGCCTTGGATTCCTACTTGTTTATATGCTCCTGGCGTCGCTCTACGATAACCTGCTGTATCCGCTGATCATTCAGCTGGCTCAGCCGCAGGCGTTTGTTGGAGCCCTCCTTGCGCTCATCATTACCGATAAGGGGCTAAACATTGTTGGCTTCATCGGACTGATATGTCTTGTAGGACTGGTTGGTAAGAACGCGATTCTGTTGGTGGATTATACGAACACCCTCCGTGCTCGTGGCCGAAGCCGACATGATGCCTTGGTAGAGGCCGGACCTATCCGACTTCGACCCATCATGATGACCACCCTGGCTCTGATCTTGGGCATGTTGCCGGTTGCGTTAGCAATCGGACGTGGTTCCGAGTTTAGAGAGACCATTGGAATCATCATCATCGGTGGTATCTCCCTTTCCACCGTTCTTACCCTTGTCGTGATTCCGTGTTCGTACACGATTCTCGACGATGCATCTATCGCCCTGGGCAAGCTCCTAAGTCGCAATCGCGACGGCGATGATGACGGCGGCAGTAGGCCTTTGACTTCGGGGTCACCCGAAGGCGAAGCCATCAGCGCTAACGCCTAGAAGCAGCGAAGGCCGGGTTTATCCCGGCCTTTAGTCCGAATGTAGGAAGTACTACCTGTTATCCTACGGATGTATGCGTTATCTTCGTGATCCCCAAGTCGTGCTCACGATTCTATGCGGAATAACGCTTGCAGTAGGACTCTTTCAAGTACATCCTATCATTCCTTATCTCAGTGTTGCTTTCGGCTCCTACTTCGCTTTGAAATCAGCTTGGGATTCGCTATCTGAACGGTCTATTGACGTCAACTTGCTAATGGTTCTAGCTGCTGCAGGGGCCGTCATTGTTGGCGAGCCTCTAGATGCAGCGGCATTGCTTTTTCTGTTTTCGCTGAGCAGCACCTTGGAGTCTTTGGCGATGGCGCGGACTCGTTCTGCGATAGAAGAGCTTGTAAAGCTTCGTCCTGCAAATGCTGTTCTTATCTTGGATGGAACTGAAACTGTTGTTCCTGTAGAGAGGCTAAGAGTTGGTGATCTTATCAAGATTCCACCATTTGAAGGAATACCGGTTGATAGCATTGTTGTGTCTGGGCAAAGCTCTGTTGAGCAGAGTGCCATGACTGGAGAGTCTGTTCCTGTAGCTAAATCGGTGGGAGAGAAGCTTTTAGGTGGAACTCGCAATCTAGAAGAGGTATTAATCGCAAAAGTGGCCTCAGTTGTGGGCGATTCTACACTTGATAAGATTGTCGCTTTAGTCGAAGATGCACAGGAAAACAAGGCGAGTGGCGAACGGATTAGCACGTGGTTTGGTAAGCGATACACCGTTTTTGTGATCCTTGTCTTCGCGATAGCTCTTTGTCTAAGGTTGCTTATTGGAGAGACCCCGTCTACGGCGCTATATGCCTCTTTAACGCTACTCGTGGCTCTTAGCCCATGTGCGCTAGTCATTTCAACTCCAGCTACTACTTTAAGTGCCCTTGCTTGGGCGGCACGAAATGGAATTCTGATACGAGGCGGCGAGTTCATTGAAAAGGTTGGACACATTGATACGATTGCTCTAGATAAGACTGGCACGCTAACAATGGGCAAGCCAAAGCTTGTAGAAATTTGCGTCTGTTCTAAGGTGCAAGATGAGGGGACGTGTACTGATGAGGAACAGTGTTGGCATGGGGAAGGACAGCTCTCTCTGTCTGCACTAACTTTCCTGAGATATGCGGCGGCGGCAGAACAGTACGCTTCTCATCCAGTGGCCGAATCAATTCGTGAAAAAGCTTTAGAACATCACCTTGCGATACCTTTGGCTAGTGATGAGAAGGTTGTTCCTGGGAAGGGAGTAAGTGCTTTTGTTGATGGACGGAAAGTAGTTGTTGGGCAAGTAGATTTTGTGGAGTCTCTTGGAATAGAAATTGTCCAACCTTTTCTCGATCATATTCTTCAATTCCATGCTAAAGGTATGACTGTTGCCCTGGTGGCTGTTGGAAACGAGGTGGCAGCATTAGGTTTTATGGATACACCACGCCCAGAAGCCACAGAGTTCCTATCGACTGTTAAAAAACAAGGCGTTAATGACATTGTGGTTTTAAGCGGTGATACTGAAAAAACAGTGCAAGCAATCGCCAATCAACTTGGAATAGATCGTCATCATGGTGCTTTGCTCCCTGGAGATAAATCAAAGGCCATTGCAGAGTTAATCAAATCAGGAAAGCATGTGATGATGGTGGGAGATGGGGTGAATGATGCTCCTCCACTAGCGGCGGCGACGGTTGGAGTCGCAATGGGTGGTCTTGGCAGTGACATTGCCATGAACGCTGCTGATATAGTTCTAGTGCATGATCGCTTAGATCGTATTCCAGAAATGATGAAGCTTGGGCGACGAACGAACCGAATCATTCGCGCAAATTTCTTTTTTGCTACCGGAGTGATCGCTTTGCTGACGGCCCTATCTTTACTGGGACGCTTACCATTGCCACTAGCCGTTATCGGTCATGAAGGATCCACTGTCATTGTAATTCTAAATGGACTACGTGTTTTGAAGGGTCCGTAAACCGCTAAAGGCTTGGCTATGTACTCATCGCAAACTTGTGTCTGTTTTTGACGATCGCAAAGTTGCCAGTGCTCCCAGGACCGGGAACACACAACGCTTGAAAGCTGTTGCGTATATCGTGACGTTTTCCAACGCGATTCCAGAACCCGGGCTAATCCAGAAAGCCGCAGGTACACTCGCCCGACCTATGCTCTTTGGCCGCCGCAACCAGCGTGAGGCATTCGAACGACAGGCGGAAAAGGTGTTCCCCGCAGTTTTGGGAACCGCCTTGCGCTTGACCCGTTCGCGTGAAGAGGCCGAGGATTTGGCGATGGAAGCGATGGTTCGGGCCTATGAAGCGTTCGATCGATTTGATGGAACGAACTTCAAGGCTTGGATGCTACGGATTGTCACCAATCTTTACATCAATCGATACCGCCAACGACAGCGAGGACCTCAACTCGGCTCACTCGATGATGAAGGCGTTATGGAGCCGATGGGGCATGAAGAGGAAATTCCCGACCGAATATTGTTTGATAACATGGTCGGCGGGGAAGTCGAAAGAGCCTTGGCTCAGGTTCCTGAAGACTTTAGAACGGCGGTCATTCTCAGCGATATCGAGGAGATGACTTATCAAGAAATCGCGGATGCCACGGATGTCCCGATAGGAACCGTAAGAAGCCGAATTGCCCGTGGGCGTTCTATCCTAAGACGCCTGCTTTCTGAGTTTGCTATGAAAGAAGGAATTATTAAGCAAGGAGATGAAGAGTGATCGAAAGTTCAAAGCTTCATGCTCTAGCAGACAACGAACTCCCCGATGAACAAAGGGCACAGTTGATGGCTCAACTGAACGCCGATCCATCGGCCCAGGCAGAGTATATGCAAATTCTGTCGCTAAAGAATGCATTGCGATCTAGTGCCAGCACTCCAGAGTGTGATGACCTATGGAAAGCTTGCCGGGGACGACTGGACGAGATCGATAAGACCAAGCGAGTAGAAGCTTTTGTGGGCAAGTACGCATGGGGAATATGCGGCGTCTTCTTTGTCGCAATTGCATTTGGTGGAGTTTTTAATCGATCCGCAAATCGTGCTGTTCCGGCTAATGATGTTGCTGGTTACATGGCTGGCTTAAGTCTTTCCTCACCTCGTACACAGAGTAAGGCTGAGTTAGCTCCTGCGCTAAAACAAATCGTGGGCGAAGCGTTTATAGATCGTCCTGCTGAAATGATGGTGACTGCGATTGGCAGTAACCCAGAGCAGGGCAAGAGAACGCAGTTTGCGAGGCTCACAGATGCCTTCGGATCGGTCTCGGTTATCGCATTACTAGACGTGAAGGAGATAAGCGGTCTCTGGGACTATGAACCGAACACAAAGTACAAATGCGCCAAAGTTAATGGTGCAAACGCCATGTTCTGGAACCGAGAAGATGGCGTGATCTGCATGGTGATCGGCCAGCGAAGTTATGACGAGCTTTACGGCATTGTGAAAGCAATGTGCTCAGACGCTAAGAAATAGTAAAGCCCTTCTGCAGAGTTATGAAAGAGTCGAGACTTCTCGGCTCTTTTCTATTTGAAAAGGCACTTGGAGAAGTGGCAGGGGCGACAGGGATCGAACCCGCGACCTAAGGTTTTGGAGACCTTCGCTCTACCAACTGAGCTACACCCCTGCAAGGGTCTAAAGATATTACTCTTTTCTCTGCGTCGGGAGCAATTGGGGCCTAGAAGTTGTCTAGCTTTAGAGTATGCCGATACGCCAGAATGAACTTATGCGTCGAGCGTTTTTGCTCCCCTTTTTAGCGTTGCTGTTTACCGCTGGGTGCCGCCCGGGTGAGGAGCGTGTCTCTTGGCCTGCCCGAGAGAAAACCTACCGAACAGTGGCCAGCCTTAGCCCAAGTACTACGGAGCTAGTGGGTTCATTAGCATACGGATTGCAACTTGTAGGCCGTACTGCATCCTGTGATTTCCCCGCCGCAGTATCTGCAGCGCCAGTTGTTGCGCAGGTGAAGCCCGACTATGAGAAGCTCAAGGCTGCAAATCCAAGCCTTGTGATCTACGATAAAGGGCTTTATAGCGATAGTGATATCGCTCAAATCAAAGCGCTTGGTATTGACACATTCGAGTTCAAGGGCAATACCATTGCTGATTTCACTAAAGAAGTCATGGCTTTTGGGAGCCTAATCGGAGCAGAAATGGAAGCCTCAACTTATATTGATAAGATTGATGCCGAGAAGCGCGAGCCGATCAGTCCTGAAGCCAGAGTTGCGATTATCATGCCCGGCAAAAGTGGTGAGCATCTGATCGCCGGTGTAAACAGCTTCCATGCGGACGTCGTGAAAAATGCGGGCGGTGTGCCGGTTGGTCCCGATTCCGATAAATATGTGTCTATTTCGGCTGAGGCCTTGATAAAGCTCAACCCCGATATGATCATCACGGCGGGCAAGCCAGATGCTCTGATGGCTGACCCAAGACTGAAGTCTCTTTCCGCAATCGCTAAGGTTAAGGTGAGAGGCATTAACTCTGAGTACATGACGCGCCGCGGCTATCGGGTTGAAAAGGAATTGAATCTAATGAATCGAGCAATTATGGATATGGCAGGTAACAATTGAAAGCAGAAGTAGGCGTTTTTGGTGGGTCGGGTTTTTACAGTCTTCTAGAAGATGTCCGGGAGGTTAAAGTTGATACTCCCTATGGACCACCTAGCGATGCCGTTTTTCTTGCGACTGTAAATGGTCGTAAGGTTGCATTCTTGCCCCGGCACGGTCGACATCATACGATCCCCCCGCACATGATCAATTATCGTGCGAACGTATGGGCAATGAGGTCTCTGGGCGTGCAGGCAATCATCAGCCCTTGTGCGGCTGGTTCATTGCAAGTGCATGTAGAGCCTGGACACTTTGTCGTTAGCGATCAGTTTGTAGATCGCACAAACGGTCGAAAAGACACCTTCTACGACGGCCCTATCGTCACCCACATTTCGCCCGCTGAAACCTATGATCCATTGCTAAGAAAGCTTGCAATTGAGACGATCCGAGAACACGGCATCACAGTGCACGACAAGGGAACGGTTGTTGTCATTCAAGGCCCCAGGTTTAGCACCAAGGCAGAAAGTAAATGGTTCCACGATGCAGGGTGGGAGGTCATTAACATGACTCAATATCCGGAAGCTTATCTATGCCGCGAACTTGGAATGGGCGTAGTCAATATCGCCTTGATTACGGACTACGATAGCGGAGTTCACGCGGGTGCAGAGGCTGTAAATGCCACAGATGTTCTTGAAGTATTCAAATCGAACTCTGAGAAGATCAAAAAAGTTGTTTTGGACCTAATTGGAAAGCTACCCGCCGACCTCTCAGTCGTCCAACCTAAAGAGGCGCTTCAGTTTAGCCGCGGCGATGGTCATGCGGTAACGGATGACGATATCCGCCTCTTCGAGATACTGTAAAAAATGACTCTAGTTTCCGCCCTGGCGGCGTTTTCGACGATTGCGCTTCAGGGCGGAACTTTAACCTTGGCCGACAAAGTTGTTCAGGTCACCTATCCCTCACCCAATGTTCGTCAGATTCCTGATGAAGTAAAAAATTGGGATGGGTTTACGGGTCTGTCTGCGTCACAACGAGCTTGGCCCACTCCTTTCCACGCTCCGGGTGATTGGTCGTCCATTGCGTCCAAACTCGCTGATCTTGGGCCTGCCTCAAAGGATGTCGCCTTGTGGCGAACCCGAATTTTCATCGTTACCCAAACAGATTCTGCGGCTGTAGGGTCAGATGGGTTGATTAGGCAGCGGCGACAGCGACTTTCTCCTAAGCAGGTTGATGAACTGCTGAAAGCTTTAGCGAGAGTTCCTGGGTATGCGAGAGTGGCGACTAACGGCGCTTTAAACATCTCCCTAGAGGTAAGTGTTGATAACGACCCTGTCGCATTTGCCGTTAACCCTGCGGTAACTCGCGGCACCACTGCAGTTAATCAACCCAACTTAGCTTGGAAAAACGATTACGCGCTGTCAAGAACAAACCGCGGAGCTTATGTCGCAGAGGATCGGATTTTCCGAGGGCCGTACAAAACCGTTTTGGTATTGGACGCCACCCAGCTGGAACCTCTACTCTCTCAGGAACTTGACGGAGATAGCTTTACAAAGTATGTTGCCGATCAGGTAGCCATGCAAGCGCTTCTTAGGTGGTATGAGCTAGGCGTTTTTCGCGCGCCGATCGTAACCGCGCCTTCGGCAGGTTTCCATCAGCCGACTCTTTCTGGTCTTTTCCCAGATAAGGTGTGGCCCATTCTGGCCTCTGATGAAGTGAGTTTTGAGGCACTTAAAGAACTGTATGATTTTGCAAAGGAAACCTCGCCAGAAACACAAGGAGGGGTGGAAGTTCCTCAGCGGTCAGCATCCTTCTCCGGAAACGTCACGGTGTCTGTGGAAAACGACCCTGATCGTGGCCCCGTTCTGCGTTACAGCGAGAATTCACCCGTCCGAAAAGGTGGTTTTGCCTTACCCTATCAAAACATTGATAGTTCCAAGACCCCATATCTGAGTTTTTGGGTTAAGACAAACTCTCGTGATGCGTTGGCTGTTCGGATTAGTGATGGCTCCAGCAAGGAACGCTTCCCGCTTATAAAGGCAATCCCTTCTGTTTCAGATGGAACTTGGCAACAGGTTGTCATTGACCTGCGAAATCAGCAACCAAGGACGATTCAAGAGCTTTACATTGGCCCAATCGAAGATGATGCGGATCGTGGCCAAGTCGGTGAGATCGCATATTTCTTCGATGACTTCCAACTTTTGGCCGAAGGTACGCCTACTCCTCCAAAGGCTGATCAAGATAGTGAACTGAATCAACGAGCTCAAGCCGCGAAAAATCTTTCCGCTGCGGAGCTTTTGAAAGACCCTTCGGATTTTGTGAAGTTGAACGGGCTCGTTCTTCGCGAAACGGCTTATTCCGCTTCAGATGAAGAGGCTTTGTCTCAGCTAACAAGGAGTGTAAACGGGCGTGTTGCAGAGGAAGCCGTAAAGAGGCTCGCTCAACTAGGAACTCCAACCGCAGTCGCAGAAGTTCAGCGTCTTGTAAGCTCCAGTCCTTTCGAGAGAGTAAAGCAGGCTGCCGGAGTTGAGATCGGGAAACTGGGTGACGCAAAAGCTGCGGGGATTCTTAGTCGACTTTTTGCCAGCCGGTCATGGCATACGAGGTTGGCAGGAGCAAAGAGTATCACTCTTCTTCCTGGTGATGAGGCTGCTGTCATTTCGATGACTTTCCTTCAGGAAACAGACCCTCAGATTCGGCTTGCTCTTACTCGCACGGCCAACGCTCAAAACTCAGTTGTCCAGAAGCGGTTCCTTTGGTCTGCCGTAAACGATCCGAGTGACGCAGTGCGCGCGGAAAGCGCTTGGCGACTTATAACAAGTGGTGTCGAAAACTTAGCCGCTGAAGGTTACAAGTTGATACGGGATGATTCTGTTTGGGTTCGCCAGAACTTGGTTAATCGAATGCAGGCTGATCCTAAGGATGAGCATCGCTCAGCTTTGCGGATTGCAGTGGTGGATTTGTCTCCATTCGTAAGGGCCCAAGCACTACAAGCCTTAGCCAAGCAGCCTGGAGATGTTTCCACCGATGAAGTTTCAAATACTTTTACGGATAAGTTTCCGGTTGTTCAGTTAGCATTGATTGACTTGGCTAAGGCAAAGAAGCTGACCTTACCAAGTACCGCCCTGGAAAACCTGAAGAGCAGTATTGATCCGCGAGTGGTTGAGAGAATGAAGGAGATTGAAGGTTGAACCTAATTTTTGGATCGGATCATGCCGGTTTTGAACTGAGAACTCACGTGGCACAATGGGCCCGGAATCAAGGACACGAAGTCGTTGAAGTTGGGGCCCAGTCAGAGGAGCCTTTTGATTATCCGCTTGCCTCCGATGCTGTTGCTTGCGAACTGAAGGGAGGCAAATTTGACTTTGGAATTCTGGTTTGCGGAACAGGAATCGGGGTCAGTATCCGAGCGAATCGCTATCCCCATATTCGAGCGGCAGATTGTACATCTGTAGAAATGGCTAAATTAGCCCGACTCCATAACCATGCGAACGTTTTATGCTTGGGTGGACGTATCTTGACCAAGGAACAAAGTGAAGAGATCATGTCTGCATTCCTGTCCACTGGCCCGGATGATGCTGAAAGACATGCGAAACGCGTCAACTTACTAGATGCGGAACTGAACTGTTAAATATGAATGCAACCGCAAAGAGTTTTATAGCCGCTGGGGCTGTCCTTGTTTCGGCTGGCGCTGTATTAACTGGAGCGGTAATGCGTGACAAGGTGGATGTGGGAGGAACAAATACTCTTGCGGCATCGATTTCAAGTCCTAGTGCGTTCCCCACTGACGGAGTTTTGGCATCCCGTGATAAACGTGAAGTTCCAGAAGGCGATTACTTTTACGAGATCACAAATCTTCTCAAGCAGCGTTATGTAGAAAAGATCACAGATGAGCAAAAGCTAGCACTTGGGGCCGTTCGAGGAATGGTTGCTAGCTTGGGTGATGCGGACTCCTTATACATGGAGAAAGACATGTTCCAAGCGCATCAAAATATGCGGCTGGGACAGTTCGAAGGGATTGGTGCTCAGCTAGAGCTCATCTACAGTGAACCGCCGTCCAAGGATAATCCAGGCTCTGGACAACCTATTGATCCTGTCCAAACCTTAGCGGGCAGCATCCGAATTCCGAAGTTAGCCGTTGTGACTGTAGTTCCCGGTAGCCCGGCTGATAAGGCTGGAGTGAAGCTTGGCGATTATGTAGAGTTCGTGGACGACCACTGGGTCCCGAACGCGGAAACGGTTGCGTCATTTCGCAAACTGCAAAAGGACTTTGCGGACGGCAAAGTAACGTTCGATGAGATCTCTAAAGTCAGAACAGAGCTGTCTAAAAGAACCAAGAAGACAATCATGCCGCTGAGAGCAAGGGAAAAGCTTTTAACCGGAAAAGATGGCAGTGTCGATATTGTCTGGAAGAGAGGCGCAGAAACTCGACATACCGTGATCACCAAAGCTCCTTCGCGTTTGCCTGGGTTTTCTGAAGTAGATGGAGTCTTGCAGCTTCGGTTTGCCCCAGGTGTGGATAGGGAACTCGAATCTGCAATTGATGGCAAAAAGCAAATCACGATTGACCTGCGTAATAACGCAAACGGCTTGCATGATCCGATGCAGAAGTGCCTTGAGTTGCTTGCTCCCAAAGGAAGCTACGGTCAACTCAAACTTGCAAATCGAAGTTTGCCATTCGAAGTAAAGAATGGCAACTCTCAACCTCCACAGATATCCCTTCTCGTAGACGAAAGCACCCGAGGCGTAGCCGAGGTCTTTGCCCAAGTACTCGTGAAAGCCGGGGTGGCAAAGCTGACGGGAGGCAAGATGGCTGGGCATATGGTTTTAGTCGATGATTGCCCCCTACCTGAAGGAGCCGGATTCTCCCTCGCGGTGGCATCTTATGTGGAGGCAGCAAAGTGAAGGTTCTCAAGTTTCTTGCCTTCGTTGCGTTAGTCGGCCTTCTCTGGGCCTTCGGTTTCTTTTGGCGAGATATCCAGCAGGGTCAAATGCCAAGCCCTCGGGCGCTGGCCTTGGCTTTTGGTAAAGATGAGGGCATCAGTTTAAGCCCGGAGCAGACTTTCAAACAGTCTTATGCACGGATTTCCTCGTCGTTCTTTCGACCCGTAAAGAGCCTGGATTTAAAGTACGCCGGAATGGAAGGTTTGATGGCCTCCATGGGAGACCCGCATACCATGTTCTTGCAGCCTCGTTTGGCTGAGAACTTTGCGCTTGAGACTCGTGCAAACTTCGTTGGAATTGGTGCTCGATTATCCCAAGATCCTTTAGGTGCCCGCATCGCAACCGTTTTTGATGGAGGGCCCGCGGCAAACGCTGGTTTGACCAAAGACGATACGATCACCACCATCGATGGTGTCTCCTATGCAGGGAAAGACACAGATGCTATGGTTAGCAAAATACGCGGCAAAGAAGGCACGATGGTGAAACTGGGCGTGGTGAAAAGCGGCGAGTCAAAGGTACGCGTTTACAATATTCGCAGGGCTCGTGTGATTACGCCAACGGTTGAGAGTTCGTACTTCAAGGATAGTCAAGTTGGATACGTGACGGTTCAAAGCTTCAGTGAACCAACTGCGGAGCAATTTGACAGTGCGATCGACAAGCTTTCCAAGAACCCAATGCGCGGCTTAGTCATTGATTTGCGCGCGAATCCTGGCGGCCTTCTTGAAACCGCCGTAGAAATGGTTTCCCGGTTTGTAGAAGGGAAGACGGTTGTAACGATGAAAGACCGAGAGGGACGTCGTCGAACCGCTAATAGTCTTACCGGCTACCTTCGAAAGTGGACGTATCCAGTCGTGATCCTGATTGATGAAGATTCAGCTAGCGCTGCGGAAATATTTGCGGGCGTGTTGCGAGACTATGGAAAGGCAACCCTAGTTGGAACGCACTCCTATGGTAAGGCCTCTGTTCAAGAAGTGAAAGAGCTGATCGATGGGGCAAGCGCAAAGATAACGATTGCGAAATACTTCTTGCCGAGTGCAGATGATATCAGCCGAAAAGTTGATGAAGACGGCCAATACGTTAGCGGCGGACTCAAGCCCGATATTGAGGCCAAGATTGACGAGAATAAGCCTCTTAGCTTCCGCGACTTTGGCGATCCGGTACGTGATCCTCAGCTTAAGAAAGCCATTGAAGTCGCGCTTGGAAAGTAATGCCCACTAGATCCTAATCTAGTGGGAAGCTTTCTTCAGAATTGACCCGTCAGCACTGCAATCAACTAGCGGTGTTTAGGATCCATCTTCGCTCTCAATCCATCTCCTACGAAGCTTAGTGCAAAGATGGATAAGCTAAGCATCAGAGCCGACGGAAGGAGGGCTCCCGGATGGGCTTGCATGTTTTGACGAGCCATATTCAACATTCCACCCCAACTAGGATTAGGTGGTCGAATACCAATGCCAAGGAAGCTAAGGGTGGCTTCAGCCAGGATGGTTCCCGCCAGGTCAACCATGCTCACGGCCAACAAGATGCCCCAAATCTGAGGTAGCACGTGGCGGGTGACGATATAGAAGGTCGAAGCTCCACTAGCCTTTGCCGCGACCACGAACTCTCTGTCCTTAAGGCTGGCAACTTGGCTACGAACCAATCGGGCAATAGAGGGCCAAGCCGTACATGCAAGGGCGGCGATAACGGGGATCGTGCCTTGCTCTACAATCGCCTTTAACGCTGGATTTCCGACCGAAGCACTGGCAAATGCGCCGATGAGGAGCATGCCCAGCAGAATGTCGGGAAAAGCAAACATGGCATCCGTCAAGCGCATGGTAGGTTCCCGAATCCACTTCGGGGCGTAGACGCCGATGGTGCCGATCACGAGCCCGAGAATGAGAGCAATTGCCTGAACCGTCAAACCGATAATGAGCGAGGTCCGTCCGCCTTGTGCCAGTCTTGCCAGTACATCTCGACCCAGCTCATCCGTCCCGAGCGGATATTTGCCTCCAGCGGGAAGGAATGGCTTATCGACAATGGCGGTTACCGCGTTAAACTCCTGGACATCCGGCGGACGCAATTGTGAAGATCGCAGGGCAGGAACCAAGAAGGAGAAAAGCACTAACGCAACCAGATAGGTTCCGCCGATCCAAAGTAGCCAAGGTTTCTTTGCCTTCAAACCTGGGCCTCCCGGATTCTTGGATCAAGGATGGGTAAGCAGATATCCACCAGCAAATTGAGGATCAAGAACATCAATCCTGTTGCCAGCACGATCCCTTGAATGCGGGGCATATCGCCAAGCATGATCGCGTCAATTCCTTCTTGTCCAATCCCTGGAATGGTAAAAACGGTTTCAAGCACAAAGGAACCGGTGAGCAAAAACCCAAAGCTGGTTCCAATCACCGTAAATACGGGCAAGATGGCATTTCGGAGCCCATGCTTGAAAATCAGTCGCCCGGGGGGAACTCCCTTTGCGATGGCGGTTCGAATGAACTCTTGCTGAAGCGTCTCGATCATGCTTGCTCGGGTGACGCGGGTGAGCAATGCCGATGGTCGCGCGGCGAGGATGCTAACCGGCAGAAGCATGTACATCCAGATAGGAGCCCGCATATTGACCTCCCATGTGGGAGGCAACATATCCATCTTTGTCGCGAAGAAATAAACAAGCACGGGAGCCAAAACGAAGGTCGGTATTGTCACTCCCAAGGTTGAAAGCACCAGAATTGCGGTGTCGGGGGGGCGAGAACGGTAAATCCCCGCCAACGTGCCAAGAGTGATCCCTACGATCGCTGCGATCACAATCGCCGTGAGCGCCAGCATAGCCGTGATAGGCATTTTCTCAAACAGCATCTCACGGATGTTTCGCTTCGTTCCGAAGTAGCTATTGCCGAAATCCAGCTTAGCGGTCTTGCCTAAGAACTCCACGTACCTTTTAGGCCAAGGTCGATTCAATCCCATCTGCTCTCTGAGCGTTTCCACTTGGGCGGGGGTTGCCTTGTCACCCGCAATAATGGTTGCTGCGTCGCCGGGAGAAACTTCATCGGCCA
Organism: Fimbriimonadaceae bacterium; assembly: GCA_037190145.1. Taxonomy (GTDB): domain Bacteria; phylum Armatimonadota; class Fimbriimonadia; order Fimbriimonadales; family Fimbriimonadaceae; genus 55-13. Next base: position 385,840 of record JBBCJU010000008.1, read on the forward strand.
GGAAAACGACAAGCGAGATGAAAACCAGGCTTAGAACGCCGTAAAGCAAGCGCAGAAGGACGGCTTTTAGGGTTCCAGGCAGGGCAGACGGAGTGCGTGGAACTTCCGGTGCGGTTGGAGAAGCTTGTTCCACGGGACTAAAAGTATGACACCACTTTTAATCTGAGTGAACCTATTGTGGCGATTGATCGCGATGTTTCTTGGAATCTACACGCGGAGCCCGCTTTCTCTGGTCTGTCCAGTTTGCCTTCCTCCCAACGAACTAGCAATATCCATTTTGCGATAGCTGTCATTCTCATCATCGAAATCATCGATATCATCACGATCAAGTGCAATAAAATAGACAAAGAGCGAGGTTTGATATCGCATAAACTATGTCTCCCAACCTAATAGTTCTTAGGAAAGGCTTTTGTCAATCACATAATTTGGGGAGTTGAAAAAGTAGTAGGTTACGTCTAACACCCTCAAGCAACGACTCAGCTAGGATGCTTTTCAAGGGCTACGTTTCGATCCCTAGCCGTTAGAACCTAGCGGACAATGGTTACGTTTGTGATTCGGTCGCCTCGCTCAATCTTCTTGACGACCTCCATTCCGTTGACAACCTGGCCAAACACCGTGTAATTGCCGTCCAGGAAGCGGGCTCGAGTTAAAAGGATATAGAACTGACTGTCGCCTGAGTTTCTATCTCCTGGAATTGCTGCTAAGCCAACTGCGCCTTCATCATTAGAAAAGCCACTGTCTTCAAAGGCGACTTTGCGACCGCTGCCACCGCTGCCAATCGTTGGATCATCTACGTCTTTTGTTTTAGTTTGGGGGTCACCCATCTGCACCATGAATGGCTTGGGTGTCTTTTCCGCTCTAAACACCTTCTGTCCATCGTAAAACTTTTCGTTTACTAGCGAGATGATTTGGCTTGTGGCCTTAGGAGCCTCCTTGGTATGGAGCTTAATAAACACATTGCCCCGACCCTCAACGGCAATTTTGATAACCGTTTCACCGGGTTTAGGGGTGTATTGACTGATAGCTAACGCTGCCAGCCCCGCAAGAACCAAGAGGATCAGAAATGATCGCATGAATATTCTATAGACGTTCTACCCGACTTAGCGACTCTATGAACTAATCGGTAAGTTGACGACCGTATCCATCGAGTTTAACGCCGCCGGTCAAGATTATGATTCCATCAATGAAGGACCATAAGAATCCGATCCCAAAACAGAGCGTGAAGAACAGCTGAAGAACACCGTGTGCCGAGTATCCGAGGTAGATACGGCCAACTCCCGGCAAGAAAAGTTGCAGTATTCCAGATGCGGTGCGGCTTCGATCGCTTCGTATCGGTGAGTAGGTTGGAGAAAAACTAGATGATGGAGCGAGCCAAGAAGTGCCAAAGGTTTGAGCTGGCCCAATTTGTGGCGGAGCCGCGGGACTCATGGGTGGTGGAGGCGGAGTAGAGCCTAGGGAAGAGGCATTAAAACTGTTGCGTAACTCGATAATCCGATCTGCAGGAAGCCATTCGGGCATTCCGACTTGCCATACATAGGTGTCACGGGAGATAACCCCGCCATCGATCAGCTCGTCAATCTGCTCACGAGTGAGGGGCCCTAACTGCCCATAGTGTCCAATGTAGTACCAATCCGCCACTTATGCTTCCCGGGAACGATTTGCATTGTACAGAAACATTCAGATTTGCGGGCAAGTTCTAAAAAGGTCTAGGGACTTTGACGCATCGAACCCAGACCATTGAACTATCGCACTATCAAACTATCTCCCTGCCTCACCCTCCCGGTAACCTATAGGGAATGTCTGTTCGCGTTCGCTTTGCGCCAAGTCCAACGGGTTTGCTCCATGTGGGAGCACTCCGTACAGTCCTGTTTGACTACCTGTTTGCCAAGAACCAAGGTGGGCAAATTTTGTTGCGCTTGGAAGACACTGACCGGTCTCGCTATAATCCAGAGAGCGAACAAGAGTTTGTAGAGACTCTGCAGTGGGTTGGAATCGACTTTGATGAAGGACCTCATGTGGGAGGTCCGCACGGCCCCTATCGTCAAAGCGAGCGCAAAGAAGCTGGAATCTATGCGACTTGGATCGACAAGCTGATGGAGCTTGGCCACGCGTACAAGGCGTTTGATACTCCCCAAGAGCTTGACGAAATGCGCGAGTATCAGCAGATCAACAAAATGCCGACTGGATATTTTGGTGGTGACTGGAGAGATGCTTCTGAAGAGAAGGTTCAGGCGGCGATAGCAGAAGGAAAGTCGTTTGTTATTCGACAGCGCATTCCCCGTGACCGTACGGTGGTGGTGGAAGATTTCATTCGAGGACGGGTGGAGTTCGATACGAATACGCTTCCAGACCCTGTGCTTATCAAAGCGGATGGGATGCCAACCTATCATTTCGCGGCAATGGTTGACGATCATTTAATGGGAATTACTCATGTATTGCGTGGTGAAGAGTGGATTGCTACATCTCCTAATCACTGGCTTTTGTTCGAGATGTTTGGCTGGGAGAAGCCGGTGTTTGTCCACTGCCCAGTCATTGTCGGTACAGATGGCAAGAAGCTGTCGAAGCGGCACGGGGCGACTCGCGTTCTGGACTACGCAGCTCAAGGCTACGAGCCCGATGCACTCAAGAATTTTATTGCGCTTATTGGCTGGTCTCCGGGGGATGATCGAGAGGTTTTGAGTCAGCAAGAGCTTATCGAGGCGTTTAATCTGAAGGGACTGCAAGCCTCTCCAGGGCGATTTGATATCGATAAGTTAAAGTGGCTAAACGGGCACAAAATACGCCAGGCTTCTCCTGAAGCATTGCTGGAGTCCCTTTTGACGTTTATCCGCACACCTTACACCAAGGAGTACTGGGTGAACTATGTTGAAGAGAACCCAATGCCTGGCAAGGCGCCGATTCAAGGGGTGGATGTTTGGGCTCGCTTAAGTCGACTAGAGCAGGCGGCAGAGAAGGATCGTGCCTACGTTCTTGAATGTGTGAAGCTGGAACAGGAGCGAGTTCAAACGCTTGCCGAGTTCGGAGAGGCATGTGAGTTCTTTTTGGTAGAACAGGTGCCTTTCGATCAGAAAGCGGTTGATAAGTGGTTTGGCCAAGAGCACGTTAGCAAGCTGTTCGACTTTCTACTGGAGCGATTCTCCGCGAGTGAGACAGCCTCGGTGGAATGGTGTGAAGGGTTGATTAAGGAGTTTGCGGAGAAGAACGGATTCGAAAAGATTGGCCCAGTTGTTCATCCGACTCGCGTAGCCCTAACTGGTAAAACCGTTGGCCCAGGCTTGTTTGAACTTATGAGTGTGCTGGGTACTGAAAGAATGGTTAAGCGTCTTACTCACGCCAAAACTTTGTTGAAGAGCTGATGCGCCGATTTGACTGTAGACTTGAAGATCCAAGGCCATTCTTGCGATCCCGTGGAGTTCGCTATGAGGAATCGGTTGTTCAGGTTGTCAGTGAAATCATTGCCGATGTGCGACAGCGTGGTGATCTGGCTCTATTGGAGAGTGCGCGTAAGTTTGACGCGCCCAGTCTCAGTAGCTTGCTAGCCACTCAGGAAGAAATTGATGAGGCCATGCCATCTGCCGACTATGCATTTGCGATTGACCATGCTATCGAGAGGGTTAGGCAATTCCATGGAAACCAACTGAATGCTTTAACCAAGGGTTGGGTTGAGCATGAGTATCAGTCATCTGATATCCGAAAGAGAGATGGTCAGCCGCGTCACCACTATCCAAACTTCTTTTGGACTTGGAATGCATCGCCTGCTGGTTTTGTGCTTGGGCAGAGGCTGATACCCCTCCAAAAGGTTGGCGCATATGTGCCGGGGGGCAACGCGAACTATCCAAGCTCTGTGGTAATGAATGTGGTGCCAGCTCAAGTTGCCGGGGTGAATCATGTTACAGTCACGACTCCCGCAAGAGAGGATGGAACGCTTTCTCCAGCCGTTCTGTATGCCGCCCGATACTGTGGCGTAGCGAAGGTCGCCAAGGTGGGTGGTGCCGCAGCAATTGCGGCGCTGGCACTCGGTACTGAAAGCGTTGAACGGGTTGATAAGGTGGTGGGCCCGGGTAATCGCTTTGTGAATGAGGCCAAGCGTCAGCTATGGGGAACCGTTGGGCTGGACGGATATGCTGGGCCAAGCGAGGTTTGTGTGTTGATTGATGACTCAAGCAACGTGGCTTATGCTGCAGCAGACTTCCTGACCCAGATAGAACACGCGCCGGACAATGCTGGATTTCTGGTGAGTCTGTCTGAAAGCAAAGCCGAACAGGTTCTTGCCGAAATAGAAACTCAACTATCCAATGCACCTAGGGCGGAAACAATGCGTGAAGCCATGCAAAGGGAAGGAGTATGTATCTTGGTCCGCGATCTTGCTGAAGCTGTCGAAATCATAGATTTGATTGCTCCCGAGCATCTGTCTATTGCAACAGAAGAGCCAGATCGGGTTGCGGATCAGGTTCGAAATGCGGGCTGTATTCTGATGGGAGAGTGGACTCCAGAGAGTGCAGGCGATTATTGCGCAGGACCCTCACATACTCTTCCAACCGCCACTGCGGCTAGATTTGGCTCACCGGTCAATGTCCTGGACTTTTTAAAGACTCAGAGCCTGATGAAGTTTTCTGAAGATCAGTTTGGGGAGCTTAAAGAAACGATCGAAGCCTTTGGGGCGATGGAAGGATTCCCGAGCCACGGCTTTGGGGCAACTGTAAGATCGTAGGAGTTAGGAGAAAAACTCCTAACTCCTTTATGCTAGTTACTACCCGGTGTTCCAGGTTGAAACTTACCGGAGCGTTGACCGCCTCCAGCTATGGGTGCGGGAAGATTAGGGCTCGGCTGAGCCCCTCCCTTATCGGCAGACTTGATAACTTCTTGTCCTGCATCGCTAGTAGAATCGCCTCCCTGCCCGCATCCGGACATTAGGCAACAAGCAATCGCAATGGCGAGAATTGACTTCACTTCAAGTCCCAAAGGAATTGATCGTTGTCAACAATAACTCCCGTTGTCAAGTTGCAACCTTTCGATAGGTCTCCGATACGGAGGCCTTTGGCGTGTCCATCAGTAAAGCTTGTATTAACAATTGTCTTGCCAGTAAAGAATGGATAGACGTAGCCAAACTGGGTCGCAGAGGCATTGTTTGTTGGATCCCAAAGAATACCATTTGAGGTGGAGAGAGCGTAAAAAGAATAGCTCGTCGGTACTGCATAGCTGGCCCCGCCAACTTCAATATAACATGGAGCGTTTACAGCCCAGTTACCGCCACCACGGGGTGATCCTCCAGATCTATCCCAAATTGACGTTGTCGTCATTACTGTAGATGCCGGTTGGCCAACAGCTGTGCTTGACTGTGTATTTGGCCTACCGTTGGGTGAGCCTCCAGAACCGTACACAGGCAAACTGAGATACATGAAGTTATATCCGTAGTTACTTCGCCAGCCATAGCATTTTCCTTTATCCGTGGCTGTACATGGTCCTGAATCATCAGGCATTGTTGCATAAGTACTTTCACCGCTACTATCACCTGGTGATCGGTGAATATTCCAGTTCTTAGTATACGGCTGGGTTAACTCGGGATAAGATGGACAATCCAAACTCCCGTACTGCGGACTTCCCCAATCACAACCAGTTACAGGAACCATGACATCATCATAATCGGCCTGGTACTGGATCATTGACAGGTTGACCTGTTTCGTGTTGCTTAAGCAGCTTGTCTTCTTTGCCGCCTCTTTTGCTTGGGCAAACACGGGGAAGAGAATGGCTGCTAGAATAGCAATAATTGCGATAACAACTAGTAGTTCAATAAGCGTAAATGCTTTACGCGTGGCTAAAGTACCTCCAAGGGGTAACCTGTATAGCTTACAGGCTAACTTTGAATACTATATTCCAAAGGATAAAGGAGTGCAAGGGGGAAAAAATGGAGTTTTGGCTTTCCCGCCCAACTTTGGGCGGGATTACCGTGTGGCAACTAAAAAAGAACTCGAGGAACCTTGCGATTCTATCGAAATCCCCAAAACCTCAAGAAGAGGCATATTTAAACTACATCATTTTTAACATTTAGCAAAGAGGTTTTTTGGGAATTTTTTCCTATCCGGGAACTCTGCGAAAACTTCTTGCAGTGATGCAGTGTTTTCTTAACAGAAAGGCTTGAAATCCCCATTTGTTTGAGACCTTTCTGCCGGGTACCCTCGCAACCGATGTCTGATGCAATCGGGTTTGTTGGGCTAGGAACCATGGGTGGGCCAATGGCGGGTCACTTACTAAAATCGGGACGGTCGGTCATTGTCTGGAATCGAACTTCCTCCAAAACCGAACCCCTCCAAGCGCTTGGGTGCGAGGTTGCGCACAGCCTTGACAGTTTGGCTAAGGTGGCCTCTGTTATCTTTTTGTGTGTGAATCGAACGGAAGACGTTCAGGCTTGTCTTGAAAAAATGCTTCCTGTGGCTAGCCCGGGCACATTGTTTATTGACCATTCCACGATCTCCCCAATGGGCGCAAGAGCCCTTCACCAGCAAGCCATTTCAAAAGGAATGAGATTCATTGATGCTCCCGTAACGGGGGGAAGCATGGGCGCGAAGAACGGAACGCTGACTGTGTTCTGTGGTGGAAGTGTCTCAGATATTAAAGAATCTGAACCCTTTATGAGTTGCTACTCCAAGCGTGTAGAGCGCGTTGGTGATGCCGGTGCTGGCCAAATGGCGAAGATGGCCAATCAGATAGCAGTGGGAGGGGCTCTTCTTGCGTTATGCGAGTCACTCAGCTTTGCGAAGAAGGCGGGATTGGATGTCGGGCAGATTAGAGATTTGGTGGGGGGTGGTGCTGGTGGCAGTTGGGCATTCGAATTCTACGGCCCAAAGATTCTCAGTCAAGATTGGACGCCCGGGTTTAGTGTGAAGAACCAACGTAAGGATTTTGCCTATTGTCTGGAAGCTGCTGAAGGAATCGATGCGTCCCTTCCTGGAACTCAACTAGTTGATCAGCTTCTAGCGCTACTGGAGGAGGAAGGCCACGGCGAATGGACAACGGCGGCTCTATACGAAACGATGCTGAGGATGGGCGCAGGCGGGTGAAGTTCGCCGTTGAGCTAAACCACATTTCGAAGAGCTTTGGATCAGTCCGAGCCTTGGAAGAGGTTGATCTCCATGTTGAACAAGGTTCTATTCATGCCGTGGTTGGCGAGAATGGGGCAGGAAAGACCACGTTGATGAAAGTCCTTTATGGGGCAATCAATGCGGATTCCGGTCAAGTTGTTCTTGACGGAAACCCTGTGACCTTCAAAAGCTCAGGGGAAGCCATCGACTGTGGAGTGGGGATGGTTAGCCAACATTACGGAATCATTCCAGATCTTACTTGTTTGCAAAACTTGATCCTTGGAGCGGAGGGGGGGGCACTTCTTAACCTTTCGCAAGCCGAGCAAAGGGCGGAGTCTTTGGCTCAAAAGATGGGATTTCAGTTTGAGTGGCGTCGGGATGCGGCTGAACTCAGTCCAGCTGGAGCTCAAAAGCTAGAAATCCTAAAACTCCTTTGGCGTAACTCCCAAGTCATGATTTTGGACGAACCTACGGCGATGCTTTCGCCGGCAGATGGCGAGGCATTGTTCCAAAGTTTGCGTCTATTGGTGGCCGAGGGCAAAACCGTGATATTGGTGACACATCGCTTGCCTGAAGTCTTTGGGCACTGTTCACGTGTAACTGTTTTAAGAGGCGGGAAAAAGGTGGCCGAGCGAGCCGTTACGGAAACAAACCCAGCTGAATTAGCGGAGCTGATTGTGGGCAAGAAGTTAGAAGCACCTTCGGTTCACACTCCCGTTTTGGGTGACCTCGTATTGGAGGTTCAAAACCTTGATGTGCGTGGCTATCGGGGAGATTTGGCAACAAAGTCTATCAACTTGAAAATCCAATCAGGTGAGTTGGTGGGTATCGCCGGAGTGGATGGAAGCGGGCAAAGGGAGCTTTTTCGGGCGCTGCAAGGAACTGCGAGCGTGGTGAGTGGCGAGATAATCTTTGGCAATATCGAAGCGACGAAGCTCCGGGGGGGGTCAAGAATCCAGTGGGGGTTAAGATCCATTCCTGAGGATAGACATAGTGAAGCAGTGATCGAGGATTGGTCCTTGGAAGAAAATGCATCGCTTGGGCTCCAGCAACTTTCACCGTTTGCTAAGAATAACCTGATCCAAGAGAAAGAACGCATGAGCGAGGCCGAGAAGATGGCCCTGATGTTTCAGACCAAGCATGGAGGTCTGGATCAGCCAATGTCAAGTTTGAGTGGAGGCAATCAACAGCGATTTGTTGCAGCGCGTGCCTTGTGGAATGCACCAAAATTGATCCTTGCGTTTCAGCCTGCTAGAGGGTTAGATCTTGCTGCAACTCGTGAAGTCTATGAAGGCTTACGAAAAGCTTGTGACAATGGAGCAGGCGCTTTGATCGTGAGCTATGACCTGGATGAACTTCTAGAGCACTGCGACCGAATTGTTGTCATGAATCGAGGGGAACTTATAGAGCCTGGGCAAGGTCAGGAGCGGGATCGAAACGTGATCGGTTGTCTGATGGTAGGAGCTGCTTGAAGAGAACCTTTGCCATAACGGGCCTTTGCGTTGGGGGATTCGTTATCTTGTGGTTGGCGATAGCCTCCACGGGAGTATCTCCTGTTGCGGCTGTGCAAGATCTGCTCCGTGGCAGCTTGGGTTCTCCCAAAGCTATTTCCGACACTTTAAGGGAAGCAACGCCATTGCTGATTGCAGGAGTGGCCGTGTTTCTTGCTCTCAAAACAGGTCTCTTCAATATCGGGGTTGAGGGGCAGTTCACGGTAGGAGCTTGTGCTGCCGCTGCTGTTGCCCTTAGATTTCCAGGAGCATTGGGCATGTTCATGGGAATGATTTTCGGAATTGTTGCCGGTGCTTTATGGGCGCTTCCCGCAGGCTGGATTAAGGCTTACCGGGGCGGACATGAGGTTATCACCACCATCATGCTCAACAATGTCGCCGCGTTTTTGACGACAGCACTGGTGGCTGGACCGCTCAAAGATCCGAGCCAGGAAAGTACCACCACAGCGAGTATCACCGACGCAACCAAGTTGTCGCACCTTTACAATGCCGGTCCTTGGACAATCAATTCTGGGCTGCTTATTGGAGTTTTGCTCGCACTAGCCCTTAGTTGGTGGCTCAAAAAAACGGTGTCTGGCTACGAGCTTAGAGCTGTTGGTGCAAATCCAACGGCTGCGGCAACCGCAGGCATTGATTCCAAGAAGGTGATGATGCGAGCTATGATTGCTTCCGGGGCGATTGGTGGACTTGCAGGTTCTATACAAGTCTTAGCTTTCCAACATCGCTTCTATGCGGGGATTTCTTCGGGCTACGGGTTTGATGCGCTGGGTGTGGCGTTATTGGCCGGGCCAGCGGCCATTGGCTTGTTACCGGGGGCTCTCCTCTTTGGAGTCTTGGCCAAAGGTAGCACTCAATTGCAGATTTTGGGAATTCCGAAAGGGATCACGGGCATCGTATTGGGTGTCCTGATTATTGCTGCTGCTGCCATCCGCTATCGTCGAAACAAGGTGGTGGAGTCGTGACGCTAGTGACTGTCCTGTTGAGTACGATCTTCGTAGCCGCCCCTTATATTCTTGCGGCTTTGGGAGGGCTTGCCAGCGAACGAAGTGGTGTGATCAACCTTGGCTTAGAGGGCAAGATGTTGATGTCGGCTTGTACTACCGCGATCGTAGCGGGCTCTACGGGCAATGCTTATATAGGTGTTGGTGCTGGAGTTGGTGCGGCAATCCTGCTTTCGTTGCTACATTGGTTACTCACGCAGAAGTTTTCCATTGACCATGTTGTCAGTGGGATGAGCATCAATCTTCTCGCGATGGGCGCAAGCAACTTCCTTTATGGAGCCTTTGCCAACCGAGACAGCGGCTCGATTCCTGTCTTGCCTACCTTGACATTGGATTTAGGTTCTGCGGGCAAGTTCACAGTTTCACTTTACTTGTTGCTGGCCTTTATCCTTCCTTGGGCGGCCTTCTCCTATATAAAGAGAACTCGGGCCGGGTTGCGTCTCTTCGCGGTAGGCAATGATCCAGATAAGGCACGGCTTATGGGAGTTCGTCCCCTGAGAGTGCGGCTAGTAGCTCTAGCCGTGACTGGTGTGCTGACTGGACTTGCGGGGGCTCTCATTGTAAGCAACGTGGGTAGGTTTAGTGACAACATGACTGCCGGGCGAGGCTATATAGCTCTTGCCGCTCTCATCTTAGGTGGGTGGAAACCCATTCCAACGTTCGCCGCCTGTATCGGATTTGCCTTGTTTGAGGCTGTTCAGATTCAACTGCAAGGAACAGAACTCTTGGGAGCAAAGATTCCCTCCGAAGCATGGCAAGCTTTGCCTTACCTGGTGACTATCATCGCTTTAGCGTGTCTATGGGGCAAGGGAAGGGCTCCGCAAGGGTTAGGTAAGCCATAGAATCGCCACTATTCCCCCTAACCGAAAGCTTCTCTGCCGCTACTCACCTGGACGAACGGTACCTGGTGAGTTAAGTTGTACCGGTTGCGGATCGGACTTTGTCGGCTAGGTCGTTGCCGATGACGATCTCTATTTCAGGGTCCCAGTCATTTGCGGGCTTTACTTCTTTCGTCACGGACGGCGCTCCAAGCGCCTTTTGAATCTCTCGGGCGGCAGCTTCAAAAGATGACTTACGATAGACAATCGTTGTTATCTCTGTTGCCGGAGCATTGCCTGGGGCAGAGGCGCTGTATCCTTGCAGACCAAGCAAATCGGCAGCTTGTCTCGCCACACCTTTCGTCTTTGTTCCATTCCGAACCTCAATCCGAACAAGCCTTCGCATCGCGAGATCGTCGCCTTTGATAAGCCAATCTACGGTGGCCTGTGCTCGGTCTGTGTCCAAATTAAACACGGACTGATCGGCAACCATGCCATCGGTTCCTGGCACGGTAGCGCTAAGCATGTTGCCTGTTGCGGCTCCCTTGAAGATCAAGGCCAAGGCCATAACTTGAGGGCGGGATAGGCTGGTATCAATCTGACCAAAACCCGTCTCGATAATCTCATCGATCCGCATGATGTTGCCCGCGCTATTTGCAGAAGCCATCATCGCTCCAACAAGCTGCTGTTGACGAGCGGTTCGACGAAGGTCGCCTTCTTCTTTCGAGCGGCCCTCGCCTCGGTTCATTTTGCGGAATCGAACAAACCCCTCGGCTTGCTCACCGGTCAGCAAATGACGTCCTTGTTTGATATCGACATGGAGTTGGCCCCAGTTGTCGTCATACTTCATGTCGTCAATCGCTTCGACCCGGACTCCACCGACCGCATTCACAATCTCTTGAACCGCAGAGGGCTTAATCATCACGTGATGATCAATCGTGACCCCAAACTTCTGTTCAAGGGTTCGTTTCAGCAGATCAACTCCACCGCGGACCAGCGTGGCATTGATCTTTCCTGTGACCTGATCTGCGGCTTGGATATAGGTGTCTCGAGGGATAGAGCAAGCACGAACGGTTTTGCTTACCAAATCTGTGCGCAATAGCATAATCGTATCTGCGCGACTGTTTTTGGTATAGGGCATACCCCGTCTGTCTCGGTTGTAGTCTTGACCTACAAGGAGGATGGTGAGCTCGTTATCGTTGGGGAATTCTTGTCCTTTCGGATCGCGAACGGTATTGATAGCTTCGATGATCGTCATCTTGCCATCGCCGATCGTCCCGACGACGTTCGAGGCTAGTCTTCCAACCGCACCAGCCGCAAGGCAAAAGGTGCAGAAGACAATGTATAGGCTCCACTTAACCCATTTCATTCGAATATTAAAACGATTATACGACCCAATGCGTGCCGCTCAAAGGACCTGTAGCCTTAACAAAAGGAATACGGAGGATAAATCAGGCAATTCCCTGTAGACTTCCGACCCATGCTGCAAACAATCGCCTTCATCCAGGAAGTGGATCGACTTAAACAAATTCTTCGAAAGACGCGGTTGATGCACGATGATCGGCTTGAAAACTCGGCCGAGCACTCATGGCACCTTTGTGTCATGGCTATGGCGTTGGCTCCCCATGCAACCGTACCGGTTGATCTGCAGAGAGTTCTAAAGATGTTAATCATCCACGACATAGTCGAAATTGATGCTGGCGATGTTCTGGTCTATGACGATGCTGCGCGTGCAGCAAAGCAAACATTGGAATTGGCCGCAGCTGAACGCATATTTGGAATGTTGGAGGGGCCAATCGGACAGGAAATGCGATCCTTGTGGGATGAGTTTGAGGCACAAGCCACTCCTGACAGTCGATTTGCGGCTGCACTGGACAGAGCCCAGCCGATTCTCGCGAACTTAAACCATCGGGGACATACATGGCGTGAAAACGGAGTGACCTACGAAACGGTTGTCACACGCAACGCATTCATGGGAGATGTTTTGCCGGAGCTGTGGACAGAAATTCGGAAGCGCTTGGATGATGGCAAAGCCCAAGGTTTTTTCGCCCCTGATAAAATTCTCTCAGCGAACTAGATTTTTTAAGAAGCCTCAAATAGCCACGCTGGACCAGATGCAGAATGGGCACGGGCCAGTCGTTGTAAACTCTGTGGATGGCCAATATCCATGAGTATCCCGTTACCGTCCAATGGCAAGGTGGGCGCGACGGTTCCGGTTCTGTCACTGCCGACCGATCCAACACCACCAATAAACTCAGTGTTCCCCCCGAGTTTCAAGGTCCGGGAGATGGAACCAATCCTGAGGAGCTTTTGGCCAGTGCCGTAGCCGCTTGTTACACTATCACTTTTGGCATTATCGCTGCCAACCAAAAGCTACCTGTGAACAGCATAGAGGTGAAAGCTGTTGGCGAAGTAGAGCAGGCAGGAGCGCAATTCACATACAAGAAGATCACCATCCGACCAAGAATTGTTGCCAACGCAGATGCCACCGACGACCAGATGGCGAAGATTAAAGATATGTCTCACAAGGCCGACAACTATTGCATTATCACAAACGCCCTACGTGGCAAAGTTGAAGTTGTGGTCGAGGAAGACATCTCCAAAGCCTAACGTGGGAGCGCAGGCATTCTGCCTGCCTCTGCAAGAGAGACTATGATAACGCTGGAGCAAGGAATCGAAACCTTCTGCTCCGGCTTTACCTACACCCGGAGCTTCACCCACCCCTACATCTATGAGCGGACCGATGCCTTCTGGCAAATGAAGGATGGTCCGCGCAAAAGTGGGGACCGCCGAGCATCTGAAGTCATCACAACCCTCCACGATCCTGAACAGGTGCTCACCTTCCTAAAAAGCCTGAAAGGAGATCGTCTGTTCCTGTGTGTGATGCTTGATGTCGCAACCCCAGAAGCCCCCATCATCAAAAGCTTCAAAGCGGCCGGCTGCCGCCTCATGAGACGTGAACCTATGATGGTGAAGGCTCTGGACAAGATCGAACCGCTAACTGGTTCCTATCCGGTAACTCGTATCGTTGATGCCGAAGGCGAAGAGAAGATCACCAACGCCGCCCGCACCCGCCAAATCCTTCCTGAGCACGTTCATGACGGCGATTCTGACCTAAGATTGTTCGCCGCCTGGGACGGCGAGACCCCTGTCGGATGGGTCAAAAGCATCCGCGCCACCAAACACCACACCTGGGTGTCAAACATGTTCGTTAAGTCCGAATATCGGAGGCAAGGAATCGCAAGATCCCTCATGAGCGCGATGCTTCAAAGCGACCAACAGTTCGGCTTCACTCACAGCGTCCTCCTTGCCAGCCAAGTCGGAACAAAGCTCTACGAAAGCTTAGGCTACGAAAGAATAGGAAACCTCCTCCTCCTTGACCCAAAACGTGCATTCTGACTATGACCTCCAACGGCCCGGGAATGTCGTGAGTTCAAAGTGGTCCTTAGAATCTTGACTAAGATCAGATAACTTAAAGGGAAATGCTTAAACAAGATCCCTAAGAGAGCAAACTGGTGTTGTATGTTTCTGCCATTACTAACTCTTGCGGTTTTTGCCTTTCCCCAGGAATTCACAATTGAGAACTTTGAAAGTGGTTTATCTGGATGGACCTTATCAGGAGATTGCTGGCGAGGAAACAGCGCTTTTAATGGGAGCACCTACAATTCCAGATCTACTACCAAATTCGAAGGATTCGAAGGAAACAGCTTTGCCCTGACTTTTCAACGGTCAAACAGCGAGATCGGAAAGGCCGTTTCTAAACCCTTTGAAATCAAGTGGCCAAGCATCTCCTTTCTCATTGTAGGGGGTGGTGAGAAGGACAAGCTAATCTTTCGACTCATTGTCGATGGGAAGGTCACCCATGTTGCATCCGGTGACGGAAGTCTTATCTTCAAGCGGCAGAGTTGGGATGTATCAGAGCAGCGTGGAAAAACGGCTCATCTTGAACTTATCGATGAGAGTACAAGCTCAAAGTTTGGGTTTATTGGGGTAGATCGTATTACTGGTGGGCCAGGGAATGTCTCGGCTATATTTGCTGGTCCGGAACTAGAACTGCCAGTACGCGTCATACAGATTCTTAACTCAAAGGGTGAAGCAGGCTTCTATGACATCCCGAAGCCTATGAGCTTTACGGTTGTACGAGATCTCGTTCAAAGAACAAATTACTGGACGCTGTCTGCCGGAATTCGGCTGAAACTTGAACCTAATAACTTCGAGACTCGAAAGGATGACTACCTAGACCTAGATTGTGACCCACCGAAAGCAGGAGCCGACCTAACTAACCCAAACATTAAGCCTACTAGCACTGGCATACGGGAACGATTAGCGGCATTTCAGAAAATTGCCGATGAGACCCCACAATTGATCACTATATTTGTTCATCGCGGTTCTGAGTGGACTTGGGATTCTCGTGCATCTCGCTGGAAGTTTGATGTCGGTGCTTCCCATGGCGGCAGTGGTCGAAAACCAACTTCCCAGGGCTATTACCTTCGATTAGTTGGAGCCCGTCCTGGAGTTCTTGCTCATGAGGTTGGACATTGTCTCGGGTTAAATCACACGTTTAGGGGAGATCACTCAGTAACTCCAAAGATGGGTAGTAACGAAGATGTTTCGCAGATTATTCAGACTTTTCTTGCTAGTGGAAGGGGCACTGATCCGTCTGCCGCCCTTGACGGAGACGGTGAGCGAGGTGTCCACGATACACCTCCAGACCCTGGGCCATCATACTGGCGAGGTCTGAAGTACAGAAGTGGTCGAATTCCTATTTCAATTTCAGGGCGACAGCCCTTTGATATGTACGTTTCGCACGATAATATCATGGGGGACAATCTTTCGACAAAGCCTTTTTCAAATGACCAAGTCCGAGTTATGCGTGAGACGCTTATGGCTTGGAAAGGCAAGAGGTAATAAATCGGTATGCCAGCATAGTTCTTCAAACCAGGTGAAAACTTTTCGTGCATAAATCCAGATTTCCTAATCAACACGGAATCCGATTGCGCCTAACTTTACTCAACTGGGTATATCCAACTTCAATAAATTCTGCTGACTAAAGGAGTCTATCGACCACTGCATGAATCTCTTTAGTCATTTCACCTATGAGTTCTTTGATTCCTGGATCTCCTGTACCCCGTTTGAAGCTAAAAGCAAAAGCTACTTGCTTTCTTGGGGCAAGTCGAAGGACAGTGCTGTCGCCAAGACCTGACGAGCCACTATGGCCTCTCCATTCTGATCGCGCACTTCCGGACCAGCCTAAGCAATAGTTATCTCCATATGGAGCTGTAAACAGTTTGTCTAGTGAATTTCCTGTAATAAACGTGCCTCCATAACATTGAGCTTTGGCCAGAACAAGCAACTCAGGCAAAGAACAACTCCAAGCGCCAGAAGGATCAAAGTTTAGCTGGGGTTGCCAATTCGCCGGCGCCTCTTGAATCTTGCCGTCGATTTGAACCTCACTGACAAGCGCATCCGTACTCTTTTTCCAAGGGCGTCCCATCGAGAAAGTCCGTAACCCCAGAGGAACAAAGAAATTGTCCGACATCATTTTTTCGTAAGTTCCACCAGTCAACTTCTCTAGCATAGCAACACTGAATGAGCCGCTTGAGTTGTAAGCATATTTCTCACCAGGACGTGCAATGGCTGGTTCCTGAAATGCGGCTTTTAAAATTGCATATCGAAAATCGGGTCCGTTCTTAGACTTCCCAGCAACGGAAGGTGCAAACGGAAGCTTTAGCCCAGAGTAGTGACACAAAATTTGCTCAACTGTCGCAGTCGAATTACCCCCGGCGACTTCAGCAGTTAGCTCTGGAAACGCGGAGCCAATTGTTGTGTTCCACCGGATGGATTTTTTATCAACATAAATGGCAATAAGGCCAGCCGTGAGTGACTTGGAGACAGAGCCAATCAAAACTCTATCGTCAGGAAGTAGGGGTTCAGAGCTGTTTGAGGACCTTGTTCCCGAGGATATCTTGGTTGTTACCTGTCTTTTGTCGGAAACAGCGATAAGAACACCTGAAGACTTGGTCAGAACACGATACTTATCCGCAATGAGTTGAAGGGATTTAGTAACGTTAGTCTCAGCTGAGTGAATGGCACCCTTGTGTATCGAGGCTATTGCAATTAATGTAACTAAGGGCACTGGGCAAGTATACAGATATTTTCGGGAGCTAGGAAGTTGGGAGCTCTGAAAGCGCCAGGGGTTTGGGTTTCAAACCTCACTTCAACCATCGCAAACTCTCAATGATCCGCTTTACCTCTGATGCTTCCATGCCGTCCGACATGACCATTGCGTAGCGAGGATAGGTCTTCTTCGAGGCGTCATACCATGTGGACATGGCCATTTTGACCTTACCTTTCTTGTAGTACATCACTTCTACTCGACCCATGATTGGGGATTTGGCGAAGATGGAGCCCGTTGGGTCTACGGTGTCACCGTTTGGAAGATCAAAGAAGGGATCGCCAAGGCCATCGGAGGCCATTTGAAGCGTAAAAGAAGCCTTGGTCTTTGGGTTTTGATAACGCACAATCCACAGGCTCAACGCTGGTTCCTTGTCATACTCAAAGTTGGCGTTTACCTTAGTAAATCCGGCCGGAACATAAGTGGGGACCACTACTCGGTATTTAGATTTTCTCAGTTTAGAGAGTTCCGTCTTCGGAACTTTCGAGGCTACTCCGTTGGTGGTCTGAGCTGAGGCCAGCATAACGACTGCGAAGAGCAAACTTGTGAGCAAAGCGCGAATCATGGTCTCAAGTATGTTCGAAACGAAAAGACATGGCAACCGCTACGGTGCAACAGAGCGATAGGTCGGAATGTTCAAACCTTGGGAAAGATGTTGGTTTTGGCTCTAAATGGTCTTAGGCTACAAACACCTAATGACTGGCGATATTGAACAACTGTTTGCTGAACTCCGAAAGGAAGCAGATCAGCGAAACAAGCAGCGAAAGATGGTTTTGTCATGCGCTGTGGGAGTCATGTGCGTTGTCGTTGTCGCATTTATTCTAAACCTGGTGACAACTGGGAAAGGGTCTCCCAATCTCACGACGATGTCGCCCATCCTCATAAGTTTAATCGTGGTGACCACCGTCTATTCACAGCGACACAAGAGCTTGGTTGCGGAGCTGGCGGCAAGAAAGGATCCACGCATCCTGGGTGATCTGCTCGAAGCATCTGAATCAACGGATAATGAAGTCCTAAAGCTGGCAGAATCAGCCTTGCCTGACATTTTGCCAATCTGGTTGGAAGGAGATCAGGAACTAAGCCCTGAAGATCGATCACGGCTCTACAAACTATTGGATACCGGGCGTCCTGTTGAATTGGTTGAATCGGTCATGAGCGCAATGCAACAGATCGGTGGTTTGGAGTCGGTTTCATATCTAGAGAATTTTAAGCGCAAAACGGAGAACCATAAAATGACGCGATGGCAGCGTCTCTCCACGCGTGCGCTGGAGGTTTTGGCAGATGTTCGGATGCGGGAAGCAAAGAGGATTATCGATGCGGGACCGGTTCGAGATGATATTGAGCCCCAGACCGTGCAAGCCTGAAGGTCCTAGTCGGCTTTGGTCAGCCATGCCTTCGCGTTAAGATATCGGCATGAGATGGGCTCCTGCTCTGCTCCTAATTTTGATCATCGCGGGTTGTGCCAAGACTCCTGAGGTTCCCGATGTACCGGTCGCTCCGGTTACGGTTAATAAGGGAACCCGAGTGCCACTTCTATTGGCGAAGCAACTAAACGCGGGTGAAGCCGATTCTGGCGATTATGTGCCGTTCCTTGTTGCCGAAGATGTGGTAGCAGAGGGCCGAATCGTGATACCGAAAGGAACCTTGGCAGAAGGAGAAGTAACTTGGTCCCGAAGTGAAGGAACTTTGTCGGGCTTTATGAACCAACCCGCTAGATTGGAGGTGAAAATCAAATCCCTTCAGATAGGTGAAAAGTCGGTGGCATTGGCAACCAGTGAGGAAGATCCAGAGAAAGCATTTGCCTTCACCCGAGACAACACCGGGCGTCCGTCTACCGATGACACGAAGGTAGATGAAGTCCTCAAAGATGAACTCAATCGTCAGCTTGCGGAAAAGCTAACCGAACTCTTTGATGGAAAGAGTCCCGACCTCTCGACCCCAGATTCAAAACTCGCCTTAGAAAAGATTGCTGGCGAAATGGGATTGAACGATACCAAGCGGTTGCTGAATGGTGGACAGGATCGGGTCAGTCAGCTTGCCACAACGATTGAGCGACTTCAAAAAGGCGATCTGCAAGGCGTTGCCAGCGGCGACCTCTCTCTCAGTTTGAACTCGGTCATGGAGTTGGCAAATCTTGTGGGAGGATTGGGGGATAAGCTATCTAGAACTCTAAAAGGACGGACCATACGAGCCTATCCCGGCACACGGATTGAAGTGGTGATTACGGAGCCTTTTACAACTTAACGAAATGAAGCGAACTAGATTAGCCTTAGCCCTAGGTGCCCTCCTCATGGCCTCAATCGGCCTAGGTTCTGGGGAACCTAAGCTCGGCACCTTCAAAGTGGATGTTGTCTCCCTTATCTCTCAAGGAAAGGAGGTTGAGGGAGCAACGCAGTTTGCCGCAGAGCGCGATGGGTACCGCTATCTGTTCTCTTCAAAGGCGAATTTTGAAGCTTTTAAGAGCAGTCCTGCCAAGTTTGAAGTCCAACTGGGCGGAGCCTGTGGGAAAATGGCGGAACTCAGTGGACGAGGCAATCCGCAACGCTATTGGGTGTATCAGGGCAAGCTTTATATCTTTGCTTCCGACAGTTGCCGAGCCGGATTTCAATCGAACCCCGCCGGTCATATTGAAAAGGATGAACCGAAAGTCGTTGCGACTGAACTAGAAGCTAGGAGAGGACGGGATTTACTCAATCGCGCGGCGAAATGGAGTGGACTAGATAAGCTCCCGTTAACCGGCTCGGTAGCCTATTTGCAGGATTCTGAACTCAAACAAGGCGAGACGCTCTATAAAGTCAAAGGCACCACCCGCATCTCTGGCAACGGAGACTTTTACGATATCACCACGTACAACGGGGCCGGGTACGCAAACCAGATTCAAAAGGGTAGAGCGACTGAGATTGATTCAAAGGGGGTGGCGAGCGAGCATGTTCCAACCTGGAAACGAGCATTAGAAAGACAAAGAGCGCGCCAGTTGGCTTACCTTCTGTGGAATCGAAACTCGAAGAACCTCACGGTAAAGTTGGACGGAGTAGCGGATGGCATTGCGTCCGTTGTTATGAACCTGGATGGAGCCACTTCTACCTTATGGATAGAAGAGAAGTCCGGAAAGGTATTGAGCCAAACCGTCAAGGGACGCAGTCAACAAGGCATTATCGGTGATGTGCAAATGGACTTTGTGACGTATGTCACAGTAAACGGTGTCACCCTCCCGGTAGCTTGGATAGCGACCTACAACGGTCAAGATTCGGTACTCCACGAGCGTAGACCCATGCGGCTTGAAGTGAAGAAGTAGATCGACGGTGATTTGGGGTTGCCCAAACCCAATGTTTTCGCCCTAATACTGTTGCCGAAAACCAAGTAACCTCACAAGCAATGTCGGAGACTTTTCAATTTGGCATGATCGGCTTGGGCACAATGGGGCGCAACCTGGCTTTGAACATCGCCGACCACGGATATTCAGTTTTAGGATTGGCTCGAAGCGAGGATAAGGCACAGCAGTTTGCCGCCTATGCGGAAGGGCGCAAGCTATCGGGCGTCGCAGATCCTCAGCAATTTATCGCTATGCTGGAGAAGCCACGCGTCGTAATGACGCTGGTTCCGGCGGGTGACGCGGTAGACGAGGTCATCGCCGAACTCAGCCCATTTATGGAGCCGGGTGATTTCTTTATCGAAGGTGGAAATTCGCATTATCGCGACACCGAGCGACGAGCGAAAGAGCTTGCGGAGAAAGGCCTTGGCTTCATTGGCATTGGCGTTTCCGGTGGAGAAAAGGGAGCGCGAGTCGGCCCCAGCATGATGGCTGGAGGAACCGCCGAGAGCTATGCACGAGTTCAACCGATCCTAGAATCCGTCGCCGCCAAGTTCGATGGTGACCCTTGCGTTGCTCTGCTTGGCAAAGGCGGAGCGGGCCACTACGTAAAGATGGTCCACAACGGCATCGAGTACGGCCTTATGCAGTTGATCGCGGAAGCCTACGATCTGCTGCATCGTGGAGTGGGCCTCACAAACGATGCCATTTCTGAGCTATTTGAAAAGTGGACAGATGGCCCCTTTGGCGGCTTCCTCACTCAGATCACCGCCGATGTCTTGAAGGTGAAAGACGAGTCTGGCCAAGACTTAGTGGATTTGGTTCTAGACAAAGCCAAGCAGAAGGGAACCGGCAAGTGGACGTCCCAAGACGCTCTTGATCTCGGAATTCCCATTCCTACCATTGACGCTGCCGTTTCGGCTCGACAAATGTCGGGATTGAAGGATGAGCGAGTGGTAGCGGAGAGCTACTTTGCGAATATTAAAAGCACAAACTCAGGAGCCTTGACCGTCGAGCAAGTTGAAAACGCACTCTATCTTAGCTTCTTGGTTACCTATGCTCAAGGGGTTTCACTCTTGGAAGCAGCGAGTGCAGAACATGGAATGGATATCGATCTAGAAGGTTCAGCGCGAGTCTGGAGAGCAGGCTGCATCATCCGCTCAAAGCTTCTGGAACCTCTGCGACAAGCAATCTCTAGCAAGACTTCTGGTCAATCTGTTTTGCTTTCCCCTGTTTTCAAGAGTGAAATTGAGGAAAGCTACGGTTCCTTACAGTCATCCGTGATTTACGCGATGCAGTCTCAGATTGCCGCGCCATGCCTAGCCGCATCCTTAAACTACTTCGATGGCCTAACGACCGGCCGACTCCCTGCGAACGTCATCCAAGCCCAACGCGACTACTTTGGAGCGCACACCTATGAACGAACGGACAAGCCGGGCTCGTTCCATACGGAGTGGGGGCCGAATTGATTCGGCCTTCTGAACCCGCCATCATCACCATTTTTGGTGCCAATGGCGACCTCGCGAAGCGCAAGCTTTTGCCCGCCCTTTTCAATCTCTACCACGAGAAGCTTCTGCCCGAAAAATTCCTGATCGTTGGCAATGGGCGCCGTGGTGATCTGGAGACTTGGAAAGCCGACATGAAGGAAGGGGTGGAGAAGTTTTCGCGTCGAGGAAAACCAGATGCAGGGGAGTGGGACGCTTTTGCTCAAAATCTGCGATTTGCTTTTGGCGGATTGGGTGATCGAGACCTCTACCAAGGCCTATGTGGTCTTATCACAGGTTCGGAGAATGAATGGGGGGAGGCGGCAAACCGACTTTACTATCTCAGTATTCCTCCCTCAATGATTGAGCCGGCGATCAAGGGGTTGGACGAAGCAGGTTTAAGCACCGATAAGCAGCATGATCGGGTCGTCATTGAGAAGCCTTTTGGAACCGATTTGAAGTCCGCGGAAGACTTGAATGCAAAAGTCATGGCGGCCTTTGCGGAGTGCCAAGTCTATCGAATTGATCATTATTTGGGCAAAGAAACGGTACAAAACCTTCTCGCCTTCAGGTTTGCGAACGCGCTCTTTGAGCCTGTCTGGAATCGACGCTATATCGACCATGTTCAGATAACGGTCGCTGAAGAGGTTGGAGTAGAGAGCCGAGGAGCTTTCTACGAGTCGGCTGGCGCGTTGCGAGACATGATTCAAAATCATCTTCTCCAAGTGATGTGCATGATCGCGATGGAGCCTCCGGTTTCATTTGAAGCGGACGAGGTTCGCAACAAAAAGGTGGACGTCTTGAAGGCGGTGCGTCCGATCCCTGAGGGTGAGCTCTACAAGTATGCCGTTCGAGGGCAATACGGGAAAGGTTTCAGTTGTGGGGAACCTGTTTCAGGCTATCGGCAAGAGGAAGGTGTTGATACGGAATCTTCTACCGAAACCTATGCCGCACTGAAGCTTTATGTGAATAATTGGCGTTGGCAGAACGTTCCTTTCTACTTGCGGACGGGCAAAAGGATGCCTCGCAAAATGAGCCAGGTAAGTATTGAGTTCAAACCGGTCCCTCATCAGATTTTTCCAGGAACCGCGGGCGAGCATTTCGAGCCTAATCGCCTGATCATCAATATTGCACCTAAGGAAGGAATCGTCTTACGGTTCCAATCCAAACAACCTGGAAAAGGGATGCGGTTGCAGACGGTGAACATGGACTTTTACTACAGCGAGGCCTTTCACACGGAGCCTCCTGAAGCCTATGAGACGCTGCTTTATGACGTCATGCTGGGCGACTCCACACTCTTTATGCGCGCGGATCAAGAACACGCAGCTTGGTCGTTGATCCAGCCTATTCTGGATGCTTGGACGAATACCCCATCCGCGGATTTTCCGAACTACGGAGCAGGAACCTGGGGGCCAGAAGCAGGAGAAGCGCTGATCGCGCGAGACGGTCGGAGTTGGCACTCTATTCAGGTTGAGAGTCCCTAGTTAATGTTGTCAATAATTTGATCATTTGAACAAAAGGTTCGGGGTTAATTCCTGGCATCTTCGTTCCACTTTGATGTCCGGGTAAATGTCTATCTCCCCACTAGGGAGTAACCTTGTTTTGTAAAGGTTTCAGATGGAAAGTTGATTGAATGTCGATGCTGGGGTGGGTCTTCTTCGTCGGATGGACGGTCATTTTCGTCTAATAGGCATGAAGCAAACCTCAATTGCGAGTGCAAAAACGGAAGAGTTTGCACCGCTGATGCCGATCGACGTTATTCGACCGCCTCATCAGAGGGGCGATTTCTCGCAGCCGGACATGATCCCGCCGCAAGAGACTCCAGAGCTTATCGAGTCGGAACTGGAGGATCAAGAGACACCGACTGAAGATGATCTATACAAAGGAGATAGGAATGCACCTGCTGAGGCTCCACATCCTTTAGCGGAACCATCAGCATCTCCTGAACCGCTCTAAGGCTTAACATTAGGCTGAACCTTACGGGTTCAGCCACCACTTCAGCGCTTGGTGGAAAACTTTGCGAGCGTGCTTTGTGTTGTGAAAACCCTTACCGGGCACCCAAACGTAGTCGTAGCCTTTGTACTTCAATGCAGATTCCATTTGCAGATTACAAATCCACCAGCTTCCATGATCATTGTTGAGATCATTTGAGCCATCTTGAAGGAAAACCCGAATGGGTTTTGTTGGGTTCTTTCTGATCAAGAACGGATAGTTGTGGCCCCCGTCCCGCTTACTCTCACCGCTCGCGATGTTTGAGAAACTGCCGATAAAGCTGATCGCAGTACCAAACTGATCCGGTCTTTCCCAGCAAGCAGTAAAGCTACAGATGCCGCCCGAACTCATTCCCGTCAAGGCCCGCTTGGTGGGGTCTTTGCTCAGCTTAACAACCTTTTCGACCTGAGGCAGAATCTCATTTATGAGGAAGTCACTGTATTTGGGGCTTAGAGAATCGTATTCATGGGAACGATTGCTATAGGTTCCTGGTGTGTCCTGTCCAGGCTCAATAAAGACCCCAACGGTAGGAGGGATCAATCCTTCGCGCGCTGAGTTCTCCAGGCCGTTGGCAATCCAATCTCGATCCCATTGCGCATCGCTCGCGATGAGGACGGGATACTCTTTTGCTGCATCCAGGTTCGGGGGGAGGTAGATGTACCACTTGCGGGTGGTTCCGCCGTAGATCTGGCTCTTCCACTCGCCCATCTCTCGAAGCTCGCCTTTTCTTCCACCTACTGGAGTTAGAGTAAACGGATTCGGCTCGTATACTTCAACCTGGATTCCAGGACGATGGACTTTGCCATCTACTTGATAGTCGACAAGACACGCATCTCCATCCTGGAAATCCTGAACTGCGAGATGAAGGTTTTTATCCATCTTGGCAAGGTGGATGAATGGCTTTCCGGCTTGAGTCATCACAACTTTGTGATCGCCAGGTCCAGGATCGAGGGCAAACAATACGCGGGTGCCTTGCTCACGCGGATTCGCGCCTCTCTTTAGCTCATCTTCGGAAATAAACTTGCGAACCATCGCCTCTGCCGCAGGTCGATCTGTAGCAATCAGGTCCATCACCCGCTTGATATCAAGGCTTGAGGCTTTCATATGCAATAAGTAAAGCGCAGCCGCACTGAGCATGGATCGATTATAGGTGATCTTGGGCTTGTTAAGCCCTTAAATCGAAGGTTTGAAAAGCGAGCTTGTTTCTGGGAGTTGCGATAGGAGATTGCGCTTTCTTTTTCCAGCCAGAGTCGGGGTGCCCCAAGGATAAGGAGAATTGCGCAGTACCTGACAAACATATCAGTCCAAGCTATTGGCTCCTGCTCAACAACTGCTATGGCTATAAGCACAAAAAGTAGGCCGGAAAATTCTATAGCCAGACTAGTAGTGAGACCGATTGGTTTTGTTTTCTCAGTGATCTGGAACAAAGGACCTTCATGCATTTTTCGCTTCGCGAAATATCCAAGGACAAACGCCAGACAACCCAGAATGCATACCAATGCGACTGTGGTGGTTGCTCCGTCTTGGAATGTAGGTGCGTAAAAAGTGGAGAAAGCTAAGATAACTAATACAGCCAATCCAAATGTGGATACCATCGAAGTAGTGAAACTTCGAATGTATTTACTTCTGGCCAGTACATCGTCCACTTTGTTTCAGATTGTAGCTTCTCGGCAAATCCTTTTTTCGCTACCGTCCTAAACCGAGTATCTTCTAGCTCTATGCCCGAGCTTCCCGAAGTCCAAGTTGTCCGCCAAACCCTCGCCCGTGTTTTGAAAGGCAAGCGGATTGTGAAGGCGGAGGTCTTACGCGATGAAATCATGATGTTCGGTGTTGAGCCAGAGGTGATCCAGGCCGCATTGGAAGGGCGCAAGGTTACCGACATTGGGCGGCTAGGCAAATACTGGTGGCTAGAGTTTGAAGATCAGCCTTGGGTGTACGGACATCTTGGGATGAGTGGCTGGGTGAGGGAATTGGGAGTAGACTCTATTCGCCTCCGTGAGCATGGCAAAAAACCTTTTGATGATGAAGAGGGAAGACCTCGATTCTTGAAGGTGCTACTGGAAGCCGAGGATGGCGGACGGGTGGCTTTTACTGATGGGCGACGTCTCGGGCGCCTATGGTTATCTACAGACCCGGTAAGCGACAAGAAGATGGAAAAGCTGGGGCGCGATGTTTATGACGATTTGCCCACGGATGGCGAGTTGATCGATATGCTGAAAAAGCGGAAGGCTCCCATCAAAGCGTTATTGCTAGATCAGAAACTGTTTGCCGGGGTGGGAAACTGGATCGCTGATGAAGTGCTTTACTGGAGTCACATTGCCCCGAAGCGGCTTGGAAGTTCTCTCAGCGCGGACGAGGTTCGGGCACTGAGGGTTGCGATTGTGGACGTTGTAGCCAAGGCCGTAGAAGTTGGAGCCGATAAGGAGCAGTTCCCAAAGAACTGGTTGTTCCACCATCGATGGGAAGGCGCGCGCGGCGCGGAGTTTATCGAGGGCAAATCGATTGTCAGAGAAACCGTAGGGGGCAGAACGACCGCGTGGGTACCAGAGATTCAGAAATAGGTTGCGATTTCGGAAGGGCCTAGGTCTTTAAAACGCGGAAGACGAGATTGGAGTCAGAGGCCTTGTAATGACTCATTCGCGGAAGAAATGGGCGGCCGCTGCTGCCATTGGGTTGGTGGTGTTCGGTGGGACGTTTCTACTGAATCGGAATGCACGAGATGAGCAACCGACTCCGTTGCCGATCATTCTTCGGCAAGTGCAGAGTCTTGGTGAGTTGAGAACGACTCGATACGCCTACGATAATGTTTTCGAGTATCGATCCTCCCTTCATGCGGCAGACTGGGCAAAGGCGATTCCCGGGGTTGAGTCCATGGTTAGCAGTTCCACGCGCAACTCGGCCTTGGTGTCTGCGACGGGCACGATTGAGGCGGGGATTGACCTGAAAAAAGCCAGCCTAGAAAGACAAGGCGATACCTTGGTAGTTAAGCTTCCTCGGCCGCGTCTTGAGCCACCGAAAGTTGATGCCAAAGTGCATTGGGCTCGCGATGGATTTTTCTGGCGAGATAACAATTTAGCCCTTAAAGCGCAAAGAGATGCGGGTAACCGATTCCGTGAAGCCAGCCTGCAGCAAGGCATTTTGCAGGAGGCAGAAAAGTCGGCAAGAGAGACCTTAACTGAGTTCCTAAGACCCATTGCCGGGGACAAGATCGAAGTTGTGGTTGGCTAACACGAGTATAACGGGGGGATGGATCCCAACCGAATTCCCCCAATTGAACTAGACCCGGCCGCTGTTCGGGTTGCTGCAAGAAGAGGCTGCGGTTGTGGCGTTATCTTTTTGCTAGGTTTCTTGTTGCTGGCGGCCCTCCGTCCGTATACCGAGTATCTGTGGTACGCGCATGACATTCGCCATCCAGAAGTTATAACCGTCGGATACGCAACTCAAGGCACCCTTTTCGCAATCGGCTTTGTGATCTCGCTCTTGGCGTTTTACTTTAGCCTTAAGATTGCGCTGAACCAGAGCATGGTCTACTTTGACCGCCCCCTTTCCTTTGGTCAAAGAATCGTCACCAATGCCATGGGTTGGATTCAGACTCAAGGGCTTTTGCTTGTCAAGGTCGCCTCGGTTCTTTTTGCTATCTTCTCTGGCCTGAGCCTTGCTGGGAACTGGCAGGCTTGGCTTCTTAGCCGTAATGCCGTCGAGTTTGGCAAAAAGGATCCGCTCTTGGGGCTGGACTTAGGTTTTTATGCTTTCAATCTCCCCTGGTACCAGGCCCTGGCAGGTTATGTTCTAGGATTAGTTGCTACTGTTTCTATCGCCACGATGGCTCTCTATATTGGGCTCCAGATGTTGGCGGCATTAGCAAAAATTGAGCTTGGTCGTCCTCAGGTTCGGCTTCATGTGTCAATTCTGATTGCGGCTACAGCCTTAGCGCTAGCGGCCCAAAATTGGATTAGCACGTACGCGTTTGGCACGATTCGGAGCGCGCAGTTTACGGGAGCTGGCTATTCCGCCATGGCGGAGATCACCGCGATGAAGGTTGTGGCGGTGGTGGCCCTTCTGGTCGCCATTATCACGCTGGGAAGTATCCGTTCTAAGGTTCCGTACCGGGCGGCAATGGGAAGCGGGATTTTCCTGGGAGCAACCTACTTGCTGGGTGTGATGATCATTCCATCCATCATTCAGCGAATTGCAGTAGAGCCAGACAAAATCGCAAAAGAAGGCCCTTATGCCAAGTTGGCTATCGAGATGACTCGATTCGCTTACGGGCTCGACAAGATTGATGTCCGAGACTTTAGCGTTGCCGATGCTCCTACGCCGTCTGAAGTGAAGGCGGCGGAGAACACCCTATCAAACATGCGGCTGTGGGATCCGAAGATCATTCGCCGTAACTTTGACGGCAACCAAAGCTTCCGTCGATACTACAGCTTTAATGATGTGGACATAGATCGGTACACCATCAATGGGAAACCGACTATGGTCATGCTGTCGCCCCGTGACATTCAAGTTCAAGGTCTAGAGGCTAATGCTCGATCTTGGGTGAATACACGGCTGCAATACACCCACGGCTTTGGAGTGGTGGTTTCTCAAGTGAATACGGCCAGCGCCAATGGACAGCCCAAGTTCCTAGTCAGCAATCTTCCTCCGGTCGGGCCTCCTGAACTGGAAATTAAGGAGCCGCGAATCTACTTCAGCGACTTCCGAGATGCAGGAATGGGAGACGACGATCAGTACGCTTTGGTAGATACCAAGGTTGATGAGTTCGACTATCTGATTGAGGACAAGGCTGTAACTTATCGTTGGAAGGGTGGACGGGGCATTCCCATTGGCGGATTTTTCGCGAAGCTCGCCTTCTCTATTGTGATGACGGACGGCAACCTGTTGGTGAGCCAGAACATCACGGGCAATAGTCGCCTTCTCATGAATCGGTCAGTGCTGAAGCGGGCAAGTAAAACATTTCCGTTCTTGCGTTTTGACAACGATCCTTATCTGGTCATCCACGAAGGTCGCTTAGTGTGGATTCTGGATGGTTATACGGTTAATCGGTCAATCCCTTACAGTGACTTTACGCAAGGCGGCCTTGAGAACTTTAACTACATTCGAAATTCGGTGAAAACCACAATCGATGCCTATTCAGGAGAAGTGAAGGCGTATGCCATCGACGTGGATGATCCGGTCCTAAAGGCTTACCGAAAAATCTATCCCAAGCTTATACAAGACTTCTCCGAGTTTCCAAAGGGCTTGGAAGATAATCTGCGATATCCAGAGGATTTGTTGCAGATTCAGGCGTATAAGTTGCAGCAATATCACGTGACGGATACCACGAGCTTCCTTAACAATGGTGACGCTTGGGATATTCCATTCCAACGCGTTCAAAGCGGTAACCGCGAACAGATGAAGCCGTACTACGTGATGATGAAGTTGCCCGATGGCAACGATGAGGGGTTCATGCAAATACTGCCCTTTACGCCTCGAGAAAAGGGCAATATGGCGGGTTGGTTAGCCGCTCAATGTGACCCGGGTTCCCTTGGAAAGCTTGTTCTTTACAAGTACTCGAGAGGTAGCTTAATCGATGGCCCCGACCTGATGGATTCTCGGTTCAGTCAAAACGAGACGATCTCGAATATGAACCGACTATTAAGCAATGACCAGAGTGAATTGCGTCCGGGCAACCTGCTGGTCGTTCCCATTGGACAAAGCGTGCTCTATGTAGAACCTCTGTTCTTAGAAAGTCGAAACACGGGTCAAACGATGCCCGAACTGCGTAAGGTTATTCTGGCGCTCAAGGACAAAATCGTGGTGGGAGATAACTACCAAGAGGCTTTGAATAAGCTTTTTGGTCCTGATTCAGGGGTTGATTCCAGTCCCGCGCAAACTCCGCCAGATACGGGGACGAAGACCCCAACCGCTCCGACTTCTCCAGAAGTAAAGGAAGTTCGCGAAGCGCTTAAGCTTCTGGATCAAGCGGAACAGGCGCTTCGTAGTGGCGACTTTGCCAAGTACGGTGATCTGCAAAAGCAAGCTCGGGCGCGATTGCGCCAATTAGCGGACAATCCGTAAAAAGGTGAACCTGGCTAACTATGCTCATAAGTTAGCCAGGTTCCTTTTCCCTTAACCCATTACTCTCCCTACACAGGTTCCTTTCATGGCTCTTGGGTGATCGTGTCCCTGGTGAATCAAGACCATCTATACGGGGTTCGACCTAACCAAGCCACTGGATCATCAACTCCATGTCACAATAAGAATCCATGGGCGAACTAGATTTCCCGCGCGATTTTGTCTGGGGCGCGGCGACCGCCAGTTACCAGATTGAGGGTGCCGCCAACCAAGGTGGCCGAGGCCGTTCAGTCTGGGACACCTTTAGCCACACCCCTGGCTTGGTTGAGAATGGCGACAATGGTGATGTTGCTTGCGACCATTACCACCGATATCCTGGCGATGTTGAGCTGATGTCTCAAATTGGTTTACAGACCTATCGCTTTTCGTTCGCCTGGCCACGCCTGCTGCCACAAGGGACCGGAGCGGTAAATCAGGAGGGTGTAGATTTCTATAACCGCCTTATCGACGCTCTTCTTGAGAAAGGAATTCAACCTGCCGCAACTCTTTTCCATTGGGACTACCCTCAAGCTCTGCACGATGCTGGCGGATGGACGAACCCCGATGCTGGAAAGGTTTTTGGCGACTATGCAGAACTATGCTTCAAGTCGTTTGGAGATCGCATTAAGTTCTGGATTACCCACAACGAGCCCTGGTGCTATTCGTACCTCGGCCATGAAGTGGCGGCTCATGCTCCTGGTGAGCGAGACCAAGTAAAGGCTTTTAAAGTTGCCCATGGGCTCCTCTTGGGCCATGGTGAGGCCGTGGCACGGTATCGAGCTCTAAATCAGGGAGGGAAGATTGGGATTACGACCAATCACCAACATCATCCTCCCTTGGACCCGAGTTCAGAATTAGACCAGAGAGCTTCTTCTCAGCAGAACGATTGGATGAATGGTTGGTTCCTTGATCCCATTTACTTTGGCGACTATCCCGAGTACTTGAAGAAGAATTACCCTACGCCCGAATTCACGGATGAAGAGCGCAAATTGGTTTCCCAAAAAACAGACTTCATGGGTCTGAATTTCTATTCCGTATCTAAGGTTCGTTACAACGAAAGCGCCCATAACCAGGCTGAGCAGATTGATGTGCCAGAGATTCAGCACACAGACATGGGATGGATGGTCGTGCCAGATACTCTTCGGGAGACATTGGTTTACTCCCAAAATCGATGGAATCCAGATGAAATCTACATTACGGAAAACGGCTGCGCCTTTGACTACCCAGTAGTAGATGGTCGAGTGCATGACGAGGATCGCGTCAACTTCTTGAAGAATTATATTGGGGCTGTTCGACAATCCATGGATGAAGGCGCCAAAGTCAAAGGCTACTATGTTTGGAGTCTGCTTGATAACTTTGAGTGGGCGTTTGGATATTCCAAGAGATTTGGAATCGTTCATGTGGACTATCAAACTCAAGAGAGGACATTAAAGGACTCGGCTTACATGTACCGAGATTTGATCCGTGCGAACTCCCAGGCCCCCGTGGTAGTAGGCGTTTAGCTTCATGACCATCGGAATCGTTGGGTGTGGATTGATCGGTGGGTCGATTGGGCTTGCTTGTCGATCCAACACCCACACGGTTCTTGGCTTTGAGCCAGATCCAAAGTCGGCAAAAACCGCCTTGGATAGAGGCTGTGTGTCAAAGATCACAAGTCTTGAGGAAGTTTCTCAGAGTGAAGTCACGTTCATCTGCGTACCTCCTGGTCTGGTGGAGCAAGTCTTGGATCAAGTGATGGCAGCGAAGCCAAAACATACCGTGGCCACGGATTGCACCAGTGTGAAGGGTCCGATCGTTCGCTGGCTAAAGCAAAACCGCGATGAGATGTTTGTGCCTGGACATCCCATGGCGGGTCATGAAAAATCTGGCCCGGTTTACTCTTCCGCGTGGATGTTTCGGGGAGCCAAGTGGATCATTACTCCCGCCGCCTTCACTCAGTCTGGTGCAGTAAAGCAGGTCGAAGCATTGGTGAAAGAGATGGGTGCGACTCCCGTACGAGTAAAGGCCGAACGCCATGATCGAGATGTGGCTTTGCTAAGCCACTTGCCCCATGCTTTGGCGGCGGTCTTAGTGCGGCTTGCAGATGGATTGGATTCCACTGAGGCTTCAGCAGGTTCTTGGCGCGACCTTACACGAGTTGGGGGTGTCGATCCGAACTTATGGAGCCAAATTCTCACCTCAAATCGAGAAGAGGTTGCCAAGATTCTGGGAGAGTTTAGTCATTCAATGGAGGAGCTTAAAGGTCTGCTTGAGTCTGGAGATGAGGCAGGAGTCCGAGAGTTTTTTGAAGTGGCAAAAGTGGCAAAGGAAAAGCAGAAGTGAAGTTAACCATTCAACCGATCAAAGCCTTGCGCGGAGAGTTTCGGCCGCCCAGTGATAAATCGTTGACTCATCGTGCCTACATGTTCGGGGCGGCGGCGAGTGGTGAATCGATCGTAAGAATGCCTTTGACGGGCGAAGACTGTGAAGCCACACTTCGATGCCTTGCCCAGATGGGATTGCGGTTTGAGCGGATGAGCCCAACTGAAGTTCGCCTGATTCCTGCCTCCGAATGGTCCCAACCGACAGATCACCTGGATTGCGGAAACAGTGGCACCACAATGCGCCTCATGAGTGGTCTGATTGCGAGTCGTGATCTCGACGTCACGATGATTGGCGATGCATCACTTTCTAAGCGGCCCATGAAGCGCATTGCCGAGCCTCTGCGCCTAATGGGCGCGACACTAGAGGGAGATACTCCTCCTCTACGTGTGAAAGGAAACTCTAGGCTCAAAGGGATTAGCTATCAGAGTCCCGTTGCAAGCGCCCAGATCAAAAGCTGTACGTTGTTAGCCGGCTTACGGGCGGAAGGTGAGACTTGGGTGACCGAGCCCAGCCTTAGTCGAGACCACACGGAGCGAATGCTAACCGCTCTGGGCGTGAAAGTCATGCGTGGCGTAGTCATCCAAGATGGAGAGGGGCAACGCATCGAGGAGGACATTGATTTTGATGCTCCTGGAGTCTTGGATGCACTTGATGAAGTGATGGATGTAAAAGGCTTCACGGCGGGGGTGCCGGGCGGCTCTGTGCTCAATCCATTCGAATTCACTGTTCCGGGAGACATCAGCAGCGCAGCATTTTTTATGGTTGCGGCGGCGATCTTGCCCACCTCCCGAATTGAGATCAAGGACCTCAGTATCAATCCTTCCCGAACTGGCATTTTGGACGTCTTCTTGGAAGCAGGAATTCCGTGCATCGTGGACGAGGAGCGGAGCGAATTGGGTGAGCCAGTTTCTGATGTTGTGGTGGCCGCTCCGTTTGAGAAAAAGCGGGGCTTCAATATCAGCGGTTCACTGGTTCCGAGATTGATTGATGAGATTCCAGTATTGGCGGTTTTGGCCACTCAGTGCGAAGGGGAAACCGTCATTCGTGACGCGCGTGAGCTGAGAGTGAAAGAAAGTGACCGTATTGAGCTCGTCGCAAAGGGCCTGCGGGACATGGGGGCAGAAGTCGAAACCTTTGAGGACGGAATGGCGATCAAGGGGCCAGTCAAGCTGAAGGGCGCGGTGATTGAAGCCAACCACGACCACCGCATCGCAATGGCCTTTGCCGTTGCGGGATTGGCGGCGGAGGGCGAGACGGTTATCGAAGGTGCCGAGTCGATCGCCACCAGTTTCCCTTCTTTTGAAGAAGACCTGCGCCGACTAGCCTTGACTGAGTAGCTTGTTGTCTTGAAGTAGTGAAGGACGCAAAGCTTTGCTGTGCTACGTCAGCGTCGATAAAAGTAAATATATATGCATGGTCGTGGCCCTGTGTTGTAAATTGACGTATGTCTTAACGGGCAAGTGACTCTTGCAAAGTTAGGTCACCACTCTCCCACGAACACATCGCCGAGGTATTTTCTATCCAATGCTCGCAACTCTTGCTTATGTCACCATGCTCCAAAGCAAACCGCCTAAACTGGCTCCGGCCGTTTTTGCGGATGCCAGCACACGGCGAATAGTCGAACTAAGTAAGAAGGCTTTTGGCAATCTGAAGTCGGCGAAGATCACCATTACGGAAGGGCGAGATATCAAGCGCTATAGCTTTGCTACCGGCAAGGTTGTGGCTCACCAGAGGGGTGCGCAATGGTCTTGGAACCAAAAGCGCCTAACGCTTCTGTGCAACAAGGGGCTTTTCCGCGGAAACATGGGAGTTTATAACGTGAATGCGTGGCTTTCTAAAGTCGGTGCAGTTCCTGAACAGATTCCGGTCCAGTTGGTCGCTAAGAAAAATCCGATTGATGCTCTCATTGCACCAGGTTCACGAGTCCGAAAGGCGGGCACGATGAGCCTTGGTGGAACCGCGGTGGACATGATCGAAATCAAGTCCGAGCGTTTACGGGTGACGATGGCGATTCGTCAGGATAATCGCCTCATTTCAGACCTTGCTGCGGTGAACGTAGATAAGGACGGATCTATTTTGTTCAAATCCAATCGCTCCATTCAGTGGTCGGAAGTCAATCGAGCGATTCCGGCTTCTGCATTTGTAGTGGGCGGAGGAAAGCAGGCAAAGCCCATTCGAGTCCTAAACTAAAAAAGTAAAGCGGGCCGCGATGTAACCATCGCGGCCCGCTTTGTTTATCTCTTACTTATTCTGGGCTGACTTTGCCAGGAGAGGCAGAACGGTCTGCCAAGCTGGATCGGCTTTGCCAGGCATTGCTTCTTGTGGAGTTCGAACCTCTGCATCTACGGCGACGCCGTTGTGCTCAAGTCGAACACCCTTTGCCGACACGTAATCGTTAATCGGATACTGAACCATGAATCCGGTCTTGTCGACCGGCACCATTACCGATACCAGTACGGCACCGGCGGATTTGGTTCCGACTACGGGAGCACCCAAATTCTCTTTCAGCGCTTGCGCGGTGATCTCCGATGCAGATCCGCTTGCGCCATTCACAAGAACTGCAACCTTGCCCTTAAACACGGGAATATTGACATTTCCAGAGGAGACCAGCTTTCTCTGGGAGAACTCAGCGATACCCTTGAGGTCATCTGCGTTACCGCCTTTCTCTTTAACGAAGTTTTCGACGAGGTCCTTAGAAACAAACGTTCCGATCGTCGTACCCTTTGGAAGGATAAGACCTAAGAAGTGGTTCATATTGAGAACCGCACCGCCTCCGTTATTGCGAAGGTCAACGATCAGATTCTTTGCCTTGCTCGCTTCGGTCATCAACTTCTCAACGTTTCGTCGATCATAGCTAAGATCGAACGTATAGATGCTGATGGCTGCGGTGTCCTTATTGACCCACTTCAGTTCCTCTGGGCGAACCGTTGAGAATTTCTTGCGGGTGATCGTGTAATCCTTATACTTCCCGTTGGCCTTCTTCACGGTGATGGTCACTTGCTGACCCTCTTCACCACGCAGATCGGCGGGATCGGTAATCTGCTTTCCGTTGGCCTTTACCAAAATATCGCCGGCAACAATGCCTGCCTCATCAGCAGGAGCATTAGGCACCACGCGGACCACCATAATGCCTTCTTCGTGAGGCTGAATGTTGACTCCGATTCCGACACTGCTGCGATTGATACGAGCGCTTACGTCAACCGGCCGCATCAGAACAATGTGGCTGAAGCCGAACTCTTGAAGGGCCATGTTCACGGAATTTGTGAACTGGTCAATCGAGTCAGCCTTGTCCAGATTTTCCTTTTGCTTCTCTAAGAGTGAGCCAAGCTTGTTAAAGTCAACCCCTGGTACGTAAGCATGAGTCGTGATAAGACGCGTCATGCCATCCAGAACATCCTTCTTGGCGGTAGCGTCGATCTTCGTGGCTTCCTGAGCATGGGCTTGGGAAACCAAGAGCGAGAGCGCCATGGTGGCGCTGGCAATAAAAGTCGGCAGTTTCATAATGGTGTTAGGAGTCTTTACGCTAATTCTACGATGCAATGATCCCACATGAATAAAATCGGCACTCAGTCCCCGCTTTCTTTACTCGAAAGAAAGGATAAATGGTTTCTCGGCGGCGGTAAAGGCGCGATCTACGCTCCTCCGTTTCCCCGCTGGCTTGAATCACCCGGTTTCTGGGATGAATCTTACTTTGCCGATATCAGATTGACGCGACTGTTTACGGTTTTGTTTTGTGATTTGGAAGGAAGGTCGATTCGATTTCGTGGAGAGATGGTTTCCTGGCGTCCAGACCGAATGATCATTGAGCATAGGTCAGCCTCGCATTACATCCGAGAAACTCGATTGGTAACCGAACAGCATGAGTGGGTGTCGGTATTTGAGATGGTGGAGGGAGAACCCGTCCATGCGTTTGTTTGGTCCCTACCAGAGCTCAAGGAGCCTGGGTATGGAACGCCTTGGCAATCTCTGACGGCTTGCGAAGTGAGCGAAGGTGGAATCTGCTTTGATTTTGCGACGGCTTGGCCCAGTGAGTTAGAACCTGATCGGACCGGAATAGATGCGGAGAAAATCTCTAGCCGAAAAACCGACGAAGCGGATTCTTCACAAATCCAAGGAATGCTTCCGCCGCTCACGCTAAAAGTTCATTTAGCCGCAAATCGCCCACGTCTTAGCTATACCGTAAACCTAGCCCAGCGTCACGATGATCCACCGCTTTGGGAAACATCTCTGCTTCCCCAGAAGCTGAAGGGTGGACGGCTATCGGGTGATTTCAAGCTACGGGTTGGACCACCGCCTGTAGAAGGCCTTGTCCATATTCTTCAGCAATATGAATTGCAGGCCAATAAGCCGTTAGTGGTTTCGGCAAGGATATCCCTGGGGCAAGATTCACATGATTTAGAACCTAGAGGAACCGAAGTCATTCTTGAAAGCGAAGGAGCCTGGAAGGCTTATTTTGCGTCGGTTCCCCAGTTTTCCTCTAGTGATCCTTACTTGACCAATGCTTACTGGTATCGCTGGTATGGGCTCAGACTGAACACGGTCGATATCCCTGGGTTACCGGTTTGTAGGAGCAACGGCTCCCAGGTCCCCGATGCTATGTTCTCGCCATTCATTACGGAGGGGGTTGGATTTTTCCGGAATTTCGTAACTTACTCAGCACAAGCGCATCTGCGCGAGGTTGCTTGGATGCATTCGCCTCGCTTAGCGCTTGGGATTTTGGAGAATCTAGGGAAGTGCCAGCGAGAAGACGGGAGTTTCCCTGGTCACAACTATTCCTGTCGACCAGCGCGGGATTTCTATCATGCTGATTTTGCGACGGGCACCAAAACTCTGTCGAAGCTGCACCCTGGTGGTTTCAACGATGATTTTCTCCAGATGTTGGTCAGATATGCGCTGTATCTGATCCAGGAGCGAGGGCTTTGGGTGAAAGATGAACCAGAAGGGCAACCTTGGTTGATGATGACGGCTGTCCTAGATCAAAACGAAACAGGCCAAGAATATATGAGCCGCTACCAGGCTGTCTCCGAACATGCTGATCAGTGGTCGAGCTTCCGAGTAGGCGGTACCGATGCGACGACCTATACCGCCCTTCTATTGGACTTTATCACAGAGGAGATCACCGACGGAAACTTTCTCGGCAAAGATGGCCGGGGCTGGTGTGATGAAGCGGAACGCCCGGTGTTGGCTTTGTTAAATGCTTCCTGTGACCACGAGGCAGCATTCTTCTGCGACGTTCTGGAAGATAGTAGCCGCTCATCTGCCCGACCGGCTGCGGGGTTCTATCCTCTTTTCTTGCTTCCTGGAATCACGCAGCGGCAGCTGCTACATGAGACGATCCGAGAGCGATTTGCTTACGAGGTCGTTGATCGCTGGTTGTTGAATCCAAACGAGTTCTGGCTTCCCAAAGGGTTTCCTGCCACGGCCCTCTCTGATCTGACATTTAATCAGAACGCTGAGTGGAAAGATAAACGCCTCAACTGCCCTTGGAACGGTCGAAGCTGGCCAATGGTGAACAGTCACCTGGTAGATGCAATTGCGAACGTTGCGAGGAACCTAAAATTGCCAACTCAGGTTCAAAATCAAGATTCCGTAGGTTCAAAGGAACCTGAAACAGACTTTGAAATCCCAAATCTCAGAGTCAAAGCAGGGGAAGCTCTCATGAAAGCCATCACCCTCATGTTTCATGAGGACGACCCCGCCCGTCCCAACTCTTACGAGCACTACGACCCAATTACCGGTACGCCCAGCCTCTACCGAGGCTACGACGACTATATGCACTCTTGGATCGTTGATCTTATCTTGCGTCATGCGGTCGGGGTGATTCCGGGTGAAGATCATATTGACCCGCTTCCATTGGGAATAGATTGGATTGAATGCGCGGATATTCCTCATCCTAGAGGCAGAATGCAGGTGCGGATTGAGCGAGATGAGGTGGTTCGTTGTGAAGTCATAGACAATCCATGAACTAAGGAATCTAAAATCTAGGAATCAAAAACTTAAAAGCTCATTGGTCTTGGATATTCCTGCTCCTCATCCCGCTGATCCCGCTTTGGCGGGCGGTCTTGACGGGGGATGCGATTGGTCCGTTTGACCAGATACGCCAGTTTGCTCCCTGGAACGGGCCGAAGCCGACCGACGCTTGGGATGTTTTACAAGCCGATGGCGTGATTCAGTTTTACGTATGGCGAGACCTGGTTTTTGAGAGCTGGCGTCACTTCCAGGTTCCTTTCTGGAATCCTTATGAGCTAGCCGGTACCCCACTTTTGGCGAATTCCCAGTCAGGAGCTTTGTATCCGCTCCATATCCTAATGGGCTTTCTGCAAGTGCCAACGCCGATGGCGATTGCCCTTCTGGCCTGGTTCCACCTATTCTGGGCGGCCTTAGGGACGCGTAACCTGGTGCGAGCCCTGGGAGGAAGTGAACTTGGCGGAGTGGTAGCGGGAGCAAGTTTTGGCTTATCGCCGTTCATGCTGAGTTGGACTACGCTGAGCAGTGTGATCACCACGGTGGCTTGGATTCCTTGGGCGTTGTTTTTGCTCTGCAAATGCTTCGAGTCAAATGCAATAAGGAAGAGCATTGACACTTTAAATGCTTCAAGAAAACAGCTTGAATGGGATGAAGCTAAGTTCTCAGCAAAACTAAACTCATGCCCTTTTTTCCCCTTTAAGCAGATAATCGGATTGGCTATCACTATTGGCATGATGTTCTTAGGTGGACATCTCCAATTTGCTGCTTATGGTGTTGCGTCGGTCCTTCTTCTAGGCATTTTCAATACCGTCTCTGAACCCTTACCAGGGTTTACAGGGCCAGGAGAAAGAAAGTCGAGAACAAAGATTTTCGCTTCGAGAATAGCAGGCGACTGGGCATGCATCTTGGGGGGATTACTGCTAGCTGGTGCCATCGCTGCTCCTCAACTCCTTCCAGTTCTCAAACACTCTGAATCTTCCCACCGGCGCAATGTTGCCAGTCAGGAAGGTTATGACGCTTACATTGCGAGTTCTCTTAAGCCGTTTGAGTTCGCTAACTTGGTTAGCGCAAAGGTGTTGGGTGATCCTCGAAGCCCGGTTGATGTGAGTGAAGATATGGCGGTGGCTGAATACTGGCCACCGCTTGCAAAAAATGGTGGGAACTTTGCAGAGTCGGCGGTTACGATCGGACCCTTAGTACTTGCACTCCTTTTCCTAGCTCCCTGGCGAGATCGCAGAACCTGGCCCATAGCGGCGATTGGCGGACTCGCGTTATTGCTGGCGATGGGGACGGTACTCAATAAACTTCTCTACTTTGGTGTGCCTGGCTGGTCTTCCACAGGTAGCCCGGGGCGCGTCACGGTGTTGTTCGTATTGGCTGCATGTGTATTGGCGGGTTTAGGGGTTCGGGAAACAACTGTAAAGCGCTGTGGTCTTGCAGCTGGCGGGGCAGCTCTGATATCGATTCTGTCGATCTTTGTGTTACCGAGTATGGCTCCCGCTTGGCTGGGTGGCGGGGAAGAGTTGGGCAAGGCGGTAAAGGCCATCGCAGATTCTGGCATGGTGCTACAGCTTTTGATTGCGCTGATCCTAGCGGCAGGCGTGTGCTTGCTTGGTGACAACCTGAAGCCCAAGGAAGAACAAGGTCAGATTGATCCTAAAACGCTGATTGTCGCGATTCCAGCTTTGTTTGTGCTGGTGGGCTACGCGAACTTGATCCCGATGGGCAAACCCTTGGCAAAAGTAGATGGGCCGACTAACCCGTACGAGCGAGTCGCAATCGTAAACGAGAATTGGGGGATCGTGGCAACGGACAAAAACGTTCTGATGCCTCCTAACTTGGCGGCTCTAAGTCGAATTCGGGAGCTAGCGGGATATGACTCGCTCCTCAATGTGGACACCAAGAATATTTTGGATGAGATCAACGGGCAAAACTCGGCTCCCGCAGCGAATGGCAACATCATGTTCGTCAAATCGAAGCCTGATTGGGAGGCGTTGGTGGACGCAGGGGTGTCAGAGGTTTGGTCAAAAAATCCTCTTGAGTTAGGCAACTTCCCGGCGACCGAAAAAGATGGCGTATTTCGGTATCGGTTAAAGTCCAATGGCCAGGATGTATCGCGGGTTAGCGAAAACGCGAAGATCACCTCAGACGGCTCGGGCAGAATCAGCATTGAGGCAGAAGGGCCAGAGCCACTTTATCTTGCGGAAAGGAATCTAGCGGGTTGGTCGGCAAAGGTAGATGGAAAGCCTGCGTCCATTAAGGACTCGGCTCCGGGTGGAGAAGGGTTAGCAAAGTCGATGTTTATGTTGATCGATTTGCCCGCCGGGAAGCATCAAGTGGACCTATCGTTCGTGTCACCAGGTTATTCGCTTGGTCTCATGATTGGCATTCCAGCATGGCTCTTAACCTTAGCAGGGTTGGTTTATTGCGGTCGGAGAGGAAAAGTTCTGGTAACTGCTTCTGAGTCACGAACTATATCTGAGTAGCCACGGTTGCCGAGTCTTGCAGAAGAAGCGGAGCCCATAAAGAAGGGACGCGGCGTACCTGGGTCTTCGCGGTGCAGTAAACTACACCACGCGATGAGTCAGACGATCCAACTACCAGAGATTCAAGACACCAGTACGCAGAGCGGTGGGTGGATGGTGGTGATGTTTAACAACGATCACACTATGATGGATGAGGTCATCGAAGTGCTGATGCGCGCCACGGGATGCGATATGCAAGAGGCGTACATCGAAATGTGGGAAGCTCATACGTTTGGGAAGGCTTCAGTTCACTTTGCCAATCGCTCGGAGTGTGAGGACGTTGCCCAGGTGATTGGGAGCGTAGGCATCAAGACGGAAGTGTCTTTGGAGTGGCCAGAGTGAGTT
Organism: Fimbriimonadaceae bacterium; assembly: GCA_037190145.1. Taxonomy (GTDB): domain Bacteria; phylum Armatimonadota; class Fimbriimonadia; order Fimbriimonadales; family Fimbriimonadaceae; genus 55-13. Next base: position 426,507 of record JBBCJU010000008.1, read on the forward strand.
ATCCAGGCATTCTCGATCGACCTGAAGAACTAACCCAGGAGCCAGGTTCCGGTGGTGGATATATTGTCACCGTCTATAACAACGAAGATAACTCCTACGATGAGGTTATGCTGATCCTGATGGTCGCCACTCAATGCGACGCGGATGAAGCGTATATGGAGACTTGGGAAATTGATAACCTTGGCAAATCTGTGGTTCATCGAGCCAGCGAGAAGGAGTGCCAAGATGTCGCCGATGTGATTTCGACGATCGGTATCCAGGTTCAGGTCACTGAAGAGTGGGCAGACTAACCGTAGTAGCGAGTTGGTTGAATGCCGGGCACGGGCTTGCCAAGCATATCGTTCCACTTTTTCTTTTGCTTGACGGAGAGAAAATCTAGGATCGATTTTCTCTTAGCCTCATCTGCGCTTTGAAGTATTTCTTGGCGACGATTGCTAACCTCTTCACTGATAATATCCTTCTTTTCTTCTGCGATCCAAACTGCGTCGCTCTTTGTGTGGGCGTCCGCATCAATCTCAGCGATGCGGAGAAGTATTTTGTCCACAGTTTGTCGATCCAAACCTATCTCGGAGGAGATGTCGGGGCGAAGAATGCTGTACTCCCGATCGTATTGCAGGCCATAGCTTTTCAGCTTTTTACGTTGGGCATTGGACAAGTTTTTTACGATGGAAACAATGAGATTTGCATTGTTTCCGGATCGTGGCGTCATCTTTTGTATGTCTAGGTGTTGGCGTAGACTGAACCCCAGTTCAGCTTGTACGTTTGTGTTTAGCACCAATTCTGGGTGAGGCTGTGCGATGCCCCAGTTCTGACCATCAAAAAACCACTGGGAAATGGGTTTGCCTTTCATCTCGTTGAATTTGCCAAGTTGAGAAGCCGTTAGGGCCTCCCGTATCTCAACTCGAGCTTGGGTCATTTCTCTCAACTTTGTGAGTTCAGCCCGTCTAGATAGATCTGTGTGCTTGTATTGGATTTCACGCGGCATGACATAGCGGATGCCCCTTGTCAGAATTCCTGAACTAATAGCTGATTGCGCATCGAAGGCTTTCTTACGGAGAATTTCATTATCGTCGTGCATAGTTCGAAATGCTTTCTCCTGAGCGTTTTGATACTGTTCATGCGCCTGATCTAGTCGCTTATGGACAAATGCTTGTTGACTCGCAGATAAGCCAATAAGCTTTCCAACTTTCGGGTCTCTCAGAGCGTTCACATCATAGTATTGGAAATAAATTTCGCCGAGCCGTTTCTTTTGAGGGTTTGAAAGTTTTGGCAGTGTATTGGCCAAGCTTTCGAAAAAAGTATTCGTTGTTATCGGCGCTCCAATAGGCAGGTTCGCGATACGCGATTGAACTTGACCATCATAGTCAGCGCGTGACTTCTTTAGATCGGAGATGATCTCGGGCGATAGCTTTAACTCATCCTGGACGAGATCCCAGCCCAGAAGAAAAACACCCGGGTACTCGGGAATGTTTAGGGGAGTCCTGGGAAATCGGAACTCAGTAGACGGCCATTGAAGGGTACCAATCAGGCTTGCAGCGACGAGAGTTAACGACATTCCCACAAAGAGAATGTCGAATGAGAAGACTTAAAGTTACGCTAAAGTTGATTAACAGTAAGCCGCTTGCTGAAGAGCCTTCTCGTGCATTGGATCAATGGCGAGGATGTATCGGATATTGATACAACCCGCATCAAAATCCCCAAGCATCAACTGTGTCATCGCGAGTTCGTACCGAACGTCGAGATCGTTGGGGACTTCTGCACTGAGTGCAGCAAGTGTGGCAAGTGAGGCATCGAAATCGCCTTCAAACCCCTGGATCAACCCCATCTGCATACGGGCCTTTATATGCTTTGGGTTAGATGCTAGCACCCTTTGGAACTCGACCTTGGCCTCCCCATACTGACCGCTGCATCGGAGGTTGAATCCTTTTTGATAGATATCTTCTATGTCCATGGAGACCAAAGCGAACACCTCGCTTCGAGCCTGATTATATCACGTTCGAAGCGAGGTGTGTAGAGTTACTTAAGCTGGACCAGGCTCAAATCGCGGAGGGGCTATGCTTGGCTTACGCGTCTTGTCTGATTCCTTGTCTTCAGTTGCTGTTCCACCTTCAGGAGGGTCGCTGGGAATAGGAATCTCGGGGAGCGGTTTCCCTGCCATGACAAGAAGGAACTCTTCTCTATTTAAGGTCTCGCGCTCAAGTAGAGCTTGCACAACTGCATCTAGCTGTTGGCGGTGCTCCACAATGATGTCTGTTGCTCGACGGTGGCTATTGTCCACGATGTCTCGAACTTCCTCATCGATCATCCGGGCTACATCTTCAGAGTAGTTGCGCTCATCGTTATAGTCTCGACCAAGGAATGGATTATGGGCTCGGCGGCCAAGGGCCAGCGTGCCGAGTTTTTCGCTCATTCCATATTCGCAGACCATGGCCCGAGCGATTCTAGTGACGCGCTCAAGATCGTTGGAGGCACCCGTCCACACCTTGTTGTAGACCACTTCTTCGGCTACGCGACCACCCAATAGAGCGGTAATGTCGTCCTTTAGCTCGTCTCGGCTCACTAGGAACTTATCCGCTTCAGGGACATGCCATGTGGAACCCAAGGACATACCCCGAGGAAGGATAGTGACTTTGTGAACAGGATCACAATTCTCTAGGAGTTCTCCAATAACTGCGTGACCGGCTTCGTGATAGGCAATAACCTCACGCTCCATGGAATCCATGATTCGACTCTTGCGCTGCGGACCTGCGATTACGCGGTCTAGCGCCTCATCAAGGTCTTCTTGATGGATTCGCGCGTGACCTCTTCGAGCGGCTAGGAGGGCGCCTTCGTTGAGCATGTTTGCCAAATCAGCACCGGTAAAGCCAGGTGTTCGGCGGGCAAGACTCTCCATGTCGATATCAGACTCAAATGGTTTGCCTTTACCGTGGATCTTTAAGATGGCGGCACGGCCGTTCTGATCTGGCGAATCGACGACGATCTGTCGGTCAAAGCGCCCCGGTCTGAGAAGCGCAGGGTCCAAAACATCGGGTCGGTTGGTGGCGGCGATCATGATAACGCCCGAGTTGGGGTCAAAGCCATCCATCTCAACCAGCATTTGGTTTAGGGTTTGTTCCCGCTCGTCGTGACCTCCACCTAGGCCAGCGCCTCTCTGGCGACCGACTGCGTCGATTTCGTCGATAAAGATCAAGGAAGGACGGTGAGCTTTGGCGGTCTCGAACAAGTCTCGAACACGAGCCGCACCCACGCCCACGAACATCTCAACAAAGTCTGAGCCGGAAATGTGGAAGAAAGGAACGCCTGCTTCACCGGCAATGGCTCGTGCAAGGTGAGTCTTACCTACTCCTGGAGGGCCAGTCAAGAGGATTCCTTTAGGAATCTTAGCTCCTAAAGCGGCATACTTCTTGGTGTTCTTCAGGAAGTCAACGATCTCAAACAGCTCTTGCTTAGCTTCCTCAATACCGGCAACATCTTCAAAAGTGATCTTGGGACCGGTTTCTCCCACTCGCTTTGCTTTGCTTCGACCGAAGTTCATGGCTTGATTGCCACCCATTTGGGCCGGTCGCAAGACCAAGAACCAGATCATCAACAGGACAAGAAGAGGGAAGGCAATGAATCCAAGAACGCTGACTACGCTCGCGATGGGTGGAGGGCCGGCGGTATCTAGGTCCGCCCCATTCTCATCAAAGAACTTGAAAACCTCGGCGCCTAGTGCAGAATCTTGCGTTCCCACTCGAGCTTCATAGGTTAACTTGTCCCCGGAAGGCTTGGCATAATCACCCGTAATCTTATCGAGCTGCCACTTACCCTTTGCGATCTCCTTACTCTCGACGGCCTTGCGTAGCTCGGTGACCGTGAGTTGTTTGGGAGGCTTTGCGCCTAGCAGGGTCCCCATGCTCTTGGGGTCAGCAAACAGGTTCATCATGATGACCAGTCCGATGACTGTCACCACGAGAATCAGGAACGTTTTTGCGGCTTTACTCAAATCTTCTCCGACAAGACGAATTCGTCTCTGTCCTTAACGGTACGTCCTATATTAGACGCTCGTTTCCATATTATGGCTTGGGTCCCGCATAACCGGACCGAAGCGAATCACAATCGTGCGATCATTCGCATTTTCTAGCTTCATGCGATGGTCTAAACAAACTCCTGGCGCCCATATCGGACCCACTAAATCACAGACGATAGGCAAGCGATTTCTAGCGGCTTGGGTTAGTTTTGCTTCCCCGAGAAGATCACTAAGCTTTCGGTTACCTTCAAACCCAAGTGGCTTCATCTGGTCTCCAGGTTGTGCCGTCCTAAAGTAAAGCGGACCTTTGATCGCTTGTTGAGGAATGGCGACTTCCATGGTGGCGCGTTTCTGAGAGGGGCTGTCCTCTGACTCATAAGCCGTAAACTGCCACCCAAATTCATCGCTAATAGTTTCCCCCGGGATGGTTAAGGCGTAACGGAAGGGTTCTGTGGGTTGAAGTTGACGTACATGAACGATGTCCTCCTTCCATTCCACGACCACATTGCCACCCTCTGCCGTGACTGCTCCGGTAGGCAGATTTGCGACTCCTAGCTCGATTTTGGCCAGATGATCTCGCTCCAAACCTGCTCCTAGCATTTGAACCGCTAACCTTAGAGCGCGTCGAAACAGAACGGAAGGGAGCGTTGTTAAACGACTTCGGTCAAATGCTGCCTCCACATCCTTTGCCAAGAACGAAAGCTTTCCATTAAGTTCTAGTTCGCATTGCTCAAGAGCAGCGGCAGCCATGCCGTTTAGGAAGCGATCTTCTTCCGAAACCAAATCAGCCATTCGGGCGATTGCATCGTCAACGACAGGGTTGATAGCTCTTAGCTCAGGCACGATGCGGTGCCTTACCCGGGCGCGCGAGAATGACAGGTCCTCATTCGCGGGATCGTCATGAAACCATAGGCCGTGTTCTTCGCAGTAGCTTCGGGTGTCTTCTCGGGAGAAGGGCAGTAAAGGGCGAATGATGTTTTCGCGTTGTTCTTGAATCCCGGATAGTCCATTCAGTCCAGTGCCCCGAGCCAGGTGGAGAAGGATGGTTTCGATGTGGTCGGCCCGAGTGTGGGCGGTCACGATATATTGACACTCTAAACGAAAGGCGGCTTGCTGAAAAAAGTTATAGCGGGCTATGCGTCCAGCTTCTTCTAATCCGATCTTCATATCGGCAGATAGGCCTGGGACATCTGCCTTGCCCGTAGCAAAAGGTACGCCAAGTCCATCGCAGAATGCTTCGCATTGTCGCTGTTCTTCGTCTGCTTCTACTCTTTGCCCATGGTGGAGGTGAGCTCCTACCACGTCAATATCCAGGCGGTGAAGCAGGTGAAGTAAGCATGTAGAATCTGCACCGCCGCTATAGCCAACGAGAATTCTTGCCCCGGGTGGGATAAGCCCTGAATCCTCTAGGTGGGCGCGAAAGGCATCGAACATGAATGCAATAGAATACCGCTTGGCTTAAGACGTAACGAAAACACGAGATATTAAGCGATTTATGAAGATAAATCGATATAGATTAAGGCCCTGGATAAGTAGAGTTACCAAGATTGTCACAAAAGGGTTCGGGTTGACATTCTTTGTCTTCAGGAACCATAATCCTTCCGGTGCAGCCTCCCAAGTAATCACACTTGCCATGGTGCGCCAAGTCTAAATCATCACCCAGATGGATATTCCCAAACGTTAAGGGGCCGTCTCACTAGGACGTGTGGCGGCGCTAAGGGTCAGGGTCCCTGAATTACGCGCCCTGGCAAATAGATAGGAGATTGCCGTCATGCGAACCGATGAACTCACCTTCGTCGAGCAGCTACAGTCGCTTGCCCGATCCAATAATCCAGCACTCATTCGAGAACAGCTATCGGATGAAATGGCCGAAGACTTGGCCGATGCACTTGTACGTCTTGACCTTGAGGAAGGATTAGTCATCCTAAAGGGGCTGGAGCCCGAACTTGCTGCTGATGTTTTAATTGAACTGCCGACCGAGACCTCAAGAGCTTTTGCCGATGAGTTGCCGGATGCAACCCTTGCTCATTATCTAGATGTTCTTCCGATGGACGACGCTCTCGATTTTCGAGAGGAGATCGGTCCGGAGCGGTTTGACATCTTGCTTGAGATCATTCCGGCTGAAGATGCAGAAGAAATCCGTCGTCTGATGGATTATCCAGAGGATTCGGTCGGTCGTATGATGACCGAGCAGTTCTTTGAAGTTCGCCCGGAGACAACGATGGGCGAGGTCTTGAAGGATATTCGCCTATCTTCGGAAGAGAAGTATGAGACCGTCAACGATATCTACGTTCTCGACGCCAATCACCATCTATTAGGCATCTTTAGTCTTCGGCGAGCCATTCGAGCTTTGCCTGATCAGACAGCAGAAGAGTTGATGAATCGGGAGCCGGTTACAGCAGAAGCATTTGAGCCTGCAGAATCTGCAGCCCGCCGAATGGCTCGTTACGGCTTTTATGCTCTGCCAGTTCTAGACAAGCGTAGCCGAATGGTAGGCATCTTTACGGGTGATGACGCTCAAGCGGTCATCCAAGAAGAAGATTCAGAAGACGTTCTGAAGCTGGGTGGTGTCTCGGGTGATGCTGAGGCATATCTTTCTTTGAACGTGTTTCAGCTAGTCAAGCGTCGACTCCCTTGGTTAGTTGTGCTGTTTGTCGCAGAATTCTTTACGGGAGCGGTTTTGCGCTACTACACCGGGCAAGCCTCGGAGGGCGGGACAACCGTTTTGGCTCAGCTTATGATCTTTATTCCGCTTCTGATCGGCGCCGGAGGGAATTCGGGATCGCAGGTGACGACGACCATTACTCGGGCCTTGGCCATTGGAGAGGTTTCGACTCACGATGCTGTACGCATCTTGAGAAGAGAGTTTATGGTGGCCCTGATCATTGGCATTACGCTTGGCATCATCGGATACCTACGCGCTCTTGTTGGATGGGGAAGTGGACACCAGATATCGCTGATTGTTGGTCTGGCCCTGCCGGCGATTATCTTATGGGCAACCACCGTCGGAAGCCTGTTGCCGTTGGCGGCCAAGCGACTTGGTATTGATCCTGCGGTAATGAGTGCGCCTTTCATCACGACCTTTTGTGATGCGACGGGGCTCATCATCTTTTTTGAGATTGCCCGGCAGATTATTGCGTTTTAAACTTGAGAACCAAAGAAATGACTAGTGTGTTTGTCCTTGCTGGTGTTGTGGTGGGTCTCCAGGGTGCTCCCGTCCTGGAGATACCCCAAAGTGGCTGGGCTGATATTTTCTTTGGCTCTGAGACTGATCCGCAAAGCATCCATGGGCGTGCAGCAATAAGCGGCTTACAAAATTTGCAGAAGAAGTCTCAACCCAAAGGAGTCATAGAGATTCGTATTTGGGAAGGATTCGGACTGACTTACCTTGAAGGATATCGATTTAGACAGGAGGGAGGACGATGGAGGGGTTGGTGGATACAGCCTGCTCTCGCAAACAGACTAGATTGGAAAACCAACAAGTATCTCCTTGAATTCAAGGCTCCTAAGCAGGGCTGGGAAACTTTTTGGAAGACCTTATCCGAAAACCAAATCACTTCGCTGCCTGACTTTAGTTCATTGCCGGGTGAAAAGCCACTCGTACTTGATGGTATTTCCTACGTTGTGGAGCATTCAGCGGGTGGAAAATACCGAACTTACATGTATGATAATCCTCACTTGCAGAAGGGTGATTGGGCAGAACTGAAAAGTTTTCGAACGATTGTCCGTACCGTACACAATGCTTTTCGAGATCAAGTGAACAGGTAGCAGGCCTAATGAGATTTGCTTACTTCACCTGCTTTGCATATATACTAATGTCTGGCTCCCATGGATGGTGAGTCAAGGCAGGCTGAATCAAGGAATGAAGGTCACAACTCGACCGTCGTCTGCGGGGAAGGGGCGAGCCGTTGCTCAGGCACCCTCGCACCGTGGGCCCGATATCTTAGGCGTGGTTCTGATCGCGCTGGGCATAGTTACCCTCATAGCGCTTCTTATCTCGAATACGGGATTGCTAGGCGTTGCCTTGAGCGGCTTCTTTATTACCGTGTTCGGAAAAGCCGCGTGGGTTATGCCGGTGTTTCTCACCATCCTAGGCGCGGGCTATATTTCCGGCAAAAAGTCGATAGGGATTACCAGCCTCACTTGGGGCCTCAGTTTAATCTTTTTATCGGTTGTTGGCATCATTGCTCAAACTGGGCCAAATCATGATTACTTTGACCCGAGCGCGATCACCTCTTCGGGGGGCTATGTTGGCGCGATCGTGGGTTGGATTTTTGGTTCCCTTTTTGGACAGGCAAAATTAGTGGGCTTAGTGGCCCTTGGGTTAGTTGGGTTGGTGCTCAGCGTCAATACTCCAATTCGAGTGATGTTGGAATCCACTCGAAACAAGGCCGTTGATATCAAGAACAAGACCCTTACTCGTGGTGCTACCCAGAAAGAAACCAAGATCGCAAAGCGCGCCCTGGTTCAGATGGATGATGAGAAGTCTGCTCGTATGCGCCGCATGCCTGTCTTTGACGATGCTCCTGCGACACCGGCTGAAGAGCCAAAGGCAGAAAAAGTTCGTCGGATGCCGGTTTTCCGAGATGCGGCTAAGGTCGAGGCGGTTAAAGATGCGCCAGACCTTAACATCACTACTCCTAAGGAGGGTTACCAACTTCCTCCACTAGCTTTGCTCACCGAAAACAATAGCAAACCAAAGCGAAGCCAGACGGAGATGCAGAAGAACATCGAAACGCTTGAGGGAACCCTTGAGCAGTTTGGTATTGATGCCAATGTTGTGGAAGTAGCCACGGGGCCAACCGTAACGCGATATGAGATTCAGCTTGGCCCAGGAATCCGAGTGGCGAGGATCTCTGCCCTGGCTGATAACATTGCTTTGGACCTTGCCGCGTCTCACGTACGGGTGGAAGCTCCGATTCCTGGCAAGTCTGCAATTGGTGTGGAAGTTCCGAATGCCCAGGCGACTCCGGTTTTCCTTCGTGAGTTAGCGGAGGCAAAGGAGTTTGCGGAGAGTCCCTCCAAGTTGCTGGTGGCGCTTGGACAGGACGTGAGCGGCACGAACAAGTATGCCGACTTGACCAAGATGCCTCACCTCCTTATCTGCGGAGCGACTAACTCTGGAAAGTCGATTGGTTTGGCAACATTGATTACCTCCCTGCTTATGCGGAATACACCCAAGGATGTACGGATGGTAATGATCGACCCTAAGAGGGTTGAACTGACTTTGTTTGACCGCATTCCCCACCTCATGTGTCCCGTTATTAAGGATGTAAAGGAAGCTCCGGGAGTTTTGAGGGCGGTCTGGCGAGAGATGGATCGCCGCTATGACCTTCTGAGCGAAAAGGGTGTTCGCAATATTCAAGGCTGGAACGAGCAGGCGAGCTTCCAAGATAAATTGCCTTACATCGTGGTGGTCATCGATGAGCTTGCAGACCTGATGATTCAGGCCGCTGCGGAAGTTGAAACTTCGATTGTACGCTTAGCCCAGCTTGCTCGTGCGGTGGGGATTCACCTTGTCATTGCTACTCAGCGCCCATCGGTTGATGTTATCACGGGCATTATTAAGGCGAATATTCCTTCTCGTGTCGCCTTTGCGGTTTCCTCGCAGATCGATTCCCGCACTATCTTGGACCAAAAAGGTGCGGAGGACTTGATCGGTAAGGGCGACATGCTCTTTATGCCGATTGATGCCAGCAAGCCTGTTCGTGTACAAGGGTGCTATGTGAGCGAAAAAGAGATTGAGGCTATTTGCACCTTTTGGCGTGAACAAGAGCCGCCAAACTTCTCAATCGACCCATCGGCTGAAACCGCTCACGACGCCAAGAAGGAGTCGGGCGACTTTGGCAGTGAGGGCTCTGATCCTCTGTGGGAAGAAGCAATCACATTTGTTATTGAGAGAAATCAAGCATCTACTTCGATGTTGCAACGACGCTTTTCCATCGGTTTTCAGCGTGCATCTCGCCTTTTGGATACTATGGAAGAGAAGGGAGTGGTCGGCCAACGAGACGGCCCTCGCCCTCGCGATGTCCTCATGACATTGGCAGATTTGGACGCACTGACGGGCAAGGCTCCTCAGTACGATACAGGTTGGGTTGGTGACGAATAAGGCGCTTTTCCTGGTACAAATACGGGAATCGCAGGCTTGGTTGTCAACTGATTGCGAATTCAGTAAGTAGCTAGTAAAATGAGCAGTGTTGCAATGGCGTAATAGCTGTTGGGTTTAGAGGATGAATTTGAAGATTAGAAGTTTTGTGGTGCTGGCGTTGGCGTCAGGTGTAGTTGCGAGTTCTCAGGCGCTGACTCTTTTTAACACCGGTGTTGGCCTAACTCGCCCTGGCAATCTACAAGTTGGTACTACGGTTGATTCCTATTGGTATTACGGTGATGCTAGTGGTAATCGACTGGCTGGAACTGCCGATGATGCATACGCATATTGGAATAGTGCCTATGGGACGGCTGCGACAGAGAACGCGTTCATTGCCAATGCTGGAGAATCCGAATGGCTAGGAACGAACCAAGGCAGTTCAAACACAACATATTATTTGACGTTAGCTTTTGATTTAACAGGTTACGACTTGAATACCGTTTCATTTTCTGGCTTGTGGTCAAGTGACAATAGCTCTCAGCTAACTTTGAATGGTAGCTTGGTTGCCAGTCGACCATATCCTGGTTGGAATGGGGTTTCTTCTTTTTCTGTTCCTTCTGCTTCTGGATCGCTTTTTAACTCCGGCATGAATTACTTGCAGATTAGAGTTCTTAATGAATCAGGACCGATGGCCGGCAGGCTAGAGTTTTCTAGTGTCTCAGGTAGCGTGGTTCCCGAGCCTTTCACAATGGCGTTGGGAGCTGCTGGGATAGGTCTCGCGATGCGACGTCGCATGAAGAAGAAAGCCTAAACGGGCAAGTCGCTACTACCCTTTGAGACTCTTCAGTTTTTGCTGAAGGGTCTCTTTTGTTATTCGGCAGGAGGCTTTCCTTCACGTCACAGAGGAAAGCAAATCCTTATAGGCATAATTGCCGGACTTTTTGTCCTTAGACTGTGTATTGTATACATTTGGCAAAGTGTTGTACTATACTTACGAAGTTATTGGTCCGAAGATGGGCCAGTGCATTGAGGTTTATGATGAGAGGAAGAAACGTATTGAATCGTGTCTGTTTTGCGGCGGCAGGTTTTGCTGTGATGGTAACCCCATCCTTCGCTTACTTTGGTGGTCTATATAATACAGGTGAAGGAATGACCACTCCTGGGCACCACACGCTTGGAGCTGTTGATTCACATTGGCAACGAGATGGTGGATCTGTTACGACCTACTGGAATAATGCATACAGCCCATCCAATAGCTTTGATGTTGGAGGAGGAGTTTCTTTCGATTACCTGAATGCTAATTCTGGCTCTACATCCAACTGGATTGGTATTGTTCCTTTCGGTCAAGGTGTTTACACAGAATTTACTTTGACTTTCGCAGCTTCTGACTTTTTTGGGCTGTCAGGAGTGAATAACGACTATTCCCTATGGAGCTTCGGTGGGATTTGGAGTAGCGACAATGCTTCAGAAATAATCTTTAATGGTGTTTCAGTTGCAACGCATGGCGATATCCCAGATTACTACGGAAGCTATAAAGAAGCCAGTAGCTTTATGGTTGGCCCAGGTTCATTCCAAGCTAACAACACATTGACGGTTCGAGTATTCAATGATCCAGTGACAGACCCCAGTGGTAATCCTGCTGCTATGAGATTAGCGTTTACTACTTTTGGTGGTGGCGGGCAATCAAATCCAGTACCAGAGCCTTTTACAATGGCGCTTGGTGCTGCTGGCATTGGCCTAGCAATGCGACGCCGAATGAAGAAGTCTTCTGCTAAGTAATTCTACGAGGCGAATCTTCTCATTGAATTCCCAGGTCTCTACGACCTGGGAATTTTTTGTTGATTTGGGAGACCCGGCATGTTAACAAATGATTTGGAGATGTCTTTGGAACTATTTTTGCTCGACAAGGTTCCTACTGATGCGAATAGCACTTTGGCATGTAGACCAGAGGCTTCAAAAGGTATGCAATGAAAGGAACTTTGATTTTCGGCCGCTTGGCTGTGTTGGGTGCGGCAGGTTTGGTATTGAGTACAGCCGCTTCGGCGTTTAACACCGTTGTAGGTGGGCAGTGGCAACAGATTTCGTTTGCCAATAGTAGTTTTTCTCCAAACAATCCTGCTGATTGGGAGAGTACGTTTACAAACAGCGGAGCTTGGTCAACTGCTCCAGTTGTGGGACATAACGAGGGTGTGTATCTACAAAATGGTGGTGGATTCACAACTGCTTCAGAGTGGGTAGGAACGGCTGAGTATCAGCGCGGTGGCTGGAGTATTTTTTATCTGGACTTTAATCTCACCGCGGCAACTGCCATTTCAGGTTATTTCTCCAGCGACAATACATCATTCTTGATGGTCAATAACTTCTTGAATGGATCCACGCTTTCAACGAGCTTCAACTTTAGCTTGGATGGAAATCCTGCGGGTGGTGTTACAAACGGTTTTCTTGGATATCGACCTGCACAGGATCCTAACAATGGAAACCAGAACAGCTACGCTACGAATCCAACTAGCTTTACCTCCGATGTATTAGGGGTTGGTAATCACCGGCTTTGGGCGGTTGTTCGAAATGACATCGTGAACCAACCGGAGTTTAATCCACTTGCTTTCCGGCTAGAGTTTGCAACGAATGGCGGTGGTGGCGATATGAACCCAGTGCCAGAGCCCTTCACTATGGCTCTTGGTGCGGCTGGCATTGGTCTTGCCATGCGACGCCGGATGAAGAAGTCTAGCTAAAGGCGTTTCCACACTAAAAAGATAGGGTTCCTGACTACACGGTCAGGAACCCTTTTTTGTTAGTCTCGAACGGCATGTCTGAGGTGGTGTTCGAGGCTGAATACCTTTTCTACTACTTCAGGGGTCAACCTTTCCAATACGTCGGCGTCTGCAGAGACGCTGGTCTTGTAGTCTTCACCATCCCAAGCCTTTGCGGCATTGCGCTGAGCAACCTTGTAGGCGTCGGCGCGGCTCATTCCTGCTCTCACTAGTTCGACCATTAAGTGCTCGCTAAACACCAGGTCGCCCATCAAGCGGAGATTCTGATGCATTCGCTCAGGGAAGACCTGTAGGCTTTTTAGGATCGAGGTCATTCGGTTGAGCATGAAGTCTGCTAGCTGACAAGAGTCCGGGAAGATAACTCTTTCAAGCGAAGAGTTTGTTAGGTCTCGCTCGTGCCAAGTTGCGATGGATTCCAGCATTGCATGAGCGTTTGCTCTAAGAAGGCGAGATAGCCCGCAAACGGTTTCTGAATTCCAAGGGTTTCGCTTATGAGGCATGGCACTGGAACCAGTCTGGCCTTTGGCGAAGCCTTCTTGCACTTCAAGAATCTCTGTACGTTGAAGGTTCCTAAGTTCCGTAGCAATTCGCTCCAAACCTGCACCAAGCAACGATAAAGCATTGAGAAAACTCGCATGACGATCCCGATTTATGATCTGCGTTGTAACGGGGTCTGGTTCCAGTCCCAAAAGGTGGCAAACTCTTCGCTCCAGATGAGGTGCGGTGATACCGTGTATGCCAACGGGGCCGCTAACTTTGCCGACAGCAATCTCCTTTTTAGCCTCAAGCAAGCGGGCTACATTCCGTTCGAGCTCGTTTCGCCAACTCCGAATCTTGTGTCCGAAAGTGATTGGCTCGGCGTGTACGCCGTGCGTTCTCCCAATCTGAGGGGTGTCGCCAAACTCTTGTTCAAGACGGTTTAGTTCTTCACGCAGATGCCCCGCAGATGTGTGAAGAACATCTGCTGAATCCCTTAGCATCATTCCGGTGGCAGTATCAATGACGTCGTAGCTCGTGACTCCAAAGTGGATCCACCGACCAGCAGGGCCCACATTCTCCTCTAGGTTTCTAACAAACGCAACGAGATCATGTCGGGTCTCTTTCTCTAGCTCATCGCAACGTTCTAGGGTAAATGCAGCCTTCTCTTTGATGAGGGCCATATCTTCGGTCGGGATAGTTCCTTCTTCGGCGTGAGCTTCACAGATCGCAACCTCCACATCTCGCCACTTTTCATAGCGAGCTTGGCGACTCCAGATGGCATTCATGGCAGGGGTTGTATATCGATCAATCATTAGCTGAGTAAGGGTACCCTTCAACTGTATGAATGCCCTGCTTTGTGTACTTGCGGTAACCCTTGGAAGTCGTGGTGATCACGTCACTCTAACAATATTTGACACTAATGCCGGGTTTTTCAGCGCGAAATCTGAGGTCTTAGAATTCAAGCCATCCGTTCCGATGGCAAGTCTGGTTAATTCGACCTTGATGAAGCGGGCTAAGAATGCCCACTCGAGTTGGGTCAAGAGTGTTAAAGAAACTCAAAAAGATATAGATAAGCCCGCAGCAGAGTGGGAGTATGAATCCTCGATGAAGGTTTCGTGGCGAACTCCAAAACTAGTAAGCGTCTTGATTTCAAAATATGAATATTCTGGCGGAGCACATCCTAATCACGGTGTGGAGGTCGCCAATTTCGGAATCGTCGGGGGAAAGCCAAAATCTTTGACCCTTTCCGATTTTTTCTCACCCGGTTTCAATGCAAAAACGTTTGTATCTAAAGCTGTGGTCGCTAAGTTGAAGAAGGCTAAGGGAGCAGAGTGGGTGCAATCGGGCCAGCTTAAGCAACTTGAACCTCAGATGCTGGAGCGATTCACTCCGTCCGCAACAGGGCTTACTTGGTATTTCAATCCCTATGATGTAGGTCCGTACGCGGCTGGCGATTTTGAAGTAAAGCTAAACTTGTCCGAACTTGGACCAAAGTTCAAGAAACCGATGTTAGCCGCTCGCTAAACTCGAAGTTCAAATGGGCGGCGGAAGAAAGCTTGAATTCGCTGCCAAAAACCTTTAGGTTTTCGCGAGAAGTTAGTGGTGTTCGCGAGCTCGGGACATCTATCAATAAGGAGATTGAGTCCTTCTTCTACGGTGTCCGGGTCTCGATCAAAAGCTCCATACCAACCACAGGCAAAGCACTCATGATTTTGATGTGCATTCACAGCCCCACAGAGCGGACATCGCTTGAGGTTTGTGGAGGCGAACTGCCTTCGGCTTTGGTTGAAACGGGGATGAAGTGCCATCTGTCTCTATAAGTGATCGGCAACCTTTGCCGAAAACATATCCCCAGGGACTACAGATTCGTGTGTATCGTTCCCTCAAGTGGGACAAAATACTGCTTCTAGAACTCAGTTTGCATTCGCATTAATTGTTCATAGACTGGACGGAATGGCTCTGTCAAATGAAAATTGAGCCACCTTCCGGACCTTTCGATTTCTATGATAGAAGATTCACGCATTTTACGAAGCCGTTCGTTAACCTGACTGCGTGTCAAGTTTAGATCTCGCTGAAGCTCTGCAATAGTTTTCGACCGAACCCAAAGTAAATGGCAGATCCGCAGCGCAATAGGGTCCGAGAGACACTTGCATATAAAAAGAGCTTGTCTAAATTGGCCTTGTGAATGCATCACTGATGGCCCTTCTGTGGTCACCAGGATAAGGTTGCTTAGATGGACTCGCATTTTCAAGAGGTTTGGTGAAGGACACGCAGTCTTAACGTTTATTTAACCAAACCAAAATGATTTGTTAAGAATCACGTTTCTCAATATCGGTGGAGCTTGTTATGAAGAAAGCCTTTACCCTTATCGAACTTTTGGTGGTCATCGCAATCATCGCGATTTTGGCCGCAATCCTTTTCCCCGTTTTTGCTCAAGCGAAAGAAGCAGCTAAGAAGTCTGCAGACCTTTCAAACGTAAAGCAGATGGGAACAGCGATGCAGATTTACCTCGCTGACTATGATGATGTATTCCCTCAGGGTTACTACTACAACAATGACATTAGTGATGATCCTGCTGCGGGCGCTCCCGGTGGATATACCCACTGGAGTGGCGCAATCATGCCCTATGTCAAGAACCTACAAATCTTTGTTAGCCCTGGCGATGCAAATAAAGGTCTTGCCCCCACAAACTATGTGGGTAACAATCGTGGCTTTGGTGCGGCTTCTGGTCAAACAAGCTCATTCAATGTTCAAGATAACCAAGCCCCACGACTTTCATACATCGCGAATGGTCTGGTTCTTCCTCGTAAGCGTCGAACAGCGGATACTCCAAACGTCGTCTCTGCAACACAGATTGATGACGTGAGCGGTGTGATCGCGATTGCTGCGATGACCGATGCAGCGAGCTGCATTAACGATGCCGGTAGTTCGGCTGGCGGTGCGGGACAAGCTTATAAGACTCACCGCCCAGTGCATGTTTTCACTCAAGCCGGAAACCAAGGTTCCAAGGGGCTTGGCGATAACACGGATGTTGTCCGAACGGCCTTTGAGGCTGTTAATCGCCAAACTGCTATCACTGCATTCAGTGGTTGCCGAACATCTCCTGGAACCGGCTACAACCAGATCAGCTATATCCAGCCTAACCGATTCAACCGAAGCGGTCAGGATTGGTTCTCTGGCGGCTCCAACTATGGAATGGTTGATACTTCGTCCAAGTTCCAGAACGTTGGTAAGACTCTCGATCCCAATCGATACATGTGGGGCAAGCGAGCCTACTCTTTGGGTGGCCAGCCAATCTACAAGCCCGGCACAACTGTCAACGTAGACTAACCTGAGGTTAGGTGAACGAATGATGGCCGTGATTCCTAAATGGAGTCACGGTCAACTTTTTTTTGCAAGGGCAAATTTTTCTAAAACCTATGTTAAGAATGAGTGGAGGACGTGGAATATGAGTTCCTAAGTGTTGTTATGTAGCAGCACGGGCGGCTCAATGAAGTTAAGGCAGCGTATATTGCTGGTAATCGGTGCAACGGTGTTGTCCCTGATTTGTGGCATTTACTTGCTCTCAAAGAATCTTCTTCTTTCCAACTATATTGAGCTAGAAAAGCGAGAGTCTGAACGCAATGCTGCTCGTGTAGTGGATGGCCTAAATGGTCAGATTGAGGACATGCACGCCAGTGCCCTTGATTGGTCCAACTGGGATGAATCTTTTCGTTTTGTGAGCGATCAGAATCAGAAATACATCGACAGCAACTTGGCGACGATGACCCTAAAGCTGGATCTCCTGCTTTTTCTTGATTCCAATGGTAAGGCAGTACATGCTCGTCCAGTCAGTCGAACAGACGGCATACCTGCACCAACTACGGAACAAGTCCGAGATGCCTTGGGCTTAACGGAAGAAAAGCCAGATTGGGACCCATATCGTCAGATTAAGGGACTGGCATTTCTGGGTGGCAGGCTAGCCATGTTGTCCGTACGCCCAGTTACGCCAACGGAAAATAATAAACCGCCTAATGGTTGGATGGTGTGGGTGCTTTACTTCGGTGAGGCCGAAGCACGTAGCCTGGCTAGAAGAACACACCTGAAGTACGAAGCTAAGTCGGTTCATGATAGTGGCTTGCAACCAGATGCGAAGTCCATCTTGCCTCTTCTTAATTCCTCCCAAAACCTTCTATCAAAACCGCTTAACTCGCAGCAAGTGGTTGGATATGGATTGTTAAATGACATCAGTGGAACCAATCCAGTCGTGGTGAGAGTTTTGGAGCCTCGACTTATATATGCCCAAGGAGTTTCGAGCACTCGCCAATTGGTTCTAGGCATAGTGATGGTTGCACTTTTGTTTGGTGCGATTTCTTTCTGGCTTCTTGATCGCTTTGCCTTATCACGTCTCGCTGTGCTTAGCCAGCAAGTAGATCGACTATCAGAAAAAGATCGGTGGCAAAACCGAATCCAGTTGCCCGGGCGCGATGAGATCAGTCAGTTGGCATCAAATATCAACCAGATGGTGGTGAACCTTCGGGAGGGTAGGGAAGAGTTAAGCTCAAATAATGAAAGGTTACAGGATACAGTGAGCAAACTAGCCTCGGCGAACTCCATCTTGGAACATGCGGTCGAAGGCATTGCTCGAATGAATGCAGATGGAGCGATTATCTCAACAAATGTTTCGTTTGCCGAGAATCTTGGTTACGTCCGAGGTGATTTAGAGGGGCGTCATTGGGAAACTCTTGTTCATGGTGCAGACCAAGAGCGATTCTTCGACGCAATGGAAGATGTAAGGACAATTGGTAAGGAGACGGTCGAAGTTCAGGCTGTGCGTAAGGACAAATCTCTATTCCATGCCGAGATCTCGATAGTTCGATCAGATCGTCCAGGGGTTCGGTCAGAAGGCTTCCATTTGTTCATGAAAGATATCACTGAACGCAAGTGGCTAGAGACCAAAATAGAGCACCAAGCCTATCACGATCCTTTAACGGGCCTTGCAAATCGGGCCAGGTTCCTGGAAGGCCTTGCTCACGCCATCGCCCGAGCAAAACGTCGCCATACCGGAGTTGCCGTTATCTTCATGGACCTCGACAATTTCAAGATTATTAACGATAGTCTTGGCCACCAAGCGGGGGATGAGTTGCTAATCCAGATTGCGGGACGACTACAAACGTTCATTAGAGAGGAAGATATGATCGCCCGTCTAGGGGGCGATGAGTTCACAATCCTGCTGCAAGACCTTGAGTCCGTGGACAGAGCTGTTGAAGTGACGGAACGGCTTGTAATGGCGCTTAGTGAACCCATTCAGATGAGTCATGGCGAAACAGTGGCGATGGCCAGTATCGGGATTGCCTACTCAGAAAGTGGTTCTGCTGCTGCTGAAAGTCTTCTGAGGGATGCAGACACAGCCATGTATGCGGCAAAGGCTCGTGGTAAATCCGGTTATGCCATTTTCGATCAAAGCATGAATGAGGTGGTGGTTGAGAGGTTGGAGCTTGAAAATGGATTGAGACAAGCCCTTGATCAAGGAGAGTTTTCGCTTGAGTATCAACCAATCGTCTCCCTCACTAGTGGCAACATCACCGGCATAGAGGCACTTCTGAGATGGAATCACCCGACTAGTGGGTGTATTCCTCCGGATAAGTTCATTCCGGTTGCCGAAGAATCTGGACTCATCGTACCGATTGGTGCGTGGGTGCTGAGAGAAGCCTGCTCTCACCATATGCAGCTTATTGAAAGTCGATCGCATTGCAAAAGTTTATCGTTGAGTGTGAACTTATCAGGGCGACAACTTCAGCGGGCTGATACCGTAAAGATCATTCGAGATGTCCTAGAAGAAACAAACTTCGATCCAACTCTTTTGAAGCTAGAGGTGACTGAAAGCGTGCTGATTCGCGATGAAGTGGAATCGGTCGGTAGATTGCACGAACTCAAAGCGCTGGGAATTCAGATTGCAATCGATGACTTCGGAACAGGCTATTCATCCCTCTCGACTCTGAATTCATATCCCGTCGATGTCGTCAAGATTGACCGAGAATTTATCTGCCGAATGGGACAGGAAGAAGAAGTCGATGCCATCGTGGGTGCCATCGTTTTGCTATCACGAGTTATGCACCTTGAGGTCACTGCTGAGGGACTAGAAACTAGGGAGCAAGTTCAATACCTCCAAGCCTTTGGCTGTGATTCAGCGCAAGGTTTCTACTTTTCCAGGCCCTTGGCTTGGGATGCCCTCTTGGGGCTGTTTGACCAAGGTCTCAACCTCTCAAATAAACTGGAAGATCAACAAAAGCACAACCGAGCCTCAATGCTAGCGGCGTAATGTAGAGAATTTGCTTTAGGTTTTCAGCGCCGCTTCTGCATCATCCTATTGCGCCGCTTATCCTGCCCGAGTCGTCCATCACTAGTACCAAGGAGCTTTCGTAGTTCGTTGATCTCGTCGCGTACGGAGGCCGCTTTTTCGAACTCCATTGCTTTCGCGAGGTCCTTCATTTCTTTCTCTAGCGAGGCTACTAGTACAGGAATATCTTCGATCCGGATGGGTGATCCGTCCTGACCGATCTTGGATAGGGTTTCCGAATTGTATTGGGAAACGACCTCTGCTACTGCGTCATAGGCGCGAACCGTTTCGTGGACCTTTTTGGTAATGGTTTGTGGAGATGTTCCGTGCTCCTCGTTGTAGCGTGTCTGAATCATACGGCGACGATTTGTCTCTTCAATCGCTCTCTCCATGGATCCGGTCATGTTGTCGGCATACATGATGACTCGACCGTTCACATTTCTTGCCGCTCGCCCAATGGTCTGGATCATCGACGTTTCTGAACGCAGAAACCCTTCCTTGTCAGCATCCAGAATGGCTACCAGCGTGACTTCTGGAAGGTCTAGACCTTCTCGAAGCAGATTCACGCCTACGACAACATCGGTCACACCTAGGCGAAGATCTCGCAAGATCTCAGGTCGATCTAAGGAATGAACATTCGAGTGTATGTATTGAACTTTTACATTTAAATCTTGAAGATAACCGGTTAAATCCTCCGCCATTTTCTTGGTCAATGTGGTAACCAATGTGCGTTGCCCCAACGCGACCCGCTGCTGAATCTCATGGATGAGGTCATCAATTTGTCCCTTCGTGGGACGGACATCAATCTCTGGGTCAACGATGTACGTGGGACGGATAATCTGCTCCACAACTTGGCTTTGAACTTCATTCTCGAAAGCCGCTGGAGTTGCACTTACAAAAACCACTTGAGGAACTCGCTCCAGGAACTCTTCAAACTTAAGGGGGCGATTATCTAGAGCTGACGGCAATCGGAATCCATAGTCCACCAGAACAGATTTACGCTGTCGATCTCCATTAAACATCGCGCGAACTTGGGGCAACGTGACGTGGCTTTCATCCACAAACACAATTGCATCTGAGGGTAAGAAGTCAAGAAGGGTGTAAGGGGCTGTGCCGGGGCTACGACCATCAAAGTAGCGTGAATAGTTTTCGATCCCGTTGCAGTATCCAACTTCCCGCATCATTTCTAAATCGAACTCGGTTCGCTGGCGAAGTCGTTGGGCTTCCAAGAGTTTTCCTTGGGCTACAAACATCTCGCACTGAGCCTCCATTTCGCCCTTGATCTGTTCCATTACTTCATCCATTCGCTCCCGGGGAGTCACATAATGGGTAGCAGGGAAGACGCTGATCTTGGTTGGCTCATCAATCACATCTTGGGTGAGCGGATCAAAGAGCCGAATGCGCTCAACTGTATCGCCAAAGAACTCTATTCGCGTGACAATCTCTTCGTCTTTGGGTTGAATCTCCAACGTGTCGCCACGGACTCGAAAAGTGCCTCTTTCAAGTACTGCATTGTTACGGGTGAATTGCATGGCTACGAGCTTTTGTAGAACCTCGTCCATGTCGAACTGACTGCCAGTTTCAAACGTCACAACTGCTTCCGCATACTCAGAAGGAGAGCCCAAGCCATAAATACATGAAACCGAAGCGACAATGACTACATCGCGCCTTTCTAAAAGCGCATGAGTGGCCGCGTGGCGGAGACGCTCAATCTCGTCGTTGACGCTTGAATCTTTCTCAATATAGAGATCTTGCCCTGGTACATACGCTTCTGGCTGATAGTAGTCGTAGTAGCTTATGAAGTATTGAACCGAGTTTTCGGGAAAGAAGGATCGAAACTCTTGGCATAGCTGGGCAGCAAGTGTTTTATTGTGAGCAAGAATGAGCGCGGGTCTTTGCGTACGCTCAATCACCGATGCCATCGTAAATGTCTTTCCCGTACCCGTTGCTCCAAGAAGAGTTTGGAAGCGATATCCTGATTCCAATCCATCAACCAACCCAGCGATGGCTGTCCCTTGATCGCCCTTAGGCTCAAAATCTCCGGAAAGCTGAAGCTGATTTTCGTAAGCAACGATAGACATCTATCTACATTTTACACGTTATCGGTTATTGCGCTATGTACCGCAGGGTCATAGGTCAATGTGCATAGGTCCAAGAACTGGCCCTGAACTTGTACTGTCTTATTCATGATCGTTGCGAGAGTCCGACGAACTTCTGTACGTATGGAGTTTTGATTGACATCGCTTCAGAACATTGAATGACCAAAACGAACCTTCAAATACCGTCGTGGCAAAAGGCACACCCTTTGGTGCTTGCGTTGCTGCTTGGGCTCGGCTCTGCCGCCGTGCTCACGGTTGTCGGTGCGTCACATCCTCATCTGGCGGCGCTGCGTGCGGTCTTCTTTGTTTCCATTTGGCTTGGCACTGCTTTTGGCGGGAGAGTGGGTGGATTTATTGTCCTTGTTTACGCGACGTTGGCGAATATCTGGCTTGATAGTAAAGCGGGTGATGTTCACACAAATCAAGCTGTGAGCATCCTCATCTGGCTGGCGGTTTTCACCCTCGTGATGTTCGCAATGGCAAAGTTTGATGATGCGCTGGATCGAACTCATCGACTTGCTTACCAAGATGCTTTGACGGGGCTTTACAATCGTCGAGGGCTGGAATTTGAGGGGCGAAAACTAATCCAAAGAGCGATCCGAAGTCTTCATCCGGTGAGTGTTGCCATGATTGACTGCGATCATTTCAAGGCGATCAATGACCAGTTTGGTCACCGTGCTGGCGATAATGCTCTCCGATTGTTAGCGAGAGTCCTAAAGCAGAACACACGGGATGCAGATATCGTATCGCGACTCGGGGGAGATGAGTTTGTAGTGGTCTTCGCAAACACCTCTCTGGCAGAAGCACAACAGGCTGTGACTCGAATCGAACATGCTTTCGAAGAGGGTGTTCAGCGCCTGGGCTATCCGTCATCGCTGTCCATTGGTTTGGCACAGATGAGCAAAGATGTACAAAATCTTCGGACTTTGGTCGCAATAGCCGATGAAGCGATGTATTTGCGCAAGCAAACAAAGAGAACTTCGCCACGGGCGAGCTAGTCGTCGGCTTGTGCCGTAAACTAACGGTATGTCCGAAATAGAATCTAGAAGCTATGCTTCTGCCGACTCATTGGTCAGTACAGAATGGGTGGCTGCCCATCTCTCGGACCCCAATATCCGACTTGTTGAGTCCAATGAAGATCCGCTGCTCTACGCTAGTGGTCATATCACCGGCGCGGCAGAGGTGGATTGGACACGAGATTTGAATGATCCACTCCGAAGGGACTATCTACAAAAAGATGGGTTTCAAGCTCTGGCTTCTCGGCTCGGCTTGACTCCTGGTACCACTGTTGTCTTCTACGGAGATAAAAACAACTGGTGGGCGGCCTATGCGCTGTGGGTTTTCCACCTGTTTGGTCACACCAACGCGAAAATCATGGACGGAGGTCGGATCAAGTGGGTGAGCGAAGAGCGTCCCCTGGTGCGTGAAACTCCTTCTTTCACGCCCTCAAGCTACCCGGCGGTCGACAGAGACGATAGCGTTCACCGTGCCTTCCGTGATCAGGTTCTGAAGCATGTAGATGAGAAAGGCAAAATGATCGATGTGCGATCTCCTGAGGAATACAACGGAACTCGCCTGCACATGGAGGCCTATCCAAATGAGGGAGCATTGCGAGGCGGACACATTCCGGGTGCTGCAAACATCCCTTGGGCCAAAGCCGTCAATGCGGAAACAGGTGAGTTTAAGTCTGCAGAGGAGCTAAGAGAACTGTATGAAACAACGGCTGGGCTTGATCCGAAGGATGATGTTGTGGTGTATTGCCGAATTGGCGAGCGCTCTTCCCACACCTGGTTTGCGCTCAAATACTTATTAGGTTACGAGAAGGTTCGCAATTACGACGGCTCTTGGACGGAATGGGGCAACTTAGTTGGCGTTCCGATTGAGAAATAAGCCGACCGTTACTTCTTCGCCTCTTCCTTAACCATCCGAACCATATTGGTTAGGCCGAGACTCTTTCCCATAGAAAGTTCTCGGCCAAAAACCTCGAACACTAATTCTTCTGAGATTTTTTCAACCTCGGAACGGCTCTCGCCTGACAGATTCTCATCGATAATTTGAGCCAAAGCCATTGCTGAGATCCCTTGGGGATTATCTACTGCAATCAGGAACTTACGACCGTTGGCTTCTGGGCTAGAAGAAACAAATACCTCTGACTCGCACCCAGGAACCCGAGTCTCCGCCGTTCGAGGAACGACCGTTGCGTCAGGATTCTTGAAACGCTGACCAATTGAGATCAAAGCATCAATTCTCTCGGCACGATCGGGAAACATCGCGAGATTGTCAAGAAACTCCTGCAGCTTTTCGGGATAAGGCATGAACAGTTCATTGTGCCTGATTCCGTGGGTAAGGACTCAACTTTCAAATTATCCTGAAACCTCCTAGGTAAAATCGATCTAATATGGCGACTCTTGCCCCCGAGCGCATCAGCATCGACACGATTGCGGATAAGGTCTACGCGAATCAGCGAATCACTGCTGACGAAGCCTTATTCCTTTACCGTCACCCAAACATCCTAGATCTGGCAACTTTGGCTGATTACCGACGTCAGCAAAAAGCTGATCCTAAGGTCGTCACATACATCATTGGGAGAATCTTGAACTACACCAATGTGTGCTGGGTGCGATGTAAATTTTGCGCTTTCTACCGAACACCAAACCACGAGGAAGGCTATCTCCACAGTGATGATGAGATTCTCGCCAAAGTGCAGGACACAGTAGAAAAGGGTGGAGTTGAAATCTTGTTCCAGGGTGGTCTTAACCCCAAGCTCAAGATTGAGTATTACGAAGGCATCTTCTCTAAGGTAAAGGAGAAGTTTCCCCAAGTCATCCTGCATGCGTTGTCTCCGGCTGAGATTATCTACATTGCACACATCAGCAAACTTACACTTACTGAGTGCCTGGAACGTTTGAAGGCGGCAGGACTTCACTCTATTCCCGGAGCCGGTGGCGAAATCTTGGTGGACCGCGTTCGCGCCATCATCGCCCCATACAAAGACACGACGGACGAATGGCTGGAGTGTATGCGAGCAGCCTCTGCCCTTGGGATTCGTAGCACTGCGTCGATGATGTTTGGGCATGTGGAGACAATTGAAGACCGCGTGGAGCATATGGGCCGCATCCGCGATCTCCAAGATGAGTGCAACCCCTTCCGTGCCTTTATCTCATGGAACTTCCAGCCTGAAGAAACAAATCTGGCGATTCCGAACAAGGCAAGTGGTGCCGACTACCTGAGAACGGTTGCCATATCCCGGATTTTCTTGGATAATTTTGAGAACTTCCAAGTCTCCATCCTGACCCAAGGTCCGAAGATTGCCCAAGCTGCGCTCAAGTATGGAGCCAATGACTTTGGCTCGGTAATGATTGAAGAGAACGTGGTCTCAGCGGCAGGGAATAAATTCATCCTATCCGCGGAAGAGTTTGAGCGACTCATCGAAGGCGCAGGCTATGAAGCGAAGCGTCGAAACACACGCTACGAGCTTATTTAAAGCAATTGGAGTCTGGCTAGAAATCTAGCCAGACTCCAATTATCTTGATATTTGCCTTACTACTTGATTCCCATCAGCTGCTGAATTCGCTTGGATGTACTTAACGAACCAGAACCTAGGTTGCTTGGAGACCGAATAGCGCCTGGTGCCTCTGGACTCCAGAAGACAAAAGGCTGAACACTGCCACTGCGAATAATGCTCTCCGTGCCTCCTGCTGCGGGTACGGTGTAGATTCCAGTTGTAGAGCCGTTCAGAGTAACTCGTGTGAATGCGATCTCGGAACCATCTGGGCTCCAACTGCTACCAAAACAGCGATCAGCAACCCCAGAGTTAACGTCTGTGACCTGTGTCTTTGATGCGCCGGCGGAGGTCATCTTCCAAACTTCATACTGACCAGATTGGCTGGATGTGAAGCTAATCATGTCGCCTGACTTATTGTATTGCGGCATAAAGTTGTCGCCGGTATTGGCAATGATCGTCCCGCCGCTTCCATCTAGGTTACAAATCTTGATGCGAGGAGAGGAGGTTCCAATGGGCCAGTTAGTGTAAACAATCTTGTTACCGGTCGGGGCCACAAAGGCATCGTCGGCATCATCCAAAGCTACAGGAGACTGATTGGCGGTTGTCGAACTGATCACATAAAGCCGATACCGATATTGAGGCTCCGATGATGTTCCAACTTGAGTTGCACCTGTAAAGACAATCTGGGTGCCATCGGGAGTGAACATGATAGAGCCAATGTCTTTGAAGCTTGTTTGAGTTAGTCGTGTTGCGCCGCTTGCACTAACGGTGGAGTTTGCATAGATCACATAGTCCGCATTGCTGCCTGGAGCATTGGTGTATCCAAAGGCTACTTTGTTCTCATTTGTGGGGTCCTGTCCAAATGTCTTGAAGTTAGCGCTCATATCGACGAACAATTGCTCATCGGTACCATCCGGTGCGACATGCTTCACATCAAGAGCTGAATCCACAAAAAAGATTCGATTGGAGGGTAAAGATGATCCTGTACTACCCGTCGTTTCGCTCGTGGTGCCTGCTGTTGCCGTGGCGGTCGCCGTAGCAGTTGCGGTCGCAGAGGCTGATGCCGTAGCGGTTGCCGTTGCTGAAGCAGATGCGGTCGCGGTCGCAGAAGCGCTGCTTGAGGAGCCACCGCCTCCACCTCCTCCTCCGCCACACCCAAGCATGCCGACAAAAACGGCGAGAAGGGTCAGTGCAAGAACTGGGGGACGTTTATCCCGAGATAGAAGGGGGGAAGTTGTGCGCATACCGGTATGAATCTGGGACGCCTTTCGGCCCCCGGAAGTTCTGATGAATTATTATGACGCGAAGGTATCCGCAATGACGCCATAAAGTTCGGGCTTCCGACTTGCGAAAACTTCCATCTCATACTCACCGGGAATATTGACTATCTTCTTGTTTCTAGACAGGCTAAAGTCTAGGTCTGCTATCAGCACTTGCTCTGTCTCGTTGGCTGATTCTAAGACCTGTCCCCTTGGATCAATGATTTTGCTTTGCCCAATAAACTGGGTGCCATTCTCCGTTCCAACTCTGTTACAAGTGGCTAGATAGACCTTGTTTTCTGCCGCCCGAGCTATAGACATATAAGTTGCAGAAACCTCCGCTCCAACCGGCCAGTTCGTGGGCAACACGATGATATCGGCACCCTTCAAGGCTAAAGTTCTGGCGGCTTCAGGTGGACGTTGGTCAAAGCAAATGAGGATGCCAATTTTGCCCCATTGCGTATCAAACGGCTCTAGCTCATCACCCGATCTCACAAATCGGTCATATCCCAAGTAAGGAAGGTGAGTTTTGATATAGCGGCGTGCCGGTTTTTGAGGCTCAAACAGTACAACCCCATTGTAAAGTCCTAAGTCATCCTTGCCCGCAAACCCCACAATGCACCCAATCTCTAAGGATTCCGATGCTTGATAGACGAGTTCCAAAGATGCATCCATCTGCGTGATTTCGCTCTTTTTATTGGCAATTGCCTCAATCGCGATTTGGTCGGCATCGGCGGCTGAGCCCACACAGTAACCGGTTAAGTAGGCCTCGGGGAACACCACAAGGTTGGCCCCTTGCGACTTTAAGTTTTCTAGTTGCTGAACTGCCCTCTGAGCATTCGTTAAAGGACTAGAAAAGACAACGTCGGTTTGAACACAAGCGATTCTCACCGCTAGAGTATCCCCAAAAATTAAAAGCCCGCCTTGGGGAGGGCGGGCCGGGTTAGAGGATTTGCGTCTCGTCTATCGGCGGTTTCTTCCGATGACATAGTTAGTAACGCACCAGCCCATACCCACGTTTCCAAGACCTAGGACTAAACCTTAACAAAAATCATTTCAGGTTGGTAGGAAGTGCCTTACAACCAATTCTTTAGGATTGACAAGTGGTCAACGACTGCATCTGGATCTGGGCTGCCCTCTGGCTTTTCTTTTGGCTTTGATTCGGTTTCAGGATCGGCACTTGGTGGAACGTCACTGTCACGTCGTACCCATACTGTCCGCCACCCATACTGAATGGCAGGGGCAATATCATGGTCAAAACTGTTTCCCACAAAGAGAATCTCGTGAGGCTCCAATCCAACTGCCTCACGTGCTCTACCAAAGACAGAGGCTAGCGGTTTTCCTTCGCCCATCTCCCCTTCGATGTAGATGCGAGGTTCGAAGTAAGCGCCAAGATTGAGCGTCGCGATCTCTTGTCTCTGAATATCTGCAGGGCCATTGGTAATCAAACCCATCGGATACTTGGGCTTGAGATAGTCCAACAAATCTAGCGCATCCGGAAAGAGAACCAATGCCTTGTCCCGAAGTTCCATATAGGTTTGTCCGAGGTCGTGCGCATGATTCGCATCTTGCACTCCAACTCGTTCCAGAGTGAGACGCATCTGCTCAATTCGCGTTGCCTCTCCGCTCTTCAGATAACCTTCATACCACCCTGTCTTTTTAAGTGTTGGGGCGAACTCTCGAAACGCAGCGGCCCAATGACGCACCATTTCATCGGTCGATAGACCAGGTACTGGGTGTGTATCAAAGGATTGTCTTAATCCAATCTTGGTGGCATCCCAATACGCGCACAAAGTGTCGTCAAGATCAAAATAGACGGCGCGGACCTGGGAAAAATCGGGCGAACTACGGTCAGGGTCAGTCACAGATCTAAATTATGGCAAGCATTTAGAAGTCAAATACCCCGATCATAAAGATCTCCTCGAATTCGATGTAACTGGGCAAGCCTCTCAGGGCTATCTATCGCCATCAAAAGATCTGGTAGAGACGAATCAATAATGTCCCAATCAAGTTTTCCAGATTGCCTAGCAAGAATCCCAACGATGTCTTCCCAATCTCGCGGTCTGCCTGCAAAGACTTTGGAGATTACCAAGTCTTCTGCACATATAATTGGGATGGTCACTCCTTCAGCGAGTTTAACGACTCGGCTACGTTCTAACATCGCTTCTTCATACGGAAAGCCACCTAGTCCAAGGTCAATTCCGATCCCAGACTCAGATTGGCAAAGTAGCACGCGATATTGCAAAGCATGCTCTTTGGCATTGGCTATCCTTGGTTTGAAAATGGCGAGAAGTTGATCAATTTTCTCTGACTCTTTTTCGAAATAAGTCAAGACGGAAATGTCCACGTCGCGGGTAACCCTTGGTTCTCCCCAAGCCTGCAAGGCGATACCGCCGATAAAGCTGTGGTTAAAACTCAGTTTTACGAGTTCGTTCGAAGCAAACTGGGCGACATCAAGAACAAATTTCATCGAACCTTAGCTAATGCCGCATAAAACTCTTCTAGCCCGCTACCATTGCGAGGAGTTAACTTTTGTGCCATTTCGAAAGCTGTTCTCAGTGATTCGACAGCATTGACCGTATCAAGATCCTTCAAAGCTTTTAGCCTCAAATCATCCATGATTCTATAACCCTCCTGCATCCGCTGGTGGATTTCTTTCAGGTGAACTCTCTGCTCCTCAGTCACTGAAGAAGGTTACCTGCACAAAGAAAGTTGCAATGAAATAGTTCTAATACATTCCCATGGCATCCCTAACCTCAGCCATGGTTGCTGATGCCACTTCTCTGGCGCGTTCAGCTCCGTCTCGCAAGATATCTTCTATCGTTGCGTCATCCAGTTGAGATCTTCTCTCTCGGAAGGGTCGCAAGAACTCATTCAGATATTCTGTCAATTCTTTCTTGTTCTGCATGCACCCGCGAATGCCCTCACGATCCTCGTCCCATTGAGTCTTCCACGCGGGTGAATATAGTTTTAGGTACTGGCAGACCGCACATCCTTCAGGAATACCGGGGTCTGTTTTGCGTAGCTTTGTGGGCGTAGTAAAGGCTCTTTTGACTCGTTCCGCAACTTCGTCTTCCGTGTCGGATAAGTAGATGCAGTTGTCGTAAGACTTGCTCATTTTGCGTAGATTGCCATTTTCGTCGGCATCCAAGCCAGGCACTTTAGCGCGAGTTTCATCTTCCGGAATCATGTACTTGTAAGGTTCAAAAACATCCCTTCCGCACAAGTGGTTAAAGCGTCGGGCAATGTCATTGCCGATTTCCAAATGGGGGGCCTGATCGCGCCCCACGGGTACTCCAAACGGTTTATACAAAAGGATGTCAGCGGTCTGGAGCACAGGGTAACCCAGCAGTCCATAGGGCTCTCTTTCTGTAGACCCTAGGTCTTGCTGTTTCTCTTTGTAAGTAGGAGTCCTCTCTAGCCAACCTAGTGGTGTAAGCATGCTCAAGAGTAGGTGAAGTTCCGCATGCTCTTTAACATGGCTTTGCACAAAGACCACCGATTGGGGTGGGTCGATCCCTGCTGAAATGTAATCTTTTGCGACTTCCCGGGCGTTTCGACTAACCTCACTACTATTCTCATACATGGTAGTGAGAGCGTGATAGTCCGCAACCATGCAAAACATTTGGTAGCCCTCATTCTGCAAGTCCACCCAGTTGCGTAAAGCCCCCTCGTAATTGCCGAGGTGGAGTCGCGGATTAGACGACCGCATGCCAGAAAGTATGCGCTTGTTGCTCATTAGGAACCGAGTAGTAGAGATTCAAGTCGATTGGCAATGGGGTGAAGCACGCTGCCAATAATATCAAGGAAAGCGAAAGGAGTTCCGCGAAGGAACTGGCCTCCCAGAACAAGGACAAGCATCAGAATAGAACCTGTAGTTCGATTCCACAGATACCACTTGTCGCGAATTCTATCGGGCAAGAAGGCACCTACTAGCCAGTGGCCGTCCAAGGGCCCAATGGGCAGTAGGTTAAACAGGAATAGGGAAATGTTAATGGTTACGCCTAGAAGTAGAAAGACCACTACCTCAGCTGGCAAAGCTCCTGACATCCCAAAAAACCGAAAAATCGCAGCAAAAATAACCGCTTGCAATAAATTGCTGACTGGCCCAGCGGCTACGGATACAAAGTGATCCCACCTCGGATTGCGCATTTTCCGAGGATCAACCAATACCGGGCGTCCCCACCCGATACCAAATCCATTAATGACAGTGAAGACCATCATCATGGTTCCAAAAGGATCAAGGTGCTTCAGTGGGTTTAGAGTAACTCGTCCGTAATATGCGGGAGTTGGATCTCCGGCAAGATCAGCGAATTTTGCGTGTGCAAATTCGTGAACCGTAATTGCGATAACCAAAACGAGAATCGCAATGATAATAACGGTTGGATCTTGCCCTCCCACTTATCCCAAACCCTCCGGAAGGATTTCTCTAGCAAGCATCTCGTCCCAAGTATCTCTCCGTTGAATCAGAGTATGGGTTCCATCGGGACGAATCAAAGCTGTGGCTGGTCTCTGGTACCGGTTATAGTTGCTGGCCATTGAGCTGTTATAGGCTCCAGTACACAGAACCTGCAATAAATCGCCTGCCTTGGTGTCACTTGGTAACGAGATATCGCCGAACAGCTTATCTGTCTCACAGTGCTTACCGGAGACCGTGTAAGTAGCAAACTCTGCAGAATCCGACGGAGCTACTCGCTCCACCGTGTACTTACTGCCGTACAGCGCGGGGCGTGGATTATCTGACAACCCGCCATCGACTGATAGGTAAGTTCGAGTTCCTATCTCCTTTGCTGGAACCGTTTTAACCGCTCCAATTCGGTAGAGAGTCAAACCGGATTCGCCAACAAGAGACCGTCCTGGCTCCTGGGCGAGTTTTGGTTGCAGACCGCTTCCTTCAAGAGATTTGGTGATGGCTTGAACGATCTCGCGGCAGTAGTCTGCGTGGCTCATGGCAATATCGCCGTCGGTATACCGAATTCCTAGGCCACCGCCCACGTTCAGATAATTCGCCTCAAAGCCGTGATTTGTTTTCATCTCTACGGCAAACTTGGCGATCAACTCGCCTCCTGAGATCTGAGCTTCTGGATCTAAAAGCTGGGAACCTACATGGCAGTGATATCCAATCAAGGGAAGGCCAAGTTCCAGTGCCCGAGCAGTTGCTCTTTCTCCAGAGCCGTCAACAATATTGAAGCCAAACTTGGTATCTGCCTGACCCGTAGAGATCTTCGCGTGAGTCACTGGGTCCACTCCCGGGGCAAGTCGAATCACAACCTTCGTGCCTTTACTCCAATCCTTAGTTCCCAGGAGTTCAATTTCTTCAAAGTTGTCAGCGACGATCATCCCAATGCCTTGCTCTAAAGCAAAATCGATTTCGGACAACTGTTTGTTATTGCCATGAAGGTGGCAAGCCGAGGCTGGAACTCCAGCCAACAGAGCAACTCGAAGCTCACCTTCGGAGGCAACGTCAATTGAGCAACCTTCTTGGTAGGCAATCTTAACCAAAGCGGCGGTGGAGTTTGCCTTCGTGGCAAAGCTAAGCTCTCCATTGGGAGCGGCGGCTCTAAAGCCTTCGTAATAGGTTTGAATGCGCTGGCGGAAGTGGGCTTCATCCACCACGTACAACGGCGTACCGTAGGTCTCAGCAAGCTCTCGCGCCTGCGCCTCACTCAGTCGTAAACGAGTGTCCTGCAGAGGGGCGGCGGTCATTCGCGAATTATGGCATGGACCCTTGATCTAAAAATGGGGCTGAGCGTTGACCCGAAGCATGAAGGTATTAAAAATCGGACTGATTAGCGGCAAAATACCAACCTTTTACTAGGTTCAAAGACACTACTGTTCAACGGGTTTGGTGCCAGTAAAAAAATGGGCCTGCGGATCGAAATTCCGGCTCCGACTAAATAGTTTGTGCGGACTACAGCATTGTAGTTCAGATGAATTACGATGAAAGTGAGTCTATTCTTTTCCCTTTGGATAGTGGCGGCCCTATTTGGTATGGGATACACCATGGTTTGGTCTTTCACTCCGGGGGGCGCGGCCAAGCCCAATCCACCTAGTAGCGAAAAATCTGCCGTTCAAGTTCAAGCCATTATCCATCCCTTGTGTCCTTGTTCAAAGGCCACGCTTCAACTACTTGCAGAGGCAGCTCAGACTGCGGAGAACTCGCCCTCGATCGACGTTATTTTTTGTGGAGAGCCTAAATCGTCAAAAAATGTTCAGTTGGCTAAAGCTATCCCCGGAGCCACCATAGAGTTCATTTCGGAGCAGCAGTCAAAGGATCGATTTGATTCAGCCACATCGGGTCAGATCTTTGTTTGGCAAAAGGGGAAGCTAACTTTTTCTGGCGGCATTACAGATGCCAGGGGTGAAGATGCAAAGGGAGCCGCTTTCACGCAATTCAAGCGTGCTTTGCAAGGCAACTCTGAGTCGGGCGTCACTCCGGTTTACGGCTGTCCGCTACAGGTGGGTGGGTAATGCAACCATTCCTCAACACCCCTAGAACTCGAGAGCTCTTTGAAGCAAATGTACGCCACGTAGCATCCAGAACGGATCGCGTGTTTGGCATCTTGATGGCAGTTCAATACTTAACCATCATTGCTTGGGCCGCTTACGAAACGCCATTGACCTACAGCGGTTCAAAGTCTTCCATCCACCCGCACTTACTTGCCGCAATCGTATTGGGAGGTGGAATTTCAGTCCCGATCATTGCCCTCGCTTTTCTTAAGTCGGGTGCATCCATGAATAAGTGGTTTATTTCGGTGGGCCAAATGTTGATGGGAGCTCTCCTCATTCATGTGAGTGGAGGAAGGATTGAAACTCATTTTCATGTATTTGGATCGCTAGCGTTTCTTTCCCTATATCGAGATTGGCGTGTTCTACTTCCCGCTACGGCGGTGGTATTAGTTGACCACATCGCACGCGGATTTTTGAATCCTATGTCTATCTACGGAGTGCCTTCTGGTGCGCAGTGGAGGTTCCTAGAGCATGCGGCTTGGGTGGTTTACGAAAACATCGTCCTAATTGCAACTTGTGTTGCCGCCACCAGAGAGATGAAAGCCGTTGCTTCTCGCCAAGCTGAACTTGAGGAAATCAACGGACGCATCGAAGCTACGATCGTACAAAGGACAGTAGAACTCCGGCAAGCTGAGAGTCGCTATGGCGAGGTCATCCGGCACTCGCTTGACAGCATTATCTTGGTGGGGCGAGACGGAAAAGTCACGGAAATGAACCCGTCGGCAGAGCAACTTTTTAATACTCGATCAGGAGAGGAAATCGGTAAAGATTTCTCGATGCTCTTCGATGGAGAATCCCGAGATACGATCACCAGCTTCGTTTTCAATGAAGCCCGAACATCTGGACGTTACCATTTGATGGCCACTCGTGAAGATACTCAAGTCTTCCCCGTCGAAGTGTCCTTGGCGGCTGCAAACCACTCGGATGGAGTCGCTTATGTTGCGTTTATCAGAGACTTGACGGAGCAGCGACGGCTAGAAAGCAAGCTGAGCCAAGCTCAGAAAATGGAGTCGATAGGCCAGATGTCAACGGGCATCGCTCACGAGATCAATACGCCTAATCAATACATCGGAGACAATGTTCGTTTTGTTGCGGATTGCTGGAAACCATTATCCGATCTCATCAAGGGTTATCAAGAAGCGCCCGATCCTGATCCCAAAATTGCAGCGCTTGAGAAAAAGGCTGACTTGGAGTTTGTGATGGAAGAAATCCCTTCCGCTCTGAATCAAGCCTTGGAAGGAGTTTCACGAGTGGAATCAATCATTCGCGCAATGAAAGAGTTCGCTCACCCTGGTGGCGGACAAGAGGTTGGAGTCTCTCTTAACAAGATCATTGAAAACGCATGTCTGGTCTCTCGCAATGAGTGGAAGTACGTGGCTGACCTTGATCTTGATCTAAGCCCTAGCCTGCCGGTCATTCAGGCAAATGCAGGCGAATTGGGCCAGGTTGTGGTGAACCTAGTTGTGAACGCAGCCCACGCCATCAAAGACAGAATCACAGACGGAAGCATGGGCAGCATTGTTATTCGAACCTTTGAACAAGAGGGCAACGTGGTCTTTGAGGTTCGTGACAATGGCAAAGGAATTCCCATCGAAGCCCAAAAGCGGATTTACGACCCGTTCTTCACAACCAAGGGCGTTGGAATCGGGACGGGTCAGGGCCTTGCGATTACGCATTCCGTAGTAGAGCGCCACAACGGAGAAATCGAACTGGAGTCCGAGGTTGGAGTCGGCACTACATTCAGGATCAAACTACCGCAGCAGAGCCTGACGGTTGAGCAAGCAGCATGAAAAACCTACTATTTGTTGATGATGAACCCCGGATTCTGGATGGAATTCGAAGGAGCCTTCGGCCTTACTGCGACCAATGGATATGTCACTTTGCTGGTAGTACACAAGAAGCTTTGGAGTGCATGGACCAAACGTCAGTCGATGTCGTGGTTTCAGATATCAACATGCCCGGAAGGAATGGCCTGGAACTGCTAGCTCACCTGCGAGAGCAGGAGGACTATCGATTCTTACCCGTCCTGATGTTAACGGGGAACTGTGACTCTGATGTGAAGAAGCGCGCACTAGAATTGGGAGCCACCGACTTCCTTCAGAAGCCGTGCGACTCAGTGGAAATGATCGCTCGTCTTCAGAATGTCATCGCGTTGAAGCACTTCCAAGATGAGATACGGATTCAGAACGAAGCTCTTGAGGCTCTTGTTCAAAAGCGAACGCGTGAACTGGAGCAATCTCGTCGAAACATTATCATCTGTTTGGCAAAAGCGGCCGAGACGCGCGATACAGATACGGGGCATCACATCACCCGAGTTGCCTTCTATTCACAGATATTGGCTCGAGAACTGGGTTTGGATGTGCCCACCCAAGAGGTGATAATGCTAGCAAGCCCTCTCCACGACGTAGGCAAAATTGGCATACCGGATGAAATTCTACGAAAGCCTGGCCCGTTATCGGTGGAGGAGCGGCAAGAAATGCAGCGTCACTGCGAAATTGGAGCGAAGATACTCCAGGCCGAACTCATACCTACCTTCCGTACAATGTCGGAGATTCGCTACGATTCGGGAATCACGGACTCTTCCAACGAGCTTCTAGAGGTCGCTTCTAAAATCGCCATTGCTCATCACGAGTGGTTTGATGGATCCGGTTATCCTTCCGGTATATCGGGAGAAGAAATCCCTATAGAGGCTAGGATCGTTTCTATCTGCGATGTCTACGACGCGCTCCGTTCTGCCAGACCGTACAAGAACTCAATATCTGCGGATGAAACCGTTGCCATTATTGAAAAGGGAAGGGGAACTCAATTTGATCCTCGCATGGTGGACGCAATGCGAAACTGTGTCGGGGAATTCGAACGTGTCAGAGCCGAGTTCTGTGAAGAAGAGAGTTTGCCAAAGGCCGCATAGCCAAGACAGTACACTTGTGGAGTGAAGCGAGTTGTCGTCTTAGGTTCCACGGGAAGTATTGGTACGCAAACTCTAGATATCGCGGCCCAACATCCGGATCGCTTAGAGATTATCGGCCTCGCTGCCCACTCAAATCGAGAGGCCCTTTCTGAGCAAGCCCGACGTTTCGGGGTGAAGGCTACCTGTCTTGCTTCGGAATCTGGAGTTGAGGGTCTCATCGAACTCGCGACCATGTCCGACGCAGACATCGTGGTTATCTCAGTGGCTGGAGTCATCGGACTCCTACCAACTATCGAAGCAATCAAGGCTGGTAAAGATATCGCCCTCGCTTCTAAGGAAGTTCTTGTCGCCGCGGGCGAGGTCGTTATGCCGCTTGTTCAAGAGCATGGCGTTACCATGACTCCCATCGATAGTGAGCACTCCGCCATCTTCCAATGCTTGCAAGGGTATCAATCAGAGCAGATTGATCAACTTCTTCTAACGGCTAGTGGTGGACCGTTCCGTGGTAAAAAACGCCACCAACTTGAACAAATCTCGGTAGAAGATGCTTTGAATCACCCAACATGGCGGATGGGAGGGAAAATCACAATTGACTCTGCCACGCTCATGAACAAGGGCCTGGAAACCATTGAGGCTAAATGGCTGTTTGGAGTAGATATCGATCAGGTGGACACCATTGTCCATCCTCAAAGTGTTATTCACTCCATGGTTAAGTTCAAAGATGGGTCCGTCCTTGGTCAATTAGGGTGGCCCAATATGAGATTGCCCATTCAATATGCCTTGCTGTACCCGGAACGAAAAGCCAATGAATTGCCGACATGGAGCCCTCTGGATACACCAAACCTGACCTTTGAGGCTGTTGATCATGAAACCTTCCCGTCCATACAAATTGCTAAGGAAAGCGTTCGAATCGGCGGGACTGCGCCCTGCGCCATGAACGCGGCAAATGAAGAGACCGCAAATGCGTTTTTAAGGGGCGAAGTCCCGTTTTTAGCCATCCCCGACATCGTTGGCGAGACTCTTGCTCGACATGAGCGAAAAGACCCGACTCTGGAAAATCTTCTTGAGACTGATGCGCATTCTCGCCAAATTGCGCGTAACCTTATTCAGGCCGCTTCGAACTAACCACCCATGGATTTTGGAACCGTACTTCACGTTTTTTACACAGCCGTTGTTTTACTGCTGATGATGTCGATCCTCGTGGCCGCCCACGAGCTAGGCCACTACCTCTTTGCTCGCCTATTCAAGATGGGTGTAGAGGAGTTCGCAATTGGGTTCGGCAGGAAGCCCCTCTGGACGTATATGCGCCGCACTTACGAGGTGGATCCCATTTCCGGCCCCTCGGGAGAGACGAAAACAGATTCGGATCAGTTTACAGAGGAAGAGCGGTTTCGATACCCAACAGATGGTTCTGCAGCATTGCAGCCTGAACCCGTTGTGACCCCAAGCCCCAGTCAAGTTAAACTTTCCCTACAAGAGACCACCGATTTCACCATCCGACCTTGGCCAATTGGTGGCTTTGTCCGCATCAAAGGCATGATCCCTCAGGATGACGGAAGCGAAACCAAAATCCCTGGGGGCTTCTATAGCAAGGCTCCCTGGAAACGTTTTATCGTTCTACTTGCGGGGCCGGTATTCAGTGTAATTACCGGCATCATCATTCTGACTGGCGTTTTCTCTATCCGAGGGGTTGAGAAGCCCGATACACGGCCCATTCTCGGACAGCTTTCACCGAATGGCGCTGCGCAGAAAGGTGGCCTGAAGGAAGGCGATAAGATTCTTGCGATCAATGATAAGCCGGTAGATTCTTTCTACGGAATGGTCCAGGTTGTATCTGACAATGCCAATAAGCCTTTGACCTTTAAGTATGTGAGAGGGGGCAAAGAGGCGCAGGCAGTGGTAACCCCGGTCGAAGAGTTACGGCCGGTTATGGGGCCAGACTTAATCACTCTTCAGCCAGCCCGAAAAGCCGGCCGTATAGGCGTAGGATTTGGTGTTGCTGAACAAAAAATGAGCCTTGGTGAGGCGTTCCAAGAAGCGGCTTACACCCCGGTGATGATCATCAAGCGATTGATTGAACTGATCCCTCGCCCTCAAGAGTTGAAGGAAAATGTGGGTGGCCCTATCAGCATAGCTCAGGCAACCAGTACTGCCGTCAAGCTTGGCCCTGGCTATATCATCTTGCTCTCTGGCCTTTTGAGCATCAGCGTGGGCATCTTCAATCTACTACCCATCCCACCACTAGATGGCGGTCAAATGCTAGTCGCAGTCTTGGAAGCCTTGAGACGAGGTAAGCGCCTCAGTATCCAGGTTCAAGGAGCCATCGCCACGGTCGGATTTGCGTTCGTGATTTTCTTCTTCGTAACCGTCATGTTTATCGACGTCGGTCGCCTCCTTGGCCCCAAGCCGAAGGTCGAAATCCAAAAGCAAGAGGCCACCCCCGCTCCTGCTAAATAACTCAAACACTAAGGCCTACATACCTCTGCTGGTATGTAGGTCTTATCTTTTGTTAACCGGGTTGCTCTTAACCGGCTAGAGATTCAATGCAGGCAAGACTAATCCGCGAACTTGTTCTTGCACGTATGCCAGATCAGCATATGGAGCTTTAATGTTATTCTTCCTTACAAAGGCTCTCCAACGAGCCTGAATCAAAGGGTCGGCAAGGAATTCGGGCGATAGCGAGACCGGAGTCTCGGTCGGAATAGGAGTTTGGCGACGGCGAAAAGTGGCAAGAATTGCTTCCCGCAAGGTATCCGTCGATACTTCCAGTGTGTTTGCCAGATAGGCAACATCATAGAAGTCCTTCATACGGCTGTTTGCTATTCCCAGAACAACCATTGCCTGGAACTTCTCTGCGATGGACGACTCGAGCGGATAGCCTTGCAGGTTCGCTTCTGGCACCGTTGATATGATGGGTGGGATAGTTACATTGATGGGGCTTGGAGTGACAACATCGCCTAACCCAATATCAACCTGAAGCGGAATTCGCGCAGTTCCTATAAATCCAACGACGGTAAGGCGGGTTCCTCCATATGTCTGTTCCTCACGAATCAGTTCTGCCTTGACCGAACTCGGAGCGAAGGTGACACCATCTGCTGGACATTCCACATCACAGATTTCTTTGAACAAATTTTCCAAATTTGTTATGTCGGCATCGTTCAGAGAAAGTAGATCAAGATCTCGGGTTGGACGATGGATGGAGCCGGTCCAAAAGAGAAACATGGTGGCTCCCTTAAGAAGAAAACGATCTCGGTGAGTAGATACGGAGAGTCGGTACAGGAATCGAAAACCAACATATCTGGAGAGGAGCGGATTGAATAGTTCTCCTGTCTTAAGTGCTTCGTTCTTAAGTTTTGCCAGCACTGACGTAGCAACGCTGTTTTGATTGAGGTTCACGTTGCAATTGCCTCAATGTAGGGTCTCATAATTCGATCTACCCGGTTAATTTTCGCGAAGTGGTGAAGTTCGTCCAGCGTGAACTTACGCAGCCTCCAGCCTTCTTTTAGGGCTTCAACCGCAACTTCATATCCAACCTTTGACCGCATTCTAAAGCAATCCGCGATAGTTTTGGCTGGAGAGTAGATTCGAACCATTACCCCTTCAATTTGATGCTCTGTAATCCCTTCGGAGTAGTAGGGCTCAGAGAGCCGTGTAATTCTCATTTTTTGATGATAGGTAGGTTCTCTTGCGCCAATGGGAAGTGCAATCCAAAGCTCATACGGGACATGAGTCCCGATTTCGTGATATGCCAGGGCCGAGATGAGTGTGATTACGGCCGAGGGAATAGCCTTTGAAACTTCCGCAAGGTCATGCCATTCGCTGAGGGGATGAGTTGAGGTTGTGTAGATTCCTCTTCCTAGCCGCTGGAGTTCACCTCTTCTAACCAGTCTCGTTAGCAATATCCTTGAAAACCCTGCGTCTGCGATCTCTTGGGTTCTAGCGATACCACGACTCTTCACAAACTTAGTAAGTTCATTAGAATCGCCAAGGTGTTCCATAATGCATATAATTATACGCAACTATATACGTTTTGGAACACATAGCAAGTCAAAAAACAAAAAAGCCTCAACAAATGTTGAGGCTTTTAAATTTGGGTGCGGGAGTAAGATTTGAACTTACGACCTCCGGGTTATGAGCCCGACGAGCTACCAGACTGCTCCATCCCGCGATGTGATTGATATGATACCCAAACCTTAACCCTGGTTCAACGGGGTCCTAGTCCTTTAACTGAAAACTCTGAACGAACCCCATAAACCGCCTGTGGAGGAGTTTTATGGGGTCAACGAGACTAACTGGGCGGTTGAGGGTAAAGGGCCTTTATACGTTATTCTCGCGCCCAGACAGATTAATTGACGTAGGTGTTGTTGGTCTACTTCTTCGATATCGCCTTCGCGGGGAGGGCGGCCTTTTTGGTTGTTGCTCGGTATTCGTTCACTGAGCCAAGAATTTTTAGTCCTGTCATGACTATGCCTAGCAGAGGAGCATAGCGTTCAAAAACCTTTGACGTAGTAGTTGCCATGGCTGATGCAGAACCGGCCACGCCCGATGCTTTCTCACCCACATTGCGAACCATATTCTGGACAGTCGTTGTCAGTCCATCTACCTTGGTTGTAACTCCATCCACTTTTGTGACCAGTCCTTCTACCTTAGGCTTGAGATCGCCAACCAGCTTCGCCAATTTGAACACTGCAAACGCCAAGGCAGCAATAAGAAGCGCATTGGTCGCAAAGAAAATTGCCGACAGAATCAACCACCACAACGGAATTTCATTCATTCAATAACCCTCAACTCGATCTCAGTCACTGAGCTCGCTTCCAGACTCAAAGGAACTCGCACAAGACCATTCTCGGACGTGAATCTTCGTCCGCTTAGCTCAACGGTCTGTCCCCACATTCCTCGAACCGAAATCTCAGATGAAATCTTAAGCTCAGCAGAATTATGGATGACGATCTTCGCCCATCGCTTTCGTGTATCGAACCTAAGCTCTCGAATCACGCCAAACGAAGTGCGAACTTCAAATCCTATCTGACGGACGACAATTCTTCGCCCAACGCCGTCCCAAGGTCGAATCAAGTAGGTATCGGTACCGTCAGAGCTATCCATTTCGAACTGGCATCCGAAGGTGATAATCCCCGCGTTTCGCGTTGGTAGGACATAGCTTGCTGCATTACGAAGGTAGGCAAACAACCCAATTCCTACATCCCCGGTCAAAGCAGAGATTCCAAACTGCTTTGATGCAGCATCGGGGCAGAAGCCCATTGAGCCAGCCCCATCTGATCGCACGAGCGCCCAGATTCCCAACATTCCGCCAAAAGCTAATCTAAGATAGCTGTCCGGAAGCGAGGTGTAGTCTCGGTCTAGGTGTCGGAAAAACATCAGCGAGTTTGTAACTGTGGTGGGACCAAGGCAGAGTTCGCCCTTGTCGGCCATTGCCGGGTGAGGGATCTCGTGCTCTTCAAGCCAACGTTTGTCGCTGGCG
The DNA here is from genome assembly GCA_037190145.1 of Fimbriimonadaceae bacterium. Taxonomy (GTDB): domain Bacteria; phylum Armatimonadota; class Fimbriimonadia; order Fimbriimonadales; family Fimbriimonadaceae; genus 55-13. The sequence goes on from JBBCJU010000008.1 coordinate 467,934, forward strand.
TACCACCACCAACTGGGGCTTAAGGAGCGGGCCGCAAAGGCTAGGCGCATGGCCTCCTCTGCCATCGTCGGATTCATTCCCAGGCTGGCGCCTTCAAATGCTTCTCGAAAAGCCTCAGTGGACCACCCGCTTGGACCCGCAAATGGGAACGATCGATGTGCCGCCGTAGCATAGGCGTAAGAAAGGGTTTGCCAAGCTTGGCTAATCTGAGCGGCAAAATCTTCTTCGGTCAATTCGCCAATAGACTGGCGAAGCTCGCCAAGGAGTAGCGCAGATCCGAATTCAGGGCTCCCCGAAGTCACCGCACCTGCGTAGGTAGCGGTTCGAAGGAAATTCGCGAGATTCCCCTTGAGGGTTGTTAATCCCAATTTCTCTAATCGGTAAAGAGCAGAATACAGGTTGGCGGCAAGGGTGTAAATTTGAGCGCGTCCTGCGTTCAATGCCACCGACTTATTATCGGCAAAAGCGCTTCCGATGGACCCATCACCCGGATTCTGAAGATCATCCAAGAGGAACTCACGAACATAAGTTTCTAAGGTAGCGATCTCTGCAACATCAGGATAGAGGGTGTTCTTTTCCGCCAGGTACAGGGCATCGGCCAAGGAACTCTCAATTCCGAATGGACCCAAGTAATCGTCGATCGAGGTGAGCTGTTCCTTTGTATGGATGTCAGTTGCCAGGAATGCAGCGTGTAAGTTAGAACCAGGTTCGAGGTGGACTTGGTTCTCCACAATCCACTTCGCCCGTGCTTGAATCAGTTTCTCGATGGGCTCAATGAATAGAAGATGGGTATTGGTCTCTCGGCCGTGCGTGTCTTCAAATGACAAAGTTGTGAGGCCCGCTGCGTCTGGTTTGACAAAGCAAAAGCCGCCCTCATCGTCTGAGTCTGTTTCTAGCTCGGCATCGCCATCGGTGTAGAACCGGGTTGGAGTCACTCCTGCGACCTCAATCGCAATGCCAACGTCAGTAGGAGCCACGGCACCCGGGAGCAAACGAATGGCGGGCTGCCCGCAAGCCGCTAAAATCGGATTCACGCTGTCGAAGCGATCTCGTTCTGTGGGGACAAATCGAGTTTGGTACGTCCGAGATTCGCCCGGTTCCAGAATGAGCGTCGTGTGTTCGTTAAACCACTCCGACCACTCCTCGCGCTCAATGGCAGCGCGGCTGTGAAGGTAAACAACGGGAATGCCCTCCCACCGAAACGGAGTGTTCAGGGAAGCTGGTACATGGTTATAAAACTCCCATTTGGTATCTTCGCCGGGGAAGACAAGTAGTCCCGGAGCCTCCGCGTTGAGACGTTGAGCGAACAGGTAGCTACCAGCGCCTCCAATGTACTTGTGAATGTAGACCCGGTCTTTGAACATCTCCGAGAGGCCGTTATCTGTTCCGGGATAACCTTCGAACAGATTGTTCAGGGCAAATGGAAACGCCAACTCGCCAATCTCAATCGTGGTACGGCTGGTGTTCTTGATTGTTAAGTCCCAACAGATTTGGGGAACCACACCCGCGCGTTCATAGAACTTGCCGACGGCCTCAATCTCGTCCAAAAAGGCAAATTCGTAGGCAAAAGAAACCCGGCTTGGATCTTCATCATCGTCCAACTGGCGGGCCGTGGAGTTTCGACTGACGATCCAAGGATCATCGGGATGATTGCGGGCTCCAATCAGGATAGTGCCGGGATAATAGTCCTCGGCAATCTCATCCCCCATGTTGATGGGTGAGATCACGAATTGGAACTCTTCATTCTCGTCTGGCAGGTTTGGGTTGGCAACCCACATCTGGCCAATTCGTCCTCCTTGGCCAAACTCCATGTTGATTAGCGTTCCGGTTAGTTCAGGGCGGTCGAGGCCGAAGTCATCCATCTTGGGGATGTGAGATTACCGTAGTCTATTCGGGCTTCGTTGCATCAAGTTAGGCAAACCTATTACGGGTTTGTGCGTAACTACTTATGTGTCGGCTACAAAGATCGCATTAATTGGGGCAGGGAAGCTAGATCGAGTGATTCCGGTGGTGGCTTCTTTGGCCACCTATTTCGGAGAACGTCCTCTTGATATAACGTTTTATCATTCGGAAGAAGAAAGGCTGGATCTCGTAGATCGGTTTGCCCGACTGTGTTTCGTGATGAACCAGTCCACCCACTCATTGCGATCGACAACCTTCTTAGAAGAGGCGTTGGAGGATGCTGATGCACTGGTCATGCTTGCACCAATGTCAGGAATCACGATAGATTCCCGCGTGCTCGACCTTCGAACGGGTTGGCCCAGTGGAAATGAGGCGGCGGATGAGTTTGTCGTCGCGCTGCAGATTCTCCGCTGGCTTAATGGTGAAGAGTATCCGTATCAGATTTTCCGAGAGTTGGATGACTCTCCGATCAAAGCTTGGTTAGATCGGAGAGTGGAAGCCCTCGGGCGATAGCTACTCCAGCTTTTCAGGAAGCAACTTCGTCGTGACCTTTGAGAATCGACGGAGATCAAATTTATCGAGCAGCATGCTTGCCACTTTGCTTCCTGTAGCCTCCAAGTGAGCGGCTAGAAGCTCTTCGATGATCACCCGGTCCAATAGGTCGACAGTTTCTAAGTGGACGTAATCTTGGTTAAGGCGGTCCTCGTCGGCATCAAGGAGATAAACCACGCCGCCGGTCATGCCTGCTCCCAGATTTGGGCCAGTGGGACCGAGAACCAGAGCCGTTCCACCGGTCATGTACTGGAAGGCGTTGGCGGCAACTCCCTCCACCACGATCTGGGTTCCGCTTCCCTCTGAGTTCTTTCGCAGACAAATACCGAATCGGTTGCCAGCCCTCCCCGCAATGAAGACCTTCCCGCCTCTGGCTCCGTAGCCAAAGGCATTACCGACGACCGTTAGGCTGCCATCCCCGTTTGGGGGAATGATGGCTAAGGTTCCTCCGTAAGCGGCGGTAAAGCAAGAGTCGGCGACAATCCCTTTGATCCGGAAATTCATTCCATTGACCGCATAGGCCGCATAGAAGTGACCTCCGGCGCCTTTGTGATCGAACTGAATAGTGCCTTTGGAGAGGCCAAGGTCACCTACTTGACGAGCGATCTCTCCTGCCGCACCCACTCCAACGCACCGATCTTCATTGGTCAATGGTTCTCTTAGGATGGAGGAGTCGCCGGCCATGGCTCGTTTGGCAATACAGGCTTCCTGGTCGCGCAGTTTAGGCATATGCTGGGATGTCTGCTCCGCATAGGAGCGTTTGGTGATTCGAGCATGTGGCGCGGAGAGAACTGAACTGAGGTCGATCATCGCAGCTTTTCCGATGAGATCGGAGCGTCGAGTCAGCAAGTCACGTCGCCCAATGACATCCTCAAGTTTTGCGATGCCGTGTTGCGCCATCATTTCGCGGATATCCCGAGCGATATATAGCAAGTATCGGGCAACGTGCTTTGACTTTCCGGTGAATCGAGCGATGTGGGCTGGATCTTGGGTGGCGACTCCCGGAGTACAGCCTAAGCGTCGCTTGCCAGTTGGGTCGGCAGGGTCAATGCCTGCGAGGTGACATTTTCGGAGCATCGAGCAGCCGATTGCAATCAGCAGGGAAGTTCCGAATCCCACCCGGTCTGCACCCAGCAAGAACATTTTCAGCGCCTGTCGTCCCCCCTGGATGCCGCCATCCACGCTTAGTTCCACTAAGTGGCGAACCCCTTCTTCTACCAGCATGTCTTGAACGGTTGGAAGAACCGAGGCAACGGGAACACCAGCGTGCTTTTGATCAACCCTTTTAGCAGCTCCTGTTCCGCCACAGCCATCGCTGATGTGCAGACGATTGGCACCAGCGTTCACGCCGCCCATGGCTACCATCTCGACACCGTGGGTGGCCACGTATTTGAGAGCGCAGTTCACTTTTGGATTCAAATGCCTCCAGCTTTCTACCATCAGCTTTACATCCTCAATGGAGTACAAGTTGTGATTGATCGGCGGGGAAACCAGTTCATAACCCGGCTCACAGCCACGGCGTTTGGCAACTTCCACGCTGACCTTCTTGCCGGGAAGCTGGCCGCCCTTACCGGGTTTGGCACCTTGGGCAAACTTTACTTCGGCTTCTTTCGCCCGCGAGGCGGTCATCGGGGTGATGGTGAATCGGCCCCCTGAATACTGCACACTGGGGTTACCCTCGCGGGTTCCAATACGCTCCTTGTCGAATCCACCTTCCCCTGAGTTGGCGAACGGCCCCATGCCAGATGGAAGAGATACGCCTTGAATTCGACACCATCTGTGTAGAACATTGAGACCACGGGCGATGGCTCGATGTGCGGGTTCGGAAAGCGCACCTTCACTCATCCCGGGGGCCATGAATCTCCAAGCGATGGAAGCTTCGGACTCTACTTCCTCAAGAGGGATTTGCCGACCTTCTTTTAGTTGAATAAGGTCCAAGATAGAGAGTGGATTTCGAGTCTCAATGAGTTCTGCGTAGTCTTTGTAAGCTTGGTAACTACCGGGCTCCGACTTGTGAATCTTCTTGGAATAGCCACTTGCGCTGTGTAGGAGGCGAACGACTTCGGCGTTATTGGCGTGAGGGCGACCCTCTTTTGTATGCCGATACTCTCCAGCATCAACAAGGGAAGTGTTGGTTTTGGCGGTGGCGGCGGTCAAAACGGGTTCGGCTTCTTCGGCGGGTTGGTAAGCCCGAGCCCAAAACTCAAACCACTCTTGATCCAATACGTTGACTCCGATTCCTCCGAGGTGCGCAGGAACTCCGGGGAACTCAGACTCCACAAACTCGCGATTGAGTCCAATCGCTTCAATGAGGGATGCGCCGCAGTAGGCAGAAGCGGGAGTGACGCCCATCATGGACATGGCCTCCACAAATCCGGCCCTAACTCCTTTCAGGTAGTTGGCTTCTTGATCTCCGGCAAGTTCACAACCTAGCCATGGGGAAACGGCATCGGCACCGACCGCGACATGAAGAGCACAGTGGTGGATATCCCAGATCCCAGATTCGCAAATAAGTCCAACTTTATGTCGAATTCCTAGGCGAATAAGGGCTTGGTGCACTCTGCTGACTGCTCGTAGGGTAGGGGCAGGCACTCGATCTTCGTTCACACCTCTATCGGATAGGATGAGAACGGCGTGGTTTTTTGCGGCATAGATTGCTTCATCAACCACGCGGGCAATGGAGTTCTCAATGCCGTTTGGACCCTCGGTTGCCGGGAAGGTGAGATCCAGCGTGATGGAATCTTGTTCAGGCATTTCGCTGAGCCCTAACACTCGCTCGGGAAGTAAGGCTACGGGACGGCTGGAATGAGTAAAGAGTCCTGAGCGGTCTCCCAAGGCGACGGAAGAATCAAAAACCCAGGCATCTCGAATTGGATCAATGGGAGGGCTGGTCTCTTGCGCGAAGCGAAGAGCAAAGTGGTCTTCCAGCCGACGGGGAAGATGGTCCAACATGGCGGCGGGAGGGGTGTCGTCGCCCATAGAGCCGATGGCTGGTTTTCCGGTTTTTAATAGCGGTTCTAGAACAACGTCAATATCCTCCTTGGTCATACCAAATGCAGCCGGACGGGTTGCTTGAGTTGTTCGGGGACGGGTTTCGTAGGTTGTTAGCTCGATGGCACCTGTGAATTCTCGGGCAACTTCTTGGCGAACATCACCGGGCATTAGAACCATGCCGGAACCTAACTTAACCTTAACGGTTTCGCCCGGCCCGAGAACCTGCTGCACCTCAGGGTCGCCGATTGGGAAGACCCCAGTCATCTCGCTGCAGGCAACGGCATATTCTTTGGTCGATGCGAACCAAAGGGGGCGCAATCCGTTTCGATCCAGATGCGCAACCGCCTCGTCTCCATCGCAAGCTACGATGGCGGCAGGGCCATCGCAGGCTCCCAAATACACACTCATCGTTTTGTAGAAATCTTCTAGAACTTTTGAGTCCGTTGTGAGAGCTTCAGGAAGGAGCGCCAGAAGGGATGACGTGATGTCTTTCCCTCCCGCCATCAGAGCAAGAAGCATGTCGTCCAGGTTTGCTGTATCGGACCCTCCAGAACAGACGACGGACTTCACGTGTCCTGCTAGCCCGGATAGGGAAGGGTGTTTCTCCACCAAAGCAGTCAAAAGATCTTGCCCAATGGCTTCGAACCACGCGACGTTTCCCCGAATGGTATTGATCTCGCCATTGTGGGCAAGCGACCAAAATGGCTGGGCTCTGCGCCATGCGGTGGTTGTATTTGTGCAGTAGCGGCTATGGAAGAGCAGGAATCGGGAAGCGAAATGTGGGTCTTGGAGATCGGGATAAAACTCAGAAGTTTTTGAGAGGGCGAAAAGCCCTTTGTAGATAACCGTTCGATTCGAAAGGCTGACAACGGAGAAGTCGTCACCGGCTAATTTGCCGACGGTGGCGTCAAGGGCGAGTCGGAGAAGATATCGAGTGGCAAACCACCCATCTTCACTCATGTAGGCAGGGCGGCGAAACAGGGCTTGGCGAACGATGGGCAGAGTGCGAAGGGCATGACTCCCAGGTTCTAAGGCCGTTGTGTTAACAGGAACGTCAGCCCATTGAATAACATTTGCTCCAGCGAGTTCGGCAAGTTCCTCTACCTTGGCGACACAGGCTCTTCTTAAAGCAGCATCGAATGGGAGGAAGAACATTCCGAGAGCGATATCTCGTTGAGCAATAAGTTTTGCATGCTCTGGGAAGCGGTCTAACAGGACCGGCCAGGGAATATCCACTTGGATACCTGCGCCATGGCCTGGAGCGCCTCGGTGATCAAAGCGGCGGCACATATCAATGCCATGCTCGACAACGCTACGATCGGCCACTCCTTTTCGGGTGGCGATGAACCCAATGCCACAGGCATCGGATTCGAGAATCTGATTTGAACCTTTCTGGACCCAATACATATCGCGAACTCTTTCCGCGCCCTAGCGGGTCCCTTGGCGGCATTACCAAAAGGGAAAGACACTATACGCCAACTTTGCCTGGTTTGAGAAGAGGTTACGAAGAGAAGACCCGGTGAGGAGGGGATTTCTTACCGGCATCGAGATGGGATTCAGGGGGAATCATACATGGAAGTTAGATTTTGAATGTGTGGTTTGCCATTCAATTGAGGGTTGCCAGGTAGCTACATCCTGGAATGGCAGCACTTTTGGCAATCAGACGTGATGCATCCCCTAATATTGAGTTTCTAATCTATGTTAATCGTGGGAATGGCTTCTCCTCTATAAGACTAATTTTACGTAAACGTGCCCTTCGATAAGAAAAGCGTAAGAAGTATCAGTTTAGTCCCGAAGCCATCGTCGGTTGCCTACTTGCTATCGTTTAAGAACTGTAAAGATCACTCCTGATCTTGAATCGGGATATCAAAGGAGAATAACGATATGAATTGGGACATTGTTCAAGGTAACTGGACGCAATGGAAAGGCCGACTAAAGGAAAAGTGGGGAGATTTAACCGACGATGACCTGACCATGTTGGATGGGAAGAAAGATCAGCTTGCGGGCAAAATCCAAGAGAGATATGGGATCGCTCGAGAAGAAGCAGAAAAGCAAGTAGATGAGTGGGCATCATCCTATAAGGATTGATCTGCTGAGTTTTTAGATATTGAATAACAGGAGGATAGAAACATGTTACATTACGCCGTAGTCTTTTTCGTCATCGCGATTATCGCTGCGATCTTAGGTTTTGGTGGTATTGCCGGAGCCGCATCTGGAATTGCGCAAATACTTTTCATCGCATTCCTTGTGCTGGCTGTTCTATCACTCTTGTTTGGTAAGAAGCCTGTAGTCTAGGCTTAAAAACAAAAAGCCTGCGAGAAATTTCTCGCAGGCTTTTTCTGTTGTTCAGGAGAGGTTACAGAGTTCCTCTTAAGGCTTGCTCTCTTTCGATAGATTCGAACAAGGCTTTGAAGTTGCCTTTACCAAAACTCTTAGCTCCTTTACGGTGGATGATCTCGTAGAAAATAGTGGGTCGATCCGTTACGGGCTTGCTAAAGATTTGTAGCAAATATCCTTCGTCATCTCGATCAACCAAGATTCCTAGTTCGGCTAGCTCTTCAATATTTTCATCGATCTTTCCGACTCGCTCTTCAAGAACTTCATAGTAAGTCTTTGGAACCGTTAAGAATTCAAGCCCACGAGCTTGTAAGCGAGATACGGTGTGAATAATGTCATCCGTTCTGAGCGCGACGTGTTGCACACCGGCACCGCCAAAGAACTCCAAGTATTCATCGATCTGGCTTTTCTTCTTACCATCGGCAGGTTCGTTGATCGGGAATTTGACGCGACCATTTCCGCTTGCCATGACCTTCGACATAAGGGCGGTGTATTCAGTAGAGATGTCTTTGTCATCAAAACTGATGAGGTTCTTGAAGCCCAAAATTTCTTCGTACCAGTTCACCCAGTAGTTCATTTTTCCGAGTTCGACATTGCCTACGCAGTGATCGATCTCCTGGATACCAATTGGGTCGCCTGGTTCATTGCGAGCTTGGAATCCTGGCAAGAAGTGGCCCTTAAAGTTATCTCTATTGATAAAGGTGTGAAGGGTGTCGCCATAGGTGTGAATCGATGCCACACGTACGTATCCCTCATCGCCTTCGATAGAGTAAGGTTCACGGGCTGCCTTCGCGCCTCTGCGAACGGCTTCGTTGAACGCCCAGTCCACATCATCGACTTCAAACGCGATATCTTGAACGAAATCGCCGTGGTGAGCGATGGCTTCTGCCATCGGGTGTCCAGGACGAATTGGGGCGGTGAACAGAAGGCGTACATCGTTCTGCTCAAGAAGATAATCGACTTCATGCCGAAGGCCAGTCTCCAGGCCATGATAGCCCGTTATTGAAAATCCAAATACGTGCTGGTAGTAGTAAGCGGCTTGACGCGCATTTCCTACGTAATGGCGAATATGGTCGACCCTTCGGATTGGAAAATTGTCTGTGCTCATCGTTGGTTTCTCCTGCTTCAAGTTGCTCGCCCCAATTTCCTTTCGTGGAATACGGTCGATCGGGCAACGAAGAGCTGTTCTATTATGGCTTCTCTAATGGCGAAACCCAAAATCCTTTAACTCAGAGATCATCGTTTTTTTACCGGTACGATTGGGTCTGTACGCCAATGGCTTGTGCTTTGCTAATAAGGAGACTATCATGCGCTCCACTTGCCTTAGTTTGGGAATCCTGTTATCAGCAACTTCCTTCGCTGGAAGTTTTACAATTCAGGATGTTTTCCCAAGTGATTCGGCTGGATATGCGCTGACTCCCAAGCTTGGCGAGCCATTTTGGATGACAGTGCGATACCAAGTTGGCCAAAATACAGTTGGATCAATGCAAGTCTCTGCACCTGGAGCTTATCTAAATTCTGGAGGCTTCTTGAGCCAGCATGGAGCTCGGCAAGCAACTTATGGACCGCTGGTACACCTTTACGATGGCCCAATGCCAGTAAGGGTACAGATTGGAGATGCTCTGACAGATGTGTCCATTACTCCGACCTCGGCTTCTCGAGGAGTTGAGTATCACACCCCTAGGCATTGGCAAGCAGAATTTGGAGCCGCCATTCAATTCAAGTTTGGGGCTTCATCAAAGCTGGAGTGGATTATTCCCCGCGCTCCTTCTTTTGGCTTTCAACAAGTCCAAGTAACTCGACAGTATGATGGCCAGCTTGTAGCGCAGGATGTTTATCGGCTTTTGAATGTAAACCAGATCGCCTCAAACTTCTTCAGCACTTCTTCCTCAGTTCGGATTAACGCCCAAACTTTACGATCGGTGAAGTTTGATGCTCTGAAAAAGCTGCCTAACGATGTGAAGGCTTACGTGAAGTCTGAAACTTACATTGAGTCTGGTGACCGAAACGTGAAAAACTTGGTCTCGGCAGCTTTACCAAAGAATTTTCAGAAGAACCTGTCGGTTTATGACGCTGCGCAAGCTTTGTATCTGGCAGTCATCACTAAGCTTCAGTATGTGGACAATCCTGGTGGAGGTCCAAGTGCGGCTCAGGCTTTGCGAACGGGGTATGGAGACTGCGGCTTCTTTGCCTCCGCATTCTCGGCGGCCTGCCGTAATGCTGGAATTCCGGCGCGACCGATCGCCGGATTTCTGAAGGGCAGCAATGAATGGCACGTATGGGCAGAGTTTTATGTTCCAAATCACGGTTGGGTACCTGTCGACCCATCATTTGCCGATGGACTCGACCCGCAAGGTCGATACCCCCTCTATTTTGGGGTTATCCCTGAGTTGAATGAGCGAGTAGCTACAGCTATCGGGTTTGACCATAGCTTTGGAAAATACAAAGTGCCGCTGCTGCAGTCTCCGTATGCCATTACCGATGTAAAGAAAGTGTTGTCTGCCAGGGCATGGAGCTACTTAGTCGAGACCAACTAGGAGTTTTTGCGCCAAACGCCGCAAGTTGATCTTTACCAGGATGCAAAAGCGGCCGACGATCCGAGAACAACGACATGCAAGGCGAATCTCATGATCAAAACTTAATCAAGTCGTCCCTTTTGGACCTGAAAGTGAGCTCGCTTGTTTCCCTCTCGTCACCATATCTAGACCAGTTGCGGTTCGCCTCCCTCACCATCTCCCCTTTGGATCGGGAGGCTATCAATACTCAATGCCTCTATTGGGCAGAAGGCTCGCTTAACTAAAGGATGGGAGGCCGGGTATCATCTTTCTGCTTCAACGGGCCGATGTAGCTCAGGGGTAGAGCAGCTGTTTCGTAAACAGCAGGTCGCAGGTTCGAATCCCGTCATCGGCTCCAGTAGATTCGCTGTCCATACCGGACACATAGGTTACATTTCGTTCCGGAGACATAGGTTACACCTTAATGGCTCCAAATGGGTTTTCTAGGGGTTGCAGACATCTCTCTTCGAGGTCGATGTACCCCAGGTCGAAGTTCATAAAAGAGACGAGCCATGTGTTTTCTTCCACCTCTTTGAGCCCCAGTTTCTGTCCTTGAAAGACGTGCGAAATATTGATTTTCTTCCGATGGATGCAGACTCTTCCGCAGGATGTGACGACGATCTCACGGTCGTGGAAGGGGTAATTCAGTTCTGGTAGTCCAGTGTAGGGTTTTGTGGATCTAGTATAGATTTCTGCTGGCATCTTCAAACCGAGCGCTTCATGCGGCCTTTGGCAATTGAACTCCTCTCGGAACTCATCGAAGCGAGCTTGCTGCTGGAGAAAGTTGGTTTTGGCCGGTCTAGTCGCTTCTTTCTTGAGGGTTAGGTGCATCCTCTCG
>JBBCJU010000009.1:0-198382 GCA_037190145.1 Fimbriimonadaceae bacterium
TACCTCTTACGCCTAGTATCCATCGTTTAGGGCGTGGACTACCAGGGTATCTAATCCTGTTTGCTACCCACGCTTTCGCGCCTCAGCGTCAGATAATGCCCAGTTTGCTGCCTTCGCCATGGGTGTTCCTCCTGATATCAACACATTTCACCGTTACACCAGGAATTCCACAAACCTCTGCATTCCTCAAGTCTGCCAGTATGCGAAGCAGTTTCCGGGTTGAGCCCTGGAGATTTCACTTCACACTTAACAGACCGCCTACGCGCTCTTTACGCCCAGTAAATCCGGACAACGCTTGGACCCTACGTCTTACCGCGGCTGCTGGCACGTAGTTAGCCGGTCCTTATTCTCATGGTACCGTCCTAAGTCTTTCCATGAAAAAGGAGTTTACAGACCTAGATCCGTCATCCTCCACGCGGCGTCGCTGCATCAGGGTTTCCCCCATTGTGCAAGATTCCCAACTGCTGCCACCCGTAGGTGTGTGGGCCGTGTCTCAGTCCCACTCGAGCGGATCATCCTCTCAGACCCGCTACCTGTCGTCGGCTTGGTAGGCTGTTACCCCACCAACTACCTGATAGGCCATGAACCGCTCCTAAAGCGAAAAACCATTTAATGGAATGACGATGCCGTCTCTCCACCACATCCGGTATTTATGACATTTCTGCGTTTGTCCCGGACTTTAGGGCACGTTGTTCATGTATTACTCCGCCGTTCGCCACTAGACCCGAAGGTCTCGTTCGACTTGCATGTTTTAGGCACGCCGCCAGCGTTCGTCCTGAGCCATGATCAAACTCTCCGAAGAAAGTGTTGATCCAATCCCCGAAGGGATGGTTAACTCTTTAATTTGGAGTTACCATTTCTGGTACTCTTTCCCACCGAAACTAGTTCGCAGGGTCAGAGCCTCCGACTTCCCAGCTTTGCTGAGAAGTTTTTAACGGGATCGAGTTTTAATGTTCGATCTCATTTCTTGTTAGACTACTGTTCTGAACGTCTATTCTCTATTTTGCTTTCAATGTGCTTGCGACTGTTTGTCAGCCACGAGAGAAATTGTAGGCTCCAAAGGCTTTCAATGTCAAGGCCCTAGGCAAAAAAAGTCGAAAAAAGTCGATTCCTGCTGTGTAATTCGGTCGTCTGTATTTATTGGCCCTGGATAAACCACCATTCCGATTCAGATGTTGCGTTTGAAGGTTTGAGGCTAGGAAGCCCGAATCTTACGCTTAAAGTCCTCCAAACTGGTTCGTCCGCTTACTCGCACCCTTGGAAGCATGAGCATTTCTTCACCAGGGGTGACTAATCCGCCACCCTTCTTCCACCCAGCCAAATATCCTGCTGATCGCGCTCGCCGCTTAACCGTCTCGTTATAGGCCCCAGCCGGATAAGCAATCGAAGTCACCTTGTCTTGTAGCCGAAACTCGATCTTCTGTTTGGACTCTACTAACTCATAGTCCAATGCCTGTTCCGATAGCGTTGTTAGGTCGTAATGGTTGACTGTATGAGAACCGTAACCAAATCCTGACTCATCCCGCATCTGCAATACATCTTCCCAACTGAGGCGATCGGGTCTGCCAAAGTTCCGTGTCACCAGAAAGATGGTGGCAGGGGCCTGAAACTTCTTTAGAATTGGAAAGGCCTGTTGGAAGTTGTCTTTGTAACCGTCATCCATCGTGATGCAAACTGCTTTTGCCGGAAGCTCTCGCCCTTCCATCACGGCTCGTTCCACCTCGCTGGCTAGCAGGAGCTGATATCCGTTCTCAATCAGAAACGTAACTTGGTCTTCAAAATCTTTCGGCGAAACAGTTAGGTCCCGCATCAAAGGGCTTTGCCGCTCTTTCTCCGAAAGGTTATCGATGCGGTGGTACATCAAGACTGGCACCGCGAAGGACTTCGTCATGACCGTACTCTTCAGTCTTTCAGCTTTGAAAGACACAACTTCCGTTCTGGGCACAGCTTGCCGGCAGCTCATCAATACCAACAAGGTAGCCACGACCCCAATCAATCTCAACATCAATAGGTGAAACGGTTCATTGCGTCCTCTCGTTCCGCACATTAATTCCAATTGGCAGGGAGACGCTCATACCAAGGTTAGTGGTTATCTATCGGAAACGGGTTCAAGATTCTTCTGTCTCTGGCACTGGCCAGATGAAAGGAGAAGAGAATGAACAACTTACGGTCAGTCGCGGCTCGAAATGCAATCGCAGTAGCCGCCCTATCTTTCGGAGTTTCGGCATTTGCCCAGAAAACGATGCCGGTTTACGAGATCACCTCACCCTTGGTCACCAATGAAGCAGTGAGAGCCATCAATGAGAGCCTCGGAGTCAAAGGAGCTTTGGATAATCGATTCATCTATTCACTTGCCAACCGTCAAGGAATCGAACTTGTCCCTCAAAAATTCCTCGGTATGGATGGTCAAGATAATGAAGACGGGGTGGAGGCAAGCAACTACGCGGTCGATATCAACGGCCTCAAACGAGTTAAGACCTATTCGAAGGAATTGTCACTAAACCGAATTCAAAAGGCTCTCGCCCTTGCCAAAATCCGAATTCCTGGCTCCGCGTTCGTTTCCGAGTCCAGTCTTCAGCTTCGCGACAAGAACGGTAAAGAGATCATCTCCAAGGGGCTAGAAACGATCGTTAGCTACCAGATGTCTTTGGAAGGCGTGCCCTTAACCGGTCCTGGCTTCAAATCCCGTTTTGCCTTTGCTCCTAGCGGCGACCTTACTCAGGGCCACGTCTTTGGCTGGAATCTAAAGAAGGGCAAAGAGGTCACGATCATTTCTGCCGCTGAAGCGGTCAAAGAGGCCCAAAACACCTTCGCTGGCAAGAACGTGGACCTAAAGTCCAAGCTGGTTTACTTCGCACCATCCGCAGAGTTCCAGCCCAAATATCTGTTCCCTCACTATGAGATTAGCGGAACGATGAAGGTCAATGACGAAACGGTGGAACTTCGTAAAATGTTTGTTCCTGCCGCCAAGTCTTTGCTAACCGCAAACATCAGCCTCCACACCAGCGGTGATATGGTTGACGCCAAACCTGTAATAGAAGGGGGCAGAGCGCCCTACAAGATTCAATGGTCTAGCTCAACCACAGATCTTATCCATAAGGGAAAGGAGATGGACTCAATCCGATATCAGGTGGAGCCACGCCGAGGAATGGAGCCTGTTGAAGAGACTTTGAGAATGATCGTCACCGATTCAGACGGCGTTCAAGTTGTGGCTAAGGCAACTCCCACCATCCTCATGTTCTCCGGCATTCCTGCCACCAACCTAATGGCAAACATGGCCAAGCCAGAAAGCTTGGTGCGTAAGTTCCAGCCCGGAAGGTTTGATGGCGGCATCGAGTGGATCGACTGGGCGAGCAATGCGAACAATTGCCGCAACGAAATGAATGCGAAAGGACTGCCAGTCCAATTTTATTGGGGCGAGATGAGTGCCTGGGAGCAAGACTTCAAAAAGTCATCTGCTGGTGGTGATGATAGCAACTGGGTTGACGACGTAGATATTACGTTCTACACCGGCCATGCAAACGGCAATGGCTTTACATTCAAATCAAATATGGACGATACGTTCCTGCACTTCAATGATGCATCTTGGGGGGAGCGGGAAGCGGAGTGGATCGTTATTGCAGCCTGCGGACCTTTGCAACCTACAGAGAATGGCCGTGGACTAGATCGTTGGCTACCCTCTTTCCGAGGTCTGCACATTCTCATGGGATATGGCAATGTGAGCTATGACTCTAACCAAGAAGGTAAGAAATTCATGAGCCGAATCCTGCGGAGCAATAATCCGATGCGAATTCGAGATGCATGGATTTCCACCGCATCAGAAGAGCAGCCTTCGGATGTCCTACTTGGGCTCATGGGGCCTCTTCGAGATGACTGGGTTTGGAATTGGGATGACTACTTCTGGGGCAAGGGATCAGTTGGTCCAGACATTCCTGCATCCAGAATCATCGGCTACTGGTACTACGTAGTTCCTTGCTAATGGCCTGAGATAAACAAAGGAGGTGACGTGGCGTCTGTCCACTTCACCTCCATCAGCCCATTCGAGGGTAACTTACGCCCAACTTGCGCGCGATTTTTACTCTCACTCTCTTTATCAGTTCAGGGCTTTTGTTCTTGGTCCAACCGATGGTCGCCAAGATGATCTTGCCCAGGTTCGGTGGCTCGCCCACCGTTTGGACCACGAGCATGCTCTTCTTTCAGGTGCTCCTACTTCTAGGTTATCTGTATGCGCACGCCGCCACCAAATGGTTGGGAGCCAAGAAGCAGTCCGTTCTCCATATCGGTTTGTTCCTAGTAGCCGCCTTACTCACCCGTTTGGCTCTTCCTCAATCAAACAGTATTGAAAACAACCAATGGCAAGTTCTCCTCGCCCTGGCTTTAATGGTTGGCGCACCCTTTTTTGTCCTTAGCGCCGGTGCTCCTCTCATTCAACGTTGGTTTGCCCAAACAAACGACCCCGCCGCAAAGGATCCTTACTTCTTATACAGCGCCAGCAATGTCGGAAGCATGGTGGCGCTGCTGGCTTACCCCTTTCTCATTGAGCCACGCTTTGCCCTCGCTACGCAGGGAAAGATATGGACCTACGGCTTTCTTGGACTAATCGCCTTGATGGCGGTCTGTGCTTTCCTTTTAATGAAGCAGCCCAGCCAAACCACTGAAGCCACCGCTGAGGTTCCCACTCCAATCACTTCCAAGCAAAGACTTTCATGGGTGCTATTGGCAGCTGTCCCCTCAAGCCTTTTACTAGGGGTGACCAACTACATGACCACCAACATCGCTCCCATGCCGTTGTTGTGGATTGTTCCCCTCACCATCTACTTAATCACTTTCATCGTTGCCTTTGCGCGCAGACAGTTTGTAAAAGCCTCCACTTGGGCCAGAATCTTCCCTCTTCTCTTTACCCCCCTTGTCTTGGTGATGGTGATGGAAGCAACAACTCCCATGATGCCTCTGGCCGGGTTAAACCTGGCGACCTTTGCCATTGCGGCTCTCATGTGTCACACCCGTTTGGTAGAAACCCGCCCATCAGCCGGGAACCTAACGGAGTTCTATGTCTGGCTTTCGGTCGGAGGTGCAGTCGGAGGACTATTCAACGCCCTTTTCGCCCCAACCGTCTTTAACACTCTCGCTGAATATCCCATTGCATTGGTTGCGGCTTGTCTTTTACGACCCCGAAGGGAAGGACAGACCCTCAACCTGAAACTTGATGTTGTTTTTGGGGTCGCCATGTTCCTGATCGCCGTAGGCATTGCTTTTGCGGCCAGGGAAGCCGGAATGCCTCCTTCACAAGCCCGCACGGCATTGGTAATTGGACTGCCCGCCATTCTTTGCTTTCTCATGGTGGACCACCCAATCCGATATGGCCTTATGATCGGCGCAATGTTCCTCAGTGCCAATGTCATGAAAACAAGCTCCGCTGGTTCAGTCATCTATACCGGTCGAAGCTTCTTTGGTATTCACCGAGTGGTGGCGACAAGTGATGGCAGGTTCCACGAGTTGGTCCATGGAAATACGACTCATGGCCTCCAAGACATGAAGAATCCGGGAGAACCCCTTACCTACTACACTCGCACCGGCCCTATTGGAACCGTCTTCGAGGCATATCCGAAGATGCAAGATGTCGCCCTAGTCGGGCTGGGCGTAGGCTCATGCGCAGCCTATGGCTTTCCTGGCCAACGCATGACTTACTTTGAGATTGATCCCCTAGTAGACAAAATCGCAAAGGATCCTAAGTACTTCACGTTTCTCCAAGACACCAAGGCTGATCTTGATGTTGTCCTAGGCGACGCACGATTGACACTAGCCCGGCAAGCCCAAAAGTACGACTTGGTTGCTCTCGATGCGTTCAGCTCCGATTCCATCCCCATTCATCTGATGACTCGTGAAGCCGTCGAGATGTATGTGAGCAAGCTAAAACCGAATGGATTTCTGGCTTTTCACATATCCAATCGCTACCTGCAGCTAGAACCTATTCTGACCAAAGTCGCCCAAAGTCTTGGACTTACCGCGTACTCCATGGTGGACGCCCCTTCCGATGAGGAGATGGCCGCCGGCAAGCGCCCATCCAACTGGATGGTATTAACCAAGGACAAAGCGAATGTGGAGAAGCTCGTAAATCGCTCTTTGTGGCAAGAATCAGAGATCGACCCCAAAGCTCCGCTATGGACTGATGACTACTCAAACATCTTAAGCGCATTCGATCCCGACTAAATTATTCATGCAATCCGACGTATCATTACATGTATGATTCGCGCAACAAATATCTGCTCACTAACTGAGTTCACCAGAAATGCAAAGAAGGTGGTCAGCCAGGTGAGGGAAACCCGCCAACCCTATGCACTCACCGTTAATGGTGAGGCTGAGGTAGTGGTGCAAGATGTCGAGTCTTACCAAGCAATGGTAGATGAGCTAAATCGGATGCACTTACAAAGAGCCATTTTGCAAGGCGAGCTAGCGTATGCAAAGGGAGAGTTTCAAGGCATAGACGAAGCATTCGACGAGATAGAGAAAGAGCTTGAAATATAGAGTTGTCCTCACCGAGCCAGCTAAGAACGACATCCGCGACTATGTTCGCTTTATAAGCGTCGAGCAACGATCTCCAGCACAAGCCCGCAAATGGAGTCGAGATTTAAGGACCGAGGTGGCAAAACTGACTTACCTCGCGGACAAGTTTAATGTTATTGAAGAGGGCTTGATAACCCAAAGACCAACTCGGTCATTTCATTTCCACTCTCATCGAGTGATTTACAAAATTGATTATGAGAATCTAAGGGCTGTCATAATCCGCATTTACCACGGCTCACGCCAGCCCCTTCAACCCTCTGACTTTCAGGACTTTAACTTATAGAATCGAACGTAATCGATCTCATACCGATGCGGCAGTAAGCTCTCATCGATCCCCTGTTGTCCACCCCAAGCGCCGCCAATTGCTAAGTTCACAATCAGATACTGGGGTTTATCAAATGGCCACTTGTCCTCACCCGCATTGGGCTCCTTTCGATACACGAAATACCGCGTATCATTGTAGAAAAACTCCATTCGGTCGGGATACCATTCCACCGCGTAGACATTGAACGATTTCCACGGCTCGCCACCGTCAATGTTGTTACCCTTGCCCGTCCCCTTTGTATGGTTGTAAGCATCCACGTGGATGTTTGCGTGAACACGCTTGGGATCAAAACCTACATTCTCTAATATGTCGATTTCGCCACATTTGGGCCAACCCGCTTTTCCAATATTGGTTCCCAACGTCCAGATTGCGGGCCATGTGCCGCGCCCAGTCGGGACCTTTGCTCGAGCCTCTATCCGACCGTACAAAAACTCCTTCTTCCCGCTCGTTGTGAGACTCGCCGAGGTGATCTTGTTGCCGTTCCAGTTATCCTTTCGGGCCTCAATGACCAACTTGCCATTCTCGATGCGGGCATTCTCCGGACGGTCAGTGTAGTACTGGGCCTCGTTATTGCGAAGGTGGCCCTTCTCGTAAATCCAATTGCGAGCGTCCGGGCGATCCCCCCGATCAAACTCATCAGACCAGTCCAGCTTCCATTTGCTGGCGTCAAACTTCTGCTTGATAATAGCCGTATCTGATGTTCCACTAAGACCTTGTTGAGTTGACATGAGCGCGGCCACTCCTATGAGACCGATAATCATTAAAACCTCCTAACGCGGTACCGTGAACGTTACCCAAGGCTGCGCTTTGATATCTTTTAACCACGGCCCATACTTAGCCCTTTGGTTCGGAAAACGTTTGAAATAGTCTGCGGCAATCAGTTCTGAACCATCCGGGATACCCATTCTCGCCCACAGCGACATCTTGCTCACAGAATCCGAAGTCGCAACCCGGGCATTAGTCGCTCCATGCAGCACCCCAAAGCCATCTGATCGGCCACAAAGGGTGGAATCGCTGGCACCTGTCTTGCCTGTAACCTCACTGTAGGTATCTGCAAGAAACAGCTTGGCTTTCTCCGCATCTACTTTGCCCTTGTTTGCTTCCAACAAAGTTCCCCAACGTTGCTTCCTTGCCATGCAACCGTTTTGCCGTGGGTTCGGATTGAACCAAGTCACTTCTTCTTGGATCAACTTTGGATCTTCGGGAAAGTTCGCACCCACATAAGCTCCATCTTTGGTTCGGTGGAAGTTCACATTCTTCAGCCCAAGTTCCAATTTTCCAATCTCTCCGGTCTTGGCATCCGCCATTAGCCATGTATTGGCATATCCTCCGTTGTTTCCGGTCTTGAAAATGCGAACCATGTCATCCAAGCTGTTCCCATACTGAATCGCCTTGCGCATTCTCATAAACTCCGGAAGACCATTTGGATCAAAACCATGGAAGCCGCTAATGGTCGTTTCGCAGAGCATCATCCCCGCTGAGTTGATGGCAAAGTCGCTTCCACTGTGAATCATGCCCGCCAGAGCGTCCATCAAGATTCGATTGCCCTTCTCCGGCTTGATGTCAAGCATCACGTTGAACCGCTGTCCCATCACATAGCCCCACCATAGGTTATGTCCCATCACAATCTTGCCGTCTGCGGTTTGACTGCCGGTTGCCACAAACGCACTACAAGCCTCTTTGGCATTGCTCTCTCGAGGACCGCCCGCTTGCGCCTTTTTCCAAGGCAAGTAGTAGCCACCAACTTCGATATGAGCATTGAACGCGAGCACATCCCAAACGTCAAAGGCCACCCCTTTGGCATTTAGGCCCTCTGTCATCCCAACAAGCTCATCTCTGTATTCAGTATCCAACTTGTCCCAGAAAAGCTTCTTCGACTCCTCCCGATACCAATTCCAATCCTTCTCGCCCAAATCCGTAGCTTTCAGTGCCTTATGAGCATCATCTATTTCCGGCGCAAGGAGATACCCATACTGAAACCCAATCGTCCTCGGCTTTCCTTCCAAATGAGCATAAATCCAACCTGACTTTTCAAATCGATGAGCCTTGGTAAGACGTACGTCTTGGACAGCCCCCTGAAACAAAATCGCGGCGCCAAAAAGGACTAGCATTAGTTAAGGATACGCCATAGAAATCTGGTTACGCCAAGCCTGTTTAACCCCGGAATCGGCCATCGGGATAGCCCGAGAGGATGCCTACATCTCTCAGCTCTTGAATCTGATACTCCGCCCAATGCCGAAATGGCACATCTGGAAACCGAGGTTTTCCGCCCAACTTCTGAATGGCCGCTTGGAACTTAGGTGAGAGTTCATTAAGTGCATTCATCCAAGGTTCGGACTGCGCTAACAACTTGACAGGATCTCCACCAAGAGCCTTGATTTCAGGTGTGAACTCGAGAATCCAATACCTTGTGCCGATCACGAAATCTGCGACGAAGAGTCTTTCCTGGACACGCAAATTTTCAATCGTCTCGTCCAATGGTAGCAGAGCCAGATGAGACGTCAATCGCTGAACCTCCTCGTGCATAAATACCTTGAGGTTAGGAATGAATTGGATAGCCAACTGCCCCATTAACCGTCGGGATGGGCTCCGATGAGAGAATGAGCTTTGAGCCAGATCGTTGGAAACAATCAGCCCTTCTGCCCTGGACCACGCTATCACATGACCCAAGTGGAGTTGTCCGGGAATTCCCGGTTTGAAATCAAACCGTTTTCGCAGACTCGCGATCAGTATCTTGCATTCGCTCAGAATGTCGTCTAGCTCTTTAAGGGAAATTTGGCGCTGGATATCCTCGCGAAATTCGTTGATCCAGTTTTGGCACCCAGGAAGAAGCTCATACGTAACGAAATCGTAGTCTTCGGGTTTGATCTGTCCTCGAAGATGATCCTGCAATCCACGAATAGTATCCACGACCGCCTTGGCCATCTTTTGCCTTGGAACACTCGCATTCATGAACGGAGTCGGCCCTCGGTACCAACGGAGGCGCCTAAGGGTGTGCTCAAATCTCATTGCGGCTACTTCCTTAGCCGGGATTTCGGGGAAATTGTCTTGGCAGAAAGAAAGACATGACAACCCCAGCAGGATCGGGACAATGCACCACCTCATCCACCCAGTATAAGGGTTAGCCTGCAGCCTCAGCAATTGCCTCGCCATACCGCTCACTCGCCCCCAAACTTGACTGCACAAGCTTCGCTGCCTGACTCGCCATCAGATCCCTCAATTCAGGGGACTCGATCAGTTTCTCCAAACCTTCGGCAAGTTCTTCTGGCGTCCGGCATTCCATCGTCGCCTGGAAGTATCGCGCCGCATCCGAGACATCCCGGAAGTTCTGCATGTGGGGACCATGAATGACCGGCTTTCCATGAGCAAGCGGCTGAATAATGTTCTGCCCGCCCAGATTGCTAAACCCTCCACCCACAATCACGATGTCTGCCACGCTGTAAACCTGCGACAACTCCCCATAAGAGTCCAAAATCAGATAGGGTCCAGTCTCCTTCCGAGACCGCAACGCAACATCGCCAAAACGCTGCTGTACATTCTTTGCCAAGTCCGCCACAGTCTCCAAATGCCGAGGCGCATGAATCACTTGGAGTCGGTCCAAACCAACTTTCTGAACCGCGTCGAGAACAAAAGTCTCCTCCTCCGATCCCCTAGTAGATCCAATCACTAGAATTAGCTTGTCATCTCTCAGACCCAAATCCTTCCGCCACTGCCCTGGGTCCGCATCCAAACCTTCCGCCGCCTGATCAAACTTGCAATTGCCGAAGACCTCAATGTTCTGACCGCCTAACTCCTTAATCCGGTCTGCATCGGCTTGGGTTTGCATCAAACATTGGTCCATGTACTTCAAGAGCGCTTTGTAGAAGAAAGCGATCTTCTTTGACCGAGGATAAGACCGGTCGCTAATCCGGCCATTAATGAGCAATGTCTTCGCGTCAAACACTTTCGCCGCCCATAGGAAGTTGAACCAAAGTTCGGTCTCCATAACAACCACTACAGAAGGCCTGACTTTCTGCATAGCAACCAACTGAAATCGCGCCACATCAATCGGCATATAGATCAGGTGATCAAACAACCCTTCCGCATTCTCACTCGCCGTCTGATGCCCACTGCTAGTGGTCACGCTGAGGACAATCTCATGCCCAGGCAACCTTTTGCGGACTTCTCTCAGGACTGGCAAAGATGCCATCACTTCCCCAACCGAAACGGCATGGAACCAGATCCGCTTCCCATCTTTCCGCACCGGAATCTGAAGATTCCCCTGTCGCTCCCCCCAGTTAGGCTGCTCCTTCCGCTTACGAGCCCGCAACCACATCCAGGGCACCCAAAAAGGAGCGAGGATAACGATGAGAATGTTATACAGCCAATACACTTATTGATTCCTCGATTGCTCGATTGCCCGATTCCTCGCCTAGAACGTAAATAATCATCGCACCCCTACTTGCCTCGGCTCAAAGTTTGAATACTCGTCACACACATTGCTACGATCTGATTCGCATTGAAGTGAAGAGTCCTAATATCATCAGCAGACGATAATCCACATTCGACACACATCTCTAGCCAAAATTGGGCCTCATCGGCCTCCTCAAGAACTATGCCAAGTTTTGCTTTAAGGTCACGCGCACTTTTGGCACGACAAGCCGCCCGATAGTTTGCTCCAACTGAACCTGAACATCGAATCAATTGACCAGAGAAGTAGTTTCCCGTTCGTGACGTAGGTAGGTTCTCCGCAAAACCGATCGCATCCTTTGCAAACTCTTTGGTGAATCGCTTGAACTCTTTTTGATCCACACAAACCCCTAATCGGATAATCGAGGAATCGAGGAATCAGGGAATGAAGCTCCGGTCACCAGTTCATAAGCCTGCACGTACTTTGCTCGCGTATTCGCCACTACATCTGGTGGAAGAGTGGGGCCAGGAGGGGTCTTATCCCAGTTGAGGGTTTCGAGAAAATCTCGGACATATTGCTTGTCGTAGCTTGGTTGGGAATGACCAGGCTCATAAGACGACGCATTCCAGTAGCGAGAGGAATCTGGAGTCAGGACCTCATCAATCAAGATGATCCCGTCTTCTGTCTCCCCAAACTCAAACTTGGTATCCGCCAAGATTAGACCTTTGGTGAAGGCATGTTCCGCTGCTCTTCGATAAAGCTCCAGGGTCCATTGCTTTACTAATTCAGCGGTCTCCCACCCCACTCGATCTACCGCCTGTGTGAAGGAGATGTTCTCGTCATGCCCTTCTTCGGCTTTGGTAGCCGGCGTAAAGATCGGCTCTGGCAACATGGCGCTCTCAACCAGGTTCTCCGGTAGGTCTAGCCCGTGGACTCCGCCACCCTGTGCTCGATATTCCTTGAACAGGGAACCAGAGATGTAGCCTCGTGCCACGCACTCAATTGTCAAAGGTTTTGCCTTCTTCGCCAACATAGTGCGCCCTTTCAGTTCTGGCTGAGGGGAAGAACAGCGTGCCGCAATCTCCGAATCATCAACTGAGATCACATGGTTTGGACAAACGTCCGCGAGCTTGTCAAACCAGAAAGCGCTCATCTGGTTCAAGATGCACCCCTTGTCTGGAATCCCGTTCGCCATCACCACATCAAACGCAGAGATGCGATCCGTCGCCACAATCAGCATGGAATCGCCTAGGTCGTAAACTTCGCGAACCTTGCCAATCCTCGGCGCAGGTAGTCCATGAATGGCGGTATGAAGGAGCTCGGGCATGCCTCAAATTATGGCGGCTTAAAGGGATCCTATGCCGATAACAATGATCGCAACGCCGGAAGACTTAGCTGATCGGACTAAGGAAAGTCCTTGATTCAGTTTTTGAATCTCCTCTTTCACGACCGTCACTTCGGTGGCGTCCTCCACATACTTCTCTTTTAGCTGAGCCTCTTTCGCTTGCAAATCCTTGATCCGTGAGGCAAGCATTCCCTCCGCTCGATTGTTCCGATCAGAAAGTGCGCCTTTCCAGTTATCGCCCCCTCCCATCTTAGCCATGAGTCCCTTTACTGATTTGGCTGGTATGGTCCCAATGATTTGGACACCAACCACACTGCCCCCCAAGCTGTAATGGGGCGCCAAACGCACGCTGGCTCCTAGACCTCGCAGCCCCGAAGCAATTTCATTCGCCTCAGACTCAGGATCACCACCTCCAACTCGTGCGGTAATCAAATTTGCTTCTTCAACCTTCGGCTCTGCCGGAGGATTGTCTGACGTAAGATTCGGAGGCGGTGTAGAAGGAAGCGGGTCACCCGGCTTCCAGCCATCTGGCACCGGTGTGTCGCCAATGATGGCTCCGCTCAGCGGATTAAACGGTGGCATTCCCCCTTCTCCTAGCGATGAAGGCGGATTCTCAGTTGGTTTGGCTCCTGGCTTTGTCTCGCCGGGGACAACAGGTTCCTCAATTGGCTTGGTCAAATCACTTGGTTCCGAATACAGTCCAGCGTTCGTATTCTCCGGACTCTTCACATTAGGATCGGGAAGGTTGATCGCTAAGGGTGGGGCACTCTGGAACCACTCGGGAGCATATTTAAAGGCCGCAAAAACAGATCCGCCACCAATCAACGCACAAAGGACCCCAACAATCGCGAAGGTACCGGACCGTCGGCGTTGTCGATCCTCCTGCTTATACATCTCCACGGCATAAACTGCCGGCTCAAGGGGTTCGTTTTCCATGCGCTCTCCTTATTGTGACGTTCCAATGAGAGAACTTAAAGTATTTATGGTGTATTTACTTGGGAATCTATAGGCGCGGTTGCAATCGCAAACTTATTCATTCCCGCTAAACGCGCCTGGTCTATGCACTGCACAACAATCCCATGGGACGATTTTTGATCTGCATTAATCACTAGCGTTAGGTTATTCAACGGTCGGCTTCCTGCCACTGATTTAATCATTTCGCCAAGTCGATCCGCAGTCACAGGCTGTCGATCTAGATATATTTGTCCGCCTGCATCCACACTAAGAGCCAGGTTATTATCGTCTTGGACTCTATTCGCTGATCCCGCTTTGGGCAAGTCAACCGGCATCGCCACAAGTTTTGACAACGCTAGTGAAGACAGCATGAAGAACACCAGAAGGAAGAACATGGTGTCAACCATCGGTATGATCTCAATCTTAGTTCGTTTCAGGTCAGAGCGACGTTTAAACTTCATGGGTTGTCCTTAACTTAGACAGTTTCGGGACCAAAGAAGATCACACCTTTCAGAAATGACCTACAATCTAGTTGGAAAATCCTTAAATGCAAGAGAAAGCTAAGCAAGATGCCTTGAACCGTATTGCCCGTATGAATGGGCAAGTCAACGGGATCAAGAAGATGATTGACGAAGAGCGCTACTGCGTCGATATCCTCACCCAAGTTTCCGCCCTACGTGCGGCGCTTGATCAATTGGGAGTCATTCTGCTTTCCACTCACCTGGAGAACTGTGTCTATGGCCACGACGAGCAAGGTGACCATCCACAGAACACAACCCCGGAAGAACGCCGAGAAGAGATTCGCA
Source organism: Fimbriimonadaceae bacterium (assembly GCA_037190145.1). Taxonomy (GTDB): domain Bacteria; phylum Armatimonadota; class Fimbriimonadia; order Fimbriimonadales; family Fimbriimonadaceae; genus 55-13. The sequence goes on from JBBCJU010000009.1 coordinate 14,385, forward strand.
TAACCCTGAATCGATTCCTCAAGTAGTTCTGAAGATTCTAGGAAGGCAAGATTGCCGGCACCCGCAAATCTGTCCATTTGTCAAATGAAGACATTCGTTCTAAAATGATCATGGACAATGGCCGTCACCAAACTTGATATCGATCAGATTGCACCCGAAGAATATCCTTCTGGGCTTTATGACTTCGCCGCCACCGTCACTCCCATTGACGGGCTTCCCACAAATGCTGACGAGATAGAAGAACAGTATCGGGAAGCAGGTTTTGTCTCAGTAAACAATGCGTTTACAGCGGAGCAAGTGGCCGAGTTGTTGGATGCGCTATTCCAGCTCACCGTTCGCGAGCTTCCAGAGAAAACCCAGCTCCAATTTGAAAACCTAGCGGCCGGAAAAATTGAGTCTCTACCCGCCGAAGAGCGCCTCGACTATGTGAGGAAGCTCATGTGGTTTGTCGATTTAGATCCCCGAATCGAGGCCATGGCCTACGAACCCAATCTGATTAAGATTGTCGAACATCTCCTGGGCGGAGAAGCAGAGATGTTCCAAGAGATGGCTTTGTTAAAGCCGCCTGGAATAGGGCGAGAAAAACCTTGGCATCAAGACCACGCTTACTTCAACCTTCCCGAAGGCACCCATGTGGTCGGCGTATGGATTGCCCTAGACGACACCTATCCCGAGAACGGCTGCATGCACTTTCAACCCGGAGGCCATCGTCAAGGCCCCATCCCCCACTTCAATCGTCGAGATTGGCAGATCTGCGACACCGACTTGCTGGGGAAAAACCAAGCGGTCGCTACCCCTCTGAATGCTGGAGGATGCCTCATCTTTGACGGACTAGTCCCCCATGGCACCCCTCACAATACAACGAACACACGCAGAAGAGCATTACAGTTCCACTATGTAAAGAAAGGAACTCCCCGAACCACCACTGAAGAACGCATCGCGATGTTCGGATCAGAAGGGAGAAACGTTAGCTGTTAAGGGGCTTAATCGCGATCAGGATGTCATTCAAGTTGGTTCCTGTGGCTCCAGTTTTGAGCAACGTTCCCGCCCCTTGATGAAAGTGATAACTGTCACTGTTCTCTAAGGTCTCGCGGACTGAAATGCCTTGACTTTCCGCTCTAGCAACGGTATCCCCGTCCACCAGCGCCCCCGCCGCATCCGTCGGTCCATCCGTGCCGTCCGACCCCGCAATCAGGACAGCAACATCATCTTGACCCTGAATCAGGTCTGCGAAGATCACCGCCATCTCCTGAGCACGGCCTCCCAAACCATCACCTTTAACGGTGGCTACAGGTTCCCCGACCGCAATCACACAATCAGCTCGATCACTTGGGAAGAGTTTTTTAGCCACTAGAAACGCAGGGTATTCACGGGCTTCCCCTTCCATCGGAAATGCTCCATCACAAGTCAAGCCTAAATCTTGAGCAATCTGAACCGCCTTTTCACCCATTAACCTTGCATTGCCTATGATGCGGTGCTCAGGTTCCCCAGAAGCTAACGGAGTCTGGGGAGTTTTCAAGGCTACTAGAACCTGAGTTGGCAGGCCCGCTAATCCAACAGCCTGGATTAAGGAATCAATTTCAGGTTCCTCAGAACTTGTAACAAAAGGCCCTGAACCAATCACCCCAATCTGGTCTCCTTGCACGTCCGACATCACCAAGACCACGACGGTTGCATCGCCGAAGGCTTTTGCCAAACCACCCGCCTTGATTTGGGACAATCGCGAACGGATCGTGTTGAGAGTCAGAATCGTTGAGCCAGAAGAAAGGAGTTTTTGGTTCACCAACTGAAGGTCTTCGAGTGAGATACCTTCCACTGGAGATTCCATCAAAGCCGAAGCTCCACCCGAAAGAACAAACAAAACCAGGTTACGCTCACCTGAGTAGCGATCCGCAAGCTCAAGCATCTCCTGACCCGCCAATAAGCTGTCCTCGCCTGGTACAGGGTGACTCGCCTCCATTACCTGACAAAACTCTAGTGGCTCAGAGTGACCGTGTTTTGTCACGACTAAGCCATCGTAGATCAGACTTCCTAGAACCTGCTCTAATCCCTGCGCCATCGCAACTGAAGCCTTTCCCGCTCCTGCAACCACCACCCGATCAAAATCTGATAGGTGAAAGCTCAAATCATCAATGAGCAAGTGGCGTCCGTTTAGGTGAACATGCTCCTTAACCAAACGGTCTCCGCGAACTTGCTCCACGGTTCTACGGTAAACCTCCAGGGCCAATTCACTTGCCCTGTTCCGTGGCGTAGCTTGAATGCTCACTTCCTCAAGAACCAAGCCGCGATGTCATTCGAGAGCTTCACCGCGCCGCCGTTCTGTACATTCTGCAATACGACCACCGTCAACTTTGCATCAACATGGCGCACCACATTGGAGGTAAATCCCGCAGTACCACCACTATGAGATACCACTAACTTACCGTCTATTTTTCGGACCACCCACCCAAAGCCATAGCCCGTGTCCTTCCCGTCATTCAGCTTGGCGGGAGTCCAAATTTGCTCCTTCAACGCCTTACTAAAAACATTGTCGCCATGTAGCGCCTCATCCCACTTTGCCCAGTCCAAGACGGTGGATTGGATGCCGCCACTTCCGGCCATGGCATAGGGTCGCAAAGGGATGGCATTGTTGTGATGATCCTTATCCCAGATGTACCCATTTGCTCGATTAGGCACCAAATTTTCAAGCCGGTAATAACTCGTATTTTCCATTCCTGCCACTCGGAACAGCTTCTCTGAGACAAACGCATCCAACGGTTTCCCCGCAACCTTGCCCACCAATATCCCCAAGATGGAATACCCTTCGTTGCTATATTCGTACTTCTCGCCGGGTTGAAACTTTAGAGGGTGTTTGGCCAAAGTCTTGATATAACTGTCTCCGGTTGGATTCTCGCGGAAGCTAAATCCATCCGAAGCGGCAAAAGCCGCCATGCCCGATGTATGGTTCATCAGGTGACGAATCGTGATCTTTTCCCATGCCACAGGGGATTTATCTATGTATTTGGAAATCGGGTCATCTAATCGCCACTTTCCATCTTGGGCCAGTAGAACCGCAGAAGCGGCGCAAAACTGTTTGCTCATGCTTGCAACCCGAAAAACGGTATCAGGCTTAACCGCCGTCCCCGTCTCAAGGTTCGCCACCCCATACGCGCCTACCTTAACAATCTTGCCCTGCTGGATAACCACCAATGCCAGACCTGGCGAGTTGGAGGCTTTCATCTCCGAGCGAGCCATATCGTCCACCTCATCCGCTCGGGCAAAAACAGACAGAGCCAAGACGAACAGCAGCAACTTATGGCGCATGCAGCTAGTTTAGATTGATTAGGAGGCTAAGGCAAGACGGCACATCGCTTCGACTCCATAAGGAATCGCGGCGTTGTTGAAATCAAACTCCGGCGCATGCAGATTGGGATACTTGTGATCGGCCTTTGGATTCAATCCTAACCAGAAGAAGCAGGCTTTCGTCTTCGCTCCGTAGAAGCTAAAATCCTCCGCTCCCATGACCGGCAATACTGGATCGGGCAAAACCTCTCCCGAGAAATCGGTGAGAGCGTTTCGCCATCGAGATTCTGCCTCCGCATCGTTTTTTGTTACCGGATAGCCGACCATCCAGTCCACCTCAAAGGTCGCGCCATGCATCCTGGCAATACCCTCGCCAATCTCTACCAAGCGGCGTAAGGCGAGCTCTCGAGTTTCCTCGCTAAAGGTCCGAACCGTGCCGGAAATCTCTACAAAGTCGGGAATCACATTGTGCGCCACTCCGGCATGAACCTCTGCCACCGTCACCACAACCGGCTCAATCGGGTTCACATTTCGGGAAGCGATGGTTTGCCAAGCCAAGATGATCTCGCTTGTTATCACGACCGGGTCAATTGTGGAGTGAGGCATTGCCGCATGGCCACCTCGCCCCGTGATGCGAGCGTGGAAAGAATCTGCAGAGGCCATGATCGGGCCAACACATGTGCTGACCTGACCAATCGTAGTGGTAGGGTGGCAATGCAGACCATAGATCCGGTCTGCCGGATTTCCAAGAACTCGACCCTCCAGAACGCCATCTTCACACATCTTCTTTCCCCCGGCCCCACCTTCTTCCGCAGGTTGGAAAAGAAAGAGAACATTAAACGGTCGCTCCGCGGTTTGACTCAAAACGGATGCCGTTCCGATCAGAATGGAGGTATGCCCATCATGGCCACAGGCGTGCATCACGTTTGCCGTCTTGCTTGCATGCGGCACTCCCGTCGCCTCCAATATTGGGAGCGCATCCATATCGGCTCGTAAAGCCACCGTCTCTGCATTCGAAACCGTTGCTGGAAGGTAACCCAAAACCCCAGTGCCTCCGGCCAGTCCCGCCTTGAACTCAACGCCCAGTCGTCCCAGCTCACGCTGCACAACCCCACTTGTCCGAACCTCTTGATAACCCAGTTCTGGATGAGCATGCAGGTCTTCACGAATATCGGAAAGCCAGACTAAATCTTCTGAGCGCAGGCGAGGATTCATTTTCGCAGGTTACCGCCAACCGAATAGTTATCTACAATAAGGCGTCAACCCCATGGAACACCGCCCCAGGACAAGGAAAGAAATCTTCGCGTGGCTGGTTTTACTTTTAAGCCTTATGTTGCCTGGACAAGCGAGAGCGGCCTTCTTAATTCAGGGCGCTTGGGCGGTGTTTGGAGAGCACCTAGCCGGATTCCCCGCGATGGGAATAGAGTCCGCAACCGGCAAGGAAGCAGCAAAGGTTGATTGATATCTCATGGGCGCAGGCCTCATCTGCGCCTTCGTCGCGTTTATGGGTATCCGCTATTCCATAAAGGAGATTCGGAAGGTTTGGCCAAAAAGGTAACGAATCGCCAAGCATCTCGCTTAACTCGCATCCTGCTTCAAGAAGACAGGTTAGCCCTAAGCAAACATAACCTTGCTTAACAAGAGTTAATGAAGGAACCTTGCTCTGAAGATAAATCGTTCTAGGAGAATCAAATGAAATTCTTAGTAGCCATTCACCACGCTGACAATTATGATCCCTCTACAGAAGGTGAAGAAATGGAACGCGCCATAGATGACCTCAATGACGAGATGGTTAAGAAAGGGATTCGCGTCTATGTCGGCGGATTACATCACGCCAGCAAGGCCAAGTCCCTCCGCGCCCAGCCCGATGGAGATGTCGTTGAAAGTGATGGCCCTTACCTAGAGACCGACGAACATGTGGGCGGGTTCTGGGTCTTAGAATGCGCCAGTATGGATGAGGCGCTAGAATGGGGAAGAAAAGCGGTTATCGCCTGCCGAGCCCCAGTAGAAGTGCGCCAATTTCACGGGCAGTAGAAGCACCTACGACTAGGCTGCCCGCCGGTAATCGTTGAGCAATTCCTCCACCGACATACCGCGCCGTAGTACTCGGAAATTCCGAATCATACGCAACTCCTGCATCATAGGATCGCTCGGATACTCTTGCTCGACAAATGAAACCAGTTCCTCCATTTGGGCAGGAGTGATCTGAATTCCATCAGCTTGCGCTAACCAGGCATCTATATTGTTCTGGCTCATAACTCAGGCGGAGACAAGATTTCCATTGCCGGATATCCCAGCAACTGAAGAACATTGTTCACCATAATTCTACGCCTCTGATTCACTAAGTGCCTAAAGTTCCATGAAAGCAAGATATCAACCTGATTAGCAGAAGCAGTTGCGATGTGCATCGCATCGTCAGAGGTACGAGCTGAAAATGGTCCCATCCTAAGCAGATTTTCGTGGATCAAAAGAACCTCCGAAGTGATTGGTAGCACCTCAATTCCGAATAATAGGTTAAGCACTTTCGAACGTAACTCAGGGTTTCGGTTTTCATTTATTTCTTGTCGAGCAATCTCACCCGTCAACACTTCATACTGCCCTTTACTATCCCAAAAGGCCTGTGTAAGCGCTTGGCGACTCGGCTCCCTCAAATCAAGCAGTGCACTAAAAACGGAAGTATCTAGATATAGCTTCAAATCTCCGTCCGATCCCGGTATTGAACGGCTTCACTGAGGTGGTTCTTTGCCAAAGTAGGTGCGTCCGCGAGGTCGGCGATGGTTCGAGCGACTTTGAGAATTCGGTCGAAGACTCGGGCTGAGACATTCATCCTCGCCATCACGGTTCGCATGAAGCTCTCGCACTCTTCATTCAGCGGAATGGTCTCCCGAATTTCTCGGGGCGTCATCTTTCCGTTCACGCGATGCCCGCCTAGTCTCTGCCCTTGAAGCCCCCTGGCCCTCATTACGCGATCACGGATCGCATTAGAACATTCGCCGGGTTGCATCGAGAGCAACTCCTCAGCTTTTAATCGCGGGACCTCCAAATGCAGATCAATCCGATCTAGAAGTGGGCCGCTTATCTTGGAGATGTAGCGCCCACACACGGTTGGAGAGGAGACGCACTTCTGTTCCGGCAAGCCCTTGAATCCGCAAGGACAAGGGTTCATTGCTCCAACCAAGATGCACTCGGCGGGAAAGGTGATGGTGTTTTGAACCCGCGACACTGTCACCACTCCATCCTCCAAAGGTTGTCGTAAAGCCTCCAAAACCTGCCGATCAAATTCGGGCATTTCATCCATGAAGAGCACACCATGATTGGCCATGCTGATCTCCCCAGGTTTGGGATTTTTGCCACCACCGACAATAGCGGGATGGCTTGCTGAATGGTGGGGCGAACGAAAGGGGCGCTCCCAGATCAACCCCTGACGTCCACCCTTTTGCCCCGCCGCGCTATAAATACGAGTCACCTCGATACTTTCTGCGAGCGACAGCGGAGGCAAAATCGTGGGCAATCGCCTGGCGAGCATAGTCTTGCCAGAACCTGGAGGTCCTGACATCAGCACGTTGTGCCCGCCCGCAGCAGCAATCTCTAAAGCTCGAATCGCATGTCTCTGTCCTTTGACATCGGAATAGTCGATGCCGTAGTCAGGTAACTGCCCCGCTTCCACTTCGGCAAAGGCCTGCGGCGCGTATCCAGGGGCTCCATTCAGCAATTCCGCGCACTCCCGCAAACTGCCAACCCCAAAGACTTGAACCCCAGGGGCAATCGCGGCTTCGGCTGCGTTTTGTTTGGGGAGGATTAATCGCTTGAAGCCGTGCTCGTGCGCCATGAGAGCTACGCTCACAGCTCCATTTACTGGTCGAAGTTCTCCATCTAGACCGAGTTCACCAATGATGAGCGTGCTGTCGAGTTCTGCCAGATTGATCTGCTCGTCCATCGCGAGGATGGAAACCGCTATCGGCAAGTCTAGAAAGGGGCCTTCCTTCCGAATATCTCCGGGAGCCAAATTGCAGATAATCCGAACTCCGGGCATCAGCATCCCCGAATTCGCAATCGCTGAACGCACCCGCACCTGGCTTTCTTTGACGGCGCTATCGGGAAGTCCAACCAAGCTAAACGGCTGCGCCCCATCCGTCATCCGCTTGAAGTCAACTTCAACCACGATCGGTAAAGCTTCAATGCCCAAGAGAGTAGCAGAGTGGGCTTTTGCGATCACAAATGTTACATTCGTGACATCCTAATCAAAGTCCTTCAGGGACTTTTAAAACCCGTATTTCTTCCAGCAAGCAGCTAATCACTAAAGAGTCGATGAAGGACTTCGGATTTGTCTAGCGACAAATGTCGCGCAATTTCCCCAATAATTGCATTCAGAGTTCCTAATCTAATGGGAGCATGATTAGGGATCGTAATGTGGTGCTCGCCGTGAACTGAAGTCGTAAGCCTAATATGGCTGCCTGTCTGATGCGTCACACGATAGCCAAATTTCTCGGAAGCTTTGATTAAATCAGATGCCGCTACATCACGAGGCAATCTCAAGCCGCAAGAACCTCTTCCCGAATAAAGATAAGTCTGATGGACTTGGGTAGCGAATTAGGATCAAAGTGACACCGGACAGCATCTTGTACATTCGACCTAATCTCTTCAAGAGAGTCCCCTTCAGTGAATATCGCTGTGCCAAGAGCCCTAGCTTCAAAGCCACCTTCTACAGACTCGCGAACCTCAAAGATTAACTCTGTCATAGATACATTCTACGCGGAAAAGCCTTGCCTTCAAGATTTTGTCCTATCCATATATAATTGATAAATTATATAAATTCGTCCATAGTCTCAAAGTCCTTCACCTTCAGATCGTTCAGATAACATCCAGTTCGTTTTATTTTGGAGGTTCCCTTATGGGTTTAGAAGAAAAGAGAAAAATCAAAGAATATCAAGACACCATCCTGCCCGGACGGCTGCAAGAATTAGCAGCAATTGTCGGCGGGACCATCCCTTACGAGATCGATTGGGAGACATTCTCTAGCGACGCAGAGGCACTTCAATATCTCGATAATCTTAGCTTCCATCGCATCAACATGGCAATGCGCGTCATCTGCACGGATGATCTCGGGAAAGAAGCGGTACGAGAAACAGTGAAATCCATTAAGTTAAAAAATGTGGATTCTAAAGACGCCATGTTATTGAAAATGGATGGAGACTCGCTCATGATGGCCCTCAATTATGCGAAGGGCACTGATGGCTATTACACCGATGGTGAGATTCGCCAAACCTTGATGGCTCACCTATAATTAGGTTCTAAACTGGCCAACAAAGGGCTTAGGTTCGCAGGAACCTGACAGAACCTGAGCCCTTCTTGATGGCCTTTGAACCTGACGCTACTCTGATGAAGGGGATGTGCGGAGCTTGTACTTCTTGTACTCCAAGACTCCAACGGCAAGCAAGCAAACAACCGTGAGACTGAATCGTCCAATCGCAAAGGCAAGTTGACCGGATTCTCCAAACGGGGCCGCAATGAAGAGGCGAGAAACATGAAGCAGAATCGGGCCAGCAAAAAGGCCAAGCTGCCAATAAGTAAGAACCTTATAGCGTCGCTCTCGGCTCATTTTCGAACGGCCAACTTTAAGTCTTTGGTGCGAAGCGTTACGCTAAGTTCGCAGTTTTCGGTGCCACCGGGAATGGGACAGTTAAAGATCGTCCAGTGACCGTCTTCCAGAATGCCTGTTTTGGGTTCTAGCGAGTAGTAGCCAGAGGCTTTAATAGGTCTGTCTATGCCGGCCTCTCCAGCGGAAACCGCCAATACAGTCTTTTCTTTCCTATTGGGCTCCAACGTTATTTTCTTATCAAGCCCAACTAACCGAACATTGGGTGGAGTGGGAAAGAATGAAGGTTCGGCAAAAGATCCCTTTCGCTCAATCTGCAACACCCTTTCGATGCGATGGCGAGCGATGTCCTCGTTGATCCAATCCGACTTGGTTTCGCCATCCTGATTCACTTTGATAACGATCGGCTCTGTTGCCTTTGGAACGGGTACGGTTTCGCCATCCACCTTAGATTCTCGCAACATCCATTTCGCCGTCAGCACCAGCTTGGAGCCTTCTTTTGCAACTGAATAGCTCGTTGTCTCGACATTGATGAGATCAATATCTTCGCTCTTAAACTGGTATGTGTATTCCGAGGTCCACTGATCGCCCGGCATGAGACGCAGAGCCGTATCGGGCATGGATTGCGGAACAAGAGCAACGGCGGCGAGTAGGCTTAGCATCAGTTTTCGTCTAGAACAACCTCACCGGGACGCGTCCAATTCTTACCTCGGATGCGTTCTTCCCGGCCAAGCGGACTCATTGCTTTGGTCTTTTCTTTCATGAGACGTTCTCGTTCACGCTCGGCTTCTTGCATTTCTGAGACGATTCCGTCCGCCTTGTTTTGTTGTTCTTTATAAACTTGCCATGGCCGCTGGCTCAGGAACACTCCGGTTCCGATTGCGGCTACCACGATGAAGATTTGCCATCCTTTCTTCATTAATCCACCATCTGGGTAAGGATCAGATTGGTATTGCCTTCTCCAAAAGGCACTCCCGCCGTGATCAGTACCAAGCTTCCTTTCTTGATACGTCTATATTTTACAAAAGTTGAAACAGCATTACGGACTCCTTCCTCAGTAGCGGAGGGTGTCGGAAGCCGAATTGCCTCTACTCCCCAACATACCGCTAACCTTGCTTGGGTTCGTTCATCGTAAGTTGCGCACAGGAGCGGCGCCTTGGGCCGATACTTGCTCACAAGCCGAGCGGTATTTCCACTTACCGTCGTAGAGACCACAGCCGCAGGCTTGAGCAGTGCGGCTAAGTCTGCGACAGAATGGGCAATCGCTTCCTGATGCCCAATCGTATGCCGTGCATTCTCTTGGAAGTTCTTCTCGATACGACTTCTGTCAAATAGTTCTTCTGCCTTCTCCGAAATCCTCACCATCGTTTTTACGCATTCGATGGGATACTCGCCGCTAGCCGTTTCGCCGCTAAGCATGATCGCGTCCGTTCCATCCAGAACCGCGTTTGCCACATCCGTAGCTTCAGCACGAGTGGGTCGAGGGTTCACAATCATGCTCTCCAACATTTGGGTTGCGGTGATCACGGGCTTACCCGCCCAAGTGCACATGTCGATGATGCGCTTTTGCATGATCGGCACGTCTTCAATATCCATTTGCAGGCCAAGATCGCCTCTCGCGACCATCACCAAGTCAACGGCTGAAAGGATATTGGATAAGTCGTCAATTGCTTCGCGGGTCTCAATCTTGGCGCACAAGCCGATGCTGGGGTCGTACTTACCAACTTCTCTGCGAAGCTCGGCAATATCTTTCGCCTCTTTAACGTAACTCAGCGCGATGTAGTCCACACCCGCAGCGCATGCATGACCTATGTCTTCTCGATCCTTGTCGGTCATCGCTGGAGTCTCAAAGACAATATTCACCAGCGTGATTCCCTGGCGGCTCTTAACGAGGCCGTCGCTCATCACTCGAACTCGATAGTTCTCGTCTACTTTCTCAAGAAACTTTAGCTCTACGTTGCCATCTCCGAGCAGAGCTCGACAATTGGGAGTGAACGCTCGAACAATATCGGGCTGCGTAACAGGCATGGTGGCACCCGGTCCCGGTCCAACGGTAATGATTTGCCCTTGACTTAAATGCAGTCCATCTTCGGGAAGAATGCCGATTCGAAACTTCGGACCTTGCAAGTCGGCGAGAATTGCGACGGACCCAATCTCCGGGCTCAACTCACGAACCCACTCCACCCATCTGCGCTTGGTTTCCCAGTCGCCATGGCTGCAGTTGAGTCGAGCGACATTCATACCTGCCGCAATAAGTTCTTTGATCTTGGCTTTGCTATCCACCGCTGGGCCAAGTGTGCAGACGATCTTGGTTCGTCGTTTCATTTGCCTTCCTTGCGATCTCAGCGTACCCAGATTACGAGGTGAAGATCGGATGGACTATTGCTTGATTCTGTGCTCGATTGTCTAGGTGCCCTCTTCACTCAACCTTATGAACAAGGATAGGAGATGTCTGAGTAGTAAACATCTATCCCTCAAGTCGAGAAGGGCCGACAACAATCCCCATTCCCCATTTCACACTCGGGGTAACTTTCCATGCGAATGCGCTATTTCGTCATTGGGGAAGATGGAGAACTCTACGGCCCCGCGAACGTAGCAACCCTCAACGAATGGATCATTCAAGGACGATTAAGCCCTACCAGCATGATTCAGGAAGAGTTTGGTGGCGCAAGGTTTGCCGCGTCTCTGCTAGAAGGACTGATCTTCTCTCAAAACTACACCCCACCCGCTAAGCCTCAGCCACCCGGGGATGTAGAGTTTAGGATTTCCTGGATCATGGGCATCTTAGGATTTCTGTGCTTTCCACTCTTTGGAATCGTGGGAATTGCCTTTGCCATTTCGGCCCGAAAGAAAGGCCACCCACATAGCCTAGCGGCGGTCATCTTCTGCATGACCGTAACCCTGTGTTCACTTATCATCACTGGCCTCTACATCCATTTTGGCGGTCAAGAGGGCATCATGGAAGCGCTTCGCAACTATCGCTAAGGCAAGTCAATAATTAGGGTTTTAGGGACTTGCCAGAGTTAGCGACTTAGAATTCCCGTATAGCCAGTCCTACTTAGCGGCGTCCTTGACCAAGGTTAGATTTCCTTTCACTCCATTTTCTTCCATGGTGCTGCTCATAGAACTTCCAGTGGAGTCAATCTCATAAACCATCGTACTTTGACCACCAAAACTGATGTTTTCCCCAGGCTTCGTGGTCGGAGTTAGCGTTAGCTTATTTCCGTCTAGTCTCCATGTTCCTTCAATTGGGAAAACAACCGTCATTGAGAAGGTTTTATCTTCCTTCAAAGTGACACTCACCGTACTCAGCATGGCCATGGCCATCTTCTTTTCCGCATCAGATTTGATCTTGTCACCCGTTACGCTGGACTTAGATACATCAACTTTCCAAGTTCCGGCGAGCTTTTTCTCAAGGCTCTCTCCACATCCGGCTAGCAGGAGCACACAAAGCAACAATAGGGCAACACTTCTCATTATCAGCTAGTATGAACCTTTATCGAAGGTGCCCGTATTTGCGCTGGGTCCAAATCTGAACTAGAATGGAGGCTCCAGCCATGAAACGAATGCACTTTTTATCTTTGGCAGCAGTTCTCGCAACTCTTCCGGCCCTGAGCAGCGCTCAGGCAGATCAGGCCGATATCGACAAGTTAATCGATATGGGCAAAAACAAGAATCAGGTGATGCTTCACCTAAAGAAACTCACGCAGATTGGCCCCCGTTTGACCGGGTCACCTAACTTACGACGAGCCCAAGACTGGGCGATGGCAAACTTTAAGAAATGGGGTCTTAAGAACGTTCACCTAGACAAATGGGGAGACGTTCCTGTTGGGTTCGAACGCGGCAAGCGGCAGATTGGTCGAATGGTGAGCCCAACTAAGAGAGATTTTGTTTTCACCACCATGAACTGGATGCCCGGAACGGAGGGAATGAAAAGCGGCCCGGCGGTATTAGCTCCTAAGACAATGGAGGAATTTAACCAGATGAAAGGCAAGCTGAAAGGAGCTTGGGTGATCATGGAAGCTCGAGCTGGAATGCGCGGCGTAACCCCTCCCAATGACGACTTGAAGAAAGCCATTGATGGTGCTGGGATCTTGGGTCGAGTCTACGGAACGCCGGATGAACGAGTCCATGCAAGTGGAAACTGGCGTGACAAGACTTACACAAGCCGTCCCACAGATGTGAACCTAGTCGTTCGCAAATCGGACTTTGATGCCATCAATACGGAGCTCTCCGCGGGCAAAACCCCTACCTTGGAGTTTGACGCTGAAGTCAAATGGTTCGAAGGCCCGATTGATCAATACAATGTCATTGCAGATATTCCCGGAACCGAAAAGCCCGACGAGATGATCATCATTTGCGGCCACTTGGACTCTTGGAATACACCAGGCTCCCAAGGCGCATGCGATAACGGAACCGGATCCGTGACCGCAATGGAAGCAGCGAGAATTTTGGCCCTGTCTGGTGTGAAACCAAAGCGGACAATTCGATTTATCCTGTGGTCAGGGGAAGAACAAGGACTCCTTGGCTCCCGCGCTTATGTTGAGAAGCATAAAGAACTGAACAGCAAGATTTCTGCGGTTCTCAATGACGACGGAGGCACCAACTACCACGGCGGCTATCAGGGCATTGAATCTATGAAGAGCATGATGGAAGCTGCCTTTGCTCCTACCGTAAAGGCATTTCCCGACCTCCCCATGGAGTTTGTAACCCTGCGATCCATGCCCTCTGGCGGTTCGAGCGACCATGCTCCCTTTAACTGGGCCGGTGTCCCTGGCTTTTTCACCATTGAAAAAGGCAAGGCTGATTACGGATTTGTTTGGCATACTCAGAATGACCGTTACGAGTACGCGGTCCCCGAGTATTTGATTCAATCAAGCACCAACCATGCTGTGGTTGCACTCAATCTCGCACAAGCTGCAACTCTTCTCCCCCGAGCTCCGAAGCCAGAGGCCCGCACGCTTGACCTGAACGGAGTACCGGTCGGTGCTGACTACATCTACGAAGATCCTGATCTTCACCACAAGCATGGCCACCACGACCATGAGGATGATTGGGTTCTAGAAATCCGAGATCGCCTACGACGCCAGTTAAGCGCTATCTCTTCCGCAATTCGCGGCCGATAAGTCTGATTCTTCTCCGACTTTCCACCACTTTGGCCACTGCGTTCCGATATAACTGAACGCGGTGGGCATTTTACATATCGGCATCATGATCGGACCCAAGGGGCGTGGCTCTAACATGAGCGCGATCATTCGGGCCTGTCAGAATGGCGAGATTTCGGCTTCTGTCCGCACTGTTATCGCACCCCGGGAAAATATCCTGGCTGTAGAGGAAGCTCGCTCTATGGGCATTTCTGTGGCCATTGTGCCCCCATCTGAAGACGGCTACGGCCCCGCACTATTAACCGCTCTTGATGGTTGCGATATGGTCTGTCTTGCCGGATATCTGCGGTTATTGCCGATTGAGGTGCTACGAGCTTTTCCAGATCGCATCCTAAATGTGCATCCCGCCTTGCTTCCAAAATTTGGAGGAAAGGGGATGTATGGAATGCATGTCCACGAAGCGGTGATTGCCGCAAAGGAAACAGAGTCGGGCGCTAGCGTCCATTTGGTCACAGAACATTACGATGAAGGAAGAATCCTTGTCCAACGAAGGTGCCCCGTCTACCCAGACGACACCCCCGAGCAACTTGCGGAGCGAGTCCTTACCGAAGAGCATCGAGCCTACGTCGAAGCCATCCGGCAAATCACTAGCGAATAACGTTGAACCTCATAATAGATTTCATCGAGCCATCGTCTCTCCCTTAGCCAGGTTCATTGCGTGGGTACTGTTCCTGATATTGGGCCCAATCCGTCAGGAAAACAAGCAACGTATTCCCAAAACGGGAGGTGTTCTGATCTTGGCGAATCACTTAGCCGATGTAGACCCTATTGTTGTTCAGTGTACTTGTGCTCGCCCGATCCATTTTATGGCAAAGAGTGAGCTTTTTGACATGCCGATTCTGGGCTCTATCCTCCGTCAGTTCAAAGCCTTTCCGGTTAAGCGAGGAGAGCCAGATCGAGCCTCGATTAAGCGAGCCGTTCAGCTTTTGAAAATGGGTGAAGTCGTTTGCGTTTTCCCAGAAGGTCAGCTGAGTGAAACGGGCGAGTTGCGCGAACTGAAGCCAGGCATTGCGCTTTTAGCACGAATGGCGGAGTGCCAAGTCATTTGTTGCGGATTGAAGAATACGAACCGAATCATGCCCTACGGAACCGTTACTCCCCGCCCTTCATTCCGCAATACTTGGGCTAAGTGGGGTGAAGTCACCCGTTTCGATAAAAGTGCTGAAACTGAAGACATTGTGAACTGGGCAGAATCCCAGCTAAAGAGATTAGCTAAGTAGCACTATGGAGTCGTACTAGCGGCTTCCATGAGCTTGAAAATCGTTAGAGAACTAGTGAGAGTCTTTGCTACAGAACGAACGATGAGCGATTTGCAAAGCGTCCCCTTCTTCGTAGGGTTCTATGAAATTATCAAGGAAGATTGTTTGCAGCACTATGTTTGGCTTAGCATTTATGCTCGTTAGCGCACAAACAGTGAAGGGAACTTACACCAAAGTAGGCTTCAGCCTCCAGAGCTACGATTTCCCTGCCTTCTTAGTTTCTCCATCTATTACAACCACAACACTTGAAGACGGTCGCAAGGAGATTAGATTTCAGTACTCTCAGCCTGTAGTTACAGCGGACCACAACATCTGCCTAGAGGTGTACTTCGATGCCATCGAAGGCGGTAGTAAATTTGATCACGCCGTTGTGGCTCCGCTTGGTGCTTATACTTACAAATCATCTCCCCACCTTGCACCTGGCGATGCCGGAGTGATTGAAACAGAAAATTACACAAAAGTTGGCAAGGCTGAAGTGCAGGTGGACGGCTCACTGGTGCTCTTACGCTATCACCCAGTGAACGTTAATAATGCGCCTTACAACGCGATTCTATTCAGAT
Source organism: Fimbriimonadaceae bacterium (assembly GCA_037190145.1). GTDB lineage: Bacteria > Armatimonadota > Fimbriimonadia > Fimbriimonadales > Fimbriimonadaceae > 55-13. Next base: position 30,247 of record JBBCJU010000009.1, read on the forward strand.
ACCTCCCTAACACAATTCCCATGACGAACCTAGCCGATGAATTTAACAGCGTTAGGCCAAAAAGACTTTTTCTCTCATCTGAATTCAACGGCGCTTTTAATCAAGATCCCTTCAAGGTTCCTAGTCGGAAGGCGGATGATCTCGTGAATCCCCTCGTGAAGAATGCGCGGAAAAACTGATACGAGAACTAGTATCGGCACTAACCAAAGCACACTCGAACTCAACTTGCTCTAGGCTCTAAAAAAAGACGGGTTCGCGGCAATTCGCGAACCCGTCTTTTCTCTTACTCGATTTCGACCTAACGAACTCGAACAATTGGGTAGTCATCCTTTGGAGGATTCTCACCGGTGCGAGTGATTTCACGATAGAGAGCGCTACCGGTATCGGCCTCAAAAGCGGGAGCGGGCTCATACTTGCGGGTGCCGTAGTCCATGAGAATGAACAGCATCAGCGTGACCCACACAAAACCACACAAAGCCCAAAGCTTCACAAGATCTGAGCCAAACTTTACGTGCATAAAGTAGAACACGACAAGCAGGGCCTTTATCACTGCAATGGTCATGGCCAATAAGTTCGCAATCAAGGAGCCATTAATAGTTATAGGACCGATTGTGAAGTCGCTAGGATGCCAGAAGGATGCTGCGACGGTTGCAAACATCAGCCCCAACAAAAGCAGCAATGTGATCACATACATCCGTATAGGAAATACATGGATACCGTTTGATTTTCCGTGACTTGCCATTTTCTTATTGCGGGAGTAGATAAAACAGGGGGAACAAGAATATCCAAACCAGGTCTACGAAGTGCCAATAGAGCCCAACGAGTTCGGTTGGAATATAGTCTTCAGTGACAATCTTTTTGCCTTTAGCCCACATCATTGCCAAAGCACCAATAATAAGGATGCCGATGATAATGTGAATTGCATGAAGGCCGGTCATCAAGAAGTAAAGACTGTAAAACAGCTCTGCCGCTCTTGGGCTGGCACCATTGAGATACTCGGGGTGCGTTCCAAAGTTAGCTCCAGGCACTAGGCCATGCTGGAATTTCGGAGGCCATTCCACTGCGAACTTAATGCATAGGAATATTGTTGCTAGCACACAAGTGGTTCCCAACATTGTGACAACCATCTTTGACTTGCGAAGTTGGGCATAGTGGACACCCAGCACCATTGTGAAAGAACTCAGAAGCAGAAGCGTGGTGTTCGCAGCACCAGCAGGGATGCTTAGACCCTTGTGCGCCATGTAGAAGTCTGGCTGATAGTGCCATCGGTAAAGGATGTAAGCCAAGAACAGGGCACCGAAGAACATAACTTCGGTGACCATGAAGGTCCACATACCGACTATGTATGCCTCGTTCTGCTGCTCTATATCCTCGAACTGATGGTGCACGTGCACCGGAAAGTTCTCGACTTCAGCGTGAGCTTTGCTCGCCATCTCTTAGTGCTTCCCCTTAGTTGCCGGTTCGGCTTCCTTTGACTTCTTTTTCTTGGGTCCGTGGCTTGGATGAGCGTATTCGACTCCAGGGAAGTCGTAAACCTCGTCCGTGACGATGGGAATATGGTGGAAGTTGTGGCTATCGGGTGGAGATGCAATCTCCCACTCAAGGCCATGGGCTCCCCATGGGTTAGCGGATGCCTTTTCACCTTTGAATAGCGACCAGATCAAGTAGGTAGCGGGAGTAAAGAAGGCGATTGCCAAAATCGACGCACCCATCGTTGACAGAATGTGATAAATCTGGAACTCAGGCGCAAAGTAATAGTAGTGATATCGGCGCGGCATACCCATAAAGCCGACAATGAACTGCGGGACAAAGGTTGCGGTGAAGCCAATGAAGATCAAAATCGCGTTTACGCGAGCAATACCTTCTGGATACATTCGACCGGTCATCTTTGGCCACCAGTAGTGAACACCACCCAGGAATCCGGTGATTGCACCGCCAACCATCACGTAGTGGAAGTGGGCCACAACGAAATAGGTTGCCGTAAGGTGCACGTCTGTTCCCATTGAGGACAGGAAGAGACCTGTCAAACCACCCACAGTGAACAGCATCATAAAGCAGATCGCATAGATCATCGGCGTGTTTAGCCGCACGTTGCCTTTATAGATCGTTGCCGTCCAGTTGAAAATCTTAATGGCAGATGGAACCGCAACCAAGAAGGAGATCAACGAGAACACAATGCCTTCATACATGGATTGGCTGGAAACAAACATGTGGTGTCCCCATACCAAGAAGCCAAGTCCTGCAATTGCGAGAGTCGAGAAAGCCACAAAGTGATAGCCGAAGATTCTCTTTCTACTAAAGTTCGCAATCAACTCGCTGATAACACCAAACGCGGGCAAGATCATGATATAGACCGCTGGGTGTGAGTAGAACCAGAACATGTGCTGGAAGAGCACGGGGTCGCCCCCAAGCTCAGGGCTGAATATTCCGATTCCAGTCCATCGCTCAACCATAACCAAAGCAAGCGTGATGGCAACTACCGGGGTACCGAGGAGGATGACTACCGAGGTCCCGTACATCGCCCATACAAAGAGCGGCAATCGGAACCAAGTCATTCCTGGGGCGCGCATCTTGTGGATCGTCGCGATGAAGTTAATGCCCGTAAAAATGGAGCTAAACCCAACAACGAATGCACCGAGGATGGCAAGGCTAATGGGACCGTGAGAGTAGCTGGTACTCAAAGGAGTGTAGAACGTCCAACCCGTATCCACACCTCCAATACACAGCGCCCAAGTAATAAGGATGCCTCCGACCATGTACGTGTACCAGCTCAATAGGTTTAAGCGTGGGAACGCAAGGTCTCTCGCACCGATCATCAAGGGCAATACGAAGTTCCCGAGCACCGCCGGTATGGCGGGGATCAAGAACATGAAGATCATCACCAATCCGTGTGCGGTAAACACACGGTTATAGGTTTCCGTCTCTAGCAACACGCCGGTTGGCGATGTGAGCTCGATTCGGATAAGGCCAGCAAAAATGCCACCTACCATGAAGAACAATGCCGTCGAGATTAGATACAAAATCGCAATTCGCTTATGGTCCCCGGTAAGCAACCAGGACTTCAGCGACTTACCATTTGTAAGGTAGTTCAGCTGTTCTTCTTCTTGATGCGTTTCAGTTTGTGCGCTCATTACCGCTTTGCTCCGCTTTCGGTGGACAATGCCCCCACGGATAGGTTGCCGGGCTTAGGCCCTGGCTGAGGTCTTTCGTTCTCATGCGCCAGAGCTCCCACGGCTAATTTAGCTTGATTCTCTTTACTGCTGCCCGGATTGGCCACGCCCTTTTTGGGTGCCAGGGATGGCTCAGCCGGCTTCGGCTCTGCGCTAGTCCCAAGGGACTTCGTATAAGCAATCAAGTTTAAAATCTCTTCTTCTGACAGTTCATCATAGACTTGCATCGTCTTGTCATAACCCTCATTGATCTTCTCATAGGGGTCGATCAGCGAGTGACGGAAATAGGCATCGTTCGCAACTTGGCTTGAACCGTCTGTGAACTTACGAGTTCTGCCAAAAAGACCGTATAAACTCGGCCCCTTCGGGGTGTCGCTCGCGGTGTGACACTGTCCGCAAGCCAGTTTCTCGAAAGTTGCGGCTCCGCGTTCTTCCATCGTCTTTGCGACTAGGTCGGTTCCACCATTTGAAAGCCAGTTTGCGTAATCTTTAGGCTCCATCGCGTAAACGTAACCACCCATCTCTGAGTGTTGGCCGCCGCAGTACATATTGCAGAAAATGTGATATACGCCTGGCTTTGTGGCTTGGAACCATTGGGTGGTATAGCGACCAGGAACAACCATGTACTGAACCCGGAATTCGGGCACGTAGAACGCATGGATAACGTCTTGTGAGATCATCGTAAGCCGAATGGGCTTATTGATTGGGATGTGCAGCGTGTTGTTCTCTCTCACGCCACTGGGAGCATGCTGAGCATGCCACATCCACTGCTTACCAATCACATAGACATCCAGCGCATCTTCCGGCGGGGTGCGCATCTTCACAAAGAGTCTTGCGCCAAAGAAGAATACGATAAGGCCCAAGATGGTGGGAATGATGGTCCAAGTCAGCTCAAGCGGCATATGCTCATAGATAGGGCGTGACCGATCCACCTTGCTGCCTTCTCGATATCTAATAGCAAAGAAAAGCACCAACACCCCGATCAATGTCGAGAAGATCACCGTCAGGATCGTTAGCGTATAGAACAGCGCATCATGCTCCGGCGCAAACGTAGACGCTTGCTCTGGAGACATCGGGAAATTAAATAGCTTAAGCATTTGAAACCGTTCCGTGGCTATGCCGAGGTCGGGGTCCCTCCGTTCGTATCACTTGTACGGCGAGACTTCACCACCATTGCGCCAATCCAGCTAAACAAACCTAATGCGAAGACGCCAGCGGCTAAGCGAACAACATTCTCTATAACCAGGCTCTTCTTCCCCGTTACCGGGTCAATCATCACACAACCGAGCAACATAGTCTCCGCTTCCTTACCAACTACGTTCTTCTTGGCAAGGTCAAGCGCCGCCGCAAATTCCTTTGGCGGATACTCTGTGCTAGTCATGTATTGAACAATCTTTCCGGATGAACTTAAAACCATGAGTCCAGCCGGGTGATTGATGCGGTCATCCTTAGGATCGTAGGCGAACCCAAAGCCTACAGAGTCGGTGACCTTTCGAATCTCGTCCAACTGCCCGGTAAGGAAATGAAAACCTTCCTCATTGGTATCTCCCTTCACAATCTTGAGAAGACTTGTCTTCTTATTGAGTGCGAGATCTGGAGTTTCCGTTGGCTTGATACTAAGGAAAACAACGTCGTAGTCTTTACCTACTTGCCGATCTTCTAAACGCACGATCGTTTTGAGAAGGTTATCCGTCTCTTTGCCGCACATTCCTGTACAAGTAAAGAAGATGGGAAGTAGAACAACAGGGCGTTTGCCAAGAATAGATGCGAACTGAATTTCTTGTCCCTGTTCATTCTTGAAGCGCGCTGTGCCCGGAACCTGGTTGCCGAGCTTCTGCTCCAGCTTCATTTGCTGCAGAGCTTGTCGGAAAGGTTGCTGCGCTACGCAGAACCCAGCAAGCAATGTAGCTCCAATCACCCAGGCGAATCGCTTCATCTTTAGTGTTCTCCCTCCGTAACAGGAGTCGGTGGGACGGGCGCAGAGTTACCTTTTAGCTTGGCGCCTCGCTCGGCGGAAAGCTTAATCGCTTGCTCGATCGGGATGCGAACAGCACCCTTCACATGCGTAGACTCGCCCGCAGTGGTCAACTCTTCCTCTTCCGACCGACGTAAATCGTACATATCGGTCTTTGTCGTCACGTTTGTTTGCAAGATTGGATTTGGTGCGGCCGGAATCTTGGTGGAACGAAGCTCATTAACGTTCTTTGTCTCTTTCCAATAGCCGAACGGCTTCAACACTAGCCAACCAAGAAAGTAGCTCACGAATGCGAACCCGAAAAAGATCATCGTGACTTTGAAGATGATCTTCGGCTTAATGTCACGCTGTTCGTAACCTAAGTCGACCAGCGGATCTGTTCGTTCGTCAGTGTGCATGAGCTGCCTCCTGGATTCGAGGGTCGTAGCTTGGCATCAACGGAGCCTGCGCTGCCGACTTCGAAAAACCGTAAAACCAAAGTCCACCCAACCCCGCAAAGGAAACAATCATCCAGAGCGATGGAACCACGCTTACCGGGCTCATGGATGGGACAATCACTTGATACATATCCACTAATCTGAAGACCAATATCAATCCGCAGACCTTGGCAAGCAAGGGAGCTTGAGCCTTCACTCTTGGAGAGAGAAGACAGAAGAATGGGATGAAAAATTGACCGAATAGTGTGGACATGCCCACCGCGTTCCATCCATCCTTCGAACGATTGATGAAATAGGTGGTGAACTCAGGCAAGTTACCAGACCAGATGATCAGGTATTGGCTAAGCGACGTATAGCCCCACAGCATGGTGAAAGCCAACAATAGATTACCCATGTCACGGGTCCAACCGCTGTTAATCGGACCTCGATATGGATCCCGTTGCTTGTTCAGCGTTGCGATAAGAGTTACAAAGGCGAAGGCCATGAGCGAAGCTCCAACCATCCACCAAGCGCCGTAAATTGTAGAGAACCAGTAAGGCTCCAGGCTCATTACCCAGTCTGTAAAGGCAAAGGTAACACTCAAGCCGAAGACGACCAAGCCGGGCGCAGACCAGTTGGTGCGGCGAGCTCGTTCTTTATCGTCCTTCGAAACATCTTGTCGGAGCGTGGAAGCTCGCAGGCCTGCGGCCATGAACATCCAAATACCGAAATACAGAATCGTTCTGATCGCAAAAGCAGGCTGATTTAGCCACCAAGCCTTCATGTGGAGGACGTGGTCGGCGTGTATCTTTTCAGCGTTAGCCCAAGGATAAATCGCCAGATCGCCAGCCAAGACCGAATAGATCATGGGAAGGAAGGCGACAAAAAGGAAAAGGAAGTTTGTAAAACTAGCTCCCGCCTCCAGCAGACGGATAACCGGCAGGCCCCATTTTCCATTAACGGTGTGCTTGAGCAACATTAGCCCTAAACAGCCGATGGACAAGGACGCCCAAACTAACCAGCCAAATAAATAGCCTTGCCAAGCAGGCTTGCCGCCTGCAATCAGACCGTAAATCAGGACGATGGCGCCGATCCCGCCAATCAAAAGGGCGAGGGATTTATACTTGCCCATCAAAACGAGCGGTTCTTCGTGATGATCGTGATGTTCGCTCATTTAGTGGCCTCCTCCAGCGGGTGCTTCGCCATGCCCTTCTTCGGCAGGCTTCGCTTCAATCGGAAACTTACTGTCGGCTTCCGCTTTGTCAGATGGGGTTGCCATTTGGCTCAGTTGTAGCGTTCGGACATAGGCTGCAATCGCCCATCGGTCACGAGGCTCTACACGAGAAGCGTAACTATACATAGAACCGTAGCCGTTTGTGATGACATCGTATACGTGACCAATCGGCATCTCTTGTAATCGCTCAGTATGAAAATTACCAACTGGGCGGCGCAGAGTAAATCCACGCTTCGCAATCATTCCCTGACCGTCTCCCACTTGACCATGACAAGGGGAGCAGAAAATGGTGTATCGCTCCTTACCTCGCCGAATCAGCTCTTCAGTGATCGGTAATGGGAACTCTCGTACGAGTTTGCCATCCTTATAGCCCGTGTAGAAAGCATCGTCCAGCCGCAAGTGTCCCCGCGCAACAGTGCCTTCAACCAGCGGGCGAGCAGTGGAGCCATCCTTAAAGAACTTACTCTCTTGATAGGGTTCATGAATTTTTGGTTGAACCCACATGTCGGTATGGCATCCGGCTACAGCCAGACCCGCCATCGCCGCCATCAGAATTTTCTGGCTGCCTCTCATTCTTCAACTCCCGGCGAATCTTTCACCAGCGATACGTTGTTGGCGTCCATGGTTTCCATAAAGCTCAGGGTTTCAACTTCATCAAATAGCGGATCTTTGGCCTCAATCGCCAAAAAGAACTTGTCTTGGCTCGCACGGTCAAAGTTCGGAGCATTGAAAGCGGCGTGATAAGGCTGAGGCAGTTGGTTTAGACCAAGCATTCCAAGCACAGCGCCAAATGCAGCGAAGAGAATCGTGCATTCGTAAGCAACCGGGAAGAACATTGGGAGAGAGTTCAACGGCTTTCCTCCCACGTTCATTGGATAGTCGATTACCGATGTGTAGTACTGCAGAAGATAGCCACAGGTCCCACCCAAAAGCGCACCGGCGAAGACAATCCAGGGCACCTTTTCATCCTTGAAGCCGAGAGTATCACTCAACCCGTGCAACGGGAAGGGCGTATAGGCTTCCAGTTCCTTGTATCCTGCCTCGCGAGCCTTCTTGCCTGCGGCAAAGAGCTGTTCCGGAGAATCAAACTCCGCAATAACTCCGTAAGTTTTTGGAGCTTTTGCTAAATGCATTAGTGTGCTCCAACCTCTTCTTTGGCTTCTTCCTTAGCTCTGCGCTCAAGGTTCTGTTTGAACAAGAGATCTTTCATTTCGAACATGTTGATCACCGGCAGGAATCGGATAAAGAGCCACATCAGGAAGAAGAACAATCCAATGGTGCCCATAAACATCACGAAGTCCACGATGGTTGGGTAGTACATGCGGTCGCTAGCAGGCAGATAGTTGCGGGTCAACGACATCGGGATGATAACGAACCGCTCTAGCCACATGCCATAGCTGATGGCAACGCAGACAAACATGATGACAGGTAAACTGCGTCTCATCCTTGGGGCCCACAAAACTTGCGGAATGATGCCGTTACAAGCAATCAGCGACCAATATGCCCAGCTATAAGGACCAAAGAATCTCCACTCAGCTAGCGCAATCTCAACCGAGTTGGCCGAATAGTAAGCATAGAAGATTTCAAGGATATAGCCGTAGAAAACGATCAATCCAGTCGCGAGCATGATCTTACACATCCAGTCAATGTGCTTGTCTGTGATCATGTCTTTCAGTCCATAGATATGACGGACAGGAATAGCCAGCAACAGAACCATGGCAAAGCCCGCGAAAACCGCACCCGCAACGAAGTATGGCGGGAAGACGGTAACGTTCCAACCCGGCACGATGGACATCGCAAAGTCGTAAGAAACGATGGTATGAACCGAGAGAACAAGCGGAGTACTGAGACCAGCCAAAAGCAGGTAAGCCTGCTCGTATCGATGCCAGTGCTTCATAGATCCACGCCAACCCAATGAGAGGATGCCGAAGATCATCTTCGGAACCTTATTGGTGGCTTTATCGCGCAGGGTGGCAAGGTCAGGAATCAGGCCCACGAACCAGAATAGGATCGAGACCAGCGCATACGTTGTAACTGCGAAAACGTCCCAGATAAGCGGCGACCGGAATTGCGGCCATAGCCCCATGATATTGGGATAAGGCATCAACCAGTAAGCAGCAACCCATGGTCGACCGGTGTGCAACAGCGGGTATTGCGCCGCGCACATAACCGCAAAAAGCGTCATCGCCTCTGCAAATCGGTTAATCGAGTTACGCCAGTTCTGGCGAACCAAGAGCAAAATCGCAGAGATCAGTGTTCCGGCGTGACCGATACCGATCCACCAGACAAAGTTGATAATGTCAAACGCCCAGGCGGTGGGGACGTTGTTGCCCCAGACACCGATGCCTTGGTACAAAAGCCAAGCCACGGAGACCAAGAAGAGATTCATGACCATAAAGGCGACGCCCAGGGTCATGTACCAATTCTTCTTATGCCGTTTGCCATCCAAAACCATCGAGCCGATGGTGTTATCAAGCGAGGCGTACGTCTGTTCGCCAGTTATGAGGTACTCGTTCAGAGGTTCTCGAGCCATCTTAAGCCGTAATCTCCGGATTCGGATTGCGAACGCGTCCGAGATAGCTCGTACGTGGTCGGGTGTTTAATTCTTCGAGCAGCAAGTAGCTTCGCTTGTCGGCGCGCATCTTACTGACCTTGCTGTCCTTATCAGCAACGTTGCCAAAGACAATCGCTCCCGTGGAACAAGCTTGCTGGCATGCAACCACGATTTCGCCGTCTTTGATGTCTCGCCCTTGCTTCTTGGCCTCAATTCGAGTGTCGTTAATGCGCTGTACGCAGTAAGTACACTTCTCCATGATGCCTCGGCCTCGCATGGTGACGTCTGGGTTTTGAGCCATCTTCAACATGCTTCGACCGTGAGTCTTCTCACTGGTCACCTTGCCCGGGATAATGACCTTTTTATCGGTCATCGGAATGCCCGGCGATGGGTGGTCAAATTCCTTCACCATGAACTGATCCTGGTTATCCACGTAGTTCAGGTAATTGAATCGACGAACCTTGTAGGGACAGTTGTTGGAGCAGTATCGAGTACCTACACAGCGGTTGTAAACCATCTGGTTAAGGCCCTCATGACTGTGAACAGTTGCACCGACCGGACAAACCGGCTCGCAAGGTGCCTTCTCACAGTGAACGCACATAACGGGTTGATTCACCGTTTCTTCAGGTTGATCCGGCCCACCTACGTAGTACCGGTCAATTCGAATCCAGTGCAGCTCGCGACCGCGCTTAACTTGATCCTTACCAACAACCGGAATATTGTTCTCAGCCTGACAAGCCGTAACGCAAGCGCCACACCCAATACAAGTATTCAAGTCGATGGTCATTCCCCATTGCGGGCCATCGTAGTTAAACACGTTGTCGGGATACATCGACACATCCGGCAGATGATGCTTGTTTTCTGGCGTTAAGGTTGGATCCTTGCGCCACTCTTCCAAAGTTCCAGAGCGGACGATATCTCGGCCCTCCATGCTGTGGTGAATTTGCACCGACGAAAGGGGGAACGTACCTTTACCCTTCGTCAGCTTTCCGCCACCAGACCAAGACAAGCTCTCCGACCGGCGCATTGGGTAAGCATTAAAACCAGCCCCCACAGCAATGGTTCCGCCCACAGTCCTTCCGGAGCCCAGCAAAATGGTTACGACATCATCGGGATGCCCAGGCATAACCCAAACACCACTCTTTGCCGTTGCTCCATTCAGCTCAAGGATGACCTCATCCTCGCTCTGGACGCCGAGAGACTGAGCCATCTTAGGACTCACGTGAATAGCGTTGTCCCAAGTGATCTTACTTAAGGCCTTAGGCAACTCTTGCAGCCATCCACTGTTGGCATATCGGCCATCGAACAGATTAGGGTCTTCTCGGAAGATGACTTCAACACCTTCCACTGGAGCCGGGAGTGAGGGGAAAGAACCCGTCACACTAATCGCAACACTCTTCGGAGTTGAGTTGGCAATGATTCCCGCATTCAGAGCAATATCGAACGCCTTGCCAGATAACGTGGAACCATAAGCCGAGCGAAGCAGATCAAAGCCTGATCTCGCATCCCCAACAAACTCCCGCAACACTTCAACGTGAGACTTGGACTCGAACAAGGGAGCAATGATCGGCTGAATGAGAGAAACCGTCCCATCGTAAGCCTTAACATCTCCCCACTCTTCCAGATAGTGGCTCTGCGGAAGACTCCAAGTACAAACCTTACTAGTCTCGTCAAAGTAGGCAGAGTGGTGAACACTAAGCTTGGCACTCACCAAGAGGTTCGCAAAGTCCAAGTCCGCCGGAGCATCATAAACTGGATTTCCACCCAGAATAAGAAGAAGATCAACCTTCTTAGCCTTTAACGCATCAGCCAATTGGCGAATGGAAGACAATTGATCCTCAGGCCCGTAGTCCACTCGCGGACCATGGAATACCGTCTTGTCGTTATTCCCGAGCTTTTCGTTAATCGCATGGCAAAGGGCATGAACCGCCGCAGGCTGATCATCACCGGGAACCACAATGGAAGCACCCGCGTTAGCCTGAAGATCAGCAATCACCTTATCAAGCACCCCAGAATCAACCGGAGTTGGACGCCCATCTGCGCTAATTCCGAGCCCGTTGGCAATATAGGCTGCAATCGAACCAATCTCAGACGACTTCATCGCCCAGCGGTGGTCCGCCCCAGTTCCGGTAAGAGTCGGGAAGCTTTCGAACTGATACAGGCGATTCATTTCGCCACCCGTCACTTCCAATCGCCGCCCATCCATAAAGTCGCGCGAGTAGCGCAGACTTCCAGGCCCCGTCACCAAAAAGTCGGAATCCAGAGAGACGACAACCTTAGCTGACTTGAAATCGTAAGTAGTTCCGACAACCTTTCCGTAGGCCGCTTTGGCCCCCATGCGAACCGAGTCTCGGTTCACAGGATCCCAGCTATGCCAAGTCGCAGAGGGATACTCAGCCAAAAGGTCATTTAGAGCAGAAGCCATCAATGGCGAAGCAACTGTTTCTGTAAGAATGCGAATCCCTGCACCCTTTGTTGCCTTCTGATCCGCAAGCGCCTTCTTCAGAACCTTGCCAAACTCTTCCCAGGTACTGATATCCGTTCCCTGCAAGACGTTTTGCATGCGGTCCGGGTCATACATGGACAAGATCGAAGCCTGCATGGCTGCACTGCTGGCACCCAGCGCTTCAGGGTGGTCAGGGTTCCCTTCAATCTTGGTTGGCCGCCCTTCGTGCTGCTCCACCAGAACACCCACACCATAGCCGCATACCGGCATCGCTGAAGCGTAGAACAAAGGCTTACCCGGAACAACCTCTTCCGGCTGCTTTACGTACGGCACAGCCTTGTCTTGATCCAAGAATGGACCACGACAACCCGCCAGACCGGCAAGAGCAATCGAAGCCCCCATGACCTTCAACATGGAACGTCGATCTATCTCCAGCAGAGATCGCCGATGCGGAAATTCATCCTCTAGCCAGTTCTGGAATTCAGGAGTATCTGCCACCTGCTCCAAACTGCGCCAATAGCGCTTTCCGCCCTGACCAGAAAGCTTCTCTCGAATCGAGTCGAGATCCAACCTTCCCTGAGCTTGTTCTTTAACTTCCATCAATCCCCAAATTCAAAACCATTAGTGGTGACAAACCGCGCAGTCTGACAACTGCTGCACCTTCACACCATACTTCTTGATCAACTCGCGACCCTTATCTTTAAACTCAGCCCCATTGTTTCCACGGAACTCACCTTTCTCTTCTTTTCGCTCAATTGCAGAAAGAGGCTTACCGGACTGAATCTTCCAATAAAGATTGAAAACGCGCTGTCGCCCACCACCATGCGCCTCATCGTGAGCATCCTCGTGCAGATATCGCTCAGGAGCACGGTGGCACTCTAAACACCACTGCATCTGAAAAGCATTGCCCTTATAGGTGATGTGCTGCTGCTGCATCGGACCGTGGCATGTGTTACAGCTAATTCCTCGCGTGATGTGAATGCTGTGGTTAAAGTAAACAAATTCAGGAACCTTGTTCACCTTGTTCCACTTGATTGGCGTATCTGTCTCGTAGCTTTCTCGCACAGGGCCAAGCAAAGGCGAGTTCGTCCAGATCTGCGAGTGACAACTCATACACGTCTCAGTAGCTGGGAACCCAGCTTCTGCCGAAGTTTCAACCGCAGTGTGGCAGTAGCGACAGTCAATTCCAAGCTCCCACACGTGGTGCTGGTGACTAAACGGAACCGGCTGATTTATCGGCACCTGCAGCTTAGTGTTCACCGGCGAACGGGAGATTGCAGCGACGGCATAGCCCACGATAAGCGGGGCCAACAACCCCAGCACAAGGCTTCCACGCGCAATGTAGTTGGCAGCAGGCTTAAATATCTGCGGCATCGTATTGCTCCAATCGATTGAGAAAACGCATTCCTAACTCGTCCATGAACGAAACCGGCGCGGATTGTACCGAGCCGAATCTTGACATTGCTGTCAACTTAACTGATTGCATAGAGCCACCTTTGGTCCACCGCCACCACCAAGAACAGCAATGCCAAATAAAGCATTGAATAGTGAAAAAGGGTGCTAGCCTGCTTTCGTTCAATTTTTTGCGACAAAAGCATACAAAACCGAACAAGCACCATATTGAGAGCAAGGGCACCTATCAAGTACACCGCACCCGCCAAGCCAACCATTACGGGCAACAAGCTTAGGGCAACCGTTAACGCTGCGTAGTAAGAAATCTGGACAACTGTAGCCCGCTCACCCTTCGCCACAGGCAACATCGGAACTCCAGCCTCCGCATAATCATCTTTTAGAAGCAGCGCAAGTGCCCAAAAATGAACGGGCGTCCAAATAAAGATCAAAGCGAACATCCACCAGGCCATCAGACCCAGGTTTCCGGTTACCGCCACCCAGCCCACCATGGGCGGAACAGATCCAGCCGCCCCTCCAATAACAATGTTTTGCCAGGTCCTGCGCTTCAGATAGAGCGTGTAAACACACACATAGAAGGCTTGCCCCGCTAAAGCGATCATTGCCGCCCAGAGATTTGACCCGGCCCAAAGAATGGCAAAACTTGCAACGGTAAGCACCAGAGCGAAATTCATCGCCGCCGCCGTGGAAATAGAATGGGTGACGGTGGGGCGATCTGCGGTCCGGTGCATCCGACCATCAATATCCCGGTCCACAACCATATTCATGACATTTGCGGCGCCCGCGCTGAGATAACCACCCACCATGACAGCCAGGAAAGCTACCCACTCTGGAGCACCCTTGGCCGCGGCAAACATAGCCGCCCCCGCCGTAAACAACAGCAGAGAAATCACACGGGGTTTCGTAAGCGCAACATAACCCTTAACTAGCCCAGAAAAGTCAGTTATCTTCCGCCTGACTCCTTCCTCCTCAAGCCGAGGAGCATCTCCCATTAGCGCCAATGCGACGGCAATAATCATGGAGATGAACAGGACATCGCCCAGCACCAGATGAACCATTTGCATCCAGATCGGCGCAGCCAACTGCACATTAACCAGCCCCATCAGTAACTGGGCCGCAAATGTGACTACCATCACCCGGCAAGCCTTTATCACAGTCGGACTTGGTCGAAGGTTAGCCAACATGCCCGCCATCAAGCAGATAAACAAGCCTGCGGCGATAGAAATATATGGGTGCAACGGCTGAAGTTTTTGTAGCCAATGCGCATCTGGCATTGCCGCCACCGCTAACACATTGTCAACCGGCATCAAGGTGTGACTCAGCGCCGCCACAGCCCCAGAAACGGCCAATCCAAACATGATCAGCATGCCCAGCACACCCATCGGAATGATGGATGCATTACCCCTGAAGGACAGGCGGCTGCGGCTCATGGCCGCCATCGCAGCCAAAGCGATGGAACTTACCAAGAGCATTGTTGAAATCACATGAAACGACATGATGCCCACTCGGGCCCTTGAGTCGTTTTCCGCAACCAGCTCAAACAAAACCAGCGCTGCGCCAATCGCTCCCTCCATGAGAGTGAGCCCAAGCGCGCCTATGGAAAAAAGCCTTGCCTGATGTTTCCGTGGAAAATTTTTAAACGCCATCCAAACCAAGGCAATGGCGAAAACACCGCAAAGGCTAGTAGAAACGCGGTGAGACCCTTCGACCCATCGAGCAAAGTCCCCATTGATCGGTTGGTGGCTTAAATCTAAAAGCGGCCATTGCGCACCACCCCCATCGCCAGATTTAGAGGCCCTTACAAAGACGCCCCAAGCCACGGCGGCCAAGTTATAGATCAGCACAAACCAAGCAAATGATGCAAACTTTGAAGCTCCTTTTGGCACTGGCTCAGCCTGAATTTCGGCAATAAGCGATGGATCGGCCTGCTGATCGACCAGTGCGATATCAGTCCCCGGGCGATTGCTCGGGTCACTTAGGGCGGCATTTTTTTTCAAGGAGTCAATATCCAGTGTGGCAAAGCGAAGCCACTCAAAGCAACTGGGGCACAGGCAGGGTTTCAATTTCCATTGAAAGTTCGGCAAGGTTTGCCTATTTATGCCTACAGGACGTAGAATACGTTCGTTTTTTGATTCCCCAGTGCTGCATGGGCTTTTACCTGCATCAGCGTACGGGATGAAGGTGAATATTGGCCGGAACCAAAACTACTACACGCGATCAGATTCTGGATGCCACCGAACGCATCATGTCTCGGTATGGCTTTCGGAAGATGACGATGGAAGATATCGCCAAAGAAGCGCGAGTCGGAAGGCGAACGATTTACCTCTATTTCAAGAATAAAGAGGATGTCGCCCTATCTTCTATTGGAAGAGTTGTTGACAAGGCGCAAACACGGATGAAGGAAATTTTCGAGTCTGAAGATCGAGATATTCTGGACCGTCTTCGAGAAATGCTTGTAGAGCGTGTGATGAGCCGCGTAAGAGCTGTGGCTGATTACCACGAAAGCCTTGATGAAATTTTTGAGGTTGTGCGCCCCGCCTATATTGAGCGCCGAAAACAATATTTCTTTATAGAACAAGACCTTATCAGTCAAGCCCTGGAAGCAAGCACCGACGCCGGAAAAGCCAATGTCTCTAACCCTATGGGAACCGCGGCAATTCTGCTTCAAGCCACCAACGCGTACCTTCCTTACAGCCTAAGTGTCCGTGAACTTGGTAATCCTGACCAGATAGAGAAACAGCTTCGAATGATGGCTGATCTATTAGTGAAGGGCATTTCTAAATAGAAGATAAGGCCAGCAAAAGCTGGCCCTCTTTTCTTAGATACCTCGACCGTTTCTTGTGTAGAACACAGCGCAAGCGGTTGACTGTTGCAAAGGTGGAGGGGTCGCCGCTGGTTGATATCCATAAGTCGTCGGATGAGGATTTTGCATAACATCTTCAACCTTTGGCCTATCAACATACCAAAGAACATAAGGCGCTAAGGTTTGTTCCGGCTTTTTGAATTTTGCATGGCCATCAGCAAATGCATAGCTCGCCCCACCCTTATGTCTCTTATATTGTTCGGTTCCGGAGAAGGTTGCCCCGGTATAGGAAGAACAAGCAGAGTCTGCACTATTCGTGGCCCCAATAAAATTGGTTCTGTGACCATACATTCCTCGATTCCAGCCATCAGAGATAACGATTAGATCCGCAGAATATTCAATGACCGAGCCATTTACTGGCCCCGGCGTCGGACCAAATGCTTGGTTACCTAGCTCAATGGCAACGTGCTTATTGATGGAATAGGTACGTGGCTTTGCTTTTGGAGCATTTGCCGCCGTCGCCCCAGGAGGCAGAGTGAAAGTGGCAGAAGGGCATCCCCATAGGTCTACGCTCTTCATATAGGGTTGCAGCAAGAGATCAAACGAATTTGAACTGAACCATCTTGCGGCACCAGGATTTGCCTCGTCCGGTCCTTGTACCGTACCCGCATCTGCCCTAACGGCTAATGGCACGATAGTATCGTCATAGTCACCCATATAGATCACTCCGGCGATAGCTTGTTGCTTTGAGTTAGAAAGACAAGCCGTCTTCTTCGCGGCTTCCTTTGCTTGAGCAAAGACGGGGAACAGTATCGCAGCAAGTATTGCGATAATCGCGATGACGACAAGCAGCTCGATCAATGTAAACCCAGACTGCTGAATCTTATTAGTTCTTGTCTCCATAGTATTGGCTCCCTGCACTTTGTGAGTGCAGATTGCATATAACTATGGGCGACCTCACAGCCTAATAATATTAGGAAAATGCAGGGAGGCTAACGACTGACAAAAGAAAACCTCTTTAAGCCTAAGCTTAAAGAGGCAAAACGGATGATGCCGCTAACGAGAAGGCCGAAACAATCAGGCCTATGCCGATGCTCAGCTAACTTTCGAAAGCTCGTCCTTCAATGTGTTGATAGAATCAATGTTTTCTGGATCAATTCCGTTAAGGGCCGCGAGGTAGATCGACACGAAGTCTCCGTAATAGGTCAGGGACAGCATTTTCTCAAACAGATTCTCACCTCGTGCAGTCACATGGTGAGGCTCTGCTGTGGCACCTACCAGTCGCTCGGTCACCGTAGAGCGTGTCTTCATCTTTGCGCTTTCGGTCCCATCCATCAGGGTAACCATCAGCCAATTGGCAACACCTTGTTTACCGGCGCCAACCCAGCCAAGAATTTCATTGTGATTCAACTCTGGATAGGTATTAGGAAACGCCAGGTTTTTGGCATTCTCATTGATCTGGCCTTTCCAGCGATTAGCAATCGCTCCTTGCCAAGGTCCAAGTCCATAAAGAACCGCAAGCTTGCCAAACATTGCCTCGGCGAGTTGCTTTGTGGGATTTGATTCAAGCGGAGTCTCAACGGTCCATTCCTTCGAGCATTGGTCCAAGAGTGCAAAGCACTTTTCGTAATCTAACTCAGGCAATATCTTCAGCGCTTGGCTAGCAACCAAAACCGGAATCAACATGTACCCCAATGCCGTTCGAGGAGGATGTCCGCCAGGAATGATATAGGTTGCATACCCATCAGCCTTTGCTTGTTCCGCCAACTTTCCACCGCTGGTGACTGCAATGATGGTCGCCCCGGCTTTCTTGGCTTCTTCATAGGCTTGAAGAGTCTCTTCTGTGTTACCGCTATAGCTAGCACAGAAGACAAAGTCGCCGATTCCAACATAGTTCGGCAAGTGATAATCCCGATTGACAACGAATGGAACACTTGCCTTTTCCTCGAAGAGATATCGCGCAAAATCTCCACCGGCCGCAGATCCCCCCATTCCACAGAGCATCACAACTGAAGGACGTTTTGCCGGAGGGGTCAGGCTAACGCCCTGAGAAATCGCCAAGGCTTCGCGGCATTGATCAGGAAAGCGCTCGGTTCGCCCCAACATATCCATGGGATCTAATCGAGTTACAAATGAGCGGTCGTCCAGTTGATGCGGCATAAGGTATGCAGTTTACCGGCACCGGAAAAGGCGATTGGTTAAACTCCGGCACCAAGTTGGCTAGCCGAAGAAGATGAAGGTTTTTGGGTTCCTGCAGTGGCGCGGCGCATCTCCAAAATATCCATCACTAACTTGGCAATACCAATCATGAACTCCACATCGCTCTTTCCAGGAGATCTAGTGATTGTGTCAATCGCGGAAACGGCTCCAATGGGAACTCCGTTGGGCGTGACAATCCGCACTCCGGCATAGAACTGTACATATGGAGGTCCTACGACGAAAGGGTTGTCCTTGTAGTTTTCACTGCGGGGGGCATCATAAACAATGATCGGCTTCTCTTCTTGAATGGCGCGATCACAGAACGTCATATATCGAGGAGCACTTTCAATGTCAATGCCGAGGTGCGACTTAAAAAAAGCGTCATTTTCCCCAATGAAAGAGATGATTGCAATAGGCACATCAAAGCGGATACGGACAATCTCGGCAAGATCGTCAAAAACAGGCTCCGGCGGCGTTCCCAGAATTCTATAGGCGCTTAGCTCTGCCAAACGTCGAATTTCGAAGGATTCCTTCCCGCTAGAATCACACTCCGATTGACTCATATCACCTACATTGTCCTGCACATAGACAATATTCGGTGCATTGGTTCAAAAACTTTTTGTTAAAACTACGGACTTAGAGCCGCATTCCATGCGCTAAATGGTTGTATTAAGGCACTTGTCATGATAGATTAGCCACGAAATGGCGAACCTTATAGAGCGAGAACTCCTAGAAACAGATCCCCTAGATTGTCTTCGTGAACAGCTTAAGGGCTCCTCTGACTCGCGCACACCCATTTCTAGATTCGGCTTAGCCGAGATCATTTCCGAAAGAACCGGTATGCCTCTAGATCAGGCCCAGCTGTTGGTCGATGCTTACTGCGATCAATACGCAACTCACGTTCCTGCTTATTTGGGCAAAGAGTTCAACCTTTTTTGGCCAAAGGTGCTTGCATTAGTGTTTACATTCGCCGGGATAGGTGTTCTTTGGTATGGTATGCACCTACATCGCATGGGAAAACCGGCGTGGTTCTGGTTCGCCCTTGGCACCCTGGTTATCGGATTAGGCGTCTTCCAGTGGGTGCGTGGATTGGAGAGTTTTCAGCAGCGCATCGTAACCAAGCGAGCTGAAAAAGAAGCTCGGCTCCGCGCCAAATACGCGAAGCCGAGGTAAGGACTAACCCTCGGTATCGGTCGAAGCTTCGTCTGCGGTAGATTCCTCCGCGGTTTCTGGCTCTAGCGAAACCGCCTTTACCACTTGTCGACTAAACACTGTCGCGTCGGGAGAACTTATTAACTTCACATCTTCCGGCAATTCAATATCACCGGCATTGATGTGACTTCCAGCCTCTAGCTTTGTTACATCCACCTCAATATGAGCAGGCAGATTGCCCATTGGCCCCTGCAACTTAAGGTGAGTTGTTGGCTGGGTCAACATGACGCCTCTCTCATCCTCACTGTTATCAATGGAGAGAACTGGGACATCAATCTTAACCACATCCTTGTTAGAGACCTCTTGCAGAACCACATTCAAAATGCCACCGTGCAGCGGATCGTTATCCACCTGCTTCACAATGACCCTCTTCTTAGTCTTCTGCTCCCCTATCTCTAGGTCAATTCGTCCGTGACCATCCAAGCTTCGCAGTGCACCTTGCACGTCTTGGCGGTTTGCCTGCAGCAATGAAGCACCGTGATCACGCGAAATCAATGCCATGGGAATCACACCCTGACGTCGCATTTGGTGAGGCTTCAGCGGTGTATCGGGCCTCTTCTCAGCATGAAAAACATTCATCTTCAATTCCTCCTTAGATACTTAGACGCCAGTTTCACCAAGTACGGGTGAACGAGGCCCAAAGAGGGTTACTCGCCCAGCCTTCCCATTGCCACCGTTTTCAAGTTCGTTTTGTTGACCTTGTAAAGTGTTTTGCCTCTTAAAATGTATAAGTAATTGGAATCTTGCGTAATAGAAGGGGTCGACTCATCTTCCCTTCCCTAGCCTGAGTTAAGGCTGGGTCCTTCAAACTTACACTTTCCAATTCCGGGCTCATGTTCCGCGAGATAATCTCATAAACGCCGCCTTCGACCCGGTTGAGAATCCGATGGATAGTCTCCTTTCCGATCTCAGGTTCACTGAGTTCTAAATCGATCACACGCGCCGCAGGTTCCTGCATCCCTCCCTGCGCTTGACCTAAACTTAAGGAAGGGGCTAGATGCTTCAAAATCAAGATGAGGTTGTTCTCGTCAATACGCAGCAACTTCACGAATACAGTCGAGAGGAACCGCCTCCACTTTTTCGTGGATTAGAAAACGGTCTGGACCCGGATAGACTACGTAAATCCGATCAAGAGCCAGATGCTCCAATGCGCTATGCATCGATTTAGTCATCCTTACCGAATCAGACATTTTAAATTCAAATCCAACTTTTGTAGAACGAAACGGCAGATATAGATCCAACTCAGCCTGACCATGAACTGACCAAAAAGTTGCCTCTTCATCTCGAACCTGGAATGCCTGGCAAGTCTGCTCTAATGCAAAGCCCTCCCATGATGCACCGGCAATGGGAGATGATAAAACTGCTTCCATATGGTCCAATGCCAAAAGACGATGCATGATCCCTGTATCCCGCAAATACACCTTCGGGCTTTTCACTTGTCGCTTAGCAACATTGGCAAACCAAGGCTTCAATTCTCGAACAAGGAGTGCACCTATTAAGAAGTCAAGATAACGCCTGACCGTGTGGTGGCTAAGGTCCATGGAGTTCCCTATTGCGGATGCATTGAGCACTTGCCCGTGATGGTGCGCAAGCATCGTCCAAAACCGCCGCAGTTGAACCGGTGGCAACTGGAGACCTAAAGCCGGAAGATCTCGCTCGATGGTCGATCGCAAGTAGTCCTCACGCCACGCAACACTATCTGAGTCTGTATCGGCCAAGAAGCTACGAGGATAGCCTCCCCGGGCCCAGATTTTTTCGATTGGAAGAGGATTCACATCCATTACGCCAAAGGGCGGTAGATCGATGTATGTAATGCGTCCGGTTAGCGACTCAGAACTTTGCTTCAGAAGGTCACGACTGGCACTTCCAAGGATAAGGAATTTAGCTGGCGCGTCGTCTCGATCGCTTAGGACCCGCAAAACAGGGAACAATTCTGGTCTTCGCTGAATCTCATCCAACACCACAAGGCCCCGGAGGTTAGAAAGCGCAAACATCGGGTTGGCAAGTCTATCAATGACCGTTGGATTCTCAAGGTCAAAGATGTTCGCCTCTTGTCCGTTCGCACGCCACGTGGATGCAATAGCCCTTGCCAGTGTAGATTTACCAACTTGCCTCGCTCCTAGCAAAGCCACCACCGGAGTGCGTTTTAGCTGGCGATCAACTAAATCCTGATAGAACGCTCTTTCCACATTTGCAGTATTCCATGAAATTTAGAACTGATTATTCCAAATTTCATGTCTTTAACTTCCGCAATATAACGAATATCGCTTAAAGAGGTTATGGGCGGCTGGGTAACAGGAGTTGGGGGACATGAAGTGCGGGAACTCGAAAGTGATGATCTTCTCAGCTACCTGCGCGGCCGTCTCTAGCTTAAACCTCAAATACCGCCAGTCTGCGGGTGGAAACTTGATGGGCATATCTCGGTCAAAGCATTCTAGGTTTGACCAAAGAGTGATCCCGTGCTTCTGTCCTAGGTCGGCGATACCCTGGATGAAGGCCGGAAGCTCCTGATAATGAACTTGTCCGTCCTGGAAAGCACAAAGGTCAAATGAACCTTGGGTAGCCTCAAAAATCCGATCCCAATGGTCGAAGCTCTCTCCGAGCGTAAAGGCGTTTTCGCCAAGCTGTTTGGCCCCTTGAGGATAGGGAGAGATGAGGACGGGAACGTCCTTTAGCTCTTTACACCGCCCCCCAATATGGTTAAAAAGCTCGATAATATGAGCATCGTTTTTGCCCGTTTCGTGGCTTAGATACCAGCCAGCAAAGCTCTTATGGTGGCCATAGCGTTCAACGGCTTCTTGAAGAAATGCGTGATTGACCTCTACCTCCTTCCACCACGTCCTTCTCTGCCAATGGAATCCAGAGTCGTAGGTGCCGAAGAAAACCTTTAGGTCGTATTCATCCGCCAGAGAATAGAAAATCTCGCCGACGTCTTCATAAATCGGCAACAAATCGGGCAGAGTTTTCGCCTGGAAGATGCACTTATTCTGATACCCCGCCCGAATGATGATGACCGTGTCGATCCCAATCCGAGTGTAAAGCTCAAACTCCTTACGCCACTCCTCCCGGGCCCAATTTTGCGAAGGGATGTCATGGGTAATTTCATCCAAAAAGGTGCCGGATATTCGGGGCAAGATAGGCATCGCCGCGAAGAATACCTGCGCCACTCCTCACAGGCCGCCGAGTTTTCAGCATACGACGTGCGGTGAGTTCAGGCTCTGCGACCCACTATGGGGTCGGGATTGTGAAATCATTCGCCCGGTATCTACGCTGCGCTCCGATATCCGGCTAAGGTCTATCTCCCCTAACGGGGAGAGTTAACGACTTCCACGATTCTAGAACAGATATACATTCACTATTTTGTTGGAACCAACATCGGCATGAATACACCCCCGACTACAGAGCGGGCTTGGAAGCCTGCCATCTTGCCGTCGTGAGTGTGATACCAATCAGACATTGGAACGCGTGAGGTTGTCTCATTGGCCCAGTGCCATAGAGGCGTTACGTGCTTATCAAACTCGGCGCGAGTATCTGTCAAACATGCAGTCCAGATACACCAATCGAGCTTGGTGTAGGTGCTTCGATTATCCAAAGGAAGGCCGTATTTTCCGATCTTCGTCTGGTAGAAGTCCAACTCCTTTCGGTAAACCTCTTTCGGGAAGAGATTCAGTTTAAACACCTTGTCCCAAATAAGGTTGTACTTCTGGCTCCAGGTCCCTGCTCGATCAAAAGCGAGGCGGTAGTGATTTCCATCTTCCGCAAGCTTCATCCACTCTTTCGCCATCCTTTCGGCTTCAGATCGAACCTTCGCCGCTCGGGGGTCGTTCTTGCCCAGCAAGGTTGCTCGCATCTTGGCATAGGAACCTAAGCCGATAATCGCCTTTAGAGAAAGGTTGGCGTTTCGTGCCAAATGTCCGGCAAAGTCATCTGTACACAATTGGTTTTCAGGATCTAGCCCCTTCTCCAACAGATAGCTCGCCCACTTATCAAAGATCGGCAAATATTCCTTGATAAACTCTTTGTTGCCATTCGCCTCTACTAATGCGGCTGCAAGCACAAGCATGTTGCCGCATTCTTCCACCGGCATCTGGTTCTCTTCGGTCTTTTCTCCGCCGCCATAGACTTGGCCATTGGCCAATGGATACTGCCCCAAGTCATGCGGGGCAAATGGAAACTTCCATCTTGGCGTCGCCGAATAGATCATGAGCGGGCGAAGATTTGCTTCTAGCAACTCGGGGTTCAGCCACAACATGATGGGAGCAGCGGGATAAAGAACGTCTACGGTGCCAATGCAACCGTTGCTGTAGTTCTCTTTGCTAAACATCAGTGGCTTGCCATCAATATCGGCCACGATCTTATGAGCTGCGAAAGCTTGGCGGTATGAGAGCACCGCTAGGTCGGCATACTCTGCGCCTCCACGATCCGTGGTTTCCTTACGAATCTTGGCATCTACACCTTCCGCTTTCTTCAACCAAGCCGAATAGTTTTTCAAACCATTCTCAAGCACCTTTTCGAAAGAACCCAAGTGGTATCGAGCATAGCTAGGCACCGGACGTCGAAGCCACTCCAGAGAGTCGATATCGTCATAGGCCACCGTAATGACCTTCTCCGAACCGGCGTTGAGCTCAAATGCTGACGCCAGAACCGGCCAATCTCGATTCGCCGGGCGAGGCATGGAGAGGTCATCGCTTGCTGGCAAGTTGCCATTCTTTAGGAACTCGCCGCGAACGTCGGAGTCGCTTCCCATCGCCGACTTGGTTCCAGCGGGTGGAATCATGTATAGATATCCCCAGTCAATCCGATGGTCGTCGCCCGATTTGTTTAGGGTGTTTTGCTCTTGGGTACCCATGCGGATTGCATCAGTCCCGGCAATTTTCACTCGGCCCCATTGCACTCGCTGATCGGTCCGGTCCACCACCCATTCCGATGTGGTGTCCATATAAACCTCAACCTTGTGAGGCTTTCCGTCGGTAGCTTCCCAGGAGAAGCGCACATAAGCAACGGGGCTGGAGAGGGCAATGAGGTCATCCGCAAAGGTAGGCGAAGTGAACTTAACCTTCAGTCGAATACCTTCCCCTTCAAACGTGCAATGAGTCGTAGTGGCTTCTACCACCGACTCGGTCTGGTTTAGGGCCGGAATGTTGCCACTGGGCAAACCTGACCACCGGAAATTCTTGCCATCAATGCGGATCAGTCCACAAAGCGCCTGAGTCTTCCCGGTCCAGTGCTTGGTCCAGTTGTCGGTGAGCTTATTATCAAAGCTCCAAACGCTGAAAAATGGATCATGGGCAATCAGCGGCGTTGCCGGGGGGCGGAAAGAGACTGGGTTCATAGCGAGAACGGCTCCGAGAATCGCGAGCATTTGTCTAGCTTTGCACATCTAGGTTTGCAAATCAACATTGACTTTTTGGCGAGAAACATGAGGTTTTTTTGCTACTCATCATCCAAATCATCCATATCATTGCGATACAGTGCATTTTTATTTCTATAAGCTCCTCGAGAATTAAGTGAAACGGTTTCCCTTCTCTCTTAATGGTCGTGAAAGATGGTGTTTGTCAATCATCCGTTTTGGCGAAAAGAGTCTCTAGAGTCATTGGACTAAAACCTCTCTTCTAGGCTGGCTTTTGCTTTACTCAATTCACCATCCGATGAGCCCACCCAAAAAGACAATCTACAATCACCCCTAATGGAAAAGATTCCCCTTTACTACACATTTGGCAACCACATGCATTGGGTAGACATGCAGTGGCTTTGGGGATATCACGTCCTGCCAGGGTCTATCCGCGATATGCTCCATTTCTGCCGGGAAACCGGAGCGAAAGGAAACGTGAACTTTGATGGGATAGGCTACGAAAAGCTTGCTGCGGAGGATCCTGAATCCTTGGCCGAACTACGGGAAGCCGTCCAGAACGGCACGATTGAGCCAGTCGGCTGCTCCTATGGTCAACCCTATGGCCTTTTCCACGGCGGCGAATCCAATCTGCGCCAACGAATCTATGGCGCTCGTACCGTTCGCAGGCTCCTTGGAATGTGGCCAAAGACTTTTTGGGAAGAGGAGTTTGACTTTTTCCCTCAGCTTCCCCAAATGCTAAAAGGCTGCGGGTTTGACTATGCCTCTCTGTTCTTTCAATGGACTTGGCACACCCCAGAAATACCTAAAGAAGAGGTTCCGGTTATCTGGTGGGAAGGGCAAGATGGTTCCCGGCTGCTTTGCGCCACCCGAAACAAGCTGAACCTACATCAATGGCCAGAGGACATGGATGCCACCTTTGCCGATTTGGCGTCGAACCCACCCACATCAGGCACAGGGCCAACACCTCTGATTCTGCAATGGCTAGAACTCATGCCGTCGCCCGACTGGATGTGTCGAAGCGAAGTGCTGTTGCCAAAGATGCGAGAGCTTCTGGCCGACGAGAGATTTGAAATTCGAATGGCAACCTTAGGTGAGTATCTGAATGCTGTAGGGCGTGGCATGGGCGTCCCGCCCATGGTTTCCTCGGACGTCTCGTCCGAGTCAGAACTGATAACTAGGCAAGGCGCGTACCTGCCCCACTGGACCAAAGATGGCGGAACCTATGCTGTCACCTTCAGACTAGATGATGCTCTCCCGGCCCATGTTCAGCAGCAATACGCTGAGGAACGCGACGTCCTGCAAAAGATGCACGATGAGGGAAGACTTAAATCTACGGCTTTGGCCTACGAACTATTGCGACTTCGGACTGAAAAAGTAGAAGGAGCACTTGATGCAGGTCATGGAAGCTGCTTGCTTCGTGATCCCCAATGTGCAGAAATTGTGGCCAACGCATTGCGTCACTTTGATGGGGACCGCTATCACCTTATCTCCTATGTGGTAATGCCGAACCATGTTCATGTCATTCTCGCACCTGCTGTCGAGCATGATTTAGCGACCATCCTTCACTCATGGAAGTCCTTCACCGCGCATAGCATTAACAAGCTTCTTGATCGGACTGGCGCTCTCTGGCAACCTGAATACTATGACCACCTGATTCGAAGTGAACAGGATTTGGCAAACCAAATTGATTATATTCTTCAAAATCCAGAGAAGGCCGGCTTGTCTGATTGGCCTTGGGTGTATCGGGCAACAATTCCTTCAGGTCGTCCCGGGCAGGGAACGGATGAAGAGTTTGGAATCGCGGCTCATGCAGAAGCCGCACATGATCGGGACGGTCATGGAAACCATGGGCGGGACGCCCATGCCACGCCCACGCGCAAGTACACCATGGATGATGCTTGGCACGGGATGTCGTTGGGGAAGAATACTGACAACATTCGCCGTGAATCATTCCACGCCGAGTCCACCCTACTAGTAGCAGAGTCTCTCGCCGCAACTCTCAGCCTTTTTGGTCGCCCATACGCCCAATGGGATGTCTATCCCACGTGGGAACTGGAAGAACAATGGCGCAATCTTCTGATGGCACAACACCATGACAACGATGAGTGCGAAGGGCTTTGTGGACATGTTGGTAAAGCCCAATACAAGATGGCTTTAACCGAGACTAGTAGTCTGATTGAAAGACTTACTGACCGGGTGGCTATCGATTTCGACGATGCTGGTGATGTCATTTGGATTTACAATCCGCTTGGCTGGAGTCGGCTGTGGCATGTTGTTCATAAGGACCGCGAAATGACGGTTGTGGACCTACCTGCACTGGGTTGGACTACCGTGCCGCTAGATGCTCCATCCGTGGATTGTGGAGCTTGGGCGGTAGAAGGTCGAATCGCTCGCTTCCGGCGTGGCTTCCTAAAGGTTGATGTCGATTTGGACAATGTCTCGGTGATCCACTTTGCGAATGAAGATTTTCCTGAGGGTATCCCGCTTGATGGTAAGCCCCTCTGGGAATGGTGCGGAAGTGACAGCGATGGCAATCCACTCGTACTAAAAGGTCGAGACAAGCTATGGGATAGCGATTTGGATGCCCCAAACCTAGTGGGAGATCGATGGCTTAGGCTTCCGGTTGAGTTTGCCAATCACCCAGATTTTGGCTTTACTATCGCCTTTGGTTGTGAGCCTCATCATGAAGGACTGGAAATCAGGATCGATGGCACTCCGCCTCGCCCGAAGTCTGGTCTCAATGATGCCTTTGGCTTCACTCTTTCGATTGCTCAGAAGTGGGCACAACTCGTCTCCGATGAACCTTATGGCGTATCAACCAAGGAACCAAGCGGGACATTCTTAAAGAAGTATCCGGAAGGAGACTGGATGACTTCTCCCCAATGGTTTGAGACCATAGAACGTCCGTTCACGGCTAGCACTTTTGTCGACCTACAAGATTCTCAGTCAGGTGCCGGACTTCAGGTTTCCCACGACGGCGTACGCCAGTGGTTCCTGATGCCGGATGGCGCAGTTAGGCATATCCTGCACGCATATGACCCATGGGATGAAGAACGGGATTACGACAGATTGGACAACTCATTCCGGTTCTTGCCACACCTAGCTCAATCCAAGAGCCAGCTTTGGAGGCAAGCACAAGAATCTCATCGAAACTGTCATGAAGAAGCGTTAGAAACACCCGGTTCGGCTCTGCCATCAATCTTCTCCGCTCTTTCCTGCGATTCGTCAAACGTTTTACCGACCGCTTTCTACCGCGAAACCGAAGATTTCTCGGGCAAGCACGTCGAGAACTATGCGGGGCAAGGCATGGGCTACCCCTTTGTGGTTCGACTTGTGGAATTCGACGGCCTGGAAACCGAAGCGACTCTAACCGTAGCTGGAACCGTCGCAAAAGCCTACAAGACCAACCACCTCGGACAGATCTTAGAAGAGATCACCGACAATCTAAAGGTCAAGATGCGACCTTATGAGATCGCCACGATTTACCTGGACATTGTGGAGGGGCGAAAGCAAACTCGCGATCTGGATGCAAAGCGGGAAATCTGGGCCACAGTCCACCGAGTGGAGTAACCCTTTGGGAGTGCGCAAAGTTGTTCGCGCACTCCCAAACCTACTTCAGAGACACCCGAAAATCGGGCGAATCTTTAGCTGTCAAGTCGTTCACGCTAAAGACCAAGTCCTTCAATTCCGCTGTCTTGGGAACCTCGAAGGTGAGGGCAAAGTCGGCCGCGGCTCCTGGAATCACTCGCGGCGCTCGGCTCACCATATCAACTGAACCTCCGTTATAGGCGGCGTAAGACTGCTCCTTCTCATCGGTCAGAGCCGTGTTTTTACCCATTGTGATGTCAAACGTCACGGCTTCCTTGGTGCCATTCTTCAAACGGCAGTGAATAGCCACAATTTCATTTTCAGCCGAAGCCGGCGTCAGGTCAAAACCGAGCTTGGCAAACTCTGGCTTGTAGCTTGATGTTCGCGTCACTTTCACCACCGTAAAGCGATACTTCCCGTTGAACAGCTCTTCGCCGATCTTTCCGCGTAAACCTTGCACCATGTTTGCGCCACCAGCCTTCACCAAGTCCCATCCGGATGGAGTCTTAACAACGGTCATCCCCAGGGATTTGGCAACGTCGGCTAGCGGCACATAGGTCTTGCCATTGCGAGTCAAGACATCGGTAGTAGTCACCTTGCCATCAATTCGAACCTGTTGAATGAGGAGTGCCGAACCGACGGCCGCAACTGCCACCAAGCCCAACGTTAACGCTATTTTATGTCTCATGATTCTCTCCTACGATTAGTCTAGACGAATCCACAAGACAAACAAGGGTTGGCAGCGCTTAGGTTTTCCGACAAACGTACATCACTTCAATCTCATCTAAGCTAAGCGGTCGCTGTCCCCAATTGCCAGCCGTCCCCCCAAAAATGCGGTCACATCTTAGACCCGCTTGAGCCAATAGCCTGACCATCTCTGGAGGAATAAAGAGGCGTTCGTGGATTTTCACGATTCGAGAGCCCTCCGGCAAGTCCCACTGGTCTTCATAGTTGGAAACCATGGTCGCCGGATCGAATCGCCCCGCCTGAATAAACTCATCCTTCATTTGACGGATCACCTGATAGCCATTGAGGGCCGTCAAGAGAAACGGAGCGGCTGGCTTCAGGTGCGCGGAGATGTTTTTTAAGATAGAAAGGTCATGTGCTTCAGGATCTTCTCCCTGACCAATCAGTCCAAAACCACCCTCACACAGCGAGATTGCGGCATCAAAAGAGTCAGGCAAGTTCAAGGGTTGAGTCGCATCGGCTTCTACCCATTGAACTGTGACTCCAGCAGCATCCGCCTTCTTGCGTGCTTCAGCCAGCATTCCAGAAGAGATATCAACCCCTGTCACCTTGTAACCCCGTTTTGCAAGTTCCACTGAGTGCCTTCCCGTGCCGCAACCCATATCTAGGATGGAAGCTCCCGCAAGCAAAGGAAACATCGAGAGGAAGAAGTCGACCTCTTTCTCCGTGTGCTGCGTAAAGGGGTTCTCGTCGTAATACGGCGCGTGAGAATCAAAAAACTGCTGCCATTGATTGGGCATGGGAGTAGGGTACCGGGGATTCGGGCGATGTGGCTTGGGATCTGTAATCCGTGAAATGTTTGCCACTTGATGCCTTTGGTCTTAACAGAACGAAGCCACCTTACGGCTACAAGACACCGACCACATCTCCCAATCCTCGCATCACTACTCTCGAATCACCACGCCGAAACTGGTCTGAGATCATCGCGGGTACCTTGCAATGTATGAGGCGATGGATGGGCCTGTTGGCGATGGTGCTATGCCTATCCGGCTGCGCGGAAGAAAACGATAAGCGGATCGTGATCCGAGTTGCCAACTGGGGCGGAGCCGATGACGAATCCGACTTTGCCCTTAAGCAAAGAAACCTCTACCGAGAATTCGAGCGGCAAAACCCAGATATTCGAGTCGTGATTGAGGGCATCCCCGGCCAAGGCGAGTACGTCTCCAAAATGATCCTTTCTCATAACGCTGGCACTTCTCCTGATGTTGCTACTCTGGATGCCTCTAGCTCAGCGCTTTTCATCAACAGCGGCATGCTGCAAGACTTGATGCCATTTGTCGAAAAGGATGAGAAGTTCACCCTTCATGATTTCTATCCAAACATCGTAGACATCGCACGCCGAGGTAACGAACTCTATGCCATCCCGAACGACTTCACCCCGATGGTGATGTACTACAATCGGCGCCTGTTTGACGCCGCCGGGGTGCCCTATCCTCAGAACGGTTGGACATTTGATCAGTTTCGGGAGACCTCAAAACGGCTCACCCAAAAGGGACAGTACGGTTTTGTTTTTGCAAACTGGTTCCCAGGTTGGATCATGTGGCTTTGGAACAATGGAGGCGATGTTTTTTCTCCAGATCTAAAGCAGGCAAGCGGTTATCTGGACTCACCCGCGAATGTGGAGACGGTGAAGTTTCTCCGCGCCATGATCAACGAAGACAAATCTGCACCCACGCTTAGCCAATCCGCCGCAATGGGGGTCGATTTATTTGCCAACGGGCAAGCCGCCATGACGGTTTCTGGTCACTGGGCCGTGGTTGGCTACTCCGCTGCTCCAAAGGGTCCAGATGGAAAGCCTAAGATCACCTTGGCAGACCTTGGAGTGGTGATGCTGCCCAATAATACGGGCAAGCCCACTACGGTCATGTATGAATCCGGCTATGCCATCACCAAAACTGCGAAACATCCCGAAGCCGCTTGGAGATTTATCAAGTTCATGACTTCCTACGAATCTCGGTTGATTTTGAATCAAACAGGGATCGCCATTGATGCCCGCAAAGATGTAAGCGAAGAGCGCGGCAAGGATCCGCTTGAAGCGATGTTTCTTCCGATCATTCCAACTTGTCGTCCTCCTTACGGAACCCAAGTAGAAGGATTTGAAATGGTGGAGACCCAAGCTCAGAACGCGATGGATGGAGTGCTAAAGGGCGGAAACGATCCTCGTGCTGCCCTTGCAAAAGCGGCAAAGCGTATCGACTCCGAATTGGCGAAGAGGCAGGTTCACCGGTGAGCATGGAGCGAAAGGAAAGCAAGTGGGGTTGGATTTTTATTGCTCCCGCCTTTTTACACCTCTTGGTCTTTGCCCTTATCCCAATTCTCTATGCATTTGGGATCAGCCTCTTTAGAACTCGGCTTGTCAGTTCAGAGCGGGAGTTTGCAGGAGTCGATAACTACAGTTTTGCGCTGACAGAGCCATCCTTCCTGAATGCGCTTTGGAATTCGGCCAAATACGCACTGGTCAGTGTGCCGCTCGGTCTCATCGTCGCCCTTGCCGTGGCGATCATGGTGAATCAAAAGATCAAGGGCGTTACCCTTTTTCGAACGATTTACTACATTCCTGCCATCTCCAGCGGAGTCGCGATCGCGATGCTATGGCAGTATGTCTATCTGCCCGAAACCGGCATGATCAACACCTTGCTTGGCATGTTTGGGATCGATAACAAAACCGCCTTTCTTGATGAGGTCCAATGGGCGATGTGGGCGGTCGTAGTGATGTCCATCTTCACTGGCCTTGGCCCTCGCATGGTGCTCTTTCTGGCCGGGTTGGTGGGCATTCCCCAAGAGCTCTATGAAGCTGGAGCCCTGGATGGGGCGACGGGTTGGAAGGCTTTCTTGCGTATAACATTGCCCATGTTGATTCCAACTACGTTCTTCGTAGTTGTCACCTCTACAATCTCGGCGCTCCAGATATTCACTCCAATCTACATGATGACCAAGGGTGGACCAGAGGAATCGACCGATGTGGTTGGCTACCACATCTATACAGAAGCCTGGGTGAACTTCAATACCGGTTTGGCATCCGCGAAGTCATTTGTTCTGCTCATCGCCATTGCGGCGATCTCGTTGGTGCAGTTCAGGATGATGAAGAGTCAGCTGAAGGGGTACAGCGCGGCATGATGTATCGCTTGGCGGATTGCGTACAGGGATCGACCGAAGGTTGTTGCGATAGCGGCTTTTGCCACTGGCCAATGCTGCTGGCGGTAGTTGGGATTCCGGCAGCGATTCTTTTCTTACTGCTTAGGCGTGGCAATTGGGATAACCAATTTTCGTTTCGCGAGAAGGTGAAGCGAAAGTGAAAGCGGTCAAATCCACCCTCAATTACGTCTTCCTCATCGCCCTCGCGCTGTTCTTGCTGGCTCCGTTCGTTTGGATGGTGCTGGTTTCGCTTCACCCAAGCAAGACACCCATTCCGACCCTCAATTTGATCATTCCTAAAGAGCCTGCTTGGGACAATTATTCCAAGGTTTTGTTCATGCCAAACCTGCCCGTAGGGCGCTTCTTCTTGAACACGGTCTTTGTCACCATTTGTGTAGTTATTGGGCAGTTGTTTGTCAGTTCGTTGGCAGCATACGGATTCGCTCGTTTTCAATTCAGGGGACGAGACGCAACGTTCGCCCTGTTTTTGGCCTCAATGATGTTCGCCGGGCCCGTGACTCAGATTCCGGTGTATCTCATCGTGCAAAAACTGGGTTGGCTAGATACCTATGCCGCGCTCATCGTTCCCGGCATCTCATCTGCATTCACTGTGTTCTTACTTCGCCAAGCCTTTCTTGCGATTCCCAAGGAACTGGATGAAGCCGCAAAACTGGATGGCGCTGGTTATTTTCGAATCTACTGGCAAGTATTGTTGCCCTTGGCCAAGCCCTCTATGGCTACCGCTGCGGCGTTCACCTTCTTTGGAGCCTGGACAGACTTCTTCTGGCCTATGCTCTCCACGAACTCAACCCATCTGAGAACATTGGAAGTAGGACTATCCATCTTCAAAAACAGCTATGGCGGAGCAAACTGGCCACTCCAGATGACCGCTGCGGTCATCGTGATGCTCCCTCTACTCATTGTGTTCCTATTCTGCCAACGCTACTTTGTCCGGGGCGTTATGCTGGGAAGCATCAAGTAAGCGCGGGTACAACTAATCCCAATGACCCGCACCGCCCTTATTCCGACCCTTGTCCCCAGCCAAACACTTTGGAAGCAGATTGGTCTTGTCCTTGGCGGAGCAACTTTGACCGCCCTATTGGCTCAAGTAACAATTCCTTGGGAGCCCGTTCCGTTTACGCTCCAAACCTTGGCGGTTACCCTGTGCGGAATCACGCTGGGTTGGAGGTTAGGAATGATGAGCCAGCTCGCTTACTTGGCAGCCGGCGCAAGTGGATTGCCGGTTTTTGCCGATGCCTCTTTTGGGTTCCTAAAACTATTCGGCCCTACCGGAGGTTATTTGTGGGGATTCGTATTGGCGGCGGGCATCCTTGGCTGGATGGCCGAGCGAGGTTGGGATCGTAAGTTCTGGCGAACCTGTGTGGCCCTCGCCGCAGCCAATTTGGTGATCCTAGTTCTGGGGAGTCTGTGGCTTTCCGTAATGATTGGCCTCGAAGCAGCCATCGCTAAAGGTTTCCTTCCCTTCTTGACCGGCGCGGTTGCAAAGTCTGCGGTTGTCATCGCAGCCATGCCGGTGGCTTGGAAGCTTGTAGACAAGGACAAAGCGAGTGGCTAAGTTTGACATCGGGTTCCTAGGCGGAGGCCAGTTGGCTCGAATGTCGATTCAGGCCGCTCAGCGTATGGGATTGAAATGCCTCTCCCTTGACCCAGGGGAAGACACTCCAGCATCCCAGATTGCAGCTTCGCTGGTCGGCTCACTCAACGACCCGACTAAGATTGCTGAACTCGCCAACCAATGTCAGCGAATCACGTTGGAGAATGAGTTTATACCGGCGCAGGCCATTCGAGACTCAGGCTTGGATGAGCAAAAGATTGTGCCCGGAATCGATGCCCTGGCGACGATTCAGGACAAGCTTCTGCAACGCCAAGCCATGGATCGAGCAGGAGTGCCTTCTCCCAAGGCAATTGAACTCACAGATGCCGCAACTGCCGAGCGCGAGATCGGGTTTCCCATGGTCATCAAGTCGCGATTTGGTGGTTACGATGGAAAGGGAACACGGTATGCAAGGAACCTAGAGGAACTTGAAGGTTTTCGAGACCTCTGGGAACCTGGAGGATGGTTGGCGGAAGCTTTTGTTCCATTCAAACGCGAACTCGCTGCGATGGTTTTCATCGACACCCAGAATCGAGGAGCTTTCCCAACGATGGAGACCGTACAAACAAACCACGTTTGCGATCTTGTGTTTCCATCAGGCGTAGACGCATCAGAAATTGCGATCGCCGCGGTTGAAGCAGTGGGCGGTCGAGGACTCTTCGGAGTCGAAATGTTTGAGCTGGAATCTGGAGAAATCTCAATCAATGAACTTGCTCCTCGCCCCCACAATACCGGTCACTACACCTTGGACTGGGGAGGCGTTTCTCAGTTTGAGCAGCATGTTCGCTTAGTGATGGAGTATCCACTGTCCTCGCCCGTGGGCCAAGCCACCTGCATGGCAAACCTGCTGGGCCAGCCGGGCGCTGGCGACTACCGTACCTCAATGCCCCATGCTCTCACCGATCCCGGAGTTCACTTCCATTGGTATGGAAAGGTGGAATCAAAGCCAGGGCGAAAAATGGGGCACTTGAATGTGGTGGGGGGAGAAAACCTACCCGAACGTGCGAAACAAGCCAGAGATCGCTTCTACATAGCATGGACTTCCAAAGAAAGTCGAACATAAGTGCATGTTTTAATCCAAATTCATGGATTCTTCAAAACAGGAGAGGGTCACTAGCCGGAAGCTGGTGACCCTTTCGATTAGTACAGAGATCCGGCCAATTCTTTAACTGACACTAAGTCGGGCATCGACGATTGGGCTCCATGCTTAGTCGTCGACAGGGCCGCCACGCAGTTAGCCAAAGGAACCGCATTTCCAAACTCGCGCCCTTCAGCCAAGAACCAAGCTAACGCTCCGCTGAAGGCATCTCCTGCTCCCGTTGTATCCACCGCTTTCACGCTGGGGGGTGCAAAATGCTTTCCGGTCTTTGGAGTCGCCCAATAACTTCCTCGCTCGCCAAGGGTGATGACGATGTTTCGAATGCCCTTCTCCAAAAGAATGCAGCTAGCGGTTCGGCAACTGTCCTCATCTACGGGCGCAACACCAGTTAGGAACTCCGTTTCCGTCTCGTTTGGAGTGATCGTATTGCACTTGGAAAGGAGTTCATCCGACAAATCGCAAGCGGGAGCCGGGTTGAGAACAAAGAAAGGAGCTTCGGAAGCGGCCATGACAGCTTCAACTGGGATTTCTAGTTGAGCTAAAACCACCTCGGGGCGAGCATTCGCAATGGCACTTCGAACGTGATCTGCCGCAACGCTTTTGTTGGACCCTGCAGCCACTACAATCATGTTGCTCCCATGCTCGCCAACGAGAATAGCGGCCGTTCCGGAAGGCAAAGATTCATCTTCGCGTAGGAACTGAGTTTGAACTCCAACCGATTCGAGACTTTGCCGCAGAGATGCTCCGTAAGCATCTTTTCCAATACACCCAATAAAGCTGACATTGCCGCCAATCTTTGCGATGGTTGCCGCTTGGTTCGCTCCTTTACCCCCCGGGTGCGTATTGAATGAACCACCCATGACTGTCTCACCAGGCCTAGGAAGGTTTGGACTTACAAAAACAAGATCGAGGTTTGTGCTTCCTACGACGGCGACAAGCGGGTTGCCCATTAAAGTCATCGTACATGACCCAGCTTAAGCTTCAGAGAGTCCATTTCAGAAAATAGTAACGATGTTAATCTGAGGCAAGCAAACTCCATCGACGGAGCATCAATTACACGCAGAATCGTCAGCATCCTAACGCTTTCGATAACGGAGAGATGCAAGCGTGAACTTTTCGCGCAACAATAGTAAACATGATTTCTGCCTTGCTTTTGCTGGTAACGCAGCCAGCCGCTCATCTCCATTCTTGCAACGCCTTCTTGCCAGAATATGACGAAGCCGGTGGCCTTTATGCAAGTATGGTTCAGCAAAGCGAACCATATTCCCTAAAGGTGGAATCCAATCCAGAAGAAACCAACCTTAGCAACTTAACCCAACTTACGTTTGGCGGTCAAAATGCTGAGGCTTATTGGAGCGTGGATGGCAAGACGATTACTTACCAAACCAAGCAGCCTGGCTATCCGGACGAGCAGATTTTCACCATGAATGCCAACGGGTCCAAGAAGACCTTGATGAGCACCGGCAAGGGACGTTGCACCTGTAGCTACTTCACACCCGACAAGAAATGGCTCTATTTCAGTAGCACCCATGAAAAGAATGAGGGCGCACAAAAGGCACTCGATATGAGCAAGGGCTATTTCTGGATGGTAAATCCAGACTTCGCCATCTACCGCCGTTCCACTGATCCAAAGAAGACCGAATTACAGAAAATTCTCCAACTCCCTGGCTATGCCGCCGAAACCACAATTGCGCCGAACGGCAAATACTTGACCTTTACCGCAAGCCATGAAGGTGACCTAGAGATTTATCGCGCCGATCTGGACGGAAAAAACATCAAGCGTTTGACCACCGAAGAAGGCTATGACGGAGGTCCATTTGTTAGTTGGGATTCCAAGAAGATTGTCTATCGACGCGACTTGATCGAGAACGATCAGGAGCGTGACGAATATAAAAAGCTTCTTGCCGAAAATCTTGTTCGCCCCAGCAAACTTGAGATTTGGATCATGGACGCAGACGGTTCCAATAAGAAGCAAGTCACGAACTTAGGCTGCGCTTCGTTCGCCCCGTTTATTCACCCAGACGGAAAACGAATCATCTTCTCCACAAACTACGGTGATCCACGAGGTCGAGAGTTTGATCTTTGGATCATCAATGTTGACGGCACCGGTTTGAAGCGCGTCACCAAGACTCCTGACTTTGATGGCTTCCCCATGTTCTCTAAGGATGGTAAGAAGTTGCTCTTTGCCTCCAACCGATACGGGAAAGTGCGCGGCGAAACAAACGTGTTTGTTGCAGATTGGAAAGACTAAAGCCTTTTCTCCTAGGAATATGAACCGACGCCTCCCCAAAAGGATCGCCGGTTCATACCTAGTTAAAGCCAGCCCCGGGATTCGATTGTTCGAATACGCCCTATACTGCGAGTTGAAGATCGGTGTGGGAGAAATCGTTACCTTTAAAAAGCAGCGGTTCTCTGCTCTCTTTTGCCAGCGCGTAGGAAAAACAGTCCCCGAAGTTTAGCTGAGCGGGGTGACCAGACCCTTTACCAAAATCCCGATAGGCTTGGCGGGCAATTTGGGCTTGGGTAGTAGATACCGGTTGAACAACGATCACTAAATCGTGGATAAGCTGATCTAGTCGACCACTCAATACAGGGTCTCCCACCCGATCTATAAGTATCGACACCTCTACGTATGAAGCCGCAGAGATTGATGACGGCTTCCGGTCTGAAACGATAGTAGCTATCAACTCCTCAAAACCTTCTTCCGCTTTCAGGATCGCAATCAAGACCGAAGAATCAATAATCACTTCGGCAATCCCAGTTCATCGTAGAGCTCATTATCGAGGTTCGCTTTCTTGAATTCCGCTGGAATCCGAGAAGAAGCATCTTTCGCAATTGCCAAAGCGCTCTTCATCCTTTGATCCCGCTCAAGCTCCCAGAGCTTGTCCTTCACGGCTTGAGTAATGGCTTCCGTAATGCTCGTACCCATTAAGGATGCTAGTTGTTGCGCCAGCCGATGAGCCTCGGGGCTTTTAATATTCATCGCCATGTCTATCTTTATACCATCAATCGGTATAAAGGTAGACCCCATTCCGTCGCCTAATCCAAACGAGGCGGAGCGGTTTGAACTCCACCGCCTCCACCACCACCTGAGTTGTAGTTCGGCGGCTTCATGTTTTTGTATTGCTCACGAAGTCGCGACAAAGCATCTTCTAGTTGCTTCTTTATGTCTGCCGGAAGCTTATCAAGTGTTACTGATTCTCCGGAATAAGTCTTGTCCGTTAACTGCAAACTGAGAGAGACTTTCCTCGTAAACTCCACATCGAAAGTTAACATCCTTTGAATGCCAGTTCGCACTTTGGTTATCTTCCCTCGGGCGTAGCCAGGTTCGCTCATCCAGGGGAAAAACTCCGGCCTTTCGTATTGGAACAGTGTCTGGGCAAGGCTGTTCAAATCCTGTGCAGACTCCCCGTACATGATCTGATCGTTGCCCTCTCGTTCCGGGGTGCTAAAGAACATTGAGTTCGTCCGATCCTGAATGATCAGCTTTTCTGAGCCTGTAAAACCGTTGGGAAGGATCTCGGTTGGTTCACTATCAAGACCTCCCCCGTAGATCACATTATCTTCAGCTTGGGCAAGTGCAAAGTCTTCTTGTTGATAGTTCACCTGAAGCCGAGACCATGGACTATCGAACACCATGCTGCGGAAAATATCAATTTGAGCACGCTGTAGAGACTGGAACGGGATGGGCACACCTGTCTTTGCGGCTTGTCGTTGTTGAGGCGTTAAGGACCCGTACAACCGCAGAGTGTCCCACTCCCCATCATAAGTCACGCCATCACGAAGAATGCCTGACATTGAAAGAAGGAATGTTGGCAGCAAGCTCTCGCGCTCCATCCCACTTCGGTAAGCAAAGGCAGAGCGATTCTCTAGAGTCTGGCGTCCATCTTTGGCTACTTGGCGAATGTATTGGCCAAGCGTAACGCGATCCAATCGATTCTTTCTCGTTTCAGAACCCACAATTGGACGCATTTCAAGCCAAGAACCGTCCCATACCGTTTCCATCCCATACCCTCTGGCAATCGTGAGAAACGTTGCCGGTTTGATGCTAGTAGCCCCCGTCATCGCACTATAAATCATCATTTCCGTGGGCACACAAACGATGTCCACATCGCGAATCTTGGCGGTACTGATCACACATTCAGTAGGGATAAGGGAGAGGGGCTCTACCTTATCTGGATTCAGCAGAATTTGCTGAGCCTCAGGAGGCAGCTTAATCGCAAACGTTCCCCGATTTGCCTGCGGGTTCTTGCTTGCCTCACGCATGGCATCCGTAATCTGTTGACTGACACCAGTGATTTCAATTTCTGGCTCGTTCGGCGTAGCCTGAGCCTCGGTGATGCGGCGGTTCTGAGCTTCCCAATCCCAGCCGATGTTATCTTGAGCCTGCCCCACAAGACGACCCCGGTCATCACTCAGTACGATGCGTACCTGGATGCCACGAGATTCAGCTGAGCGGCTCAAGCTAAGGATCAGCTTGCCCATCTTCCGCTGCGAGGGATCAATCATATTGTCGTAGTAATAGTGAGATTGATTGGGCTTACGGTCTCGCACCAGTTTAATCGCCTTGGCCCACATGGTTTGATCCTTGACGAACTGTTGAATAAGGGGCTGGATGTTCCCTGGGAGTTGAGTTTGAGCCCGATTCGGCATATTGGACATCACGACTCTGCGACCGTCGGGAATTGAGGCCAAAAGTTTGGCGTCCAATGATGATGTGATTTTGCGCAAGAGGCGATAGGCAGGACCTTCGCTTTGCAGACGTTGCATTTCACGCCAATCAACCTGTTGCCCCGAGTTCTGGCGCTCTTGAAAGGAATCTAATCGTTCAGCATTTAGACTAGCCGAGCGGTCGCTAATGGGTTGCTCTTCAGATATGACTTTCTTGTAACGATCAAGCCCTTCTTGGATCTGAACCGCGAGCCGTTCCTGCTCCGCAACAGCCTCCCTCCTCCGAATTGAATCGTTCCGGATCAAGCGCTGACCGTTGGCAGTTTGCTCCCACTCCGCTCCCGTTGCGGACGAAATTTTTTGGAGAAGCACCCGTAAGGGCACATCTGTCACCTTGATGATCAAAATATCTTCTTTAGTGCTGACCATCGCCTCCAGCGGGTATCCCACCTGCTTAGACAACTCGGCAATCGCTACCGGAGCGGAGGCAGCTCTGACTTCAGCAGAGACCCTTCGATCTAGATCTTGTGCGGCGATATTTGCAACAACAACGAGAGGCAAGAGAACATTCATCAGTAACTATCGCGCAGTGTAACCCTGTTGCGCTACGAATGCCAATAGGTGACCTACTCGACAAGGTTAAGGAAAGGTATATTGACTCTAGAAAGAAGACTCCTTGCCTCCGAAAATAATATTTCGCCGCGCAAGGTGGCGATTGTATCAGGAGGCGAATTTGAACAGTTTTGGAGCAAAGACAACTCTTGCCAGCGGGGGCAAGACCTACACCATTTACAGCCTAAAGGCGATACCCGGCTCCGAAAGACTTCCCTATTCCCTTCGAATTCTGCTTGAAAATCTGCTTAGAACGGAGGGGCAAGGTTCTGTAACCAAGGATGACATCACCAACCTGGTCAATTGGAAACCTAAAGCGGATCCCGTTCACGAAATCGCTTACTCACCCGCCCGCGTTCTTCTTCAAGACTTCACCGGTGTCCCCTGCGTAGTCGACCTCGCCGCAATGCGCGATGCGATGAAAGCTCTGGGAGGCGATCCTGGGAAGATCAATCCTCTGCAACCGGTAGAGCTAGTTATCGACCACTCTGTTCAGGTCGACGCCTATGGAACTGAAGCCGCTCTCCTTATCAACCGCGATCTGGAGTTTGAGCGTAATGAGGAACGTTATCGCTTCTTAAAGTGGGGTCAAAACGCGCTTAAGAACTTCAAGGTAGTTCCCCCCAATACTGGTATTTGTCACCAAGTAAACCTGGAGT
Source organism: Fimbriimonadaceae bacterium (assembly GCA_037190145.1). Taxonomy (GTDB): domain Bacteria; phylum Armatimonadota; class Fimbriimonadia; order Fimbriimonadales; family Fimbriimonadaceae; genus 55-13. The sequence continues at coordinate 71,145 of JBBCJU010000009.1, forward strand.
ATCTCGCACGTGGAGTCTTTGTCAATGAGGAGACGGGCGAAGCTTATCCCGATACCTTAGTTGGAACGGACAGCCATACCACCATGATCAATGGATTAGGTGTTCTTGGTTGGGGTGTAGGTGGTATTGAAGCAGAGGCTGCTATGCTTGGCCAGCCCGTTTCAATGCTGATCCCACAGGTTATCGGATTCAAACTCACGGGCAAACTCAAAGAGGGTGCCACGACGACCGACCTCGTTCTTCGCGTGACCGAAATGCTCCGCAAGAAGGGTGTCGTAGGTAAATTCGTTGAGTTCTACGGAGCCGGTGCTCTCAGCCTCCCACTTGCGGATCGGGCCACTATCGGCAACATGGCTCCTGAGTACGGTGCAACCTGCGGAATCTTCCCAATCAGTGACGCAACCCTGGCTTACCTCCGCCTAACGGGCAGACCTGAGTGGCAGATCCAGTTGGTAGAAGACTACATGAAGGCTCAGGGCATGTTCTGGACTGAAGAGTCGCCTGAAGCGGAGTACACAGACACACTTGAGTTGGATCTCAGTACGGTGGAACCCAGCGTAGCCGGTCCAAAACGACCTCAAGACCGCATTTTGCTCAGCGAGGCAAAGAACTCTTTACACAACGCTTTCCCGCAGATTGTGACTGGTGGCGGAATTGCCACTGCATCTCGCAGCGAACTCAGCAATGCAAGCGTGGTTATTGCCGCGATCACCAGTTGCACCAACACCTCGAACCCCAGCGTTATGGTAGCTGCGGGCATCTTGGCAAGAAAGGCTGCCGCCCGTGGTTTACAGCCTAAAGAATGGGTGAAAACCTCCTTGGCTCCAGGCTCAAAGGTTGTGACCGAGTACCTCGAGAAGAGTGGCCTCTTGGATGACCTAAATCAGATTGGCTTTAACGTCGTCGGATATGGATGCACGACCTGCATCGGTAACTCTGGCCCATTGCCCGATGCGGTGACCAAGAAAGTTCAAGAGAATGACTTGGTGGTCTGTAGCGTTCTGAGCGGCAACCGAAACTTTGAAGGCCGAATTCAGCAGGACGTCAAGGCAAACTATCTGATGTCACCTCCACTTGTTGTGGCTTATGCATTAGCCGGAACGATGGAGATTGATCTTCAGAATGACGCCATCGGTAAGGACCGAGACAATAACGACGTCTATCTGCGTGATATTTGGCCAACTCAGTCGGAAGTTGCCGGAGTCATCGAATCCAGCATCGATAGAGACCTATTCACTCGGTCCTATGCCGATGTCTTCAAAGGAGACGAGAAGTGGGCCGAAATCAATGCTCCTGATGGAGAGTTGTTCGAGTGGGAAGACGCATCCACTTACATCAAGAACCCACCTTACTTCCAAGGAATGTCTCGTCAGGCTCCCGATCGCGTACCAGACCTGATTGGACTTCGTGCCTTAGCCGTATTGGGCGATAGCATCACTACTGACCATATCAGCCCCGCTGGCTCAATCAAGCTGAGTGCACCCGCCGGTAAGTATTTGACCGATCGCGGCGTAGAAGCAAAGATGTTCAACTCCTACGGCGCTCGCCGTGGACATGATGAAGTGATGGTTCGAGGAACCTTTGCCAACGTTCGTCTGCGAAACCAGCTCGCTCCCGGGACTGAAGGTGGAGTGACCACCTTCTTGCCAACGGGTGAAGTGACGACGATCTACGAAGCTAGCGTTCAGTACAAGTTGTCTGGCATTCCTCTTATTATTATCGCAGGCAAGGAATATGGATCAGGCTCCAGCCGAGACTGGGCTGCCAAGGGAACCAATCTCTTGGGAATCAAGATTGTATTGGCCGAGAGCTTTGAGCGCATTCACCGATCCAACTTGGTCGGCATGGGCATTCTCCCGCTTGAGTTTGTGAATGGTGAGAACCGAGAATCACTGGGCTTGACTGGGCACGAAGAGTTCAGCCTTGTCGGCTTCTCTGATTCCTTAGCCAAGGGTTTTGCCGACGGCAAGATCTTAACCATGCAAGCTGGAGTGAAGGAATTTAAAGTGAAGGTTCGAATCGATACCCCACAAGAGATTCTCTACTACCAAAATGGCGGCATTCTGCAATACGTATTGCGCCAATTGTTGAATGGATAGAAGCCAGAAGGTCCGGATCGTCACCCTTGGCTGCGCCAAAAACGAGGTTGACAGCGAAGAGATAGCAGGCGTTCTGGGCCAAGCGGGCTATGACATTGACGGTGTGTCCAAAAAAGTGGGCGTCACCGTCATCAACACCTGCGGCTTTTTGGAGGCAGCGAAGGAAGAATCCATTCGTGCCATTAAGGAAGCCGTTCGGGAAAAACGCGCCGGGAAGACTGAGAAAGTTATCGTTGCCGGCTGTCTCGCTCAGAGAATGGGCCAAGAACTGGCTGATTTGGCCCCTGGAGCCGATGTTTACGTCGGGGTGGGACAAATGGGCCGGTTCGACCAAATCGTGCGGGAAACGCCCCGTCTTGGCCGAGAAGAGAAGATTCAGGTAAGCGCCCCTCATCACCGATGGGCGGATGTACCAACCCGGGCCCGAAGTGGCCGCCCTTGGAGTGCTTACTTAAAAGTCAGTGAAGGCTGCGACCATAAGTGTACGTTCTGCACTATCCCAAGCTTCCGAGGTGGTCACCAATCCAAGCCAATGGAAAGAGTGTTGGCAGAGGCTAACCACTTGGCGCGGCAAGGAACGAGAGAGATCAACCTGATCGCTCAGGATGTCACTCAGTATGGATACGATCTTTACCGAGAATTCACCCTGCCCAAGCTTTTAAGGGAGTTGAACAAAGTGGAGGGTATCGACTGGGTTCGTATTCTCTATTTCTATCCTAACCGGTTGACAGATGATGTGATCGATGCGATGGCGAACTGTGAGAAAGTGGTTCCCTACATCGACATCCCCCTTCAACATGCTCATCCTGACGTTTTGCGCCGCATGAAGCGACCTTGGGATGGCGAACGCTACCTGAAGGTTTTTGACAAGGTCCGAGCCGCAATGCCAGAGGTTGCTATTCGCACCACATTCATTGTCGGCTTTCCGGGAGAAACGGATGATGAGTTCAAGTATTTGCTAGATTTTGTGAAAGAATCCAGACTGGATAGGGTGGGAGCATTTGTCTTCTCCCGCGAGCCGGGTACGCCCTCGCATGATATGGATAGCCAGGTATCGGCAAAGGTCAAGCAAGAGAGATATGACAAGCTGATGCGAACTCAACAAAAGATCTCCCTAGAGGTGAATCAAAGCTGGGTTGGCAGGTCTTTGAAGGTTCTAGTTGAGGACAAGCAGGGCGATTGGTGGATCGGTCGGTCTCATAGAGATGCACCCGAGATTGATGGCATGATTTTCTTCCAAGGAGAAGCGGCTTTAGGACATCTGGTAAATGTCGATATCGATAAGGCAGAGGCCTACGACTTATACGGAAAGTCCGAAGGCTTTGTGGAGAAGCCAGGCAGGAAACTGAGGCCACTACGTCAAGCCGGACCGATTGCTCCTCAGTAGGCGTACAATATTTTCATGACGTATACGGTCAGGTTGCTATTCGACGCAGAAGAGAATACATATGCAGTCTGGTGCCCATCGCTCCCAGGTTGCTGGTCGCAGGGCAGTACCGAAGAAGAAGCTCTTGAGAATATTCGCGAAGCCATTGGTGAGTATCTATCCATACAAACCGAAGTAGCTCCTCCTCAGGGTTCTTATGAGCGAACCGTTCAGGTTGAGAAAGTTGCCTAAATACCCCGGGGTTAGTCACAAGCGAGCGGTACAAGCACTCGAAAAAGCAGGTTTTCAAGTTGTAAGGGAAAGCAGTCACATCATCATGTCCAATGGAGTTATCACTTTGGTGATTCCGAGGCACAATCCTGTCAACCAGTTTGTTATGGCAGGGTTAATCAAAGACGCCGGATTAACGGTCGAACAATTTAAGGATCTTCTGAAATAGAACTCTCCTCAATCCCCATTTGGCAAGCTCCCACAGGCTCCATTGCGGGGCCAGAGCTCTGTACCTCAGTAGCAAATGCGGGTGGAGTGGGGGCTATGGGATTAACTTGGACAGCCCCAGAGATTGCCGCAGAATGGGTTCGCCTCGTTCGTAGCTCTACCCAAGGTTTATTTCAAGCCAATTTTGTTCTCCACTTTGAGCCTAAGGCGCTCTGTGCGGTGCTAGAAGCAGGCATCCCCATCGTTACATTTTCTTGGGGGTTACCCACTCATGAAGCCAAACTCGTCAAGGAAGCTGGGGCGCAATTAGGAATTCAAGTGGTTAGTCCACAAGGTGCGCTCAGAGCTTTGGAATTGGAACCTGATTTCCTGATTTGTCAGGGCATAGAAGCAGGGGGGCACGTTCAATCTAGTACTCCATTGATGGAGTTATTGCCAAAGGTTATGGCCGTGGCAGACGATACGCCGGTTATTGCGGCGGGTGGCATTTCTGTTGGGGCACAGATACAGGAAGTGTTAGATCTTGGGGCCACTGGGGCCATGCTTGGAACTCGATTTGTAGCAACCCAGGAGTCAAGAGCGCATCCACTTTATAAACGCGCTTTGGTGGACCATGTTGATACGGCACTGACGATCTGCTTTGATGGCGGTTGGCCAAATGCTCCCCATCGGGTCCTTCGAAATTCAACCTATTTGAACTGGGAAGCTGCCGGGTCTCCTCAGGAACCTGTCAGACCTGGAGAAGGAGAGAAGACTGCTCATATCCTCGGGGAACCTATTTGGAGATATGAAGACACTGCTCCTCGCAACGGGATGGAAGGGGACTTGGAGGCGATGTGTCTCTATGCTGGCACAGGTGTGGCAAACATTCACGATCTGCCATCTGCGCAAGACTTGATCACTCGCTTGATAGCTGAAGCAGGCCTTTAACTAATTAAGGCCTGCGATCTTACTTATGGCTGGCGTCCACGGCCAATAGGGCCTTGTAAGCCACCCCCATTGCCGGGACGAATAGGGTCTGGACCTTTGGGGCCTGGGCCGTCATCATCGTCTGATTTGCCAAAGATACGAGCTTTCACATTCTTTGCTTCTAAGTCGTCTTCATCCTCTTTGGTAGAAACAATAACAGTTTCTGCAAGGATATCATCTCCCAAAGAAGTTTGTGCCCTTGCTTGAGCTTTACCCGGCTGACTTTTGAGAGTAAGGAATTCGGTCTCTCCGTTATATAGAGCCTCATAGGCCCAAACATGTCTCCATCGTCCACCTGGAAGTTCTTGTCTCGCTTGTGGATCACCAGTGATCACAGCTCGACGGCTACCTCGACCATACCAATATTCAATCTTCGCTGCTGTAATTGCAGTTGGGTAGCTCCTCATCGTCTTCGCATTTTGAACGTCATCATCGAGCTGACTTTCTTTGGGATCCCGTTGGACAGGTGGAGCACCTGGTCGATCCTCCGAAACCTCTTTGGGAACGATAGGCCTGAAAGGAGGGATATCAACAACTTCTGCCTTAGTTTGCTTATCTTTTGGCTTAACAAGCATATCAACGGCCCCAGTCAAGACAGCACGCTTTTCCCTTCGAAAAATAACGGCCTTAGCACATGACATGTTTGCTTTCGCCGAGAAGTATTTTACGTTGCCCGTGGCGGTTACGATATCTGGTTCAAACTCGTGAACAATCTTGTCTGCTTTAACGATAATGTCTCCATCCGTTGCTGTACCTTTAGTCGCTGTACGGATTCCTTTCTTGTCGGAGATATCACCACCATCGGACGTAATGAGCCATTGTCTTCTAGGAGCTTGCCCCCCGTCTTGGAGATTTAATGCCAGATTGCCATCCCATGTAAACGGTCCAAACCTAGCATGCCTTTCGCTTAAATCATAGCGAAGGTTCATTGTCGTCAACAGGCCACCGTAAAACCGACCCCGAACGGTCCCGGGCACATACAGTGCATCTTCTCGCTGGTTGACGCGAAACAAGGGGGTTTTTAAGTCAATATCTTTATTCCAAATGCGAGCATCGTCGGCAGTTAGAATACGTCCTGTCGCATTCCACAGGGCGGTGGGTGCGGAGAATTTTACATTCTTGCCGTCTTTGGTCAGATAAGCCCCTTCGTGCACTCCCTGCATTTGATATTGCGTGCGGTTGGATGGAATGAAGACCCGATCCACCGTAGCCTCCGCAACCCGTTTGTTTCCAGAGTATTGGACAAGCTTCACCTTGCCCAAGGTGATCCCCAGTTCATCCGGCGTCACAATATTCCCCTTGCGCATATTCACAAGCGGATCGATTTTAGCGAACTCCTGAATGTAGAAAATCGAACCTACGGCAGTCGCAGCCATTGCGACCACCATAGAACTCTTTTTCAAAAACGTCGATTTAGTTGAGCGTGACATCGGGCACCGTAACCGGAACATTCGGCAGGGTGAGCGTAACTGTCTGAGTCGGAGCCGTCTGAGATCCCTTTTGGAAAGACACCTCGTAGGTTCCCGGAGTGACCCAGAAATAGTATCTGCCGTTATTGCCCACGTTGAAGACTCGCACAGGGGTCGAACCCTGACTCAGGGTTACAATCGTTCCAAGCGAAGTTCCAACTGGCAAAACTCTGCCAGTTATATTGTACGGCGGATTTGTCGGAGGGTTTACATCGTCAACGGGAGTCAGTAGGACATCGCCAATATCAACGATACCGCTACCATCCTTTACGAATGGCGCCGCGGTGAAATCGGTTCGCAAGAACGCGCCCTGCTTGATTGCAGAACCTACGATGCCCCAGAAAGCGGTCTGAGTATCGCTTGAGTATCCAACCCCTGATAGGTTGAATACGCCCGAGGCATTCGACTTCCCAGATTGCCCACCGAAGCTCACATCTGCGTTTACGATGGGTTCAGACGTTAAGGCGTTGACGGCTCGGCCTCGGATGGTGACTTGTTCAGGCCCCACCCAAAGATCGCCGATGACGGTCTGCCCATTAGCCGCCGCATGATTAAATGTGAACTGTGGCCAACCTGATTGATTTGTATTTACTACTGTCTGGCTAGTTCCTGAGGGGATGGAGTTTAGCAAGAAACTGCCGTCGGACAAGTCCGTAACGGCTGATGGACTACCACCCGGAGCCTGCACCGTTGAAGCAGGGTTGGTGGGACCGCCCGTCACTACGCTAAGGACACGCCCAATCAATGCGGTTCCGCCACCGCCGCCTCCACCACCGCCGCCTCCGCAGCCCGCCATGATCGCTAACACAGCAACAAGACAGAAAGCCAGGATTCGTTTCATTATTTGCTCCCCACAATGATCTTGATGTACTCCACTGAGTTCTTAGCAAAGTGGTTATAGGCAAAACCAGGTCGAATACTCCATTGCTTGCCATTGGCATCCACAAGAGTTAGTGACGGCACATTTCCAAAGAGTTTAGTGAAGCTCATTGCGTGAACACGGTTAGGTGTCAAGCCCTGCAAGCGGATCGTGTAAGACTCACCCGCTCGAATTCCGCGAATGTCTTTGTACATCCGCTCTGTATCTTCGACGATCATTTGGAAGCCATTTCCAAAGCTGGGCGGCATTGCGCTATCTTCCTTCGCATCGAACGATCTAGTGGCAGTCGTGCTCTGGCCAATGATGGCCCGTGTGCTTTGTTGATTGAGCTTGATTTGCACTTGAAGCTGCCAACCCGTTGGCGAAGCCGCATAAGTGGCCGCCATGGGAATAGAAGATCCGCTTACCCCGGAAGGCTGGAACACCAACGTTACACCTTCTGGAGCCAGGACTTGTACAAAATATGCCTTCCCTAGCTCAAACTGAGTTGCTGGCACAAAGGATCCCGTTTCTGGAGCCCCGCTCGCGCTATCGTTTGGCCCGGGCGTGAACTGGTAGAAGTCCATGCCGATATCGACACCGCGCGCTTCGCTCCATGTAATAGGGAAGAGCGTGGTGCGAACGACTCGAACTTTGCCGGTGGCGATCGCTTCTGCCACAGGGGCCGCAATCATATTCCAACCCGGCTTCAGCGCTACTGAGCCCTCAATGTTTCGGTTGAAATTACCTGCGACAGAAAAGGAAGGCTTTGCCGCATCCAGGCGCACGAAATAGCCGTGCCCCGCTTTGAATGATTCCACCTCTGGAAACAACTCATAGCGAGCTTTTGAAGAGTTATAGCGGGCAGCAAGGGTTTGATTTGCGGTCAGCCCCAGCACATCGCTGTTCCAACTCGCAAATGGATTCATTGGGAAGCCGATGAAAGAGATTCCCTTTGGCAAGCCTCCAGAAGGAGCATAGTTTCCATCTCCGTCCACACGAAGATCCAAGGCTAAAGAGCCCGGTCCCTTATTCACCTTGCGGGTCAACAATGTAGTTTCGACGCCGGAGCGAGTGCGAACCACGCTGACCTCTAGGCGTGCGTTGTTCAAAAATGCCGGAGTATTGATCAACGCTCCAAAGGCATTTCGGGAAACTGGGACATCTGAGATTGCCGTTCCATTTACCGAAACCCTTAGTCGCAGCGTGTCGCCTGTGAGTAGGTTTGCACCAACCACCGTTCCGTAGAAATCACGAGGAGTGGACTGAGATGGAGTCGCGATAGCTCCAATCGGTAGGTACACGCGCTCAAGTTGATCTTGGACAGGCACATCCAGAGCTGCCCGATACATTCCCACATCTAGGTTTCGGATGTTTGGAACAGCGACGCCGTAAGCACCGCCAATATCGATTCTTTCAGCATCGGAAGTGGTGGGGAATACGCGGTTCCCGATGAGATTCCCTTCCCAAATGATTGGGTAGGTCGTGCCACTTAACAAGGTTTCGTTTCCGCTCGCCAACGTTTCGAACCAGTTGACCACCAGATAAAACGGACCGAAGTCGTTTCCACTGAGTCCGCCCAGAACGGGGGTTGGCTCCACCAATAACTTCTGCCCGACGGTTGTCTTGGTCTCCAGAATGTACTGGCGGCGGAACCAGTCGCCGAAGGATTTGCCTTCTACGGTAGGATCGCTACTTCGCAGAGTATTCAAGGTTGCTTGACCAAGATTGACCAGGGCATCTACGTTGCTGGCAATACCGGTTTGGGAGTAGAAATTCGCGTTAAAAGTAGCTGCGAAGCTGGGATATTCCGCCAACACTTTTGTCCAAGCTGCCGCGGCCATCTTGTATCGAAGTTTGAATATTCCGCCAACCGACCCTGCGTCTGGGAGAGGGACATAGCGAAGGTTTGGAGCAATAAATTTGGCTCCGCCCAAGGCTCGTTGGTTGTACCAATCGTAGAAGCCTTCGATATCGTAGGTTTGGAGCAAACAGTTCTCAATCAACTCGGAATCAAGCCCGGTGATCATTGCAGATGGCGTTCGAGCGATTCGTTGGGTAACAGCTCGGACTAATCCTTCATTGAAGGCATCAAAGCCATATTGGTTGGGACCAATATAAGCCAAGAGTAAGCAGTGGATGAAGTTAATGGCGGCGACTTCACGTCGATCCGATAATGCGTAAGGTGGGAAGTGAATTTCTGGAGTTCCCGGAGCGTTAGGAACGTAGTAACCACCCATCAAGTCTTCTCGGTTGCCGATTGGAGGGGTAACGCCGTCTGCATTTTTAACGGCAACATCACCACCAACCGCCGGCGCTCCAAAAAGTGCATCTAAGAAGGGCTGAGCTTTTACATAAACGTCTTGCAGGTAAGTACGCAGGTCGGCAGAAAAAGCACCGGAACCGGTGGTATCAAAAACCAGGTTTAGGGGACCTGCACCACGCGATCGGGTTCCTCCCGAATAAGGAAGACGTTGACCATTTGAGGTGAGCCAGACTGTGACCGGGAAAAGATCAGGAGCCTTTTTGTTCTGAGCAAATCGGGCGTTTCGGCGAACTCGATCTTGTTGTGAGAGTTTTGCCAGATTCGATTGGAGAACTCTCACCGACGAGCTGGTCTTGTCGGCAATGTCGTAATAAGAGCGAGTGCCACTTATCTCAACGTCTAGGGTTTGAGCAGAGGAGAGGGCGGCGAGCCCCATTCCGAGGAAGATAAATTTCGTGGATAGCTTCAACGATCTCACCTTTCGGCATCAGCCGTATATGTATGTTGACAGGTTACGAGGCAAAAAAAATGACGACTCTGTATGCTGCGAATTCAGAGCCGTCAAAGATGTATTTGATAAGACGACGGAATCAAGTACGAGTTTAGTTCGCTACAAAATTCTGCACTTGGCTTACGGTGTGGCTTGCTCCGTCATTAGCTGAGCCTACGATGAAATAGTAATAGCGTCGCCCAGACTGAGGTGTAAAGCCCGCAGACACTTGAGTGCCAGAAACGGGATCACTCGTCCAGTACGGGGTAACTCCTATACCAGGGTAGCTTTCATAGACGTAGACGGTATAGCTCGTCGCCCCTGAACCAGATTCCCAACGGAACCGGAGCGGACCTTGTTGTGGCGTTAGCGCATAGAGATCGCCAAGTGTCTTGATTTCCGCAACGTTTGAAGGATCGCTTTCACTATTCGCCGTGAAGTCGCTGGTATTGATGGCTGTGATGTAGTACTGCCAAGTTTCGAACTCTTGTAAGTCTTCATCTAGATCAAAGAATGCCTCAGCCTCAGTATCTCTTAAGAAGTCAATCGCAGTGAATGAACCAGATGTGCCTAACCTTCGATAAATTCCAAACCCGATATGGGCGTTGTTATCAGGATACGCATCCCAGAAAAGATCGGCCTCAACCCAGTTTCCATCCACCGTATTGCGTGTAATGGTGCCCGCTGGAGTCCCCGGTCGAACAAGCTGCTTAATGTAGTCAAAAGTTGCCCTGGATTGCGGAGAGCGAGTGATCTCACTCGGCGTTGTCCAAGCAACCGCTTCAAGCTGAGTTGGCGCAGGAAGCAGAGGGTCCGTCGGGTTCTTTAGGGTTAGGATTAGGTTTTCCTCTCCCCCGGCTGACACTTGCACCAAGTCAGCGTCGGAGTTATAGCCCAATCCAGTAGCGATGATCTTGTATTCACTCCCACCACGCAGAGCATCGAAGTGAAAGTTGCCATCTGCATCTGTCAACTCCATATTGCTTCCGTAAACGCCTCCGTCGGTGGTTGGAATGGCATACACGCGAACTCCTTGGAGGCTATAACCGGAGTTGTCAAACACGGTTCCACGGACTCGAGCCCTTTGGTTGGACCGCATGACGGTAATTTGAAGACTCTTGCTTCTCAGGTCCTCAAAGACTCGAACGGTGTTCTCACCTTGAAAAGTCGATCCATCTTGGACGATCTCTGCCCGAACCTTAAAATCACCTTCGGGTAGCCCATCGATGACAAAGCTGCCCCCTGCATTCGACCGCGTTTCTCCGCGACTGTTGATCCAAACCCGGGCATCTCGTACTTGATTGCCGTTGAAATCTAGAACAACTCCCGAAACAGAAGCAGTACGTGAATCACTTCCGCCTCCACCACCTCCACAACCAACAAGGGCCGTAAGTACACCGGCGTACATCAACCACTGCAATATCCTCATGTTTCTCATAACGCTTGCCTAGTCAAAGAGTTTCGCACAATGTGCGCAACAAACCTTAAGAGAATGGGTCGGCACTAACCCGCGAAGGTCCATAAAGTGGCCCGTACACACGCCGTTGAATTCAAATGCACCTGTTCAGAAATGCGGTCAGAGACATTGAACGCACCCGACAGCCAAAATCTCCGGAGGCGTCTTATCGCACCAAGATATCAAGAAGCTTATCATTTACATAGAGCATTTCACGCCCATATTTGAATCTTCGAAGAAAACCGATGCGCGCCAGTTCTCGCAGATAGCTAGAAGCTGCGTCTCGCTTCGCAATGCCTGCGCTCTCAAGGGATGAAATCCTCGTGTAGGGTTGCTGAAAGATCAGTTCAATCAGTTCCTTGCTATAGCCCTTTTGCATTTCTAGCTTGCCTTTCTCTATCGTTTCAAGGATAGCGTTGCGAATTGAGACAATTCTATTCTTTGTGTCGGTTGCCGTCTGCTCTATACCGTCCAACATGTATACGATCCAATCTTCCCAAGCCTGTTCTTCCGTGACCCTCCTCAATCCCTCGTAGTAGGCTCCCTTGTTTTGGATGATGTATCTTGACAAATACAGGGTTGGAATTCTCAGCAAGTCCTGTTCAATCAGGTAGAGAATATTGATAACACGGCCCGTCCTCCCATTTCCATCATGGAATGGGTGAATGGCCTCAAACTGGTAATGGGCTACGGCCATTTTGATTAAGGGGTCAATATCGTCATCGGCATAGAGATATTGGCTTAGGTTGTCCAAAAGCGAGCGGATGAGAGCCTCACCTTCAGGCGGAGCATAAATCGGCTCACCCGTCCTACGGTTTGCGACTCTCGTCCCTGGAAGCTTACGAACGTTGACATCGTGCTCTTTGATAATCCGAGCGATCTCCACAAACAAATTTGAACTTAAAAGACCATTCTTTCGAAGATGCTGAAACCCATGCCAAAGACTTTCTTCGTAACGCAGGACCTCTTTGGTTGACGAGTCAGTTTTTTCCGGATCATCGCTAAAGGCACGGTAGAGCTCATCATTTGTTGTGACGATGTTCTCAATTTCGGAAGACAACTTAGCCTCTTGAAGAAGAATTGCCCTGATGATCAACGCTTGATTTGGAATCAAGTCGCCTGCGGTTCGCAGTTCAGCTAAAGCCTTGTTTGCTGAAATCGCCTTTTTCAGAGTGCGCTTGGTCTCAAGCTCTACTGAGGGCGGCAACAACGGAAGCTGGTTGAAGGGTGTTGAGCGTAAGCTCAAACCTTCTGATGCTTGGTTGGAAAGTGTAGTAACTTCATCTGCCGACATCACAAGCACTTTAGCATGTTATGCCGATATTTTAGGATTTTATCGGCACATTCGCAATATGTACCGATTTCATCGGCATATCTAGAAGAGTTGTTTTAGCGACCTTTAGCACCCTCGTTCGCCATAAACCTCAGACCGCTAAGACTCATCGATGACCAAACGCCTATTAACCCTATCAAAACTGATCGGTCATGAAGAGTTGAGGTACACCCGGCGCTTTTCGGCCCATTAGGAATAGCTCTGATTTTTGATCAACCAACGGGAGTTGGAGTTTTTCTCCCATTGATTTCAACCCAACCCACTCTGAATCTTGTGGAAATCGCCAGACTTTGGTGGGCTTTGTCATGACGCATTCCCTAATCTGTTTGCCTTCGTGACATATGTATCCGTCTGCAAGGGGAGTGCAGACTCGCAAATTCCACTTCCAATATTTCCACCTTCGTTCATCTCTTCGCAGGCGGGCCGGATCAGCCAAGCTCCACTTCAGATAACTGGATTGGATCTCATCAAAAGTCAACATCTCCATTAGGGAGTCATCGACTTCCCCAAGAAGGCGAGCTTGCACTACTTCATCTATGACCGTAAAACCACAGCGAGCGTAAAGGCTCTGCTCTTTGGCGAATAGCCAGGCGCTTCCCTCGCCGTTTCGGTCACTCTCGGCGAGCACGGCCTCTAGAAGGCGACCCGCCAATCCCTCTTTCTGTCGTTCCACTTTAGTGGCAACCCCAGCAATACCCAAGGCGGGTCCCCAACCAAACTCAAGAGGAACCGTAGTGAGGATGGAAACCATTTGACCTTTATCGAACAGAGCCCATTTACGCTTGAGGTCAAACATAGGTTCGTTGAAAAAGATCCCTTCTGCGCGGCTATAGTCCAGTTCAAACACTTCACACAGGAGGCGCAAGAACCCCGGAGCTTCTGCTCTTTGAATGGACCTGATCTCGATCATGGACCCGGGTTCGCTGTACCTGCCGATGCGGCACTTTTCACAAAGATCTTGAGGTTTATCTGCTCGGGTTTAGCCAAACGAATACCCGGCGGCAAGTCTAATTCCACCGCCAATGTTGCACTTGTGCGGAGTCCATCAATGTTAATGGGCTTTGTATTGAGAATAGAGAGATTTGCCAAGACGTCAGCCGGACCCTCTACTGCAACTTGCACCGGGGAAAAGGCGTAGTCGGAGATGGTAAAGCCAAAGTCGGGGGTGCCATTCCAAACCGGCTGAATCAACAAGGATTTTCGCGGTGGGCGAGGAGCCACAAATGCTCGAACCGTAACGGATTCGGTACTTAGCGAAACTCCAGATACCGGCACATCCTTATCATCCAGAGGTTCGACGGATGCGGTTTGGGGGCTGCCTACCTCCAACGTCGTCAGGTTTAGATAAGCTCTAACTCGCTTTACTTTCGCCACAATTGAGCTCGCGCCAGTTACCGTAATCGCGCCCGGATCACTCGTTGCGCCGTCATACCGATAGTCTTGTAGCTTGAAGGTACCGATGGCTTCTACCGAGACATTAACGGGCTTAGAGACTTCTTTCTCCACTTTGATGGGTATCCGCTGGTTGGGTGGAAACCAATCCACGTTGTATTCGGCAGTCGTCTCTAGCCGAACAAGGTAGCGTCCATCGTTTGGTTCTTCCGAAAGGTCAACAAAAGCTTTCAGATAATTGATGTTGATTTTGTTCTGTTGCTCAGGGGTACCAAAAGCTCTGAACGTTACCGTTCTAGGCACATCACCCACGATGACAGTGCCCGGTTCTCGATTGCGGATTTCCAGTTCGACATTAAATGTAGATGGGCCACTGGCGGTAGAAGCCGGAGAAGTCAAGCTCTTGACATGGTTCCACAGCAACACCGAGAGCAGAAAGCTCAGAAAGAAGATTGGGAAATTGACTCGACGAATATCAAACATTACGCCGAATCTCCCCTTCGAATCAACCTACGTTTAGCCCGATCTGTAGCGCCCTCAACATCTTCTCCTCTGAGTTCTCGGTTCAGAAAATCACGTAATTCGTGAGCATTCGCCAAGCGTCTCAAGCGCCCTTCCTTTGCATAACTGATGGTTCCACGCTCTTCACTGACGATGATGGAGATACAGTCCAGCTGTTCTGTGACCCCTAACCCCGCTCGGTGGCGCATGTGCACGTTTTGGCTCAAACGATTGGAATCACTTAATGGCAAGCGGCACGCTGCCGAAACAATTTGGTCTCCACGAATAATGACCGCACCATCATGCAGAGGGTTTCCTTCGTAGAAAATGGAGCCAAGCAAAGGTGCACTTACTTGTGCGTTGACAATCACCCCGTTGCTTGCTATTTCATCTAGCGGGGCTCCTCTTTCCAGAACAATCAATGCGCCCGTGCTCTCTGAAGCCAATTCCGAAACCGCCGCTACTAATTCCTCAACGGTCTTTGCTTCCGTCTTCAGATTAGAAGTGGAGAATTTTGGTGCAATCTGAATTTTGCCAAGTCGTAGCCGGCCTAATCCCTCGATTGCTTGGCGCAGCTCAGGGAGGAAAAGGATAACCAATGCAACCGGACCAAGAATGGTCGCCTTATCCAAGAGCCAATTTAAGGCGTTCAGTTCAAGCTTTCCGCTAACAAACAGGAGCAAAACAAATCCGGCAATGCCCAATACAATTCGCCAGGCTCGAGAGCCTCTAATAAGCATAAAGAGCCGATAAAGCAAATAGGTCACGATCAAAATGTCGACCGCATTCCGAAATGGGTCGGCTGTGAACTGCTCTATAAATGGCCTAAAAAACTCCTTCAACGGTATCTACTCTGACTTCTACAAAGTTTAGCCTTCATGGGAACCGAAACATTCCGGCATCTAGGCAGAAAGTGCTTAGAAACACGCAAACTCATGAAAAGCCATAATGGTTCCCATGCGCCCCGACGTCGCGGCGCGAAAAAACAGACCATGAGCGACGAAACGATCCGCCCACTAGAATTGATCCGCGAGGATATTGATGCCATCGACCGGAAGTTGGTTGAACTTCTTAGCAACCGAGCTGCTTTAGCTCAGGAAGTTGGACGCGTGAAAGGAAGGGATCAACGCCCTTATTTCACTCCAGAGCGAGAGCGACAGATTTATCAACGTTTGGAAGCTGAAAACCCAGGCCCACTGCAGACTCGACAGTTGGTTGGCATTTTTCGTGAGATTATCAGTGCGGCTAGGGCTGCTGAGAAGCCGCTTGTCGCAGCCTATTGGGGGCCGCCCGGCACCTTCACCCACGCAGCAGCCATTCAAACATTCGGCACTAGCACCACTTTTAACCCTCAAGACTCAATCTTGGACGTCTTTCGCGCGGTAGAGCATGGAAAGGCAGACTACGGAGTTGTTCCCGTCGAGAACTCGGTCGCAGGCATTGTCCCTGAGACCTTAGATCTCTTCCCGCAAACCAACGTCAAGATTTGCGCTGAGGTCTATGTTCCGATTCAACATCATTTGATGACGGTTGCACAGTCCCTTAGCGAAATCGAAACGGTGTATGCCGGCCCGCAACCTTCTCAACAGTGCAAGAACTGGCTAAAGGCAAACTTACCCAAGGCCAAAATCGTTGAAACCGTACCTACTGCAAAGGCTGCAGAACGAGCCTTGGAAGATCCCAAGGGTGCGGCAATTGGGAATCGTCTTGCTTCCGAAACCATCGGGATTCCGATCTTGGTTGAAAACCTGCAGGATAACCCTGGCAATCGCACTCGATTTCTAGTGATTGGATACAACGAACCGGCAAAAACAGGGAACGATAAAACTTCCCTCATGTTCAACCTGAAGAACCGACCGGGTGAACTCTACAGAGCACTAGGAGCTTTTGATACTGAAGGCGTCAATCTTATGATGATTGAGTCTCGGCCCGCCCAACGCGCCACCTTCGAATACATCTTCTATTGCGACTGCTCTGGACATAGAAGTGATGCGTCCCTACAGAAGGCCATCGAAACATTGAAAGGGTACGCACTTGAAACGATCATCCTCGGCAGCTACCCATATGTCGAGCCGTTATCTTAGTCAATTCTCCATTCTCATCAAATGAACGTGCTGGGAATGGGGATTTTCATGAAGATTTGACGGCTAGGGTTGGATTGCCTAATGGCAAGAAACCCCTAGAGGTACCATTCCCCCTCGGACACATGAGAATCTACACTTCTGAGAGCGTTAGCGTTGGACATCCGGACAAGCTTGCGGACCAGATTTCCGATGCATTGCTCGATGCATTTTTTGAGAATGAGCATCCTGATGTAAAAGGACAGACCCGAGTTGCAGTGGAAACCCTGCTGACACGCGGAGTTGCTGTGGTCGCCGGTGAAGTTCGAACGGAAGGCTATGTCGACGTTGCTAAAACGGTACGCGACACCATCGCCGCCGCTGGCTATACCGATACCGACTTCGGATTTGATGGCCGCACCTGTGGCGTCCTTGTTGCGATCCAAGAGCAAAGCGCTGATATCGCCCAAGGCGTAGACAAAAATGCCGCTCACAAAGAAGTGAAGAAGATTGGGGCAGGCGACCAAGGCATGATGTTTGGTTATGCAACTAGAGAGACCGACGAGCTGATGCCGCTGCCACTCTCAATTGCCCACGCTCTTGTTCGCCGCTCTGTCGAGGTTCGAGAAGAACAGGCTAAGTCAGGCAAAGGCCCCTTGCTTCTCCCCGATGCGAAGAGTCAAGTCTCCGTTGAATACGATGACAACGGTATTCCTCAGAGAATCAACACCATTGTTTTAAGCCATCAGCATGTTGATGCCCTGAACCTAGATACGGTGAAGGCGATGGTAGAGTCCGAAGTGATCAAGCCGGTTCTGGAGAAGTACGGCAAGTACGTAGATGGCGCCCCTATCCTTCATATCAACCCGACTGGGCGGTTTGTAGTGGGTGGTCCTCAAGGCGATACGGGCGTAACCGGTAGAAAAATTATCGTCGACACCTATGGTGGAATGGCCCCTCATGGTGGCGGAGCTTTCTCGGGCAAAGACCCCACAAAGGTGGACCGATCTGCCGCTTACATGGCTCGCTATGTCGCGAAGAATGTTGTGGCTTCTGGCCTCGCCGATCGCTGTGTACTGCAGTTAGCCTACGCGATTGGCGTTGCAGAACCTGTTGCCGTAAACGTGGAAACCTTTGGAACTGAGAAGATTGATCCAGCGCAGATTGCTCAGCGCATTCGTGAGGCCTACGATCTGACCCCAGAGGGAATCATCAACCATCTTGGTCTTTGGAATGTGAAATATCTTCCAACCGCCAAAAATGGTCACTTCGGAAATGAGGCTTTCCCGTGGGAGTCAACCAAGGATTCCAACAAGCTTCAATAAGAAAACTTAGCGATACTATCGCACATGGACGCCCGATTCTCGTAAACTGGAATAGGCGTCCATGATTCCAACTTGGCTGAATCGCAAGGAATATCCGTTTACGGTCCACACGTTCGATACCATCGACGGACGCATCAGCTATCTTGATGAGGGCGAGGGCCGCCCCATTCTTTTCCTTCACGGCAACCTCACTTGGTCCTATCTTTTCCGAGACATGATCTTGGACATGAGAGACGAATACCGTTGCATTTCTCCGGATATGCTCGGCTTTGGCCTTTCTGATAAGCCCGGGAAAGCGGATTACAGCGGACTTGCTCACGTACGTCGTCTGGATTCGCTGATCCGGCATCTGGACCTTACGGATATCACTCTATTCCTACATGATTACGGTGGCCCAATCGGCATAGAATGGCTGCTCTTGAACCGAGATCGTGTAAAGGATGTTGTGATCTCCAACACGTGGATGTGGTCTCAGACCGATTCGTATCGTGCACACCGATTAGCCAAGGTTTATTCCAGCAAAATCAACCTGCTTTACTATCACAACTTAAGGGCTTCCCCCCGCTTCTTTATGCCTCCCCTGGTGGCCGATGCGCACTTGATGCCTCGCAATATGCTGGACCAGTTCCTGATGCCGTTCGAAAACCCAAAGGAGCGGGAAGGTCCATACGCCATGGCCGCCGGATTGATCAAAGAAACCGACTGGTTTGAATCGCTTTGGCACCGCCGATCTTTTCTCAGAGATATCCCCGCCCTCATCCTTTGGGGAGAGCGGGATGAGATGCGGATTTCTGGGGAGCTGGAAAGATGGCAAAGCGTTTTCCCTCTCTCCTGCCCCGTCTCCATGCCCGATGTGGGCGGCCTGGGTCCAACCCAAGTCTGGGACGACTGTGTACGGGAAATGCACACCTTCTTTAGCTACGAAGAAGCTCTCAAGAACCTTTAGTCGCTTGCCAAAAAGCCAACCCCTTCGGAGTACCCACCGCTAACCTGCTTCCCACCGTAGATAGGCTGGTGGCCTCGTCACCGGTCAACTTTTGCCAACCCGTTTGGCTCTTCACCCAAGCACCATCCAGGGCCCCAACCACCAATGCCCCTCGATAAGTCGCTAACTTTCTAATCTTTGAGGTTGGAGCCAAAAAAGAAGTGAACTTTCCCTCCACAAAAGTTGAAACCCCACCGTCTGCGCAACCTACCACAAGCTTTCCATCAAGATTTGCCAAGCTAGTGACCCAAGAATCTGGCAACCCCGCGGCAAAGCCAAATCGATCAATCTGCTTCCCACGAATTCGGAACACTCCGGCTCTCTGAGTGCCCAGCCAAAGATCATTTCCCACCTTCTGGATAGCCGTAATAACCTGCTTATCTAGTTCCTTGGGATGGAACTCGGCAAACTCCTTTGACTTCACTATCCAGCCGCCAAGTGTGCCGAAATACACAGCCGACCCGTCCGCGTGAACGGTAGAGGCCCAAGGACGCTTGGAAGCATTTCTTAGCACATCAAAGTACAGCCGATTCTCCTTCGGTTGATACTTATCCACGCTGCCATCGCCAAACAGCACCCACACATCGGAGCCTTGGGCGACCATTTCTCGAACCGGGCGGTCTTCAGACTTCCGCCAGTTTCCTGGAGCCCCCAAGCCAACGCCTTTGATTCCTCCCAACACCAAGGCATCTGGAGAGCCCACAACGGCATGCACCCGCTCAAACGGCAAATGCTTGGGAGCGGACCACTCCGCCTCAAGCTGAAGTGGTCCGACAGTGCCTTGGAGGGCAAGCGTGTAGAGCGCGAGAGTCATCATCGGATCGATTGGATCTCGCCTTTGTTGTGGGCGGCGTCATAGAGGATGACGGTGAGCGGCTTAGCGGAATCAAGCTTGAGTTTGTAGACTCCGGCCTCTTCTTCCTTCATTTCAAGCTCTTCCCCGCTACTCATAACCGCGATCACTCGGGCGAGCTTGGCCTCTGACCTTACAACGAGATAGCCTCCGACGATCTCGGCGATGCCTTCGGGAGCGGTTCGGTCGACCTCGTAAGAAGTGGACTGCTCGAAGGTGGATCCGTCTTGGCGGACGCCGACGACTTTGATCTTGTATTCGCCCTCGTTAGCGGTGGCCGGAATATCGTAGCTGCCTCCCCAGAAG
Organism: Fimbriimonadaceae bacterium; assembly: GCA_037190145.1. Taxonomy (GTDB): domain Bacteria; phylum Armatimonadota; class Fimbriimonadia; order Fimbriimonadales; family Fimbriimonadaceae; genus 55-13. The sequence goes on from JBBCJU010000009.1 coordinate 91,333, forward strand.
CCGTCTTGGCCCTGGCGGAGGTCGATTCGGCGACCATCGGGGAGGATGGCGTAGGCTTCGATTGCGCCGGGGAGTTGGATTCGGATTTCGGGGTCTCCGCCCGAGCTCTGATTCCAGTTTTGCTGGCGCTGCTTTTGCCAGGCGCGCTCTCGACGAGCCCTCTCAGCTTCTTGTCGTTTCCACTCGGCGGCCTTCTGGCGGAAGAGCTTCATTTGCTCCTCGGGGACGGCCAGGAGGGCGGTTTGGGTGGAGGGGATCTGGTACTTCATGCTGAAGTTGAGAACCTCGCGGCGATTCTTGAACGGCTTTTGAACCAAGACCTGGTGGGCCCAGAGCTTAGAGGTATCGGTGCCTTTGGTGGTCGCTTTGACGCGCTGGGCGTTTTGGGCGACGGGCTTTTTGTCCTTTGTGGTTTGGACGCTGACGGTGCCGGCCCCTTTGCGGCGGCCGATGAACCAGCGAGCGGACGTTTCACCCGCCTCGGGCTTGGTCCACATGACGTTTTGCAGGCCCTTTAGCTTGATGGCCTCCTCTTCAGACCCTCTACGGACGAGACCGGCGACGTAGGTCCAGCCGTCCTTGTTCTTTTGGGCATAGAGCTGCATATCGAGCGGCTTCTTTTCGGGATAGTTGACGATGTAGCGCTGGTCTTTGCCTTGGCCAGTGGGGGGCTGGATGGCCTGGGGCTCATAGGAGCGGACGTTCATATCGAACGGGACATCCTCATTGAACGTGAGGCTGGGGACCTCAAGCTTGCCCTCGACGGGTCGGAGGAAGCCGACGGACGTAAGCTCGACGCGGAGGTCGTGCCCGATGGCCAGCGGGTAAATCTGCGCGTGGTAGCTGCTTGGCGAGGTCTGGACCATGATGCCGGGGTCCTCGTTCCGGCTGGTGATGGCGGTGTAGATGAACCAAGCCTTTTGCTTATCCATCAGGACGCCTTTGACGTATTCGTGCTTGTACCAATAGGCGAAGCCGTGCAGGACGGAGGCCCAGTCGAGACTGAACCAGACGGACGCCTCGGTGAGCTTCTTATAGGGATTTTCGAATGTGAAGATCGTCTTTTGGCTGACGATGGGCCCCATAACCTTGGACTCGTTCTTGACTCCTTTGAGCTTGAACGCTTCCCCGGTATCTCGGTTGTAGACACGCTCCAGATGCTGGGCAAAAGCGCTGGAGCAGACAATGGCGAAAGCGGCAAGAGAAACACTCGTTCTCATATTTCCAAAACACCTCCAAGGGCTGGGACGTGTGAAGATTTGTGGCGTTACGGGGACGGCTGGGACCAGGAATTTGCCCGATGGTCTCTTCTTTTCTCCTGGGTTGCCGTAGAATGAAAGGGTCATGGCAAATCGTCCTCAATCAAAAATGGATGCTTCTCAGGTTAAGAGAAAATCATCACAAAACCTTGCCATGGACAAGCTTGAAAAGCAGGTATCGGCTAATGCGGCAAAGTATGTGACCGCGGCGTACAAGCAGGCTATCAAGTCTGGACATCGAGTCTTGATCGTGGATGGGGATCGCTTGGTTCAAGTTGATGCCAAGAATCAGAAGACTCTGATTCACAATGTGCCTCCCGCAGTGAAGATTCCGAAGGGCACCACTTACAAACTCAAGTGAATCCAAACATCCGGCGAGTGAGGATGTTTGCCGGTCCGAACGGCTCGGGCAAAAGTACAATCAAGCAAGCTGTTCCGGTCGAGATTCTGGGTATGTACATCAATCCCGACGAGATAGAAATCAAGATTCGAAACACTGGCCTCTTTGATCTTTTGGGGCGAGGAATTGCTGCTACAACTCAAGAACTGCAGGCATTCTTTCAGGCATCCACTCTTACCCCGAAGGCCGGAATCTCTGCAGATATCAACTTCGTTAAAGTGATTGATGGGAAGATCGACTTCAGTAAGGTCAAGATGAATGGCTACTGGCCATCTTTGGCATCCGACTTCCTTCGCCATAAGCTCCTTGAATCAGGGGAGAGCTTCACATTTGAGACGGTGATGTCCTCCCGAGATAAGGTGGAGTTTCTGGCGAAAGCAAAGCAGATGGGATATCGAACTATCTGTACTATGTGGCTACGGAAGATCCGGAAATCAATGTGGCGCGAGTGGAGAGCAGAGTAAAAAATGGCGGGCATTCGGTACCGGTGGACAAGATCCGAAGCCGCTATGTGCGATCTCTGGACTTATTGTTTGGCGCCATGTTGGTGAGCGACCGGGCTTATATCTTTGACAACTCTAGGGCTCCAGGGGAAGACTTTTGGTTGCCGAGCTGAAAGGCGAGGATTTGATGATTAAGTCTGACCAGGGCGTTCCAGTTTGGTTCCAGAGAGCCGTACTCGATAAATTAGGCTCGTAGAGAAGGTAAAGAGGCACTCGTTCTCATGTTTCCAAAACACCTCCAAAGGCTGGGACATATGGGGTTTCGGAGCGTCTAGTGATGCTTCTTGTGTGCTTGTCAATCAGAGTGATTGGTTTTGCTTGTCATTCGAATGGGGTTCCCGGCCTTGTCAAAATCGTCGAGAGCCGGAAGCATCGCTGTTCCAAACCTGAACGCAGGGTGACCCATCGGTTGGCAACAACCTCGATAAATGGTCCGAGTAGACGTTTGACGCGTATCATTCGATTCTAAAAAATATGCATATTTTCAGAATGAAGAATCAACGCAAAATGGCACGAACTGTATTCATTAAGCCAGCAATGTTGGATGACCTCCGGCGAGTGAGCGAGTACTACGAAGTGCCCGTAAATCGACTTGTGGAATCAGCAATTGCAACATTCTTGGCTACGACTAAGCGTTTGGATGGATCTGTACTGCCTGATGTTGCCTACCCGATACCTGCTGGTCGGCGGCCGGGAAATTAGTAGAATCTTTATACATATTAAAATCGTCATTTAATAAGTGCCTCTTTGGAACAAATTGTGGAGGAGTGCGTAGCTTAAACAGAGAATATATACAAGTGGGTCTATGTCTAAAACATTGTCGAAAGCTGATTTGATTCTTGTGACCCTTGCTCTGGCGGATGTGCCCCATCGCATGGAGCGGGGGCCGGCGCTTGCCAGCGTGTTTGATGAAGCTAGCCGCGAATTTGCGGACCTGTATGGTGAATTTGCTTGGAATCCTGACTACGAAGCCTCAAAGCGGTTGAATGAAGCATTAAATCTTTTGGATTTGACCGGGATGGTTGTAGGTGACAATATGCCAACTCGCTATTTCAGGTTAACCAAGCAGGCAAAGGAAACGTATTCGAAGGAGCTTCTGGATGCCTTAGACAGGCCTCAACTTGACACCATTAAAGAAGTTGCCCACAGGCTGAGAAAGAGGCTTGAGTAAGTCCCTGCTTGATGGCCTGGAAAAGGTTGCGCGCAAGCTGCTGCCAGAAGATCCGCGGACTTGGTGTGAATCTTACAAAGGCAAGGATAAGGTTGTCCATGACGCGGTTTGGGGAACTATTGGCTTAAAAGCTCATGAAGTTGCGCTAGTTGACACTAATCTCTTCCAGCGACTCCGAAGAGTGCATCAGCTAGGTGCTGTCCAGTTGGTCTATCCAAGTGCGCGCCACACACGATTTGAACACTCGCTTGGCGTAATGCATCAGGCAGGCCGAATGTGTCACGCACTCCAACAAAATGGTCAGAGTGGGAGAATCACTGATGAGGTAGTTCGAGATGCCCGATTCGCTGCGCTGCTTCACGATACGGGTCATGGTCCATTTAGCCACACCAGCGAACAGTACTTTAGTATTCATGAAGAATTTGATGTGGTGAGAAAAAATAAGAGCGTCTATGAAGATAGTGGCGGCGGAGAAATGCTCTCATGTCTCCTAGTCGAGACCGAAGCCTTCAGGGGCTTTTTATCAGAGATCAATAGAGTATTTGAAGTTGCTTTAAGACCTGAAACAATAGCAGGCTACATTGCCGGCCATTTTGGCAAGGAAGAGCGGTTTAAGAGCGAGATAATACATGGGCCATTTGACGCTGACAAGTTGGACTATATGTATAGAGATGGTCATTTTACAGGATTACAGATACCCATTGACCTAGATAGACTCCTTTACTCTGTATCAATACATCAAAACAATAAAGGAGTCTGTAGGTTATCAGGATCGACATCAGCGACTTCACCATTGATGCAAATTGCTTTTAATAAGATGCTGCTCTTTGCAGGAGTTTATCATCATCATAAAGTGCGTGCGGTTGATTCGATGCTATGGTCCATCTTTCACATTGCAAAAACAATCGGGTGTAAAGTGGGAGGTGGAAAACTAGACTGTCCATCTGAGTATCTCTTAATAACGGATGATGAAGTCCTTATTCCATCGCTGTGTGACAATGAATTAGTTGGATCACTTATCAAAGATGTTAGGTCACGCAATATCTGGAAGAGAGCATTGGTGATTTCGAGGCAGACTGTACCTGAGAAGCACTACGACGCGGAAGATGGCGATGGAGCTTTTCATAAGCTGATATCACTTGGAGAGACGACTAAAGAGAATATTGAGCGTAAAATCGAAATAGCTAAAAAAATTGCTGCTGCTTCGGGCTGCAACGAACATGAAGTTTGGCTCGATATCCCAAAACCACCTTCAGCTGGCGAAGCAAAAAATATGTGGATTAAGGTTCCCGGTTCAGATGAACCACTAACATTGGGTGAGGTTATGCCAATACAACAATGGGTAGACATTTATGCAAACACCAGGTACGCAGCGCATGTATTTTGTCCAAAAGATCGAAGAGAAGAGGTTAACAAACATGCGCACAATATCCTCACCGCTGAGTTTGGATTAACTTTCTTGGAGGCGGCTACTAGCTACGCAAAACTCGATTAGTATTATGGCACTTAAATCTACGAATGTTACACACAGTGCATTCTTAGTCTGTCAGCAAGGCATTGGGGCATTCTATGTCAACAGGAAACTTAGCCCGTACACTTGGCTTTGCCACTCGCCAAGCTTTTGACGGTAGCGGGTTACTTGCTCTCGCACCTCTTCTCGAAGCTCGTTCCGATCATGATCGTCGTCCGGGGTTTCGGCGAGCAGGTCCTTCCAGTCTTCCTCTTCGTAGAGGACCAACCACTCTAGCCAATCTACAATGACCTCTTTCTGAGCTTGGTTGAAGAGGGTGAGGTTTCGATGGGGAACGTCGGTCGCCAGGTAGGGTATGTAACACCAGCCCACATTATCGACGACGACGTCGGCTTCTCTCATATCGACCAAGCTTGCCCGAAGGTAGGCGGGGAGAATATAGGCGAAGGCTTCATCATTGAAAAGGCTGGTTCCGGCGCTTATATAGCGAGTTTCGGTGGGGGTGAATTCGGTCCAGCGCTTGTTGTAGAGTTCCTTTTCTAGGTCTTGGCACTCTTCGCAGCGGCAGTTGCAGGCTTGCTTGTCCTTTGGGAATGGGACATCGGGGAAGGCGGCTTCTATCCGAGCGATGAGGTCTTGGTGGGTGGTGTAGGGCATCTTTCGAGTTTGGAGTTATGATTTGGGGATTGGGAGTTTTGGTTGAAAAGCGTGAGTTATGGTGTGAAAACGAATTATCAGCGTGTAAAAACGTTTTATTTGGACGATGAGGCGTGTAAGAACGTATTAATTCAGCCCAATAGCATGTAAAAACGTATGAGACCTATTGGATTTTATTCCAATTAACCTACAATAAATCCATTGAGGACACCGGCCAAGAGGCTCCCTCCTTTTCCTAAACCTTAAAACAGGGAGACTGGAGTATTAGAGGCCAGTAGTCACCGTTTTTGTATTGAGGCCTTGCTGCAAATGATTTGACCGGGCAGCGAGGCGGTTGGATTATGTCTAAACCTAAAAAAGACACCGTGCTTCGTGGTTACGAAGCCTATAAGGCCCGACTTGCGGCGGGGGAGAATGTTCGATTCCGCGAGAAGGGGAACTCGATGGTTCCCAAAATCTACAGCAATCAGGAGTGCGAATACACTCCCGTGACCAATGCCGACCAGGTCTCGAAAGGGGACATTGTGTGGTGCAAAGTGAAGGGCAGCCACTTTACCCATCTGGTGACGGGCAAGAAGCTCGAGGGCGACCGCTGGCTGTTCCAGATATCTAACAACAAGGGCCATGTGAATGGTTGGATTGGGTTAGAGAATGTGTTCGGAAAGGTGGTGGCAGTGGGTTAAAGCCCTAATGTATTTCAACAAACGAAGGGCAAACCAGATTGACAAAAAGCCAATATTCGCCCTTTATCTATAAAGAGTAACTATCCCAAGTCTTAACTCCACACCATCGCAATTATATGGCACTTGATAGCGATGATTTCGATGATATGGATGACGACATTCCGATTTAGACTCAGCGAGCAATCTTGGATCAACCGACCAGTGAAGGTGCAAGCACCCTCAACCAATACAATTCCAAGCGGCTAAGACTTCTAAATGGCTAGCCTTCCTTCAATAAACCTAAGGCCTAGAGGCAGTTTCCTTCTCTAGGCAGTGACAAGAAGAAAGTTGCTCCCTTATCTACCTCCGCTTCCGCCCACACCGAGCCTCCGTGGCGGTTGACGATTCTTGCAACCGTCGCCAAGCCAATGCCGTTGCCCACAAAATCCTTGGGCGAATGCAACCGTTTGAAGGTGCCAAAGAGGTCAGAAGCATGGGCCATATCAAACCCAGCGCCGTTGTCCTTTACATAGAAAACGCATTGTCCAGGTTCAGATTCTGCTTGGCCAATCTCAATCCGAGGGTCAGACTTCTTCGAAGTGAACTTCCAAGCATTCCCAATCAGGTTCTCGAACGCGGCCAGCAACAGAGCCCGATCGCCTTCGGCCACCAGATTGGGCTGCACCACCAATTCTATTTTCCGATCGAGTTCAGAATGCTGGAGTTCAGAAAGGATTAGGGAAGCCATCTGGGAAATGTCCACCGTATCCTGCCGCATTTCCGCTTGGCTAATCTGGGCCAAAGCAAGCATGCTATCAATTTGGTCATTCATGCGCCCGACCCTTTCTTTTAGCATGCCGATATAGCTCAAGCCTTCTTCGCCCAGCTTTTCGCCAAAATCTTCGGCGAGGTAATGGCTGTAAGTATTGATCGCGCGAAGCGGCGCACGAAGGTCATGGGAAACAGCATAGGAGAATCGCTGAAGCTCCAGGTTTGAAGCTTCAAGCGCCTCAGTACGCTCCCGCACCCTGACCTCCAGCTCACTATTCATCCGCGCCAAATCTTTCGCCAACTGGCGCTGCTTCGCTTCACTCTTAGTCAGTGACGATATCGCTTGGTCGCGTTTTTGTTCCGCCTTCATGGTGCGCATCAACTGCTCACACATCCACTGCCCCTGAGCGTCTCGGCCCTCTGTTTGAGTCGATTGCAGAAAGAATTCGGGCGGCATAAAGTACAGATTTTCCTGCGTGTACTCTTGCCCTACAAAAACGTTAGGGTGGGTCATCAAAGCCTCTTTGATCGCCCGATTCGGCAAAACGTCCTTCCGGTATTGGCAAACCCCCAATAATGGTTTGGTGCGGAACACCTGCTCCAGCAAGGCCTCGTACTCGGTGAGATAATCAAAATTCTCATCCGACCCCATTTCCCACATCATGTCGCCGGTGGCCCACAGACCGTTATAACCATCCGCAACCGCTTCATCAATCATCTGGCAAAGCCCATCGATCATCGCGCTAGGCTCAAACTTACCGCCGTCTAGGTGCTCTCGCTCAGACGAAAAAATAAGCGCTCCACGGTCAGATTCGCGCATTGTGTTGACCCCCTTTGCCGTCAACGCCGAACCCACCATGTGCACACTTTCAGGATCACCTAGGTAAAGACAGCGCCAATTGTCCTGAAGACTGGTAGCCATCATGGGCACCACCACAGGCAACTGCTCTGATGGATGCCCTTCATAAATGAGACACTTGTGCCGACTCGTCGCAGAATGGTTCGCCTTAGATCCCATACTCATCTATTATCAACCAGTATTTATCAAAATTGAGAGGTAAAGATTACTCTTACCGACACCCAATAACCATACATTAGAGTTTTTAGGACCATTGAATCATTACTCCGTCACCCAACTAAATCTTACATACAATGGACCAACAAGGGGTGCCATAGATCAACAGGGAGCCTCATTGTAGATTTGCCCAACCTGCCATAATTCAGGCATCAAACCTCAGCGCATGAGGCCGCCCGAAGGGGCAACAGAGGGAACCCAAAGAACATGAAAGTAGCCATCATTGGAGGAGGCGGACGCGTTGGTTCGGACGCCGCATTCGCACTGCAGTTAGGCGGAATCGTCCGCGAGATCGCCTTGGTCGATATGAACGCTGATATGGCGGCAGGCGAAGCGCTTGATCTTCGACACGGTGCAGCACTCACCAGCAACCAAAAGTTCACCAGCTCCAACGAGTACGACATTGTAAACGGCAGCGACTGTGTGGTCATCACCGCAGGTCTCCGCCGAAAGCCAGACGAGAGCCGACTGGAACTCATTAACCGAAACGTGGGCCTCTTCAAGGGCATTTTGGAGTCTCTTAAGGGAGTCAAGCTTAATGAAGGCGCAACCATCGTGGTCGTCTCCAACCCAGTGGACATCCTGACCCAACTTGCGGCCCAGAGCGGCATCTTGCCTGAGTCTCAGGTCATCGGCCTTGGCACAGTTCTAGACACCTGCCGATTCAGATCTCTTCTGGCCGATCACTTCAATGTGAACGCGCTAGACGTGAAGGCACTTATCCTTGGCGAGCATGGCGATTCCATGGTGCCCATCTTCAGCTCCGCCACCATCGGCGGCGTACCGCTCACTTCAGTGCCTAATTACCAGGCCGAAGTCCAGGGCGTTTTCGAGTTCACTCGAAAGTCCGGTGCAGAAGTCATCCGCCTAAAGGGTGGTGCTGGTCGAGCTGTTGGCGTATCCATCGCCGAGGTTGTACATGCCATCGCTCTGAATAGTGAAGCCGTTCTCCCCGTTTCCAGCGTGCAGCATGGGTTGCTCGGTATCAGCGACATCGCTCTTTCCCTCCCAACCAAGGTGGGCCGAAACGGTGTAGTCGAGGTTTTGGAACCTGCCGTAAGCGAAGAAGAGAAGGAAGGGCTGAGAAAGTCAGCTCAAAGCCTGAAAGACGTACTCGCTCAAATCAGCTAACCCACAGGGCTTAAGCATGAACCCATGGCAAGGAAATCCTTGCCATGGGTTTTTTTGTAGGTCTATTCCTACGAATTAGTCCATCTGACATTCAGTTGAATAGTCCTCCACCAACAATACTTTTGGGCAATTAGGCCTTTAGACAAGGTTTGACAAAACCTTGGAACCTGGAGCACGTTTAGTCCTGTAGTGGTGTGAGAGACATCCCACACGGGGAAAAATACTATGAGGATCTTCGACTATGAAGGGCAGAAAGACTTAAAGGATGTGGCGATTTCATTAAGTCGCGACGAGGCTGCTGACCTGCTCATGACGCTTGAGCGTCTTGTGAATCAGCCAGACCTCAGCAAAGTCTATTTGAGCCAAATCAAAGGAAGTGTCATTGAGCGAGAAATCGCGATTGCACTCGATTCCAAAACAAATGCACGCCCGATCTTAGCGAGATCAGCGTGATTTATCTACTCGGCGATGCCTCCCCGAATCGGAAAACTTGTTTCCATTAAACTTCGAGGAGGTTATCGCCAAACCCAATTCTCCGGGCGATTTCGCCGCCAACATCGCTTCGGATTCGTCTACGCCCGATTGATCTTTTAGGGCTATATAAATCTCTCGACTTGCCTGTATCAGACTAGATGCCTTGTCCAAGCTTCCTTTTCTGAAATGAATCGTTGCAAGTTGCAGTTGAGTTCTGGCTATCCACCGGGGATGGCCTTCACCTTTAAACCGTTTCCAGTGCTCCAGACAATTTGTGATGACGCCTAAGGCTTTATCAAGCTGTCCGAGATCTCGCCACACCAATGCTCGCCTGGCGATTAAGTCTTGGCATAGATCTGCTTCCTTCGCATCATTTGCCACCAATGCCAAACCCGCGTCATAGGAACGTTCCGCAGTCTCCAGATCTCCGCTACAGTGTGCTTCCGTACCTAGTCCACGATAAGCTTGCGCAATCATTACATGGTTCATCTGGTTTCCCGCCATTTTAAGTGAATTCTTATAGTGATCCACCGCTATCTTGTAGTTGCCAAGGGCGACTTCCGCATTTCCAAGTCCCTCAGCAATGTACGAAGAATCTCGTCCTGCTCCTAGAGTCGTCTTAAGTAAATAAGCTGATTCTAGATGTTCTTTCGCAACTTCATAGTCGCCATTCACCATCGCTAGTTGACCTGCCCAATATAAGGCTTCGCCCATACCGCCAATGTTGTCGTTACGCCGAGCGAGGGAAATTGCTGACTCAAGATGTTGACGAGCATTCACATAGTCAGCGGAATGATAAGAAGAGGTTGCAAGGGAGGTTTCCTTCAAATATGCGATACGCCAGTCATTCACCGAACCAGCACGTGTGTCTTTCTGAACCATCACTAGGACAATGAAGACCGCGATACCCGCTAGAATATTCCGGCGTAAGTGATGAGTGCGTTTCGGTACGGGTGGTTTGTCTTGTAGTTCTTGAGGAAGAGAGGACTCTTGCGATTCAGCTTTTGGCAGCAGACAAAAAGAGTCATCCCAAGCGACTCCAACGCTTTTAAAGACATGAGTCAAGGTAGGGCGATCGACAGGTTTGCCTTTGAGGACACGTTCCGAGGTCGCAAGACTCACGCCGAGCAAGGACGCCTTTTCCTCCCGGGTTAGCCGCTGTCCCTTAGCAATTGATTGCCACTTCTGAGTTAGCGCTTTGTTGAGAATCTCCAAAGCCTCTGGCGTCAGCGGAACCGCCCTACTCCGCGCTTTTTTGACCCCTGACATTCCCACCCACTTTACAAAAGACCTCTAAAATATTCGTAGCAAAGGTAAACCAAGAACTGTTATTTTAGCCCTTACTAACTATGAAGAGACCGCAATATCGGAGATTGTTAGCGGCTCAGAAGGCAAACTAAAAAAGAGGGTCGTACCCACTCCTGGCTCTGATTCTGCCCACACTTGCCCTTTGTGGCGCTCAATGATGCGGTGAACAGTAGCTAACCCAATGCCGGTCCCTTCAAACTCCTCCCGGCCATGCAATCGCTGGAAGGGTTCGAAAAGTTTGCTTGAGTACTTCATATCAAAGCCAACCCCGTTATCACGCACAAAGAAGGCACCTTCTTGATATCCCACCTGGATCGATGGATGCTCACACTTCGCGGAGAACTTGAGCGCATTTTGGAGAAGATTATCAAGTACCGCACGCAATAAGCTTTCATCACCATAAGCGACTAAGCCTTCTTGTATCTCAATTTCTACAAGATTATCCGCCTGTTCTGATACCAAAGCTCCCAAAACATCGGAAGCTAACTGGGTCATATCCACTTGTACAGGTACGAAGTCATGGGAGATAAGCCTAGAAAGTCTCAGCAAGTCGTCGATTAATTGAGACATTCGTCTTGTAGCAGACCGGATTGTATCTATATGCTTTCTGGCTTCTCCATCCAACCTATCTCCATAGTCCATCTCCAAGATTCGAGAGAAGCCGTCAATCGCTCGTAAAGGTTGTCGAAGATCGTGGGAAACTGAGTACGCAAAGGACTCTAACTCTCGGTTTGCTCTTTGCAACTCGATCGTACGGTCGCTCACCAGAGCCTCCAGGTCAACGTTCAGTCGCCTTAGCTCCTCTTCAGCATGTAACCGAGGGCTGATATCGGTAAATGAGACCACGACTCGGTCCGTGTTCACGCCATCTTCGCAATCAATCGGCATCGCGTTAACGGACAGCCAAGTGACGCTGCCATCGCTTCTCTGAAGCCCATAGGTTTGATCGCGCTGAGGAGCCCCCGTTGCTAAAGCCAGCTTTGATGGAGTTTTACTGGGATCCACCGGGTTACCATCAACGTCTATGACTTGGAATCTAGATCGCAGCCCAGGAAATCGCTTAAAGTCCTCTTCTGAAAGCTCAAGAAGTCGTTGCGCAGATGGATTACAGGTAACGATGTGATTCTGATCATCAAGGACAAGAATCCCTTCTGATTGCACCGTTACGAGAGATCGGTAAAAACTCTCACTTTCCTTCAAAGCCTTCTCGGACTTCAAACGCTCTATTTCAGCAGCCGCGTGCGCACCAAACAGCTGCAGAATTTTCGTTGGATCTAGAGAATCGTTTATAGGTCCGTCGTGGAGGACGATGATTAATCCGATTGGCTTGCCGGAGGATGCCTTCAGGGGAGCGCCGAGATACGCGTAGGCACCGATGTCCACAAGCATCGCATCTTCAGGAAACAACTGCTGGACGTAATCCCTAAAGTAGCAAATTCCCTCCTCGTAAACCTTCTCGCAGGGTGTGCCTTTTAAGGCGTAGGTTACGTTTTCAATCGGCTTGCCATTTTCCGCCGAGGCAACCATTCGGGCTGACAACTCTTGCCCTTCAACAATCTCACCAATAAAAGCGAATCGGACCTCTAAAGCCTCGGAAAGCGCAAATGTCAGTTGCTGCAGATAAGCATCACCACGGATCGCAGTTTGGCTTACGATCTTGCTTATAACCTCAGATATTCGACGAATCTCGGTAACATCCTGGAGGCTACCGAAGCTTCCAACTACAACACCTTGGGCATCTCGAATCGCATAGGAAGAATCAAAAATCCAGCGTATCTGCCCATCAGGACGCTGAATTTTGTATTCTGCTCTCCACATATCAATTTCGCCCGCTCTAAACTTCCGAGCGGCCTCACTTATGGGGAGGCTTGCGTACTCGCCTAACGCGTGGCTATCGATACTCTTGACCCCTTCCCAAAATCGAGAATGCGACCCTTCGTACTTGACCCCAACAATATCTTCGAGGATCTCGAAGTTAGCCAGCCGATACGCATCTCCAGGAATATCGTGATGATAAACCGCTAACCCTGCCGCCGATACAATTCGCTGATAGTCGGCGTGAGTTTTCGAAATTTCCTCCTCCGCCAAAACCCGATCCGTAATGTTATGGATTGCCCCTTCAATGGCAACTGCCTGACCAGCTTCATTGCGCACTACCGTGCCGACGGACTCGACCCAAACGTGGTTCCCTTCTCCTTGTGGAATGCGGTAGATGTCTCGGTAATCACTCCCGTTATCCAGGCTCCTTTCAACCACGGCCCGGCATCTAAGTCGATCCTCTGGATGGATCATTTGGTAAAAACCTTCGACCGTACGACCCAACTGTGACAATTCAATCCCAAGCGTAAAGTGCGTGCTAGGCAACCAAACTACATTGTCTTTATGGATGTCCCACCGCCAAAGTGCGATCCCTCCTCGAACTAGAGCCTGGGATAACCATTCTGGCTCCGAGCTCAGCTCAAGGTGCGTGGTCGAATCTAGATCGCTTTTCATCATCACCGTTGCCCACTGGAGATGGACATATGCCTATCTCGCATCATACGATTTTTTATAGCCACATGTGAAGTATTAAACTACATGTGGAGTCACTGGTTGCCTTGCTGTAATCTACGCTCAAGATCATCCACAACGTCCTGAGGCATAGGAGGAGGTACTACGGAGATGGTTTTTGGGTAGTGTCCAAGGTCCAGTTCTTCGAGGGCCGTATCAATAGATTGAAGCTGAGCCCGCGCTTCGGCAAGAGCACTCATAAACTCATCTGAAGAAAGCTCAGGGCTACGACCCGCCAGGCGATAGCCCAGCATTCGCATTCGCAAAGAGTCGAGTGTGGTCATGTAATAGGCGCTTTGTGCCTCGGTTCGATGAACTCGCGCCATCACTCCGGCAAAGTGTTGCCGGTACTCAGCGATGTTCTTATCCGCAAGTCGATAAAGCTCCTTTGACTGTGGATCATCGGTTAAGGATTGGAAAATCGGGGGTGCCAGATAAGGATCACGCTCTGTCTTCTCAACTTCGTGCGACATCATATCTGCTTTCCTCAAGGCGCGATAGATGGCTTTACCCGTTGAGCGGATCGTAGAAGGCATCTCAGACAAGTTCGCAATCTGATCTCTACGGAGCCTCTTCAACACTTCTTCGAAGCGTACCAATCGGTCTTGGCATCCGTTCCACATGGTTTGGTACTTCTTTGAAATGAAGCGCTTATTCGTACTGCTGTGGAATGAAGTTGCCAACCAATAGATCAGGAAAGTCAACGAGATAAAGAGCTTCTGCGGTACCTTGTCGGGCCAAAGCGGTAAAGACCAGACAAAAGCGAGCGACACGCCAAGCAGGAGTACGCGCCAAGGCGCAAACAGTTCTTTTAGGAACAGGCGCAGATCTTGGCGCGCGACATCATCCATGAGTTCCGTTACGGTATGTCAGGACGCTGAGTGGCGTTTGGCAGAGCTTTCTCCACACAATATGCAATCTGAAGAAGCTTTTCATCCTCTAGCGGAGCAGTCATAAGCTGAAGGCCGACCGGCAACCCATCTGCAAAACCACAATTCAAGGACAATCCTGGCATACCATTCATGTTAGCGGGAATCGTGCAATAGTCCAATAGCTTCAGGGCCATTGGGTCATCCGTCAGTTCGCCAAGTTTGAACGCCGGTATCGGACTTGTTGGCGACAGAATAAAATCAACATCGTCAAACACCTGGTTAAACTCTTGAGTCATAAGAGCGCGAACCTGCTGGGCTCGCAAATAGAACGCATCATAATAGCCGGCACTCAAGGCATAGGTGCCAATCATGATGCGAGCCTTCACTTCATGCCCAAATCCTTCTGCTCTTGTGCGTTCCACCACGCCAATGTGGCCCTTACCTTCGCTACGGGGACCATAACGAATGCCGTCGAACCGGCCTAAGTTGCTACTTGCCTCGGCAGGCGCAATGATGTAATAGGTTGTAACACCGTAAGCAATCGACGGAATCGATACTTCACGGATCTCCACCCCTTCACGCTTCAATACCTCGATGGCCTGCTCAACTTGGTCTCGAACCAGCGGGTCAACGGCTTCGCCAAACATCTCCTTTGGCAAGGCAGCCTTCAATCCTTTCAAGGAACCGCTCTTTACCGCAGAGGCACTGATTGCAGGCATCGGCAAACAAGTGCCGTCCATTTCGTCTTGTCCTGTAATGGCCTCGGTCAGAAGTGCAACGTCTTCCACCGTCCGCGCAAAAGGACCGATTTGATCCAAGCTGGAGCCAAAAGCAACAAGTCCGTACCGTGAGCATCGACCATACGTTGGTTTGTAACCCACAATGCCACACAAAGAAGCCGGTTGGCGAATTGAACCGCCGGTGTCTGATCCCAGAGATAGGGGCGCTAACTCTGCGGCCACGGCGGCGGCAGACCCACCAGAGCTTCCCCCGGGGGCTCGCTCTGTATCCCATGGGTTTCGAGTGATCTTAAATGCGGAATTCTCAGTGGAAGTCCCCATTGCAAACTCATCTAAATTTGTTTTGCCAATGGTGACCATTCCGGCCGCCTTCATCCTCTGGATTACGGTGGCATCGAAAGGAGGAATGTATCCCTTTAAGATTTTGCTTGCACAGGTGGTTTCAATCCCTTCCGTAGAGATGTTGTCTTTGACCGCGACCGGAACACCGGTCAGCGGGCCACCCTTTCCGGCATCCACTAATTCCTGCGCTCTGGCTGCATCTGCTTGAGCCCGATCCGCATCTACAGCTAGATAGCAACCATAGGTGGCATCGTGAGCGGTAATTCGCTCTAAATAAGCGTCAGTTACTTCGCGACAAGAAATCTCCCGCGCCGCAATCTTTCGGCCAAGTTCGGCAGCTGTCAATTGAGTAATCAAGCTGCTTTAATCCTCGATAATCTGGGGAACGACGAACAGACCGGCTTTCGCCAGCGCTGAATTGCGAAGCGCCTGATCTCGACTTAGAGTCGGACGGGCAACATCATCTGCCCATACGTTATGGAGTGAAACCGCGTGTGAGGTCGGCTCAATTCCCGAGACATCGATGGTCCGAATATCCGCGAAGTGACCCAGTAGCGCATTAAGCTCTCCTTGAAGAGATAGAATTTCCGATTCGTCAAGTTCAAGCCGCGCCAGCTTTGCCACGTGCCGGACTTCGTCCAGAGTGATCGACATGATTGGCGAGTTTAGCACACGGGCATAATGTCTGTGGGATGCCAAGGCCAGCCTTTTCCGTCGTTACAAGCAGTGTTGCTGCCTTGGTGGTGGTCGGATTTGCCGCCCACTTGATTCGTCCGCTCATCCCAAAAACCGCCGAAAACCAACTTGCGAAGGAGAATTCGGAGTTCCTAAATCGGGCTGCGATTCAAAAGATCGATTGGAAACAACCCACTTCTGATACTTTTGCCGGGGCTAGACGTCGAGCTTTACCCATTCTTTTATTCATCGGCTCCACATACAGCCCCCTCTCGCGTGGACTTGATGCAGGTGTTTTTCTTTCGCCGCGTGTTCAATCGTTTCTCGGACGAAACTTTGAATGCATTCGCGTGGACCTAATCGCCTACCCCGAGTATCGCAACGCATTTCTGCCTTTGGAAAGGGGAAATCTAGGCTTCCCAACTGGCTGCCAACTTTGGGTCTTGGATCCATCTGGGCGCATCATTGACCTATTGCCAAACGTGATCAGCCTGTTTCCGATGGATGACG
Organism: Fimbriimonadaceae bacterium; assembly: GCA_037190145.1. GTDB lineage: Bacteria > Armatimonadota > Fimbriimonadia > Fimbriimonadales > Fimbriimonadaceae > 55-13. The sequence goes on from JBBCJU010000009.1 coordinate 107,904, forward strand.
CGCTGTTTCTGAATGCATTGGTTACTGTAAAAAACAAGTACGAAGCAAAGGTGCAGGAGAATGCGACTCCGAAGCTAGAAGAACAACAGATCATCGATGCTCAAGAATTAAGGCAGCCAACTAAACTCGGAACTCCTCCCTTCAGCGACTTCGCAACATTCTTGACCTCTATCATCTATGAGAAAGGCGGCTTCAGGAAAGATGGACCTCGTGTTCTAACTCCGGAGCCATGGCGACACCTTTTGCTGACGGGTCGCGTTGATGAGTTCCGTCGATCATTTGATCCAGTGGTCCAGAGCCCTGCTTGCGATCTAGTAGATGGCGGCTTTTTCCATGGTTCGCGTGATGCCAATTGGCTCGAAATAGACTACGACAAGTCGGCAATGGCGAATGCGAATATGCTGGTGATTCTGGCGTCAGCCGCCGTAATTACGCAGGAACCATTGTATCGATACTTGGCTATCCGCACCTTTGATGGCATCTTAGCTGACTTTGCGTTGCTCAATGGTTTTGCTGCCGGCAGAGTCAGCGACCCAGCTGAGAATGGCCGTAGTAGCCGCGCTAGTTTTGGAGTGCGGAAGCTTAACGAAGCTTTAGCGACGACAGAGGATCGAGTTTTTGCTCGAGATGACCTAGGCCTTCGCGTGGAATCCAACCCTCGCATGACTCCGTTCCCAACCAGATTCAGCATCCTTGATCAGAGGGAAAGCTTAGATCGAGTTTTGCAGCTTCTCAGAGAAAAAACCGGACCCGTGCCCGCCAAGACATCGCCTGGTTTTACGGACGTGGGTGGATATACCGTTGCTAGACTTCTGGAAGCTGCTCGAATCTTGGGCGACGCAGATCGCCTTTCCCAGGCGGAGAGCCACTTCCAATGGGTTCAGAATCTACGCATAGAGGATGACGTTCCTCATGGCCCCACTGACGCATTTGCACAAGGATATCTTGGGGACTACTTGGCCTTTGCAGATGCCAGTTTTCAATACTATTTGGTTACTGGTCGCCGGGCTGTTTTACTGGATGGACAGAGGGTCCTTAGCCGAGCCCTATCGCTCTTCCAAGGCGAGCGGTTGGGAATTCTCAACTTAGGCGTAAATCCGATTGTTCCCCTGCCCACATCACTATCGCTACCCGAACTCTCTGACCCTGGAACCGAATCCGCCACGGCATATGCAATCCGCCTATGCACGGACTATGGACGTGTTCTAAAAGAAGAGAAAACCTTCCGCGAGTTTGCAGGTGCATCTACCAACTTGTTTGGTCCTTCCGCAACCCAGCTTGGTTTAAACGCCGCCGGATTCTTCAGCGCTGCCCGACAAGTTTTCGATGATGAGTTCTTTATCAGCGTCGGCCCTAAGGCTCAGGAGTGGGCGGACAAAATGGCCCAACTGAGTCCATTTAGGCTTTCTATTGCCGCATTTGGAGATATCCGGCCTGATGTCAGAGCCCTTGGCCCTGGGGTCTACCTTGTCCGAGGAGAAACAATTCGAGGTCCCTTTACACCTGACCAAGCCTCAAAGGAAGTATCACCTTTTTTGGGTCTTGACCTCTAGGCTGTAAAAGCATTTGCGTCATAATAGCCCCCGGAGAGGTCGCATAGTGGACTAGTGCGCCGCACTCGAAATGCGGTAAGGGGCAACTCTTCGAGGGTTCGAATCCCTCCCTCTCCGCCATTCAACCACTTTTACGTACCCCGCAAGTTCACCAGCATTTAGTGTCGGTTCATAAACCCATAGACTATTGCCGCCTCTTTGCGTTATTGTGTAGCGGTCCATGAAGTTGACATATAAGTTTTTGGCATTTCCCTTGCTTGCAGTAGCGATAAGTTCAGCACAGGCAAATCTTGTTACCAATGGTAGTTTTGAGGAAGGTGCTTCCTTCAATGGTGGTTTTCTTGAGGTGCCGGCAGGAGGATCTTCTATAACTTCTTGGACGGTTGGCGGGGGTGGTGTTGACTACATTGGTAGCTATTGGGATGCTCAAGACCAAGATCGTAGCATTGACTTGAATCGACTGACCTTCGGTAGCCTTTTTCAAGATATAGCTACGACTGCAGGCACCAAGTACGAAATCAGCTTTTGGATGTCTGGCAATCCCGATATTAATGCCCCTTCAGTACCTACATATGCCCTCCGAGCAACATTAATCGATGTGGTCAATGGTGGATCTACGATTCTTACCACCCAAGATGCATCATACACAAATGGTAGTCATTCACATGGCAACATGATGTGGACTAAATTCACTTTTGATTTCACAGCGACTTCAGCATTAACGAGACTCAACTTTGAAGGAATCGCACCTCCTGGAGCCTACGGAGCAGCACTTGATAATGTGTCCATGACTGAAGTTGTTCCTGAGCCATTCACCATGATGCTCATGGGAGGCGCTGCGGTAGGAGCTTTTGCGAAAGTTCGCCGACGCCGATCAGCCAAGCTTAGCTAGGTTTACTCTCAACCCGTCGATGCCTCCACCCAAGGATTGAACTCCTGCTAGGAAGGCCTCGATGGGTTGAACCCAATCGCTATCGTCAACCATCTGGTTTAGGGCTTGGCTACAGGCCTCAATCGATTCATTAACCTGGTCTTGGTGCATCACCAAAGCCTGATATGCCGCTCGTTCGCTTGCGGTGAAGTTGCTAGACAGAGCGGTAAGGCTTCGCACCTCCTCTTCAAACTCACGGTGAGCCGCGACTAAGACAGATAGACGCTGAAGGCTGACATCTCTTGTAGAAACCCAATCCGCCCCTGGCATTTGGAATGCATTCGCCTCGCCTCGGAATCTGTCCCAAGCCAAATCTAATTCCTTAAAAACTTCTTCCGTATCCGCAATCGCGGCATCTAAGGCCGGATCTCGAGGGCTGGGACCACCTCCCTTTCCGTCACCATCGTCTACTTGCTGGTCTTGTTTAGACTTCGGTTCTAGTCGCTGTTTATCTGCTAATGAGCCCTGGGCCAATGCCAGGGCAAGAGCGGTCGTCTCATCCGTTTTCACGTAGACACGACGGCCTTTTGACAGGCTGACCTCCAACCAACGCTTGTCATCCATCGGACGCACATAAAGCGCGGTACCTCTATCTACCTGATAATAGGGGGTCGCACCCTCGCGAGGGCTTCTCAATAGTTTTGTAGATACTTTCGCGAAAACCTTATGCCCAGACTGCTTAGCTTCAGCATCTAGTGGCAATTGGGTGGGAAGGGATGCCTCAGCCGAGTTTGAAGCATGGCGTAAAGATACATCGATATATCCACTTCCAGACTGAGTTCCGGACAACTCAGACAGTTGCGAAGTAGATGTGCGGCAACCTGAGATGCAAACCACTAGGCCAAGCAAAAGGCCGAATGAAATCGGCTTACCCATATTCTCATTGTAACAATGCTTTGCCATCATTGCACCCTTTTCTAAGAAGTTCCTATTTCTTAGGCGACAACTTCATGCTCAACGTTCAACTAAATCATTGGTAGATAGGCCTAAGCTCCACACTCGCAGTTGCACCAACCGTCACATTTGCAGATTGCTCGCTACCTAAACTCAACAAAGCCCCACTGCTCCGGTTGATGCATATCAATCTGTCCTTGAGGAGTCCAAACCCAGTTATCCTCTCGCAATCCTTCTCGCTTCACATACTGCCCCTCCACGATATCGGTTATCCACTCCACGCGAGAAAAGTTAACGCGCCATATATCGCCGCCTTGGGGTGGGCAGGGCATTCCACCCTCCTTAGCAAAGCATTCCCACGGGAAAGCAATCTCTACCGTCCAACCTTGATCTGTGTCGGCGGGATTATTTAGGCTCCCTTGAATCTGAACTGCAGACTTCGCATAAGCTTCCCACGAGTTATCGGCGGAACCTTGATCGCGATAGGCTTTTGGCAAGAAGAGATCCCAAGTTGTGTTTAGGGCATTGATCTCAAACTCAAAATATCGCTCCGCATCTCCATCTGGATCTATGAAGACTTCAAAATCGTTGTCCTGGAAAATCACAGAATCGTGTTCGGTCAAAGTTGCCCACACATGCGGCTCTTCCATCTCGGCAGCCACATAGAAGAACTGCTCATCCCACAGCATCTTGACCCGAGTTCTGAACCTTGGCGATGGCTTCTGGTCTCCTTCAATATCCACAAAGTCGTCTGTCCACTCGGCATGGTCCCAACACGATTTAGTGAGATCGCCATCAATCTCTATTGGTTCATGAATAAATTGGCAGCAATACGACTTCGGCAAAAGCATCCGCATGATTTTGACCGGTAGGTTGTAGACTTTGAGCCTGTGCACTACAAGGTTTTTGAGCTTAAGGTCGCGTCTCCGCCCGAAAAGGTTTGGGAGTTTCACTCTTCCGGCAAATCCCTTGAACTCCTTGCACCTCCTGGGAAGCGGGTCAAGTTGATTTCGCCAGACCTGGAAATGAACGACGGAACGCTACAGGTGATGCGTATGTGGATTTTGGGCATATTGCCGATCACGTGGCGGGCCAGAATCAGCCAAGTCACACCTCCATACGGATTTACCGATCAAGCCGAAAAATCACCCTTCAAATTCTGGAGGCATCGGCACGATTTTATTCCCGATGGGGACGGCACTTTGATTCGAGATATGGTTGCCTACATTTTGCCCATGGGCAAGCTTGGCAAAGTGATCAACAAGCTTTATGTGGAAAAAGACTTAGATCGAATTTTTGCCTATCGTCACGAAGCCTTCAAGCGGATTCTGGGGGAATCTGCGCCAGACACTCCGTAACTGAAGCTTCCCTAGCCAGCCACCAAGCAGCTTGAGTGGAATACCCTTCGTCCGTAAGGACGACAACAGCTAGCGCCTCATCCAGGGCAAGGTCAAAGGCATGAGGTCGCTTTGAAAACGGGGTCGCCGTTTCCTTAAACTGCTGTTGAACCTCAATCAACAAGAGATCAAGCGCAATACCACTCGGCAGTTCCTTTTGAACGCCGGGTGGCATTGCGATGTATCGGTCACCTATGAATTGCGGGAATCGATCCTGCACATTCACAATCTACTTCAGGTTTCTAGGCTCTAGCAAAGTAGTAATGCTTCTTGCCTTTTTTCCAAGTGGTTTTACGGACATATTTCTTGCCATCTCGGTAAAAGTGAGATCGGCTGAAGTAAGCCGCTTTGGTTCGATTGAGCTTACTTTGACTCTTCCGATCTTGCTCATACCGGTGAGCAGAATAAAGTGCTCCTGCAGTACCGGCAAAGAACAACGTATTGTCTTTCTTGAGCAAACCTAAAACGCCCAAGCCACCCGAAAGGTAAGCGATATTACGCCACTCATTCTTTTTATCTTGCCGACGATCAATGAGCTTCTCAAGGTCCTTTAGGCTTTGCGCTTGCACCATTGTCGGGGCCGCGACTCCTAGGGCAATACTGCCGATTGCAAGAAGTCTTCCAAGTTTGTTTATCCAATTTTTCATGGTTTCCCTCCATTGAGTGTCTAGTCCCAAAACGAAGGATCACGAAACCAGGTTCCGTTTCAGCCAGGGCTAAAAAGGCGGACAAAAATGGACGAATCGGATTCTTTTGGTTTGATGTAGGTTCCCGAAGGACCCTTTGTCGGGTTAGGTTCAAATAGGTTCCTGTGACCTACGGCCCGGGACTAGACCCTGCAATGAAGCGCTACACAACGTAGACTACAGATGTGAGCTTCTCGACCATTGATGAGGCGCTGGACGACCTTAGAGCCGGCAAGATGATAATCGTTGTTGACGATCCTGATCGGGAGAACGAAGGCGATCTGGTCTGCGCAGCAGAGGCTTGCACCCCGGAGATCATGAACTTCATGATCACCAATGGTCGGGGAGTTCCGTTTATTCCCACCACCGCCGAAAGGCTAAAGGAGCTTGGTATCCCAATGATGACCAAGCAAAACACCGCGCGTCATGGCACTGCCATGGCTGAGATGGTGGATGCCCTGAAGGGTGCGACTACAGGAGTTTCCGCTTTTGATCGCGCTCGAACGGTAGAAGTCTTTGTGGACGACAATGCTGTTCCTGAGGATTTAGGACGGCCCGGGCACATCATTCCACTGCGTGCGGAAGCCGGTGGTGTTTTGAAGAGAGCCGGTCATACCGAAGCGATTGTTGATCTTTGTATCCTCTCTGGCTTCAAACCGGTTGGCTTGGGATGCGAAATTTTGAATGACGATGGCTCCATGATGCGAATGGACGGCCTGGTTCCATATGCGGAGAAGCACGGCCTCAAGATCGTGACCATCGCCGATCTAATCGCCTATCGTCGCAAAAATGAAAAGCTGGTCACAAGGGTCGCTGGCCCCATCGACTTTCCCACCAAGTTTGGTCATTTCCAAATCTTTGCCTACGAACCTAGCGTAGAGCCACACCCTTATGTAGCCATCGTTAAAGGCGACGTATGCACAGAGGAACCCGTCCTTGTGCGAATCCATTCTTCCTGCTTAACCGGTGATCTTCTAGGCTCCCTCAGATGTGATTGTGGAGACCAGCTTCAGATGGCCTTGGAGAAGATTGAAGAGGAAGGACGCGGCGTGGTTCTGTATATCGCTCAAGAAGGTCGCGGGATTGGTTTGATCAATAAGCTGCGTGCCTATGAGCTTCAGGACGGCGGGCTGGATACCGTTGAGGCAAATCAGGCATTAGGATTTAAGGCCGACCTGCGTGACTATGGCCTTGGAGCACAAGTCCTGGCAGATCTGGGATTGCGGAAGCTGAAACTCATGACCAATAACCCGAAAAAGGTCAGCGGGTTACAGGGCTACGGCTTGGAGATTGTAGAGCACGTTCCTTTGATTGCCGGTCCAGTAGAGCCTAGAACAAAGTATCTCGAAACCAAGCGCGACAAACTTGGCCATATGTTGCCAAAGGAGTAAATAGGACCGCGCGTGCCCTCACGCGCTTTCCTTGTTGAACTTAGCCAACATCTGCAGAAAGCTGAACCGCCTTGCGCGTGGGGACACGCGCGGTCCTGGGTGGGGACTATTTCTTCTTCCGCTTAGCCACTTCTACCGCGTCATCGATCCACTGCCCAAGAGTTTCTGGTTCTTCCAAAACCTTTAGGGGAACCTCGTAATAAGGCATCGGGCCTTGTCCTTTGATAATCCATTGAGGCATATCTAAGGATTCATAAGCGGAACGGTTGATGTCATCCACCTTAAAGTACAGATGATCGTCATCGATAACCGCAAAGAAGGTTCCATCACAATAGATGCCGATCCCTCCAAACATCTTCCGATGCGTAATTTTTCGGGCAGAACCGAGCTTCGCTAAGATCGGTTGAACAGCGGCTTCCGTGATAGGCATTTGAATTCCGTTAGCGATTTGGTTAGGATGAAGATAGTGTTCACCAAGTCTGCCCGATTTTACGATGCGATGTACTCCTTTAAAGACTATGCCAAGGAAGCACAAGAGGTTCATGAAGCAATACAAGCGCACCTTCGTTCGGATGGAAAGACGTTAGTTGATGTGGCCTGCGGAACTGGCAAACACCTACACGAATTCATGAATTGGTATGAGGTCTATGGTGTTGACCTTGACCCAGACTTGTTAGGCATCGCATCGCGCACTATTCCAGGAGAACGATTGCAGGAGGACGATATGCGGACCTTCAATCTCGGGTTTGAGGCAGATGTGGTGACCTGTCTATTCAGTTCAATCGGCTACATGACCTCCAAAAGTGATCTACAAAAAGCGGTCTCCAATATGGCTCAACATGTGAAACCAGGCGGTGTCCTGATTGTGGAGCCTTGGCTGTATAAGGAGCACTATCATGCTCCACATTTACATATGTTGACTGTGGATGACGACGACCTCAAGATTGCCCGAATCTCGCAAGGTAGCCGACGGGATGACATCAGCATTATCGACTTTCAATACTTGATCGTGACTCAGGATGAAGTTGTTCGTGAATCCGAGCGACATGAGCTTGGCCTGTTTGAACAGTCAGATTATCAACACGCAATGGAACAGGCAGGATTAGCGGTGGAGTACGACCCAATCGGCCCGATGGGCAGAGGATTATTCATTGGCACCAAAAAGTAATCCCTGGGACTGTATACCAACCAATGTAGTCTCACCGAATCACATCTAGTATTTTTGCGACTCCTTTTGCCCTACGCTTGCTTGGCGTCAATTGTATAATGCTGGCGTTAACATGAAAGCTCTTAGCTCCTCAGTTTTAGTTTTTGGCATCGTAGCAGGTGCATCGGCACTTTCAACTCCTGCACTCATTAACTCCACCGCAACAGTTGGCAACCAAGCATGGTTGGGAACATTAGGTTTAGACTTTGATGTTACAGGGGCTTCAGACATTCTTGTTACTCATCTAGGGGCTTTTGACAGCGGACAAGACGGCCTCATGGCTACTATTCAAGTAGGTATTTTCAACCGAGTAAACGGTTCCTTGATCGGTTCCACTCATCTTTCAGGCGCAACCGATCCTTTGACGGGCGTTTGGCGCATGCAGTCTTTGGCCACACCTTTTACGCTTGAAGCTGGTGGGCAATACAGTGTTGTCGCCCTTGGATATGGAGATTTAGAGCGAAATTTCAATACTCACGGAAGCGGATCTGCAGCTACTCCCAATGGAGGCGGATACGTTAACTTTGTTGGCTCTAGCCGCTACGATAATCCGTCTGGTTTTATCCTGCCTACCATCCTTGATAGTGGCCCAGCTATCCGTTATGGAGCGGGAACTTTCGCATTCACACCCGTGCCTGAACCCTTCACGATGTTGCTAGGTTCTGCTGGCCTGGGACTGGCAATTTACCGTCGACGCAGAAGAACCGCCTAGACCTCCGGTATCTAGCGGCTCGAAAAGCGTAAACTAGCAAGTTAGGAATGGCTGCTCAGAAAACGGTTGTAGTAGTTGGCGGAGGCCTTGCGGGTCTCATGGCGACAATGAAGCTCGCGGAGGCGGGCCACAAGGTTAAGCTCTTTTCGCTGGTACCCGTGAAGCGTTCGCACAGTGTTTGCGCGCAAGGCGGAATCAACGGAGCGGTAAACCTTCGTGGAGAGGGCGACTCGCCCTACCTGCACTTTGAGGACACCATTACCGGTGGCGACTTCCTGAACCACCAACCTCCCGTAATGCGGATGGCTGAGCGCGCTCCGGCGATCATTTATCTTTTGGATCGCATGGGCGTTCCGTTCAACCGCACGAACGAAGGCTTACTCAGTTTCCGGCGCTTTGGTGGAACGCTGAAGCACCGCACCGCCTATGCTGGGGCCACCACGGGGCAGCAACTTCTGTATGCGTTGGATGAACAAGTTCGTCGCTGGGAGACTTCCAACATGGTTGAGAAGTACGAAGGCTGGGAGTTCTTGAGCATCATCAAGGATGATGAAGGACGATGTGTGGGCATCACCGCACAAGACCTGCGAACGATGGAGATTCGGGCCTTTGCTTGTGACTCGGCGATCATCGCAACCGGCGGAAACGGCGTTATCTTCGGTAAGTCAACAAACTCCATTATCAACACCGGCGCCGCCGTTTCTATTTGCTATCAGCAAGGCGTGAAGTACGGCAACCCGGAGATGGTACAGATTCACCCGACCGCGATTCCTGGCGAAGACAAGTGCCGCTTGATGTCGGAGTCCGTGCGTGGCGAAGGTGGCAGACTCTGGTCACCACGTGACCCGATGGATTCCCGAAAGCCCGTTGACATTCCGGAGCAGGATCGCTGGTACTTCTGCGAAGAGCTCGACCCCGTCTATGGCAACTTGCTTAGCCGAGACTTGGTCAGTTTCACCATTTACTGCGTCTGCAAGAAGGGCGCGGGCGTGGGCGGCAGACAACAAGTTTATTTGGACATCACCCAGCTTCACGAGAGTCGAGGTGGTCCTCACACCCGCGAGATTATCAACGACAAGTTGGAAGGCGTTCTGGAGATTTACGAGAAGTTCATGCGTGAAGATCCCATCGAGACTCCGATGCGCATTTATCCGGCCGTTCACTACACGATGGGTGGTCTTTGGGTTGATTACAACCTGAACGGCGACGGGTCCTGGAATCCCGATGAACCTCGCAACCAGATGACAAACATTCCGGGACTGTATGCGGCAGGAGAAGCCGATTACCAGTATCACGGCGCAAACCGATTGGGCGCAAATGCATTGCTTTCCTGTCTGGTGGGCGGAGAGATCGCGGCTCAAGGCGTTTTGGCTTATATTAAGGAATCTGGCGGCATCGCCGCTTCCGAGAAGACTTTGCAGGATGCCCAGTCTGAGCAGCAAGCCGAATACAACCGACTGAGATCCAGCAATGGCGAAGAGAATCCGTATCGCCTCCACGCTGAACTTGCCGATGTCATGTGGAATAACTGCGGCATTTGGCGATTACAGAAGGATCTTGTTCAAGCTAAAGACAGGCTTGATGACCTTGCCTCCCGCGCTCAGCAATGCGATTTGGTGGACAACAGTGGTTGGGCTAACCAAGCCGTTCCATTCACCCGTGCTCTGATCAACATGATTGAGCAATCGAAGGCGATTGTTGGCGGAGCAATTGTTCGTGATGAAAGCCGAGGCGCTCACTTTAAGATGGACACCCCGGACCGAGACGATACGAACTGGCTGAAGAGCACATTGGCAACATTTGGCCCCTCTGGACCCAGCTTTGATTTCGAACCCATCGATTGCCGCTACATGGCCCCCCGCGCCCGAAAATATCGGATCAATCAGAACAAGGTTGTGAAGGAGATTCTGGGCGAGGAAGCTTTGCAGATCAGCTAGAAGAAACCTGAGGGATACTGAGATATGCCATTTGACCGTATCACCATCGAGCCCGATAAGATGAATGGACAACCTTGTATACGAGGTATGCGCCTAACGGTTCGACGAGTGTTACAACTCATTGCGCAGTATCCAGATCGATCCGAGCTATTGTCGGAATTTTCGGAGCTAGAAGAGGAAGATTTGCGGCAAGTTTTAGAGTTTGCTGCATCTTCCCTCTCAGATGAAGTTCATTTCTTCAGACAAGCCTCTTGAAACTATTACTCGATCAAGGTCTTGCCCGAAGTACATTGATGGAGCTTGCAAAGCTTGGTATTGATGCTTTGCATGTGTCGGATCTTGGCTTTGAAAGAGCTTCCGATCAGGAAATCATTGAACTCTCTAGAGAGAAAAATCTAGTCATTGTGACTTTAGATGCCGACTTTCACGCCTTGATATCTCTAAGCGGACAAAGCAAGCCATCGGTAATCCGCATCAGGATCGAAGGACTAAAGGCTGTAGCGACGGCCCACCAAATCTCGACTCTTGTCTCCTCGTATGCAGAATCTTTAGGAAGCGGGTGTCTCCTATCGGTCTCAGAATCAAGAGTTGCATCGAGAAGACTCCCGATATCGTCTCTTACTTCCGGTAATCTCAAATCCTGAGCCAAGGTGGGCTCAAGAGATTCGCTCTCACTTTGTCCCATGTTCACGGAAGATCGCGCCCCAATGCGCCTGATGCCTTCGCCAATTGTATTGCGCCCCTACCAGGCGCGAGCTTTGGCGCAGCTTCTTGCCTGTCGCGATCAGGGAATGAAGAGAGTCTTGGTTGTGATGCCAACCGGGACAGGAAAGACAACGCTTTTTAGCGCGTTGATCGGCTCTCATCACCAAAGCCAAGACCAACGCTCACTCGTTCTTGCCCATCGACGAGAGCTTCTTGACCAGGCTTACCGGCGTATTGGTTTACAGAATAGCCACCTGGATGTTGCTATTGAAGGGGCCGGAAAATCGCTTCGTGGCGATGCCGATGTAGTCGTTGGAAGCGTGCAATCGTTAGGTCGGCCAAACTCGGTTCGATTAGGGGAGTTCAACCCCAACTTGGTGATCATTGACGAAGCGCACCATGCAGCGGCTTCTACCTATCAGCAAGCGATGGAGCGGTTTGGGTGTTACGAAGAAGGCACCTTCACGGTGGGTGTTACGGCAACCCCTCACCGTATGGATAACCGTCAGCTGCATGGAACCGATGAGGCGATTTTCCAAGATATTGCGTTCTCCTATACGCTTAGGGAAGCCATTCAAGATGGTTGGCTAGCAGATGTTCGTGGATACCGCGTAGCCACTGGCATTGACCTCTCCCGGGTGCGGATGCAACATGGCGACTATAATGCTCGCCAACTTCAGCAAGCCGTTAACACCGAAGAACGCAATGATGCGGCTTATATGCACTGGGCTGAAGTAGCCAAAGATCGCCGCACTATTGTTTTCTGTACCGGCATTGAACACGCAGAAGACGTAGCCGATCTCTTTAGAGCCCGAGGCATTGCCTGTGAGTCCGTAAATGGGTCCATGCCCGCGGCCCAACGCGATGCGATCATGGCGAGGTTCGCCAGCGGACATACTCAAGTTCTAACCAATGTAGACATTGCAACGGAAGGATTCGACCTTCCAGAAGTGTCTTGCGTCCTGATGTTACGCCCCACACAAAGCTGGGCTCTTTACACTCAAATGATCGGGCGGGGACTACGAGTCTTGCCCAACACCATTGATGGCTTGGTCGACGCCAGTGCCCGCCGCGAAGCGGTCCGGGGTAGTGACAAACAAGATTGTATTGTTATCGACATTGTCGATAACGGAGAGAAGGTCGCGGTTCCCAAGGAGCAAGGACCGGAAAAGCCTAGCCTGGCGGCGGTAGTCGGTTTGCCTACAGATTTTGACCTTGAGGGCCACAGTTTGGACGAGGCTCTGAGGAAATGGGACGACCTTCTTCCCGCAGGAAGAGCCCTCTTATTCCGCCGTCCCACAAAATACGAAGATCTTGGAGCGACGCTTACAGCCGTAGATATTCTGGCTGAGCTTTCCACGCCTGAATCTGTCGCACAGACTAGTCGGAACGCCTGGATGAAGGTGGGTGATGGCATCTACTTGCTGCCTTGTGGAGGCGGGGCGAATGAAGCGGACCGCACCGCTAAAATCATTTGCGATACTTTGGGAAGATATCACTTGGAGCTCGCAGTGGGGAGCCAGTCGGAAGGTGACCCTTATGATCTGGGACAAGATTTGACAAGGGCCTTTGCAATAGCGGACCGAAAAGTATTGGAACGATGGCCTTTTAGTAGGGGCTATACATCTCAGCGAGGCCTCTGGAGAAAAGAAAAGGCGACGGAAAGACAACGACACGAACTCCGCGAACTCGGGGTTGATGTGAATGTCATTGAGCTAGTTGAGACAGCGGGGCAAGCTTGGAACCTCATTGAGCTCAATCGCCGCTCAATTCAATCTTCAAAGAATTACCAATAAAGTTCATTTCGGCTTGATCGATTTTCATTAGGCCGCTAGAATGTTCAACATGGTACGCATTTCTTTGGTCGTACCGCTTCTTGCTTTTGCCATCGGGATCCATGCTTCACAAGCAAATTCCACGAAGGTCGTTGCCAGAGGCGGCTATCAGTTTGTTGGAGTTGAAGGCGATGCTGCGGGCTCCATCTCGGGTGAGATCTTCACAAATCCGAAGAAGAAGACCGACTTAATGATTGTGCTAAAGGATGTGGGAGGGATCACCTTCGAACGTCAGAACGAAGCCATTATCTTCTTGAAATCAGTGACAAAGCACAGCCTAAAAAACAATGTACTGATCATTGCTGGCAAAGGCACTTTTCAAGGGGAGGAGCGGGAGATTGAACTCACGCTTATTGATTCAGGCAAAGTGAAGGAGCCAGATCAGTTTCGAGTTCGAGTTTGGAATAACCGCCGTGTAGAACTGGATCACTCCGCCAAACTTGATTCCACTGCCATTACTATATCGAGGGATGAAAAGTGAAGACGCTACGATTCTTATGCTTAGCAAGTGCGTTGGCAATGTGTCTGGGTGCCCATGCTCAATATGCCCGAGATAAGGTTCGGTTCCTAAGTCAAATCCCGCTAAACCAGTTTTCTGGAGCTCCGTCCAGCGGTTCTGGTTGTGCCGGCTATATTTCTCCAAGCGGAAATGAGTACGCGATCATGGGTTTGCGGAATGGCAATGCCGTTGTGAACATTACAAACCCCACCTCGCCCGTTATCGTGGGGCACATCCCGGGAGTGAACAGTCAGTGGCATGAGGTATGTGTTCTGGGAGATTACGCTTATGCGACCACTGAGGGTGGAGGCGGAATCCAGATTATTGATCTTCGTCAAGCAGATCAGGGAATTGTGACTCTAGCTGCGACGTACACAGGGGGTGGGGTCTCTACTGGGCATACCATTCAGGCTATCCCTGAAAGCAAGCTGATCATGATCCACGGCGGCAACATGTCGGGCAATGTGCGGGGAGTTCGCGCTCTAGACTGCACTAATCCCGAGAACCCCGTAGAAGTGGGCACCTGGACAACCAAGTACGTACACGACGCACTTTACGTTAAGCGCACCTTTGGCCCCGATGCAGGCAAGATGATTTGCTACGCTTTTTGTGCGAATGGCAATGATGGCGGCATGTACATCATTGACGTGACAACCACGAAAAATGCTCAAGGTCACAACGTCCCAAAGATGGAGACACTGGGATTCATCCGATACTACACAGGCAACAGTGATCTCGGAAAGTTCTACAGTCACAGTGGAGCTCTTTCGCCCGATGGGAAAGTCATTTTCGCGAATGATGAGCTTGATGAAATGAACGGCATTTCTAGCGATGCATCGACCCATATCATCAATGTTGAAAACCTTCGAGCGCCTACATATGGAGGCCGGTTTATTAACCCGATTAACGCCATTGACCATAACTCTATGACTCAAGATGGCTTTTTGTTCCTCTCCGCCTATAAGAGCGGATTACGCATTTACGACATGGCTAACTCCCCGACGCTCAAGGAATCAGGGTTCTTTGATAGCTATCCTGGAGGGTCTGGGTTTCAGTTCAACGGGGCTTGGGGAACCTGGGCGGGTTTTCCTAGTGGCAACGTTATCATCTCAGACATTGACCGAGGTCTTTTCGTTGTCGATCCTTCCGAGGCGAAGGGATTGGGAGCGCCTATCACCGCTTCTCAATTTGTTGGAACCAGACAACCCGCAAACCCACTTCATGTGCTTAGAAAACAGGATGACGTGTGGGTCAAACTGATCCCAGGACTTAGCAAGGAACTATATACCGAGACAACATTCACCACCGACTCTTTATCAAAATCTAAGATTGATATAACGGTTGTTGCCCGAAACCCATCTCGATCCAGTATTGAGCTCCAAGTGCTGGCTAAAAACCATCAAAATGGCTTGTTTGAGTCAGTTGGAGTCATACCTCTCACCAATGCCTTCTCCCCGATAACGTTAGCAAACCTTGACGGGACAAAGTATGTGAGTGCCACCAATCAAGTTATCGTAAGAGTGCAGATCAAAGCAAAGGGTATGGTTAGTTCCGCATCCAAGTCATATCTAGCAGAGCTTGATATGGTCAAACTTGTAGCACACAACTAACACAAAACGCCCCTTGCCGACTGGCAAGGGGCGTTTTGCGTCTGCTCCTACGCAGCTAATCGTATGCGTTCCTGCAAACTAACGTTGACCTCGAACATTCCTATCTCCGGCAAGTTCATTGGGATGACAAGGGCCGGGATGTCTAGGGTGGTAACACTCACGTTGGTTCCACGGATAATGGTTGGCGGGGTTATGTCACAAGAAAAGCCCTGGCTCAAAAGACCAGATGCGCTATGCCCAGAAATCATATTTCCGAGCTCGGCGATGGCACTAGCGGCAAGCTGATCGAAGGTAACGACAGGTGCCCCAATCATTTTAGAGGCGATCTTGTCGGCCGTTATCATCGACATCCCATAGATCACCAAACCTTCTACTTGACCTGTAATGCCACAGACAATGTTGATCTGCTGGCTTGTGAACATCTGAGGACGTGCACTTAACTGGCCTCTTTCAGGTTTGCAGTTGATCAGGGTGCTAAAAACCGTGACCGCAGCTTCCGCGAACGGACTGACATATTCAACTTTCATGGCTTAGGCAGCCAAGAGCTTGGTAACTGCTTCGATAACTCGCTCCGCTTGGAACGGTTTCACGATAAAGTCTTTTGCTCCCGCTTGAATGGCCTCCACCACCATATTTTTTTGCCCCATTGCCGTGCACATCACAACGGTCGCATTGGGATCATGCGCCTTGATCTGCTTGAGGGCTGCCAACCCGTCCATTTCCGGCATGGTGATATCCATGGTTACCAAGTCCGGCTTTAGTGATTTATAAAGCTCGACTGATTCAGCCCCATTGCTGGCCTCTCCGACTACTTCGTAGCCGTTCTGAGTCAGGATATTCTTTAGAGTGACTCGCATAAAAAGCGCGTCGTCCGTGATTAAGATGCGTTTCGCCATAGTTGTGTCTTCCCCTCCATAGGTTTTTGGTAAAAAAACGGGATTGTTGTAGTAAATCCGATCTCTTTTGCCGAAAAAATTCGTTCGGTACTCCCCACAAAGAGGATTCCTCCCGGTTTCAATGCGTTATAGAACTTTTTGTAAAGCTCATCTTTTGCCACATCAGTAAAGTAGATCACGACGTTTCGGCACATGATCAGGTCATATCCGGTATCAAACCGATCGCCTAACAGGTCTCCACGTCGGAAATTCAGATACTTCTTTAGAATCGGTAGGGCAACCCACCCGGTGGCGGTTTTTTCAAAGTATTTCTTTTTGTACTTGTCGGGCATAAACCTTAGATCGGCATCGTTAAAATCTCCGCGCTTTGCTTGGTCGAGAGCAGCCATATCGATGTCAGAGCCAATGATTTGGTGTGCACCCGGAAAATTCATATCCAGAATGGCCGCGAGAGTATGAGCTTCGGCTCCATAGGAGCACCCGGCACTCCAACACTTTAAACGAGATGTCTTCTCTAGGAGTTGTGGCAATACCTTGGTTTCCATCTCTACCCATTTCTCGGGATTCCGATAAAGCTCAGAGACATTTATTGCCAACTTGTCAAGAAACCACTGAATGTCTTGATCGCTCGTGCTGATTAGCTTCCAGAAACCTTCTAGGTTGCCTGCCCCTTTGGTATCCGCCATGCTTAGAATCCGTCTCTGCAACTGATCTTGTTTGTAAAGGTTCAGATCCAATCCGGTACGGCGCTTCATTAAGGAGTAAAAGCTTGCCCAATCGTGAGTTTTAAGCAGCATCTCTTAGCCTCCCGGCAGCCGTAGCAACCAATGCATGACCAATCTCGTGGATGGCGTACTCCGCCGATACTGCGCCGGTTTCCTTCGCCGCTCGAGGCATTCCGTAGACAGTGCAAGTTGTTTCACTTTCACCTAGCACCACCCCACCTGCCTTCTTTATGGCAAGTGAACCTGCAGCGCCATCTCGTCCCATTCCGGTGAGGACAGCGGCTAAGCATCGACTGCCTAAATGCTTTGCACTCGACTCAAATAAGCAATCAGCGGCAGGCCGGACACCGTGAAGAGTCGGTCCATCAAAGAGTTCTACATGCCGACTATCCCCCAAGCGCATATGCACTCCGCCAGGTGCCAGCAAGGCCAACCCAGGCTTTAGGACATCGCCATCAGCTGCTTCTCGGCATTCCACGGTACCGATTCGATTCAGCCGTCCCGCTAAGCTTGTAGTAAATCCAACCGGCATATGCTGCACGATCAAAATCGGCACTTGCCAGTTCTTAGGCAACGTTTCAAACAGTCCGGTTAAGGCTCTCGGTCCACCGGTGGATGTCGCAATCAATACAACTTTATCGCCAGCGCGTGTTGGGCTAGCCGCACGAACAGAAGGCCTCGTTCTAGCTCCAACGACGGCACTCTTGGCATGCCTAATCTTGCTCACGAGCTCGTCATGCACTTCCCTCAGAGCCATAAAGCTTCCGGAACGAGGTTTACACACAAAGTCAACCGCACCTTTATCTAGCGCCTCGAGAGTGGCCTCTGCCCCAACCGATGTTTTGGTGGAAACCATGATTACGGGCACGGGTCGATCCCGCATGATGTTGCTTAGTGCTTCAAGGCCAGACATCCTCGGCATTTCCACATCCAAGGTAATGACATCTGGCTTGAGCTCCTTGGCCATCGAGATCGCCTCAAGGCCATCCTTTGCCAAACCAGCCACTTCAATGTCGGGCTCTTTGGAGAGCATATCGACCAAAACCTGTCGTAACAGTGGGGAATCATCTACGATCAATACTCGTAGTTTTTTCACGCCGCATCCTCGAACAGCTTTTCGTGCTGTTCGTAGGCAACCATAAATTCTTCGGCAAGCTCATCGAATGACTCAGGCGTTAAGCCTAGCCGAATCAGAGCTTCTTCTTGAAAATCATATCGAAGGCCATCCCCTCCCAAACCAAGCCCCATGCTCATGGTGAGGTAGTCCGCGACATGTACACAGTCAACCAGTTGGCTATGCGGTTCACAAGCGTTAGGGTTGTGGTGATAGCGCATGGCATCAACCAGAGGCTTAGGCAGGTTCCAGACTTCACCCATATGGGCACCCACTTCGCAGTGGTCAAAACCCAGAACTTTGCGCTCAACCTGATCAAAGGTCATCCCTTCGCGGCACGCAATTGCTAACATCCCGGCAAGTTTTTCTTCGAGCCAGATGCTCAGCGCTACTTTTCCAAGGTTATGTAGAAGTCCAGACGTAAAAGCTTGATCACTTATGGACAATCGGGAGCGAGTTGCCACCAGCTGTGAACCTACAGCAACCGCAAAGGAATGCGTCCACATCTCACGGGGACCAAGCCCGTAACCTTTGAGCGGCTTCACCATCCAAGGGTAGGTTGAAGCAACCATACAAAGGTTTCTGATACATCGCATGCCTAGCACTACAACAGCATCAGACACATCCATGATTTGGCGTGCTAAGCCATAGTAGGCGCTATTGGCAAGTCGCAAGATTCGAGCAGTCAAAGCTTGATCTTGAGACAGGTAGCGGGCAATGCTCTGCGCTGTGCCCGTTGGCGAATCTGTTTCGCGCATGACCGCCAATGCTGCCGCCGGCAAAGATGGAAGATCGCTTGTTTTCGCGACAAGGTCTTCGAGCGTTAGTGTGCTTGTTTGCACTGTTCCGTTCATCCCCTCAAGTTGCATAGCACCTTCTCTCCGCCAGTAACCGTTCTCACGGTGTAAATTCCGGTTTCCAATGTAAATGTCACCGTTCTTCCTGTGTTTCCGCCCGTATCTTGTGCCCGTACTTTCAAACCCTGCTGTTTCAGCATCTCCTGCACCGCGACTGTATTTCGAGCCCCAATATCTAGTTTCGATTCTGGGTTTGCACTGAACTTAAACACTTGAGCTCCACCCGCCATGCAATAAAGAATTCGGCCGGCATTTGCCCCAAGCCGAGACATCTCAGCAATCAGAGCCGGTACCCCGGTGTTTGCAAACTTGCCTGGCTTATCATCACCTTTTCCCTGGAATGCTTCGGGCAACATGATGTGAACCATTCCGGCCACATTTGCAACAGGATCTAATCCACAGAGGCCTATACAACTTCCAAGGCCGAGGCACGATAGTTGTCCTGATCCTTTGATCACCTGAATCTCAGCCATTCCCACGAGAATGGTATTGCTAACTGCGGGCATTTAGGCAGCCTCCGCGATACCGAGGGTTGAAAATAGATGGCGCAAACCGCCGATGGAAGGAATGTAAACAAAAAAACCTTCCATGGAACCGTTAAACTCATGAATCACCGTGCGAATAGCCAATGCAACATGGTCGCCGGCATTGGCCTCGACCACGATGGCATCCAGAATGGCGGCTGACATCTCGACGGCTAGATAAGGCGGTGTGGCATGCATCGAAAGATTGGTCATGTCCGAGATGGCGTTGAGGAAACTACTATTGATGATGTTGCCAATCTCAAGGATTGCTGAGGCATCCATCTCACTAATGAATTCAGGCGATTCTGGCTTGGATCCGAGCAACATTTGCCATAAAGATTGAGCACTGGCCCACGGCATTAAGAAAGCGATATGTCCGGAAACATCTCCTTCAATAGGCATGTATATTCCCGCACTGTATGATTCGGAGCCACCTAAAAGCTCAGGAATCTCTTCCAGTGAAAGAGATTCGACATCGGGGACGCTCATATTAAACGCCTTCCCCGTCATCTCCGACAAGGCGGTGGTTGCGTGTCCCAAACCAATGTTGGTCATCTCTCGTACCACCGATAGCTCCATCAATCCTAGTGTTAAATCGCTCGCCATCGTCCCTCCGTGCATAGCCCCTAAGAAATGTATCGGCAGAAATTCAGGAAAACTACCGGCTTCTTTGGCAAGCTATATGCCCGTGCAAAATGTGGTTTCCACGTTCGCGTTGAATCCGACCAAGTAAATTTGCGGAGCTATCGGCAAATTTAGACCTACATTTGGAATTCTTTTCCGTTAAGATGTGTCTGTAAGAATACAGATGAGAGTTACCGTATAGAAAGGTAACCGGTTAATGCGTTTTTTAGAAACGCTTTCTCCTCTCCAAGGAATGCTTCATACCCTCAAAGAGAAGCATTCCTTCTTTTTTCATCTGACTTCCTTATGTCAGTACCTATCCTTCGGACTAATCGTTTGTGGCATTCTCAATCGACGTTTAAGACTGGTGGATCATTGCTCCTACTCCAGGCAAGGGTAAACTCTGCCTCCCATGGCAAGTATCGACTTGGAAGTCGTGAAGCACGCATTATCCGTTGCGCGTGAGCACGGTTTCGCAGAAGTAGAACTCGCCAATGGCGATGCCCGATTTTCAGCTTCGCTTGAGGCAATCCCTCGTAAAAAGAAAGCGGCTGCTGTAGTTCAGACTCCCATCCAGTCTGACCCTATTTCTGGGCTTTTCCCGATCAAAGCAGGATTTGTGGGATATCTACGGTCTGCCGGTAGCAAGCTTGCCGTGGGCCAGTCGGTGGACAAGGGCGAGTCGGTGGCATCTATTGCGACCCTTGGACTTTCCAATGATGTGGAGGCCAGTGCCACTGGCGAGATCGTCGAGGTCCTCGTCAACGATGGGGATCCGGTCCAGTTTGGGCAGGTCTTGGCCCAGGTGAAGCCGTGAGCCGGACAAACAGGGGTGAAACCCTTGTCGGCCTACTCGTTGTCATTGCCATCATTGCCGTCTTGGCAGTTGTTACTTTGAAGGGCACCGGTGCTTTTGGCAAGAGTGAATCACCAAGAGCGGACGGTAGAGGCACTACTATTCCAGGGTTGGCAAAAGCCAAAGCAGAGGACACTGTTTGTCAGAACTACCTTGGCCAACTTAGGATGTCACTACAAATTGCCCACGATACTGGCGGAGATGAATCTTATCCTCAGACCCTTGAGGAAACCCGCCTCGGAAATCAGTTTTACTCATGCCCCATGGGGAAAGGCAAAGAACCCTATGGTTATGACCCTACAACCGGTCGCGTTTGGTGTATTCACCCCGGCCATGAGAAGTATTAATGCTTAAAAAGGTTCTCGTCGCAAATCGAGGCGAAATCGCCTGCCGTGTCTTTAGGGCCTGTCGTGAACTCGGCATCCAAAGTGTGGCTATCTTTAGCGAAGCGGATCGTGAAAGCCTGCATGTTAAGCTTGCAGATGAAGCGATTTGCGTTGGTGCCGCCACCAATACGGACAGCTATCTCAACCTAGCCAATGTCCTCATGGCCACCCAGATTTCTGGGGCAGATGCCGTTCATCCCGGATACGGCTACTTTAGCGAACGTGCAAACTTTGCCGTTGCCCTTGAGTCTCTCGGGGTTAAGTTTATTGGCCCTCCTACTAAAGCGATTGACGCCATGGGAGACAAGGCAAGCGCAAAAGCCGCCGCAGTTGCAGCAGGGTGTCCGG
The DNA here is from genome assembly GCA_037190145.1 of Fimbriimonadaceae bacterium. Taxonomy (GTDB): domain Bacteria; phylum Armatimonadota; class Fimbriimonadia; order Fimbriimonadales; family Fimbriimonadaceae; genus 55-13. The sequence continues at coordinate 129,591 of JBBCJU010000009.1, forward strand.
TTGTCCCAGGTTCTGATGGCGCAGTACCTACGGATTCTGATGCGTTGAAAGTCGCGGAAGAGATTGGTTACCCTGTTCTTTTGAAAGCCGTCGCCGGAGGCGGAGGACGTGGCATTCGGCGTGTGGATTCTCCTGAAGAGCTTTCCGCACTCTGGAAAACAGCTTCGGCAGAGGCTCAAGCCAGTTTTGGTTCTGGAGAAATGCTTGTCGAAAAGTGCGTGCTAGAGCCTCGTCACGTAGAGATTCAGGTCATTGGCGATAGCCATGGCAACATGGTTTATCTTGGCGAACGTGAGTGTTCCATCCAGAATCTGCGACATCAAAAGATTGTGGAAGAAGCCCCTTATGCGGGGCTTCCGGACAAAGTCCGAAAGAAAATGGGCGAAGCCGCCGTACGAGTCGCCAAAAGCGTGGGCTACCAAAATGCAGGAACAGTAGAGTTCTTGGTCGATAAAGACAACAAGTTCTATTTCTTAGAAATGAACACCCGTTTACAAGTAGAGCACCCCGTTACCGAAGAAGTCACAGGGATAGACCTTGTTCACCTGATGCTTGCAATCACTGATGGGCAGAAGTTACCCATCAATCAACGGGATGTTGATTTGAAGGGACACTCTATAGAAGTTCGAATTACGGCACAGGATCCCGACAAGGATTTTGCACCTAGCACAGGATGTATTACGCACTGGATCGCTCCAAGTGGACGCGGGGTTCGAATGGAAACCCACTGCTATGCAGGATTCAGTGTTTCCCCATTTTATGATCCTCTTCTCGCAAAGCTGATTGTCACCGGTAAGGATCGAGCGGATGCGGCAAGGAAGCTAAAAGCAGCTCTGTATGAGTTTGAGGTTGGGGGCATTGCCACAAATATCCCATTTCTTCGAAGATTAGTGGATCATCCTCAGTGGATTGAAGGGGAATTCGATACTGGATTCGTACCAAGGATGCTAGGTTAAAAGACAAATTGGCTAAATCTCGAAGACGCGGGCGAGAACTTGCCCTTAGGGGACTCTATGAGATGGATATCACTAGAGTCAATCCGGACAAGGTGATTGCTGACGCTGTTCAAGACCAAGAAACTCATTTTGAGCAAAGGGCATTTGCGGAGCGGATCATTCGTGGCTATCACAAAAACTCAAACCTTATTGATGACGTTCTAGCTGAGCGAATCAAAGAGTACGATTTCAGCCGCATCGCCGCCATAGACCGAAACATTTTGCGAATGGCGACTTACGAGCTGTTCTTTGAACCATCTATTCCACCCGCAGTCACGCTAAACGAAGCGATTGAGATCGCCAAGAAGTACTCTACATCTGAGAGCGGTAAGTTTGTTAATGGAGTACTGGGTAGAGTCTTAGCCGACTCCGAAAAAGCCAATTGGGATCCCACAACAGCACCTCTAGAAGAAACAGAAAGAGAGGAAGTAGTTCATATAGAAGAACTTCCTGATATAGAAGAAGTTGATCTAGATCCCAATACAGAAGAAGGCCGTAGTGTGGCCCGTATTGCGGGCTGGAAACTCAAATCTGATTCTTAGTCACTAATTTCTAGTGATATGCAGGATGATGCAATATGTAAATCATCTGCTTCCCGACGATAATAGTATCTCTATGACTCGGCCAATGATGTTCCGAATTCAGTCATCAGAAATTATTTTTCGACCCCGTGTTTTACGGAAAGGAGAGCTCCTATGCTCAGTAGAGTTAGGAAAATCACGATGGCTTATGTTGCAACATGGCTTCATTCAAGAAGCCGGAGTAGGTTGTCTTAAGCAGTTAGGACTTCCACCAGTTAGTGCATGTTCCACTTGTGTTTACACAAGCAATCAAGCGGATTCCCGTAGAAGCTAATTACAGGAAGGGTAAACCAGGAGATTAACGGATTACCCTATTGGGGTATCCGTAATTCTTTGACGTATAGTAAACGCGCGACTAAGAAAATAGTCTTCATCTTTAGTCGCTAAACCAGGTTGAATATGACTAATTTTCTGTAATGCCTCATCGTATTTTCCTTGCAAACTTAACACATCAGCCCAGAGCACAGACTCCCAATAACTAATGACATTTCCCTTAACAGTGTCTTTTTGCAGTACTTCTTGAGCTTCAGGGTATCGACCCAAACGAATCAGTAACTCAGCCCGGTCATTCGTTCTCATACGAGTCTCAATTGTTAGACCAAAACTATTTACAACACGTATCGCTTGAATACTGAGTGAATCAGCCGCAGTTAACCATCCACGTCGCTCCATCAGCGAACTTAACCTTGCCAGAGCCCAACCTGCTGAAGCCGGATGTATCTCGTCACTGCCTGGATGTGAACGATGCGAAACCTTCTTTGTAGTCCATGGCAGTATCAGATCGTGAGCATGCAGTAAGTCAGAGGGAGACGGACTTTCCGCCAACACCTGTGACAAAACAATCATGCTCAAGAGAGATGATTCTGAATTGGCAGCGAGCGGTAGAGATAATGCTTGTTCCGCAAAATACTTCGCTCTATCCTTTCTAGCAGTATCTGGAAGAGTCGACATACCAGGCTTTGCATCAAGGTACATATAAGCCATTCTTGCGAGAACAAGACCAAACAGTTCAAGGCCAGCTTCACCCCACTTCGTGTACTTCCCCCATACGCCAGCAAGAAGTTGCCAATAGTGTAATTCTATGAGAGCAGGTTCTTCTTGATCAATTGAACTCCAAGTCACTCGAAACGCCCAGTTTTGAGCCTCTTCAAAACTTAAAGCCTTACCCGTATGATCAGGCGCAAGGCTTTTAGGGTTTGTAGTTAAAGCTATCACTTCACCCTCTCGCGCTCCAATCACTAGGCAAAGACTATGCAACTCTCTGGTGGAAGGCCAATGATCACCTTTTTCCCAGCGGGCAAGTGTGCTTTGAGAGATACCCATGCGAGTGGCTACATCGGCTTGGGTCATTGAAGCTCGTTGGCGCAGCGCTTTTAGAAAGCCGCCCGACGTTGGCATCACTCCAGATCCCACAGTTCTGCTCAGCTGCAATTCGTTTTGTAACTTTTGAATAGTTCTCGGCGCATCAATCGAAAGAAATATACGCCGTCTAATAAAGTCTTTAGGATGAAGTATGTTGAGTGCTGCCTCTAGCTCTGGAACACAAGGAAACGACTTCCCCGATTCCCATCTACTGATGGTAGAAGCACTAACACCGGATCTTCGGGCCAACTCATTCATAGATAGTTGACGCCTTGACCTCAGTGCTTTAAACATCTGACTAAATTTTGTTTGGATCATGCTCTCTTTGCACAAAAATAAAATCTACGGTCCGATTAGACCACCATTTACCGTCCCAAGTTTCATAAAAACTGTTGCATGTATATGGATTACTCCACTTCAGTCGATAGAAAACGTGGAAAGATATTGGTGAAACGCGTGCAGTTCTAAAATTAAACTTAAATCAAAACTAATTCATTTACCCCTGGCATGAGAGCTCTAGGTTCAAACAAGGTGATAAAAAGGGCCATAATGGGGAATGCTGACTTTATTGGTCGCAGTAGCTCTGACCCAGGGGCAAGACCCAATTGTTCCAATTCCTAGGCCGGGAATGGATGGGCGAGGACGAGACCCATGGGTCTTTCGGAGCATCTTCGAAGATCGCACCCGCATGCTAGTCATTGCCCCACGCAACAACTGGTGGATGGTTTTTAACCCAGAAACCTGTGCTATGCACAAAATTTGGGAAGGGAAAATGGATTTTCGCGGCAAGGTCTGGGATTTCAGTCAAGACAACTCTCGATCGGAAGGACGAGTGCATTATGCGGCCCCAAATGAGATTTGGAGATTTCCAGATGTGTCTGAAAACTCAAATGGTTATTTGGCAGTTGACCTAACCCATGATAAAGGAGCTTGGAATTTTTCAACGGCGAGGGCCCAACTCTCCACGCCTCACCTTGACCTAACGGATTGGCACCGTGTTTTCATTGCCTTTGATGAAACAGGGAAAAAAGGAAGATTTCGAGTTGATGTTTCAGGCACACAACCCCAGTGGTTTACTTCAGCAACATCCGTCGGCGGCGAGAATGACTGGCAATGGAACTTTAAGCGTTTAGAGCGTCCAGAAAAGGACACTGTTGTAAAGGTAACAACACAGGTTTCCGGAAAGAAGCTCAGAAACTTACGAATCTATGGTGATAAATATGCATGGTTCGATTCAAACGGGAAGCCTCTTGAAACACTCTGGGATGGCTACACCCTCCATGATCGGACCGCTGCTGTAGATATCCGGTTTCGTTTGAAGTTACCGAATGGAAAAGTGGTCACCGTGACGCAAAGACCAGAGCTTCGCCAAAGTAGCTGGGAGGAAAAATTCGAAATCTCTGGACTGCCTAAAGATATGCAGATCCAGCTGCGTCGTGAAGGATTGAGCAACGGTGTATCCACCAATATGGGGAAAGGAATTTACAACTTCGATGTCAATGGGACGCATCGCTTAACCTTCAATGTACAAGGAGAGCAGAAATGAGCCTCATTGCCCTTGCCGCCATGGCTTGGATAGCTCAGGTTCCCGCGAACTTGCAAGGCGTTGCTACGGAGCCCGGTCTCACGGTATGGGTTTGGCAGGGCCAAGGGCGCATAAACCGTCACCCGAAAGTTGCCGAAGGACAAGTCCCAAACGCCTATATGATTCTTCCGACCCTGGATGTCAAGGATGGTTTTCCTAGTCAAGAAGGGCAGATCAAAGATTCATTTATCGGGCGAGCTTTTGGCTGGATCGTTGTTCCCGAAGATGGGCGGTACCGCTTCCGAATTACCTGTGATGATGGAGCCCAAGTTTCTGTTGGTGGTCGATTGATTCTAGACACCGAAAGAAGCAGTGGCTTTACAGATGAAAATCAGGTTGAGCTCAAAAAAGGCACCTATGCCATAGAGATACCGTTCTATGAAGACGGTGGAAACTTTAGCTTGAAGCTGGAGTGGCAAAAGCCCGGTGATACCAGCGTTTCCGTGGTGCCTGCCTCTGCGCTTAAGTCTGAAGCAGGACAAACGTTCGTCGTCTCACCTGGAGTTAAACGGTGGTTCTACGGAGCGGATCCTCGGGCTCCGGGAGATCAACGCCCACTTGCAGATATCCACCCAAGCTACACCTTAGAAACGATTCGCCCGAAAGGGTTCACCCCGGCGGTTGGCGGTATGGCTTTCCTGCCCGATGGTCGCTTAGCGGTGTGTACGTGGGATCAAGAGGGTGCGGTTCACATCGTAAGTGGTCTCAATGGCCCAGCGGACAAGGTGACCGTCAGCACTTTTGCGGAAGGACTTGGCGAACCCCTGGGCATCGCCATCATTGGTAAAGATGTCTGGGTCACTCAGAAAGGTGAAGTCACACGACTGCGAGACACCGATGGTGACGGGGTTGCAGACGTCTATGACGCCATGGCGGGTGGATGGCCTGCCTCACATAACTACCACGAGTTCACCTTCAATCTGGTCCCGAAAGGTGGCAAATACTATCTGAGCACATCGGTACCGCTCCGAGGTGGCTGGACTTACTACAACGTAGGTTCTGAGCAGGCTTATCCCATTCCCGATATTCCCGGTTCCATTCTTGAGATGGATCCGAAGACCGGCAAATGGTCTGTGTTTGCCAGCGGCCTACGAACACCTAATGGAATGGGAGTCGGAGTAGATGGTGAATTGTTTGTGGCAGACAACCAAGGCTCTTGGTTGCCCTCCTCGAAGCTTATGCATGTCAAACGAGGAGGCTTTTATGGTCACCAATTGACTCCGGATGGCAAGCAAAAGACCGATCCTCCGGCTCTCTGGCTGCCTCACGGTGAGATATCGAACTCACCTAGTGAGCCTGTTTTGGTGAAAAGCGGTCCCTACAAAGGTCAAATGCTGTTTGGAGATGTGACGTACGGCGGCATCCAACGCACGAACCTGGAAAAGGTGGATGGAGTTTATCAAGGCGCTGTGTTTCGATTTTCTCAAGGGCTTGAAGCCGGGGTGAATCGTCTTGCATGGGGCCCTGATGGAAATCTCTATGTTGGAGGGATAGGAAGTAATGGGAACTGGAACCACCAGAACCATCGTTACGGCCTTCAACGCCTTCGGCCCAATGGCAAGGTGACTTTTGAAATGCACAGCCTTAAAGCCGAAAAAGACGGATTCACCATTCGGTTCACTGAACCGGTTGATCCAGTTACTCTCGCTAACCCAAATACTTACGAACTAGACAGTTTTCGCTACGAGCCCAAAGAGCTCTACGGTGGCCCCAAAATCGGACTGGAGCGGTTTGCACCTCTAGAGGTCAAACCTGCCAAAGACGGTAAATCCGTCCGGTTGGTTATCAATAACCTAAAACAGGAACACGTCTATCACTTCCGACTCGTCGGAATGAAAAGCGTTTCTGGTAAGTCACTCTGGTCAACGGAGACCTGGTACACCCTTAACCGTATCCCGAGAAAATAATGACAACAACCCTCGCATTGCTTGCAATCATTCCTTCGGCGCAGTGGACGCCACTCTTTGATGGAAAGACCCTTGATGGATGGTCACAAAAGGGCGGTAAAGCCCTTTATAAAGTGGAAAACGGAGAAATTGTGGGTTCCACCGTTACGGGGCAACCTAATAGCTTCTTGACCACAGATAAGATCTACGGAGATTTTGAGCTAGAGTTCGACGTGATGGTTGATTCAACCATCAATTCCGGAGTCCAGATCAGATCAAACAGCGTTGGTGGATTTAAGAATGGTCAAGTCCACGGCTATCAGGTAGAGATTGACCCCAGCAACCGGGCTTGGTCCGGCGGCATTTACGACGAAGGTCGCCGGGGTTGGCTTCAAGACCTCAGCAAGAAGCCGGAAGCACAATCTGCATTCAAGCCAAACCAGTGGAATAAGTATCGAGTTGTCGCGAAGGGAGATCATCTGCGTACGTGGGTTAACGGAAAGCCCGTTGCAGATCTACGAGACAAGCTCACGATGACCGGATTCATTGGTCTGCAGGTGCATAGCCATGATAAGGAAGGCGTTAAAGTTCGCTGGAAAAATATCCGAATCAAAGACAACGGCATCCCCATGTACAACCCTCCCCGAGGTGCAAAGTGGATTTTGAAGGACCAAAACGGTATGGCGAACTTCCTCCGCGCTGGTCAAGGCGCCCAACCTAATCCTTGGGAGTGGGTGGATAACGCGATGCAAGTAAAGGGTGGCAGCGGTAGCGTAGTCACTAAGGATAAGTTCACCGACTGTGTGTTCCACATGGAATTCATGACTGATGAGAATGGGAAAGAAGGACAGGCGAATGGCAATTCGGGCGTCTACATCGTTCAATCCTATGAACTACAGATCCTAAACTCAGCACCACGCGCTCCAAAGGACAATGAGTGTGGCGGCTTCTACCAGATTAAAGCTCCAGATTATGCGATGGCGAAGCCCGCGAATCAGTGGCAGACCTACCTGATCAAGTACACCGCTCCGAAGTGGAATGGAACCGAAAAGACCTCAAATGCGCGAGTCACTGTTTATCACAACGGGACAATGATTCACGACAATATTGAGCTTCCTCGCCCTACCGGAGCAGGTGCGCCTGAAGGTCCAGAAGCAAAACCATTCTTGCTCCAAGATCACGGAAACCAGATTCGCTTCCGCAATATCTGGGCTGCACCAGTCAAGTAATGCAACCACGCAGATAGCCATGAGCTGACATGGCTATCTGCACTCATAGGTCATTCGCTTTGTTCCCATTCCTTTGTGGAGATAAAGTAAATAATGCCCTCGAGTTCGTCAATCTCACCCCTTCACCGCATAGAACGGGATGCCGGTCGAGTTCGGCAGATCGCCTCTGTGCTGGTGAAGTATGGATTCTCCGACTGGCTCGAATCAGTTCCTTTCCCTGAGCTTCAGGGATTTCTTCAAAGGGCCGGGGACTCGGCACTGCAGGGGCCATCTCGTGAGGAACGGATTCGCCTTGCGCTAACCGAACTCGGGCCTACATTTATTAAGATTGGCCAAACCCTCGCAACTCGTGCTGACCTTATAGGGCCCGAATTGGCCAGTGAGTTAGCAAAGCTTCAATCGAACACTCCTCCAGATTCTCCTGAAGACATCATTGAGATAATTGAGCAACAGCTAGGCGATCAAATTGATTGTTTCTATGCTCACTTCGAGAAGGAAGCTTTTGCTTCGGCCTCTATTGCTCAGGTTCACCGCGCAATTCTCCATACCGGCGAATCCGTAGCGGTCAAGGTACAGCATAAAGGGATTCAAGAAACCATCGCGGCAGATCTATCGCTCCTTGAGTCCGTAGCGAGCCTGGCAGAAAAGCACTCTGAAAGTCTTCGCAATTACCGCCCTGTACAACTTGTCAACGAGTTTCGACGAAGCATCGAGCGAGAGTTAGATTTCACACGCGAACGTCGAAACATGGAGACGTTTGAACAAAACTTCGAACTAGACGAAACAGTTCATATTCCTCGAACATGGGAAGAATTTTCTTCCAGCAAAGTTCTTACCATGGAATTCATGCAGGGAGTAATTGGCACTCGCATTGGAGAACTTCGAGATGCTGGTTTAGACCTTACAGAGTTCACAAATCGTGGCGCGGACATCTTTCTAAAGATGATCTTCCGTGACTCTTTCTATCATGCCGACCCGCATCCTGGGAACCTCATGTATCTCCCTGGAGGAGTTGTCGGAATACTCGACTTTGGAATGGTTGGACGAGTCGAGGATGAACTCCGAGATGATATCGAAAGCCTGGTAGTGGCAATCACTCAGGGCGATGCTGACTCGTTAACCAATACGCTATGGAGTCTTAGTCCAAGCCAATCTTCAGAGACTAGGGAAGAACTTAAAGTTGATCTTTCGGACTTGCTGGCTGATACAAAGGACGCTGGAGATTCGCTCAACATCAGTGCCGTAATGACCGGAGTATTAGATATCTTCAGGAAGTATCAAATCTCACCTCGACGAGGACTCACTGGCTTACTGCGCACGCTTGTTCTGTTGGACGGTACTGCCCGCCAACTCACGAGCGATTTCAACCTGACGAACGCCCTTATCCCCTATCAAGATGAGGCAATCCGTCGGCGACTCTCTCCAAGGCGGCTTGCAAAGAGGTTTCAGAGACATATTCTGGAATGGGATCGCCTCTTGGACGATTTGCCACGTGACTTATCTGAGTTTGCTCGCAAGATCAAATCAGGTGACTTCAGGGTTGGACTAGAGCATCGGCACTTGGATTCCGTAGTGAACCGCCTCGTTTTAGGCATCGTGGCCTCTTCCACATTTCTAGGCTCTTCTCTACTGTGGAGCTTAAAGGCGCCGCCTCTGATCTACGATATCTCACTCTTTGGGGCTGCCGGATATGCCGTTGCGACTTTCTTAGCTTGGGAGCTTTATCGAGCCATTAAGAAGTCTCAGAAAGATCAACCTTAGGACGCTTCTAGCTTTAAGATAACAGACTCGGCTTTATCTAGGCTCCAACGCAAAGCACCCTGGTGCTCCGAAGATTGGTTGCTCCACACATTTGTCATTCTATAGGGTCGATTGGGGTCCAAACCTAGTCTCTCCGCACGCACTATGAGTTCCAGTGGCTTTGTCGCTTCGTAATTGAAGAGGGCTACGTAAGTGGCCGCACCATCCTTCCACACGAAAACGTTCGTTGCCATGTATCCATTGGTCGTCATGGCCGGGCGAAAAGCGGGAGCTTTTCGGGCGAGGTCCAATGCATGCTTGTTTCCTATCACCTCTTTCACGCGAGCCTTTGCGGCAGGGTCCGTAAGGTCATCGCTTTCCAACAACATTCCCCCCGCAATGATCGAAGCATTCCATCGACTCCGCGCTTCCAAATCGGTGGTCACTCTTTGGCCACGCTCACGATAGAGGGGACTATGGTCTGGATCATTAAAGGCATAGAGGCGACCGTGTGTCCACCAGCTATACGTTGCGGAATTGAGCATGTATTCGGCTTGATCAATGCGAGCGAAAGCATCACAAGAAATACGACGACTGTGGGCATAGCCATGCGGAAACATTGGAGCAATGCTAAGACTAATGAAGAATGGCCTTCCGATCTTTTGAGGATCGAACGCATCCAACAAGTCCTGCATTCCCTTTCGATAAGCCTGTATGCCAGTGGTTATCGCAGAATCGTGGAACTTTCCTTCCAGTGCTCCGTGAGTCATAAAGTCGAGCTTGATGAAGTCAAATCCCAAGTCGACAAAGGTTTGATAATTCTTTGCATTTCTTGCCTTAGTGCCAGGATAGGTGGGATCCATAGGGTAGCCGCCACTTAGCTTCGGCAAAGGGATGCCTTGATGGTCTTTTAGAGCATATTCTCTGAACTCTACTTCACCACCATCTACCTTCCAATCTAGTTCACCCCAGTAGGTGAATGGCGTCCAATAGATGCCCGCTTTCAGACCCTTGGCATGACACTTCTTTACGAATGCCGCCAGCTCTTCCCTTGAAAGTCGATCCCAAAAGGAGTCGAAGTTGATATACGCCGTTCCTCCATTTTTAAAGTGAGGGATCTCATTAGCAAAAAACTCCGTGGCGGCATCTGCCTCTTTAGCAGTTATCTTCTCTTTATGGCCAGACCAAGAGTTCCAACCAAACGGGACGCCCTCCTTCCAGGGAAGCAGAGGTTGGACCAAGGCGTTTAGGTCGCCATAACGCTCCATCCCATCTCTCCAGTCCGCATATTGGCCAATAGTGAAACGAGGGGAAGAGATGACTTTTCCCTTTAGATACCCGTGAGGCTGAGTGTCGTGGGTGTATCTATTTGTCGAGCCTGCATAAGCCTTGAGATAGTGAATCTCAGCATTGGATTTACGATGAGTCTGGACTCCAGATTTCCACCGATCATGGTCCAAGGAGCCAACAACAAGACCATTGCGCGATTCTTCATCGTAGATCGCTCCGACTTCGCAGCTTTCGGTATTGTCCGCCCAGTTGTCAGAGCGATAGCGAACGTAGTTATCGTTATCAAACGGGACGAACAGAGATCGAAGCGGCGTCTCCGCACGCAGATTTACTCCAGCCCCCTGCACTACAATCGGCGCTAAGTAGTTGCTCTCGACGGGCTTTTTCGAAATAATCTCTAGCTTTACAATGACTTCAGGTCGATTTTGGTAGACCGTAAAAGTCTGGTGTAAAGCAGGCTGATCCGGTCTCGTATGTTTGAGAGTGACCTTTGTGCCCCTACCGAAAATATCATTGATAGGCGACTGCGCGATTTCGTGCTTCAGATAGCTTGTGGTGCGCAGGGTCTCTCCCCCTCTTAAGCGAGCCTCTCCGAATGCTCCTCGAATCTGGGCATGAGGACCCCATGTGATGTCAAATGTCCCATTTGAACTAGAAACGACCAGTTCTATATTTCCAGTTCGAATCTGAACACCATCCATGGATAAAGGCAGGCTAGCGAGTGAGAAACTGAGAAGAGACAATAACATTCTGACTTTAATTTTAATGACCTTTGAGGCCTGTTCTACAAACAGATCACCTCATGACAAAGAATAGCGGGCTCATTTCCATGACGTTGGAGATAAGCCCGCTAAACAGGTTACTGACCCGAAGGAGCTCCGGGTGGAGCCATGGGAGGTGGCCCACTACCTTCCTGCTTGACCGCAATCTTGTTCGGATCAAAATCTTCACTCCCTGATCCGCAACCTGTGATGATTAAACAGATCGCTCCCAGCGCTAAAACAGTCTTTCTCAAGATTATTTCCACTCTCCCATTTGCGTCATCCAATACGTCACCGCGGGTGCACCAGGCCAGTCAGTTCCAGGATGAGCTACTTTGAAAATTCCAAAGGCATCATCTGCAAATGCTTTATATCCATTCAAGGCCTTAACGTGACCATCAAAGTAGGCTAAGCCAACCATCTTGTTACCCATACCCCTAGCATAGGAAACCTGGTTGTTTGACATCTGGCACCAGCCGTTGTCACACCCGTAGGCGAAATATCGAGAGTAAATATTGGGAAATGGAGTTCGTGTTCCGAAAAACATCGCGGTTCCAGCAACGTTCTCAAGAGCAGTGAACTGCCCACCTCCTCCTCTTACATAGGCAGGATGACCATCCCATGTATAGGTGCGGGGCCAGATTGTGTAGTCCTCATTCTCAATATTGGTGTTATCCCCCAAGCCTTCATTCTTACCGGCATCGGCATTTAGGGCAAAAGCTCGTGGGAATCGACCCGTTTGGTCACCGTAGGCGGTTTGTCCATTTTCTGTATAAGCCGTCCAGTTACCGTCAAAAGTTGGCGATGCAAAAATACCTCCGTCACCCACTTCTTGGCGGGTGTGCAGTGTTCCATCTGTCTTGGGCTGCTTACCGCCGTTCTTAATGTAGGGCAAGATCGAGTCTTTCCAAATCGAGCTGTGTCCTCGGTGCGGACGGCTCCAGTTGATCTGGGAAATCGGCACCAAAATATCGTCGTAATCGCCGGAGTACATGATCACTCCGGTCGCCATATTCTTGATATTGCTTATCTCAGAAGTACGTTTTGCCGCAGCTTTAGCCTGGGCAAATACCGGGAATAAAATGGCGGCAAGAATTGCGATGATCGCGATAACAACGAGCAGTTCAATGAGCGTAAATGCTTTCCTATTCAATTGATGACCTCCCTTGGTCAAGGGATCCGACTACATAGACGGCTTTTCAAAATGGCTTGGAATGGGGACTATCCTTTGGATGAGTCACGAATGACGAGCGTTGGCTTTAAAATCGCTTGTTGCGTTTCCGAAACAGAGCCTTCCATTTGGGCACGCAAGAACTTCCAGGCAAGTTCACACATGCCTTCAATAGGCTGACGAACCGTGGTAATGGGGCAAGGAGTTTGTTCGGTTTCTTCTAGGCCATCAAATCCAACAAGGGCCACATCAGCCCCAATCTGGATTCCCATTTGCCGCAGAACGAATTCCGCCGCAATGGCGATATCATCGTTCATGCAAAGAATGGCATCCGGCAGATTCTTGTTTGCGGCAAGAGGCATGAGAGCTTTCTTGATCGAAGCCAGGTTCACCGCTTCAGTCGCAATCGTAAGGGAAGGTAAACCCGCTTCTTGCACCTTTTGCGCATAACTCTCTGCGCGAGCCCCGATATACAAAGTATCGGAGTTTGCGGGTGCTAGGTAGGCGATCCGTTTTCTACCAGTGGCAAGGAGGTGATCCATCGCCATGTCGGCTCCCGCCCGCAAATCTACTCCAACATAACTCTTGGCTTCCGACCAATAAGCGCCCATACTCACAAATGGCAGTGATGGAGCCAGTCTCTCTTGGTTCTGGGCAAATGTCTCTCCCGACTCTGAGGTGTCAAAGGCGATAATCCCATCTACGGGGACCCGTAAAGCACGAGAGAAAGAGTGGTGCCAATGGAACTCCTCGTCGACATCCGTGACGGCCAAGGCCAAGTCTGTTCGTCCCATTATGGTGCGCATCCGATCTAGAACTAAACTGCGGTAACGAGAGTAGCCAAGGCACATCCAGAAGCCAACAAGACCCGTACGACCTGTCATTAGGGCCCTCGCGGCTTGGTTTGGCTGGTATCCCAACTTCTCCGCAGCCTCAATGACGCGTTTGCGAGTCTCTTCGGAAATGGCTAAATCTGTTCTCCCGCTGAGAACCCGAGAAACCGTCGCCCCCGAGATGTTGGCCATTTTAGCAACATCATCCCGCGTCGGGCGATCCCCATTCTTCTTCGAATGTACGCGTGTTCTGTACACGCGTACATTCTATCACGCATTTCAAAAAATGTGAAGACTATAGAAAATGCAGTCACGATTAGTTAACGAGGAGGCTTGGTAGCTTAGAGTTCTCGGCGTACCACGTAATGCGCGACCGCCTCAAGTAGATCACGCGCTGGAGTCTCTGGAAGTTTGGCTAGTGCAGCAAGAGCCGAATTCACATGCTCGTGGGCAAGAGCCTCAGCACGATCAAAAGAACCACGTGTAGCCATCCAGCCCGAGATCATGCGAATCTCGTCATCCGTCACTCCGCTACCAAACTTCTGCCTCGCGACACTAGCTTCTTGCTCGCTTAGCGAACCTTTGAGATAAATAAGAGGCAAAGTAGCCTGACCTTCTCGAAAGTCTGTAGCAATCGGTTTCCCGGTCTTTGCTTTATCGCCCCGATAATCTAGTAGGTCATCGATGATTTGGAACGCCATTCCCACGTGGTGTCCATAGTCATGCAATGCTTTCTGAACTTCGGTCGATGCTCCAGCAATGAGCGCTCCTGCTTCGCAACAGCATTGGATAAAGCTTGCGGTCTTCAGGCGCAGAATTTCGAGGTGCTCTTCCTCCGAAAGGTCAAATTGAAGTCGAGTCTCCAACTCTCGAACTTCACCTTCGGCCATCTCCACAACGCTATGGCTGGTTGTTCGAATGATTGCCAAGTCACCATCTTCCGCCAAGATTCGCATTGCCTTCGCAAGCAATACATCTCCGGTTAGAATAGAGCCGGTATTGCCATAGGCAGAGCTTGCTGTTTCCTTTCCTCGGCGAGTCGCCGCATTATCAATAACGTCATCGTGGATCAGCGTCGCCATATGGATCATCTCCATACACGCGCCAATCTTCCGCGATCGGTCTTCATCATAGGCTAGACCGGTAGCCTTTGCGCTTAGAGCCACAAAAGCGGGCCTTAATCGCTTTCCACCGGCATCAAGCGTGTGGTGCGATACCTTCTTCACCATGTCGACATCAGAATGCATCTGCCGATCTAGTTCCGCTTCTACAAGCGCTACCTCTTCGCCAACTTGAACCAAGAGTTCCGGACGAATACGGCCATTGCTAAGATTGATAAGTGCTGAAGCGGTCATGGTTTTTGTCCCCAGTGGACGCAAATATTGCCAAAGAAAAGGTCTTTAAAACCAACTTGGGTAAACCCAGCCGCTTCCATTGAAGCCTTTAGCTCTAAGCGTGTTTTGAACTTCTGTGTGCTCTTTGGGAGATAAGTGTAAGCCTTGGTTTTGCCGAAGATGGCTCCTAGCCAGGGCAAGAAGGTATTGGTTACAAACTCTGCCGGAATTCTGACTAGAGGATTTCTTGGACGCGCCATGTCGAGACTCACAAACCGCCCTTTAGGCTTTAGGATTCGGAATAGCTCTCGATGAGCGGCATCAATATCTGGCACATTTCGAATTCCCCAGCCAACGCTTACGCCATCGAATTTTTCTGATTGAACTGGAAGACCACAGGCATCTCCAAGGGCAAGGGTTTGACTATCCAGCTTCTTTGCTGCGACTTCAAGCATTGGTAAGCAGAAATCAACGCCGAATACTTTCCCTGAACCTACGGCTTTTCTTAGCGGCATCATAAAATCGCCGGTGCCACAGCAAACATCTAAGGCTGTACTACCCGGTTTAAGTTCGAGTTTCTTTACCGCATAGGTTCGCCATCGATGATGAAGGCGAAAAGACATCACGGAATTGAGTAGGTCGTAGGTAGGCGCAATCTCAGCGAACATGCCCTGAACCGCATTTCGCTTGCTGGTTCCTTCTGTTTGCCAAATCGCCTGGTCCGCCATAGAGTCCGCCCGTGAGTTTATACCCGTATGATGCCATATCTTGACGGGAAGTTTCAGAAAAAAATGAAAGTTGGGCAAAACGTCCGCTTCTAAGCTAGATGAAGAGCGATCTTAGTGAGGACTTCTAGTCTTAGCGAGTGTCCATTCCGCATCAGGTCGATAAGGTCCGAACATTCGCAAGAGTTAAACCTAAGGATTTCGTGACTCGATCAGCTTCCCGCTTTACGGAAGCCAAATTAGCACTTGAAATCTTAGAGAACGGCTCCACTACCACTTCGGCGTCTTTGCCTTTTCGGTTAAGCCGCCAAGTTCCTGCGAACTTGCCGTTTACAAGCACACCAGCTTCCACTTGCGCTGCAATTCGGAAGACTTTGGTGCGATTCTCTTCAGCTAGGAGAAGGGTTTTGTCACTGTGACCGAGAGTCAACGGATCAAATTTGGCAAGCAGCTTAACCTTGGGGATACTGGCTTGCTGGATATCACCGTAGATGAACCTCTTGCCCTTCATGCCTTCGACCTCAACTTCCAGAAACTCATCACGAATCTCTTGGAATATCTGCGCGAAGTCGGATAAACGCAATCCAACCCAATGGCGAAAGTCCGAGAGAGTTGCGGGACCAAAGGCAAAGAAATATCTTCTCAGGAGTCTGCGAACTGCCTCTTCCCTTGCTGGTGTCTCCGCTGGTTGATGGGCGGCAAATCGAGTTTGGCCGCCTTCGCTGATCATGAGTTTAAGTCTTCCAAGGTAAGCAAGGCCTTTCACATCAGCTCCCCAACCCGCCATCGGAATCTGTTTTAGACTTGGCATGCGCTCATGGAGCTCTGGCCGCGTGAGAGGCCCCTCTCTTAGAACCTCCTCAATATCCGCACACCTCTGTCGAACTTGAGCTTCGCTATCTCCTTGCTCACGGCGCATCCATAAGCAAAACCGATTGAAGAACTGCTCTCCAATAGCACCTAAGATCGTGGCATGGTCCTCTGTAGTATGAGCATGCAGAGTATGCCGGAGCGTCCAACTCTTGAGAACCGTTTGATGATCATCCGTCGTATGCCACGTAGGTTTGAGCCGAGTCAAACGCAAAGCAAGGGTGGTCGGCAAGCTTGCCGCATATTGAGTTTGGATCGCACAAAGATGACCAAACACGCTTAATGAGGAATCAAGCGGCGTCGAAAGACCTTGTTTTGCTAACAGATGCGCGCGGGCCTCTTCCTGAGACAGGTAGATCATCGTCAAGCTATATTACTGAAACTTGGGATCACCTATTCACCAGTGCTAACACCTACCCCGCGTAGCACTCGTTACCCAGCAATCCCAAGCTCTGCTTCCTAGCCCAAGCTATCCACGCTGACGGAATGACCTCCAGCGGCCGCTGATTTCCATGCGGCTTCAGTGAGACGTATCACTTCAAGGCCGCACTCCAAAGGGGACTCTACTTTGGCTCGACCCAGAATAGCGTCGATAAAGTTTTGATCAGCCGTCGTCCCTCCGACCAAGTTTTCAGCCTTGAATCGGTTCCCGTCCGCGTATTGAACAGTCAGTCCCTGGTCTTGTCGAATAGTGAACATCATTCGCTCACACCAGATCGTGATATCTTCATGCCACTTAGGAGCATCTCCGACCACGGTGATCGTTCCTAATGCGCCATTTCGGAACTTGATGGAAAGAGCCGAGTCTATATCAACCTCTGTCCCTCGATTATCAATCTTCGCGGAAACGGATTCGGCCTGCAGGCCAGTGCTCCACAGCATGATGTCTACCAAATGGCTACCTGAGTCATTGAGCTGGCCCCCACCGCTGAGGCCGAGGTCTTGCCGCCAAGTTCCCGCTGTACCCTTCTTCCAGCCTTGACATTGGAGAGCCGAGATAAATGTCACCTCGCCTGCTTCTCCTGAAAGGATACAGTCACGGATGTAGCGAAACTCAGCCTGGAAATGCCTCTGGTAACTCACCATCGCTTGCTTTCCTGATTTATCGCGAGCCTCAATAACCCGATGGGCATCTTGAGTCGAGGTAACCATTGGCTTCTCACACAAAGTGTGCAGGCCGTGCGCCAGCGAAAAGAGAATCTGATCGACATGCTGAGTATGCGGTGTTGCAATTAGAACCGCATCAAGCCCTTCCTTTTCAATCATCTCTCGGTAATCGCCGTAAGCGGGAATATCTGTTGTGACCGGATGAGTAGCCCTCATACTGAGAATCTGGGCATCCGACGGATCGGCAAGAGCACAAATACTGGCCTCCTTCACCCTAAGGAGATTCCCTACTCTATGCCGCTGAAAGCCACCACATCCCACTAAACCCACACGAACTTCACTCATATCTCAGTAGGATTCCCGGAGCATCTAGCCAACTCCTCCTTGTCGGCCTTTTAAGCCAGAAAGCCCTACAAAAAACCTGTTTTACTGTTAAATATGACAGTTACTTATGGCAAACCTGTAAAGAATTCTTGGTTTACTCCAACCATGTTAGGTGGGCCTATAGCCTATGGAATGACTAATCCGTGGAAGGAGATTCTCGGGCAAAGTCATTCACCGGTTTAGGTCTAGGGAGAAACTGGTTGCGTCGAGGTGCGCTTGCCTATCTATTTGCCGCATGCATGGTGGCGACATCCGCATTTGCGGTAACTCGCTTTGATGCTCACAACTATCTGCCGGGTGTCCTTTATCATTTGGAGCGTGCAAAAGCTTCACTTGAAGCCGGGGACGTTGCCCTGGCTCTGGCCCATACAGAGGTCGTCGTTCATGATAAAGGGCGAACGGTCTATATTGACTTGGGCGATTCAAACGGTAACTTGCGAAAGGCCTGTGAAAACGCAGCTAGTCGCTCATTAGCTTTTTGGAACAAGACATTAGGATATCAAGCGCTTACCCAAGTCGCCACATCTGATAAGGCCGATATTCACATCACTTTTTCTCGCGAAGTTGTACTGCGAGGACACCAAGTGGGTGGCTCTTGTAGCCAGTCCCGAAGCGTAAACCTTGGACATAATGGTGTTCCCACGCCATCCTACTCGGCTAACATCAAGGCTAGATATCAATTACCGAACGGCTCAACTCTCAATGAAGATTGCCTGTTCAACATCGTAGCCCATGAGATTGGGCATGTATATGGATTAAACGACTGTACAGAACCTGGGCATTTGATGAGTCCTCTCGATCCAAGAAAGCCGAAATTTGACCTTCATGACGATGAATTGGAGGCACTTTCGACTTTACGCGAAACAGTATTCGAAATCCAACGATCTGCCCTAGCCAAGTCCAATGGTAACTAGGAGGGCGACGGTAAACTATCCCAGTGCGATTACTGCGGGCACTCGAGTCCGATGTTCTGATCGGCGATGGTGCCAACGGGACCTGTCTAGCGACTCTCGGATTTGCCAACCAACCCTATGATTTAGCCAACTTATTGGCTCCAGACTTGGTACGCCAAGTTCACCAGGCTTATTTTGAGGCAGGTGCTGACTTTGTTGAAACTAATACCTTCCAGGCCAATGCGATTCGATTGGAAGGACGCGGGATCAACATTCGAGACCTCAACATCGTGGGCGCGCGAATGGCGAGAGAAGCCGCCGGCGAAGATCGTGTCGTCCTTGGAGCTATCGGCCCATGCGGTAAGCCCATTGAACCAATCGGTCATATCACAGCCGAGCAGGTCATTGAAGCAGTTAAGGAACAAGCGTTAGCTCTGGAAGAAGGGGGAGTCGATGGGTTTATCCTTGAGAGCTACATCGATATGCTGGAACTTCAGGTTGCTGTAGAGGCACTCCATGAAGTCACAAGTCTGCCGATTATCGTTAGTAAGGCCTACATTGAAGATGGCGAAATGCTTGCGGAAGGATTGCCTGTACGATGCACAAGCCAAATGAATGATCTTGGCGTTGTCGCCGTTGGAGCCAATTGTATAGTTGGTCCCCAAAGAATGTTGGACCTTGTTCGCCAGATTTCAGAGACAACTGACCTTCCCATTTTGGCCTTCCCAACACCAGGCCTGCCTCAGCTAGTAAAAGGCCAAGTCACCTACGACACTCATCCTGAGTACTTCGCAAAGGCCGCGGCTCGGTTGGTAGAGGAAGGAGCCAGGATTATTGGTGGATGCTGTGGCACCACTCCAGACCACATCCGCCATTTACGTAATTACATCGGCTCTAAGGGCACCAAACCCAAGCCAAGATCTCGGGTGGTTATGGGTGAGCGAGAGAAAGCACCCTTAGCCTCCTCTGAACCTAGCGAACTTGGTCAAAAGGTTGGTCGTAAGTTTGTCACTGCGGTCGAGATGGATGTGCCGCGAGGTCTGAAAATTGAAAAGCTGTTAGCGGGATGTAGGGCTTTGAAGATTTCTGGTGCCGATGTCATTAACATCTCGGATGGAGCACGCGCACGCTTGCGGATGAACCCTTCCTCAGTGGCATCCATCATTCAGACTCGAGTCGGCATTGAAACCACAATGCATTTTTCTTGCCGAGACCGCAACCTCTTAGCCATTCAAGCCGATCTTTTAGGTTGCCATGCGATTGGAGTCCGAAACATCCTTGCCGTTACTGGAGATCCGGCTAACATTGGTGACTACCCCAGCGCCACCAGTGTTTTCGATATCGATGCCATCGGTTTGATTCGGATACTTTCTCGATTCAATGAAGGCATCGACCTTGCGGGCTACAGCGTGGGGGTCAAATGTGCCTTCACCATTGCCTGTGCCTACAATCCTTTGGCAATGGATGTGGACTTGGAGCTAGATCGCCTAAAGCGAAAAGTAGATGCGGGAGCACACGTCGTTTACACTCAGCCAGTCTTTGACACCCCCATTGTTGATCAAGTTGCGGAGACTTGCCAAAAACTAGGAATTCCTGTGTTTATCGGCGTCCTACCTCTTAAGAGCCAGAAGCATTCGGAATTCATGCATAACGAAGTCCCTGGCGTAGAGATTCCAGAATGGCTTCGACAACGTATGTCTGATGCCCCAGACGATGTCACAGCACTTGCTGTTGGCATAGAAGAGGCTCAAAAGTTATCGATAGCCATTCGAAAGGTAGCCCAAGGGCTTTACTTAATGCCACCATTTGGTTCACCCCAGATCGCTCAGCAAGTCATCGAAGCGGTGGGGTAACGAGGAACTCACCGCCTCCCATTGTAGGTTTATCTAGCAAAGTGGAAAAGCAGGCGCCGTTTAGGAAACCAACCCGGCGAGACTTCTTGAAATCCGTTGGATTTGGAGCACTCTCCTCGATGGGTGTTTTTGCGTATGGCACACAAACCGGACAAGAAGTCGAAGTTGTTCGAAAGGATTTAGTCCTGCCGAACTGGTCTGCGGATGGCTTTAGACTCGGAGTCCTAACGGATCCTCATCTTGATTATCCCGAAGCCGTTGAGCGAGCTAGCTACGCCGTACGGGCCATCATAGACCAAAAGCCAGATCTGATCGTGTGGGCTGGCGACTACCTCACCTCTGCAGCACCTCAAAACCTAGAGAACGTTCGGCAAATCATGGCCCTGATGAATGAGGCCCCATGCCCCAGTTTCGGTGTTTTGGGAAACCATGACTATAAGGTCAGATACTTCGACCTGGTGTTGAATGCAGTATCCAGTGCAAAAACCCGCATCCTTCGAAATGAGCGAGTAGAGGTTGATGGAGTACGTCTCTGGGGAGTGGATGACGGTCTCATGGGTGCCCATCGGCCAGATCTGGTGGAGGGCGACAAAAACACCATCGTGCTCTTTCATGAACCTGACTATGTAGATGACATTAAGCCAGGCCCAAGTTTACAAGTTTCAGGACATAGCCACGGGGGACAGATATGCCTACCGGGAGGGGTCACTTTGCATACTCCCAAGGGGGCGAAAAAATATACTTCTGGTTATTACGGAGATCTTCCCATTCCCTTGTACGTAAGCCGTGGAGTAGGCACAACTGGACCTAATTGGCGGCTGTTTTGCCCTCCAGAGGCAACGATTCTAACTCTTCGCGGGTCATAACATAGGTATGAAACTACGCGACTGGGGCTTTCTCATTGCGGGTGCCAGTGCCGCCATGCTCACTTACGGAGCTTTATATGAAGCTAACCGCCTGGTCGTTGAGCGCCATAGCCTCCGCCTTCGGGGCTGGAAACGTTCTCTAAATGGCTTCAAGATCGCCCTCCTCACAGACCTTCATCTGCGTGATAAGTATTCACTAGAGCTAGCTCAAAAGGCTGTTGCCGCAGCTCTGGACTCCGAACCAGATATGGTGGTCTTGGGAGGAGACTTGGTTTCTTACTGGCGTCCTACCAGTGAACAGCTCTTGCTTGATGCGCTAGAACCGTTGCTTCTGATGGGTGGCAATGCAATCGCCATCCCCGGTAATCGAGAGTATTACTGCGGAAGCCCTGACCGGTTGAAGACAGTCTTGGATGAGCTAAACATCAAACTCCTGAGGAATGAATCTTGGCATCACGCAGGAATTGATTGGATCGGGATCGACTCTGCAAATGCTCAACAAGCAAAACCTTTTGAGGCCCTTCAAGGAGTGGGAGACGGTGCCGCAATTGTCCTGTGGCATGAGCCCGATATGGTTGACTACTTACCCTTTGAAGCAGATCTAATGTTGAGCGGGCATAGTCACGGGGGGCAGTTCAGATTTCCGGGAGGGCTGACACCCATGACTTCTACCAATGGGAAAAAGTATCTCTCTGGCTACTTCCCAAATACCAAGATTCCGCTGTATGTTAGTCGGGGAATAGGTACAACTGGGCCTCCAAGCCGATTTCTTTGCCCTCCAGAAGTATCTATTCTCACGCTATATCAAGGCTAAGTCATTTATTGACATGAAAGTAGCACGTAATACCAGGTTCAATTGAAGGTCGTTCTAGTGTATAAAGATTAAGAGAAATTTTAAACTATGAGAATCGCCCTGCTTTGGAATAATTCGTTAGTAAGAGATGCTATGGCAACGTACCTCGATAGTCGAGGACGGTTTGATATTGTTGCGGCGACTGATAATGCAAAAGACTGCTTAACTGCTGTTCGTGAGCATGGAATTCACGTCATTTTAGCGGAACACGATTTGATGGATGATGCCCAGCGACAGTACTTGCTGGGAGCTAAAGCGCTTGGTGCTTTCGGGCTCCTTTTTGTCGCATCTGCTGAGAATATTCAGGAAGTAGAAGCTGATAAAACTAGCTATGTTTCGATGAATGTGAGCCGCGAAGAGTTCTTCCGCAGAATCACTGAGAGTGGCGAGCCTTACCTTAATCAATTTAGTGGTAGAAGCCGAGCAAATAAACCCTTTGGTTTATCAGCCAGAGAGTACGAGGTTGCTAAGCTCATATCTAAAGGTTATTCAAACCGTCGTATCTCCGAAGAAACCGGCATTATCGAACAGAGCGTGAAAAACACTGTAAGCACGGTTCTGCGAAAGCTTGACTGCGAAAATCGAACTCAGCTTGCCCTTAAAATCTTAGTTTAGGAAGGGCTTCACTATGTCCGTTGAAGCATCTCTTCCCTCCGACAATCTCGAAATCGGATGGAATGGGATGCTTCCAGCCGGAACCTACACATTCCTTACATTCACCATTTCTGGACTCGCTCAAGAGTTTCAGCGTAATGGGAAACCTTTAAATCGGCACGGTTCTATTCAACGGATTGCCGAGGTTTGCGCTACACATGGAATCATTGTCCGCTCAAGCCAACAACCAAGACTACAAGTAGTCATTGCGTTCTCATCTGTATGGAATGCGATTGAGGCAATCTCAAAATATTATGAGTTAGAGGACGTCGACCTGTTGTCAATGGGTGTTTCTGCTGGCATTACTTTCGGGGAATCGCCCGATGCGTGTTTTCCACTACTAAAAGCGGCTGCGCTTGCAGATTTAGCCCTCCCCGGTCAGGTTCTGATATCTGCTTCAACATTTGAGTTAATACGCGATGGAGCACCTTACGAGTGGGAGTTTGAAGATCTAGGCACAATACACCTAAATTTCCAGGTACGACGTGAAAGGATCTTCCAAATTCTTCATCCTTCTCTGCCATCCATCCGAGCTTTTCTTCAAACGGAAGAACGGATTCGCCCACCTTTGCCTCATCGGTTTGGCTTACTAATCGGACGAGAAGAATTCGTTGAAAAATGTCATGGTCCACTGGCACGATTTCCAATCGTGACTTTGACGGGGCCAGCCGGAATAGGAAAATCGCACATCGCGAGTCGCCTCGCAAACCAACTACAGTCCCAAGGTGACGAAGTTGTATGGGTAAACCTCACCGGCGTTGAACGTGAAGAGCCTTTCTATGACCGTCTAGCTGAATCTTTAGGACTTCGTGGACGACAGTTCCCTTTAAAGCAGCTCATTCTGCGTCAGCTATCGGGACGGCGCATTCGCTTCATTCTTGATGGATGCGATCGATGCTTGGATGTAGCCAATGCCTTTGTCGATGAGGCCACAAAGTCTGTTGGTCCAAGTTTTTTGGTTACCTCGCCTCGCCGGCTCGGCTTATCGGAAGAGAAAGAGGTGGCCATCGTTGTGCCTCCACTACCCACTCCTTCCCTTAAAGTTTTGTGGACGCCAGATGATTTAGAGGAACACGAATCGACCTCGCTGTTTATGGACCGCGCAAGAGAGACAAACCAGCGGTTTTCGATAGACGATGTTGAAGCAAACGCGGTTGCCCGACTGTGCGCACATCTTTCAGGTCACCCGTTATCTATTCTTTTAGCCGCAAATCGAGTGAATCAGCTTGCCCCTAGCCAGATCTTGTTAGACTTGAAAGCAATTGAGGGAATACCCAAGAAACGCCCCTCTAGTACCTTGCAAAAAAATAGGCATGGATCGCTACATGAAGCACTCGAATGGACATTTGAGTGTTTATCACCAAGCGCCAAGAGTATTTTGCTTGCCATCGTGCCGTTACGCGGCCGTTGGGATACTCACATAGCGGCAACTCTTGCCGATCTAGACACAGACGAGATCAAGGCTCCACTTAGCGAACTTGTTGAAGCTGGATTGATTGATATTGATCAGGTGCTTTATGACGGAAATCTTTATCGATTGCCCCTAGCTGTTGCTCAAATGGCGACTTCACGATTTGGATCAGCCGAGGCCAAAGCCGCCAGCTACGAACAACATAGTTTTGCAATGATCTCGATACTTGCGCAAACGGCCCAAATGCTGGGGGAAGATGGGGAACTTGAAGCTCTAAACCGATTTGATGAGCACAAAGATGACGTGTTTGCCGCCCTAGAATATAACTTACGCCCAGACGGGCATCTCTCCACCTTTACCGAAGCCCTCGTCAGATCCTGGTCTTACTGGTACATGCGAAACCATATTTCCGATGCTCTTCGACTAATAGACATTGCTGTTCAAAGGCATGGCAAAAAGCCAAGTAGTGATCTTGCGCGAGTCCTTAGCCTAGGTGGAGCCCTTGCCACAAAAGCAGGAATGGTCGACAAAGCACAGGTTTATCTCCGAAAAGCTATCAAGATCGACAAAGATACAGAAGAGAGAAAAATTAGCTTTGCAGCTCTTGGTAATCAAGGAATGCTCTTCTGGTCCATCGGACAATATCAAAAAGCCTTAGCGAGTTTTGACGAGTCAATCCCCTTGATTCCAGATTCCCTTGCACCATCGGCCCGCACGAATCTTTATGCTTCCTGGTTTACCGCCCTCCTTGATGCCGGGGACATAATCAAAGCAGAAGAAGTTCACGCCGCGGCGCGAAAAAGCCAGGAAGACATGGGCAATCATCAACAAAACTGGATGCTCTCCGTTGGAGAGGGACAGCTCTGGCTGCGAAAGGGAGATGTTGAAAATGCGCAGGAAAAGTTTATCTGCTCCGCCCTAACCGCCTTGGAAGTGAAAGATTTAGCATCCTTAGCTCGATCTACGTATTGGCTCGCTGAATGTGAATACATAAAAGGACGAATTGCGCTTGCTTCGCAGTTTCTAGGATTTACACAGACAGCGAGCCAAGCATCTGGCATTAAGTTGTATCCAATAAACGAAGTAAGGATAAATAATCTTACATTAAAATGCGAAAATCACCTTGGAGCGGTTGCATTCCGTCAATCCATCATATCTGGCTCTCTAATGTCACTCGTTGACTTACTGGCTCAAATAGAAAAATAAACTTTTTGGCACAGTTCATGCGCATTTGGCGCATCTATGCTACGCATTGTTCGCTTCATTTCTCTACTCGTTGCTCTAGTTGGGCTGATTGTAACTCCTAGCCTTGCTACCGCGCCGCTTGATGGCGGTGGCCCAGTTGTTGTATCGACCAGCCACTCATCTGCACAAACTGGCCAGGTCGTCACCTTTACTGTTTATCTTGACGGGCCAGCTAGCGGCGTTACACCACTTTCGATCTCAGCGACACCAGGATCATTCATCTCTATACCTAGTGCCATCCTGCCAGAAGAAGGAGTGACATCTGTCTCATTCCAAGCAACGATCGGTTTGTCTATTTACGGCACAGTATCGCTCAATGTGACTGATGGAAGCGCATTTATCTCATCTCCAATAATAACTCTGACAGACACAGTTCGCCCATTTTGAATTCTCCCAACCTTCCCTCTCGGAAAACAAAGCGCGTTACACGATTAGTTTTCTGTATGACTAGGAAAGGGATCTTCGACCAATAACTCACTCACATCTCGGTACAATATTGAACGTTGTCGAAAGCGAAGAAAGTCTACTGAACGTACATCCAGAGATGGG
Organism: Fimbriimonadaceae bacterium; assembly: GCA_037190145.1. Lineage (GTDB taxonomy): Bacteria > Armatimonadota > Fimbriimonadia > Fimbriimonadales > Fimbriimonadaceae > 55-13. The sequence continues at coordinate 155,768 of JBBCJU010000009.1, forward strand.
CGTACAAAATTCAGAAATTCAGACAGAAACCGCCAAGATTTCAACTTAAATGCCCCCGTAGCTCAGTGGATAGAGCAACTGCCTTCTAAGCAGTGGGTCGCACGTTCGAGTCGTGTCGGGGGTGCCATTTACACATCTTCCCAACGAAACTTGGGAAGATTCAGCCGTAACGTTTTTTGACTCGTAACTCCCCTATTGTTAGAAAGCGGGAAGCTACGCACGAGTGTGTTTCTGGAAACTGAGAACTGATCTTTTCCCTTGTATCCTACTAGCTGACGACGGTTCAGCTCAGGTACGACCCGTTTCTTAAGGTCTTGTCCAGTCCAAGTAAAGATTGTAACTTTGCCATGGAGTCCACTTCCTGCAGATCGAGTCGCGACAATCACCTCAAACCGACCGTCAGAGTCTAGATCTGCTGCCCAAGCCCCAGATAACTGACCGTCACGGTCAGTTCGCACGGTAGCTCGTTTGCCACTTGGCGCAACGACCGAGATGAGCAAACTTCCAATCAATCCGGTCTCCCGTGCTCCATTCGTTACATGTAGTTTGCAACCCTTATACATCCATGTCTTAGAGTCTGCCGAAAAAACAATCGAACTCAAAAGCCCAACGCAAAGTACTCCCACAAATCTTCGCATTCAATAACAATACCAAACAAACCTCGACCCTAGGTCTTGCTTCATCGCCAGCTAAAATGAACTGTATGATCCTGAAACTCGGGTTGCCAAAGGGAAGCTTGCAAGAAGCCACGTTCAATTTGTTTGAGAAGGCGGGCTTCCATTTTCGCACCTCATCTCGCTCCTACCAGCCATTAGTAGATGATGTTGAGATAGAACCCATTCTGCTTAGACCTCAAGAGATTCCAAGCTATATTCAGCAAGGCATTATCGACGCAGGGCTAACGGGAGCTGATTGGATCGCTGACACCGGTTCGGAAGTCCACGAGATTTGCGAGCTCAGATACAGCAAACTTACCAATAACCCAATCCGTATCGTTTTGGCCGTGCATAACGATAGCCCCTATCAAAAAGCGGAGGATCTCGCGGGCAAAAGACTTGCCACGGAGTATGTTCGTCTCGCGACCCGATTCTTTCAAAGTAAGGGAGTAGAGGCAGATATTGAGTTTAGTTGGGGCGCTTGCGAAGTAAAGGTCCCCCAACTCGTAGACGCCATTGTCGTTAATACCGAAACTGGTTCAAGCCTTCGCGCACACAACCTTCGCATTATTGACACGCTGCTCACGTCAACCACTCGCTTTGTATGTAGTCAATCGGCATGGCAAGACGATTGGAAGCGTCAAAAAATGGAATCTTTGGAGATACTGCTTACTGGAGCAATGAATGCATCCAAGTTAGTTGGCCTAAAGATGAACATACCGACATCCAATCAATCTGAGATTCTCAACATATTGCCGTCACTACAAAACCCAACGATTTCTCCCCTTGCCGACTCTGCTTGGGTCGCTGCCGAAGTCATCCTCGAAGAAGTTCAAGTTCGAGACCTTATTCCCAAGCTCAAACGAGCAGGGGCAACTGGACTGGTCGAATATCCTCTCAACAAGGTTATTTATTAGTCGGATAGGGTTGCGGCAAATTCGTGTGGCAACCCTATATGACTAAGCTGATTTACGCTTTCTAGAACTCAGGAGCTTCGTCCGATCTCGATACTTGTTCACTGTTCGACGCGCAACCTGAACTCCTTTCTGCTCAAGGAGTCGAGCAATAGCCTCGTCACTAAGAGGATTGTCGGGATTCTCGTGCTGAAGGATTTCCTCTATCATTTTTTGGACTCGTAAAGCCGGCTTAAAGAAGACCTCGAAAGGAACAACTTCTCCGCTGGATAATTGCACAAATTTATCCATGGTGGCCCGGCTAACTGTGCTCTCATGTATACCAAGCTCATCGGCCATCTTGGATCGAGTCAAGGGTCGAAGAAACTCATAGGAACCTGTATCAACAAAACTGGGCTGATTCTGAATAAGGTATTCGCCAATCTTCCGTAGCGTTCTTTTTCTCTGGCGAATACAGCCTATAAAGTCTTCTGCTCTCTGGACATAGTGCGTCACGTGACGCTTTTCATCTTTGGGGGCCCGCTCCATGGATGATAAATCTTTAAAGCGCTTTTGGTACTCGCGATTAAGCGCTAGATCAGCCGCATCAACACCCTTCACCTCTATCTGCCAGCCGGTTTCATCCCGACGTAAAACGAGATCTGGAGTAACGGAATGGCCTTTGACGGACTTCGTGGAACGGGCTCCTCCAAATGCTTCACCAGGATATGGTGATAACTGAAGAATCTCTTGAAACGCTGACTCAACCACATCCGGCATCACTTTGAATTTTCGTGTGATCTTCATGGTCCGGCGGGCAATCAAGTCATCCAAGTACCCTTTCACAATCGCTCTTGCAAGCTTCTGCTCTAGAGTTTCGGGATTCCTCAATTGGAGCAGGAGGCACTCCTGAAGGCTGGATGCCCCAACACCGGAAGGCTCGCAATCTTGCAGCTTTGCCAAAACCCATTCCGCATGTTCTAGAGCGTGATGGGTAGCCAATGCAATCTCTTCAACCGGCATTGTAAGGTAACCCTTCTCATCAATGCACTCCACCATATACTCGCCCAATAGGTGAAGACTGTGCGGCAAGGATGGAATGAGTTGAGCGCGCAAATGATCCCAAAGAGACGTGCCTGAAGATGCAAGATCTAACCAATCTGTTTCTTCACTTTGGGGCAAGCTTCGCAAGAATTCGTTATCATCGCTGCTTGGTCGAAGCTCCTGAGGCGCCACCGTTCTTAGGATCATTTCTTCCTGAATCGGCTCTTGATCGTCCTGAAGACGCTCGAGAGCAGGGTTCTCATTCAGCTCTGTTTCCAGGGCTTGATCAAGCTCTGCCTGATTCAGTTGAAGTAAATAACTGGCCAATACGACTCGAGGGTCAACCCTTAACGTGGTTGATGTCTCGATACGTTGAGTGTGTCCTAATCCCGTTCGCAAATTCCTCACCCGATGGTCGCTTCCCGGCGACCGTCAATGAGAAGTATCGGAGGGCACCAGCCGACCTTGCCCGGTAATTCTTGGAGTTATCCCATTCTAAACTACAGGTCACTAAGCTTGGTACGATTGAAAGCGAGACGTCCCTTCGAGGCCATGATTCCTCTTGAAACGGTCACCGGAAGTTTTGCAATCCTCCGGCAGGCAGTAAATATTGGGATTCATTTAGCTATATCATCGGTTCTTGCCTTATAATCAGCGACATCCTATGAACCTTGCCTCCTCTACTGGTCTATTTAGAGGCTACGAGCGTGAGGGGTTCTTTGACGAGATGATCGGGCTTAACGGAGAGCCACGCAGTTTCTGCCGACAGCTTTTCGAAACCCTGGACGCTATGTCGCCGGAAGATTTTCAGGCGCGCCGAGAACTTGCTGACCTCACTCTGATGAATCAGGGCATCACCTTTACGGTGTACGGTCATGAAGCCGGAATAGAAAAGCCATTTCCTGTAGATTTGGTTCCTCGTGTCATCCAATCGGAGGAGTGGACTCATTTGGAACGAGGACTTACCCAACGAGTTACCGCCCTAAACCTGTTTCTTCACGATGTTTACCACGAGGGCAAAATCCTAAGTGATGGCATTATCCCTCGAGATTTGGTTGTCAATGCTCCCAATTACCGACGTGAATTCGTCGGGGCAAATCCTCCGGGAGGCATTTACATTCACGTTTGCGGCACAGATCTTATTCGAGATGGGGATGGTGTCTATCGAGTTTTAGAAGATAACTGTCGAACCCCAAGCGGAGTGTCCTACATGCTTGAAAACCGCATGATCCTCATGCGAGTGTTTCCGAGTCTATTCCGTCAGCACCGAATACGTCCGATAGATGACTACACCTCGATCTTGCTCGCGAACTTGAGGTCTATTCGACCGGGACGTTCCGCAAACCCTACGGTTGCGGTGCTAACGCCAGGGGTTTATAACTCCGCTTACTTTGAGCATAGCTTCCTTGCTCAGCAGATGGGAGTTGAGCTTGTGGAAGGGCGAGACCTTTTTGTAGAAGACAACCAGGTCTTTATGAAAACAACTCGCGGCGCAAAGCGTGTGGATGTCATCTACCGCCGAGTCGACGATGACTTTCTTGACCCCCTCGTATTCCGACAAGACTCGCTATTGGGTGTGCCTGGACTCGTCAATGCGTACCGGGCCGGAAACGTCTCTCTGGCAAACGGTATCGGAACCGGCATCGCCGACGATAAGGTGATATACGCATACGTGCCAGACATGATCAAGTATTACTTGGGAGAAAATGCGATCATTCCCAATGTAGATACCTTCCTACCATGGCGAGAATCGGATCGACAACATGTCCTTGCAAACCTAGATAACTTGGTGGTGAAGGCCACCAACGAGTCAGGAGGCTATGGGATGCTCATCGGCCCACAGGCCACGAAGGCCGAGATTGAAGAGTTTAGAGCCAAGATTGAAGCTGACCCCAGAGGGTACATAGCGCAGCCGCTGATTTCGCTATCGCGCTCTCCGTGCTTTGTAGAGGATCACTTTGAAGGCCGCCATGTGGATCTTCGTCCATACATCTTGGTCGGACTGGATGGTGTGAAGATTGTGCCGGGTGGACTTACCCGAGTTGCGTTGAGGAAGGGTTCTTATGTGGTGAATTCCAGCCAAGGGGGTGGAAGCAAAGACACTTGGGTTCTGGGAGGACCGCTAGAACAGGAACAGCGACTTGGTGATATGACTCAACGACAGGTGATGAATGCTTAGCCGCCACGCCGACTACGCTTTCTGGATTGGTAGATACATCGAGCGCGCGGAGGCCACGGCCCGCATGATCGACGTTCATTACCACTATGGCCTTGAGAGTCCTCTTGTGGGCGAAGCTCTCCGGTGGTCATCCATTTTGGCTATCTCTGGAACAGAGGAAAAGTACCGAGCGCGTTATAAGGACCTGGACGAGAAGAATATCCTTCACTTTTTCGCGTTTGATACAGATAATCCCAATTCGCTAGCCAGTTGTATTGCTTATGCTCGTGAGAACGCTCGCAGCATCCGCGACACCATTTCAAGTGAAATGTGGGAGAGCGTGAACAAGTGGTACCTCGGCATGAGAACTTGGAACGTAGAAGCGGTCCTGAAAGTATCTCCGCACACCTTCTTTACGTGGATCAAAAACGAGAGCCACCTGTTTCAGGGCATTACCAACCGCACGTTGATGATGGGGGAAACTCGAGATTTTCACGATGCGGGGAGATTTCTGGAACGTGCCGATCAGTCGGCGCGAATCTTGGACGTTAAGTATCACGATCTTCTTCCAAGCTTCACCCAAGAATCTGCAATACGGGATGTTGAAGCGGTGGGAGTTGGAGGCACGGTGGATGACCATGGATGGCTTGCGGTTCTGAAGTCAGTCGGAGCCTTTGAGGCCTTTCGAAAGACCTATCATGAAGGGGTGACACCCAGACGTGTTGCCGAATTCTTGATCTTAAATCCCAAGTTTCCGGCTAGCGTACGGCATTCCATTGGCCGAGTTGATGGATGCCTTAAGAGGATTGGTAAGAATCAGGACCCGACGCCTAACAACCTTGCGGAACGAGAGGTCGGCAAGCTCTATCAAGAGCTGAACTACATGAGTGCGGAGGATATCATCAAAGAAGGTTTGCACGAGTTCCTAGACCGAGTTCAACTTAGGTGCATTCACATTGGAGACGCGATACGGGAATGCTATCTCACGTATTAGCCCAGAAACTACACTGGGTTTTTGCCGTGTTGCCAACAAAGGCTACTTTTAACGTCTATTGGACAGCGTTGTCACGTCCTAAATTGAGTTAACCGTCGATGATTCTTCGCGCCGTCCACACCACCCGATACGAATACGCAATACCTGCGCTAGAAAGTCACAATGAGGTGCGCCTCATGCCGATTGACAATGGGGATCAGCGACTCCTTGATTTTCGGGTCTCGGTAAGCCCCAACACCCCGGTCTTTCACTATGACAAACCCGGGGGAGTGGTTCATCACTTTGGAATCCGTGCTCCCCATTCCCATTTGGAAATCACGGCCGAAGCAACCGTAGAGACATTCCGTACGAACCCCTACGATGGGCTTAATCTTGTCTACCCCGACTTTGACTTCTATAAGCCCGACGAGGTGAGACAGCGATACATTGAGTATCTATCTCCATCACCCTACATCTCCAACCATGAAGGAGCAAGAGAGATTGCCGATTCCGTCATGCAGAAGAATCCACAAAGCTCGGCACAATTTCTGCTTGAGTTGGGGCGCTTACTCAACGCATCCCTTGCCTACGATCCAGATGCAACCCATGTCCACAGCACCCTTGATGAAGTCATCGAAGGAAAAGCCGGGGTTTGTCAAGACTTCTCCCATCTGATGATTGCTTGCGCCCGTTCGCAAGGTATCCCTGCCCGCTATGTGAGCGGCTATCTCTATGTGGAGAAAGACGACGAGGGCATTCGCGGAGAAGAAGCCACCCATGCGTGGGTCGAGTGCCTCATGTCCGATGGCCGTTGGGCTGGCTTTGATCCCACCAATAATCTGATGGCCAGCGACCACTACATTAAAGTCCACATCGGCCGCGATTACTCAGATGTCACTCCTACCAAGGGCGTCTATGTTGGCACACCGGCAACCAAATTGGACGTCAGTGTCAGTGTGCTAAAACTCAACTCAGCCACCGTTCCCTAGACTGGCTTTGCCAGATTGAACCTGGACTAGTAGTGCGCGGGTTTTATTAACTGCTAGCTACGGAAACTTTAGGTTCAAAACGGTCTGAAATGCAACTGTTGGCAGGTTCACAAAATGGTGGCTAGCTTAGGTTCAAAATGAATCTGGATTTTGGTGTGCATTTATCTGCAAGTCACACAGGCTTTTTTGTTTTTGTGGTCAGGGTTATGACTTTGGACTAGCTGGCAGCAGTCTTACCAGTTCTTGTTCTTGTTTTGATCCTTATATATAAAGGGCGAATCCTTGGGCTTTTATCAATGTAATTGAACATCCTAGCTGTACATAAACGGCATTGCAGGCTTCCCAATCTCCCCACTCATCTTCTCCTAGACAGGTACCCTCTACGCTCCCATGACCGTTCGCGAACTGCGTGAAAAGTATCTGAGATTTTTCGAATCCAAGGGCCATACCATCTACCCTTCGGGTTCGCTGATCCCTGTCGACGTGACGGGGCGACTCGATGAGAGTTTGCTTTTCAATGGTGCGGGCATGATTCAGTTCAAGCCTTACTTCCGAGGCGTGGCTACGCCCGACAATAAGCGCCTGACCACTGCCCAAAAGTGTGTGCGAACGGGCGACATTGATGAAGTTGGGAACCTCAGCCACCTCACCTTTTTCGAGATGATGGGCAACTTCTCGTTTGGAGATTATTTTAAGAAGGAAGCCATCGCTTTCTCTTGGGAGTTTCTGACCTCTAAGGAGTGGCTCGGCCTGGACCCCAATCGCCTCAGCTTCACCGTCTTTGAGGATGACGACGAGGCCTATGAAGAGTGGACCAAGCACTTTGCGAGCGTTGGAATTGATGCGCGATACCGTGTATTCCGTCTGGGCGAAGAAACCAACTATTGGCCCGCCGGAGCGTTCTCAAAAGGCCCTCCCGGACCTTGCGGCCCGAACTCGGAGATGTTCTACTGGACCTCCAATACTCCACCCCCCGGAGGAGGCTACACGCGAGACCAGTGGCTTGCCGATGATGAAGCCAAGAACTGGCTGGAAATCTGGAACGATGTTTTCATCCAGTTCGAGTGGCAAGGCCAACTGAAAAACCCAGATCGTCCCGCCGATGGTTACGAGAAAACCGGCATGCCCAACCTGCCGTTCCAAAGCATTGATACCGGTATGGGCTTGGAGCGTACGGCTGCGGTTTTGGGCGGATTCAAGAGCGTTTATGATACGGACGCCTTCCAGCCAATCATCCGAAGAATTGAAGAAATAAGCGAATCCTCCGGCTCCCCTTACCGATACGGCTCCGACGATGCCAAAGACACCGCCACCCGCATCATCGCCGACCACATCCGCACCGCTTGCTTCTGTATCGCTGATGGAGTGTTGCCGGGGAACTCGGGGCGCGGCTATGTCTTGCGTCGGCTGATCCGCCGCGCGGTTTTAAAAGGCCAGCGAGTTTTAGGGTTTGAGCAACCCTTCTTCCACCTCGTCTTTGAGGGAGTCGTGGAGTCGATGGGCGATCACTACCGGGAGTTAGTTGAGCGTCGGGATGTGATTGTTGAGACGTTAAAGGGTGAGGAAGCACTGTTTCGCAGGACGTTAACTGCTGGTTATGAACATTTCATGCAGAAGCTTCGATTAAGTCAGATGCAATTCGATACAGGTGGAAACATTAACAGCCCGCTACCCTTGTATACATCTGAAAGTTTCATCCAATCACCTAGCGACTATGCAGAGCTTGTTCCACCACCATACCGTCTTAATCCTTATCCGGGGAGCCTTGCTTTTCAGCTTTACGACACCTACGGCTTCCCCCTCGAAGTCACCAAGGAACTCTGCGCTGAGGCAGGCATAGAGGTCGACGAAAAAGACTACGAACTCGCTCTCAAGGAAGCTCAAGAGCGCTCCCGCGGCGGCACCGACCGGGAATCCGTTTACGGGGGAGTCCAAGTCACCATCGTCGCCCAAATCATGGGCGGTGACCCCAGCCAGAAACCCACCCCGACCGAATTCCTGGGTTACAACACCACCCAAGCCCAGACCCAAATCGTGGGTGCCATTCACGTTCCTGGGGAACGGGGTCCGGAAGACAAAGGCAAGCCTTGGCCGCTCGCCATCGCGCTGAAAGAGACGCCGTTCTATGCCGAATCTGGTGGACAAGTTTCCGATACCGGCATCCTCATCGGCGGCGGGTTCGAGGGTCGAGTCACCGACGTTATCAAGCAGGATGGGGTCTTTGTTCACGAGGTCGAACCGATCAAGGGTTTCTTTGATGAAGCGGACGCCCTCTTCGGAAAGGTGGTTGAGGCCGAGGTTGACCAGAATCGACGTGCCCGCATCACCCGCAACCACACCGCTACCCACCTTCTGCACGCCGCTTTGCGTCAGGTTCTGGGCAAGCACGTGACTCAAGCTGGCTCTTACGTGGGCCCAGATCGTTTGCGTTTCGACTTTACTCACGGTCAAGCCATGACCGAAGAGCAGAAGCAAGAGGTGGAGCGCATCGTCAACGAGAAGGCTCTGGAGAACCTGCCTGTTCTAACCTACGCAAATCTTCCCATCTCGGAAGCAAAGGCGATGGGTGCGATGGCGCTGTTTGGCGAGAAGTACGGCGATTATGTCCGCCTCGTTCAAATCGGCGATGAGGCCCCAACGGAAAAGAGTTTCAGCCGAGAACTCTGCGGTGGCATCCATGTGCGAACGACTGGAGAGATCGGTCTATTCAAGATCGTCCACGAAGCCAGCGCCGCCAGCGGTGTTCGCAGAATAGAAGCACTCACTGGCGAAGGCGCCTACGAGTGGGTGCTTGAGCAGTCTCACGTTCTGAAGGAAGCGGCTGACAAGCTAAAGTCGACTCCTAAGGATCTGGTTCATTCTATCGAGAAGCACCTCGAAGCCCAACGTGATCTCAAACACAAACTAGAGAAAGCCAGAAGTGCGGGCGCAACCCAAGCTCAAGCCCAAGTTATCGATATCGATGGCATCGAACTCGCCATTCAAAACGTGGGTGAAGGCGAGCAAGCCGAAGCGACGCTCGCTGCCGACAAACTGGTGGAGGGCAAGCCAAATCGAGTGGCTTTGAGTGCCGTAAAGATGGGAGACAAGGCCATGTTTGTCTGCAAGATTGGCCCCGATGCTCAAGCGCGAGGAGCCCATGCTGGGAACCTGGTGAGAGAAGTCGCAAAAGTTGCTGGCGGAGGCGGAGGCGGCAGGCCGGACTTCGCAACAGCGGGCGGTAAAGACCCGAGCAAGATTGCGGAAGCTCTCGCCGTTGCCGAAGCCACCCTAAGAGCCATGATCTAGTAACCAAGACTGCACGCGGGAAGCGTGCGGTCCTCCGAGTTACCTACCGGACAAAGCGACGGACGACCGCAAAGGGTCGATCCCAAACCGTTCCGTTTTTCACGGCTCCGTCTTTCATCTCTACGGTCTTTCCATTGCCAAGGTAAATGGCTAATCCTCGACCAGAAGAAATGACATCCCCAAGCTTCAACTCATCCTTCACGGAAATGGCTTGGGGTGAATTGAGGATGCCGGTCGTGGATGCAGGCAGAGAGATTCCGGCGACTTTATAGACTTCGCTCACCATCCGAGAGCCATCCTTACCCGCCAAATCGGCAGGAGCAAATCGCCATCGATAAACCTCTTTGGCAACCTTGTCGAGAACCTTATTGTCTGTTCTTTCTGATTCTGAGTTCAAAGGAACCGAGATAAAGCCTCCAAAACCCACCAGCTTCTCGGATTGCGTTTTCAGCAATCTTTTCACTCCGACGTTCGTGCCGATCCACAGCCCTTCCTCATCGGCAAGAAATGCGTTTGGCAGCATCTGAGGATCGTTCCAGGGAAGGTAGGCCACTGCCTCAGGCTTTTCTCGGTTCTGGCGAAGCAGGGCTGTGCCATTCCATAGCCACACCTCATTCCCTTGAACCTGAATCCATAACGGGTCGGGGCGGCCCACTTCTCCAAACCAACCGGGGAGCGGAAGCCGCTTGCTTTCCCAATTGGCCTGAAACACAGGCGCGTGCAAAAAGTTCAAACCTTCGATCCCCGTCGCTCCTTGCGAATCAAAATCAACCGTTTCACTTACGATATGGAAAGCTGAGTTCCCGGGAACCTTCCCGTCTCCGCCGATGCTTAGTTCCCCGATGGGCTCCACATCCAAGGCATTGGAGGCGAATCCAGATACGTTGCTCCACCGATTACGATCCCATTTGTAGATTGAGAATTGGCTTACAAAAGGCATTCCCGTCGATAATGGATTTCGCCGGATGGCCGTTGGGCGGGCCGTCATCAAGTACGGCTCTTTCACCCACACTCGAGATCGACTGACTTCTTCCGCCAGCCGGTTGGGCAAGAAGGAATTACCCAGCTCGACCGCTTGTGTCTGTGCGTTAAAGAATGCAGCCCCAAAATCGCTAAGAATCCAGAGTCGGGAATCCAGCCAAGCGAGAGAGCGAACCGATTCCTGAACTCCCGCTGGCTTCAGATCGATAGTATAGGTTCGGTCATCTGGAGTTCGGAAAACCAAAGCTTGGGTGGATGTGTCTTCAGTTCCCGCGAACTTATCTCGAATACCCATTGGGCGGCTTCCCAAAACCCAAGCAATACCATTCGGCGATGCAGCTACAGAACTGACAACCCCTTTCCGTTCAGATGGAAGTAAGGTCAAAGGTTCTCGCGTTCGAGCATCGTAAACGTGAACCTCCCCTGCATTGGTCCCGACATACAAACGACCTCCCCGCAGAGATAAGGCCGTCGCATGGATGAGGGGCATGGGTTTCGCGTCTTGAGAAATCAAGGAGCCCAACGCCAAGGCTAGAAGAGTCACTATTCAGGTTAGACGCCAAAAAACAAGCGGATGTTTTTATGAAAAAATTGTGAAGCATCGCCAAAACAAATGCCGATAACTCTGCTAGGTTATGGCATCACATCGAATGCGTCTCGGCGAGTTGTTAATCTCGCTTCGTCTTGTCAGTAAGAAGCAACTCGATCAAGGTCTGGAGATCCAGAAGGAATCTCCCGCCCCGCTGGGTAGCATTCTTGTTGGCCTTGGATTCATTACTGAGGACCAACTGCTGAATGCGTTGGCGGCTCAAATGGGTGTTTCCCCTTGGCGGCTAGACGAGCAGCCTCCCCGTAATACGGCGATCGCGCGAGTTCCCCACAACGTTGCCCGAACCTATCAGGCATTACCGGTAGATATTCGCGGAGACCTGTTGGTTCTTGCCATGCGAAACCCGCTAGATGTAGATGCGATTGACCTGATTCACAACATGACCGGTATGCGCATTGAGCCGGTACTGGTGGATTCAGATCGGTTGGTCAAAGTCATCGAAGAATCCTATGGCACGACCCGCATCGACAACTCTAATGTCGATAAGCTGGTGATGGAGGCCATCAACGAATTCAATCCAGATTCGAAGGGCAAGGTATCGGAGGCAGATGCAAAATCTGCCGATTCCAGCCCGGTTATCAATTTGGTAAATCAGATTATCAGCGATGCGATTCGCTTGCACGCCAGTGACATCCATGTGGAACCGCGTGGGAAGAAAGCCGACGTCCGCTACCGAATTGATGGCGATCTTCGAAAAATCCGTGAGATCCCGACCGCCATTCTTCCGATGCTCACAACCCGTATCAAGATCATGGCGGAGTTGGACATTGTTGAATTCCGAATTCCGCAGGATGGTCGTTTTAGCGTAGATATTGACGGTCGAGAGGTCGATATCCGAATGTCGGTGTTGCCTAACAAGCATGGCCAACGATTGGTCCTCCGAGTTTTGGATAAGAAGAATTCGCTCAAGAAACTGCCTGACTTAGGCTTTTCGGAATCTAACCTGAATACCTTCAAGGACCTGATTGCCAAGCCTTATGGGATGCTCCTGGTAACCGGCCCTACGGGTAGTGGAAAGACAACTACGCTTTACGCCGCTTTGCAGCAGATTAAATCAGAGCGAAGCAACATCATGACCTGCGAAGACCCCATCGAATATGAAATCGATGGTATCAACCAGTCGCAAGTATTCGAGAAAGTTGGACTCACTTTCGCGTCCCAACTTCGCGCGATTTTGCGACAAGATCCAGATGTAATCCTGGTGGGTGAGATTCGAGATGGTGAGACCGCGCAAACGGCCATCCGAGCCTCGATGACCGGTCACTTGGTCTTGAGCACATTGCATTGCAACGATGCGCCTAGTGCCGTCCCTCGGCTCTTTGATATGGGGACGGACCCGTTCATGCTCAGCACGTCGATTATCGGGGTTATGTCTCAGCGTCTGATTCGATGTCTGTGCCCCACGTGCAAAGACATGAAGCAAGCCACTCAAGAAGAGCTAGATCAAATCTTGCCCTATTTACCAAGAGGCGGCAAAGATCTGCCTTCACACATTGAGATTGGTCATCCAGTCGGCTGCGCTAGTTGTGAAAACTCGGGCTATAAGGGACGAACCGCGATTCAAGAGATCATGCCCGTAACGGCCGAAGTCGCTAAGGCGATTGCAGACCGAGAAACCCTCGATACAATTCGAGAGATTGCCGTTGCCAGCGGATATGAGCCTATGCAGTTCACCGCACTGAAACTGGTTCTGAATGGCCAAACGACAGTCCAGGAAGTGCATCGCCATGTTTACATGGAAGCGGTTTCCGATACCGGTCGCGGACACTTACGGCTAGCGGCCTAACCCGTATGATCAAGCGCGTAGCAGAACTGCTACGCGCTTGGGTTTGGCTCTCCCTGTAATCCTAGCTCCTTAGCATTGCCTCGGAAGGCCCCAATGATGTTGGCTATATGCTCTTCCAGCGAGATGCCAATCCCTTCCACGCCCTCATAGACTTCGTCCCGGTGGACACCAGCCGCAAATGCCGGCGTTTTCAGCTTTTTCAAGACGCTTTTCACTTCTACTTCGTGAATCGACTTGCTTGGACGAACAAATGTCACCGCCGTAATGAACCCACTCAGTTCATCGCAAGCGTAGAGATACTTCTCCATCAAAGAATCGCGGCTGATGTTTGTATAGTTTGCATGAGAACCGATGGCCCGGATAATTGTAGAATCCCAGCCTTGCTCTTCTAGGTAACCCATTCCCCAACTAGGATGCTCATCAGGATGGGCTTCGTAGTCGAAATCGTGCAAAAGCCCAGTAAGGCCCCAAGTCTCCGTATCTTCGCCAAGCTTATCGGCATACCAACGCATTGCTGTCTCCACACCTAGACAATGACGTCGAAGCGAATCAGCCTGGATGTGTTCGCAGATTAAGTTCCAAGCAGCCTGCCGATTGTGCATCGCTTATTGTGGAATAGGATCTATGCAGCGCGTCACCAGTAGGTCCGATTTTCAGCCCTTGACTACGGATGAATCTAACGTTGTCACGTTACAATTCACAAATCGCAGCCCATAGGCAAAGCTCAGGGTATCTTAACGATTCCATGAGAATCCTCGCGGGTCTGCTGCTGTGGTGCGCGGCCCTTGCCGCCCACGCCGAGCGAGTCTTTCTCGTACCTCTTGACAATCGTCCGGCCGCTGGGCAGTTTGCGCAGATGATTGGAGCAATGGCCGATGTTCAAGTGGTCATGCCTCCCTACGAAACGCTGGGGAGATTTGTTCAGCCAGGAAATCCGGAGGCGATTTTAGGTTGGATGGAGGCTCAGGATTTCAGCGACGTTTCGGCGGTAGTCGCTAGCACCGATATGATTGCTTATGGCAGTCTGATCGCAAGCCGCACCAGCGACACTCCCAAAGAGCTTGCCATCGCCCGGATGCAGCGTTTAGCACGAATCCGAGCGAAAAATCCGAAGACAAAGTTTTATATCTTTTCCTCCATTATGAGATTGGCCCCTACGGCCACTCGTGCCACAGCCGCTTGGCGTATGCAGCTATCTCGATTGGCAGAGTTGAAGGATGAGTATCGCCGTAAGCCAACGGTAGATCTCAAAAAAAGAATCGCCAACCTCGCGGCGAAGATTCCCTCGTATGAGATCGCGCGTTATGACGATGCTCGAAATCGAAGCTTGGAAGTAAGTCGAGAAGCCATCAAAATGATGGCGCGAAAACAGTTTGACTATCTGATCTTTGGACAGGACGATGCCAAGCCATTTGGCCCCCATGTTCCCGAAACGGAGCGGCTTCGTAAGCTCACCGCCAATCTGTATGTGGGCGGCAGTGTCTATTTCTGTGAGGGAATTGATCAGCTAGGAAACATTTCGCTGAGTAGGGCTCTTCTGAGAAATGCCAGTTGGTCTCCCAAACTGAGAATTGTTTACTCGGATGACGCGCAAAAGACCAAAATCGCAAACTATGAGTCAAAGCAGATTCAGACCAGCGTGAAAGACCAGGTCCTTTCCAGTGGAGCGCGCATTGCGGTTGGCGATGAGGATTTTGACTACACGCTCTATGTGAACGTCCCGGATCGTCGCGAAGAGCCTTTTCTGAACTTCCAAAAGGGCTTGACGCAAGAGATTGATCAGGGCTTTCCGGTTGCGGTTGCAGATATCAATATTGGAAAAGATGGCACGTCGGATGCCGCCTTATTCGATACGCTTAATGAAGGGGATCGGATGTTTAAGCTTCTGGCCTTTGCGGGCTGGAATACTGCCGGCAACACATTGGGCACGACAATCCCAACCGCAAATGTTTACCTGCTGGCTCGAAGGTCGCAGGTCGATCCTTTGAAGCGAGAGCTGGCTCAGCGTGAATTTTTACTACACCGTTTTGTAAATGACTATGCTTATCACAAGTTAACGCGCCCTCAAGCCTATGGCATGATCGACGCTAATCCGCGAGCTAGCCGGGAAGAAACTTATGGCTTGGCCTTTGATGAGGTCAACGAATTCGTGGGTCTGGACTTACGTGCGCATTTGGATGATTACTTCGAAAAAGACTTCCTTGGCAAAAGATTCTTTGCTGGAACTACTCAGTACCAAGTGAGCGGTTTGACGGACGTACGGATCTTCCTTCCTTGGCCACGCGCCTATGAAGTTCGACTTGAATTCAAATTATCGGCAACTCCGGTCCGGCAAAATTAGGATTACCGGGCAAGATCGCTTGTAAATCGGGTTTCATAAAGAGGTCGGTGCCATTTCGATGACATCCGATACCCCCTCAACCATGCCTCGCGCATCTTTGCCTTGGTTTGTCTTCTTGTCGGCGCTACTCGCGCTTTCGCTCGGGTGTGCATCAGCTCCAAAGGAATCTGGAAAAGAAGCAAACACCTCTCCCGGCGTTTCAGTAGAACCCGAAAAGCCTCCGGTTGAGGTTGCTCCTGCTCCGCTCAAGAGGGTAAGCAATCGGCCCGCTAACACCGACGGAAAAGTTTTTATCCTGGAGTACCACAACATTGGAGACAAACCCTCTCCCATGTTTCGCTCTGTAAAACAGTTTAGGAAAGACCTGGAGCGGTTATATAAGCTGGGATTTAGGCCCGTAACGGCATCCGAGTATGTGAGCGATCAGATGTCCGTACCGCCTGGCGCCTCACCGGTAGTCATTACCTTTGATGACTCGCAGCCCACGCAACTAAGACTCCTGCCCGATGGGTCCCTTGATCCCAATTGCGCGATGGGAATTTGGCAAGATTTCGCCAAAGACAAGCCCGATTTCCCAATGAAAGCGACTTTCTTTGTGTTGCCGCGAATGTGGGATCAGAAGGAATGGCGGCAGAAGAAAGTCGACATGGTGAAGTCATGGGGTTCAGAAATTGGAAACCATACTCTGACCCACCCTCCTTTGCGCAAGCAGACCGATGAAGTGGTGATGCGCGAGATAGCGGGGGGAAATGATCTGCTTGCCAAGTATGGACATACCGGTCCAGTCATGTTTGCCACGCCCTATGGCTCCACTCCCAAAAACACGGCCCTCGTCAAGCAGTTTAAATACAAAGGGAAGACCTATGAGATTGGCGCCGCCTTTCTGGTAGGAGCGAACCCGGCCCCTTCACCGACCAGCGAAAAGTTTGATCGCTTTCGCATTCCTCGTATCATTGCCCAACCCGGCCCTCTTGGCTTCGATAATTGGTTGGAAAAGTTGGCAAAGGGGAAAGTTGATCTTTACGTCGCACCCTAGTAAAAGGGTTTAGGGCCATCCTAGCCTCGCGCCCGCCAATCCTTTGGCCAATGTTTAGGACGGACGCAAAGCACCAAAAGCCGCAGTGAAAGTTAGGCATTTGAACATTGCGCTCTCAAGCGCAATATCATTAGATCCTATTTGGGGACTGTTGCTTCAAATGATACGTTCGCAACAAGCAACATAATAAAGTCAAACCTAAACACTGATCTCAAGCCCGTCATAACCGGGCGCAATGCCTAGTGGCTTCATGGCTTCGGTAAGTTCATCATGAGAGCCGCCTAGATGGCTATGATGGGTTGTGAAGATGGGAGTGTCAGAGTTGACAATCCCTTGTTTATGGAGTCTCTCTAGAACTTCTTCTAACTCGCACAGCGCGAGGTGGCCGTTATATCCGCTATCCACCAGACCATCGGTACATTCAATCACCATGGCGTCGAACTTGATGCTTGATAGATACTCCCAAGTAAGCTCAGGCCAATAACCGGTATCGGTCATATAGCCAAGGCACTTGCTATCTTTCTCGAAAACCAAGTTTTGGCATTCTTCAGGTTCTGCGTGTTTGGCCCGAACAGGGGTCATTCGGTAGTCACCAATGGTGATGGTTTCGTACAGATTGGTTTGGATGAGTTCCAGAGGCCAGTCTGGGTAACGAGTTTCGATCAACATCTTGACCGTAGGATTGGAATAGATGGTGAAAGGTGGGTACTCGTTTGAATTGAATGGATAGAGTGCGTACTGTATTTCGCTGGCCGTGAAGTGGTCTTCGTGACTATGCGTAAAGATAATGGCGTCCCACTCGTTCGGATCGATCTGAAACCGCTGATTCTGGGCCATGGTATCCGGCCCCAAGTCGATTTTCAGCCGTCCGTCAATAAGCGCAGCGGCTCGGCTTCGATAATCCTTGCTATCTGGTCCATAGGAAAGGGCACCAAGACGGTTCGCCGAAAACATCGGCGGTACGCCGTCAGCAGCACCCGTTCCCAGGAGTTGAATGGTCATAGATTAGAAGTCGTTTAGGCTCCAAAGAACCAAACCGCTCAAGATCTTCGGGAAGTAGTAAGTGCTCTTTTGGGGCATCTTTTCGCCCGCAAGTGCAATGCGCCGCATATCGTCTACCGAGGGAGGCGTCATCAGGAAGCCGGCTTTCTCACCTTCATTCACCCACGTGATGGCCTGATGAGAGTCTCGGGTGTATCGAATAGTATCCAGCCCAGGAATGGCCAGTAACTGATCAAAGATAACCTTGTGAAGGATGGTGACATCCAATTTGCGAAGGTCATCGCTCTGGCTACCGGGCACCATGGCATAAATCTTTTCGGGGTCTTTGGCTTCCATTACATAGCCGTTGCCCCCTTCCAGAGCTAAACCGAACGACATGCGTCCGCTGCGCTTATCCGACTCGATAGCCTCCATGAGGCGACTATTGTGGGTTTCGCGCATATGGAATAACTCACCCAGGCGTGACATCATGGTCGGCTCATCCACCGGAATATCGGTGAGCACCCGGTGGGTGGGCAACAGAACCAAGCCTGGGTCGGACATGGAACTGAGAGCGATCATCATATAGTCTTCTGCGACTAAACCATCGCGTTCGCCTAAGTTTTCGCGAAAAGCCCTAGCTGTTTCGTATCGGTGATGCCCATCCGCAATCCAAACCTTTCGATCCCCTAAGAGGCCTACTAAATGGTTGATGGCCTCAGGATCGGCGATGGGTTCTAGAATCTGAGTCGTGCCGTCATCGCTAATGGTCTGCACTGCTCCGGCTCCAGGAGCCTTTACAATCGCTTCATGGATATGGCCGTTTGGATCTTCAAACAGACCAAAAATGCTTTCTAGGTGGGCGCGGGTGGCTTCTAGAATGCGAAGACGATCTTCTTTGTGCTTAGGGAAAGTCTGTTCGTGTGGAAGAACCACTCCACTCTCATAAGGCTCCGTCTTGATAAGAGCAATGATTGAGGTGCGAACCAGATCTCCAAAGTGCGGGAGGTTGAAGCGTTGTTCGTAACGGTAGATGACAGGTTGATCTTCAAGGAGAAGGATGTTATCCCTTCGCCATTCCGCCAACTCTGCCGCGCTCCGCGCGTATTTTACAAACTTGCTGCGGTCGTCCGACTTCTGCTCGGGCAATGTAAGGTGGACAACATTGTAAGGACTGCGTTCGGTAAAGCTAACGCGTTCATCCTCGCTGATCACATCATAAGGGGGAGCAGTTAAAATTCCGAGTGAGCCCGCTTCTGCACTGTAGCGAAGACCCCGAAAAGGACGTATGGCCGCCATTTGGACAGGATACCAAGAACCTGATTTTCTCGCTGGTAGACTCAATCCGGTGTCGTTCCCACTGCAACTAAAGGCCTACGCTGAGCCCGTCGATACTCGACTTCGACAGCTTCTACCGACCGTCGAGAATCCGCCCACGGAGCTTCATGCTGCGATGCGTTATTCTTGCTTGGCACCGGGGAAACGACTACGCCCATTACTATGTCTCGCATCCGCCGAAGCTGTTGGTGTACAGAAAGAAGCCGTCCTCGATGCCGCTTGCGCGATTGAGATGGTGCATTGTTTCTCCCTGATTCACGATGATCTCCCGGCTATTGATAACGACGATCTTCGCCGAGGCGTCCCCACCCTTCATGTAAAGTACGGCGAAGCGTTGGCCATCCTTGCTGGCGATGCGTTGTTTGCATTGGCTTTTGAGGCTTTGGCGGCTTCCGTGCAACCGGCGGATCAAGTGGTTCGGGCGACCCTTTGTCTAACTCGGGCGGCGGGTTCCAATGGCCTGGTGGGTGGAGAAGTCATGGACGTGCTCTCGGAGGGTAAGGCTGCGGATGAAGACACTTTGCGTTTTATCCATAGCCGTAAGACAGGAGCATTGATCGCTGCGAGTTGCGAAATTGGCGGCATTTTGGCTGGAGCCGATGATGTTAAGGTCTCTGCTCTGAAGCAGTACGGAGAAAAAATTGGCCTAGCCTTTCAGATTGCTGACGACATCCTCAACGAAACCTCGACTCCTGAGCAACTAGGGAAGGCTGCAGGAAGCGATCGTGAACGCCAGAAAGCAACTTATCCCGCTCTCTACGGAATTGAAGAGAGCCGCTTACTAGCCGATGAGGCTGCTGAGGATGCCGTCCAAGCATTGCGAGCGGCAGGCATTCAGTCCGAGATGTTGGAAGGCTTGGCCCGATATTCAGTAGAGCGTTTGCATTAAGTCAGCGGCTTGAAGAACCCTCGCTGCTGCTGTTTCCAGCCAGGAAAGACTTCATTTGGCTTACTGCCAACCACTCGGCTCGCAATCGCATCCGCAAGAATATCCCGGTAATCGGTGGTCACTTTGAGGTCGCCAACTTCATCAAGTTTGGCTTTCTCCATGCCAGGCCAGTCTCCATAGACTTTTCCGCCATTCACACTTCCACCGATGAGAAACATGGCGGAAGCTCGTCCGTGGTCGGTTCCTAAGCCTGTATTCTCGTGAACTCTTCTACCAAACTCGGTTTGAACGATGATCGTTATCCGCTTCATTTCGGAGCCCATGTCTTTCTCAAAGGCCGCAAGCGCATCGGCGAGTATCTTCAGGTACGAGGGAAGCCATCCGGTAATGGTGCCTTGGGCAACATGAGTATCCCAACCTCCCATCTCCAAACAGGCGATTTCGAGTCCTACATCAGATCGGATCAGTGTTCCAACTTGGGACAAAGCTCTTCCTAAGTCAGACTCTGGATAGCCTGTCGGCTGGCCCTCAACCTTGATCCCCTTTAGCTTCTCCAGAACCTGAAGCGTATCTTTGCCAGCCTGAGAGATCGCATCGTTTCCACTTCCATAGAGCCTGGTCAGCATGTCCGTCATTTCAGGATCGGCAAGGCGAAAGTCAGAGAGGTTCGCCATGGTCGTTGCATGAGTTGCTCCCCGAACAGAATCAGGCATCACAGAACTTAATGCAACCGCTCGAAGCGGAGTTGGATTCTTGCGCGGAGTCGAGGCAAGGTGTCGCGCAACCCATCCCGTCTGGAGTCCGCCCCGCATCTGAAACATCCCGCGTTCCATAGCATTCATCGCCTCAAAGTGAGACCGAGTTTGGTCACCGGAGCCTACAGCTTGTACACACGCCAGCTTGCCTTCCCTATAGAGAGGGAGCAACGAGGCCATTGCTGGATTCAAACCGAAAAAGCCATCTAGGTCGAGTGCTTTGTAAGCTTGCCCCGCCGAATTATCCTTTGGGGAGCGAAGTCGCAGATTCGGACGACCTCGGTGATAAGCATCTTCTCCATAAGGGATAACTGCGCTCAAACCATCCATTCCACCGCGCAAGAAGACACTGATGAGAATATCGCCTTGGTGGTCCTTAGCGTCCTCATTCAAGACGACTTGGGTTAGGGCAGATCGGACACTGAGGAGCCCGACGGTTCCCAAGCCAAGCGAAGCCAATAGTCCTCGACGCGAGACTTGCCAACCCGGTTTGGTAGAACGTTGGGTTTCGGCTTGTTGATAGGATGCGCAACCTTTACTCATGTCATCTCTCTGAAAATCTGCTTATCTCCATTGGAAATCGGGGCAAGCGAGGCAGGCGGTCGCTAAGTTCCTGAGACCTTCCCCAGGAACCTGAGCAGATATCCGTTTTGCAAGTTCTGGGGAACCTAGGAGCACCCCGGGCAGATCCCCTTTTGATCTTTCTGCTAGTTTTTCGATGTCCACCACCGTCCCTGGCACTTCGTTTTTTGCCATCGCCGCGGCGAAGTTCCATCGCGCAAGCAAGGTTCCCGTCCAAGCTTCCTGTTTTACGGGATACCCATCGGGCATGGGCCATTGGAAAAGAAGCATTCCCATCTTGTCCAGATGCTCTTGCAAGGGACGACCGGCGTCGGTTAAAGCACCCGTTGATCGAATGCAGGAGACGAGGTAGTCAAAAGGTCGCTTAAGGACAGGTGGAGCGGTCAGAAGATTCTCCTCGGAGAACATCTCTTTTACAAGGGGACGTATATCGGCTTGGTTGTCCAGGTAGGTTTTCACCATTCGATCAATGGTTTTGGATTCAGCATGGCCCAAGAAGTAGCGAGCCATTTTCGTACAGATGAATTGGGCTGTGTTGGGGTGGAGAGCCAACATTTCCAAAACGATTTCGCCGTCTTTTTTGCCTCCACCGGACGGAATTTTTTGTCCTAAGACGGTCTTTTCGCCGTTATCATGTTTCTCTGCATCAAATCGGAACTTGCCCTTGGGGCGCAGAAATCGGTCTTCCAAGCCCCAGCCGGTGAAACACCGCGCTACTTCTTGAACATCCCTTTGTGAATAGCCTCCATGAACGCCAAGGGTGTGCAACTCCATCAGTTCGCGGGCATAGTTTTCATTGGCTACGCCTTTCACATTCACTTGATTGTCTAGATAGGCCAGCATGGCGGGGCTGTGCGCCGAGCCACTGAGTAAGTCCTTGAAATTCCCGAGGGCATGTTCACGGATAACTTTTGTATCATCTAGCCCCTTTCGGAAGGCTGAACTCCCTTTTCGAGCATAGATATTGAAGTGGTCGGTCCAGAACTCGATCAGGCGCTCATGCAGCTGATTTGGATTGTAACAAGCTCGCAGGATCGCGCCTTGTTGCAACTGTGAGAGGATCATCTCAATTGGGAGTTCTTCCATCTCATGTGAGTCCATTCGATAGGCATCCAGGCGATAAAGCTGCATCGTTAAGTGCGCAGGCTCAGCCTGGTCCGATGTCAACTGCTCTCGAAGATAACCCAGATGTCCCAAGGACTTAACCCGCAAGATTTCACCCGGTGTTGGGCCAAAGCTCACTCGATTGACCAACCTGAGCGTCGGCTCCACGTTGCCTTCTGGCAACCGGATATCTGCTGGTAAGTCAGTCGCGATTTGGCGAGCCAGCGGAGCGCACCCGGCAAAGGTTGCCCCCAGAGCTCCCAAGCTCAATACTTGGCGACGAGTTAAGCTCATGGCATAAATCCGGGAGCTTCAACGGACTGGCGATCCCGCATCACTAGCGCTGTGAAACCAGCGCCTGTCGAGGCAAAGATCACGAATGGCACGATGAGGAACCAACCCAGAACAGGCACGATGCCCGCGATGACGATATAGGCAGCACTCTTAGAAAGAGAAGCGAACACGGTTTGGTCTGGAGCCATGCCCCGCAACCGCTCTCCGGCAAGGGTTGCCAATCCTGCGCTTCCCACTGCCGCGACGGACAGTAGCGCCAGAATCCCCATCCAACCCAGGATCTTTGCCGCCGGAATAGGACTGGCCAGCATTGCTCCAGATACAACACCCGGAATTGCCCATATACCAAGTCCGGCAAAAAACGCAGCCCATGGACGGTTAACCAATCTTGTGCGGGCAAAACGAGCGCGGCTGGGAAAGACCAGCGCAATGGCCATGATGAGTGCCCATGCAGAAAGACAAATGCCAGCAAGCAAGGCAACAACGGCGAAACTATCCCCAATCGTGATCATGGTGTGAATCCTCCGACTAACACCGGCATGATAGGGCGGCTATCTGGCATCGCCAAGGACGATGAGGAGGGTTGGGACCTTTGGAAAAGTAGGTCCCGGGACTGTTCTGAGCTACGCTAACGTTTAAGCACTTATGAAACGCGAGAAGCTGAAGCCGATCGATTATGCCTTTATGTTTGGGGGCCCACTCGTGTTTCTCTTGATCTTCTGGATCGGAGTGCGAGGGATTGTGGGTCCGATTCCTGAAGCCAGTCCGGTAAAGAAGCTACGTGATGGAGTGATTCAAGTTGGAGCTAAAGCTGACGATGTTCGAAAGGAACTCGGTCGCCCTAATGAATCGATTGAACTAGAAGATGGCAGCTTCAAGTTGATCTACACCCGGACGGTGTTTGACCAAGAAACCGGAAGCGATAGCTTGGACGAAGCCACGGTAGAAATCTCTCCAACCGGTAGGGTGATTCGCATCAACTTTGACCGGACTGAACCTCCGAGGCAGTAGCGATTCGGCTTTGCTGAATGCTAGTCAGGAATGCGTAGCGTCCTGACTAGCTCGATTATTTTCTAAGCCGCGACCAGACTGAGGATTTCAAAACAGCAAGTCTTGTAGATTTTGGACCAGTGGGGTGTGGGTTTTGTTAACTGCTCGCTACGGATTTGATAGGTTCAAATTGGTCCGGATCGCAACCGTTGACAGGTTCCAAAAACGGTGGCTAGCTTAGGTTCAAAATGAATCTGGATTTTGGTGTGTATTTATCTACAAGTCACACATACTTTTGGTTTTTTGGGAATTGGGTTGTGAATTGGGACTAGTTGGCAATGGGTTCACGGCTTTTCAGTATCTTGTCGCGTGTTTTTGATCTCGATAGATAAAGGGCAAAACTAGGGTTTTTGACAACCTTAGTTTGGCAGTGCAGCTAAGTTCATCATTGCTTAATAAGGATCGATTAGGGATAAGATTGGGAGACTGCCAGTTCTACCCTGGACAGAAAAGCCATATGTCCGCCTCCCAACAGACTTATTTTAGCAGGTTCAGCACAAGAGCAATGTATAGCGTCGTGTTTTGCCTGGTATCAATGGGTTTTAGTTTCACGAGCCTCCAATAAGCAGGAGATTCGTCCAATCAAGAATAGCGAGAGTCAGAGCACACCAGGCTATTACCGTTACAACGGTCGGTAGTCGTCGTAGCGAAGGCCTAGCGCCAGATAGCAGTCCAAGAACTACGGAAGTCGCGGCCCCAACTACTGCGACCGGCAAAAACAAGACGGCTGGACTGACAATAGAAATTGGTACAAACCATGGTATCGCCGTCACCATCACAGTTGGCAGGACAGAGTATCCCAAAAACCATAGAACCCATAGTGCCGGCTTAGAGGGATACCTATCCAAGCTTAACATTAATAAGAATAACGATAAGCCGACGATTGCAAAGCTGAGCCACGCTCCAACGTAGGGAACACCAAGGTATTCAGTCTGATCCTGACCGATGAGCTGCTCAACGGAAGCAGCCAACCATGTACCATGTAGTAAGGGTACGGAATAACTTCTTCTCAAAAAGTACAACAGTGTCGCAGCCACTAGCACAAGTAGTGCGTGAGCGTATCCCATTAACATTCTAGGCTCGCGTTCCGGGACGTTTTCCTGCTGTCTCAATGTCGTCATTTCAATTGCCAGTTCCTGCGAAAATACCAGGGTAGCCCCCATCTGGTTTAGGTCCAAATTTCTTTGGAGGGAGTGCGGGAATACGTGGTATTGGTATTTTCTCAACAATAGGTACTTTTATGGTTCTCGATTTTGCTCTAGAAATATTTCCAAGAGTAGTTTCATCGAGCCACCGTGTGATGGATTTCTTTCAAGAATCTCCGTTAGTTTTGCTCTAGATTCTTGTAAGCGATCAAGCTTGTACAGGCATTTCGCAATCATAAGAGCAGTAGTAGCATGGAATCCACAAACGATTTCTGATTCGTGGAATTGACAAAGAGCTTCATTAAACCGATCCTGTTCAAAAAGGAACCTTCCATAGTAATAACTGGCACTCCCACTTCTGTTATCGCTCTGGATAGCAATGTTAAATATCTGCTCAGCCTTGATTGGATCGTGAGGCACTAATGATAGTGCTAGCTTTAGAGGCCCTTTTTCCTTAAACGTACTTCTCAGATTACTCAGGTAAAACATCAGAATCCCAGTGGTTATTTCGAAGTTATTTTTGAATCAAACATTGCAGTAACATTCGCATATTGGACGTCCACAAAATCTCAGGTATGAGTTCAAGATCTGATATTCGAACGCCCGGCCGTGAACTATTTAATACTAGAAATGATTTATGAGATAGCTTCTACTGACACAGGCTCTTCGGGGACAAGGCCGAGATCTCTACAATTTTAATACTTTAGATAGTTCATCGCGAAATGATTCATCATATGTATGCAATTTATCTGGTTGGATAACCACAACATTAAGGTTGCTCGTATTCTCGTAGTCTTCTAAGTGATCGTGATGATACTCACGGTGCTTAATCAAGTAAGTTAGTTTCTCAACTAACTCTTCAGCCTCACTTGCCGATAGGGCAAGCGTTAGCTGATTGATTATCTCTTCAGCTGATACGTCATATATTAACATTTACCGGATCACGTCCTTCGGATCAAATTTATTCACAGTTATTCCTTTCGCCTACCAAAGACATAGCTCTTCAACGCAACCTTGCTCATCTTTAGTATAGATGGTGTATCTACATTATCATCGGTGTATTTTTATTACACAACCCACGATTAGGGGCAGGTGGTTGCAGTTACAATCGTAAGTGCAACTGCAGAGTTGCTATTCCTGAGGTCACGACTTAGTAGCCTAATGCCTTCCAACGTTAAGGTGGAGACCGTAGAAAACAATGACGCAGCGATTGACTGAATCTGGACAAGAAGTCTTAAATCTTAAGCTCATGAGAATTTTTGAATCTCAGCAAGAAATCATTTCCCTACATTTTTCATTGTCAAAGTTTCTCCAACGTTGCATACTTCAAATAGGAATTTTCGGTATGCGGATGGTATCTCGAACCCAACAAGTTGTTCGAAAGCAGCCACATCGCATTCAGTAGGTCGAGGACCACAATTCTTGAATGAAACTTCCATAAGGTTGGTTAATCGAGGTGCGCAGCCCTCAAGACTGCATTGTAAGCTTCCGTTCAGGAATTGTGAAGGAGTTTGGATAAAATTGCAGGTAGCTTCTCTACTCTGTTTTGTTATGTGCGGATGAGAGATAGAGATTACAGTGAATCACGATTACGAGTGACGAAAAAGGGTACACGCAAAACAACACTTCTAAAAACGGTATTGGAATGATGTATAGCACGATCAATCCGAGGTAAATCTGCGTCTTGGGAGGCGAAACCTTTCTTGATTTAAGGCAACAGGCGATCAAAAGAATGAGGGAAGTGAGCCCCAGAAATCCCTGGGCCAGTTGAAAGAAATCTCTTTGGTAGAAGCCAGCTTTTAAGATAGTCGCTATCCAATAAAACGTACCGGGCAAAACCTATCCTCCTATTCTTGAGTGCTCCCCGACTTGGGGAGCACTCAAGAAACCTACTAGATTAGACTAACAGCCAGCGAGGAAGCTTCCGCCGAGCAACAGCCCTTGCTTTTCGCCATCTTCCGAACCATTAAAGTTTTCATCTTCCAGCTCAATACTGACCGCTCCAGAGTAGCCGTACTCGGCAAGGATCTGGAAGGCGCGTGTCCAACGAATTCGTCCATGCCCTGGAATGGTGTAGCGCCACGCGTGAGAGCCAAAGCCATGCCCTTTGGCAAAAGTGGCGGGTTGCTCGGTACCAAATTCGTATCGGCCCTCATCCAGAATCTCAGTGTCCTTTCCATGCACGTGGTAAACACGATCCTTAAACTCTTCAACAAAGCGGATTTCATCAATTCCCATCCGCACAAGGTGAGATGGATCGTAGTTCACTCCCACCGCTAGCGAAGGACACTGCTCAAAACAAGCTCTATATCCTTCAGGAGTGCAACAGAGTGCACCAGCACCGGGCCACCCCTCAATCACTAGTCGAGCGCCATGCTTCTCAAGATGGGGAGCCAATTCGTTAACGCTTTCCACCATGTAAGCAAAGTTTTCACTTCTTGGCTTGCTGGCATCTTCAGGGAGCATGACCAAAAAGTGGTTAAAGGCACCTCCAGCCGCACAGGCCTCCACATAAGCTGCGTTTCTGTCCACTGCATCTTTTCGCTTCATCGGGTCTTCCGAGATCATTCCTTGCCATTCAGCAAGATCAACGGAGCCAACCTTTAAGCCCGCATCGGTAACCTGCTTGGCAGATGTATCACCATCCCGCCCAAGGTCCACCACTCCGAATTCATTGTTCTTGGCCCACTCGATGAGTGAGCTCAAGTCTTTTTGCCAATCTCCCCAACCTCGTCGAAACCCAATCGAAAAACCACCTGTCCGCGTCGTCAGCATATTGGCGGATTTTATCCACTATGCAAAGCGCGGGACTAGTTGTTTCAACATCTCTTTCGTTCTTTCGAATCTGGATGAACTCCACCCAAACTCCTTCGCAACTTCAAGCGCTCGCTTCCCTGTATTGCTCGCAAATCGTCGCTCTGAGGAATGGAAGTAACCTGCCCAATACTGATCTGCATCCAGATCCCGCAAAGTTCTAGCAAACCCGATTGGGTCTTCAATGGGAAGCATTGGGGAAAGACTTACTCCGATACCAATGCCGGCTGCTTTCAGTTCACGCAAAGCATCTAGACGGCGGTCAATACTCGCACACGCAGGTTCAAATCTCTTCCGAATCTCATCGCTATCTGTGGTGAAGCTCATATTCACACGAAGATTCTTAAACTTCTTAAACAAATCGATGTCACGTGTTACCAGTGGACCTCTTGTCTGAATCACCAAATGGGGTTGATCAAACCTATTGGCTAAATGCTCAAGGATTGCCCGAGTCACTCCCACCGTCGCCTCAATGGGCTGATAAGGATCTGTTGCAGAGCCTACAAGAATCTTAGCCCCGCCCAGATCTCGATGACGGGCTAGGGCAGCCACCGTGTTCTCTTTCACCTCTACCCATTCGCCCCAAGCATCACGGCTTACATCATCGGGCACAAAGAATGCCGCGTAACAATAGTTACATCCAAAGCCGCAGCCACGATATGGATTCAGAGAGTAATCGAAGGTTCGAATTCTTCCCGTCGGGCGAGTGAGGATGCTTTTGGCATCTACCGTTCGAACAAAGGTTCTTCCTATGCGGCTAGGAACCTTTATCACCGGCAACTCAAACAGCGAAGCCTGAATAGTAGACATACATATACTATACGGCAAATCACCAAACTTTGTTCCTTTTCAATGCGATACTAACCTGTGCCTCTGTTGACGCATCGGTTTTCTGCGCGACTCAATCCACTTCTAGAAGAGTTTTTGGTGGTTTGTCCAGGATGCCAGCATCCAGCTTTGATTCGCGGCACGCATGAGGTTAGCCTGACCTGCACTCACTGTGGAAATATCGAGACCTGCATTCCCGGCACCAAAGGATTCAAGTCGCTTTGGTGGGATTCCGTTGATCCTTATTTCCGGCATCCTCTATGGCTTCAAACTGAGTGCTGCGGTGAAACGCTATGGGCTTACAATCGACGTCATCTGGCCTATCTTCAAGAGTATGTTGGCGCCAAGCTTAGGGACTCAGGCGCACCCAAACGTACCCTCGGCAACAAGCTTCCAAAGTGGATGTTGTTGGCGAAGAATCGCGACGACGTTCTGAAAGGAATAGAACGTTTGATGACAAAGACCTAGGGCCAGTAGAATAGAGCAATGGTTCGGACTCTCCTCTTTATCCTTGGCCTCCTACTCATGATAGGTTGTGCTAAGCCAACCAAGACAGAGACGGAATCATCGGAGATCTCACATTCAGGCACCGTTGAGAAGATGCCAAAGGATGCTGCAGATTCAGCCGTCTTCACCCAGCTTAAGCAAGCTGGTCATGACTTCTCTAAGGAGACAGAAGTCGTCTTTTATCTGTACTTTCCCGAAGAAGGAGCCGCAAGAGGTGCCCTTCAAGTTCTTTCCGCCGATGGCTATAACGGAGAGATCAGCTCTTCGGATAGTCAATGGCTATGCAAGCTAAACAAGAAGATGATTTTAACGGCTGATACGATTGATATGGAGCGGTTTAAGTTTAGAGACCTCACCGTAAATGCTGGTGGCGAATATGATGGCTGGGAAGCGGCTCCCGTAAAGTAAGCCTGCAGCCCAAGTTGGAAAAAGCCCATCTGGCAACCAAGATGAAGATCGGAGAAACGTCTTACTCTCGGGCCTCAACGCGTACTGGCAAAAGGTCGGGTGGGACCTCGTTCACTCCCACCTGACGCCATTCGACTTCAAAGCTACCTTCATACCCAAACAGGAATCCCCAAGTCCGATTCGTTATCTCCACCCGAATCCGATACTTCTCTATCTCGTCGTCGTACCACTCGCACACACTAGCGATTCCCGAAAAAGCCATTGGGAATCGAAAACCTAGCCAACCTTCGTAGAATCTCTGCTCTCCAGAAACTAACTGCAAGCCCCCGTTCTCGGCTACCCTAATGTCGATATCAACAGCCAAATGTTGGTGTGTCCCCAGATAGTCCACAATCCGATTTCGCTCACGGCTGTAGATCATGTAAGCATCAAATCGTCTGGGGCGGTGAGTCTGGAAATTGCGAATCCAAGTTATAGTTTCTCTTCCAAGCCCATCGCGATACGCATAGTTCTCTATCTGGAAGGGAGCATTCTCACCTTGTTCTGGAAACATGATTCGACGCCAACTTCCACACAGCAGGAACGGATAAGTAAAGAATTTGCCGCGTTGGATAGACGACATCACACCCTTACCAATACTGGCCACCCCGTCGGCACTTGAAAAGCCGAAACGGCGCTGGATCATCGGATGCAAACGCGAGAAATCTGATCCAAGTACGGTTTGGTAGATTGAGGCTTGGCTGGGGGTCGTCGGAGGCACCGCCTCGCCGAAGGAAGATTTTGACCCGAGAGATATCCGATCATTGACGTTAGGAATAGACATAGGTTCACCTTGAGCACCTGGGGAGACGCCCATGAAAAAGAAGCAAAAAACAATTGCTAAGCCGACTACGAATAGAAGAAAACGTGGACGATTCCAAGTGGAGAGCACGAGCAATGCCACGATGCCGGTCATCCAAGGCGACAGACCCATTGCAGAATGAGTCGCGAGCCCTTGGTACCCAACGCAATGGAAAGAAAAATTCGTGAGATGGCATGATAGATTGCCTTTCTAAGCACCGTCCGTGGGTCAAGTCCTTCTTCTATCCAGAGTCTCAACCGATCAAAACTCCAAGCTGTGGCCCAACCCATTAAAGGGCGAAAACAACGATCCATCAGGGCTCCAAACCATCCAAAGCGGATTCGATAGTCATAAGCAGTAAGGAAGCGGACCCCTGATTTTGTGGTCTCATATTTACAATAACCCGAACCTTCCTGAATTAGGGACCGAGGATCATCTGACCAAAACCTAAGCGCAGAAGTGCGAGAATCTATGGCTGACTTTTGTCCAACGGTCTCCCCTTCTCCGCAGATTTCCAGCCCAAATCCGATTCTTGTCTTGTAGAGAAATCTCTGGAGATGTGCGTCAGAGACGGGCAGATAGTCGATTTCCGTAAATCGAAGATCCCATTTCTCATGCATCTTTGGGTTCTGAGTTCTCTCCCAGATTTCATCCAAAGAACACTTGATTGCTGTCTCGACATAGATGACCGACGACATGGTTTCATTATATATTGAAAGTTCAGAAATAATAGCAAATACTCATTTGTGCTAGTTTTCACTTTCTCTACAAGCCATTTCCTTGAAAGATTAGGTGGCATTTCACTGCAGTTAGAGTCGAGCTAAACTCTAGATTCCATTGAAGCCTTTCCGTCCCCGTATCTCTCGAAAGCCAATCGTGCTTCTGGTGAGCATTTGCTTGTTATTGTCTGCGGTGCTCATTCCAATTGCCTTAAAACTCCCGCGACTCATTGAGGCAGAGATTGTTCTTGGAGTTTGGTGGCTTGTGTGGGTTATGACTCTCACGTGGATTCTCTTCACCGGACAGCATGTTGAGGACGATGCGGAGTGGATAGGGCAAGGAACATCTCGCTGGAAAGACTGGTTAGGTTTTCCAAATGGCATGGATGCTTCAGGATGTTTCTTTGATGAGGGGTGTGCGGCCATCGGTCTCGCAGTCGCTGCCTTTGTCTTGATTGGCTTAGCATTTTTGTTGCTTATTGAGCTAATCATCCCTGCGATTGCTCTTCTACTATTGGCATCGATCGGTGGAATGATCGCCAGGGCCGTGAATGACAACCATCATTGCGAGGGCCGCATCAGCTTATCCATATTGTGGGGAGCCATTTGGGCAACAATCTACATTGCACCTACAACAGGTGTTGTCGTTTGGATAATCCTAGCCTTGCCAACTCCTTAGCCGCCGAAGTTGAAATTCAGTTCAAGATCAAAACCATTAGATCGGTAGGCGCCACTTGTGAGCGACATATCCATATTGGAGACTCGGCGAATCTTATAGCTACCGATCAAAGAGACATTCCTATAAAGCTGGTGCTCATAGAAAGCGCCAAAGAAGTTATCGGTTTGCGGAAGATACCCAGAGGTGCGCCCCAGCGCATATTGGACACTGGCGTTTGACCGCTGGTTAATCTTGTACCGCAGATAACCATCAAAGCCAAAACTATCCTGAGCATATTGAGTGGTGTTGCCAGTGATCAGGCTATTCATTCCCACTCGGTAAGACCATGGCCCGCCGGGGTTACCCATGATCGCGGCATCCAGGGCCAACGAATCAGACTTTGTCGCCACCTCTAAGAATCGGGTTGCAGTCTTATCGAAGCTGGTTGTGAAGAGCGTGTTATTGCCGAGGTCCAGCGTGAAACCCAGGCCATATGAGAAGGTTTCCGAGTTAGAGTTGTAGATTCCAGACGACTTGGATTGATAGAGTCTTCCGTTCAGAACCGTTCGGTTATTGATCCTATAGTTTGGGGTTACTTGAACAAATCGATAATCACTGGCCCCGTTTGTAAAGCCTCCGGTCATGCTGCCAGTACCAACGGTATTGCCGTAGCCAATGCCGGTTCCATTCTGGAAGCCTCCCAAGGTGGCAAGGGAGCCACTATTCGATTGACTGAAAACAGCTTCGAAATCAAAGGGTCCACTCGCCGGTCGGAAACTGGTTGAGAGAGTTAGATCATTTCCAACTCCAGATTTGCCCAACGAACTGGTCTTGCTCAGACTTGTTCTTGCGCCAAAGAACCACCCCGTTGGCGTGGAGTAGTCGGTAAACAACCGCAAAGCGTCCAGACTAACATTGCCTCGTTTGGTCGTTGAATCAATCGTTACGGGGCCAACACCACTTTGGCGCTCCAGGCTCAGACGTGTATTCAGCCGCCCAAATGCCTTTGATGCAGACAACGCAGTGGTATTGATATTGGTATCAGAACCAACATATCTGGACTGTGTTCGGTTATGCTCCAAAGCCCAAGTGAGGCCCTTTTCAGCGGGAGTAAAGCCTAGATAAGCTCGCTGGTTTGCAAACTTTGAGTTGTTTACTGTGATCGTTCCGTCAGAGCGAGCCGATCGGTAAGAGATATCGCTAGAGTTACCACTTACTCCCCAGCTCCAGGCTTTGCGCCGATAGTCCAGACCAACGTCAATCCCTTTTTCATTACGGTTAAACCCTCGGCTCTCTACGGATACAAAACTGGAAGGAACATCCTTGATGCCACCCCTCAGCTTAAAATCACCGGCGTTGTATTCGACCTTTAATCCTCGGGCCGTGCCTTTGGTTGGATTCACACCATTTTGCAGTTCACCGGTCGCCTGGCTATAGTGGAGAAAACCGCGCTTCCCGCCCAGTGGAAGCTTGTAGTCAAATCCATAGACGCGCCGATCACCATCGATTGTTTGAACCGGTCGAGGCGTGTAGGTAACAGTGACCTCATTGATCGAAGGAATTGGCCTCAGAAAGAAGAGGATCGAGTAAATTCTATTTCCGCCACTGTCCGTTCCAAAAATATAGTCAACATTCTCAATCTGAAGAATGCCGTTCACCTTCACGATGATAGGGCGGCTATCCATTGGATCAAAGTCCAAGATATAGGGTGACACCGTAGATTCGTAGCCTTGGAACTTGTCCGTACGAGAGTTTAAGCCTGTGCCTCCTCCAGATTTCTGCTCTACCGCAGTGACTCCCATGCGGCCGTACTTTCCAAAATCGTAAGTAAGCCCAGCGCCTTGCACAACTCCAGCAGTGTTATTAAAACCAAGTGTCTCGTAACTGATCGCAATGGTGCTAGTTGGCGGAACAACTCGACTCACAAAAGTGATGGATCCAATCTGGTAATTGATGGTGTAATCCAACCCTTGTTTCAGCGATACACCGTCTACCTTCACTTCCTCAGAGTCATTGATAATCTGCGAATCACCAATGAAATACGGCCCAGGAGAATTCGTTCCCTGCAGACTACGTGTTCGAGCCGAACTCTTGGTCTCTGTCCGAATCGCTCTAACCGCCAATCGGCCTTTGTTGTAGCCCACCATGGCTCCGCTAAGAGTACGGGTGTATCTGGCAAACTCATTGCTGTTCAGCAAAGAAGCGCTCATCAAGTCGCCGTAACCAACTTGCAGGCCATCTCTGCGATAATCCAGCCAAACGCGCTTACTCTGCGGATCGGTATAGTTGTCGTCCGTCAACGTCATATTGAAGTTGAAGAACCCAAAAACTTGGTTGCCAATCAGAGTCACTTGACCGGTATCGGTGAACTTTTTAGCCCCTTGCCCGTAGTAGTTCAGTGTATCAAAGGCTTCTCTATCCCCGGAAACCGAGTGCATATGAAAACCTAAAGAACGCCTGCCAGTAATGGAAATTCGCTTTAAAACCGACTTATCCAGCCAATCATAGATGGGAGGGAAATGGGCATGAGCTACACCAGCACCGGTGAGCACCCCCAAAACCGCATATCCTCTCCTAAACTTCATCTGCACTGATCCGACGTATGAGCAAGGCTCTAAGTTCAATTTGAACTCAACGCTATATTTTAGCGGAATTTGGCAAGCATTCCTCGAAGATTTCTAAGTTCTGAGCCGCTAACTTAACCAGTTCTTGCTGCTTGCGCTCCATGACTTTCTGATTACGTTCTTTTTCCTTTAAGAATTGCATGAAGGAATCAAACAGCCTTTGAGGGGTTAACCCGGTGACATTTGGTGCCGCTTGAAGATCAAGTAACTTCGCAAATGCAGTCACTTTAGGATCATAGCTCACCATAAAGGGCGGCACGCCAACGGTAGCGGCCAAGATGCCCGCATGAAGCCGCATCGCCACAACTGCTTCTAGTCGAGACAACCGAGCCTGAACCTGCATCGGAGTCTGCATGTTTTTCAAATCTGGAATCTTGCCACCTTGCGCTTTGTTTATCTCCTGGATAAGAGGCGTATCGTGTTGCTTATCCATCTGAATGAAGACCGGCATGATCTGCGATTTGAACAACAGACGGGCAAACTCTCCAAACAACTCTTGAACCTCGTCTTTCTTGCCATGGGGCCGCACGGAGATTCCTACTGCTTTCATTCCGCCAACAGCAAATCCCTGGCTATCTGTTTCCTTTGGAGGAGGAAGCAGAAACGCCATGTCGGCAGTTACCTTGATTGGCTGTTTCACCCCAATATCTCGAAGAGTGGATACCGAGCCAGGGTCCCTAACCGCAATGGCATCCGCCATGTTAAAGGCTGAGGATGCCCATCGTTTACCAAGGAAAGTCGTCAGCGGGCCCACTCCTTGACCAAGAAAGACTACGCGTTTGCCTTTTGACTTCGCTTGTTTCACTAACTGGCCATAGTAGGCAACGCTCTTCACGCTGCTTGCATCCTGAAAAATGCTTCCCCCGGGAAAAACCAAGACATCGCATTCCTCGATGGCACTCTTCACCGCCGCCATATTTTTGCGCTCAATCGCTTCAAAACCATAGTTGCGATAGGTGTCATCAGGATTACCACTCATCACCTTAATCCCGTGGCTTGTTCTGCCTAGACCTTGTACAAACCCAAGTAGGATCGCATCGTCGCCAAGATTTCCCGCACCGAAGTAACCAGCTAGTAGCAGATTTGCCATTAAATCTCCCGAACGCCTTTCATCAATGAACGTCGCACCAACGCCCAAACCAAAAATCCAAGGATACATCCCGGAAGTAATGCAACGATGTTTCTGAGAGCACTTAAGGCCACTGGCGTGTGTAAGTGGCACATCGTATTAACGATATCTGTCTGCCCTATGGCTCCAATCGACAAACAAAGCGCCGTCCAAGGCGCGAGCTTCGTCAGATTATGTCTACGCTGCCATAGAAGAAGCCCAATACCCACAATCATGAACGGGTGGCCGATCAGGAACGACTTCGTACGAGGTCGAACCAAAAGAACAGTATCCAATAGGTTTCGGAATTTCAGCTCCCAATCACTGACTCCCGCCGGATTATCGTTCCCGGTTCGAGAATTCATAAACATCAGGGCAACAAGCAAAGCAATCGAAAGAAAAGCAGCTCCCCAAGTAATTGGGTTCTTCATCGCTTCTTTGAGATTGGTAAACCTAGCTGCCCAATACCAGGCCAAAACGATGATGGGAAGGAAGACCGCTACTTTGACTCCCTTAAACTCCTGAGCCTTCACAAAGTAAGGCAATCCGTTTAGCATTCCGGCTACGGCCAAACCACCCACAAAGCTGATTGCGCAGATGATCAGAAACTCCAGAAAGATGTTCTTTCCGTTTCGAGCATCCAGAATGATAAGCGCAGCTATCGGAAAGATCACCGCAACTCCGAGAGCTGCAAAGGCCTTTCCTGGTGCAACGACACTCAAGACCGCGACCAAGCCGAACAGCGCTGTCGCTCCCAAAGCTTTTCTTCGATCTGTAAACAGGGACGATAAAACAAAGAACGCAGTCGGGATTGCGCTACATGCGATCACCGTCGCAACCAATTTGGGAACTTCGGAATCTTGGAAAGGCTTGGCAACACCCATATCGCCCCCTTCTTTCCTTATCTCATCGTTGATCGACTTAATAAAGGCCGCATAAGACTCAAGAGGGTTGGGGGAGGCTAGGCTTACCGGACGAACCAACAGAATGCGCATGTTGCGCTCTCGCGCCGCCTTAGCATATCGATCAATCGCTTCGGATGAAGGGAGCTTGTCCAGTTCAGCGGTTTGAGCCGAATGGAGCCGGATCACATTATCGGGCATGGCCGCAACAATGTTCGCATCGCCTCCAATTTTTGTGAACTCGGGAGATGCATAGTTCAACCCTTGTTCTCTCAACGCATCCATCATGTCTGGCAGAGCATCCCTTCGCCCAAGCACTTGATCACCTTGAGGCAGAAAGATGCTCGCACCTAACTCTTTGGCCCAGGCAACCGTTGATCGCACATAGTCCGAAGAGACTCCGGGGGGATTAGACATCCGACAGATAATCTCTAAACCAGAATTCTTAACCAGCTGCGCGACGCTAGGGTTTAAGCCGATCGCCGTCTGGCGGATAAGAGTCGGACTCGCAAACTCAACCCGAATCGCGGCTTCTTGCAAATCCTTGCCCTTGATGATTGAAGCCTTTGGCAACCTTGCCTTAAGACCGCGCTCAACTCGTTGAGTGAGCGCATCCATTGCTCTCGTCGAGCTCAATACTCGATCTTGCTTTAGGCGAAGCTCATTGCCTGTGATGGATGCATATCCCTCACCGATCATCTCTGCCACGGTCTCTTCGCTTAGAACTATCGCCGAAACGCCTTGGGCTTTTAAGTTTTCAAGGGCCTTGTTGATCGGCGTTCCGTCACTCGCCGCCAGTAGCTCTACGGTCTCAAACTCGACCGCTAAAGTGGTGGCCTTGTTAAGAGACTCCACTCGGTGACGTTGAAGAATAGAATAAATCGATATGACCGCGGTGAGCGCGATACACGGAAGAAGCCAGATCGGAAGAACAGGTCTATTCATCAGGTAGGTCGAAGCGATTGTAGCCTTTTATGCCTCTTCCTCACGGCGAGACACCGGAAACCGTAGGGCTCCCATCCTGTTCATTTAGGATTTTTTCTCTCCCTCCCGCAATCAATACGGTGAGCATTCCGGCCAAAAATCCCCCCGCATGCGCCCAGTTGGCAACTCCATTTTGAGGCACAAGGATTTGGTACAAGAACCAGATTCCCAAAAGCACCCAGGCACTGACTTCAATAAATGAAAACAGAAAGGGAATCCAAATCTCCACCTTGTGGGCAGGATAAAGGAGGAAATAGCACCCTAACACTCCCCCTATTGCCCCCGATGCCCCAAGCACCGGAACAATTGAGTTTGGGTCCACATAAATATGAGCCGCCGATGCCACAACTCCCCAAAAGAAGTAGTAGAGCATAAAACGAAGGGGCCCAAAAGCGCTTTCTACTCCTCCTCCGAAAACGAGAAGAAACACGAGATTGCCGAGCAGGTGCATCAGGTTGCCATGTAGGAACAGACTCGTAAAGACCGTTACCAATCCAAACCTATCCCCACCTTGTATGGCTCTGACCACCTCTTGGGGGCGCATCATTAGGTCAGAAAAGACTAGATTTGCTCCAAAAACTTTTCCTTGTCGATCCCAAAGGAAGAGAATGCAGTTCAGCACAATCAACGTCCACGTAACCACGGGAACATATCGATCTTCTCGATTATCACGGATTGGGATCATGCTGAGTTTGGCGAGTGTACCGGCGTCATTTCCTTTCTTTTGCGGCAAGGAGTCCTTCAGGCATAGTAAAACGTATAGGTGCCTTCTAGATCCATCAGCTTATGGCTTGCAACGCTGCTCCTGACGCTTTGGTTCTCCGTCTTCGGCAATGCCCAAGATTCGGTGGACTTAAGGCAGCCCTTACCTCGAATTGCTTTTGAGCCATGGCGAGAAGTTTCGGATAGTGACCGCTTCACGGAGTACGTGGTGTCATTCCCTAGCGCCTACTCCAGTCCATACGAGATAAACAACAGCGTTCCCCTCCGTGCATTTATTCCGAAGGAAGTATCCGACAAAATGCCGGTTGTCCTGATCCTTCACTATTGGGGAGCTCGAGACTTAAAAGTTGAGAGGAGCATGTCAGATCGGCTAGCCCAGCGGGGTGTCGCCTCTGTGATCCTAACCTTGCCTTACCATCTGACTCGCGCACCAGAAGGGACTCGTTCGGGAGAACTCGCGATTCAGCCTGATCCCCAAAAACTGGTGGCAACTATGTCTCAGGCAGCCCTTGATGTTAAAAGAGCGGTGGATTTCATCGAATCTCAGCCTGTGTTTGACTCCTCGCGAATTGGCATCATGGGAACAAGCTTAGGTGCTTTGGTCTCGGCCCTGGCATATGGCACAGATTCGCGGATAACCCACGCCGCCTTTGTGCTGGGTGGAGGAGATTTGGCCGAGATTATGTGGTCAAGTTCACTTGTGTTGGAAGCACGAGATGCATTGAGGCGAAAGGGTTACACCCTTGACCGCCTACGGTCTGAGCTAGTCAGCGTGGAGCCGCTCACATACTTGTCTGCACGAAGAAGCTCCCCTGCATTCATCATTGGTGGCAAGCATGATACGGTCATGCCTCCCGCTGCAACAAAAGCGCTTGAGACGTCTTTTGAGAACCCTAAGACCCTTTGGCTAGATACCGGGCACTATGGCGGCATCTTTGTCCAGTCTCGAATCCTCAAAGAGGTCGCTGAGTATTTCAAATTCGAGTTTGATGGGCAACCATATACTCCACCCCGCCGCATCTACGCACCAACAGTACGTATAGGAGTTCAAGCAAACACCTATAGTGGATTTGACATCGGTGTAGGAATTGATTTTTGGAAGTCGAATGATCGTGGCGATTTGGTGGGCATTGGGATGCTAACCCCCCGAGGTCCTCAACTCTTCATCGGTACGCGATTATCGAATGACTTCAGCATTGGAGTTGTTGGTAGTACCCGGAAGGTTGGGCTAGGGATTATATGGAGCAGGGTTCTATGACCGCCACCGATCTATCTATTCTTGGTTCAGAGAATCTTCTTCACACCTATTTCTCTCTGGGAATGGCCTCTCCAGGAACTGTTATCTCTAAGCAAGAGGGTTTCGATGTTTGTATGGGTAACTTCGATCATCCCATCTGCAACTTTGCAGGGCGACTCTCTCTAGATCCGTGGGCTGCAAATCGCTTGGTCGAACTTGCCCTTGAAAGGAAATTCTTCACCGTATACTCCGTTGCGGCAGACACACCCCGAGTGCGTGAGCATCGAGATGAGCTTTTGGTCAGAGCTGGCTTCCAAAAAAACTTTTCTCTTCAACAGCTCTTCTGGCTTCCCCAAAGGTCCGAGAGTTCAATTCACCTTCAGATCCCGCGCTCACCTGCGGAAAAAAGCGCCATCGCAATCTTCATGGCACAGCAGTTCTTCCCTCGTCATGCTCCAGCCTTTAAGCGGCGAATTGCCGAAGCTACCAGCGGTTCAGATCTTCCTCTCTACGGCATTTACCACAAACTCGAATTGATTGGGGCCGTGATGCTGGTCGAGGATGACAACTTAGTGGGTTTGTTTAACCTGTGTGTGAAATCAAATCAACAAAATCGCGGAATTGGCGCTAATATTGTTGCAGGAGTTAAGCAACTTGCATATGAACTGGGAAAGCCAATCAGTCTTCAATGCGAGACTGCTTTGACCGCCTGGTATCAACGCCAGGACTTTGTAGTTTGCGATTGGGTTGACGTGTACGGATTGTCAGACCAAAGACGACTTGCTATAATGAATTGATTCAGCGTTTTTTCTAGTGGCTAAAACCAGACTTGCATTCACGTTACCGGAACTCCTTGTAGTCCTTGCCATCATCGCGATATTGGCAAGTGTTCTTTTTCCTGTGTTTCGTTATGCAAAAAACGCGGCTTATCGAGCAACGTGTCTATCCAACTATAAGCAACTCCATACTGCAACAAGCTTATACGTTTCGGATTGGGACGATCGCATGATGCCTGTAAACCACCAGCCATCAGCTCCTGCAAATTCTAGTAACGACCGCACCTGGGTTCAATTGACGTTGCCCTACGCGAAAATGTTCGGCATATACACATGCCCCAGCGACTACGGTCAGAAAGCTGCCGCTGAAACGACTTTCGATCAAGATTTGATCGCGGGTGATACTT
This sequence comes from Fimbriimonadaceae bacterium, assembly GCA_037190145.1. Classification (GTDB taxonomy): domain Bacteria; phylum Armatimonadota; class Fimbriimonadia; order Fimbriimonadales; family Fimbriimonadaceae; genus 55-13. Next base: position 196,197 of record JBBCJU010000009.1, read on the forward strand.
ACTCGAAATACTACTCGGCATCCCAACGAGTAAACGCGGGCTATAACTATGCCTACTTGGCTCCCGTTTATCGAACCCAAAATGAATGGCGATCCGACCCTCGAAGTATGTCGAACGTATCTGAACCATCGCGCACTCTTATGTTTGTCGACAGCGTGTGGGGAAGAACGGCTAGTGGCACTCCTTATGGTGGCGGAAGCTGGCTGGTTGTCCCCCCATGCAGATTTGAAGTGAAAGATGGAGTCATCCGTGACACCTTCTCCGTAAACGGATCTGAAGTTTTCTCCCCCAGTGAGAAGAACTCAGTAGGGTGGGAATCAGATGCGGATTCACCCTTCGTCTATGGCTCAGCGTGGCCATGGCACCAAGGCAAGATGACAATGGTTCGCACAGACGGTAGCGTAACATCTGTGCCTGCAAACGCTCTTTCAGCGGGTTGTGTCGTAAGAGAAAACTGGCAAGGCTGGATTCGTGACACATCCACCTATATCTGGGACATCAACTAAGCCTTTTCACGGATTTTTGGGGTTCAAATGGTAACCTTGCTGCCTTCTCATGATCATTACGATGCATGTTGGGGCCAGCCCCAACCAAATTGAAGCGGTTGCTGAGGCTATTCGCCAAGTTGGCGCCAGCCCCTTAGTCCTCCCTGGCGAAAACCGTACCGCCATCGGAGTTCCTGCTGAGCTTTCCAGCGACCAACGCGAAGCCCTGGAATCCATCATCGGAGCTTTGGAGGGGGTCAATAAGATCACTCAGACCTCTCGCCCTTACAAGCTTGCATCCACAGAGTACCAGCGCGAGAAAACCGTCATTGATGTGAAGGGGGTCAAGATTGGGCAGGGGCACTTCGTGGTAATGGGTGGGCCTTGCTCCGTTGAAAGCCTAGATCAGTTTAGGGAAGCTGCGCAGATTGTTAAAGAAAGCGGTAGCACCATTCTTAGAGGAGGTGCCTTCAAACCGCGAACCTCTCCATATTCTTTCCAAGGCCTGCAAGAAGAGGGGCTGAAGATTATGAAGGAAGTCGGGGAAGAATTTGGACTTGTTACCATCTCGGAGGTTATGAGTGGTGATCTCGTTCCTTTGGTTGCGAAGTACGTCGACATCCTTCAGATTGGAGCTCGCTCCATGCAGAACTTCCCGTTACTCATTGAGGCGGGCAAGAGTGGAAAGCCGGTGTTTTTGAAGCGTGGCCCAAGTGCCACCATTGACGAATTCCTACTTGCCGCAGAGTATGTTCTCAGTCAGAACAATCCTAATGTTATCCTTTGCGAAAGAGGCGTGATGCCAATTGATCGAAGCTATACGCGAAACACCCTTGATCTTTCTATCGTCCCCGTTCTGAAAGAGTATTCTCACTTACCCATCATCGTGGATCCATCTCACGGAACAGGTGTGGCCCGGTATGTTGCTCCCATGGCAAAGGCGGCCCGGATCGTGGGGGCAGATGGAGTCATGATTGAGATGCATCCAAATCCTCGCAAGGCTCTGAGCGACGGCTCTCAAGCCCTTACTCCGGAACAGTACAAAGAGCTAACGTCTGACCTAAAAGTTCTAGACTCCTACCTCAACTCCTGATAAGTAAAAAAGCCCCTTTCTCTTTTGGAGAAAGGGGCTTTTTGCGTATCGCTCTTTATTAGAACTTGACGCTGAGTTGGGTGCCGATGAGGCCACCACGTGCTCGCTCTTGACCGAAGAAGTTGAAAGCAGAAGCACCGTCGGCATCCGTGTCGGAAACCTGCCAGAAGAGTCGGAGGTTAGCCTTCTCGGAAAGACCGAAGTTGAAGCCAAGGGTGTACCAAGACTGGGTTGGCTTAGCCCCACCGTCGAAGTCCCACTCATTGTGCTCATAGCTAGCCATAACGCTGCTGTTGCCGGACAACTTGTAGTCAACACCGATCTTGTACGATGTGACCTTGTCATCCTTGGTTAAGAGAGAAGCATCAGTATCTCGACCACGGAGGAATCCGCCGTAACCGGAGACAGTGAGGTTATCGCTAACCTTGAACCAAGCATCTACATTGAAACCTTCGAGGTCAACTGGATTCCAGTAGGTACCAATTCGACCCCATGCGCCAGGAGCAGCATAGAGAGGATCGATCGACTTATAGCCGGCTCCGAGGCCCCACTTGTCGTTCTTGCCGCCGTACTTCAGGCCAGCCCACCATGCAGAGTTGTCCTCATCC
>JBBCJU010000010.1:0-335258 GCA_037190145.1 Fimbriimonadaceae bacterium
CGCCTTCAAGCAGGCGAAGGACGAAACGCATACGCTCTTCCATCACAGAATACTCCTTCCAAGGCACGATATCCTCCTACATAGAGGATGTGTAACCTATGTGTCAGGAACAATCTGTTACCTATCTGTCAGAACGGGCAGAATTTGATTTTAGGTCTGGTTGAAAACAACGCCGCCATTCTTAAGCCTTCGCCGTGCCAATGAACCCACAAAGTCAATAACGGCCCCTTTTGGCTGTCTACATTATGAGTAGACGTCTGGAAACGCTATCAGACAACTGCGAAGGGCCTGCAAGCAAGTAAAGACTGGTCGTTTTGAGGGCAAGTGGCGGGTTCAGTATACGGTTGCGGGGCTATCGAAACAAGCGTCTCTCCCGGATTTTCCCTACTCGGAAGGAAGGCAAAGACTTTCCGAGGCCTCTCCAAGAGCAAGGTGTGTGAGCCCACACACGGATGGTGCTGAAGACCAACCTGGTCTGGGCCTTCAATGAAGCCATCAATCCCTATCCCTTAAATAAGAAACAACCAATCCTAGTCCCTTGCTTTGATTGTCCGCAGATGCATGATGTTTATCATCGCTTCTGTGATAGCCCCATGTCTTCCAAGCCAAAACTGAATAAGCAGTTGCCCTGCTATGAACTAATCAGCGGATGAGAGACGCAGAAAACTGCGCTAAGAAAAGGATGGCATACCTCGAATACTGCAATCCAACGCCTGTTCCTATCAGAACTTTTCAGGAGAAGCGATGTGCATTACTTGGCCAGTCTTGTACAGTTTAATGGAGTGATAGCAGAATGAGAGAGTATTGCGTCAAGACAAACCTCCTTTGCGGCCCAAGTGATTTTGGGAGGCCAGACTTGTCGGGAATGAGGCACTTATGCATGCAAGCTCAAAGGGATTGCGGTGCCCAAGGTGGATACATCCCGGAATGGAAACGATAGTGTCAGACATCCAAAGCTATTGTCGTGAAAATATCAGCAGATTCACGCAATTGGAACAGAAAATTGCGAGCGCCTGGAACAGAGTCCTCATACCTCCTGGATATAAGGACGTCGGTGGCAGTGAAGATGCGCCAGATGAGTTTGGCGCAGTCTATCGAAAATATGCCAATAAGCACTGGAGGCAAGTTCTTGACGAGGACATCTCTGGATATCATGGTTCTATCGTTCTTATGGCATCGAACGAGGGGAAGGCATATTACGTTAGCGCCCACCTCGCTAAGTTTCTTCGACTTATTAAATCGCTGGATCAACAGTCCAGTGAAGCTGTAGTTAGTCGAGTTCTAGACGAAGCTGGGATGAATCTAGATCACATAATTTCCGTTGCTAGATCAGTGTGCGATGCAGGAGATACAAGTAGGGTTTTTACTCATGGCCAAAGTGCGATACTTAACGATTTCTTTCAAGCAATCAAAAGTGGATTTGAAGACTATTTTGAGGAGTTCAACCAACTTAATATGAAATATTAACCGACACTTTAACTTTGATGTTAAGTTTGATGGGTAGACGGAGTTTATTGTAAGAGCGACGAGGACGACGATTGTCTGGGACGGCAGTGACTATCTTCAGGAGCGATATAGAGATGGGAGTAACGACTTACTACAGCGTTGATGGGGAGATTCTTGGAGAGCGTACAGGAGTTTCCAGAAGAGAGTATCTGCATGATGCTTTAGGTTCCGTGACAGCCACGAAGGTGACCTCCGAATCTACTCTTCAAAACACCTATCGCTACAAACACTACAGAAAGCGACTGTCCAAAACTGGAGTTGCAGATGATCCCAAGTTTCAGTGGAACGGCACGTCGCGCCAATACGAAACCTTCATCTCCCGTAGCGCGAGTTCTGTAAGAAGAAGGCACGTTACCCATGAGGAGGGCGTGGGGGCTCGAGTCCCTCCGAGGCCGCACTGGTTGTCATCCATGGCGATGTCGCCAAAACGCGCACAAGGAAGCCAGAGGTAAGGCAATTGCCTCTAGCTCTGCGGCCTAGCTAGACCACTCATTTCATGGGCTACCACTCTTGTGACGGGGGTTTGAAGCAGCGAACTTCTAGGGGGAGGGGTAGCTTTTGGCTACCCAACCGTCACTCCTGTGGCGCCCATGAAATGAGCTTATCTAGACTTGCCTCCTCGGAATTCAATCTTGAAGACATCGCCTTTCCATGTCAGGTGGGCTTGAGCACCTTTTGGCATGTTGCTCAAACCGTCGATTTCCCAGTGATTCCGACTAGCTAGTCGAAAACGCACGCTTGGATTCCACCAACGGTAGCGTTTTAGAAAAGCTTGTGCATAGTCCAGAAATGCATACTCAGATAGGAACTTGGTGGTTGCAGATGTTTCTTGAATTCCTATGAAGTTCACTCGATCTTCTGCATTCAGGCGCATGTTCATGCGTACTTCCCCAGCGCTGTTGGTTCGCACCCACTTCAGGCCGCTTTTGATCTGTCTCATGCTCGAAACGGATTTTCCAAGCGTTTGACGTGGGTCAATGGGAACCTTGGGGAGTTCTGTTTGGGCGAAGCCTACTGAGCAGATAACGAGGCATGCCACTAGGCTGATGGTTTTCATCTGCTGGCTATCGCGCACCAAAACGGATCGCGATTCCTCCTGATTCAATGTATATAAAAATTGGAACTTGCGTGGAAACGTTTGCTAAACCGGTTAATCGCAGGCAAGTGCCATTCGCGGCTAGGTGAGCTCTCACTCGCCGTCGCCAAAGCCCGTGTTTCTTTAAGAAGAGGGGCGCATCTATAAGCAGATCATCCACTGAGGTTGGTTGAAAGGAAGAGTCCACTAGAATGGCCGAAGTCACAATCCCATCGGCATCAGGATTAAACTGCAGGGTCAATAAAGTTCGAATCTCAAAGCCGCCATCCTCCCAAGTGAGTGAGTTTCCAGGCCCTCGTCTTAATCTAGCCAGGCGTACTGACTCAATAGGTTTCCCTAAGAATCGTCTTGGGTCTGTAGGTACACGTTTGGCAAACAGGCGACTTTTCCCGCGCAGAGCTTGCGTGAAAAAAGGTAACCAGTTTGCCCCCCCTGCCCAAGTGTTTGTTCGATCCCTCACCACACACTATTTCACCGGTATTTTGGGGCAGTTCTCAAGCCTAAAATAGGATAAGATAAGCCTTCTGCAGGCATATGCTAGAGTCTGAATGCTTGCTTTGAGTGGTGATCTTCGGAAGGAATGGAGAATCAAAGAAAGACGCGCAAGCGTGCTGTTCGACTAACACCGGATGCGGTGGAAATGCTTACAAAAGCATTGAGTGAATCATGGTATTCCAATCCTGGTCCTGGCAAACTGACTAGGGAAGAGAAGGCTCGCATGCTGGGTGTGAGTCTGGCTACCTCTGAGCGTATTCTCAAAGGTAAAGGCGTTGACCGAACGTCGCTGACCCTTGCTTTTAGAAGCTTGGAAATTGTTTGGGATGATGAATATTGCGAGAACGTAGAAACTGAGCCGCAAGCATCGCTGGTCGATGAAGCAGTATCTACATTGGGCGATCTTCAACCTAGTCCACAGCCTCCTACTGCCGCGCGTCGTTCGCTACGTTTTGTCCTTTCTTTAGGAATTACGGCTCTACTGATCTTTGCGGCTTCTATTGCATTCCGCACTATCCAGACACCTGAGAACTGGGAACATACTTTCAACGATCTCGTGGATCAGGCCGATAGAGAATACAACTCGGCGAGATATAGCCAGGCCATGGCCTATGCAAACCAAGCGATCCTCTTGTCTCGAAAACATGAAAACGCTCCTCGAACCGCGGAAGCTCTAAGGATTAGCGGCGATTTGGCAATGGTTACCGGAGACGCCAAGTTTGCATATGATCGATATAGTGAGGCAAAGCTCCTGCGTCGCACGTTTGGTTACTTCCAAAACCTTCCTCCTATCAATGAAAAGATTGGAAATGCGGAAACCGAATTGAATCGGTTTAAGGAAGCGGAGGCAAGTTATCGGGAATGCATCAAGGGGTTCCAGGAAAACGGTGAACCTAGTGGAATGGCCATGGGTTACCGTGGATTGGGCACTGTCGCTCATCGACAAGGGGACTTGGAGGCGGCGGAAAAGGCGTATCGGCAAGCACTCAGTCATCTGGCGAGAGAAACGGACCGAGAGATGGAAGTCGATATTCGTGCGCGTTTGGCGTTGGTGGATAGGGATCGCCAAAAGTTTAGTGAGGCTCGGGCCGAGCTAGAGGACTGTTTAGACTTTTGGAAGAGAAGAGGTCATACGAGATGGATGGCTAAAACGCGCCTTCAGTTAGGCACGGTAGAGGTGTTAGCTGATAACTCCGGACGTGCTAAAGAGCTATTAGAGCTTAGCCAGGCAGCGTATCAAGAATTGGGCGATTACGCCAGCGAGCGTGACTGCCAAAACTGGCTGAACACACTGAAAAGTAAGCCGCTGGTTATCGCGTCTCATTAAGAGAAGACTCGTCTGCAAAAGGTCAATAGATAATCCGGTTTATCTGTTTTCGGTCAAGTTTCTCCCTGATTATTGCTAGGAACGGTGTTTATCACTTGTTTTTGATGATGAAACGCTTTATCATGATTTTTGGCAATGGCAGTGACGATTCGCGATGTAGCAAAACTGGCAGGGACTTCACCCACCGCGGTAAGCGCAACCCTCAGTGGCAGTTCGAATTCAAGCATTCGAGTGGGTAAGGAAACGCGAGAACGCATTTATGCCGCCGCCGCTCAGTTGGGATACTCACCAAGCGAGATTGCCAAGAGCTTGGCTACCGGCAAGACCAAGGTGATTGGTCTTGTATTGCCGTATGCGGATGCGTTTGTTGACCAGAATCCATTTGTCAGTGAAGTGATGTCTGGCATCATGCACGAGGTTGTGGATCGCCAATACAACCTGATGCTTTTCACTGCTACCGCAGGCATGAGCTACAACCAGATCGCCATGCTGATCGATTCCCGAGTGGAAGGTGTTTTGCTGGTAATGCCTCCGGATGATGGTGCGATTCATCTCAAGTGTGAGCGACGAAAGATTCCCTATGTTTCCATTCTACGCCATCCTGCTCCGGGCGCTTGGACTGTAAACAGCGATGACTTTGGCGGCGGGGTGCTTGCCGCGCAGCATATGTATCAAATGGGGCATCGACGGGTCGCGGTTTTGAGAGGCAACCAAGATGTCTCAACCTCGGAGCCGCGCTGCCAAGGATTTCTGTCTGTCTATCGGGAGGCAGGGATTGAAGTGGAAGTAGTCCAGTCCGGTTTTAGCTGGCGCGACGGAGTCACTTCGATGAAACAGATTTTGGACCGACCCGTGTCGGAGTTTCCAACCGGCCTCTTTGCGGCAAACGACTTATGCGCCGAGGGTGTGATGCGAGTGGCTAAAGACTACGGACTCGCGATTCCCTCAGATCTTTCTGTGGTTGGTTACGATGACACCTGGTTTGCGGCTATGTCTCAACCACCCCTAACTACTGTTAATATGCCGATCTCTGAGATGGGCAAACGGGCAGCTTCCATGCTGATCGACCGTCTAGAAGGGGTCGAGGTAGTTGATCCTAGTCCCATTCTTCCGGTTTCCCTTACGATCCGTCATTCTTGCGGCGCTCATGCCGCTCCGACCTCATCGTCGCTGAAGACGGTGAACCCTCGTTGAAGAGAGGAAATAAATGAACATTAAAAAGGGCTTTACGCTCATTGAACTTTTGGTCGTCATTGCGATTATCGCGATTCTCGCCGCCATTCTTTTCCCAGTTTTTGCGCAAGCCAAGGCAGCCGCCAAGAAGGCTGCTGATCTGAGTAATTTTAAGCAAACAGGGCTTGGAATTATGATGTATACAAACGACTACGATGACACTTATCCTTTGTCGTATTTCTGGGATGTTTCATTCGCTTCACCCTATTCGACCTCTTACTATTGGAGTAGTCAGGGATGCGTGCAACCGTATATTAAGAACCTAGACATCTACAAGTCGCCTGTAGACAGCATTAGTAGTTCACACAATGCTGCGTATTACGGAATTGCTGCTGGTCGTACACCTAAGCCTAACTCATTCTTAGTTAATGCAATCACGCCTGCGTATGCGATGTTTGGTGTATCGAGCCCACAAGGGTTGATGCCAGCCTCACCTGCAATGCCACCTGTATGGGGTGCGACGACATCGGTTACTGCGACCTCCGCAACGGCTGCTCCCGAGCCATCGAAGATTGTGTTGCTTGCGAACGGTAACAAAGAGGTTTATGGTGATTACTTTAACTGTGCCCAATGGATAAACAATGAGATCAGCTGGTGCTACGATGCCCCCGTTGGCATTGTGGAGCAATATCTGATTGACGGTATCTACTTTGCTGTTCAGGGTGACCCTCTTTATCTTGCTTGGCGAAAGTACTCTGGCGGCTCTAATTTTGCTTTTGGGGATGGGTCGGCTAAGAATTTGAGACCTGCTGAGTTGCGAGATCCTAAGCGCTGGATCATCAACCCTGCAAACTAGCTATGAAGAAGATTATTTTGCTCTTTGCCGTCGTTGCTAGCATTGCCTTAGTTGGGTGTAGCGGTAGCACCAGTGATGATGGGCTTAGTCCTCAGGAAAAGCAGTCGGCTAGCCGACTGGATGATATTGCCAAAAAATCGGGCGGAGACTGGGATAAATTGTCCCAAGAAGATCGAGATTTTCTTGTCAAGGATCTTTCGATGGGAAGCGAGATTTCTGCTCGTAAGCTACTTGAGGGCAAAGCCGGAAAGCTGAAGGCCTCGCCTGGTGGAGCGCAGCCGCAGTAATGTTAGCGACTTTGATTGCGGCTTCGCTGACAACATCGTTCGGGGTTTCCCAGATGGATGGTCGCTGGATGTTTAAGGCATCCAGCGGACCTTTCTGGTCTCTGGCTACTTGCTGCACAGGCCCTGGCACAACCTGGGATGAATACAATCCGAAGAATCCCTCTTATGCAGCCCACAAGCTTTTCCCCAATAGCAAAGCTTGGGTAGAGCACACCCTCGATACCCTTCATGCGAATGGGTTTAACTCGATTGGAGGTTGGTCCGACACAAGCCTTTTTCAAAAATACGGAGAAAAAAAGCGCCTTCCTTATTTTGAAGTCCTGCACCTGGGTGCTTATGATAAAGCTCCTTGGCGTGACATGTTCAGCAAAGAGCATGTCCAGATCATTGAGAAAGCGGCAAAGGATCAGATCGAAAAGATCAAAGATGACCCCTACCTTGTGGGTTACTTCTCAGATAACGAATTAGGCTGGTGGCGCGAAGCGCTTTTTGTGACCTACTTGGGAATGGAGTCCAAAGAGCCAGGCCGGAAGAAGTTTGTCGATTTTGTGGCAAAGCACTACAAGAATAGTTGGTCTGCTTTTCAAAAGGATTGGACCACCAAACACAGCCGGTTTGAGTCGATTGATGGGGATATTAAGCTGAAATCGGGCGGCAATGGTATGTCCGTCGTAAAGAACTGGCAAACGTTCCTGACCGATCATTACTATCGGCAAATGCGGGCCACTATTCGTAAATACGATCCCAACCGGCTCATCATGGGTGATCGGTATTGTCAGTTTTACTATCCAAACGTGGTCGAGTCTTCGACGAAGCACATCGACGTTGTGTCGACAAACTACGGCGCAGACTGGAACAGTGGTGAGAATACGGAGTATTTCCTTTCCGCTCTCCATCAAATCACAAAGAAGCCCGTTCTGATCACAGAGTTTTATATGGCCGCCATGGAGAACCGAAGCGGAAACATGAATTCTAGCGGCGGATTTCCCGTGGTCCAGACACAACTTGAGCGAGAAAACTCAGTTCGCAAGTACCTGGCTGATCTGGGTCGACGCCCATATGTTCTTGGCGCTCACTGGTTCCAGTATTGGGATGAACCAACTCATGGTCGAGGCGATGGCGAGAATTACAATATGGGCCTCGTCGATATCCACGGCAAACCTTACGATGGGATGATGAAGGTGTTTAAGGAGTTCAAGCCGAGCACGCCTTGGGTTCCAGAATACAAGCACACCCTGCCTGCCCCAGGTCAGGATTCAGAAAAAGGTCTTAAGCATTGGCCCAAAGCTGAGGCCCTTATCAAGCCAGGCCCTGAAGCGCCATTCGGCGACCTTTACGTTTTTGCCACCAAAGACCACCTCACGATCGGTTTGGCTTCTATGGGCTTCACAGATGAAGCTCTGTATCCAGACAAGAAGATCCCCGAGGGTGACCGGACTCAGTTTTCTATCAAGCTGAATGGTCAACACCATTGGGTCAGATTTGGCGGGAAAGACAGGCCATGCACTACAGACAGTGCAAGCAAGGTAGCTTATTGGCGAGATGGGGTCCGAAGTGAACTGGTGATCCAAGTTCCAAGACCCGCAGGTGGAAACCTGAAAATTGATGCTTCCCTCGTCACGCACGGTCGAGCAGACCGGATGACTTGGAATGATTCCCGCACTCTGCCATGACCTCTTGTTTTTCGATTAATCCAAACTTCCCCGGCCTTTGGCACGGGGGAGACTACAACCCTGAACAGTGGCCCCGAAACATTTGGGACGAAGATATGGCGTGGATGCGCCAAGCTGGTGTAAATGCTGCCACGGTCGGAGTCTTTTCCTGGGTTTCCCTAGAACCAGAAGAGGGAGTGTTCACCTTTGACTGGATGGATTCATTGCTGGATCTGATGCATCAGAACGGGGTCCATGCCGTGCTTGCCACCCCGAGTGCTGCTCCTCCCGCTTGGATGGCGAAAAAGTATCCAGAAATTCTAAGGGTTGGCCCAGACCGGGTACGTCGATTGCATGGCAATCGTGTGAACTATAACTGGTCAAGTTCCTTGTACCGGGATAAGACTGCCGAAATGGCCGAACGGCTGGCGCTCCGATATGGAAAGCATCCGGCACTCGCGCTTTGGCACGTATCCAACGAGTACGGCGGAGAGGATTTCAGCGAAGGTTCCCGACAAGCCTTTATCCATTGGTTGAAAGAACGGTACGAGGACCTAGAGTCACTGAATCAAGCCTATTGGACTCGATTTTGGAGTCACACCTATACGGATTGGGATCAAATCGAAATCCCGGGTGAGCCTTACAGTGAGTCTGCAATCCATGGGTTGAGTCTAGATTGGCGACGCTTTGTCAACGACCAGATTCTAGATTTCTATCTCAACGAATCGGCTCCACTGCGCAGGATCACTCCAAACATTCCGATCACCACGAACATGATGGGGCTGTATCCCGGACTTGACCCATGGAAGTGGCGTGATCATGTGGATGTCTATTCTTGGGATAGCTATCCTGGCTTCACAGGTCGCCCTCTGGAACCCCAAGATTGGGTGAAAGTAGCTTTTACCCATGATATGTATCGAACGATCAAGCAGAAGCCATTCTTGCTAATTGAATCGACTCCAATCTCCAGCAACTGGTACTCCGCAATGCAGCTAAAAAGGCCTGGAGTTCATCGACTTGAAGCAATGCAGGCGCTAGCGCATGGAAGCGAGGGCGTTATGTATTTTCAATGGCGTCAATCTCGCGGATCGCAAGAGAAGTTCCATGGAGCCGTAGTGACTCATGCCGGTGGGCCAGGGACAAGAACGTTTGAAGAAGTTGCCGAGGTCGGAAAGCAGATCGCAGATTTATCTGGATTGGCGGGAACCTGCCAAGAGCCTGAAGTAGCCATCATTTATGATTGGGAAAACGCTTGGGCGCTACAAGATTCATGCGGGCCGGTGCTGGGCGACAAGGGCTATGTTGGCACTGCGCTGAAGCATTACCGAGGTTTCTGGGAGCAAAGTATTCCCTGTGCGGTCATAGATTCGGATCAACCTTTCTGCGGCTATCGGGTTGTGGTTGCGCCGATGCTATACATGCTGAAGCCTGGAGTCGCCGAAAGAATTGAAGAGTTTGTGCGTTCGGGCGGCACCTTCGTTGCAACCTATCTTACGGGCATCGTCAATGAAACAGATCTTGCCTATCAGCGAGATCGGGATTGGCCTTTGCAGGATGTTTTGGGGATTCATTCTGAGGAACTCGATGTTCTATTTGCGGGTCAATCCGTGCCGATCAAAGTGAGGTTAGGGGATGATTCGGAGTCTTTTGGTGCCCAAAAGTATTGCGACGTCATCAACTTGCGTGGAGCCGAATCTCGAGGTGAGTATTCGGGCGAATTTTATGCAGGCAAGCCTGTCCTCACTCGAAACAAACTGGGAGATGGCGAGGCTTGGTATATCGCGGCTCAGACAGAAGATGGGTTCCTGGGTCGCTTCTACAGCGAAATGGCCAGAGCTCTGGAACTTCGTCGAGATATCGCTGCGGATACTCCAATCGGGGTCATGGGAATGCGGCGGGGAGAATTCCAGTTCCTAATCAACTTTACAGGACAACCTCAATCCTTTGAGCTAGATGGTCAAACGGTGAAACTTGAACCCTACGCCGCTCTCGTAGAACGGGTCTCTGAACCCGTTGGGAAGGTATAGGAGTGATCCCTGTCATAGCCGCAGCCATCAGTCTTGCGGGAACCGAGGCGTTTAGCCTCAAAGACGGGGACAGGGTTCTATTCTATGGGGACTCCATCACGGAGCAGCGGCTGTATACAACTTATGCTGAAACCTTCGTGCGAACTCGCTATCCGAACCTGAAAATCGATTTCATCGCCTCAGGAGTCGGCGGTGATGCTACGTGGGGCGGTTGGACCGCAGCAAGCGACGAACGCGTTCGTCGCGACGTGAAGCCCGAAAATCCAACCGTCATCACGATCATGCTTGGCATGAATGATGGAGGATACGTCCCCTTCGATGCTCGAATATTCGGCATTTTCCAAGAGTGGTACGCAAAGCTATTGGGATGGATGAAGGAGGCGGCGCCACGGGCTCGAATCACCTTAATGGATAGCCCGCCCTACGATGACTGGGCGCATCCGGATACGGAGTTCAAGGGTTATAGCGATACCGTCCGCAGGTTTGGTGAGCATGTGAAGAACCTGGCAGAAGAGCGAAAGCTAGGGTTTGTAAGCATCAATACTCCGGTCACCGATTTTATTAAGTGGGCCCTGGAAAAAGACCCTAAACGAGCGATGTCCATCGCTCCCGACGCCATTCATCCTGGTCCAGAAGGCCAGTTCATCATTGCCACTCAAGTGCTGAATCATTGGAATGTCAATCCTGTGGTATCAGATGTGGAAATCAATTTTGCCAATAGCAAAGTAGTTCAAGCTACTAAGTCAAAAGTTTCGGAGCTTAAAGGATTTTCGTGGAAGCAAATAGACGAGTCTTTACCCTATGCAGTGGAAGCTCCATTTACCTTGAGCCAAACCTATTTGGGTTTTCACGAACGGTGGAATCGCCAAATAGTTAAGTTCCGAGGCCTTGCCTCAGGAACTTATCAACTGTTTATCGATGGGGTCATGGTGAAACAAGCGGATTCTGCAGCCTGGAACCAAGGGGTGAACCTGGCATCCGCTGAGACTCCAATGCTGAAGCAGGCTCGAAAAGTTGCCGAGCTAGTCACTCTTCTGAGCGATGCCCGATTCACCCGTTGGCGACAGGTTGAGTTCTTACTAAAAGATTTATCAACTGCCAAAGAAGCCGCGTCGGCCTTGCGAAAGGTTGAAGCCGAACTTAAAGAGCGAATTCAAAAAGCAACGCAGCCCAAGACTTACGAGTATAAACTGCGGATGGTTAAGACTTAGGGGGACTTAGCCTGCTTTGCCAGATAGCGGGGGACGTTCCCGGGTGCTCCAAATCGCGACATTCATCGCTCGTGAAGTGACTTTCAATTGATCACCGCTGAAGTCATAGGTTTCACTCCACTCAAAAGGGCCTCCCAGTAAGCAAGATTTAATGATGAACTTGTCATTTGATATCCATGCTCCTCTGCTAGATACCGGTTGTTTTCCATGCACGGTTGTCATGTCTCCCGCGATCCAATCATGGAGGCCAAAGGCCACTTTTTCGACCCCACTAGATCGTTCGGTTTCAATCTCACATTTATCTTCAGAGTAGGTCAAGCGCAGGGACTCGATGCCTTCGGCGTTCGATTCCATCTTGAAGCGCTTCCCATTAACTTGCGTGGCAATCGGCGATTCTGGCTTGCCTGACGGAGGAGGAACTTGCTGGGATCGCAAGGTACGGTTCAAAGCAATCGTAGAGCCAAGGGCAGCGTCTTTGAAGCCGGGTAGCAGGTGAGTCCAGGCCGCATTCATGATTGCCCCCATGTCGCCAACCCCGCTGGTGATGGCCAAAACAGCATCGTGTTCCTCCATCACGATGCAATACTGCCCAAACGCGCCGTCACCCCGATAGAACCCGTGGCGGCATCGCCAAAACTGGTAGCCGTAACCTTGCGACCAATCATTGGGTTGACTAGGGTCTCCGTTTGAAACTTGCTTTGATGTAGCTTCCCGAATCCAACTTTCAGGAATGATTTGCTTTCCATTCCATTTACCTAATTGCAAATAGAGTTGGCCAAATTTGGCGATGTCTTCCGTCCGTACGCTTAAGCCATAGCCGCCAATATCGATTCCTGCAGGAGATTGATCCCATGTGGCCCCTTCAATGGCGAGTGGGTCTAACAGTCTTGGCTTCAAGTAGTTCAGGAGTCTAGTTCGAGTGACTTTCTCAACGATGGCCGCTAGGATGTGGGTGGCTGGAGTGTTGTAGAGAAAGTGAGTTCCTGGCTTGCGAGGAACGGGTGAGGCTAAGAACTCTTTCACCCAGTCTGGGGTATCTCGGGTCGGTTCCTTTTCATGGCCTGTACTCATAGTGAGAAGGTCTTTCACTCGCATGGCCGCCAGGTTCTCGCTTACGTGGGTAGGAAGCTTGTCAGGAAAGAAAGAGATCACCTTGTCTTCAACCGTAAGCAGTTTTTCGGTTACCGCAAAGCCAACCCCGGTAGATGCAAAGCTCTTGCTGAGGGAAAAAAGGATGTGAGGCCGAAAAGCCTCGTAGGGTTTCCACCACGCCTCCGCGGCCACTTTGCCATGGCGCAAAAGCATCATGGAGTGCACGCCACCCACTTGCTTATTGACGGCTTCGATAAAGGCGATGATGGCGTCGGGGTCAATCCCCAAGGCAATCGGATTGGCTCTTGCCAAAGATTTCTCCGCACTTTGCACTTCTTCGCTTAGGGCCAACGCATTACCCAAGACCAAACTAGCGGTTCCGATCGCAATTCCTTTCAGCACATCTCGACGGCTAGCATCTGCGTTGGAGTTACTCATACGTAAACTTTATCCTACCGGTAACCCTCAAGCGTTCCTCCCCGTCGAATCCACCAAGGAGTTTTGTTGATGGTGCGATTACTTGCGATTTCGTTTTTGACCGCTTTAGGTTCTCTGACCTTGGCTCAGCAGGGTGGTATCCAAGGGCCAGTCATGGGTGATGGAATGGCTCAAAGCATGAACCGAATGTTGGGCCAATATCTGAATGGTGAGGAGATACGAAGCATTCTCACCGCCGGAGCCCCGCTTGAGTGGAAGTTAGAGCTGAAGGCAGGCCAAGTCGTCATCGCCGAATCTCGGAGTGATGCTTTTGATCCGGCGATGGAGATTGTGGATAAGGCCAATGTCCTTGCAAAAAATGATGATCGCTACCCGGGTGATCAAAGACCCTTGCTCTTTTGGCGATGTGAGCAAGACGGTACATACCTGCTCAGGGTGCGTTCATACCAGGACAAGGCGGGCGGTCAGGCGTTTGTTCGATTCAAAACCTATCAAAGCATTGACCTGAGCTCGGGTGGTTTTGTAGAGAAGGATATAAACCCTAACCAGCCATTCCTCGCACGAATCCCCATGAAAGCGGGACAACTCATAGATGTGGTTTCGGACACGAGTGGAGGCTTTCTTTCACATTTCTACAATCTTGTTATTGCTCCAAACGGATTGCCAGATATCAGTCTATCAAAGTCTCTGTCGGGCGCGGTCAACGCGATCATGGCTCCGGTGACGGGAGATTACTATGTGATGTACACGATCAACTCTGGTCGAAATTCCCCTATAGGAAAGGTCAAGATGCAGGCCCGAGAAGTCGTTCCTGGCAAGCTTGCCAAAGATGCTAACGGACTCAGTGCATCCGCTGCCACCAATACTCCTTCTCTTTGGGAACTGGATGTGAAGAAAGGAGACTTCTTGGAAGCTTCGGCCTCTGATCTGAGCCTGAACTGTCGTTTCGTATTGGCTGAAGTGCCAGACGTGTCCAAGTACGATCTGGCTGATCCAGAGAAGAATCCATTCTTTCCTCAGCCACGAGATACCAATGATCCAGAGCAACCGTTTGATGTTTTGCCCGGGAGAGCTCGCGATGGTCGCGTGACGGTTTTTCACGTGAATCGGGATGCCAAGCTTTGGATTGCGACCAACGGGGCCGGACCAGACAAGAAGCAATTTAGTGTTCGTGTAAAGCCTGCGGCGGTTCCATTTACCGCTGACTCCAGGAATGTTGGCAAGCTTCGAGTTGGCCGAACGGATTATTGGACATTTGACGCTGTTGCCGGCGATGTGATGACCTTCAACTCAAAAGCGGAAGGGTTTGCTCAACAGATTCTGGTACGTGACCCAGAGCTTCACCCTATCCACAGTGCCGTGGCCGACCCGGATCAGACAAGCGATGAGTGGCGGCTTATCGCTCAAAAGCCTGGACGATATACAGTCGCAGTTTCTTGTTTAGGCGATGGAGGTGCGGGAGACTACGCCTTGTCTCGCAAGGTGTATGAGGCCAGAACGTTTAGTAAGTCTGTCCCGGCAAAGTCAACCATTGGGCCAGGCGAAGTCCAGATTTGGAAGTTTACGGCTCAGCCGAACGATCCTTTACTGGTCCAGTGGTATTCAGAAAACTGGTCTTACGGAGTGGCGATCTATAACGAAGCAGGACAATCCGCGAATTTCCAGCGTCAGCCCATTGATAGCAACAATCATCTGGGCATCCTGAAAGTTGATCAACCTCGAACCTTCTTAATTGTTCTGACTGGAGGATCGCAACGAAGCGCCTATGAAATCCAGCTGAACGACATACCGGCCCGAACCGCAACCCATACAAAGTCAACAAAAGGTGACTGATTTATGTGTATATCACTGTAACATGAACTCAAGAGCTAAGGATGATGTTGTCCAAGAGCCAGGTCTTTTTGTTGATTGGGTCTTCTTTGCCGATGCTCTTAACTTTTGCCATGCCTGTTCAGGCGCCAAAAGCTAAGAGCCCCGGGGAGAGTTTATTCGCTAAGGCGTGTGCACCCTGTCACGGCGCAAAGGGGGAGGGAGGGGCCGCATTTCCCAGCCCTTTGATGGGCGATCTTACGGTTGCAGAGCTGGGCAAATACATTTCCCAATCCATGCCACCAGGCCCGAAAAAGACACCGATTGGCGATGCAAACAAGATTGCCACTTACATCCACGATGCCTTCTACTCTCCAATTGCCCAGGAACGAAATCGTCCGGCTCGGGTGTCACTCGCTCGGTTGACCGTTAAACAGTATCGGAATGCAGTTTCAGACCTCGTCGGCTCATATCACCCTGCGATACCCAACGCGAAAAATGGCTTGAATGGCCAGTATTTCAAGAATCGAGATCGGAGCGCAAAGAATCGAGTTATTGAGCGAGTGGACTCCGAAGTGAAGTTTGACTTTGGGACGGTCGGCCCGGCTCCTGATCAAGTAGAGCCTCACAACTATTCAATCACTTGGAGTGGGAGCATCCTTGCTCCCGATTCGGGTGAGTATGAATTAGTTATCCAAACCGACCATTCGGCAAGGATGTGGTTCAACGGGTCGAAGCAACCCATTATTGATGGCTGGGTGAAATCGGGCAATGATACGGAATACAAACGTCCGGTCACCTTGCTGGGAGGCAGAGCCTATCCAATCTACATGGAGTTTTCGAAGGCCACGCACGGGGTAAATGATGATGCGAAGAAGAAGGATGTTCCCCCAAGTTCTGCTTTTGTGCGCCTAATGTGGAAGCGGCCCAAAGGGGCTTTGGAACCTATTCCGACGAACTACCTCTTTGCCCAAGGAATGTCGCCGACTTACGTGGTAGAAACTCCACTTCCCGCGGATGATCGAAGCATGGGCTATGAGCGGGGCACCTCTGTCAACCGAGCTTGGGGCGATGCCACAACCACCGCCGCCTTGGAAGCCGCAGATAGTATTGCTACGCGCCTTTCGGCTGTGACGGGGGTTGCAGACAATGCTCCAGATCGCGTTGAAAAATTAAAGGCATATAGCCGAGACTTCGTGACTCGGGCCTTCAGGAGACCTTTGGATAAGGAGACTGAGCAAACTTACATTGAAAATCAGTTTAAGGTTGCCCCGAATCCAGAAGTGGCGATCAGGCGCGTGGTGATTTTGGCGCTTAAGTCGCCCAGGTTCCTTTATCGCGAGATTGGCAATCGGAACGATCCTTATTCCATTGCCTCAGAACTTTCTTTCGGACTTTGGGATTCTGTTCCTGATCCTGAACTGCTAAGGGCCGCAGGAGCCGGGGAATTGAATAAGAGGGAAGGGATCCAGCGCCAAGCTATGCGATTGGCAAATGATCCTCGTGCTTGGAATAAACTGCGTGATTTCTTGCTGCTCTGGTTAAAAGTGGATGATTTCCCGGACATTGTGAAGAGCCAGAAGAACTTCCCCGGGTTTGATGGCGCGGCGGCAACGGACTTGAGAACCTCCATGGACCTGTTCTTGAAAGATGTGGCTTGGGATTCGGCGGATTACCGACAGTTAATGCTTAGCCCCAAGCAATATCTTAACGGTCGCCTCTCCAAGCTGTATGGTGGTTCTTTGCCGGCAGGAGCGCCCTTCCAAGCAGTTGAAAGCTCGGATCGCTCCGGGGTCTTAACTCAACCCTACTTCTTGGCGCGATACGCGTATTTGGAGGGAACTTCACCGATCCATCGCGGGGTGTTGATTGCTCGTAGCATGTTGGGAAGGGTGCTTGCACCACCGCCGGAGGCTTTCACCCCGCTTGCCCCAAGCTTGCATCCCACGCTAACAACTCGGCAGAGAGTGGAGCTTCAAACAAAGCCAGCAGCTTGCATTTCCTGCCACAGCATGATCAACCCGCTCGGCTTCACATTGGAGAAGTACGATGCCATCGGCCGGGTTCGTAAGGATGATAATGGTAAGCCCGTGGATGCTAGTGGCGGTTATCTCTCCAAGGCTGGAGAAGCAAACAAGTTTGATGGTGCATCTGACCTTGCAAACTATATTGCGAGTAGTGGCGAGGCGCATGCCGCCTTTACGGAGAAGCTGTTTCAGCATTTGACCAAACAACCGATTCGAGCTTACGGAGCAAAGGCGCTTCCGAATCTACAAGAATCCTTTAAGAAGGAAAACTATAACATTCGAAACCTGATGGTTTCGATCATGATGACCGCCACACCGGAGCCAGTGGCCAAATGATGTGGGTTGCGAAAGACAATGGAGTCTGGGACGCTCAAGCAGGTATGGGTGGATGCCCCAAATAGGTCCAGAAAAATGAACGATTACTCCCGAAGAGACTTCCTTAAGCGATTTGGTGCAAGTGCGGCGGCGATGCCGTTTTTGACCGGACTTCCAAGCCTGTCCTTTGCAGAAGCGTTGGCGAAGCCCAAGCAGCGCTTGGTCATCCTCTTCAGCCCAGATGGAATTGTGCCAGAAACTTTCTGGCCCGATGCGGCAGGAGCCGATTTTGCCTTCAAAGAAAGCCTAAAGCCGCTTGAGGCGTTTCGAAGCAAGACGCTTGTGCTGAAGGGAGTGCATGATCGTGTTCGGGGTGATGGTGATAACCATATGCGGGGCATTGGTTGTCTGTTGACGGGTACAGAGCTGTTTCCTGGCAATGTCCAAGGCGGGTCCGATACTCCGGCTGGATGGTCCAGTGGGCTTTCTATTGACCAAGAGATCAAGGCGCATCTACAGAAGTCACTTCTTACTCGAACTCGGTTTGGTTCCCTGGAGTTTGGTGTAATGGTGCCTGAGCATGCAGATACCTGGACTCGTATGGTTTACTCCGGCCCCAACAAACCGGTTGCGCCGATTGATGACCCATACCAAATGTTCAATAAGCTTTATGGCCAGATGAAGGACAAGGAGCTTCTGAAGAGTGTGTTGGATGATCTTCAGGATGATTTGACAAAGGTTAGGAAGCAGATATCCAAGGAAGACCAGAAACTTTTGGACGAGCATTTGACCTTAGTTCGGGAAATGGAAACTGAGATCAAATCGACAAAAACTCAGGATGTAGGACACAAGGTTCCGAATCTGGAACCGGGCGTTCGTCGTGATAACGACAATATCCCGAAGATTAGCAAACTGCAGATTGATTTGATGGTCAGCGCTTTCCTGGCAGACTCTTCCCGAATTGCGACGCTCCAATACACGAATTCGGTAGGACAGGCGAGGTTCACTTGGCTTGGAATCAAGGAGGGACAGCATGATCTTTCCCATGAACCAGACTCCAATGCTGAAGCGCAAGATAAGCTAACCAAGATAAACCACTGGTATTGCGAGCAAGTGGCCTATCTTGCAAAGCGACTCTCCGAGACAAAAGAGCCTGATGGGAACGGGACACTTTTGGATAACACCACCATTGTTTGGACCAATGAATTGGGCAAGGGTAATAGTCACACCTTGGATAACATCCCATTTGTCATCGTCGGAGGTGGGTTAGGGTTTAAGATGGGACGTTCTTTGCAATACAACGGTGTAGCGCATAACCGACTCCTCATGTCGTTGGCTCACGGCTTTGGACACCGGATCACTGCCTTTGGCAACCGAGACTTCTGCGGCGACGGGATTCTAACCAACTTGAGCTAGGCGTTAACCGAAAGTCGCGGCGAAGGCGAGTTGGGCATCGCGGTCTGTGATGTTTTCGTAGCCCTTACTCAGAAGCGTTTCATCGCTGTAACCTTTGGCGATGGACTCAAGGTGAACCGTTTGTTCGGCAATACGATAATAGAGTCGCCAAGGGCCGCAAGCCATTCGGAATAATCCGGGCTCTACTTGTAGGATACGGCGAGTTCTGTGCGGCCAGGGATTGCTGGTCAAGATTCCGAAGGCTCGCTCTGTGAAATCGATGTTCCATGTACCTCGAAGCCAATTCAGTTGGTTCTCGGCCAAGGATTGAATCTCGATTTGGTATTCAGGCGCTTGCTCTAGCATGGCCTCTACTTCACCGATCCAGCCGGTTCGGCTATCCGGAAAGGAATCGACTCGGGGTAAATACGGCTTGATGTCCAGAATCGGGGTGGCATCGACTAAATCAAGCGGACCGACGTTGAGGATGAGGTTGTCGATAGATAAGAGGTTTACACAGGTGATGCCGATGGGATTTGGACGGTGGGGAGATCGGGTGGCGAAGACTCCGCGTCGTTGAGCTGGGCCGCGTGGAGGCAATACTCGCGGCCGCCAGTTCTGATTCTTGTGAAACCAAAAGATCAGCCAGATACGTTCAAAGCCATCAAGGTCTTGAATAGCCAGATCAAACTGTCTCCCTTCTTCAAGGACTATCTGGTTCTGTTCAGCCTCGTTAGGGTTGGGTTGATGAGGTGCATCAAACTTATGTCGCTTGCCGGTTTGGACATAACCAATAGGCGATAGGTGAAGCGACGGCAACATAGCTCCATTGTGTCTGGGATCGCGAGATTCTGAGCATTTTTGAACCCACAAGTAAAAATATCAGGGAAATGCAGAACCTAGTAATTATACTTGCATGAACTCGTAAATTAACGTGGAATTCCCCTAGTGATGTTTACAGTGCGCCGCAGAATGAGCCCCGAGGGGTAGCGGCCACAGCGAGTCACGGAGGAAACGCATGTCATTCAGAATCAATACAAACGTCGCAGCTATGAACGCGCTGCGAAATATCGGCCAAACAAACACTAGCTTCAACCAATCGATCACTCGACTTTCGACGGGTTTACGAATCAACTCTGCCGCCGATGATCCGGCAGGCCTTATCATTTCCGAGAATTTCCGCGCACAGATCAACGGTATTGACGCCGCTTTGCGCAACAGCCAGGACGCGGTGAACTATGCAAAGACCGCAGAAGGCGCTCTCAATGAAATCAATCAGCTTCTAAGAGATGCTCGTGGCTTGGCTGTTGCCAGCGCTAACACGGGAACAATGAGCCAGTCGGCTATTCAGGCTAACCAATCTCAGCTTCAATCAATTGCCCAATCGATTACTCGAATTGCACAACAAACTCAATTTGGAACAAAGCGGTTGCTTGATGGAAGTTCTGGGGTAAGCGCCAATTCTGTTGCGGGTAGCCAGGTAAGCGCCCTCAACTTCGGTGGTCAATTTGCGGGTGCGGCACTAAGCTCTAACACCTCTGTCGTCGCAACGGTGACCCAAGCAGCTGCTCAAGCTACGATAACTGGAGTTACCGCTACTTTGGGACAGACCGTCTCTGCTGGATCTTTCTCTATCAATGGCGTCTCATTCACAACGAATGCAACCATGACCGCTCAACAGACAATTGATCAGATCAACGCAGCCCAAGGACAGACAGGAGTTTTTGCAACCCACAATGGAACTGCCATTGTGCTGAGCAGCACCGCTTATGGCTCCAACGCCAAGATCGACCTGACCGATGCCAATGGAGTGGTCCGAGCAGGTGGTGCAGGTTCTACTTCCACAGCAGGCGTCAACGCTCTGGCAACGGTGCAAGTAGGTACCGCAACCGCTCTCTTTACCTCCAGCCTCAACGGGAATGATGGACTCACTCTCAGTGATGCGGATGGCAACACGATTCGACTCACTCAGTCTGGTAATGCGACAACGTTGGCGAACGCTACGATCGGTCAAATCACAGTGGGAAGCAGTCAGTTCCAAATTGGTGCCAATGCGGGCCAGACCACTCAGCTATCACTCGGCAACTTTGCCGCGGGTCAGCTTGGAGCAGGCGTAGTCACTGGCTTCAACATGAGCAACTTGGACTTGACATCAGCAACCGGTTCGGACAATGCGATGAAAGTTATTGATGCCGCCATCGAGCAAGTTTCGAAGTCCAGAGGCCAGATCGGTAGCTTCCAAAGAAACGTTCTGGAGTCGAACATTCGATCCCTCGGCGTCGCAAGAGAAAGCTTGTCCGCTACCGAATCCGCCATCCGAGATACCGATGTCGCCGCTGAGATGACGCAATACAGCAAGTTGCAGATTCTTCAGCAGGCCGGTATGTCCGTGCTCGCACAGGCCAATCAGGCTCCACAAGCGGTACTAAACCTGCTTCGAGGCTAATTGATCTAGACAGCAACCTCCACACTAGGGTCGTCGGCATGGATGCCGGCGGCCTTCTCTTGGGTTTGAGGGGAAAGTAATTACATCGGATTGCGCTAAGGGGCACGTGCGGTCCTTTGGTATTCTCCACGCCATGATTCGGCAACGCATTGGCGCGCTGCTCAACGCTCCGCAGTTGGGCTTGCTTGGAGTGATCCTGATGCTGGGCATCCTCCTATCCATCTTTGCCGGGAGTTTTGAGCGAAATGGCGAGACAATAAATGTCTTTTTGAACGCGCGCTCCCTCTTTCAGATAGGTTCCGACACCGCCTTCTTTGCGATCATGGCGGTGGGGATGACGGTGGTCATTATCTCGGGTGGGATTGACCTTTCTGTGGGTTCTATTTATGCACTTTGCGGGATCATGACCGCGATCTTTATGCGATCGCAGCCCAGCCTCCAAGGAACGGAGCCTTCGCTGATTCAGTTTGGGACCGCCGGAGTTATCTGTTTGGGAATCGGCTTGTTGTGTGGCTTGCTGAATGGAGTCTTGGTTTCGAGACTAAGGGTGCATCCGTTTATCATCACCCTGGGCACCATGTGGGTATTTCGGGGAATCGCTTTTGTAGCCAGCAAGGGCCTAAGTATTAACTTTCCAGAAGGTCTTACAGGAGTGATGAAGGCCACTCTTGGATTGGAGAAAGGGCTTTTCCCGGTTCCTTTGATCCTGATGGTTGGCGTGACGATCCTCGGCTCCTTGTATCTGGCCAGAACCTTTTGGGGGCGAAGAGTCTATGCGGTGGGTGGCAACGAAGAGGCTTCTCGATATGCAGGGTTGCCCATTGTTCGAATTCAGACAGGGGTTTATGCTTTAAATGGGTTGCTGGCAGGGTTGGCGGCCTTTGCTGGATGCAGTTTCTATGGTGCTGCTTCCAGCGCAGATGCCTCGGGCTATGAGCTGTTTGTAATTGCTTCGGCGGTGGTAGGCGGCGCTTCTTTGCTGGGAGGGAAAGGAACTGCTTTAGGGGCGATGCTCGGTGGGCTCTTAATCGTTTTGATTCGGCAAGGGATTCGAACGTTGCATTTTGATCAGAACTACGAGTCAATCATCATTGGTTGCGCGGTGATTATTGCGGTGGTTCTGGATCAAGCGTCGGCACGAATTGCGGCAAAGAGATTAGCGAGGTGAGCGAAATTCTGGAGCTAGCAGGGGTCACCAAGCGGTATCCCGGCGTGACGGCTTTAGATTCCGTCGACGTCACAATCCAAGCGGGATCTGTTCATGCGTTGATGGGTGAGAACGGAGCAGGCAAAAGCACGCTTGGAAAGGTCATTTGCGGCCTCATTCAGCCGGATTCTGGTGAACTAAAACTCAAAGGGCAAACGGTGCGCTTTTCTCATCCTGGTGAAGCCGTTCAGGCAGGGATTGGAATGGTTCACCAAGAGTTGCTGTTCTGCGAGAACTTGTCGGTTGCCGAGAACCTGTGCCTGGGGGACATCCCGAAGCGTGGGTTGATAGTGGATTGGTCAGAGATGAGAACTCGGGCAGTGACTGCTTTAGCGCGAATAGGCGCACAGGTGAACCCTGAAGCCAGACTAGGCTCCCTTCCGGTTGCGATGCAGCAGATGGTGCAGATTGCTGGTGCCGTCGCTAAAGGGGCACAGGTGCTCATCTTTGATGAACCTACATCATCACTCTCTCACGCAGAATCAGAGCGATTGTTTGCTTTGATTGATCAACTTAAGTCGGACGGAGTCACTTGCATCTATGTCTCGCACCGAATGAACGAGATATTCAGGTTGTGTGACACGATCACTGTATTGCGAGATGGCAAGCACGTCATCACAAAGTCCGCAGGTGAGTTTTCGCAAGATACATTGGTTGCGGCGATGATTGGTCGAGAGTTGCTGAAGGGTGAATCTTCTCGGCGTGAACCCGGAGCAGTGGCTCTGAAGGTTGACAAGCTAAGCAGTCCAGGAAGGTTTGAGTCCATCAGCTTTGAGGTGAGAAAGGGAGAGATCCTGGGCTGTGCGGGGCTTGTCGGCTCTGGCCGGACTGAAGTTCTGGAGGCGATCTTCGGGCTGGATAGGCGAGCTATTGGCTCCGTGGAAGTATTGGGCCAACCTTTGCAAATAGGTTCCCCACAGCGGGCGATTGACCATCGAATCGGCTTGGTACCGGAAGATCGCAAGCGAAATGGATTGGTTCTGGGGATGCGGATTCGAGAGAACGAAACACTACCGATCCTGCCGCGATTGGCAAAACTTGGATTTGTTCAGATAAGGCGAGAGCATGACACAGCGAAAAAGTATTTTGATCGACTGAGGATCAAGGCACCAGGGCTGGAATCCATCACGGGTGGGCTTAGCGGAGGGAACCAACAGAAGGTTGTCTTGGCAAAGTGGCTGGCGGCCGAATGTGATGTCTTGATGGTAGATGAGCCAACCCGAGGGGTTGATATTGGGGCCAAAAGTGAAATTTACGAAATCCTGCAGGAGGTCACAGATTCGGGTAAGGCAGTCCTTATGGTTTCCAGCGATCTTCCAGAGCTTATCAACATCGCAGATCGAATCGTGGTTTTTCGTGAGGGGAAAATGGTTGGTGAGGTCAAACGTTGGGAGGCTAGCGAGGAGAGGATTATTCGGCTGATGGCAGGAGTTGGGGGCGGTGAAGAACTGACCAGCGACATCAGCAAGTATCCTATCAAAGACTAAGAACAATCATTAGTTTAAGGAGAATTATGCAAAGACACGCAAGCGCAGTTTGGAATGGCGGCCTGAAAGATGGCTCGGGCACAGTGAGTTCTCAGAGCGGGATTCTCAACGATACTAAGTACGACTTTAGGATGCGGTTTGAAGATGCTCCTGGGACCAACCCGGAAGAGTTGATCGCGGCGGCTCATGCTGCTTGTTTCTCGATGGCATTGAGCGCTCAGCTCGGCGAGCGCGGTATTTCTGGCGAGATTGCTACTAAGGCTACGGTTACGATGGAGAATCTGTCTCTGACAAAATCTCACCTTGAATTGGTAGTCAAGGCTCCTGGCGCGGATGCAGCAAAAGTTGAAGAAGCTTGGCTGGCGGCAAAGGAAGGATGCCCGATCTCTAAGGTTTTGAACCTTGAGATCACTTTAGATGCGAAGCTAGAGAGCTAAGCATTTTGGGCTCCCTGCGACCGCTGTGTTTGTCGCAAGGGAGCCCGGGTGAACTACTTGGTTTCGCCTGTTGTGGCGGGAGCCGGATTGGCCGTTGTAGATTCGGTTTGAGATGGGCTCTTGGTCTCTGGTGCCGGAGCGGTATCACCCTCCGCCGGTGGGGTGCACCCCATGAGCACGAACGATAGAACAGATGCGAGGGCAATGATGCCCATGAACTTCTTCATAGTAACTAACCTCCTTAAGGTCGTTTATTGAGCTATGATGGCGGCTCTTGATTCCGACACCATAAGGACAAGAACTGTTGCGCGAGCCTAAGGGTGGCGATCGTGGGCCTATTGACCCATTGAGGCCTTAGATAGGCTTACAAACGGCAGTCTCATCTCCTTTAGTATTGAGAGTCGTATGCTCATAGGATAGGTAATTTTGAATGATGACCGCCACTCGTGAAGAGCTTTTGAAAATGCCGAAGGTTGAACTTCATGTTCACTTGGAGGGTTCGATACGACCGGAGACCCTTCTTAAGCTTGCCGCTAGGCATTCAATCTCTTTGCCTGCCGATGATTTGGAGGGTTTGAGAGAGTGGTATCGGTTTCGAGACTTCCCGCATTTTGTGGACATCTATGTTGCGATATCTAAGTGCATTCGGACCCCTGAAGATTTGGAGTTGATTGCACGGGAGTTCTTGGAGGGCCAAGCAGAACAGAACATCCGGCATAGCGAAGTCACCTATACGGCGGCAACGATTGAGCAGTATGTGGGCATTCCTGTGGCAGAGCAAATGGTCGCCTTGCAGAAGGCTTTGCGATACGGAGCAGAGGAACTTGGCGTATCGGCGGCGTTTATCCTGGACATCGTTCGAGGAATGAGCCCGGAAAGGGCGTTGCAGGTGGCGCAGTGGGCAGTGGATTATCACCAGAGTGGCGTTTGCGCACTCGGTCTTGCGGGCGAGGAGAAGTGTGGGACTTCGGAATACTATCATGCCTATGCATGGGCCGCGGATCATGGGTTGCCGGTAGTGGCGCATGCAGGAGAGACTTGTGGGCCGGAAGTGATTTGGTATTCACTGCAAGATGCTAAGGCAGTCAGGATCGGCCACGGAGTGAGGTGTCTTGAGGATCCGGTGCTGGTTGAACATTTGCGAAAGACGCAGATTCCTTTGGAAGTTTGCCCTTCGAGCAACGTTTGTTTGGGCGTGTTTCCATCTTGGGATTCACACCCGTTGAAAAAGCTGATGGACGAGGGCCTTTACGTGACGGTGAACTCAGACGATCCACCGATGTTTGGGACGACCTTGACGGACGAATATTATCGGGCGACTGAAGTATTTGGGTTGTCGTTTGAGGACTGTCGGGAATTGAATCGCAGGGCGGCTAATGTGGCTTTGTTGGAAGATAAGGGCAAGGCGGAGTTGGTGGCAGGTCTCTGATAGCTGCATTGTGATGCAGCTATCTTTTTCGCTAAGGAGACCTCCACATTTAGAGGCGCATGGGGATTGCTTCTAAGGGTACAGAATTTCGGCACCTATGCCTTGGCACAAGCATCCAGAGGCTACACCGTTCCCTGGCGGGAATCATCCAGGGGCTACTCGTTTCACGGGCACGAACCTCCAGGGTCTACGTTCTTACTTTTTGTAGTCTGACCAGAGGCGCTCGAACTCGGCAACCAGTTTCTCCATTGCATCGAAACCGCCTTGCCAGAATTCTTTGGATTTGAGGTCGACGCCGACAGTTTCCATGAGTTGCTGAGGAGACTTGGAGCCTCCGAGCTTTAGGAGGGCGATGTATTTATCGGCGAAACTTGAGCCTTCCACCTTCGCTCTTTGATAAAGGGAGAGGACGAGTAGCTCACCGAAAGAGTAGGCGTAGACATAGAATGGAACGGAGACGAAATGGCTTACGTAGCTCCACCAGGACTTGTGTTGGTCGCCAAGCTTGACCGAATCTCCGAACATGGCTTGAATCTCAGTTTGCCACAGGTCGCCAAAGTCTTCAGCGGTTAGCTCCCCTTCATTACGCCGCATTTCGTGGCATTTTTGTTCGAAGGAAAACATCGCGGCTTGGCGGAATACGGTGGCGAAAACGCCTTCAATCTTTCCGGCGTAAAGCGCCAGTTTATCTTTAGGAGTAGCGTTGGCTACTAGTTTCTCGAAGACCAACATTTCTCCAAAGATGGATGCAAGCTCGGCTAAAGGAAGCGTGCCGTGGAAGTTGAAGTAGGTTTGAGCCCGACTGAGAGAAGCGTGAACACCGTGCCCCAACTCATGAGCAAGTGTCATCACATCATCAGCCATGTTCATGTAGCTTTGGAGCATGACGGGGTGAGTGTCAGGAGTATTGTATGCGCAGAATGCGCCACCTCGCTTGCCCTTCCTAGCTTCAGCATCGATCCAGTTCTTGTCAAAGAACTCTCGAGCCCGGGCTTCCATCTCTTCGCTGAATTGGCCGAAGGCACTGAGAACGATTTGTTTGGCTTCTTCCCAGGGAACCGGTTCCTCCGCATCAAAAAGCGGGGCGTAACGGTCGATGTGGGTCAATTCGGGAAGGCCAAGGATCTCTCGCTTGACGTTGTAAAACCGCTCGACGAGGCCATAGTTGGCTCTGCACATAGAGACGACCAAATCGACGGTTTCTTTATCCAGTTCATTGGCGAGGTGGCGACTATGCTCGGCATAATCATGCTTTCGGAGGCGGTCACCAACGGCTTTATCTTGGATCAGATTATTGTAGGTAAAGACGAGGACTCGCTCCATCTCTTTCAGACCCGCACTGAAAGCATCGGCAGCGGCTTGTCGTGTTTCGCGCTCGGGGGCTCGAAGGAGGTTTAGGAGTTCTTCTTGAGGGACTTCCTCGACTTCAGTTGACCCGGGTCGCGTTAACTTGTAGACGTGATTTGAAGTGACTTCTTCGAACAGGCGCTCCCAAGCGCGGTTGCCGGTATTTGCGGTTTCTTCGAGGATGATCTCTTCGGACTCAGTTAGTCGGTGATCGCGGAAACTGCGGGCAACTTGGATGTAATGAAGAAAGTTTGCAAGTTTGGGATCAGCAATTAGCTTACTTATCACCTCTTCTGGAGCCGCCATGAGTTCGAGGTCGAAGAACATCACTTTAACACTGAGTTCGGTGCTCTTCTCCATCTGTTTTTGCATGAAGGCACCAAGGGCTGGATTGCTGGTGTCGGCAGCGAAAAGGAGATGCGCAAAGCCGATTGGCTTGCCGGCTTCATTTGCAAGTTTCTCGTAAGCGGTCAGCGCTTCAGCCAAGGTATCTGCGGATAGATTGGGAGTATTGATTTGATCACGATACTTTTCCGAAAAGGCATCAGCCATCGCGTGGACTGACGTCCAGTTTGCTTCAATCTTGGGATCATCGATTCCGGAGAATAGAGCGGAAAGGTCCCATCGAACCGGAGGTGTCGTGGTCGAAGCGGTAGCTGACATAACGTTATTATGTACGCTTTGTAGAGTCAAACGAGATCATCTGGAGAGCGAGTTGGGCCGTCTTTGTAATGGCATCATTCGGGCCGAGTGCCTGATCAAGCTCGTCAAGTTCTTTAATTTGGGTGGATCGAGTCTTTTCATCTTTTAAGAGTCGATCTATCCACGCACGGACCTGTTCTGGATACACCCCGTGCCCATCGGCAAGCTCGGGAACAATCTCACGATCTTGGATGATATTGGGGAGGCTGATGAATTTGGGTTGCTTGATTCTTAGGAGCTTGGCTTCTCGCCGCATGGAGGGGGAGAGTTGATAAATCACAACCATTGGGCATCGGCACAATGCGGCTTCGAGGGTGGCCGTGCCGGAGCAGATGATTGCTGCTCTAGCACGTGTCAGGACTCCATAGGTATCACCGATGGTGAAAATGTCATTGCGACCAGGGGCGAGGCGGTTCCACTCCGCTTTTACATGATCGGCGTCTACGGAAGGCGCGAGAGCGAATTCAAGTTGGTTGGACAAAGCGGGCTTATGGGTTTGAATTTCTTCATAGGAGATTCCGGGGACACCTTTTGCCTTCGAGTTTCCTGACTGAGCTTTGACCGCTCCAGCGATGAGGGGGATGGTCATCTCTAGCTCATGGGTTCGACTTCCTGGAAGAATGGCGATCGTTTCCTTATCCAAGCTGTCTAGGGAGGCCGCCAACCCGCTTAACTCTTTTTTGCGGAGGCTTTCGTTGATGAGTTGTTTAATTGGATGTCCAAACCAATGGGCACGGGCTCCCATTTTCGTCAAGGTTTCAGCTGACCATTGGAATGGGGTGGAGATTTGGTCAGTGATGGTGGGAAGATCTTTTCCTTGCTTGGTTCTTCGCCACGAGCCTGGGGGGATGAAGTAGAGGACCTTCCAACCGCACTTTTTGGCAAACTTTGAGAGGCGAATATTGGCAAATCCGAAGTCTATGGGGACGAATAGGCCGGGTTTTCCTTGTTTCAGTTTGGCCTTAACTTTTATGTATTGGGGAAGAATGCCGATTCCTACTCGGATGCCTTGGGCAATGGAGATGGCACCCCATTTTGAGGAATCTGCATGAAGGGGAACACCTTCAGCTTTGAGCTTTGAGCCGCCAACGGCTTCGAATGAAATCGGTGTCTTTTGTAGGCCGGGACGAATGCCCGTCACTTTTTCTATGATGTTTCTAGCATCTCCAATGGTGCGGATATTGCGCACTTCTTCATCGTCAATGTCGATACCGAATTCTTCTTCGAGAAACATGACGTATTCGACCAATTCGAGGGAATCGTCGATGCCTGCTTTATCTAGAGTGTCCTCGTCATTAAGCTCTTGGTTATATATATCCCCAAGAGAGAGGCGTGAGATTTCTGCGAGCCGCTTAATTTGCTGAACCAGGGCAGCACCATAAGCGTCGCCAGAAGCTTCGCCTGCGGAGATGAAGATGCGCATTCTGGTGTGGAATGTAAGTTGTGAGATGCGGGCTGTAACTTACAAAATCACAAACCACATTTCACAAATGACACCCTCCTAAGGTTGGTCTCCGCGACCGTTTTTGCCCTTGAATCTTCTTAACTCGAATTCGATCAATTCTTGGACTTCAGGTGTGATATTGATTTCGCGGCGGACTGTCTCAATAGCGTTTGTTAAACCGAGCTTAGACTTATAAAGTAGTTTGCATGCCTTGTGAAGCGCCATTCTTCCTTCGGCGGTGATGCCGTATCTTCTAAGTCCTACAGCGTTGATGTCTCGAACTTCGTAGTCACCTCGCCCTTCGACGATCATAAAGGGAGGCACATCTCGTGTGATGGATGACATTCCACCGACCATTGCGACCTTACCAACACGAACCCATTGATGGAGACCAACCATGCCGCCAATGGTGGCCAGTTCTTCAATAGTGCAGTGACCAGAAACGCCTACGCTATTCGCCATGGTAACGCTATCTTTGACGACGACATTGTGGCCCAGATGCACGAAGGCCATGAGATAACAGTTATTCCAAACTTCGGTTGCGTTTCCTTCTCCGGTTGCACGGTGTAGGGTGACGTACTCTCGAAAATAATTGTCGTTCCCAATTTTAAGGTATGTGGGTTCGCCCTTAAACTTTCGATCCTGTGGATCTCCACCAATGATGGAGCCTTGACCAAAATAGTTACGCTCCCCAATGGTGGTGCCGGATTTGATAGTTACATGAGAATCAAGCCGCGTACCCTGACCAACCACAACGCCAGCTTCTATATTGCAGAACGGACCGACTTCTACATCGTCGGCAAGTTCTGCCTTTGGGTCTACATATGAAAGCGCGTGGACCTGGGCCACCTAGGGGTTATTCTCCAGGAGCTTGAACATCATCTCCATTTGGCAGGCAACCTCACCTTCAACAGTTGCGATGCCGGTGATCTTACCAATGGTGCCTCTTAGGTATTCACACGTGACATCTAGGGTTAGCTGGTCGCCTGGAACAACTGGGCGTTTGAACTTGACCTTGTCGATAGATCCGATTACCGGAATCATTCCTTTGTATCTTTCATCCTGAAGAACCATCATGCATCCTGCTTGAGCTATGGTTTCGACGATTAAGACCCCCGGCATGATCGGCATTCCCGGATAATGTCCCTGAAAAAAGGGTTCATTGATGGTGACGTTCTTGATGGCAATGCAGTGCTTCATGGGTTCTAGTTCGAGAACCCGATCTACGAGAAGCATTGGAAATCGGTGGGGAAGGCTTTGGAGAATTTCTTCGATTTTGATCAAACGGCGGCCTCAGTGAATGATTGAGGATAGGGTACCCGGCTAAGTGCCGGTGATAGGTTTGGATCGCTAGAATGCGATCCAAACCCTGTGCGCCTTAAGGATAAATACCGCGCTTTACGGTTGCTTCAGCAACTCGCTTGACGCCAATTATGTAAGCCGCAGTTCTCATGTCGGTCTTGTGAGCCTTCATGGTTCCTTCAACCGCTGCGTAGCTGTGGCGCATGATGCGGGTGAGTTTATTGTTGACCTCGTTCTCTTCCCAGAAGAAGTTTTGAAGGTCTTGGACCCACTCGAAGTAGCTGACAATAACGCCTCCAGCATTAGCTAGAACGTCGGGAACGACTTGAATACCCTTGTCGGAAAGGATGTGATCAGCATCTGGCGTACAAGGGCCGTTCGCCCCTTCTACAACCAGTTTCGCTTTGATCTTGTCCGCGTTGTCCTTTGTGATTTGCGCGGAGATCGCGGCGGGAATCAGAATGTCGCAATCCAGTTCCAGCAAGTCCTGATTGTTAATGGGCTCAGCTTCTTTGAACTCTCGAATACCACCTTCTCGACCGGAATAGCGATGAACCAGTTCGGCGATCGGCAAGCCTTTGGGGTTATAGATGCCGCCAATGGCGTCGCTAATGCCCACGATAGTTGCGCCGGCTTCCTCAGCTAGTTTGGCTGCGACGGATCCCACATTTCCAAAGCCTTGAACCACGATTCGGGCTCCAGCCAAATTCATGTTTGCGGACTTTGCGGCTTCTTCTGCGGCAACAATGACACCGCGTCCAGTTGCTTCGACACGTCCTTCAGAGCCTCCAAGTTCAATGGGCTTTCCGGTTACACACCCTGGCACAGTGTGTCCGGTGTGCATGGATAAGGTGTCCATGATCCACGCCATGACTTGGGCGTTGGTGCCAATGTCGGGCGCAGGGATATCGCTTCGTTCACCGACCAAGATTCCGATATCGGAAATGAATCTTCGAGTAAGTTTCTCGAGCTCTCGTTTTGAAAGCTGTTTGGTATCTACCTTGACCGCACCCTTTGCCCCGCCATAAGGAATATTGACAACGGCGCATTTCCAGGTCATCCACATTGCCAGGGCGGTCGTTTCTTCTAGGTCAACATCTGGGTGATAGCGAATACCGCCCTTGGTTGGACCTCGGCTGGAGTTATGGTGAACTCGGTAGCCCTCGAACACTTGGACTTCACCATTGTCTAGAACAACGGGGAAGTGCACAACAAGCTGTCGGACGGGTTGGGCGAGGACAGCGTGAAGCCCCTCATCAAGATCGAGATACTTGGCGGCAACACCCAATTGGGCGCGGGCCATGTCGAGAACATTAACGTGTTGGCTCATCCTAGGTACCGGCTCTCTTTTCCTTCGACGCTTAGGCGACTTGTGGACCGAGCATCCTTTTCAGCAACGCATGCACGGGCACCGCGAGGACCCCATTGACCGTCGCTGATAGTATTGTAGCCCCGAGGAATGCGACGATTCCTGAAGGTGGGGCGAAAAACATGAGGATGAGTTGTGCAGTAACGGTAACAATGAATGCATTGATTGCTGCCGAAACGAAATTGAGGTCTAGTCCGAATGCTTTTGTCCAAGCATCCAAGAAGCCAGTCACTGAACGACTCAAGATGAACTGAGTTAAGTTTGCTCCTGTGATGGCCCCTGCCATGAGTCCGGTAAGGAAGCCGATAACGGCTCCTCCTGCCCGACTTGCATACATGCAAAGACAAGAGAGGGTGATGAGTAGAAAATCAGGAGTTGCGGACAGCACGCCGAGCCTGTGGGACATGGATTGTTGCAGGACGGCACTTATCCAGATAAAGAGTCCGCTGACCAAAACACCTCTTGCGCCTTTCACTTTAAAACGACGACCTCGCGCAAGTTTCCTAGAGCTACGTTAGGAAAAACTTCAACTCTCTTCGAGCCGGTGACAGAGTCGTTGTAGACTTGATTTACTCGTCCAATTGGGATGCCTCGGGGAATAACTCCGCTAAACCCCCAAGTCCCTACGAGATCCCCGATCGCTACCGGCATCGTGCTATCCAGAGTGAGTACCAAGACAGATGCATTCTCGCCTCGGATAAGGCCTGGGGAGGGAGGATTACGAGAGATGACTAGAGCCCCTAGCTTCCTAGTCGGGTCAGATAAAAGACTGACTTGGGCATCGGTTGCACCAACGGTCTGAACAGTGCCTACTAACCCTTCGCCAGTGACGACGGCCAGGCCTGGCTCAAGCCCCTTGTTCCTACCTGCCGATATTGTGAGGCGGTTCTCATTGGCAAAATAACCAATTACAGTCGCACCAATTTTTTTTCTTCCTGATATTGCGGGAAGTTCTAAAAGTGCCCTAAGGCTTGTAACTTCTTTGTTGAGGCGGTCTACAGTTTCTCCGTACTGACGAGCGAGGATTTCAAACTGTTTGAACCTATTATTTTGCTTAGTAAGTTCCGAAGCGTTGAAAATGCCACCAAAGAAGTCGCTAGATTTGTTAGACCAACTGACTAGGATCGAAGAAGGACCATTGGTGGTTGTACGAATAGCTGATGAAACTGGGTCAAGTTGACCAGTAGCTCTGGCCGAGGTTTGCATCCTCCCCAGCACCGCTCCAAATACGCAGAGCAACAACAGGAGGATGAAATCACGGCCAGCTGATGGTTTCACGTCTTTGACGACTTCTCAAGCATCTTTCGAATCAACGGATTTTCGTGAAGGCCCTCTACGACAATGCCAGTCCCTTTCACAACGCAACTCAGTGGGTCAGGAGCAATATGTACTGGCATCAGAGTTTCTCGATGAATCAATTCATCAAGCCCACGCAATAAGGCTCCGCCGCCCGCAAGTACGATGCCATGGTCCATCGCGTCGGCGGCCAGTTCTGGTGGAGTGGCCTCAAGGGTCAGTTTAACCGCCTCAACGATAGAGTTGAGTGGTTCTTGGATGGCCATCCGAACTTCTTCACTAGAAATGGTTGCGCTGCGAGGAAGTCCTGTAACTAAGTCTCTTCCCTTGACCTGCATCTCTAGCTCTACTTCAAGGGCAACTGCACTGCCGATTTCAATCTTAGTTTGCTCAGCGGTTCGATCACCGATGTACAGGTTATATGCCCTTCTAACATAGGATGAGATAGATTCATCAAACTCATCACCGGCGACACGAATGGATCTTGAGTGGACAATGCCCCCAAGTGAAATCACAGCAACTTCGGTTGTTCCTCCACCGATGTCAACAATCATTGAACCGCTGGGTTCATCGACAGGAAGCCCCGCTCCGAATGCGGCCGCCATCGGTTCTTCAATTACGTATGCTTGACTGGCACCGGCATTCTTGGATGCTTCAATGACAGCTCTACGCTCCACTTCAGTAACCCCGCTTGGAATACCGACCACTACGGTTTTGCGAAGTAGGAAGCGATTGCTGACTTTTCCGATAAAATGCTGGAGCATTTTTTCGGTCTGATCGTAGTCGGCAATGACTCCATCTTTAAGCGGACGAGTCGCGACAATGTTAGCGGGAGTGCGACCAAGCATTCTCTTGGCTTCCTCTCCAACGGCCACGACTTTGCCATCATCCTTGTTAACCGCAACAACGCTCGGTTCTCGCAGCAAAACGCCTCTTCCACCTACATGGACTAGCGTATTGGCGGTGCCAAGATCGATACCGATATCCCGGCCAAAGTTATTAATGATGCGGTGAAAGGCCTTCAATCGGAAATTACTCTTCGTCAACGTTGATCTCCCCAGTGTTCAACCTTTTCGCCAAGGTCTCTTGGGAGATCGCGGACAGAATGATCGCTGAGTCCGTAGTGAAAATCACGGACTTTGTTCTGCGACCTTGAGTCGCATCTATCAAGTTGCCAGACTTTCGCATGGCCTGAATATGTCGCCGCAAGGGTGCAGATTCACTGCTGACCATTGCGACGATTTTATCAGTCATGACAAAGTTGTAGAACCCCACGTTCAAAACAACAGGGGTAGGCATAGGCGCTCCTGGAAATCAGATTAGCCTATAGTGTGGCGCATTTGCCGAGTCGGAAGCAAATGGAAACCTACTTTCCCATAGATGATGGGCCAATACTTGGTGCCCCTGGACCGCCCCCAGAGAAGCTAGTACGAGGTCCTCCAGCTCCCGGACCGCCAGGAGTGCTGTTTCCACCGCCGGGGAGGCTATTGACCATCACAACGTCACCTGCCGGGAGTGCAGGTGCGGTTAGAATGACCTTTTCAGGTGCAGGGATTGTATTCGGTTCACGCTTCGTACCAATGCAGACACCTGCAATGATCAGGGCTAGGACGGCCGATACGATAATGATGATTAGGTCATTCTGATTCTTCATGACGATCTATGGATGAGACGCTCTCTCATCCCCTATATGTTACACCCTTAGTGCCGGAAGTGGCGTACAGATGTGAAAACCATGGCTATTCCAAGTTCATCAGCTTTGGCTATAACATCCGGGTCCTTCTTGCTACCGCCCGGTTGAGCAACTGCTACAATGCCCGCAGCCGCAGCTGTCTCAATGCTGTCTGGAAATGGGAAGAACGCATCGCTAGCCAGCACGGCTCCTTTTGCGCCTTCTCGTGCTTGCTCTAGGGCTAAGCGAACGGATTGGACGCGATTCATCTGCCCGGCCCCGACTCCCAGTAACCTGTGGGCTGTGCCTACAACGATTGCATTCGACTTAACATGTGGAATGACAGACCATTGTAAGCGTAGAGCTGCAAGTTGTTCCTGGGTAGGCTGCTTCTTAGTTACAACTTTCCATTCAATGTTTGGGTCCTCATCAGTATCTTGGATGATGGCTCCGCCTCGAATGGACTTAACAGAGAGAGATGTTGCTTTGGGAGGGAGTGGAGCCTCTAAAAGACGAACGTCCTGCCCCCAACCAGATCGGTTTTTGAATAGTTCAATCGCCTCTTCCGTGAATTGAGTTGCAATGACCACCTCTAAGAAGTTTCCTTTTTCCGTCATTGCACTTGCGGCTTCTAGGTCAACGGTGCCGTTGAACGCGGCAATGCCACCAAATGCGGAGATGGGGTCAGATTCACGGGCAAGACGGTAACTTTCCCCAAATGAACTTCCATGTGCGGCTCCACACGGATTTCCATGCTTGATAATCGCGCAACTTCCAATTGGTAAGTCGGCAACGAGCTCCCATGCTCCGTCGGCATCGTTAAGGTTGTTGTAACTAAGCTCTTTGCCCCAAAGTTGAACGGCGTTCGCAATCCCAGGCTTAGCCAAAGGATCAAGATAGAGGGCCCCGCGTTGATGCGGGTTCTCTCCGTACCGAAAGCCAATTGCTCGACGATATCCAAGGGTTAGTGTGTCGGTGAGTTCATCTTCTCCAGCAACCTTGGACAGGTAGCGAGAAATCATTGAATCATAGAATGCCGTGTGTCGAAACGCCTTTGCTGCTAGTCTTGTCTTTAACCCCTGGTCATCTTGATTCGCGGCGGAAAGAACTGCTTCATAGTCATCAGGATCCACTACTACATAAAGATTAGGATGATTCTTCGCTGCTGCACGAATCATTGCGGGGCCACCGATGTCTATCGACTCAATGGCTTCTTCAAGGGAATGATCTCCGCTGACAGTCTTTTCAAAGGCATATAGATTGACGCAGACAACTTGAATAGGCTCAATACCTGCTTCTGCCATGGCGTCGCGATGTGAACTCTGACGGACGTCCCCTAAAAGCCCACCGTGGACAAGCGGATGGAGTGTCTTCAATCTGCCATCCATCATTTCCGGAAAGCCGGTTACTTCAGAAACATCTGTTACGGTAAGGCCAGCCTCGCGAATTGCTTTTGCCGTACCGCCTGTACTGATAAGCTCGAAACCCAAAGCCGCAAGGCCTTTCGCAAAATCAACAATGCCAGTTTTATCGGTAACAGATAGAAGTGCACGCATTAGTTTGGACCTCCAGCAGTGGTGCCAGGAGCGCTGACTGGTGGAGGATCACCGTCACCAAGAGGAGGGTCTACTGGCTGAGCCACTTCAACCTTCACAGTCTTGGTAATCGACTTACCATTAGCATCAATCGCCTTCAGGGTGAAGGTTGTCGTTTTCTCAATCATGAAATCTTGGCTTCCAGGCTCATTGGGAGACTCAGGAACAATCGTTTCAGGCAGACCAGATATCTCAATGCGAGCTGCGTTTGAGACTTGCCACTTAAGAGTGATGTAACCACCACCCGCCTCTAGCTTGGTTGGGGAGGAGTCAAAAGCAAGAATTACGACGCGGGCCTTATCTACGACCGTTACTGATGTCTTTGCACTTGAAACCTTGCCGTCTTTACCGGTAGCAACAATTTCGTATTCGGTGGTGCCTTCTTTATTTGGCTGAACTGTTATCGACTTAAGGGTAAGGACCAGTTTCTGTGGACCTGGCTGTAGGTAAGCCTCCACAGCATTCTCTACTGAATAGTCAAGCTCGACCGATTCTCCTAGATTGATGGTGCGGCGCTTTGCGCGAATGCTTGCTTTCACCTCTGGAGAAGGCTCGGGTTTCTCTACGGTGAGGGTTTCTCGGTCCAATTCGCTTTCTTTTTGGTCGCGAATAGCTTTTGCTGTGAACTCAACCGAACCCTCTTTCTGGGCCACATATTCGGTATCACCAAAAACCGATGCCTCTGCGACTAGGGGTTCGCCATTAGCAAAAATTTGAACTGAATTAGCATTCTCGCCTCGCCAACTCACCCTGATGATTTCTCCGACAACAGCGCTTCGCTTGCTTATCGCTAGCGTCACCTTAGGAGGCTTCGGAATGAGTGCTATCCAGGCTCCAATAATCAAAACAGTGAAGATAAGAAGGGTTAGCAGCCCCGGAGTCACGAATGGTCTTTGCTCTAGTTGAGCCTGTGTAGAAACGATCGTACTAGGTGTTTCAATACTGCGTCCAGACACAGAAAAGCCGTGGAGTCTTGAGCTGCTAAGGAACGGCGTAGAGCTGGGCGTAACCTCTAGCTCAACGGTCTTTTGCCCACCGGGTGGAACAGTGATCTGCTCCGCTTCAAACTCGTAGGTACAAGCTTCCTCAGGGTCATTCCCGAAAAGCTGTAACGTGTGTTCCGTATTCCCAAGATTAAGAACCGTGACCGTAAATGAATTCTGCTTGCGAGTCGGAGAGAAAAATCCTTTCTTTGGGCCTATCTCCATGGTGAGATAGTGGAATGGCTTCACCTGGAGTGCGCCTTGTCCTGTTCTGGCCTCTCCAGAGTTAAGGGAACGGACCCTAACAACAAAAGGATAGTTCCCAGCTAAGCTTTCAGGAGTCCTTGGGACTTTGAGAAAGGCCTTCTCTACCCTTGTCTCACCTGGGTCAATAACAAAGTCCGGCTCTGGAACAGCGGCCCATTCTGGATCAAGCCCTTCAATTTGCAGTTCAAACCGGTCCGCTTCGGTACCCTTATTAACCACCTCAATGGAAACGGGTACCGTTGCGCCAGCTTCGACCGAGATCAGGTCGGTGGTCAGGCGGACGGTAAAGCTCATCGCTAGTGATTTTAGCAGATGGCTAAGTAACGCGCTCTAAATGCCCCAAACTCGATAGGCCAAAGAGAACAAACTTCCTTTGATTGTCTTTGTGGTTTGATCGGCTAACTCCTGGACCGAAATCTTTTGCGAAGCCGCATCGTCTTGCTCAATCGCCAGCAACGGTTTGTTCTTGTACAAAACAGTGCCCTTTCCAGCACTGACCTCAATCATCGATGGAACCTGGTCATAAAACTGATCTAGCTTCTTTGCGGCTGCATCTGCACGAGCGATGGCGTCTGTTCCAGCAAAAACATAGATGCGTTTGCCGTTAAACCAAGCTTCTACGGTGCCATCTTCGCCTGGTTTCACAACCGTCCGGAAAGAAGTAGTCACCGCACTTCTGCGAACCGTCAACTTAAACTTCTCCATGCTGTTGAGAAGGTTTTGAACTCGCTCTTTGCTGGGTGGGTGGGTCCGAAGAATGCCCCAGTCAATCCCAGCTCTGGCTTTTTCATCCCTTGCCAACCGCTCCATGAAGGTCACGCTTCCCGTTGGGTCGTACTTGCTACGCATCATGAATTGGAGTCCGCCATAATCGGAAGCTCGTTCGGCATCTTGGCTCCAGCTACTGGCCAAGGCCTGGGAGCCAAGCCTTACGCCTTGAGCGATATTCACAGAATCAGTGCTTCTGGAGAGGGCTGCCGCAAGCATCGCAATGAGATTAGCAATGTTGAGTGTTTCAGATTGTCGCTGAAGAGCCCAAACGTGGCGGAAAGCGGCATGTGAAATCTCATGTCCCATGACTCCGGCGAGTTCATCGTCGGACTCAACATACTTCACCAAGCCTTCATAGACATAGATTATCCCGCCCGGCAGAGAAAACGCATTGACGTCCTCGCCTTTGACCACCTTGAATTCGTAGTTGAATTTGGACGGGCGTTTGTCGCCCCAAGTCACCTCGGCGTGATATGAGTTGGCTACCTGTGCCAACTCACCACCGATACGCTGTACCCGCTTAATCACGGCTTCGTCTTCGCTGGGCTTGAGTTCTTTATCGATCTCTTTCGAATATCCTTTGCCGAGTTCAGTGTCTCGATCAAGGTCTTTCTGGCGTTTCTCGTCAATCTGGATTTCGCCAGCGGCTTGCCAAGCCTCAGCTACCAACAGGTCAACCTGATTTTTGGGCACACCATGGACATGACCGCAGGGTGCTGAGGTGTGCATTGCAGTTACAAGAAGGGCGGCGTTTAACATGCGCTTTTGTTTGGACGAATCCGATGATGTTACGTTTTGTGAGACCTAGTGCTGAAACCAGGCTATCTATGAGAAGACAACCATGGGCTTAAGAGTTTCACCTATCTTCATTTTCCCATACGCCACAGGCAGATTATCGATTGCAATGAATTCGCTAACCACCTGTTCAGCTTGAATACTTCCGGCTTTCAAACGCTCAAAAGCTGTCTGAGTGTCGTTTGGGCCACAAGAGTAACTATTGATGATTTGGATATCTCGAAAATAGGCTTGTTGAGGCACTTGAAGCGGCTGATTGGGGGGAAGTGGGGCAAACAAGATGATCCTGGCTTCCGGCTGTGCAAGCTCCAAAGCAAAGTCAAAGGCTGACTGAGAGCCGGGGCAAACAAAGATGATACTAAACTCGTTGGGTTCTGACTCTTGGTTTAATCGCACGTCAATGCCTATAGAGCGCGCGTGATCAATACGCGATTGATTTACATCGAAAGCAGTGCATCCTGGCAGGAGTAAGGCGTGCATCAACCCCATAACTCCTAATCCAATCACTGCAACATTGGAATTCGGATAAAGCTCCACCCCACTAAGTCTCAAGGACTTCATTACACAGGCAAGCGGCTCAATAAGAGCCGCATCCCTTGCTCTCATATCCCCAACTAGAATCGCATCATTTAGGTTTTCGGCTGAAACGGCAAAGAATTCTGCCATTCCACCTGGAATAAGCTTCGTTTGTTTCCATTGGTTGCAGTGGACGAAAAGCCCTTGCTCACATAGTTCACAGGCTAAGCATGGGGCGTGATGGTGAGGGAAAACGCGACTGCCAATCGGAAACCGTGCATCATCTGACTCCACAATCAATCCCGCGACTTCATGTCCGAGAACATGCGGAATTTTGCGGTCCATGTACCAAGCCATTAACTCGCCGGAACACAATCCGCAAGCCTCCGTCTTAACGACCAATCCGCCTTTGGGACATTGTGGCGGAGCCTCATCCACAATCTCAACAACTCCAGAACCCATATAGCGGGCCAGTTTCATGGTTTGAAAACGTACTTCAGACCACGACCTTGCCGTAGGTCTTCAAAGGTCTCTTCACCTTGGCTCAGGCTTCTTTCACCGGAGATGAGAGCTGATAAATCAACACGTCCATCCAAGAGCCAAGTTCGGGCCGTTTTGACGGCTTTGGTTCCAAAGTGAAAAGGACTGACTAAAGTGATTTGGTCATAGTGCAAGCGTTTAGTGTCAAAGGAGGCTTGTGTCCCGCCCGGGCATCCTCCAAACAACATGACCGTGCCACCTCTTCTAGAATAATCGACGCTTTTTTCCCATACTTCCACATTGCCTGTGCATTCGATCACGTAATCAAACTCTCCAGACACATCCTC
Organism: Fimbriimonadaceae bacterium; assembly: GCA_037190145.1. Classification (GTDB taxonomy): domain Bacteria; phylum Armatimonadota; class Fimbriimonadia; order Fimbriimonadales; family Fimbriimonadaceae; genus 55-13. The sequence continues at coordinate 40,599 of JBBCJU010000010.1, forward strand.
AAAGTAGGTCGTTGTTGCCCCCAGTGCCTCGCCTACTTCCAAGCGTCTTCCATTCCTTCCTGCGAGGGTAACTGACTCAACGCCCATTAGCTTTAAGCCAGCCACAAACATCAGTCCAATGGCTCCCGGACCAATAATCAAGACCCGATCATCTGGGTGTAGTGGTAGCAGTTCTATGCCTTGAGCCACACAGGCTAAAGGTTCGAGAAGCGAAGCGAACTCGAAGGATAGAGACGCGGGCTTATGAAAAAGATTGAGTTTCGCAATGTGGGCTGGGATCAGCAGATATTCTGCATAGCTTCCCAGGACTTTGGTTGCCATGATGCTTTCGCAAAGGTTCTCTTGGCCTTTTCGGCACCAAAAGCACTTCTGGCAAGGGGCAGAATGAACTCCCATTACTGATTCGCCTACTTGAAAAAGTGCACCTTCTCCTGCGACTTCGACAACCCCAGAATACTCGTGACCAAACACGCCTGGCATCGGTATCTGTGGATGACCCCTAAGGAATGCCTTCAAGTCCGTTCCGCACGTTGTGGCGGCTTTGACACGGATTAAGACCTCACCCGGTCCAGGGCTGGGAATGGCAATTTCTTTTAGCGCCATGTGCCCGGGTGCCTCTAGCAAAAGTGCTTTCATGGTCTCATGCGAACTGGTTCGCTCAGTATCTAACTGTGTTTGTAAACTCAATCGATCTATCTCATTCTGGTCCAATGCACTGGACCCAGACTCATCCCTTGGACTGGTATGATTTCTACGTCCCCAACGGAAAAGCACGATGCCAACGGTCGAAACCACCTGCTTGATCAACGCACCTTTGTCTAAAGTCTACGAGATCGCGAAGGATAGTCGCTCATTTCCCGAATATATGAAGGACGTTAAGTCCGTAACGCCTATTGAAACAAGTGAAAATCGCTATGTTTCTGACTGGGTGGGAATAATTCCTACATTTGGGCTAAAGGTCCGTTGGACTCAAGAAGATATTTGGGATGACTCGGTCCACACATGTCACTTCAAACAGTTGAAGGGTGATTACGACATGTTAGAAGGGGTTTGGACTTTTGCTGAAGAAGGCTCGGGAACCCGGTTCAACCAAAGCTTGGAATATGAATACAATGTTCCTACGCTTGGCCCTCTGGTGAAAAAGGTGATCCACTCGATTGTAGTGAAGAACCTAGAGAACATTAATGAGGCCTTCAAGAAACGGGCTGAAGGAAGCTAGCCATTTTCCCGCCAATCATAGTACATCCCTTGGGTCACGGCCTTGCTTGCCTGCTCCGGTGTTAGCCAAGGACGTTTTTCTCGTAGTGCTCTTTCCAGTAAATGCTGGCCCCCAGACTTAGCTGAACTCGCTCCAGTCTCAGCTTCGCTCAAAACTTTGTGGGCCTCACGAAGCGCTTCAGACGCTGTAGCCTCATCAAGATCAGGAAGAGTGTCACACAAGCGATCTAGTTCTGGACGAATTCGTTCAGGCCCCCAAGCGAGGACCACATCCATCGCAGTGGACTTGATCTTGTCAGCGGTTGACATACCGGATGGCATCGAGCATGACCTCAACCATATTCATGGTTTCAATTGTCGCGGAAGGTAAGCAGGTGGTTCTTACAATTAGCCAAGTATTGGGATCGGGTGTAGCTTTGATAATATAGACTTGATCCACATACTCGCCTTGCATAGGAATCCCTCGAATCGCCAAAGTTTTCATCCCTGCAAGCTCCATCGTTCGCCATTCTGCACCTTCGACGTTGTTTACGTGCTGGACAATAACTTGCTCGATAATGTCAACGTCAGTCAGACCTTCTGAAGAACCTAGTTCAAAATTCACCTGTACCTGACTGTCTTCGTCGTAGACCAAAACACGACGCCCGTCATCAAAAATAAACCAGCCGAGCGGCACAGTGATGTAACACTGAATTGCATCGCAGGCAAAAGTCGCGCTTAGGTTTTCGATATCCAATCCCGCAACATTCGGCATTTGCCCAATACCGTTATCCCGCATGTAAGCATTTAGCTTATGTTCGGGGTCTAGGCACTCTGTCGTGCTAGACAAAGCAAAGTCTTTGAAGCTGTACTCATGATCGGACGTTTCTGCCATCGGAAGCTAACGCTACCTTTAGCCCGTAGCCTGATTAGAATATATAGATCAAAAGCCTATCAAGGTTGTCTTTAATGGGAAGGTATGAGTCGACAAGCGATTGCTCTCTTAGCGTTCCGACTCATTCAGGTTCCTCAGAGTCCCCAAGACTAGCTAGGTCGAGTAAATCTTGAGGGCGACCACTGGCTCTTTTTGCTCGAATAAGCCATCGTTTTGAAATGCAGGTTGCTTTATATGGGCCGAGGGGCAGGCTGACCCGTTCTTTGTAGGCGTCGTTGAAATCTACTCCTGGAATTGAAGTAAGGATATCAATTCTCCACGGTGGAATTCCGAAATGAAAGACGAAGTCTTCCTGAAGTAACTCTTCTGGTTTGATGATGCCAACGGGTGCCCCAAAATCTTTAAGAGCACCGTAAAGTCTAGCGAAATCCTCTGCTGAGACGTGTACCAAAACATCCAGATCTTTGGTGTAGCGAGGTTCTCCGTGAAAACCAACCGCGATCCCACCGACTACGAGATACTTAATCTCGGAGGCGTCGAGTGCCGCCAACAGTTCTATCCAATCTTCGAGACCCGACTCCAGGATGCATCACCTCATGATAAAGATTACGAAGTTCAAAAATCGCCTGAATCCGCTCTTCCGGTGTAGCGGTCTTCCAAAACAGGTGATCAAATGAGCGATCTCCGTCCGAAACTCGACCAGTTGCACCCATCATCCGCGATCTTTTTGACACAAAGCTATTATGATGCAGATTGATACAGCTGGCCTAGCCTACAAGCCCAGCCTCGACCATAATCCATCGATCTTCGCCTTCACATCATCGCTCATCGTGATTAGCTTGGGATAGTTCCGATTGAAACCGTTTTCTCCCGGCCACTTGTGGGTGCAGTCGAACCCAATCTTGCCCCCAAACCCTTCTTCTAATGAGGCGTGATCAAGTTGATCAACCGGTCCTTTACTCAGGAGCGTATCTCTCAGGGGATCATTATTGGCACCGAGCCTAAATAGGACTTCGCCGATATCCTGCACATTACAGTCTTCGTCAAAGATGAATACCATCTTGGTGTAAGACAACCCTCCAAGCCCCCAGATCGCATTCATCACTTTGTAGGCATGGCCTGGATATTTCTTCTTGATGGAAACAAACGCCATGTTGTGGAATCCACCTTCTACCGGGAGATTCATATCGACAATCTCGGGAACAGTTAGCTTAATCATGGGGAAGAAAATTCGTTCAACTGCCTTTCCCATCCAGCCATCTTCCATCGGCGGTTGTCCCACAATAGTCGCCGGGTAAACCGCTTTTTCGCGCATAGTCACAGCGGTTACGTGCAAGACAGGAAAGTCATAGGCTAGTGAGTAATAGCCTGTATGATCCCCAAACGGACCTTCTAGCCTTCGCTCCGAGGGATCGACGTACCCTTCGATCACCATCTCGCAATCAGCCGGAACCATCAAATCGACAGTCTTCGCTTTCACCATCCGCACGTTTTCCCGACGCAGGAACCCAGCGAAGAGCATTTCGTCAATCCCTGGCGGCAACGGCGAAATCGCGGCGAAGTTATAGGAAGGATCACCGCCCAAGCAAACGCAGACCTCCAGCCTTTTGCCCTGTGCCCCGGCATCTTCCATCTGACGCATCCCAGTCTTGTGCATCTGCCAATGCATCCCACACGTGTTCTTGTCATAAAGCTGAACGCGGTACATGCCTACGTTCCGCTTGCCTGTGTTGGGGTCATGCGTGAAAACCAGGGGTAATGTCACAAACGGCCCGCCATCTTCTGGCCAGCAAGTGAGGATGGGAAGCTTGGTCAGGTCTACTTCATCGCCTTGCATGACAATCTGTTGACATATCCCATTCCCAACTTCTTTGGGCTGTGTTGGCTTCACCTCTTTTAGCAATTCCATGCCAAATCGAGCCTTGTCCATCAACCCTTTAGGAACATCGGGCTTAAGAAGAGTCGCGATTCTCTCCGCATGCTCTTCAAAGTCATCGCAAGACAGCGCCATGGACATCCTCTTACGAGTCCCCATCGTATTGATCGCCACCGGATAGTCGTACTTGACAGCTGGAGCAGTAGAAGGGCCATGAATACTTGAATGGCCCATGACAGCGCTCATGGGATTCGGCGTCCCCAATCGGTGAGGCTGTCCCTGAACATTCTCAAACAGCAACGCAGGTCCACCCGTCTTCATCACTCGATCAGCAACCTCTGTAATCTCCAGATAAGGACTCAAAGGTTCCTTGACCCGCTTTAGCTCGCCCTTAGATTCGAGAACATCCAGAAAGTGCTGATAATCGCGATACGCCACTCTTAGAGTCTACGGATTTCTAATAGTGCGATGCTCGGTGCACTCAAGGAAAAGGGTCAAGTGCCTGGCGGTAAAGATCATCTCGCCTTAGTTTTGCACTAACTGAAAAAAACTTGTTGGTGTCTGCCGACATTTGTAGTACAGTGTTTACAAATGTCGGCAGGTGTTCAGTCTTGAGTCAAAAACGTATTGCTCCTGCGGAGATGGAAATTCTCCGCTATGTTATGGACCACGAGCCTGTATCAGCTCGCGAAGTTGCGGATGCGATGATGGAGCGTAAGGGTTTTGCTAGGAGTACGTCGCAAACCCTTTTAGAGCGATTGCGGGCTAAGAACTACCTGTTTCGAGCTCTCGAAGAAGGCGTCAACAAATATCGACTCGGAATCCCCAAAACCGAACTGATGAAAGATCTCGTTGGCGACTTCTTTGAGAGTTCTCTCGGCGGAACGACTTCGCCTTTTGTAGCCTTCTTCACAGAGAGAGGCAATCTAACGGATGAAGAGAGTCAAAAGCTGGCTGAACTGCTGGACAAGCTAGAGGACAAACCATGACCGTGTCTCTATGGGCTGAACTTCTGCTGCGGTCTAGTATTCAGGGCGGAGTCGCCGTGGTGGTTGTTTGGGTTCTTTTCAGGCTGTTTCCTCGCATACCAGCACACGTTCAGGGTTGGTTGTGGAGACTGATCGCTCTTAAGTTTTTGTTGGGGCTAACGATTCCTGTTTCTTTCCAAACAGTTCGAGGAAATTGGGGAGAGGGCTATGAAGCCAATTTTGTAGAGATCCTAATGGCGATTCTCTCAGGACTATCCACTTTGGTGGCACTTGGAATCCTCATTCGTGATTTGACGATTATCAGGAAGCTGCGAGGCAAATCGGTTGAAGCCTCCTATCCTGACCTGATCCTATTGGCTACCCATATGGGGATCCGAAGGGCACCAAGAATCTACACTTCTTGGCAGATTGATCGTCCGATGGCTGCGGGATTTCTACGCCCGGTCATTTATATGCCGCAAGGACTCGACCAAGACACAGGGAAGGTTGTTCTAGCCCATGAATTGGCGCATATCAAAAGGAAGGACCTTGTCTGGCAATGGCTTTTCACCGCCCTCGATATCCTCTTCTTTTTCCATCCACTGGCCAGAATGGTCACTCGCGAGTATCAGAAATGCCAAGAAACGGCTTGCGATGCCCTTGCAATGGATGCTTGCCATACCGGCATGGCCCAGTACGGTCGTATCTTGCTTCAATTTACAGTGAATTCCAAAGTGCGCGAACTTAGCCTCGTCGCGAATATGGCAGGAACCTATGCCAGCCTCTATTCTAGGATTATTCGCCTCAATAGGGGCGGGCGCCCGCTCGCAACCGGCTCAAAGTTGTTGCTTGCCTGCTTTGCCATCTCGATTTTGCCAACCTGGAAGACTACGCACGCAGCTCCTTTGCCTATCTCGGAGTCAGAAGTCCAGGTGCTGGCCCAAGTCGCCCAACCTGTGGCGATGACACGATCTGATTCGGCCTCGGCAACTGGCCGAGTCATGACCCTTAAGGAGGGAAGACCATGATCAAGAAGATACAAATGGCTATCGCAACCGCAATGTTGGTTGCGATGGCTGTCTATGGTTGGACACAGGCCACCGGTGCCGACCCCAACAAAGGCAAAAATGAACTAGATATCGCGTTGGCTCGCCATGAAGCCAGAGTGGTGAAGTCTCTCGGTCTCAATCAAAAGCAGACGAGGGAGTACGACGAACTCCAGACTTGGCTGAAAAATGCGAACTCCAATCTTTACAATATGCCCAGCGGGCAGGTTGAGAAGGGATTAGATATCAACAAAGAACTCCACAAAGGTCTTAAGCGAATCTTTACTTCTTCTCAATACTCAAAGTACATGAACTCGTGGAAACCAGCCGATCTGGGCTTGTCGTCTGATCCGATGGCTACGGGAACTCCATTTGGCGGAGCAGATGAGGCAATTATGAACAAGCTCAATCTATCTCCAAAGCAATGGAGCCAGTACCGGGCGTACCAACAAGAGAACGAGAACAAGCTTGAGGAGTTTCGTGCTGTCTCTAAGACGAACCCAACGGAAGGCGCAACGCTCGGGCGAGAACTGAACAAGTGGACAAAATCCACAATGCGCAGAATTCTTAGTGAAGATCAGTATTACGAATGGATTCGAATGTGGTTCGACGTGATGAACCCCAGTATTCACGGTAGTCAAACTCACAATGCCCCCACTAGTGCACCACCCATTGCGGGCAAGGCAGGCGGATAGCTAAAGCTGTCTGATAGCTGTTGGCGAGGTTCCTAGAAGAGCCTCGCCTCTTCGTCGTTATGGTCTTATGAGGCAACCGGAGATAATGTACCGGTTGCCTTCTTCTTTAATGTCCTTACAAATATCAAGCTGGTCCTTATGAAAAAACTTACGGTCCTCAGGGGCTGGAATCTCAACTGACTTTGTATAGCTCACCCACTTGTGTGCCAATTCACAGTTCCCACGATCTCTTTCAACCCTGTTCATCAGAAGTCTCGAAAACGACTTGCTTCGCAGAGATGGATTATCCACCGGGCAAAACGCTCAGTATCTTCTAGCCTGCCCAGAACCAGATTAAGATGAGAGATCATCCATTCTCCAATTGCCAGATTCTTTGCGTCCCCAGCTCTAGACCAGTGCTATAGAGAAGCGAAGGGGGATTGTTCCAGTTCATCTTCTCGGAGATCGGTGGTGGACTTTCCAACAACTTTTGGTTTTCGGTGTATAGTTTTGTCGATAACCTCGGCCATCACTGAATCCCGGCTACCCGCACACCCTCTAGGTGCAACACCTCGGTGACAATCTCTTTTGACTCTCCGTTCACCTTGATCTCTACCCTTAGATCTGGCTCCTTTCCATGAACCACGACGCCTTTCACAATGGCATTTGGTTTCTTATGAATCTGATTCAGGACATCCACGAGAGCGGGGGCATGATCGAGTGTAAGGGCCAAGATATGCGTCTGACTTTGAGGAAAGAACTTTTGCTCGACTTTCGCCACCAGCGATAAAGTGAATAGGCACAAGAGTGTCGCGACCGAGGCAACCGCCATATAAGCTCCGCCCAAGCTCACGGACATCCCAATCCCTGCGGCAGCAAACAAGCTTGCGGAGGTTGTCAAACCTTTGACATCAATCCCTGTTCTGATAATTGCTCCGGCGCAAAGAAATCCCACACCGGTTACTACCTGAGCAGCCACTCGTCCGGGATCTCCACTATTAAAACCTCGACTGACCTCAGTGAATAAAATCACTCCCACAACTAAGAGGATATGGGTTCGAATACCCGCCGGATGATCTCGATACTCTCGCTCTAATCCGATGAGGCCACCCAAGAAAGCTCCCACCCCCAGTTTTATGAGGATAGAGGTCGCTAAATGGATCTCACTTTCCGATAGACCAAGCATTCACTCATGTTGAACGAAAGTTGACTGGAAAATGGCGAAGGCCTTTCTCGGCAACCTATTTTGTCTCTACCAAAAAATGGCTGCCGAGTTTTTTTATCTAAATGCCTTGTCCAACCATTCGGCTCGACCAAGCTTTCTTTACGTCTTCGTAGCGGGCCACTAAGGGCACTGCATCAATGCCTTTTCTCCTTAGGAAGCTTGCTGCTACCATCGCTCTCTGTCCGCTCGCACAGTGAACATAGATCTTTCCAGTAGGCCAGCTATGTTCATCTGCCAGGTAAGCCAAAGGTACATGGATAGAACCTTCTATGGCATCCGCGTCATGTTCTGCCGCAGTTCGAACATCAAGCAGCAAGCCGCCCTCAAGCATCTGTAGATCGCCTAACGGGATGGTTTCAGTGGTGGTGGGAAGGCTCCATCCCGCAATGTTCTCGATGCCAATTAAGAACATTGCCTTAGCCGCGGCTTGGGCTTGTTGTTCATCGTTGGCAACGATCGTAATGGGCTCTTCTAAGCTCAATAGAGAACCCGCCCACATGGAAAAGGATGCGTTCATTGGGATACTGATCGCGTTAGATATCGAACCTTCTTGGTACTCCAGGATAGAGCGTACATCCACGATTTGCCCAACGGGCTCAACCTGTGAAATTCGCCATTGTCCCCGGGTGAAGTTAGGCCCAAGTTTGTTGACGGATTTCATTCTCGCAAAGTATTTCGGAGGCTCGGGTTGTCCCGCCAAGATATCTTCCACAAACTCTGTTTCGTCCTCATAGCGCACAGCTGTGTTCACAATCTTTTCGTAGCCTAAAGTGGTACTTGGAACGCCTCCCAACTTTTTACCGCAAGCCGATCCGGCACCGTGTCCTGGCCAAATGGTCAGCCAGCTGGGTTGCTTCTTGAACTCTTGCACCGAATGGAAAAGAACCTGCGCGCCCTTTCGCATCGTGTCCTTAAATCCTGCTGCGACTTCTAGCAAGTCTGGGCGTCCAACATCTCCGGCAAAGACAAAGTCGCCGGTAAAGATGCCAATGGGCTCAGTGGTGGCAGCTCCATCTATCAGATAAAAGCTCAAATGCTCGGGTGTATGGCCTGGTGTGTGAGATGCCCTTAGGCGGACGTTTCCTACTTCAATTTCATCTCCGTCGCCGATCAAAGTGACGTTGGGTTGATCAGAATAGGCATACTGCCAGTCGGGTCCACCTTCTTTTGATAGGTAGAGCTGAGCTCCCGTTATACTGGCTAATTCACGGCTTCCCGAAACATAGTCTGCGTGGATATGCGTCTCAGTGATCGCAACAATTCGGAACCCTTCTTTCTCTGCCGTTTTTAGGTATTGATCTACATCCCGAGTTGGGTCCACCACAATCGCTTCCCCATTTGCGGCACAGCCGACCAGAAAGCTCGCTTGAGCAATAGATTTAGAGTAAAAACGTTGAAAAAACATTTAACTTCTCCCACAGGCCAGTTGTACGCCTGATGCTTTTCGATTCCATGGCATCTTGCTGAGCAAAACTGCCATCAGGCAGAAACCGGTGCTGCCTGCCACCATCAGTCCTACAGATACAAATGCGCTGATTCCAAGCCACGCTGGGTGAACCAAGAGGGCAAGGGCAACGCCGACGAGGTTGAAGAGCCCGGCTCCGATGAGGGATTGAGACATGAGCGAGAGTCCAGATTTTGTGGTCCGCACCACATCTCCTCCATCAGCAATCCAAGCCTTGGTGCCCCCTTCCAAAACCGCGACATTAGAAAAGTGGTGGCCTACGTTTCCGCAAACAACTCCTGCTCGGGTTCCACTTTGGCAAACCAGAACGGTTGGGGCTTCCAGATTAATATCCGCCAATCGAGATTCGACTGTCTCCATCGGAATATTCACCGCGCCGGGTAAGTGGCCAGCGTCAAACTCAGCTGGAGTACGTACGTCAATGATCTGCGGACGGTCTCCACCTTGCCGCATGCCTTTAGTTGTAATTGTTTTTGTGATGCTCATGGAAGACAGTGCCTTGTTTATTTCGAAAGGATTTATCGAGTTCCAAAAAACTCTTGCCCCAGGATAAAAAGGGCCACCAAGATGATTAAGAACCCAAAGCCCTTCTTCAATCCATTTCCGGGGATTTGGCTTTGGAGGCTCATTCCAAGAGCCATCCCGATCAATGCAACTCCTCCCACTTTCGCAGCAAGACCCCATTGAATTGGAGATCGGATAAGCCATTCAGCAACTAAGCCAGCCGCTGAGTTCATTGCGATCACGGCTAGAGAAGTCCCAATCGCTTTGCGCATGGGTAAACCCATCCCGGCATTCAAGGCCGGAACGATGACAAATCCACCTCCTGCTCCCAAGACTCCAGTAATGAGGCCCGCCCCAACGCCTCCCGCAAGCCAATGAATGAAGCCTGTCTCTTGATCCTCTCGGGCGACTCGCTTCGAGAGCATGGCCTTGGCCGCAACAAACATGATTGTGGCGAACAAGATGAGGAGTACAGAATCTTTGGATAAAACCCCAAAGGATTCTGGAAGGATTGGCATCAACCACCTTCGGATCAAAAAGGCAACGACCACGGATGGAAGGCCAAAGACAAAAGCGGCTTTGCCGTCAAATTGGCCTTTTCGCCAAGCCATACCGGCACCAATCAGTGCGACTCCACCTACCACCGCCAAGCTCACTCCGGTGGCATGACTAGGCAACAGGCCAAACAGATAAACCAAGATTGGGACGGTGAGAATAGATCCCCCTGCCCCAACCAGACCGAGGACCACTCCCATCGCCAAAGCGGCGACAAAACCTCCAATTTCCAACGGACTCATGTCCAGCAGTGGTCGAAATGAGCGCTAAGGATTCATGGCAAGCAGACACTCTGGTCCAAAGACCCTCGAATGGATTGCCTAGCGCGATGCAATCGTGACTTAACCGCGGCCACGGTTATCCCAAGTGTGGCTGCTGTGATTTCCGCCGACTTTCCTTCAATTTCTCTATGCTGATAAACCTCGCGCAAAGTGGGTGGTAAGTTGGCCACCGCTTGCTTGACGCAGTGCACCAGTTCAATTTGAGCAGACTCGTCTTCTGGGTCGAGACGTTTATCGGCGATCTCTATCTCCTCGCCCAATCCACTCAGCGATAAGACGGGACGCAGAGCTTCGTGCCTCTGAATACGACTGCAAACCCTTCGTCCTACTACTGCTAACCAGCCCCTAAAGGCGTCTTCATCCCGAATGCTAGGCAAAGCTCGATGCGCCGCAAGCAGCGCTTCTACCAGCACGTCTTCCGCGTCATCATGGTTTCCGCATGCACGTACCATTTGCCGATAGACCGCGTCTTTATGTTGCTTAACCAGCCGGTCGTAATTCATTTAGGGAAGCGGCTTGCCCCTAGCTGCAACGAGGATTCGGTACCAATCTTCCCGATCCACATCAATCTCGTCGGCCTTAGCCGCATCTCGAATATTGTCGGGATTGCACGATCCCACAATGGGGATGATCTTGCTCGGATGTTTCATCAGCCAAGCGAGCGCCAGAACCGTTCGCGAGACCCCATAGCCAACGGCAATGGCATCCAGCGTTTCCAGCAACTTCGTCCGCTTTTCTACTTCGGGATGATCTGCTGCCACCGTGCCGCCTGCTCCAAGCCAACCTCCACCAAGGGGACTCCAAGAGAGCGGAGTGATCGTTTTTTCGAGGCATTGATCCAACGTCCCATCATAAAAGCAATCAAGCCTTCCAAGATGGATTTCAACCTGGTTCACGACCAGCGGGAAATCAAGCTGTGATTGAAGAGCGGATACAAAAGAAGGCAGGAAATTAGATACGCCAAAGTGGCGAACCACTCCTTGAGCTTTCAGTTTGGTGAAAGCCGACGCGATCTCGGTTGGATCCATCAGCAGATCGGGGCGATGAAGTTGATAGATATCGATCTGCTCAACTCCTAATCTCTTCAAGGACTTGTGGCAAGACTCTTCGATGTGTGTTCCTGAGAAGTCGTAACGGTGGGGAGAATCCGCATTTGGCTCACCTCCAAAACGGATGCCGCACTTGGTGGCAATTTGGATGTCCTTTCGCATGGAAGGAATATCGCGTAATACCTCCCCATGAATTTCTTCACAGGCGCCCCGACAGTAGATGTCGGCGTGGTCGAATAACGTGTAGCCTGCTTCATATGCAGCAACAATCGCCTTTTTGCCTGTCTCCCGCTTTTCCGCATCGATCTCTGCTGGATTCCAGGTTCCCGCTACCCTCATGCACCCATAGCTCAGTCGGGAAGAACGAAGGTCAGATTTGCCAATCGTTTGCTGTCTCATGTCCCATCTTGGCGCGAATCCCTCAAGATTCGCACGTTTCTGCCGAAAACAGATATGGCAATGAATATCGGAAGTTCTTCAGGAGTAAACGCAGCGCTCACCGCTCTCTCTGGGGTCGAGGACAAGCGTGCCGCTCTTCAGGTTTCCCTCCTCAAAAAGTCGCTTGACTCTCAACAACAAATTGCCGCCGACCTGTTGAAACTCATAGACGGAAAAGGCCAGCAACTCGACATCCGAGCCTAAACCTAAAATCACCTTTTTCCAAAACTGCCGTCGGGCTTGGTAGCTTAATCGGACATCAGACCACTGTAAGTCCCGGCAAAAATCTTTACGTAGAAGGAAATCACTACGTAGCCAATGTAAATCCCCACTAGGATAACGGCAACCACACCAACGACCTTGCCCAACTGTTGCGCGCGAACCTCGGCCTCATCCTCGTAGTAGTCCGAGACCTTATTTAGCATCGTATCCAGGTTGCCTGTTGACTCTCCGGTATTCATCATATCGATGACAATGGGCGTAAAGGCGCCGGTTTGAGCCATCGTTTCTGTGATTCGATCGCCACCCTCCAGCCGACGTGACGCCGGATGAATCTGGGCTCGCAAATACTCATTTCCACATGCATCTGCCGCCAACTGAATCGCCTTCGGAATAGGCACGCCACCAGAATAGAGGGCTCCAAAGGCACGGCCGAATTTGGCCATCGCGAACTGCTGAAGGGTATTCCCCAGGTAGGGCAGCTTCAACAAGAACTGATCCCAGTTGTACTTAATCCGAGGGTTTGCCAGCCCAATTCGGAAGAACAGAAATATGCCGACCAACACCGGACCAAGGACCATCCAAACGGCCAAGGTTGTTAATGGCGATTCAATTCCCTGTCCCTTGCCTCCTGTTAGAAACGAGATAATCAAGTTCGCGGCAAGAATAATGACGATCGATCCAATGACCGTGGCCTTAGGCATAAAGAGCGCTCGCTTATAGGTGTTTCGAATCCGAATGTCTTGTTCAATGTAGTCTGCAATCTGCCTCGCGGCATTGGCCAGAAACCCTCCTTCTTCCCCCACTCGGGTTAGGCTCACATGTAAGGGTGAGAAAATCTCTGGGTAGCGTTGCATTCCCGCGCTGATTCCTCGCCCCTCCAGAACATGCCCTTTCATCTCGTTAATGACCATCTTCAGCCGAGGATCACGAGTTTGCTTGCCTACGGTGTCGAGCGTATTCACCATCGGAATGCCAGCTTCCACCATCGCAGCAAACTGGCGGAAGAAGAACATCAAGTGATTAAGCCCAACTTTGCCGACCAGAGGCCCAACAACGCTGGTCTCCACATAAGATCGAGCCTCAACTGGAGGAGCCGAAGTTCGTGGTGGCTCTACGATCGGAGTTTGGTTTGCCGGTAACTCAGTCGTCGGAGGTGAAGTTACAGGAGCGATCACCACCGCTGCGGGAGTCTGTGCCAACGGATCGCCAACAAACTGCGCCACGTTAATCTTCTCCACCTGAAGACCCCGATTCGATAATCGTTGCACCGCGTCCGAGAGTGAAATCCCAAGAACGGTCCCTGTTTCGGCTTGCCCACTGGCATTGACGGCGGTGTATTCAAACGATGGCATCGGCTTAATGTGCTAGACGGTAAATCAACAAAGAATTATCCTTCGCCCCTAATTCTTCGGAAGATTATCGCCTTTCTTCCCGTTTTGAACTTGACGTCGCCCCTCACAAACGCTGATTAAGGCAGCTCTCACATATAAGTAGTAATCAAAACCGACAAAAGCGCAACCTGGTATTTATGCTTGACCAAAATCTAGGAGCATTGCAAGATAGTCCAACACTTATCAAACCGTCTATCCTGCAAATCTTGGTGTCGAATCCAAACGTAAAGAGTTCCTAAATCGCCGAACATGAGGTCCGCTCGGTCATCAGAGTCTATTTGTGCCAGCAGAATCCAATCTCGCTCATGGCCACCGAGGAGTGCTTTATAAGAAGAGTCATTTGTATAGGTGCTCGTCCCTGTGTAGATACCGTTTGAGGTGAGTTGACACTCTTCCTGCATTTCATTTTGGATGAGGCCGGGGTGGCCTAAAAGTTGGTGACGAGGGCTTTCATCTTTTTCCCGCAAGCTCTCCAGAAGGAGGTACATCTGATCCTCGATATCTTGGGGTAGAGCTAAATCTTGCATACACAATAAGCTAGGGTCGGGGATAGAAAGTGTGACCGATGGGGCGAAGTGAGCTTCTCTATACTGTTCCAAGTCCGAAGGTTTCACAGGAGGTGCCATGCGCTTAAGATTCACTGTTTCTTCAAACCAAAACACCTGAGTACTCCCTTTATCTTTCGGATCAAAGCCCCACACCGTTTGATCGTTGAAGATTGTTAAAATCCCGTGTACTGGGAGATTTGATTCCTTCACTTGTGGCAATTTACTTAGGTTAAACTGAGCAAGAAACGATAGTGGACTTCCTTCCCACATAGGCCATACAAAGCCGTCAGGGACGTCTGGATCACCGCCTATTTTTAGGGCGGGTAAATGTGAATCTTTGCCGCTGTCCGACGAAAATCGGATACAAGGTTCGATCAAAGACTGGATTTGCGGACCGTACTCACCCAGATTTTCACGGATCCACGCTACTGGGTCATCAGGGGCTTCCATTGTGGGAATTGGTGCAGGTTCCTGCTTCTTTCCAAATGGCCACCACTTCATGACCTACATCATATCAAGTAAATAAAGTTAATGCGCACCCGATTTCCGGTGGTATCCGCATGCGCCTAAGTCTCCTGGAACTCATTTTCCTGGCAAACGGCATACAGAAATCCGAAGGGACCCATTTGGAAAGGGTTTTCAGAATCTGCTTCATGCCTGATCCCCCACACTTTTGATCGACTTCTCGAGAGCCTCTTCAGCTAAGAGGCTGAAAGTATCCTACGTAGCTATACAAGGATCGCTAGAGGCGGTTGATGAGATATTCCAAACGCAGAGTCTGCTCTTGAGCGGCGATCTGAAGCTTAGCCTCGGCTTTCTCCATAAGGCCGGTTTTCATATCCACCCAAAACTGAATGGGGGTGATATTTTTCACCATCTGCCCCTTATCAACTGTTCCTCGGATGAGCGCGATATTCTTTGCCTTAGCGGTTTTAACTGATGCCAGAGAGTAAGTGATCTTTACCTTCTGTCCATTCATATCTACGGTTCCCGACCATGTGCTGCCAACTTTGATCGGCTTCGAAGGAAAGATGACACTCGGCGTTCCCGAGCTTGGAACTTCAATATCTCCCATTCGCACCTTTTTCATGAGCCCGGTGGGGGCCATGAACATATCCATCACCATTCCGTCCATTTCGGCAAATGACTGTTCACCGCCAGCAAACGCTCCTTTGCCGTACTTAGAGAGAATCTTGAACTTCACATTCCACTCAAGCTCGGAAGGCGTCTTACGCTTCAAAACTTGATTCATAGTTGCCGAAAAACCCATTTCGCCCTTTTGGCTTTGCCCAACAATCTTTGTTTCTAGCTTCAGGTTATGTTTTGTCCCTACCGGAGCATCAACTTTGAGCGAGTAAGTCTTCTGCGCGAAGCTAACGGCACTGAGGGCAGCAATGGCGATAATGGAGATAGTCTTCATGGGCGAGGGGTGGTTGTTAATCTTTCGATTCGCTTTTCGTAATTCGTTCCTTGGAATATTCGGTTGACATAGATAGCCGGGGTGTGAATTTCATCCGCATCTATTTGTCCAACCTCAACAAGCTCTTCTACTTCTGCAATACAGATTTTGCCGGCTGCCGCCATCATGGGGTTAAAGTTACGGGCTGTCCGTCGGAAAACGAGATTGCCGGAAGGGTCTCCGCGCCAGGCTTTGACGATGGAAAGATCAGCATGGAGCGCGGTTTCCATCACGTACATTTCGCCATCAAACTCGCGCGTTTCTTTTCCTTCCGCGACTAGCGTGCCATATCCGGTCTTTGTGAAAAAGGCAGGAATTCCCGCGCCGCCCGCCCGAATTCGCTCCGCCAAGGTTCCTTGAGGGTTAAACTCTAGTTCCAACTCTCCGCTAAGAAACTGACGCTCGAATTCCGCGTTTTCTCCCACATAGCTACTGACCATTTTTTTGATCTGCTTGGTTTGTAGGAGGAGGCCAAGACCAAAGTCATCTACGCCACAGTTGTTACTGATAACCGTTATATTCTTGACTCCCGAATCTCTAAGAGCGAGGATAAGATTCTCAGGGATGCCACAGAGGCCAAATCCGCCGGACATGATGGTCATGCCATCAAAGAGAAGGCCCTCAAGGGAGGCTTGCGCGTTTGGGTAAACCTTGTTCATTGAATCACCGTTGGTTCATTGGGATTTTACATAAGGCTGGCGTATTATCGCTTGAACGGCGATGCATGACTCCTATCTTCGAGCCCGATCCTACGCTTTGATTGGGCTTATCGTCGTACTGATAGGCTTCTTCGGATTTGCTAACACGGCTGTGCCTGACTTTTGTTATCCTCTTGCGTTCGCCTGCATCCTTCTCGGACCAGTTTTCTCCATTGTTGCGGTGTTGTTCGCTCCAAGGTCAATTCAATTCAACAGGGTAGGTGGCTTAGTTTGGTTGTTC
Source organism: Fimbriimonadaceae bacterium (assembly GCA_037190145.1). Classification (GTDB taxonomy): domain Bacteria; phylum Armatimonadota; class Fimbriimonadia; order Fimbriimonadales; family Fimbriimonadaceae; genus 55-13. Next base: position 57,331 of record JBBCJU010000010.1, read on the forward strand.
TCCAGCCTATTCGCCCTTGGTTTAGGAGTACACAGTATTCACCGTCTCTTTTTAGGGCCGCATAACTAGGCTTCAGGGCTGAATATCGCTTGATCAGTAGTCTGCAATGTTATCGGACAGCAAGCCTCTGGCAATGCCAGCTGAGACGTTTGTTAATGAGAGCGAACGGTCTTCGACGAACTACGCGCTATTAAGTCGTGAAAGGATCTCTCTAAGGTCATAGAAAGTTTAGTCGCCATTAAATCCCTAGCTCTAATACGATTCGCTCTGTCTACAAGAGAAGGGCAGATCAGTTCGTGGGAACAACACTGCTTGAGATAAGTGAATAAACTCACAAAATGAAAACCGTACTGGTGGCCGGTGGGGCGGGAGAGGTTGGCGAAGGAATTGTTCGTCAGCTCTTAGCTGCAGGGAACCGAGTGATTGTCCAAAGTCGATCACAGGCAAAGTTTGATGATCTTGTGGAACGTCTCCAGACTCCCGAAAACCTATACGTTGCAGTAAGCGACATTTCTACCGAATCTGAGGTGGAAACTTTACGTTCAAGCCTTCCGTTTGAGGTGGATGCAGTGGTGGCATCCATCGGATCATGGTGGTCCGGCCCAGCTTTGGTGGACCTGGATCTTGCCGTCTTTAATCAAGTCATTGCAGAAAGATTAACGACTCACTTCTTGGTCGCAAAAACCTTCTTGAAATTGTTAAAGGACCGACCTGGTTCTTCGTATTTGTTTATCCACAGCGCCGCTGGCTTCACGCCGATCCCTAACTCTGGGCCAGTCTCCATTGCAGGAGCCGCTCAAGCGATGCTAAAAGATGTATTCGCCAAAGAGTTAGAAGGATCAGAAGTGAGAATCAACATGCTCACCATGATGGGCGCCATATCCACCCGATCCCACCCAGCATCAGATGCAGAGGCTCTCACTGCCGACGATGTTGGTAAACACGTCTCTTGGTTTGTTGGGGCCGATCAAGCCAGAGGGTTATCTGCTCGCTTCACGCATCGAAGAGAGCTTCCGTAATACTAAAGCCCCTGCCGCGTTGCCACACAACGGCGAGGGGCTAGTACTAGTGGGAGTATAAGGGATCACAAAAACGAAATATTTTCTCTACAAGCATCTCAATCAGAGCCTGTCAAAATGTGGACAGGGCGAACCTTTCAAATAGTTCGCCTTTGTAGAAAAACCTTGCAGAATTTATGCCGCAGCTTCTATGGGCTCGGGCTTGATGACCATTCGGGAGAGCACTACGCCTAAAGCTGCGCAGCTAAAGACCACCAAAGCAAACGGTGCGGCAGTGCCGTTGAATAGTAGGCTGACCACGCTCCCTGAGACCGCGCCAAGGGCAAACTGCAACGTGCCTGAGACTGCTGAAGCGGCCCCCGCCATCTCGGGGTAAGGCTCCAATGAAAGCATGCCAGTGGTTGGACCGATCAGTCCTTGAACTCCAATGCACAAGAATAGACAGAAACCAGCCAACAGAAGACTATCAAATCCTGCAAGGACCGAAATCAGCAGCAAGGCCGCAAAAGAGACTTGGATCAACGTTGCGAATTGCACAAGCTTGGTGGTGCCAAACTTCCGGATGAAGTAAACATTCCCCTGCGCTGTTCCAATCAATCCAATTGCGTTCAATGCAAAAAGAATGCTGTACAAGGATGGATGAACCTTGTAGTGAGTCATATAAAGAAACGGTGAGGTGGTGAGGTACGCAAACATCACCGATTGAGATAGACCACCGATCATCACCGGAAGAATAAATCGACGATCAGTCAGGAGGCTAGCATACGTTTTCGCCAGGGCACCAACGTGGTCTCTGGTTCGTCGTTCGTGAGGGTGAGTTTCACCGAGGAACTTGGCGGCTAAGGCAAATCCAAGCAATCCTAGCCCGGCTTGGAACCAGAAAAGAGCCTGCCAAGGCATAACCGTGAGAAGGGTGCTACCTACCAAAGGAGCCACGATGGGTGAAACGCCCAACACTAGGAGCATGAGAGCAAACAATCGCGCCGCTTCTTCCCCATGCTTAATATCGCGAACGATTGCCCGGGAGAGCACCATTCCGGCACAAGCTCCCAGACCTTGAATAAATCGCAAAGCAATGAGTGCTTCAATGGAAGTTGTAAGCGCAACTCCAACGGAGGCTACGATGAACAATCCAAGTCCAAACTGGAGAGGTACACGACGCCCGATTCGATCTGACAAAGGACCATAGATCATCTGTCCGGCAGCCATGGCGATAAAGTAGCTCACCAAACTTAACTGAACTTGGCCTTCAGTTACATTCAGGCTCTTTGCTATGGCTGGGAAAGCCGGCAAATAGGTATCGATGCCAAATGCCCCGAGGGCAATCAGGGTGCCGAGAATAAAGGCTTGCTTTGCGGTGGAATGATTCACATGGGCTCGCAGCGGTCCGAGGTACGGGTGAAGCAACGCTGCTGCCGATAACGGTCGCAATTGGGGATTGTTCGAATATTTTGGAACAATCTGTCGAGGCTTGTCTAGGTCTATTGGGCAGGAAGATCTTCGGCCACACTGTGGCGAATTGAATTCACCAATTCACCATCAATGGCGCGTTGAGCCATTAGGATCGCATTCTTCATTGCCTTCGCATTGGATCGACCATGAGCGATAATGCAGATTCCATTCAGCCCAAGCAACGGAGAACCGCCTACTTCTGCGTAATCCATCTTCTTGCGAACAGGAGCCATGGCTTTTCGCATGGGCAAATACGGTAAGCGGCCGATACCTCGGGTGGGAACTTCATTGCGAATCAGTTCAGCCATGAATTCTGCTACACCCTCGCAGGTTTTCAGAACAATGTTTCCGACAAAGGCATCGCAAACGACCACGTCGACATCAGGTTCAAACATGGTTTTGCCTTCTATGTTTCCTGCGAACCATGGATAAGGCGTCAACAAGGTTTGGCATTGCTTAGCCCAAGCGCTGCCTTTGCCTTCCTCTTCTCCAATGTTTAAGAGATGCACTCGAGGGTTCTTTCTTCCCTGAACCTTCTCCATGTACGCTCGTCCCATTACGGCAAACTCAAGGATATTTTCAGGATCGATATCTGGACTTGCGCCAGCATCCAGCAAAAGGAAGCCTTCCCCGCGACTTGGCAGAAGGCTGCCAATAGCTGGCCGGTGAATTCCCTGAATCTGTCTCCAGGTGAGAAGACTGATTGCCGTTGCTGCCCCGGTGTTGCCCGCAGAAACAAAAGCACTGGCATCGCCAGATTTCACCAGATTTGCGGCGACGGCTAGAGAGGAGTCTTTCTTCCTACGAATGGCTTCCGTCGGTTTTTCATCCATCTCCACAACTTCAGAAGCCGCAACGACTTCTAGGTTCTTAGGGTGGTTATTGCCTAGGTGGCGTTTGATCGCGTCAGGTTGTCCCACAAGCAGAATCTTGCTGCGAACAAATGGCGCTGCCTGAATAGCTCCTTGAACGACTTCTGCGGGGGCATGGTCACCCCCCATTGCATCTAAAGCGATGTTCAATCTAGGTCTTCCCCGGGTTTGATGAGGTTGGCTAGTTTCTCAAACTCAGGGTGCCCAGTGGGTTTCGGGGTGGCTTCACCCTTGTTCTTGGCTACGGGACACTCCTCATCCCACCCAGAGGTGCAGAGAGGTTGCATAGGTATTTCTACAAGTAGGCCCTGACGGAGCAAATTTTCTACCATCAAATTGTTGCCTTCAAAAAGTTCATAGGGCTCATCGGGCACGACACGAGCAAAATCGCCGCTACCGTAGCTAGATGGAATCCCTTCTACTGGGAATTGCTCCTGAATCTCGAACTCAACGTCGACCTCAATAGGTTCACTGCACCTCGCGCACTCAAGTACGGCGCGGGTGGCAAATTTTCCGCTTATCAGTAGAATGTTTCCGGTGCTAACGGCTTCCAGGAAGCCCTCTACCGGTTTTACGAGGTCGAGATCCTCTTCTTCGGGAAGCTCTGTGGAGATATCCACTTCAAGCTTTCTGCCTGGATGCTGGAGCACATCATTCAAGTCGAGCAAGTCTTCCCGTCTCATTGATGTGCGAGAGAGTGTACCACTTGAAAAAAGAGTGCTGAGGTGCGCGGAATGATTGCCGACAATCTATGTCTGGAATGGCAGTTTCGCGTCTCGGTTCTGGTGGCGTTAGTGTTCGGGCAGTAAATGCCGCGAAATCAGTAGGAAGGCTAGCTCGAGTTGACTCGATCCTTAGCCGGATGGCCACGATCTCTCATGGTGAAGAGCTTGCTCCACCCATGCTAGAAAGGATTCTCAATGCCGACCCTATTTTGAGCCAACGTATTCCCTTTGTGGTGGCGGCTTTTTGCAATGAAACGAAGCAGCCTATTCCAGGCTCTATCTGTGACGCAATTCGATCTTTTGGATATTCCGATGTCCGAGACTTGGTGATGATTGTTGGAATCGCGGAGGTGTATCGCGAATTGTCACTGCGATGCGGCCTAAACACAGGACAACTCACACAGCAAGCGATTGCCATTGCGGTTGCAACGGAATATCTGGGAAACAAAGTAGGACAGTCCAAGCACATCACATTTTCTGCAGGGCTGTTTGCTAACATCGGCGTTCCGGTCTTGGCGATGAGTGAGCGAGGATACTCCGGCATTGCTTCGTCGGTTGCTGGCGGCAAAACACAACTTCATGAAGCTGAGATTCAGTCTTTGGCTTGTTCTCATGGAGACGCGGGTTATTGTCTGCTAACGGATTATGGATTTGACGAGCAAGTCACGATCTGCGCGGCTGGACACTCTGTGGAATCTAGCTCAAAGCTGGTCGTATGTGTACACCTTGCCGAATCTTTTGCTCATCAACTGGGCTTCGATGGTGGCTTTGCAATTGTTCCGCCAAGTTTTAACGATGATTTGTTCCGACAATTAGGGTGCGACAACGCTGACACTGAGCATGTTGTCGCGCAAATTACAAAGTGGAGTTCGTTAAGCTCGAGGATTCTTGCTTAGCCTCTTCTGAAAAGTTTTATTTTTTATGCGCCAACTTATTGGCGTTTTCAACCCGTCGCTGACAAATGCGGGATAAGTTGCTATACTAGGTCCCAGTTACCCGCAGTTTGGGGATTTTCATGCGTGGACGAGGTGAACAGGTTTTGAAGAAGCTGGCTTGGGCGTTTGTAGCCGCAGCAGTCGTTGTTATTGGTTGTGGTGGCGGTGGAGGTGGAGGAAGCTCCACTACCAGCACCACAAGTACAACCAGTGGTAGCGAAGGCTCATTTGTTAAGATTCCGGCCGGTCGGCCTGGGCAGTTGGCGGTATCGCTGTTAACAGGGGCAGGGCGTGCAGTTGGTGATACATCGGCTGTTATCCGCCGCGTATCCGTTAGTGATGGGTCTGAAGTCGAATATGCCGGCGGCAGTTTGAGCTTGCTGCTGAATGGGTACACCCATCAGATAGTTAACGTAAGCGTTCCAACGTTGAGCTCTAGATTTTTCCAGAACTATTTGCTGCAAGTCGAACAGATTCGAGTTGATAACGGAACTTCGTTCCCGGATGTTTTCCCACGATTTGGGACTAACCCGCTTGTCCAACTTCAAGTACCCGCAAGTATTCGCGTTCTTCCTGGTCGAATCACATCGGTAGCGGTCCGACTGGATGATACGATGTTTGACACTTCCCAATTGCAGGATGAGGATATTTTCCAGCAAGACCTTTGGGATGCGGCAAACTTGGTTGAAAACCCCGTGCAGGGCATCGACACCTTGACTGGCTACCTCAGCGACTATGTGATGTTCGACATCAGCGGCATGTCATCCATGGATCGACCAACGCTCGCTGATGGTTCCACTGTTGCCGGTAAAGTTTATTTCTCAGGTGACTTCGTCGCTCTCTCCACGGGTGGAAACAGCGGAAAATTTGAAGTTCTCACATCGCTAGGGTTTGTTAATGGATCATTCGGTCCTGTTATTAACCTACCAAATCCGGGCGCAAATGATATTGGCACTTTCGGTACCTATACTCTTCTTCAGCCAGATCCACGGTCCGAGGATCCAGAAACTGCGCCGTCTATCACGGCAATGGAAGGAACTTACTATCGATTGTCTGACGTAGTTGGTGGACTCTCATCCTTCGAGATGATCACCTTCCCAAGAAGCCAAGAAAGAATGGTTCCTGACACTCAGTCAGGTCTCGATGTTCTTCGAGAGCTTCATGTTCAGGATGTAGTCCTTATCCAACGAAGCGGAAGTACGATCACCAATATGTATTTCGGTGAGATTGACTTTGGACAAGATCAAGGCGATCCCACAACCATTCGTGCTTATCCTATCAGCCAAGTTGATACGGGTGATGCTATGAATGAGATCGAGGGAACCGTTAGCGGCTTCCGAGATACAAGTGGAAACGCGATTAGTCTCAACGTGGGTAATCCGCAAGTGAGAGCTAGCAATATCCAAAAGATTGGATCAGGCCAGTTCACCCTAAGATCTGGAACGGATACTGTTTACGGTGGCCCGCTTCCTTCTGGATTCCCATCATCAGGTCGATTCCTCGTCTTCCGCAAGTAGTATGCGGCGGATTCTCGCCGGACTTGATACGGAGTACGGACTACTCGTAGACGGTCGGGGTGCTGAGGATCAGATTGACGACGCAAAGGTGCTCGTCCGGAGTTATCCGGGCGAGTGCCTTTCTACTTGGGATTATCGGCATGAGTCGCCTCGTGCAGACCTACGAGGATTTCAGTTGGAAAGACTGGCCGTTGATCCGGTTGACCTACTGTTCGATGAAGGGCGAGATCACGGCAAGGCTGAAGACATCCGCTCCGATAGAATCCTGGCAAATGGGGCTCGATTTTATAACGACCACGGGCACCCTGAGTATGCAACGCCTGAAAGCTTTGGCTTGCGCGAATTAGCCTTACAAGACCGTTATGGGGAACTTGTCGTTCGTGAGGCAGGATTAGCGTTGGCGAGCAAAGGTCGGGAAGTTACGCTTTACAAGAACAATACCGATTTCCACGGAGCGTCCTATGGAACACATGAGAGTTACTTGGTGCCCCGCTCGCTTGGCTTTGAGCCTCTCTATCGGGCTCTATTACCCCTACTTGTTATTCGACCCATTCTGGTTGGAGCGGGAAAGGTTGGAAGCGAGTCAGGAACCTGGTGCGATTTTCAACTGAGCCAACGGGCGGACTTCTTTGTGGAACCAGTGAACGCGGAGACGCTTTACCGCAGACCGGTCTTTAATACCCGAGACGAAGCTCACGCTGATCCAGCACAGTGGATTCGTTTGCATGTCATTGCTGGAGATTCGAACATGATGCCGGGTTGCACCATGCGTAAGGTTGGGTTGGTTAAGCTGGCAATCCACCTTGCAGAGATAGGAGAAGCCCCAGTATGGAAATTACGTGATCCGGTCAAAGCTGCTCAAGCAATTAGCCGGGACATGAGCCATGAATTCCGCTTGGAATTGGAGGGGCGGAATTGGACAACAGCTTACGAAATTTTCGAATCATATTTTTCAGCTGCGGAGAATCTGCTGGATTTAGATTTTGAACTTAAGGAAATCATTTCAGGTTCCCGAGCTATTCTTCAGGAACTTAAAACAGGGTCGTGGGAGAATATTCATGATCGTGTAGATTGGGCCGCAAAGAGATTGTTGCTAGAGCAATTTATGATAGAGGAAGGGGGGACTTGGAAAGATGATTCCATTCGTGCCTTTGATTTGGAATATCACAATATAGACCCTGACTCTGGGCTTTATCATGCACTAGAAGATATGGGGCGGGTTCCTATGTTTGCTGGGGATGACGAGGTGGAGTCAAAGGCAAGCGGTTATGGAGACGGGAGTCGGGCATGGGCTCGATCCTTAGCGGTTACAAAGTTTCGCGATCATGTCCATACGGCTTGTTGGCGGTCAATTACTTTCAAAATCGATGGGACACTTATGGAAGTGGACCTGAAGCCCGATATTATTTATCCACGACATTTAGAGGATGCTTCCGACGTAGGAACGTTCGTACAGATGCTAAGAGGTGAACAATGACAGACGGTGACCGACTGACTAAACCGGTATCTCCCGGTACGAAGAAATTGGGTGATGATAGCGGTCCAAGTGCTCCGACGATTAAGCGTCCCGAGGGTGGCAATGAGCTTATGAAGAGGATGAAGAAAGTGGATCCAGACCAAGCCAAGAAGTATCGACAAAGGTCAGGAGAGTAAAGCTACGGCGTGTGAATGTTTTCCTATCACAAGCCATTTATGTTCCACGCACCGCAGGCCACAAACTACATGCTAACTGCTCAATTTAAATCATTCTCGGATCTCGTCGATTGGCCCTCTCGTGCGGGCGCCTTGCCCGATGAGGTTCACGGCACAACTGTATTGGCACTAAAATTCAAGGGCGGGGTGCTAACCTTAGCTGATCGTCGAGCTACTGCCGGAAATTTGATCATGTATGACCAGGCCGAAAAGATTTTCGCGCTGGATGATTCCACAGTAGTTGCCATTAGCGGAGCCTTTGCCCGTTCGGTGGAGATTTGCCGATTCCTCAAGCATTCGTTTAAGTATTACAAGCGGTCGGTATTGCAAGACTTGTCAGTCGAAGGCAAACTGGCCGATATCTCAAAAGCTTTGGCGAATAATGCGCCGATGGCTGCCCAAGGCATCGGAGTATTTCTACCCATTGTTTCGGTCTATGACGCTAAGAGAGATGACTTTGGCGTTTACTTCTTCGATGGAGCGGGTGCAAGGTTCCAAAACGGAAGCTACGCCTGCGCTGGTTCTGGCTCGGAAAGAATTCGTGGCGTTTTTGAATACATTGCCCGATCAAAAGGACATTTCGAAATGAGACCCATGGAAGAAGTGTTGTTGGATGGCCTAGAGATGTTGGATATTGCGGCAGAGTTGGACTCGGCAACGGGTGGATTCGCCAAGACGCCGCCCGTTACAAGGATTCTCGATAAAGATGGCAATCGTGAAGTGCCAGTCGATCTCTTAAGAGACAGTATTAATCGAGTCCTCGTTAGGTAAATCGGAAACCTGGATCAATCCCTTTCAGGTCAACCGGACCATTCTCCAGCATGATTCCTGTTACTTGACATGGCCCAAATGTGGTTTCGGATTGGTAAAGTTCAATTTCACCTTCATAACCTAGAGAATTTAACTGCTCAATATCTCCGGCATTTGGAAGGCTTACCTCTATGCGTAAAACTCGACCATGGGGTGAAGAAAATCTTTCGGGCGACAGTCGCTTTTTAAGCCCTGGTGCGTAGTCACAGAAGAACATATCGATTGGGAAATCTGACTCTAACAGTAAGTTCTGACAGATTAGCTGAGGGCCCTGAGCCTCCTCATCAGAAAATCCTCTTAGCCGTAGTAAAGATGAATCTGTTTCAATTTTGTTGAAGATTTTTGTTTCAACTTGGAGTTCTCTTTTGAATGCCTGAGATGCGGCATTGATCGATCTGGGTTCAAAGACCAATGTGGTTGCTTGTGGTTGGATGCCAGGTTCTTCTACAAATTCCAGGTTGATCCCGCCCAGGGCAATGCCGCTCGTGTTACCCGTAGGCCAAAACTTGCCGATAGGCCAAGCTTCACTGAAGCCAAGCACATCCGAAAAGTGCCGATGAAAATGCTGGATATCTGGTACGCGACATATCACGTGATCCAATCGCTTGAGGATTGAGTTCGGCCCCTGATGTTTCGTAAGCACGTACGGCATATATAGAAAAACGCCCGGAAACAGAAATGTTTCCGGGCGTTCAAGATTTTTCGACTAGAACTTGTAGCCGAGGTAAACGCCTACGCCATTAGCGCGAACGTTGGTTGAACTCTCATCACTAAGAGTGAGAACTGCTTCTGCGATGATGTTTGGACCGATTTCGGTTCCAACGCCACCACGGAGCATCCACTTGCTGCTGGATCGACCGGCAACGTCAATGATTGCTACGCCCAGACCGGCGAAGAAGTAGTTTCGACCACCTTCGTAGAATCGACTTCCACCCTTACCGTAGAATCGCTGGTTGATCGCGATGGGGAAAACGTTGCCGTTGTCACCCGAAGAAGTGCGAAGCCACCAATCTGCAGAGAGGTAAGTAGTGCTGCCTTTGATCAGTTGGGTTGGGAACTCGTAGTCCACACCAAAACCAGCAAAGAGGTCCGAAGACTTGCGAAGATTGTCATCCAGCGGGAAAAGAATTCCACCGCGGAAGGTGAGATACGATGGGGTTGCATCGATTCTCGTGTCGTCGCTTTGGGCAATTGCCCCACCTACGATTCCAACAGCCATGAGGGCCATTGCCATAAACTTCTTGCTCATATCTTTCCTATCGCCTCCCTACCTATCGTAAGTCGTGGCAAAGCCTCGACCCTGGAGCCAGCGTTATTCTACTTGTTTTAACCAGGCTCGTCAATTTTCGGGCAACTTCAAGGGTGTGGGACGGTGAGATAGGCGAGAACGTTCACAGATGCATAATCAAATCATGCCGGTTCTCCAATGTCCTGCTGATGACGCCGTGATGGTTCTGATTGATATTCAGGATACGTTTATGGCTGCGATTCATGAAAGAGAGCGTGTTCTTCGTCGAAGCCGGTATCTGGCTCAGGTGGCGCATACGTTAGGGGTGCCGGTTTTGGCGACGGAGCAAAATCCAGCGCGATTGGGAGGCACGGACACATCTTTGCTTCGATTCACAACAACACCCATAGATAAGATGTCTTTTAGTGCCTGGGGTGAGGAGTCTTTCCGAGAAGCCATAGATGGCCTGGGGAGATCCAATGTTGTCCTGGTTGGAGTCGAAACCCATATCTGCATTACCCTTACTGCTCTGGATTTGCGGAATAGCGGCTACAACGTGTTTGTATGTCCAGATGCCGTTTCATCTCGGACTGTAGAGATGCACAAGCTGGGGATGGAACGAATGCGTGATTCTGGGGTCTTGCCGAGCCATACGGATACTCTGGTGTACGAGTGGTTAGGGTCAGCGGAGCATCCGAGGTTTAGGGATGTTCTGAAGCTTGTTAAGGACGGGTGAACGTTTAGAGTGAATTCGACAGACTGAACAAAGATGAATGACTTAGCGTGTAGTAAAGCTACCTTGCTAGGGCATTGTCTAAAAATATGCTGAAGTGGATTTTTTGAAGGGTGGAAAATGTTTATTGATCGAAAACAAGAAACAGTAATTGCAGAGAGCATCGGTAGTTTATAGGGAGTTTGTCCATTTGAAGAGTTACATGACGATGACTAAATCATAGACAAATGATCAGTGCTTCAGACCCGACTGAGAGATGAATAACTCGAAAATATTAAGAATGAATAGTATTGGATTGCATTTGTAATCTTTGTTGAATCCTATTCATTCTTAATATTGCCTGGAAATAAGTTAACTAAAGTCTTGTATTTTCATCCAATTTTTCCAATCGTTTTCTAGTGCCTCAACCGTATGCGGTAGACCGGAAATTGTAGGAAGTATTTCGGACATTGACTTAGATTCTAGAGTTTTGTCGACGATCTTCTTGAATGTAAGCGGTCCAGCTTTTGCCTCAAGATACAAATAGAATGCGCCTGCTTGAGCATAGAAACTAGTTACTGATTCACGGCTGTCCTTTCCTGCCGGTTTTGTGGAATTGTTTTCTTCTTCTTTGTCATCAGAGTTTGGGTGTTTCATCATAAAGAATCTTGAAAAGGGAATGTTTCTGTCGAGGTTGTTTTGGGCAAATCGAAGACGCGACTTTAGAAGATTAGAGTCTTCGCAGAAGACAGGAAATGATTCATCAATCCAATCCGGAAGATTTTTGTGCCCATACCTTCCAAAATCTGGAAGATTTACACTGATTGATGATAATTTGCTGTTAGCATAATAGAATAAAAGATCATGTCCAAGCTCATGTGTTAAAGCACGATTCTCTCTCACAAAGTCAACAGCATCATCGAGTTGCTCATCGGGGACTTGACCTTTGATTTTAGCTCTCAGTTGAGAGTCGGTCATCCAAGACATGTATATGACAGCATCTGAGGGGCGCGATTTCTTATCCCTAAGGTCAATCAGAGTTGTTACCTTAAGTTCGTAACCGAATGCGTGCTTGTACTTTTCATAAGTATAGCTGACATCACTTTCTATTGCCTTGCGTTCTGCTGCTGTGGTATCGCCGAGAATGGTGCATTTCACCACTGTATCTTGAAGAGGCGAAAATATAGAGGTTAAGAGTAACAAGATGGGAGTGGTAAGACTCATGAAAATCATTACGATCGCTACGTATTAAAAATTACGGGATCTGTCGTCTAGCTAAACGGAAACTAAACCTGAAGTTAAATGGCATCAAATTCAGTGTGTTCTTTACTGAATGTAAAATGAAGAGAGGTTCATTGATTATTATTGAGAGTATCCACTATAACTGAAAAACAGTTTTCGCTGTTGAACTGAAGAAAAGCCATGTTGGTTATGAAGTCATTTAAGCTTATAGATGATTTCGTTCGTTAACTTAAACGTGTAAGGACACTCTTTTAAGAGGCACAAGGCTACAGCACAGGTATATGTCTTCAGTGTTTTCTTGCAATCAATCCCCTGGTACTCTGAGCATATGCCAAAGCGACCCATTACTGCTGAGGACTTGCTTCGAATCACGTTTGTAGGTGACCCTCAAGTTAGCCCAGACGGGAGTCGAGTTCTTTTTACTCGGAAGACCATCAACGACCGGAACAAGTACATCACTCATTTGTTCACGGTGGATATGGAAGGTGCTCTGAAACAGTGGACCGGTGGCGATGGTGGAGCAGGGCATGGTCGATGGTCCCCGGATGGGACCCAGATTGCGTTTGTCAGTGGGCGTGAAGGAAAGCAACCTCAGTTATTCCTGATCTCCACAGATGGGGGAGAGGCCAGCAAGCTAACAAGCTTAACAGAAGGTTCAGTGGGAGATTTCAAGTGGTCTCCAGATGGAACTAAAATCGCCTTTACATACCGACCTGCTTTACCATCCTCAACGGAGGCGGCTAAGAAGGAGCGAGAGGAGAAGGGGCTGAGTGAGCCTCCGATTGAAATTGACAATATTTGGTACCGGCTGGATGGCGATGGCTATTTTGCTGGACAACGGTATTCGATCTACCTGGTTGACACAAGGTCGGGCGAGACCACATCGCTTTACTCAGGGGCGGTGGATGGTAACTACAGTTTCGATTGGTCGCCCAATTCCCAGGAATTGGTAGTAGCCCATACTGCGAGCAAGCGGCCCAATGTCGATCCGCCGAATATTCAGCTTTATCGCGTAGACCTCACTGGTCAAGCAATTCAGATTTCCGGGTTGCCGAAAGGTGAAAAGGGCTCTGTTAAGTGGTCTCCCAACGGAAAGCTGATTGCTTTCTGTGGAGATGTTGATGAGGCTGATCCTTGGGGAACTCGAAACACAAAGGTTTATGTGGTTTCCGCGGATGGTGGCGAAGCGCGTCAGCTAACTATTGACCATAAGTTTGATGTGGCCGTGGCAACTCTCAGCGACTCCAAGGAAGCGAGTTACGATGCGGTGCTAGAGTGGTACCCGAACTCAGAAGCGCTCCTCGTGAATGTAGGTATTCACGGCGAAGCCCAGGTCGGGCGCGTTTTACTGAGTGGTGAGCATGAACTGCTTACTGAAGGTCAGCATGCCATCACGGTTGGCAATCTTTCCGCCGATGGTAGTGTGATCGCGGCAACCTATGGGCATGCCACTCGGTTAGCAGAAGTCGCCGTGGTATTGCCTGAGCTGGCAACGGGTAAGTATGCCGCAAAGGTTCTGACTAATCTGAACGAAGCCTTCCATGACGAGATTAAACTGAGTGAACCAGAGGAATTCTGGTTGGACTCCACTCCATGTAAAGATGGCTCGGAGAGCAAGCTTCACGGGTGGGTTATCAAACCGATTGGGTATTTGGAACCCAAAAGATATCCTGCGGTCCTTGAGATTCACGGTGGACCTCATACCCAATACGGATGGGCGTTCTTTCATGAATTTCAGTTGTTGGCCGCTCAAGGTTATGTCGTGGTCTATACAAACCCCCGAGGGTCAAAGGGCTATGGCGAGCAGTACTGTGCTGAGATCAAAGGCGACTGGGGCAACAAGGACTGGGAAGACATCCAGACGGTGACACGTTGGATGCAGCATCAGCCATTCATCCACCCAGGCCAAATGGGTGTGATGGGCGGAAGTTATGGCGGATACATGACCAACTGGGTGATTGGCCACACTCATGACTTTGCGGCGGCTATCTCTGATCGTTGTGTATCCAATATGGTCTCGATGGCGGGGAATAGCGACTTCCCATTCAACAAGGATGGCTACTTTAAGGGAGTCGCTTGGAGTACGCACGATAAGATCAAGGATCTTTGGGAGCAGTCTCCAATTGCTTTCTTTGACAACGTAAAGACTCCAACTTTGGTGATCCACTCAGTGGGGGACTTACGCTGCAATATTGAGCAAAGTGAACAAGTGTTTACAGCGCTTCAGCAAGAAGGTGTGGAGTCACGCTTTGTGCGATATCCAGTGAGTACATCTCACGGAATGTCCAGAAATGGTCCTCCCGATTTGCGGTTGCATCGTTTGGCAGAGATCGTAAAGTGGCTCGATAAGTTCCTGAAATAGAATGGGCGCGACTAAATCGCGCCCGAATATTAGGAGAAGCGGATAGAGGCTTTAGAATCCCATTCCACCGAAGCCGCCAAGACCACCCAGGCCGCCAATCTGGTTCATCACGTCATCTGGGAGCTTAACTTCTCGAAGCCGCCACTTAGTGGTAGGAATGATAAGCCAATCGGTTGCAGATTCTTTTGCGAAGATCAGAGTGACATCGTTAATAGTTTGGTCGAAGGCAGTACCGTTGCCAATAGGCAGGGAAACCTTGAGTCTTACGGGCGAAGTGATTTGGGCTTCTTCACCCGTGATGATAGGGTCTTGTTTCAGAACCTCTACATCGGGCTTCATATCGCGGATGACATTTCCGATTTGAGACTTTCCAACCTGCTCACTGTTGACAACGAGCTTGTCGGAAATCTTATCCATGACACCTCCAGGGCGCCCTTCTTTGCTCGCTTTGATGGATTCGGCCAATGCTTCTTGAATCAGCTTCTTGTCATCTGCTCCGGAGAGTCCCATGACCACGCGAACGCCTACCAATAGAACCAGAATTCCGGCGACGATGAGTATGGGTTTCTTTTTCATAGCTATCTAGACGTTAGGGTAAGGGGATGTCGTTTGCAACTTGGACGACGTCCTGGGCCATTTGAACTTTGAGTGCGTCCAAGGAATCAAAACGCTCTTCATCTCTTAGTCGCTGGAGGAAATGCAAATCTACTGAGGAGCCATAGATTTCAACGCCTGGATAATCTAGGAGATAGGCTTCAACGGTTCGAGCATCACCATCTACGGTCGGTCGCATTCCAATGCTGATGGCCGCGCGGTAGGTTCCTTGGTTGGTTTCCGCAGTGCCACCATAGATTCCGTCCTTAGGCAAAACGCCATCGTAGGATCGGGCCAAGTTAATGGTGGGAAATCCGAGTTGTCTGCCTAACCTCTGTCCAGAGACCACAACTCCCATCAGGCAGAATGGCTTCCCTAAAAGCTTATTGGCATGTTCCACATCTCCCGACCCAATGGCTCTCCTGATCTCACTACTACTGACTCTGTGCCCATCGAGTTCAAAGGGTGGGATGACCTCGGTCTCGATGCGAGACTTCAACCATTCTGTTGTGCCTTCCCGACCTTTTCCAAAAGCAAAGTCGTGTCCAACCACCAAAAGCTCAGCTTTGGTTTCACCGATTAGCACCTGGTCTAGGAAGACTTGAGCTGGAGTCTCGCTGAGAGAACGGGAGAAGGGCAGAATAACAGCAACTGAAACCCCTAGGGATTCAAACGCCTTGATATTGGCGGCAAGGGGAGCAATGCTCTTAGGGCAACGTTCTGG
The DNA here is from genome assembly GCA_037190145.1 of Fimbriimonadaceae bacterium. GTDB lineage: Bacteria > Armatimonadota > Fimbriimonadia > Fimbriimonadales > Fimbriimonadaceae > 55-13. Next base: position 73,215 of record JBBCJU010000010.1, read on the forward strand.
GGCTAACGTTGCAGCAGGATGGCGGTCAAACGTGACAAGGATACAAGGAAGTCCACGCTCTTTGGCTCGTTGAACAGCAGTGCCGATCACTTGGCGATGTCCGCTGTGAACCCCGTCAAAGGTTCCCAGACATGCGACCGCCTGAGTCCACTCCGCGCGGATGAGTTCTTCGCCAAAATGGACCTGCATTACGGTGAGTCTACACCCTTGGCTCGCTCCTTGGAGTTGCCCAGGGTCGCAAGGCTAAGGACCAAAATTTGTGTGGCCGGAAAGATAAACAGTTGAGGTGTCTCAAAGAGGTTGGCAAACTTCCGGAAGACTTCAAGTGTGGGTTCTAAAGGGTTGCCAAGGCGCCAGGAGAGATAAGCGATTACAATGCACCAGGCCGAGTAGACAATCGGCAAAGTGATATTCAGAGGGAACACGATGGTTGCATGCGCAACAAGGCCGGGGACAAGGATGCCCGAGCACAGAAAAACCACATTGGCGATCAGGATGATGGCGGAGCCAATGGCAACATTCACCAGATTCAGGCCCTGATTGATGATCAATAGGATGATGAGCGCCGCAAAGCTGGATATCACCAGCATATTGGAGGCTTGAGCAACGGGGCGGTAGCGTTCTCGGAGGTTCATTGCCGTTGGGATTCTCCAACTTTGGCTTGGGCTAGAAACTTATATTGTAAGAAAGAAGGGCTCACATGAGCCCAGTTTTCAACTCCCCTGCCATGCTTCCTGCATAGGAAGCGACTAGGGTTCGGGGATATCCTCCAGCCGCACATTTGCCGAGCTCTTGTTTTCATCCTGAATCTGCTCGTAAATCTCTTTACGGTGAACGGTCACATCCTTAGGCGCCTTGATGCCCAGACGAACTTGTTCGCCTCGAACTTCAAGCACAACCACTTCGATTTGATCTCCGATGACGATGCTCTGATGTAGTTTTCTAGTGAGCACCAGCATGCTCGATTAGCCCTCCATGGCCGGAAACGAGAGATCGATATTCTGAGCTAGGCAGCGACCTTCTCAGCAACGCGTTCGGTCGTCGCGAATACCCGGTGTTTAACAGTATACGCGTCGTCAGACAAGATCACCTGTTTTGCTTGCATGGTTGCCCCATTTATGATGATGGGACCTAGCAAATTTGTGGTCATTTCCTGCGGTTTGCCGGCAGGGATGCTTACAGTGGTAAGCACCATGGTGGGGGTTTCGTCCGAGAGGGCTAGCTCTCGGGTAACTCCATTGTCCACTTCTGGAGCATATCCTGGGACAATCAAATCTGCGAAAGCCACCAAGAAAGCTAGATTGGCGTCCTCAACACTTTGCAACCACCTAAACGGTGTATTGGGTTTATGGTTGAGCAGCAAGTACTGGGAGTAGTTTGGGAAACCAATAATGCCCTCTGTGAAAGTGATGACGTCGTCGGCGGAGAACTCAATATCTCCGAATCGGGTGTTAGAAAGAGTCATTGGGATAGATCAACCTTGGATAAAGTCCATCAGGCTAAGGTTAAAGCCCTGACTGGCAACTCGAAGAGAAGCCTCGTAGGCGGTCTGAGCAAGCTGATAGTTCGTTAGCGCTTGAGCAATATCGACTTCCTCGATGTCAGATATGCTCTGGGTTAGGTCGTCCACCCTCCTGGTGTACTGTTGAGAATATTCATCCACTTGTCGGAGGCGGGCTCCAACTTGTCCTCGAATGGCGCTGATGGAGTCCATAGCGCCTTTCATTTCGTCAATGCTGACGCCGCTTAGGGCACCGACATTTCCGCCCAAGAGGTTGTTCTTGAGTGTTTCTAGCTTCGCATAGGTTTCGCTAAACAACGGTTCTCCAGGTGCATTCACCTGCATGGTTTCATTTGGTCCAGCCTCAATCACAATCGGATTGCTGTCTCCAGCAAAAGAAAGTGCATTCCCAGAAACCGTGTAAGGCACAGAACCATTGTTTTGCCCCGCAAATACGTATCCTCCAGATGGACCACGTGTGTTGGCAATTTGGAGGAGTCTTTCCTGAATGGTAGAAATCTCGGTTGCCATGGCGTTGCGACCGGCTTGATCTGTGGCTCCGTTCGCACCTTGTACCGCAAGGGTGTACGCTCGGGAAATGCTGCTGAAAGCACTTCCAAGAGCTTCCTCCGTATAGCCAAGGGTCCCTTTGCCAACATTGAGATTTTTGGTGTATTGCTCGGTTGCCGATTTATAGCTGCGCATCTGGAGGATGCGAGAAGTTCCAAGCGGATCATCGCTGGGTCGTTCCACTCGTTTTCCGGATGAGACTTGACGTCCCGCAATCGCGAGCCGCTCTTGGGCTCGCCTCATATCGGCGGAGTATGTTTCAAACTGGTAGGCGGTGCTAATTCTCATTTTCTAGCCTTCGCACTATCGGCGAACCATGTTGATTAAATCTTCGGTCATTTGGTCGAAAATGGTGAGGGCTCTGGCTGCAGCTTGATAACTTCTTTGGAAGCGAAGCATATTGGCCATCTCATCGTCTAGGGAAACGCCGCTCACGCTTTGAATCTGTGTTTCAATCTGGTCATTCATGGCCGCCTGAGTGCTAACCTGAGCTCCCCAGTACTCGGTCTTCCGCCCTACATCAGAGACCATGTTTTCAAAGTATCGACTCATGGTGACTCCACCCAACGATGCAGAAGATTGATCTCGCAATCTGCTCATGGATAAGGCCAAGCCTCCGTCTCCTGCATTGCCGGAGACGCTGCTGACGATTGCTTCAGAGTTAGCGATGATCGCAGGGTCAAGGTCAAAATCCAAGGCTCCAGTTTGGGGGAGGGAATCATTAAAGAAGTTGACCCCTGTATTGCCAAGTGGATTCGTGCCGGTCGAATGGATTCCGTTGATCTGAGTCCTCAACTCGTTTGCGAGTGAGTCCAAATTTCCTTGGTAAACCTTTACTTGTTCGGCGGATTCAAAGAGGGCCCGTAAACGACCACTACGGACATCAAAGGTCCCTGTGGAGTTGCTAATGGTGTTTGTGGTGGTGTTGAACGTAAGTGGCGTGGGGACGGCTCCTGCACTATCAACCAGCGTCAACTGGTTCATAAACACATTGACCGTACCATCCGGCTGTTCATAGGTGTGAACATCTACAAGCTGGCCCATGTCTCGGACTGCCTTATCCCTCAAGTCCATGAGGTCATTAGGCGTCATTCCTTCTGCCATGCTTTGCCGAATTTGGCCATTTAGCTCTGCAATCTGGTTTGAAAGGTTCTGGACTTGGTTGAGCGTGTCGGTAATCGTCTGATTTGTGTGGGTCAGTTGATCGCCAAGGGCTCCATAGGTTGTTCGGATTCGGTTCGCCAACGTGGTGCCGGCTTGCTGCACCTGCATTCGAGCGGTTGGTTCATTTGGATTTGACGATAACGCCGACCAAGCGTTAAAGAACTTGTCCATCGAATCTGCAATTCCGCTGCCACCAGGCTCTAGGAAAAGGGATTGAATGTTCCGCATGCTCTCAGCCATTTGCGAGAACTTCCCTGTATCGCCGGTGGCTTGAAGTTTCCGTTGCTCAAGGAACGAATCACGAATGCGATTAACCGAACCGATGGTGACGCCATTGCCTAGGGCATGAACGCCGCCCATCCAGAATTTGGTGGGATCATTGTCTCGAAATTCGACCGTCTGGCGTGTGTAGCCAGGAGTATCAACGTTCGAGATGTTATGGCCCGTTACGTCCAGCGCGCGTTGAAACGCGCGCAGGGCGTTGGAAGCCATATTGATGCCATGAAACGATCCGGGCATGATTCTCTCCTAAGCTGCTTGGTCTACTAATACAGAATCGGCTTTTGCGCCAGAAAATGGACCCTGAGATTGAACAGCCGCCTTGGCTATGAGGGTTACAGACCCATTGATGTAGGTCATTTCGTTCTCAATAAGCGCTCGGTTCTTCTTCAATACATCCTGGACATTGCGCGCGGCAACGGTAACGCGGTTTCCGATTCCTTGGAGAGCTTGTGCTTCGGCTTTATCAAGCACGCTTACCAAGCTTCGAAGATTTGGCTCAACACCAAACTCTTCGGCCAGCTTGTGGGCAAGCGCCACGGCTTCGCTGTCCAATTCTCGCAATCGAGACATCATCTGATCTAGCTCGGGCTGAATCCGCTCGACTCTCGCCACATCTCGCAGAGTAAGGGCGGCTGTTTGTTCGTACATAGAGCGGAGAAGTCGCTCGGAAGTACCGAGCCAATCCCACCAAAGGGTTTGCAGTTCACGTGTTTTCATGATTTTATGGATTCCTGAGCTGGTTGCTCAAATGGATTAGAAATTGTTGATTGGGTGTCAGGTAACAGACTGGGTTTGGGTGGGAACGATACGTTCCCAGAACCTCTCGGAATGAAGCTCTGAACGACTCGAGGGGCAAACTGGTTGTAAAGCATGTCTCCCATCCCCAGCGTTTTCGACTTCGAGGCCGCATTCGCCAACGATTCGTCAAGCATGTCGTTGAAAATGTCTTTTCCATAGGTCTGGCCAAAGGTTGTTTCCGTGACCATTGATCTCATCTGGCTAAACATCTTCTTCAAGAAAATGGACTCAAATCCATCAGTGGCTTTCTTAAGCTTTTCGAGTTCAGGTTGTGCCTTCTGGATTCCCGACAGGGTGTCCATTACAGGGCGAAGATTAACGTTCATTGAGAAATGATCCTTGCCTTCAAAGCACCTTGAGTGCGGAGCGCTCTCAAGATAGAAATGATGTCCTTGGGCTTCAACTGAAGGGCTTGGAACATCTTTGCGAGATCTTGCACCGTGGTGTTGGGGGCAACGGTCGCGATCTGAGCCGTTTTCTCGTCAACCGAGATTGTAGATGTCGGAACAATGACGGTCTGACCATTGGAAAGTGGTCTTGGTTGGCTCACGTCAAAAACGGTATCGATCCTGACATTAAGGCTGCCTTGAGCAATTGCGGCTGGCCCCACCTTAACATTGGCTCCAAAGACGATAGTTCCAGTTTTCTCATCGATGACGATCGTGGCTTGGGCATCGCTCATCACTCGAACTTGCTCAATCTGGCTAAAGGCCTGAATGGGTGATACTCCTTCTGGCAAGGTCATCGAAATGGTGCCAGCGTTATCGGCATGAGCCAGGAACTGTGGGAAGGTGTCTTTTAGCTTGGTTGCTACGCGCTGTGCAGTGGTGATATCTGGCTCGTCAAGGTCCAAATACATCCGGTTCTCGAACACAAACTTGGCCGGCAAAGACTTCTCAACAATGGCACCACTGGGCACGGTTCCGGCCGTCACATGTCCTTTGCTGGACGAACTACCGCCACCGCTCACGTCGTAGCCTCCTACGGTCACTTGGCCTTGGGCTGCGGCATAAACGTTTTCTTTATCTCCCACCAAGTAGAGGAAAGACTGAACAAGCGTGCCACCCACCAAACTCTTTGCATCGCCGATGGTCTCAACACTGATGTCGAGGTACTGGCCGCTCGCAGAGAATGGGGGGAGCTCAGCAGTGATCATAACCGCTGCAACGTTCTTGTTATCCACCTCATTCGCGTCAATCTTGATTCCCAGATCTTTGAGGTAGTTGGCAAAAAGCTCTCGCGTTACCGCAGACTTCTTGGTATCGCCGGTTCCTGCCAACCCAATGACAAGCCCGATTCCTTTTAACTGTTGAGATCGGATTCCACGGAACCTAGCGATGTCTTTGAGTCGAACTTCGACCCCGTTTCTCTCGGCATCCAAAATTCTCTGCTGCTTGATTCCCAGATCTTTTTTCTCAGAATCCGTGATCTTTTGTCCTGGCGGATTTCCTTGTGGATCTTGCTTTGCTGCAGGCTGCTGAGCGATTGCCATGCCAGATAGAAGGCAGGCAGCAAGTCCAATTCCTGCAATCCGGGTTTTGAAGTTCAAAGTCTGAAAGTCTTTCATGATGGTTGCTTTCCTGTGACTAGAAGAGCCAGTCGATAATCCTTGTCAAAATGCCTCGGCGCTGGCGATCAGCGGCTAAGCCTTTTCCTAAATTGGTGATGCGTGCTTCGGCAACTCGCTCGCTGAGTACAGAGTTGTCTGAGCGAATGTCATCCTCTCGAACGATTCCGCTAAAAGTGATCTGCTGCTCTTCACGGTTGACCTTAATCATCCGAACCCCTTCGATCACCATGTTTCCATTGGGCAAGACCTGCTTAACGGTGACGGTAACGCGGGCGGTTAATTTTCCGGTCTGCGTTGTAGAACCCGTACCGCTGTTATTGGAAGAGTTCCCTGTAGATAGCCCACCAAGTAGCTGGTCAATGAGCGGAATCTTAAAGGAGGTGAGGAAGGGTAGAACCGACTTGGCAACGCTGTTGTCATCCTTCTTTGCCGCATTGGTGGTGACACTGTAATTCGCGCTGGAGCTTTCGCTCACAACGATCGTGAGGATGTCGCCAACTGCCTTTGCGGTGCGACTCAGATACGGATTCTTCATCCCTTTGTTAAACAGGGAGCCCGCGTCTTGGTCGCTCTGTGCGATTGCTGAACCAACGCACAGGCCACAGATCAATAGCCCTAGAGCTTTCATAACTTCACCTCGACTTCTGATGTAGACAGCACGGTGCCCTGATGGACAGAGCCTGTACTGGACACAACTGTGATGGACTGACCGACGTAGCCGCCGCTGCGGGCTCGTCCGATTAGCTCGATGGTGGCACCGGCACTTTTAAGGAAGATGCGCACGGCGTCTCCTGATTTGATAGAGGCTGTACTGCTGGCATCTACATCAAGCTGAATGTTTCGTGAATTCACTCGTTTCCCATCCACCACAACCGTAACGAGGACCGTGAATCCACGCTGATTTTTGGATGGCTTGCCGGTTGTGAACTGAACGTTCCCGAGGGGAGCCAGAAAATCTGGGAAGCTTTGGCTGTTTTGCATGGTCACTTGTGGACCGACTAAGGGTTCTGCGGCCTGCTTTGCGGCTTGGACAAAAAGCTCAAGTTCTATCTTTTGAACTTTGAGGGCAACTTTTGCATCCTGGGAAACTCGAATCTCAAAATCCTTAGCCTTTAGCCCAGATGTAAGCAAGAGCCCTTGGACTCGGGAGGCAACGATGGGGCGTGGGATACCGGCGACCGGAGCCATTCCCATGTCAATCTGCTCTAGTCGGGCTTTTAAATCTTCAGAAGCGCTGATCTCCGCGACATCGCCCAACGTGAATCTAGGTCCGGTCACTTCACTCAGCGAGCGGATGTTCACAATTGCCTTCAGGCTAGCTGTCGCTTTGGGCGGCGCTTTTTCAACGCCGTAGACCTTAACTTGCGCGGAGGCTACGACGGATAGGCAGATGAGGGGTAGGCAGAGAATTTTCATTATCGCTTCAACTGGTTTAACTGGCCAAGCATGTCGTCGGCGGTTTGGATTGCTTTAGAGTTGATCTCATAGGCTCGCTGAGCCATGATCATTCGAACCATCTCTTCAACCACCTGAACGTTAGAACCTTCGAGGAATCGAGACTGGAGCTCTCCAGATCCGTTTTCTCCTGGGTTAGAAACCGTGGGTTCTCCACTGGCTCCACCGGGTAGGTAAAGGTTTTGCCCGATACGGGTCATGCCAGCGGGGTTACTGAAGGTTGCAATTTGGATAACGCCTAGCTCTGCCGGTTCATTGGTGCCCGCGAGGACGGCCGTCACGCTTCCGTTGCTTGCGATGTTGATCGCAATGGCTCCTTCTGGAATGGTGATCTCTGGGATAACGGGATAACCGTCGCTTGAGACAAGCAAACCATTGGCATCTCGCTTAAAACTTCCATCTCTTGTGTAAGCAATCGTTCCGTCGGCCTTCTGAACTTGGAAGAAGCCCTCGCCATTGATCGCTGCATCCAAAGCGTTTCCAGTTGCTTGGAGTGGTCCTGCTCCAAAGTTAATAGCGTTAGAACTAAATGCGGCTCCCAAACCTACTTGAAGAGAAGTTGGGTTGACGGTTGTGTTGCCGGTGGTGACACCTGATGCTTTGAAAGTCTGGTACATCAAGTCTTGGAATTCGGCCCGCTGCTGCTTAAAAGACGTGGTGTTGACGTTTGCCAGGTTGTTTGCAATGACGTCAAGGTTGTATTGTTGGGCCACCATTCCGGTGCCGGCAGTATTCAAAGATCGCATCATAGGCTTATCATTCGCTTGGGCAAAGGGTATTGAGCATGAAGACTGAGCCTCATTGAGCCCACGTCTACGTTCCCGTACCGGCTTGCCGCTATGTTTGGGTTCTTAACGATCAGCGGTAAAGCTTTACGCCAGATTCCCGGTTGTTGCCATCCTTGAGTTTCTTTCACGAGGATCGATCCTTCACCTCGTTTTGCCTCCCTTTCCGATCCTTCGGAGTAGGGGCCAGCTATTACTCGTTTAGGCTACTAATGAGTCGTTGCAGTAGTTCATCCTGGCTTTGGATATTCTTCTGCGAGAGTTCAAAGAGTCGACCGATCTTGATCATGTCGAGCATAGATTCGATCGCGTTGACGTTAGATGCTTCGATAGATGAAGCTTCAATCGGACTTTCGTCGAGCGGAACAGTTGTTCCCTCGATATCAAAAAGGTTATCGCCGGTCTTAACAAATCGGCTGTTGGGCCCGAGATCAAAAACTCCAACCTGAGCTACCAAAGCGCCGTTGACCATAATCCGGCCTCCACTCTGCACTTCCATTACGCCGGTTGGAATATTGATCTCGTCTCCGTTTGGATCCAAAACAGGATTCCCAGACTTGGTGACTAACCTTCGCTGGTCATCTAGGCTAAAGGAGCCATCTCGAGTGTATTTCGTCTGGTTGCCAGACTTAATGGCAAACATGCCATTTGGTGAAGCGATCGCCATATCCAAAGGATTGTTAGTTTTTGTGATCGCGCCATTTTCTCGAATCGTAAACTCTTCGACGGGTTGAGCTCCAGATCCAAGCTTTCCGACATTCTCCCCTGTTCCGCCATTGGCGAACATTTGTCTTTGCAGGGTGTCCTGAAAGATGAGACCATCTCGCTTAAAGCCGTTCGTAGATGCGTTCGCCAAGTTATTGGCGGTAACGTCCATCCCTCTTTGAAGGGCGGTCATTCCTACTCCGGTCGCGTAAATTCCACGGTTCATCCCACCATCAGTTGTTGGCAAGCAACTTTACGGGCATTAGGGCAAAAACTTCGCAATCTACTTTAGGTTTTCATTTTTGAACTCAAAATGGGATGGCTAAGGCACTGTAAATGATCTCGGTGGTCCTATTGCAAGATTCACTCCGTCTCATTGTTGTGCAAACGGATCAAGAGCTGTCTGTTGAAGATAAGACGCAGATTTGGATTGAAGTCATCCTACTTGCAGCTTTGGTTGCATTTCCGTTGTGGGCTGCGTTAGCAGTGCCAGCAAGTACTAGCCATTGGACACTCTTTCAAGATGGTCTTATGCGCTTGGCGCAATACATTCCCATTTGTGGGCTCGTGCTTTACTTCATGAGCCGGTCTGGTAAAGGCAAGGCTCACTTCGGTCTTGGAAGAAACCGCGATTTTTTCGGTGTTGTTTCCTTTGTGGGTGGGCTGATTGTGGTCGGATTCTTCTGTATTTGGCTAGACGATACGCTACGTCAGGCGGTCCAGTCTGGCATGGCCGAACCAGACCTATCTCAACTCGGTCCCGTTCCTTATACGACAATGCAGTGGATCGGCATGCTTCCCGTGCTGTATGTGGGTGCCGCCTTTGAAGAATTGGTCTTTCGAGGGTTTATGGTAGCTAGGCTATTGGAAGCAACAAACAACCGATGGCTGGCTGTGTTCTTTCCTTCCGTCATTTTTGGGAGTTACCATATTTATCAAGGATGGGAATGGCTCGTCGGTTCTACGATCTATGGAATATTGTTTTCTTGGATGTTTATGGAATGGCGGCGCTTAAAGGCACTTATCTGGGCGCACTTTGCATTCAATGCCGTTGCCTTCTCCTATTACCTCTACTAGTGGGTGAGGGATAGAATGTCACTATGACGCCAGCTGCGCGATTGGCCCAATTGGAAAGAGGGGAGAACCCAGCCATGATCGCAAAACTCCCAAGTGGTTTTGCGGTCATGGGAGATTCACAATTCCTTCCCGGATACTGCTTGTTGCTTGCTTACCCTCAAGTGGGAAAGCTAAATGATTTGCAGGGGGCGGCACGAACTCAGTTTCTAGAGGATATGGCCCGATTGGGTGACGCCATCCTTGGTGCGACGGCTGCGGTCCGCATCAACTACAGTATCTACGGAAACTTAGATCCTTTCCTTCATGCTCATCTGTTTCCACGTTACGAATCGGAAGCTAATGAGCTTGCAACCATTCCTCCCATGTCAATCCCACCAGAAGTCCGCGGACATGCTGATCATGCCTTTGATGCCACCAAACATGGCGAACTCATGTTAGCGATTCGCGACCGGCTGTGAAGTTTTTCTCTTAAACTGCCAACTCTTCGAGTCAACGCCTTCGTGAATGGCGATGAGCTTTGAACCATCCGCGCGATAATGGCTCGGAAGAAGATTGCAGACTTCATCAGATCCAGACAGGTAGACCTGCCCATTGCCGGACTTCCAAGTTCCTGCCATTTGGAGTTGGCCAAAAGTAGCCAGGAAGTTTCCCTGTGGCTGCAGGTTAAGTTCTCCAACAATCGTCTCTTTCCCGCCAGCTTGCGAAACTTCCGTAGAATAGGTTCCGGTTACATCGATATCGCCTGAGCATCCAATCAAAAGCAAAGGGGCGATGGTTAGGTATAGATTCTTTAAAATAGACATAGCCGCCTTCCCAATAGGATTAGCGGCTATGAATTCATTTCAGGAAGGCTTATCGAGAGGTCTTTTTGCTTATCTTTTGGACCTTGCCAACTTTGGTGTGCTTCGCAAGAAGGTCCTTTCGACCTTGTGCAGCACTGTCCTCGCATCCAAAGAATTTGTAGCCCACTCCGGGAACGAAAACTTTGTAAGCTGCGGGTTCGCCTTTAGCGTTGCAGCAGCCTTCGCCGCCTTTTTCAATCTTCTTTTCTGCCGTGGTTCGGCAGCAAGCCTTTTTGCCTTCCGCTGCAACTTCCATCTTGCGAGCAATCTTTAAGAATTGATCCTCTTGTGAAGGCTTCTTGGCCTTGCAACAAGGAGCTTGGGCCATGGCAGCTGCAGCTGCAACAGAAAGAGCAACGGTTAGAAAAATCCTCATGATTACAATTAAGCATACCAAACGAACCAAAGTTCCCAAAAGCTTCAATGACGGTAAAGGTATAATTCCCATTCACGTGGCGGGTATAGCTCAGGGGTTAGAGCGCCTCTCTGTGGAAGAGGAGGCCGCGGGTTCGAGACCCGCTATCCGCCCCAAAAGGCTTTCATGAAAGTTCTCTTGAGAAATAGCATTCGCGTCACTCGGTACTAGCCGAAGTTCCCGGCCTGCCTAGAACGCAGCGGATGGATAATCCCGAAAGGTTGATTTTGGTCCAGGCGTTCAATCTCATTTACTTGACCAGGGACCCTATTTAGAATTCAAGAAACATGCTGGATAAGCTTCAAGAAATAGAAAATCGCTTTAATGCCGTAGAGGCAGGATTCAACGATCCCGCCCTTGTAACCAATCCCAAAGAGATGCAGCGATTGGGCAAGTTACGCTCTGAGCTAGAGCCGATTGTCATCACCATTCGAGAGTATCGAAAAGCACTGGGTGAACTTGAGGATGCTCAGGAGATGCTAAACGACCCCGAGATGCGGGAGATGGCGGCGTCCGAAATCGATCCACTACGGCAACTGATCGCAACTCAGGAGGCCAAGTTGAAGACAATGTTGGTTCCCAAGGACCCGTTGGACGACAAGCCGGTAATCGTTGAAATTCGCCCGGCTGCGGGAGGCGATGAGGCTGCGCTCTTTGCTGGTGAACTCATGCGAATGTACCTGCGTTATGCGGAAAGACTTCGCTGGAAGACTGAGATAGTCGAGATGGAAGAGAGCGGTATTGGTGGCGTCTCACGAGCCGTTTTCAATATCAATCAACTGGGCGCCTACAGCCAGCTAAAACACGAAAGCGGAGTCCACCGAGTTCAGCGAGTCCCCGCAACTGAGAGTCAGGGACGCATCCACACCTCAACCGTAACCGTTGCGGTGCTACCTGAGGCCGAGGAAGTCGATATTGAAATCAAGAATGACGAGCTCGAAATCTCCACATTCTGCAGCTCATCCGCCGGTGGTCAGCACATGCAGAAGAACGAGACGGCAATTCGAATCATTCACAAGCCAAGCGGTATTGTCGTGACTTGTCAAGATGAGCGAAGCCAAGCCCAAAACAAGCTGAAAGCCATGGCCGTTCTCCGTGCGAAGGTCTATCAACTGGAACAGGAGCGATTGACCGCCGAACGGTCGGGAATGAGAAAGGGTCAAATCGGTTCCGGCGATCGAAGTGAAAAGATTCGAACCTACAATTTCCCTCAAAGCCGAATCACAGACCACCGAATCGGTTTCCAGTCTCACAATCTAAACGCATTCATGGACGGAGATATCCAAGACATGATCGACGCATTAGTCCAAGACGAGCAGGCGCGAAAGCTTGCTGATATGGAAGAGGCTGCGTAAGCGTGACGGATCGTGATCCAAATGAAGGCAGTACAGATCCCATGGTTGCGGAGTTTTGGCAACTGGGAGAAGCGGTCCAAGACCGTCTGATTGAAGCTGGATTTGAGTCTGAAACTGTGGAAGGGATCGCAGTGGATATTCACGACCTGCTGCAGGCATCGGAGAGGATTAATTCGACCTTAGCTCCTGCGATCCTGGAGGCTAAATCGGCTGAGGAATTGCAGACGGCAATCGCGGCCCTTAAATGGGAAATGGATCATATTCGCTGGCATGGTCAGAATGCGTCCGACTACCTCCAAAGCCTGCCCGAAACTCAAAACCTATCGTAACGCCGAAAGGTGTTGAACGTTTCCCTTTTACGAAGACACAAAGGGAGAGACGATGAAGTACACCAAGAGAATTCTAGCGGTAGCCAGTTTGGCTGTAGGAGGATCGGCCATCGCGATCCTAGCCAATGACGAGGATGGGCCAAGTCTCAAAGTCAATCGGAATCGCGGCTTTGAGGCCTATGCCAAGACTATCCGAGACACCGCCACGATGGTTGCTAACCGAGATGCTCAAGCTTTGGCCCAACGCTTAGGGCTCAGCATTTTGAATGTGACATGGGAAGATACCGGACGATTCAAAGGCTCTGCGGTCGGTCCAAACATTAGCGACATGACGATTCAAGTTGGAGCTGAAAATCCGGCTACAAAGCAATTCAACGTCACGGCCATGCCGGTCATACGCTTCCCCAACTTTAGCGACAAGACCTGTGACATAGACCCTCGGGACTTCACACTTTTAGTTGGGAATGAGAAGTCGAAAAAGCTTCAGAGGATAAGCCTTTATGAGTTCCTAAAGGAGCCCACAAACTACCTTAGCAAGCCAGGTTCTTGGCTAGGCAAAAATCGCACATTGTTGGCTGACCGAGACAGCAAGGTGCTGGTAAGCGCTCAGGCATGTTTCTTACCTATTCCCCAGTCAGGGAAGGCAACATTTAATCCCGTCATCTTTAACTATCAGTCGATGTCTGGAGATCCAGCGGTTCTCACGATTCTCGCGACTCGTGAAGGAACCAGTACCACCACTATTGATAACAAGCGAGATGCTTTCAGCCAGGGTGGAGCCTGGGGACAGCGTTTGTTCCATAACAAGGGCGGCATGAGAGCAAGCCTAACGGGTGAGCGATTCAGCGATTTCGGCGTAGCCAACCCTACTCCCGGTAAATCAGGAGATAAGGATATCAGTGGCATGAATATGGTCTTGCTGATCCAAGTTCCTTTGAAGCAAAAGAATCCAATGCGTTCTGGTGGTTTTGGCGGTGGTGCCATGCCTACCATGTCCGCTCCTACCAGCGACAAGGCCCGACGGAGCGATGTGGAAAATGCGGTCATTGGTCACGGAAAGATCGAGGGGCCATTTACTGAGATTGATAATCTCAAGATAGAGCGTGATTCCAGATTCCCAGTCCGAGTGACGGTTCAATTCTACAAGGCGACCTCCAACGGCGTGGTCAACGAAGCCGACATGAAGACAATCAAGTCTGAAATCGATAGCGTCTATGATCAGAGCGACTCAGTAGGTTCACTCGTCACCGGTGGAGAAACCGGTCGGATCACCGAATACTACGGAAGTAAAGTCCAACCCAGAGGTTGGTGGGATGAATTCTGGCGCAGACACGAACAGAATACGGGAGACACTCGCCAGGAGGCTATCGTCAAGCTGAGAAAGCTCCTCGGGCAGGACTACATGGAGCGGCCAGTTACTGAGCTTTACTTACGCAATCTGCTGAAGTAAAAGTGTACATGTGTAGTGCGGCATTTATTCCGCACTACACATATCTAAGCCAACCGAGTCGGCAAAATCCTTAGCCTTCGGTTAGGATCGTCACCTACGCTTTCGCTGGCAAAACGCTGTGCCTCTGCCATTTGGTGCTGCATCTTGCGGATCGTCGCTGGTGCCGGCGATAGCTCAAATGGCTTACCACTCTGTTTCACTGTCTCAATTCCCGCTTGAGCTTCTTGAAGGGCCTTCGACTCAAAGTCCGGGCCATCGGTTGCTTGGCGCACGATCTCTTCTAAGGCTCCGGCAATCTGGCTGAAGGTGTTTGACTTCACTACAACCGTGTTGAGCGGTTTGCCCGCAATGTCGCGCAGTTTCTTCGGGCTTGCCTGAACTGTAGAGCGAATCGCCATCACGGCGTCGGCCTGACTAACATCATTTGTCACAAAAGCTGGCACCCGCTTCTCTCGGATCGCTCGTTCGAGGCGTGTACGGGCGATACCGTACGGGAAAATTTTGATGAGCGGGGGGACATCTTCTTTTGATGGAGGAGGTGTGCCCTTTGTCGGAGTTGGTTTGGGTTGTGCCGAAGCTTCACTTCTTGCCAGTGCCGGGAATCGTTTATTAAACCCAGGTTCTTCAATCTCGGCGGTTTGTTCCTTTTGAACAATCTCCATCTCTCCCGAACCGGTTCGCACACGTATCTCGGGTCGAGGTGGAAGGCCGCGAAGAATCATGTCCACCGTTTTCTGAACGTTGTGGTGAACGGCGAGACGGTCGTAGTCCAGTAGCTCGATAACAACGTCAAAAGTCGGTGGAGCTTTTCGTTCCAATACGGTTTTTTGAGTTCCCCGCAACTTGGCCTCTGCATCGGAGAGCGTCACCGCTTGAATGCCACCAATCAGGTCAGCCAAAGTGGGATTCAGCATCAGGTTCTCCAGAGTCTGACCATGGGCGGTTCCTACCAACTGAACGCCACGCTCGGCAATCGTTCGGGCTGCGGCCGCTTCCGCTTCATTGCCAATCTCGTCAATGACGATGACCTCTGGCATGTGATTCTCTACTGCCTCAATCATCACGCCATGCTGTTCTGCGGCAATTCGAACCTGCATCCGCCGGGCCGCTCCAATTCCAGGGTGGGGAACATCGCCATCTCCTGCGATCTCATTGGAGGTATCCACAATGACAACCCGTTTTTCAACTTCATCCGCCAAAACCCGAGCTATCTCGCGCAGTTTGGTTGTCTTTCCAACCCCGGGCTTTCCCAGAAGCAGGATGGATTGTCCTGACCGAACGATGTCATCTATGATGTCAATCGTGCCTTCTAAGGCTCGTCCTACACGGCAGGTTAAGCCGATCACCTTGCTGTGCCGGTTACGGATAGCAGAGATTCGGTGAAGCGTGCGTTCAATACCAGCGCGATTATCACTTCCAAACTCGCCAATTGATTTTTGGGTGAAGTCGATATCGTGTTCAGAAACGATCACATCGTTCATCCGTTCAACTCGGTCGCGATAACGAGCTTCGGCCGGGCGACCGTAGTCTAGAACAACTTCAATGAGAGCATCCAGATCATCGCCGCGCTCTAAGCGCTCGCGCACGACCGCAGGAAGAACATCGAGAAACTGCAGCAAGCCGTCGGAGTAAGGAGACATATTAGGTTGTCAGAGTAGGACCGACTTTGGTAGCCGGCCCTATGATTTTAGGACGCCGGAGATGACTCATCCGGCGCGAATTTTGGAGATTTGTTAAGGTTTCTTAGGCTCCCTTGATCTCTTGCAAGGTTAGCGAAGTGGTCTTTACATTACCCGCGCTCCAATATTTCACCTGGACCTTGTCCCCGGGTTTCTTGGGCGTGAGAATCTTGTTGAGGGTGAATGATCCTTCAATAGGTGTTCCATCAATCTCTAGGATGATGTCCATCTGCTTGAGGCCTGCTGAGGCAGCGGCACCGGTCGCTTCCTGGATCACGATTCCTTGGTTGGGTACATTCTCAGCCCCCGTTTGCTCAGCAATAATCCTTCGATTTCGTGGATAAAGAAGCGCTTGTGTGGGTGCATAGCTGACGCCCAGTCCAGCATATCGAGCGTAGCCCAACTTTACGATGTCATTCACAACCGTCTTGACGCGGTCTATCGGAATCGCGAAACCAATACCAACGCTTTGTCCGGTGTTACTGGCGATTGCCGAATTCACACCGATAAGGCGACCATTTGCATCAGTCAGCGCTCCTCCTGAATTTCCAGGGTTGATGGCGGCATCCGTCTGAATCGCGTTGACTAATCCACTCATTCCTACGGGAAGGTCTCGCTTCAATGAGCTAACAACACCGGCGCTCACTGTGTTATCAAAGCCTAGAGGATTTCCGATTGCGAGAACCCATTGGCCAACCTCAAGCTGAGAACTGTCGCCGAGGTCTACTGGCGTTAAGTTGGGCGCTTCAATCTTGATAACCGCGAGGTCGGACCGGGGATCGGTACCGAGAACCTTTGCGTCAAACGTTCGCTTGTCGTTCAATCGAACCTTCACCTTATCGACCGGACGCCCAGTTCGCTGATCGGCTACAACGTGGTTGTTAGTGACGATGGTGCCATTTGCGCTAAGAATAACGCCTGAACCTGAGCCCGTCTCTTGAACGCCCCGATCTCCACCAAAGAAGTCTGTAACACGCTCAAATCGATCAATGGCAACGACGCTTGGCATCACCTTCTTCGCGGCGGACCGGAAGTCAGGCGGGGAAGCGACGGCTCCACTGTACTGAATGGGTTGCAGGCTTGCTTCCTGCCGATACTGAACGGGAGCTGAATCTTGTCGTTTGGAGAACCACTTATCTGCTTGCAGGGCTCCAAAAACTCCTCCAAAACAGGCTATGGCGATGGCTACATATGCTGTCTTTTTCATCTTTCCTATCTCGTATGTAGATCGAACGCGCGAAGCCGTATGCGCGGTTCCTAAAGGTACTGACAGTCCCGGGACTGGTCGGGTTCAGTAATCTTCTGCTGATGCACTGATGTCATCAATGGATAATGGGTGTCGAGCTCCATGGTAGACGCGAACAATGTAAACGGTTTGAGAGGAATCCTCTACCCTGAAAACCACTCGATGAGAGTGGTAGATTGCTGATCGAAAAGGATAGCCGAGTTCTTCAACTTCGGGAATGACTGAAAATCGGTAAGGATTCTCTGCAAGCGAAAAAATCAGTTTCCAAAGTCCGTCGTACCACTTGGACGCGGCACTCCGAGAGTCCCTTGTGATGAATTCGACCGCCTCACTGATATCTTTTTCTGCTGGCTTTGAGACCTTAACTTTGTAGGTCATACTTGGCTTTTAAATCGACATACACATCTTCCGCATCCCTGAACTGACCGTCCTGAATTGCTTTTTCGCCTTCCCTGATAGCAGCTAAGAATCGTTCGCGCTGTAGGCTGACTTCCATATCCTGAAAAGTTCTTGGGTCTACCAGAACAGCTTCTACTTTGCCATTAACGGTTAGCAACATGGGCGTCTTCGTGTAATTGATTCCTTCTATAAAAGACCTTGCATTGCGTTGAAAGTCAGTGAGCGACCTGGAGTTAGTAATGTCTGCCATTGTTTTTCCATGCGTATAACATGTTTTTTCCATGATACGCCACAAATGGTCAATGAAGTCCCAAAGCTTGCTACCTTAGCTACAACCCAGAAAGTGTCGATTGTGAGTATGGGGCGCTAACCCCTGGCAACGAACTTCCTGCGAACTCCCCGCTATACTGCTACCCATGCTCTCGAGCGTTCTTTTTGGACTAAGCCTTCTGGCACCGGCAAAGTTTGGCTTCTACAATCACGGCCCTTATGAATCCGGAGTTCCGCGTCCAGATGCTCTGCTCGGCTATGAACTGGGATCCAAGCACACTGTCTTTCGAGATCAAGAGAACGTTGTCCTAAGCATCGCTAAAGCCGCGAACGCCAAGGTGAGGTCGATGGAATATGGAAAGAGCACGGAAGGCCGCGCTTTGAGGGTCTTCGCGATCTCTTCCGCCGACAACATCAAACGGCTTGAGCAAATCCGGATTGACAATCTAAAGCTGGCGAACCAGACATCGGGTGTGGATCTTGCCGAAATTTCTCGCAAAACCCCAGCGATTGTCTGGATCAATCAATGTATTCATGGTGACGAAACCGCCTCGTTTGAGAGTGCGATGGCTTTGCTATATAACCTAGCCTCCTCCCGTCATAAGCGAATTGGCGACATGCTGGCCAATACCGTTGTTCTGCTCAATCCGGTTTATAACCCCGATGGGCATGAGAGGTATGTGGTGGCCTACAACAGCATTCCAAACGGTAGTCCAGAACAAGGCTCTTACGATACTGCCATTCCGAGCGCGTTTTTCGGGCGGTCGAACCACTACCGGTTCGACATGAACCGAGATCGGATCTCGCTGAGCCAGGCGGAAACACGGCAAGAGGTCGCGATGTTTAGGAAATGGATGCCACAGGTCTATGTGGATCAGCATGGACAAACTGAGAGCTATTTCTTTCCGCCGGTCCAACAATCTCTGAACGTAAACGTAGATCGAGACCGCTACAATAAGTGGACCGAAATCTTTGGTCGTGCCACTGCAAACAGCTTTGATCAGTTTGGTTGGTCTTACTATGTGAAGGACCAGTTTGATTTCTACAATCCCTGTTATCTAGACACGCACTCTACTTTGATGGGTGCTATCGGCATGACTCATGAGACAGATGGCGGTCGCGTATTAGCTCGCCGCCGGTCTGATGAAACTGTTCTTACCATGCGGCAAGGAGCCGAAAAACACTTTACGTCCGCTCTTGCTGTTATCGAATCAGCTTCTAAAAACCGCCAAGCGCTGATTGATTCCTTCATGGCCTACAAAAGGAAAGCGGTCACCGGAGAACATGCGGGCAAGTTTAGACGAGTCGTTGTTGAGTCAGATGATCATAGAGAATTAAAGAGATTCAGTGAACACCTAGATCGTGCTGGGATTCGATGGCAGATCGCGAAAACAGAATGGTCGCAAAACGACGCCCATGATTACTGGAGCGATTCGGTAGGCGCGAAGAAGTTCAAAGCAGGCTCACTCGTGGTAGATATGGCGCAGCCAATGGGGCAACTCGCCAAAGCGTGGTTGGAACCTGGTTCCGACTTTGAACCTGAATTCGTCGCTCGCCAAAAGCAACTCGCCAAGGTGGAAAAGGATGGAAAAGGCGAAAGCGAGATCGATTCTTACGAGTTCTATGACGGAACGGCTTGGTGTCAAATCTATGCCTATAACCTAAAGGCTTGGTGGTGCGAGTCTGCTCCAGAGGTAGTAAACCACTATCAAAATGTGACTAGAGATAACTACAAGGAGTCGTCTGTTGGTTACTTCCTTAGGTATACGGACCAGCAAGATATTCTCTTTATCGCCAAAGCTCTTACGGCTGGACTGAAGGTCTCTATAAATCGCCGCGAAATGAAGCTTGGGGGAGTTTCGATTCCTCGCGGAACGTTCTTGTTCCTAGCTTCCAGAAACGAAGAAGACTTCGAAAAGAAACTCCGCGAATTTTCGTCGGCTTTCGATGTTCGACTCGAACCGCTCGCCACCAGCTACCCTGATGAAGGTCGGGTTGGTCCAGGAACTGAAGGAACGATCCAACTGCGCAAACCAAACATCGGAATCGTGATGGGCAGTGCGGGCAACCTGAGTGGTGGGCCAATCTGGTACCTCATGGAGAAGCAGTTCAAGCTTCCTTTCACGGCTTTGTCTACCGGTGCTTTGGTCGGAAATCTTGACAAATACACCGCTATTATCATCACGGGTCCGGGAGCTTCTACATCGGGCAAACTCGGAGAGTGGATCCGAGCTGGAGGTTGTGCAATCTCTATCAGCAATCCTGGCTGGGCAATCGGCTCCAGCGGGTTGGCATCACTGGATTCTACGAGTGTAGATCCCAACCTTCCTGGCTCTTTGTTTCGAGCTGAACTGGATCCCAAGAGCTTCTTGAGTTATGGTTATCCGGCTCCAAAGACGGGTCCCATCCAGATTGCTGTCCCAGTTTCTGGAGGAAACTTCTATAAGGCTCCCAAAGAAGGCAGCGTAGTCATGCTTTCGGAGGATGACAAGGTTAAGAAACTCCTCAGTGGCTGGGCTTGGGATACCACGGAAAAGGATTTAGCTGGAATCACCTGGCTCCACGACGCCCCCGCTGGCGGCGGACGTGCGGTCCTCTTCACCGAAGACCCCACCGAGCGAGCTCAGTGGCAAGGTCTTTATAAGATACTTTTGAATGCGATGATTATCGGACCGAGCGCATAAGGGAAGTTTGGAGTTTGGAGTGCGGAGTTTGGAATGGGCAGTAACCTAGCTGGCACTCCAAACTCCAAATTTCAAGATGTGAACCATGCCACACCACTCCCCTCTCCCGCTTGACTACTCTGTCCGCGTCCACGGCGGCGTTCTTGGCAAAGTCATAGGTGTCTATCTTGGCCGCCCCTTCGAGCAGTGGTCGCATAAGGCGATCATGGAGAAGTTTGGTGAGATCGACTTCTATGTGAACGAGAAAGCCGGTGTGCCAATCGTGGTGGCCGATGACGATATCTCCGGCACCTTCACCTTCCTGCGAGCCTTGGAGGATAACGATTTCGATCCTAACCTCACGGCTGAACAGATCGGTGAAACTTGGCTGAACTACATCATTGAGGATCGGACGATTCTTTGGTGGGGCGGGCGTTCTAGTTCCACAGAACACACCGCTTATCTCAATCTTAAAAAAGGTATCAAAGCTCCTCGCTCAGGTTCTATAGAACTGAACGGCAAAACCGTTGCCGAGCAGATCGGGGCGCAGATTTTCATCGACGGCTGGGGGTTGATCCATCCGAACGATCCCGAAGCCGCCGCCGACTGGGCTCGCCGGGCGGCATCTGTGAGCCACGATGGCGAGGCAATCTATGGTGCGCAGGTCATCGCCGCTATGGTCGCCGGAGCGTTTGGTGAGCATGACCTCTACAAGCTCCAAGACATCGCCCTCGCCCAAATCCCTCCCGATTGCCAAATCCGTAGATTGGTGGAAGATGTCCGCGAGCTTGTAGAGACGTATCCAGACTGGAAAGAGGGCTTCGCCGAACTCGACCGAACCTACGGTTATGGGGTTTACACCAGCAACTGCCACATCATCCCCAACCACGGCCTCATCCACTTCGCCTTGCTTCACGGGAAGGGAGATTTCCAGCATTCCATGAAGGTCGTCAACACCTGTGGTTGGGACACTGACTGCAATGCGGGCAACCTGGGGTGCATCCTCGGCGTGCGGAGTGGACAAAACTACTTCTGGCAAAGCCATCCATCATTTTTGGACCCGTTTGCGGGGCGTGTGATTATTCCAACGGCTGATGGGGGTGGCTATGCCACCAACACGGAAACCCTCACAAAGCACGTTGTCCACGCTGCCAAGAGTCTTAGGGGAATAACATCCGCTCGGCCCGTTCACCAGTTGGTGACGGCGAGAGATGTTCAACAAGATCGATTCTGGGCTCCGACATTCATTGAGCCTCATGACCTCGGCGACTCTGGATATGGGATACAGGGGTCACCAGGGGTTTATCCTGGGCAGACGGTAACGATCCAGCCCAAGTTGCTTGACGACATAAGCTTCACGTTTTATGCTCGCCGATATCGAGCCGATGGGAGTTCCGAGGAGATACTGGGCCCCTCAAGAACCTTTGAAAGGTTTGCCAACGAAAAGCTTTCTTGGCAAATAGGCGGCGACGCTAGTCAACCGATCCATGAGATTGGGCTCTATCCACACGATGGCGGCAGTGATGTTCCGTTCAGCCAAAGCGGGGGAGCAATACCTCCTGAGATTTTTGTAGAAGGGGTACCGACTTGTACATTCGAGCGACCAGCCGACGGGGGCTCGATGTGGCTCCGCCAGTGGGTGAATGGGCTCTCGATCCTCCGTGATTGGAGTGGGATGGATTGTATTCAGAATGAGGGGACGGGGTTGGCGATGATAGGTTGCCGGGAGTGGCAGAACTAC
This sequence comes from Fimbriimonadaceae bacterium, assembly GCA_037190145.1. Taxonomy (GTDB): domain Bacteria; phylum Armatimonadota; class Fimbriimonadia; order Fimbriimonadales; family Fimbriimonadaceae; genus 55-13. Next base: position 95,511 of record JBBCJU010000010.1, read on the forward strand.
CGAGCCTCCGCCAAGATCACTTTTGAAGCGGCAAAGCAGTCGGGGCTAGCGGTTCATGTGCAAGGGATGCGTAGGTTCTACGCACTTGTGCTAGAACCTGGAAAACTGAAGCTCATAAAGGCCCGAGATGGCCATCACGAGTTGGCGGCAATGGACTTTACTTGGGAGTTTGATGAGACCCATGAGCTTGCGATTGAGGTCCGCACTCATTCAGGTTCTGTAGAACTTACGGGATACATTGATGGGAAGTTAGCTTTGCAACACACGGATTCCACAAAATCTTTAGTAGAAGGTGCCATTGGCATTGTTTTAACAGAAGGGCGAGCCAGGGTCCCCCAAGTAAAAATCTGCCCCCTTCCTTGAGGTTGGAAATGATCTTGAGAATATTCTGGAAACCCTCGATTTAGGTTCTAAGGAAGGTTAACCTCTACGCTTGGTTGCGGGCTTTGGTTTAGATCGGCTGGGTAGCGGTTTCTCCGGTTCCACAATCTCAATGGTGGTCCGATAGAGAGTTCCCCGAACGTAGGCCCTCAACTCCATTTTGCCTTTCTGGATAGGGCGCACGAGTCCACCTTGGTCTACCCAGCCATCGCCAGTGCCAGACCAGATGACTTCCGTATTGGGGATTGCTCGACCCGCCTCATCAGTTACTGTAGCGACTCGATTGACGCCAATGGTCAGCTTCTCCGGAGCCTTGAGAAGCAGCGGAATAGAGACGACATCTGATTTCGGACCGAAGAGGGCAATCCCGTTTGCAACGGGGCGCTCTCTACCATCGCTGGGACGGTTCAAAGTATTGCCAAAGATGTTGATCGCGGAGCTTCCGCCACCATCCAAGTTGACGGCATCTACGCAACCTAGTTTTTGCATGATACGGGCGGTTTCTTCGAGGGTTGCTCCACTGGAGATTTTCTGCCGTCCATCAATGACCGCAATCCAGATATCTCCGTCGCCGGTTCTACCCATCGCGGTTCTTGGGTGGCGACGGTTTGTAAAGGCATCGTTGAACCCCTGCTTTGTGGCATCAACCGAAACTTGGCCAGAGCGGAGAAGGAACGGACCGCCTCCCATGGTTTGATTGATCTTTGTCCAATCAAATCCTTTTGTCTCAAACTTAATGGAAATGCGCTCGCCCGGAATCAGGTTTTGAACGAGACTGGTCTTGGTGCCGCTTAACACCAGAATGGCATTGCCAGGTTGAATCGGCATCTTTGCCGCATCGCGGTAGATGTTCTCAAACGAACCAGAGAAGGTTCCGTTGGGCGACCAATCCACTTCATCCATCTTGATAACCAGAGCTACGTTCGGAGTCCTGGAGATGGCAAACGAGGCGACATCTGTATAAAGAACCGCTTCATTGAGCGGACACTCTTCGTTGATTCCTTTCAAGGCAATCGTTTGTCCGGCAACTTGAACGCTTCCGGCAAAGTCGACCAGCCCCATTGCCGCATGGTTCGGGCCCCAGCCGAATACGGCACGGGGGAGAGTGGGTGTGCTCAGGAGTTGCCCATCACGGACCATTACGCCTAGCGGATCACCGGTGAAAGGGAAGAAGTCTCCGTTGATCGCAGCGATGGCGCCGGTGCGGTTCACCATTTCCGAAACCGTTTCTCGTCCTTTCGAGGTGGTTTCGTCAAAGATAACCCCTTTTCCGAGTTCACTTTTGAGCGACATTCCGGGGGCTCCCAAACTAAATCGGATCGCATGAACAATACGAGGGAGAGCCAAGTCCACCTGCATCCGATACGTCACCCCTGGCGCGACAGATTTTTCCCAAACCTGAGCCTGAACACTACCGGCGAGAAGAATTCCAAGAAGAGCAAATCGTTTCATGAGCAATGTCCCTCAAGATAGGTCAACGTTCCTTTATCAGCATCTAAGCGCGCTCTCACTCCAAGCGGTAAGGAAAGCATATTTGCGTTGTGCCCAAAAGGAAACTCCACCATCATCGGAATTCCTAGTGAGGATAATCGTTCAGTTACAATTTCTCGCCAAGGTTTGCCGCCAATGCCTTCGCCGTTACGATTATCCGTTCGCGTCATCTCGCCAAAAACAATCCCGGCGGCTTTTTGGATGATCCCAGTATTGAGGAGATGAGTCAGCATCGCATCCACCCGATGAGGATCTTCATCGACATCCTCGATGATCAAAATGCGGTTTTCGGCGTCGATTGGGTTGGGAGTACTGATACTGTCGCAGATGAGGCAAAGGCAGCCGCCCACAACATTCCCCTCACTTGTTCCTCCAACAATCGTTTGCCCACCAGGAGCTGCCTCGAGAATAGGGTTTTCTCCGCGTAAAACGGCCCGTAGAGAGTCATATACCCATGGTTCACGAGGATTGGTTAGGGTGAGGGCCATGGGCGCATGGACGGTCACCAGGCCACGATTGTTTAGTGCGATGTGAAGGGTGGTGATATCGCTGAAGCCTAAAAATAGCTTGTTTGCCTGTACGATGGCGTCGAGATCCAGATAGGGGAAGAGGCGCGCGCATCCATAGCCTCCGCGAGAGCAGAGAACCGCCTTTACATTTGGGTCTAGGAAGGCGTCCATCAGATCCGAGGCACGATCTTGATCATTTCCCGCAAGATGAAAATCGGAGTCAAAGCAATGCGCTGAAAACTCAACCCGATAGCCTTCTTCTTCCAACAGCTTCCGAGTGAAATCCGTCTTGTCTTGGGTCAGAGAAGAAGCCGGAGAGACCATGCGAATGGTGTCTCCAGGTTGCAGAGCGGGGGGCTTGATGGGCGCTTCCGTGCGAGCCATTGCTTATTCTATCCGCCCTCTCCTCCGGGATACCGACCCATTAGGTACCTCGCCTGGCCCTTTGCATCCATCAATAGAAATCCTTGGAAGCTTGTTTTGAAGGCGGGGAGTTTGGAGTAAAGAGCGGGCGGGGCAATCTTGCCCGTGATGGTCCATTCCTTGCCTTCATCTTTCAGCGATGCACGTAGATTTCCGTACTCATCAACTTTGCCGACAATCGGTCGTCCCGTTCCGGCTTTAACCGAACTCCCCGTCACGTTTCCACTGGAATCGATGGTGAGACTAAGCGAACCCTGCTCAAACTGTGGAATGTATTCGAACTCCAAAGTGTCCAGCTCAATCTTCCCGGCAAACTGAGCCACTTTGGCTTGAGGCCCGTAATGGATTTTTGCGTAGATAGGATTGCCGTATCCGGAAAGCGAAATGTTATGGGCAAGGTCATTCGCTTTGTCAAACTCTTTTTGAGCGATTAGTCTTTGAAAATAGATTTCGGTGGCTTTTGCTTGAAGAAAAAAGAATCCTTGTTGTCTTAGCAATACATTCTGCTCTAGGATTTGGGTGGCTGTATCCCAGTCTCCAAGCTCCACCGAAGCCAAGGCAAGCCAATGCATAGCGCTCGGACTATCCGCATACTTTTTTGCGAGCAATTTCAGATCAGGTTTTTCCCCTGACTTAACCTTTAAGTAAATCCGATAAGTGTCGGAAGCCGGCCCAAATGTGGGTGAGGGTTCGCCTTTTGGCAAGAGCGACTTTGCTTTTTCCAGGTCGCCTCGTGCAGCGTAGAACATGGAGATTAGCCACTGCGCATCCCTCTGGTCGGCGGAGGGCATACCCCCGAGCTTCCAAAGCTGTTCGACGCGTTTGACGTCATCCACTTGTAGGGCGATAAACAGATAAGGAGCACGTAAGAGAGGATCGAGGGTTCCGTTATCCAGGCGTGGGCCAAGATACAGGTTGTACAGAGCCTGAGCTTGTTCTAGTTTTTCGGCATTGACGGCAAACTTGTTGAAGAGAATCCAGATGTGAGATTGGTAGCCAAATTTGTCAACTTCCGACGCCATGATGGCGGAGAAAGCAACCATAAACTGGCTGTACTGGTCCGCGGGCAAGGCTCCAATCGCAATAGAGTCATCAAAGATGCTATCCAGTATCTCCATGCACTCATACATGACCCAGAATTCATCATCTGAATAGACTTTGCTCTCATTGATGGCGGCTAAAAAGGAGGTTGGATCTTGGCCGGCTTTCTGAACCCAATCCTTAGCCAATCTCGCTTTCCAAGCAGCAGGCTTTTTATCGGCCAGGGCAATTATTTGGTCACCAATCTGAACATATCGAGCACCGGCTATTCGAATGGTTCTAAGCAGCTCATCCGGATTCAGCTGTTTGGTTAGGGCTTGCTTCAGCGCGGCAATCATGTCATCTGGCCGTTGTGTTTCTTTGTAGTATTGGGCAAGCAGCAATGACCAGTAACCCTCCGTTGTATCGGGACTTCCGCTGATCTTTTGAAGGTAGGCCTCCATTTCGGAAACTCGATTGGTCTGGACTAGCGTGAGATAGATTTGAATGTGGATTAGACTGTTTGTCGGGTAATCCCCGGGCGCAACCAAGGCTTCTTCAAGTCGTGCTCGTGCGGTATCCCAGTCCGACTTTGCCGACGCGGCAATGCCCTCAAAGAAGAGTTTTGATCGTTTGGGCAGGTTTGATTGCTGAAGGACAAGATCTATAAATTTTTGAGTGTCGTAGCTTGAACCATAGGTGTCAAGAGCAGGATAGGCCACTTGCAGAGTCCACTCGGTGGGTTGAAGACTCCAAAGCTTTTGGGCGGCCTCTACTCGGTCAGATGGACTGATTGATCGAGAGGGGCTGTAGAGCGTGGCAAGATATGTGAAAGCGTCGTCCTTATCTCCTTTACCAAGGTTCGCGAGAACCTTGGCCGCTTCAAAAGTGCGTCCTTCGGCAGAGAGGGAGAGAGAGTAGCAATATGCCGTTGCGGATTCCAGGGGCTGAAGGCCCTCCAACGACTTGAAGACTTCAATGGCCTCTGCATGCCGCTCTTGCTCAACCAGCCGAATACCAACTTGGTTGAGATAATCCGCGTACTCCTTTTGGCTGAGGCGCTCACCCTCTGCCAAGAGATCAGATAGTTTGAGCCGAACCTGGGCCTTTGATTGAAAAAGCCCAAGAGCAACATCCATGGTTGGATCTGCCCAACCTGCAGGATTTTGGGGCTTAGTGGGATAGTCACGAACCGTATAATCGCGAACCTTTTGTCCAACATCCTTAAAGACCGAAGAAGCCCACAGAGTTCCGGTTGCCGGTGAGGGCAACTCTGACGATTTTAAGCTCCTTAGAAGGTAACTGGTGAATACGCCATGGCCTAGCCTTGGGTATTCGTAGGAGCGTTCTCCAGGCTCACAACTAAGCATAACGGCGATGTTTGCTTCTCGTCCCAACTGACGGAACTCACTACCAAAAGTGTTTTTCTCTCCACCTCGGCAAGCATCCACGATGACGAGAACATTTCTCAGACCCGCTTTCACGAAGCTCTCCACAATGCTTTTCACGCTTTGACCGGATCGTTCTGCCTCTTCCACCGTCGCATCCGTGGGCATGAGAAAGTCGCCCTTGGGGGTTCCGATCCCGTGGCCGGAGAAGTAGAAGATAAAAAGATCGCCCTTGTTCAGGCGCTTGTCTTGAAGTTTGCGATTCAACGCATCTTGAATCTGGTCAACGGTTGGCTTTTGAGTGGATTCTGGGCTGTCGGTCAGGAGTTCTATGGAATCTGAGGCAAATCCAAATCTCTCTTTGAGAACACCAGCAAAAGCTTCTGCATCCTTCGCGGCAAAATTAAGCTTCCCCAGAGTCTTGTAGTCGCTCGCACCAATGACCATCGCCCATTTGTTAGGGGGGGTAAAGGGTAACTCACGGGGCGGCATTTGCCCTTTTGTGATCTGCGCTTGGCAAAGGCAGATGAGAGTGAGAAAAAACCAGATACCAAGGAGCCTGCGAGGCATGTCGATAGTTATACGCCCAACCACCTTCTTAGTATCGGTAAATAGAGGACCTTCCCTGGCACAAACCATCCAGGGGCTACTGGTGGAGGAAGCCTTGGGAGCGGAGCCATTCCAATAGGTTTTCTCTCCCCGTCATATGATTCAAATCCACTCTGCGCCCTGATCGTGCTGACCAGGTGAAATCGCCCTTCATCTGCTCAGACTCATAGAACTGGCGCATCCGCTCATCGTATTCATCTACCGAGACGTCTTGGTTGTAGGTCTCCCTGAACCACACGGAGTCTTGGCCTAGCCGAGGTTTGATCTTGGCCGTCATGGGTTCGGCGGGCCAGCCCACGCAAAGTCCGAAGAGACCGAAGGTTCCTTGTGGCAAATTCAAAAACTGTTTGACGCCTTCTGCATCATTGCGAAGTCCGCCGATGTAGCAGATGCCCAACCCCAAAGATTCGGCCGCGCAGACCATGCGCTCGGCGGCAAGCGCTGCATCCACCGCAGCCATGATGAAGAATTCTGCATAACCCAAGCCTTGGCAGTTTTCGTCGGTCAGCTTGGCGGCTTGGCGAAGGCGATAATGGTCGGCCAGGAAGCAGAAATAGGTGGCGCAAGTTTTGATCTGTTTCTGATCTCCGCATAACTGGGCAATCTCTTCCAGACGCGCTGGATCCTGCACGCTGACCACACTCCAAAGCTGAAGGTTGCTGCTGGTCGCCGCGCTTTGAGCCGCGGCGATTAGGGCCTGAAGCATTTCCTCCGGAACAGGATCGGGACGGAAGCGCCGAACAGAACGGTGATTGAGGAACTTGCTGATCTCGGGAAGGTTGGGTGGAGGGGTGCCGTAACGTTGGGCCCAGGCGTCGGCGGGAGATTCGTCAAACATAACCTCATTCTAGGTCCGCGCCGATTCCCAGTGCAACCGTCCGGCTCTGGTCTCCAACGTTCCGCCCAAGGTCTCCCCCATTCCCCCCGAGGTCGCCATCGTTCCCCCTGAGGAGGTTTAGGTTCTGCCCGTGCTCAGAATGGTGGAAAATGGCTCCTCAAACTCCACTTTCACGACGGTGCAGTCTGGGTCGATCTCAGATGCGGGGAAGTCGATGTACAGGTTCCCGGGAACTTCGCTCCAATCGGCACTCCCGATTCGCCGATGATTGAGGGGCGTTCCTGAGCCGACCACCGTTGCGCTGCTTACCTTGCCGCGCACCCCTCGAACCACGATTTGGTCAATAGGTTGGTCGAAAAAGTACAGGTATAGCGTTTTGCCATCTTTGGCTTGGGTGGTTGGGCCGTAGAAGAGCCCGGCGGGGAGGCCGGCACGGGTTCCGTAGATGGCTTCCGCATGTTTGTTCATCCATCGGCCAAGTCCCTCTAAACGATCAGCTTGCTCTGGTTGAAGGGAACCGTCTTCGTAGGGGCCTATATCCAGGAGGACGTTTCCGCCCATGCCGAAGCATTCCGCGCAGAGCCGGACGATTTGGCGGGTGGACTTGTGGTTTGTGTCTTTGCCTTGGTAGCCCCAAGAATCATTGATGGTGACGCAGAATTCCCACGGACCTTCGGGGGCTATCACGGGCTGTCCTTGCTCCGGCGTCGCGTAGTCTCCGTAGCCAAGCATTCGGGAGTTCAGAATGACTTCGGGCTGCATCGCATGGAGCTCCTCGCGCAGTTCCTTCATCTTGAATTGTTCGGGATCGCGTTCCCAGTCTCCATCAAACCACAGGAGATCGATCTTGCCGAATTGGGTGCAGAGTTCCTTTAATTGGGCTCGATGGAACCGCAGGAAATTCTCCCATCTTGTTGGATCCTCTTGTCCCTTGCGGGCGTAGCCAAACGAGTTCAGAGATTCGTCAGGATCATCCTGGTGGCGTTCTGGGCGGAGGGTGGCATAGTCGGGATGGCTCCAGTCCAGCTGGGAGTAGTAGAACCCCACCTTAAGGTTGTTTTTACGAAGGGCCTCGACATAGGGGGTGATGAGGTCTCTCCCCGCCGGGGTCTTCTTGACTACGCTCAAATCATTGGCTTGGGTATCCCACAATGCCACGCCGTCATGATGCTTGGTCGTGAGGACCGCATACTTAGCTCCGGCGCGCCGGAAAAGATCTGCCCAGGCGTCTGGATCGTACTTTGCGGCGGTGAATCCGTCGAGTTGACGCATGTAGTCTTCATAGGAGACCTTCCCGTTATAAAACGCCCAAGACTCATCGATTCCATCTACTGCGTAGATTCCGTAGTGGATGAAAATGCCGAGCTTTGCATCAAGGAACCAATCCTGCATCATGACGAGCGGATTTTACTATCGCCGATAGATCATTCTAGGCAAGGCTTTTCATAAGCCGATTTTTTCATGACAGTCCCTATCTCTGCAATATGCAGTGCTAGTCTACAGGATTAAGGGTTGAGTGAAGACTCGCCAAATAATGGGATAGATAACGCACTCACTTGTTAGAGCAGCGATTTTTAAAGAAAATTGAGGCCCATCTTTTTCTGATATGTATATTTTGTTTGGGTGTTTTATCGATTTCTTGTAGAATATAACTGCCGCGCCCTGCGTTTAGGGTTCAAGGCCGAGTTGCCTTTTTGGGGGCAATGGGTGAGAGGATAAATATGAATAAGCTTGTTTTGTCGTTTGCGGTGGCTGTGGTCACTCCAACAGTTTTTGCTCAGTGGGATCAGGCAGCTCTTATTAATGGTGCGGGTCAAGGGACGGGTGCGATTGCTGGTGCGGACCTATCTAAGATCGAAGCGCCCAGCACGTTGTTTGGTGCAGGAGCACAAACAAGTTCATCCAACTCTGTCGCCGATGACTTTACTGTTACCGGTGGGGGATGGTTGGTTACCGGAATCCGACTATACACTTACCAAACGGGAGCAACAGCTCCATCTATTACAGGTGTTAATTGGGCGATTGGTTCAGATCCGTCACTAAGCTTTAACTCCGCGACTCCTACCGTGAGTTGGTGGAATCCAAATGGGGTTGGTGTGTATCGAGTCAACGAGACGAGTACAACCGACGCGACACGTCGTATCCAGGAAGTCTATATTGACGTAGAAGACTTTACGCTTTCAGCCGGAACCTATTGGCTTACCTTTAATCTTTCGGGTACGTTAGCTTCGGGCCCTTGGGTTCCTCGCCTGCCGCAAAGCCTGTCAACTTTTGGTGCTAATGCCCAACAGTCACTATCAGGCGGTGCATTCAGTGCTTTGTCTGATGCCGGTACTCTCGAAGGATATGACATCCCGTTTGTAATTGAAGCTGCTCCTGTTCCAGAGCCCGCTACTATGGCTGCTCTTGGACTAGGCGTCGTTGCTTTGCTAAGACGTCGATCAAAGAAGTAAGTACAATCTCCGATGTTGGGATTCAAGGCTTGGCTGAGTAGCCAGGCCTTGATTTTTTGTGTAGGCTCCCAATTCGAAGAATGCTAGATCTTATGGTCTGAGTTTGGATAGCCTTGAGGTTCTAGTGGGCGGAGACCCATACCACGCCTGATTATCTGGTTTTCGTTTGCCCAGGAATCCAGTTTTAGGTTATGAATGCTGGCCCATAGGCGGACCATCTTCATCTCGTGCTCATCGGCTTTGCGATTGCAGCGACCTCGAATCTGGGTGATGGTGCGATTCCCAGGATTGATTTCAACCGTTAGGCGGTTGAGAACTTCAGTTGGAGAAGTCGGAACGACCCACCTGAGTGAGATGATCCTAGACCATCCACGAATACAGTCAAGCTCGTAACTGTAAACGCAATGCCTTTGGCGACGCCCCTCATCGGCAAGGGCTCGGCTGTTCGTTAGTTCGATTGCTCGGATTGATACATCCTTCTTCTCATGAATCCAGGGTTCGAATGATTGAGGCCAGGTACGGAACTCTCGGACCGTGGTTGAGAAGATGGAGTTATGCCAATCTTGACTCAGCTTCAACATTGAGCTGTAGGTTCTTCCTTTGAAGCTGAACGTGGGTTCTCGAATCATCCATCGCACATAGTCAGTAATCTCTTGCTGGTCCCGCTTTCGCATCTTGCTCCACTCCGTGGCATAGAAGCGAATGAGATCATCTTTGCGGACTCCCATTTGAGCTTGTTGTTTTTTTGATCCGAGCTGTTCGGTCAAGTATTGGCAAGCATCCAAGGTAAGCCCACTTGCTGCGAGTTTTGCCCAGAATAGATTTCGGCCAATGTTGTTACAGTCTGGGGCCTGTAAAAACCAATGCGCTTCTCTCTTATTCAGGATTCCGTTAAGGGCTTTGGTGAGTGATCCACCTTGCGCTGCAATCCAAAACCAATCTTGGTATCTCCGTTTGCCAGATTCCCTTCGCGATTCTTCATCATCACTCAGAATGTCGAAGAAGAGGTCCTGCCCTGTACGCGACAGGATGGCTCGATATAGAAACCTTGGAATTGGATAACGCACGAAAAGGTGGTCTACAAGAGATTGCACCTGTCGTTGAACATTATAGGTCTTCGTCGCAAAGTCTCCGGCAGGTCGGATTGCTTTGGCATGGTCGATTGGTGCCGCAATGTACCGGATTAGGATGCGTACATCCTTCCGTTTTGCGTGACCAAGATTGTTTTGTCGGGAGTCTTCTCTTGCTTGGGCGAGTGCCTTTTGGCAATTGATGAAAACTTCTAGTTCTTTCTGTTTTTTGATCTGAATTCTTGTCTGTTTTGTGCCCATGTCCTAACGAGCCAGGCACGGCAAAACCGCCCAGGCTTGGGTTGGGAAGCGCATTTTGCGCTCGGAGGTGTCGATCCGATGAAGGGCGTCTGTGCCGACGCCGTCGACACTAAACGCCCGTGAAGTAAGCAGGACGTAACATGGTAAGGAGCATTATTCGGATACGAACCGTTGGTTGTCTACGGTCCTGGTGTTGCAATAGGACCCATTGATCCTTTGTGGAATTGGGATGAGACCCGACGGTCGAGGAGAACATGGGCAGGATGCCCATGCCCCTCTCGTTAGTCTCGTTTGTGGCTGTGTCGAGCCACGATCTTAATCGGCGTACCTTCCAGCGGAAAGGCTTCTCGAATCTTGTTGATCAGGTACCGCTCATAGGAGAAGTGAAGCAGGTCTGGATCATTGCAAAAAAGAGCAAAAGTGGGTGGTCGGGTAGAGACCTGAGTAGAGTAATAAATCTTGAGCGCCTTCCCCTTGGAAGTATAAGGTCTTGAGAAAAGGGCATCCTGGATGAGGCGGTTAAGCTGCCCCGTTGATAAACGGAATGAGTAGTTCTCAACGGCTTGAATGGCGGCATCCAATACGGGCTCTAGTCCCGCACTTTCCTTGGCACTGGTAAAAGCGATCTTGGCGTACGAGAGTTCGGGAAGTTCGTTTTGAACCGTCCGAATCATCTCCTTCTTTTCGTTTGATTTGCGGCGGGGATACCCATCCGGTGGTTCCTTTGTGTCCCACTTGTTAATGGCAAAGACGCATGCTTTGCCTTGATCAAAAGCGAGCTTTGCGATTCTTTTGTCGCCGTCGGTCAATCCTTCCTCACCGTCTACAACCACCATAGCGCAATCGCTGCGTTCGATGGCCTTCTGAGCTCGGTTGACCATGTAGTACTCAACCGTGCCCTGAATTTTGCCCCGGCGACGAATTCCTGCCGTATCGATGAGGCGGAATTTTTCGTCTCGATACTCCAAAGTTGTGTCGATTGCGTCGCGGGTGGTGCCTGCAATATCCGAGACGATCATGCGTTGCTCCCCGGTAAACGCATTGACCATAGAGGATTTACCCACATTGGGGCGTCCGACAATAGCGATCCTAATCTCTTCTCGTTGCTCAGCATCTGCGGGATTGACCTTCGGCAGTTTAGAAACGATCTCATCTAGCAGGTCGGCTACACCACGCCCGTGGAGACCGGATACGGGCCGAACTTCACCCAGTCCGAGAGAATAGAACTCATTCGCATCAAGGTCTCGATTGGGATGGTCGGCTTTGTTGACAACAACGAAGATGGGAGTTGTGACTCCACGCAGTTTCTTGGCTAGATCGCGATCATCTGGATTTACACCTGACGTGACATCAGCAAGGAAGACAATGACATCGGCTTCTTCCATTGCCACGTTGGCTTGAACACGAATCTGCTCGGCAAGCGGGTCCTCTTCTTGGAAGACAATTCCACCCGTATCCACGATGGTGAAAGGTTTGCCGTTCCACTCTGCTTCGGCATACAGGCGATCGCGCGTAACGCCCGGCTGGTCTTCGACTACAGCGACTCGCTTTTTGATAACGCGATTAAACAACGTGCTCTTCCCGACATTCGGGCGACCAACGATAACAACAACGGGCAATTTTGATCGCATGGGAAGTCTTGTTAAGGTACCCGACGAACGTCCCAGGACCCGAGACCGTTTGGAAAGACAATCGTATCAGGGCTTATGAATAGCAAAAAGGGGTTTGTCCTGTTCATGCTTTGTGCAAGCACAGTAGGACTTGCAAGCGAAGAATCTGCTTTGCCCTCCAAGCTGGATGTTCCGCTTTACTACTTCAATGTTTTTGGTGGACAGTCCATGACGATTCTGGGTTCAGAGGATCGTAGGACAGGGTTTGGAGTGGGCCTTGGCTATGGTCGTCGAGAGCCAAGGTTTCATGTCAAAGGCTTAACCTCTGGGTTGGTGTATGAGGCCTACTATGACCATACTTCTAGCCGAGGGGCAAGTGGGTTTCCTCCAAATGAAGCCGAGTCCTTTGGGGTCTTAGCTTATGGTCTCTGGCATTGGCAAGCATCCAAAAAGTTTGGAATCTATGGCACTGCTGGTTGGGGATTGCAGTACACGAATAGAACCTCGGTTGATCTAGATAGCAAGATCAACTCCACCCCGATGGTTGGACTTGGGGTGACATGGGGCATGGGCAAGACAGAAGCCGCAATCGGCTTACGTGTCTTGCATATATCAAATGCGGGCTTTGTCGGCAATAACCAAGGGCAAAACCAGTTGTATTTGGTTTATAGCCTTCGTTTTTAGGATAGCTTGGGTCGATTCTCTATGGCACGGAGCATCCGCCCTTTCTTTTCATCTGCTACTAGTAGAGCGTTGATCTGGGCAAGTGAGAATTCGGCGGCTAGGCTCACAAAAGTGTTTCGAGATAATGCCTCATTCCTTGTCCAAATGGCTTCTGATTCTGTGTCCTCTCGAATCACCCCAGTTAGTAGTTGAGACGAATCGGAAATAGCGGTAATAGAGCCAATATCGGCATCCATAGCGACGACAACTTCGACACCCGCGACGTCCACTGGTTCATTCGCGATGCCCCAAATTACAACTCCACGTTCCGTGGCGCGTTCTATATCCCCTTCTACGGCAAGGATGGCTTCTGAAGAGAGCTTGAAAATGATGCTTTGAGAGGCACTTGATAGCATCTCTCGGAAACGGTTTAGGATTTGCTCCCGAGAAAGAAGTTGGTAGATTCGAGTGTCTTCAGTCGACTGCTCTATGGACTTGAGTCTCTTTTCAGCACTTTTTCTCTGTGCATCGAAGTCTTTTTGGAGCCGATTCATTAACTCTTTTAGTGGCACCGCGCGACAGAGGCGACTGGGGCCGTCTTCCACCAAGATGGCTCCTTTTTGTTGAAGACTTTGGATAGCCTTATAGGTATTGGCGGCTGGCTTGCTGATACCTTGCGCAATCCTATACCCGGTAGCCGGTGAAAGCTTTAAGAGGAAAACATAGATTTCAGATTCTAAGGCAGTGAATCCAAACGGTACGAGAGTTTCAGATACCGACATAACTCTATATTAGTAGCAAAAGATACGAGGAACAAGGGTGAAAGCTATTTTAGGGTCCTTGTACATCAACCGGCAATCTAGCAATCTTGAAGTTCATCTACTCGAACAACCATGACGGTGGTGTTGTCACTTCCGCCACCGAGCAAGGCCATGCCGACTAGTTTCCAAGCTATCTCACTCGGACTATGATTGCGCATGACGTCGGCAATCTGATCATCTGGCACGTGGTTGAGCAAGCCATCTGAACAGATGACGTACAGGTCTCCAGGCTTCGAATCATGAGTCTCAATATCGGGATTTACAGATTCTTCTGTTCCTACTGCCCTTGTCAGAACGTGTTTGTAAGGGTGATTTTCTACCTCTTCCGGTTTCATCATACCCATTCGCAGGGCTTCTTCGATGTATGTATGGTCGTGAGTAAGCATCGCCATTTCACCGGCCCTCAAACGATAAACCCGAGAGTCACCTACTTGGACCGTAAATGCCTGGTCCTGAAGGAGGATAAGACCGCTTAGCGTCGTGCCCATCCCACGTCGTGCGGGCACCGCTCGGGCAACATCCAGTACAAACCTATTTGCAGCTTGAACACCACCAACCATGGCGACGGTGGGATCGCTGGCAGGGTGGTTTAAGTAGACATCAATGAAGGTCTTGGCGGTGAGCTCACTGGCAATCTGACCCGCCGCGTGCCCGCCCATTCCATCACAAACCAAGAAGACCATTCCCCGAGATGCCAGCAGAGCGTTATCCTCGGGGACAAAAAATTCAAATTTATCTTCGTTATTTTCACGCACCCGGCCAAGGTCCGTCTTGCAGGCCACCGTGACGCGAGGGCGTATCCGAAGTGTAGCCGGAGCAGAGAGTTGTTCGGTGGTGTATTCGGCGGTTATCTCGTCCATGGAACTTGCTAGTAGAGTAGACACATCGCGCCTACGATACAGTTCAAACTAATATGTAGTATGGCGAAGATGCCTCGCGGAAAGGATGCTATTGTCGAAACCAGGAAAATTCGCGAATACATATTGAGTTCGGATCATCCAATTGGCAAGCATAAGGCTCGCGTCTTTAGGGCAGCGCTTGGATTGAAAGATTCTGATGCTGATTTTCTTATGTCCGCGCTAAGGGATGCGGCGATCAAAATCGATGCGACGTTTGGAGATTTAGATGAGTTCGGGCGGAGGTATGTAATAGACTTTGAGTTGACAACACTTTATGGAACGGCTGTCATTCGGTCTGCATGGATTATTCAAGGTGAAGATGCGCCGAGATTTGTGACTTGCTTTGTTAAGGAATAGGTAAATGATGGAATCAATTCAGGTTTTGGACGTGGTTGCCTTAATCCAAGACATCCCGGACAGAAAGCTTGTTCGAGGACAAGTCGGTACGGTTGTTGAACAGCTTGCCTCAAATGTGTTTGAGGTTGAGTTTAGTGATGAATTAGGCCAGACATACGCAATTTGCCCCGCAACTGTAGATCAGTTAATGCGCCTTCGCTATCAGCCTGCTAAAGCTTCTTAATCCTGCACCTTTTCGTTCAAACGAACTCGGAACTCCATACTTCCCAATCGAATTACGTCCTCGACTGTTATCGCAGTGCGCATGTTGGGAGAGAGCTTCGCATCATTTAGCATGGTGCCATTTGTGCTACCAATGTCGGTGAGGAAGAAGCCGTCGGCAGTCACTTCAATGACTCCGTGCTTTCCGCTGACATACGGATCCGTGATCGCCACATCATTATCCATTTTTCTGCCGAATGAATTCAGCCCTGCTTTTAACGGGAATTCTTTGCCTTCGCCAAAGAGGGTTGCTGGAGCGACCTCAACGCGTGGTGGGGTCGCAATAGCGGCCGTTTTATTGCTAGAAATCACAGCCGTAGCATTGGCTCCAGCAGCGCCAGGCAATGAAACCTTTACTTCGTATCCGCCAAACGAGAGAGTATCTCCACCGGCAACAGGCTTCTTTTCTCCCGGTGCCAGGGCAGTGCCATTGAGCTTAGTTCCGTTCGTGGAGCCAAGGTCCTCCAAGAGCAACTGACCATTGTCAGAAGTGATCTGCGCGTGCCGACGAGAAACTTTGCCGTCAATCAGCATGACGTCACCTTCACGACCGATCATGTTCACACCCGGCCTTATCGGTTGTTCTCGACCGCTTTGCTCAATGATCATTGGCAGTTGTACTGCCGGAGCTCCAAACGCATCAGATGGTAGCGCACGGTCAAAGATGAGACCGCAGTCGATGCAGAACATAACGCCTGCAGGATTAAACGTCTTGCAAACGGTGCATTGGACAGGTTTGATCGTTACCGTAGCATTGAGGGTTGGGGCCGTTCCCATCATCGTCTTATTCGGGTCCAGCATTGGCGGGGCACCGAGTTGGGTCCGATTTGGATCGGAAGAAAGCATCTGGGTTCGGTTGGCGTCAGACATATCGGCTTCTCAATAGGGGACGTAGGCTAGATCATCGGAAGTTTACGCTAACCCTTCATAGCTTATCGTTTTACTTCAATAATCCGATTGATCTGCGCTCGATTCACACGTTGGCGTTTGCCGTCTGGCCATAGGATATCAAGGTTGACCCGCTCTTTGGCTTCACCAAAGCCGAAGTGCAAGGTTAAGTCATTTTGATTTCCTTCCCCTGTGCCAGCTTCGACTTGTCGAGTCATGGTCTGCTTTCCAATCTGAATTCGCACTTGAGTTCCGATTGCAGATCGGTTAACTCTTTTGCCATCGCCCGTGAGTCGGACTTGTAGCCAGTTTCCAGTGGAGGTTTGATTTCGAAAGAGCTTGCCACCGGTGATGAGATCGATCTTCCCATCGCGATCAAAGTCTGCCCAGGCCGCTTGGTAGGTTGCGGGGAGTTCAGTTAATCCAGAGTTTGGGGTGACGTCATTGAACTTAAATTCTCCTCCGTTTTGGAAGAGAACAGGATTGTTCTTCTTTCCAAATGAAGCGATTGGATATACGGTAGTGAAAAACAAATCCAGTTGCCCATCATTATCGAAGTCCGCGGCAGCAGGGGTGGCATACGACTCCTGATAGAAAATGCCGCTTGGGCCTTTATCTTCGAACCTAAACCCTTGATCCTTTCCGAGGTTTTTTAGAAAGCGGGATTTGGGCTGATCTCCCCTTTGGTCTACATGGGCGAAGTTGCCTGCGAAGAGGTCGATGTTTCCGTCGGAATCAAAATCGCCCCAAGCCGCACCGATAGAGTGGCCGCCGTTAAATCCTGGTGAGGTAGCCAGTGTTCCAGTTGCCTCGGCAACGTCTTTGAAATCTCCTTTGCCATCCCCTTGCCAAAGCTGATTAGGCTGAAGACGATAGTTGGATGTATAGATATCTAGGTTGCCATCTACGTTGTAATCGCAAGCGGTAACCCCACGGGTGCGGAATTTGGACTCGGTACGGGCGACGCGGAAACCCTTGCCTTTCTCATTGATCAGGATGAAACTCGGGAATGTGGTCTGGGTTTCCCAGTTTTCATATCCACCAATGTAGAGATCTACAAACCCATCACCATTCCAATCGCCCCAGCATGCCCCTCTGGAGTTGGTTTTTACTTCCGCTGGCAGGGGAACTTCATTGAATGTCTTGCCCTTCTTGTTTCGATAGAGTTTTAGTCGAGACCATGAAAAGAGGTCTGGGTAGCCATCATTATCAAAATCAGCGGCCACACAAATGCCTACGTCGGCAATAGAATCAAACTTTTCTCCCTTGATGTTTCGCCAAACTTTGCCTCCAGCAACCAGATCAGGCCACTGGTCTCGATCGATATCTATCCAGCAGGCGGCATTGGTGTCAAGAATCAGCCCGAGGTCGGTAGTCGCATCCACAAACTTGGGCTGAGCCAGCAAAGTCAAGAAAACGCAGAGCATGAAGCCCCATTATGCCCTTCTGAATAAGGTTAACCTGATGAAGATGCGCGATATCGAAACTCGAAAGGACATAGATGAGGTTCTAAGAGTATTTTATGTTCGAGCGATCGCTGATTCGGAAATTGGATACCTGTTTACGGATGTAGCCAAGCTTGACCTAGAAGCCCATTTGCCCGTGATTGGAGATTTCTGGGATTCATTGGTCTTTGGTGCCGGGCTATATCAACGGCATGGGCGCTACCCGATGGCGATTCACTTGGAACTACATCGAAAATCGCCCCTGCTCCCTTCGCACTTTGAGCGATGGCTGGAGATATTCAGGACGACATTGAATCAGATGTTTGTCGGTCCAAGAGCAAGCTTCATGATTCAACGTGCCGTAGCGATTGGAGCCAGATTTCAAGCCGGATTGGGTGTTGAACCGGGCTTTTGAGTTTTCTTTCGACCTGTGAAGGCGGCAAGTCCAGCAAAACTAATCATCGCAAGTGATGCAGGTTCTGGAACAGGGTTGTTCTGTCCTGACCCTCCTTCTATGAAGATGCCGCCGAGTTTCACTGAGTCGGCGGTGAGCCCTTCTAAGCCCTGGTAATGGATCGCGGCATTCATTGGTCCAAGGGTTCCTTGGACAGGTGCGAGGAAGCTTGTTGTGCTAAGTCCAACTCCAGCAAGATAGAAGGAAACGCTCATACCTTCGTTGAAGGAGTTCTGCCCGGTTTTGAAGGCTTGTGCGAGGTTGAACTTTTTATTGTAATCTCCACCAACTCCGGCATGCCCGTTAGCGTCATAGACAAGCCCACTATTGAATGTGATGGCGGGAGTTTGTCCACTTTGTGTTACGGAAACATACGGATTAATAGACAACCAAAGATCCTTGATTTTTTGAGTACCAGCAAGAGAGTTTGAAAAATGTGTAAGGGTGAACTTGACTTGATCAAGACCGCTGTCTTCCATGGATAAGGACGCTACTGTGAATGCAGACCAGTCATGACCAGCATCACCAGTTAGTGCAGTATTGAAATCAAGTGTATAGGTAGCTGCACTCGCAGAAACAGCAGCAAATCCGATAGTGAATGGAGTCAAACGAAGAAGGCTATGGAATCGACTTTGAAACATGATAAACGAACCTTTCTTGTAGTTTATCAATCATTGTCATCATCGTAGTACATTAATCTCGATGTGATTTGAAAACCTGGCATTTATCCTGGGCTTCTAAACTATGGAAGAAGCTTACTGATAACGTAGTCGAGATCGAATCCCAGGACTTCTATTCGTTTACTTCGTCCGGACTGTCCGGACACAATTCTGACTGCTGACTTAGGCATTTGAAGCCGCTTGGCCAGCACTTCACACACAGCCTTATTGGCTTCCCCGTCTACTGGCGGTGAGTTGACCCAAACTTTGAACGACCCGTCCGCCTGCCTCTCAACCTTAGATTGGCTAGATCGAGGGATAACGCGGACGGTTATGATTGCGCTATCAGGCTTCTGCGGCTTGGACAGTAGCGTCGCCCTCAACCACAGCAAATCCACCCATTTCAGCGATGTCTCGCAACTGAGCTTCCAGCATCCCTCGATAGCTGTTTAAGAACTTTTGCTTGTCTAGTCTTAAGCGCTCAAGCTCCCAACGCAAATCGTTGATCTTTCCTTGCATTTGGGCCTCTGTATCGGCTGACTTTTGACGAGCTTCTTCCAGAATCAAGTCTGACTCTTTGTGCGCAGAAGCACGAGTCTCGTCGGCTGTTCTTTGGGCCAAGACAAGAGCTTCCTTGAGAGTGTTTTCCTGCGCTCGGAAGCTGTCCACCTCTTGCCTAAGCTTGGTCAACTCGGTTTGTGCGCTTTCATTTTCGCTTCGCAGCGTTGCCATTTCCTTGGCAGCTCGTTGCAAAAGTGATTGCACCTGGTTACGGTCGTATCCGCGAAACTTCTTTTCTAGCTCCGCTCTTTCTAAGTCTATGGGCATCATGCGGTCCATCGCTATCACCTCGAATCCTTCATAGTTTAACCGACAAAGCTGTTCTCAACATGCTCGTATTTCCAACAGTCGGACCAATGCCGCCTGGTAACCTTTGAATTCGGACGATTCCATACGACAACGCCGTCCTTGGAGACTTAATGCCAAAAATTTTCGCAATTCTCGGTTCCGGAATGCAGGGAACCGCTGCCGCTTACGATCTGGCGATGCACGCCGATCCTGAAGAAATTAGGATGGGTGATGCCCATCTGGAACAGGCCCAAAAAAATGCCGACCGAGTGAATGGTCTGGCAAGGCGAAAAATCTGCCAGCCCTATCAAGTTGATGCTCTTGACCCTGAGGAGTTGGGAGAATTTCTAGATCCCGTTGACGTTTTGCTGAGCTGTGTCCCGTACTGGATGCATCCTCGCGTTGCTAGTGTGGCTATCCAGCACAAGACGCACATGGTGGACATGGGGGGCGATACTGCCGTAGCCTGGGAGACTCTCAAGCTGGATGAGGAAGCTAAAGCCGCGGGCGTCACGATCGTGCCAGATACAGGTCTAGCTCCAGGTCTTGTCAACGATATCGGCAACTATCTGATGGAGCGCCTGAGCCCGGTTGAATCCGTAAAGTTATTCTGTGGCGGTCTACCACAGAATCCTAAACCTCCCTTCAACTACAAGCTAGTCTTCAACATTGAGGGTCTGGTGACTGAATATAGCCATGAGGCTGACATCATTCGGGATGGGAAGGTAGTTCAAGTAGATACCTTGGCCGAATTGGAAACCATCGAGATTGATGGCTTGGGCGTGATGGAGGCTTTTACCACTTCTGGTGGAGCTTCGACGGCTCCCTTCACCCACGAGGGCAAGATCAACTCGTACGAATACAAAACCATTCGATTCCCTGGTCATTGCGAGAGAATGCGAATGTTTCGGGACTTCGGATTCTGGGGGACGGAGAGAGTTAAGACAAGGAATGCAGAAGCCATACCCATCGAAGTGTTTCACACCTTAATGGGTGAAGCCCTCAGAGATCCCAATGACAAAGATCAGATTATTGTCCGAGGGATTGGAGTCGGTGAAGAGAACGGAGCTCCCAAGAAAATCCAAGTCGATATCCATGAGTATCACGATGATGCAACCGGATTTACGGCGATGGAGCGTATGACAGGATTCTCGACTGCGACCTATGCTAAGCATGTTGCAGATGGATGCTGTGCACCCGGTGTTCACCGTTATGAGACGGCAATGCCAGGCAGCAAATTTGTGAGCGAAATCCAAAAACGCGGAATCAAACTAAACATCCGAGAACTCTAGAGGAATTTGATTCTGGGCTTGAAATCCTTAAGCTCCAAGTCCATCTGAGTATCATTCCCCGCATGTTCATCACCTTTGAAGGGCCAGAGGGCGCGGGGAAAACAACTGCAATTGCGGGAGTGGCGGAGAATCTCCGCAACAGAGGTGAATCAGTATTGGTAACCCGGGAGCCAGGTTCTGGGGAACTTGGGAAAAGGATTCGAGAGATTCTTCTACACGGTGGCGATATGCCGGCGGAGTCGGAGTTGTTTCTATTTCTCGCGGATCGGTCCAATCACGTACAAAACATCATTCTGCCTGCACTTGCCCAGCGCCAGATTGTGATTTGTGACCGTTACACAGATTCCACTTTTGTGTACCAGGCCTTAGTAAGAGGTCTTGATCAGGAGTTCGTGAAGGCTGCGAATGCGTTTGCCACGGGTTCCCTGGAACCTGAGAAGACTTTTCTGCTTGACTTAGAACCTGAGATTGGGTTGGCGAGAATCCAAAACAAAGACCGCCTGGATGCTGAACCTATCGAATTTCATCGCCAGGTTCGTGAAGGCTTCTTACAGCTTGCAGGATCGAAGCCGAATCGATGGCAAATCGTTGACGCGACGATGGATCGTGACTCTATCGTCGCGTGTATTACAGAGTGGTTCACCACTCGTTTAGCAAGCTAGGCCGCTGCGGCGAGTTTGTTCTTCATGGCTTTTGGCACCAAGTGCTGAGGGTCTAAAAGAACGGTCAATTCCTCACCTCGTTTCCCGATGCCGGCGAGCATATCGTCATTTCGATTGTCGATCAGGCTCGTATTGTCGTCAATCTCGCTTTCCTCAAAGGTCAGAATGCCGTCGACTATATCGACTCGTAAGGCGCAACGGCCTTCCTCGGTTAGGATGACCACAAAGTTACGGGCATCTGCCGCTTCAGGCAATTCGAAGCGCATTCTTGCATCGATTGTTGGGATTGTGCTTCCCCTTAGCTCAAACACTCCTAAGAGCATTTTAGGGGTCTTTGGAATTCGTGTGACGTCTTGAACGGGCAAAATCCGCTCCACGCTTTCGATTGGCAACCCGTAGCGTTCATTGCCAAGCTTGAAAATTACGTACTTGTTCTCCACCATCTTGTTATCCATCCTCAATTGCAGCAGCCATGCTGCATCGATTGGGATTCCGCATTGATTCATCCTGTGGACTCGCACTTTAGCGGGGGGAAAGATATCCCAGTAAGATTGCGTATCGAAAGCCATAATGAAACTAGGATCGCCAATGTTGACCTTTTTTCTGCTCGCACAAACTCAGTCGCCGGATGCGGTGCTTAAAAGATTCGACCAATACATGTCGAAGTCAAAAACCTTGTCGGTGATGGTTAAGACAAAGGTGAATAGCCAGTCGCTAGGAGTGGCTACTGTGCGTCTGGACCGCCCGACTCGGTTTTTTGTTAGCCTGACGGGTCCGATGGGACAAGAGTCTTTGACGTTCACGGAAAAGGGCGTTCTAGAGATCGGCAATAGTTCTAAACAATATGCGACTCATCCTTACTTGGGCCGAATTTATGCCCCAAGCCTGAAAGTAACAAACGGGCTACGCTATGCAATCCCGCAACTTATTGTTGTAGGGAGTGTTCAAAACTTGTTTCCGCCTAAGATGAATGCAAAGCTGACTCCGAAGGTTACGGTAGAAGGTGTAGAAACAGACCAAGTCTCTGGCAAAGTGGAGGAGATGGGCGCGACTACGGAGGTACGAGTAAACATTGATTCCGCAGGGCGCTTAATTAAGTATTACAATCGTTCAACGGGCCCCATGGGGACGATGCTGATCGAGCAAGATTTTTCGGCCTATGTAACGGGCCAGAAGTTTACGGATGCCCAGTTCTCCTTGAAGTTGCCTGCAGGGTTTTCGCCGTTTAAGCTGGAGTCTGCCGATTACGGAATTCCTCAGGGCGAGGCATTGCCCAATGCGACTTTCCGTCAGGCCTCTTCGGGCAAGTCAGCGTCTCTTAAAAACCTAGTCGCAGGAAAGAACACCTTAGTGGTGATAACCGACGCAGAGTTTCCGAGCAACGCGGCCATGTTTAAGTCCATTCAGAAAGTCTCCTCAAAAATCCCGGAGTTTAGATTAGTGACGATCAGCATGAGCAGGAATGCAAAGTCGGCTGGAACAATGGGAGCGAGCGGGGCTTACTACGACCCAACTGGTCAAGAACTGACGAAGCTATTTGCTCCCGGAGCCCCAACGATGTACCTGGTTGATAAAAAAGGACGAGTGGCGCAAATGTTCTTTGGTTTTGATGGGCGCTGGACCGGGCTGGATCAGGCCATTGAGCGGTTGAAGTAAAAAGGATTCAGGCATACTCATGGGCGTGAAGGTTGTTCAAGGACGCATGGATGCATCGGACGCGCGATTTGCGATTGTCGTGAGTCGATGGAACGAACTGGTGACAAAGGAGCTGCTTGACGGGGCCTTGTCAGAGCTAGAGCGGTATGGAGCGAATGACGTGGAGATCATTCATGTTCCTGGCACCTGGGAAGTGCCGCCGGTTGTTGCCAAGCTTGTTGGAAGAACAGAAGATCGTCCATCGGCGGTTATCGCCTTAGGTTGTATCCTTCAAGGTCAGACCCCTCATGCTCAACTGTTGGGCGGCGATGTCGGAGGGGCTTTGATGGGCTTGCAAGTTTCAAGCGGGGTTCCCATTAGTTGGGGCATTTTGACGCCGGATACACAAGAACAAGCATTGGATCGAACGGGACTGAAGCTTGGCAATAAAGGCCGAGAAGCGGCCTTGGCCGCCATTGAGATGGCCAGCGTTCTGGAGCAAATCTGAACCTAGAGCCAACTTGGTACCTTGCCATGGTTCTCGTTGGAGCGATCTCAGCGAGTATCAACACTGTGGCGGGTGGTGGCTCTTTAATCTCGTTCCCGTTCCTAACTCTTGGTGTTCAGATGCCGAGTTTGGAGGCTAACGCCACTAACTCTGCTTCGTTGTGGCCAGGCTCATTGGCCGGAGCCTTTGGCTTTAAGGACCTTCTGCACAAGACGAAGAAGTACCTGGGAGTTCTAGCCGTTCCCACTCTGATAGGGACCGTCTTGGGTGCCTGGCTATTAGTGATTTCGCCGGGCAGAGTCTTTGATTCTGTGATCCCATTTCTCATTCTTTTCGCGGTGATCCTGCTTCTCTTGCAGCCGAGGATTAAGGAGCGGGCCAGGAAGCGTTCGCGAGTGACTCCGCTGTGGGTTGGCATCCTGATTCAGTTTCTGGTAGCAACCTATGGAGGCTATTTCGGGGCGGGTATGGGAATCATGATGTTGGGTTCCTTTGCTCTATACATGGATGGCAATATCCATGAGCTTAATGCAGTGAAAAACTGGTTGGGGTTGATTATCAATTTGGTGGCTTCGGCGATGTTTGCGATGAAGGGCCTTGTTCACTGGGGGATTTTTGCGGCCCTGACGGCAGGCTCTTTGCTTGGGGGTTACTATGCGGCCAAGTATTCGCAGCGCATTGATGCGGAAAAACTACGGCAGGTCATCGTTGTTTATGGCTTTTTGATGACCGGCTATTTCTTTTGGCGAGCTTTTGCTTAGTGGTGCACCAGGCCCAAGAAAATCTTGCCTTCGTGTCACAATGAACCTACATGCCAATCAAGGCCGTGATCACGGGTATCGGTCATGCCGTACCGCCAAAAGTTTTAACGAACGACGATCTTTCCAAGATGGTCGACACGAACGATGAGTGGATAACTCAACGTACAGGGATCAAACAGCGCCGCATCTGCGCTCCTGATGAGACAAGTAGCACTCTCAGCATTGAAGCGGGACGTAAAGCTTTGATCAATGCCGGACTTGATGCCAAGGACCTTGACCTCATTGTGTGCGGAACGGTGACAGGTGACATGTTGTTTCCTGCCACATCTTGCCTGGTCCAGGCAGGAATTGGGGCAACAAATGCCGGTGCCTATGATTTAGGGGCAGCTTGTGCTGGGTTCATTTACTCGTTGGCAAACGCCGCAGCAATGATTGAAGCCGGTGTATCCAAGCGGGTTTTGGTGATTGGTGTAGACACCCTCTCTAAGTTTGTGGACTGGACCGATAGGTCCACCTGCGTCCTCTTTGGAGACGGCGCGGGTGCCGTTATTCTTGAGGGCAAAGAGAATTCGGACCGAGGAGTACAGCAGACTGTTTTGTTCGCGGATGGAACCGGTGCTCCTCACATTCGCTTGGAAGCTGGGGGCGGCAAGTATCCCAATTGCAGTCCTCAAGCCGAGGGTAAATCCGACCGTATTTTCATGGCTGGCGCAGAGGTTTATCGCTTTGCGGTCAACGGTATGGGAGAAGCCTGTTGTAAGGTCTTGGAGAACGCGGGCTTGACGCCGGATGACGTGGATTTGTTTGTTCCACATCAGGCTAATCTGCGCATCATTGAATCGGCGGCCAAGCGGCTAGGGCTTCCTCCGGAGAAGGTTTTTGTAAACGTCCACAAATATGGCAACACGAGCGGCGGGTCTATCCCCATCGCGCTATCGGAAGCTGTAGAGGAAGGACGACTGAAGCCAGGAATGACAGTTTTAACTGTTGGTTTCGGAGCTGGCTTGGTTTGGGGCGCAAACATCATCAAGTGGTAGTTGCCCACTAAAGACAGGTTCCTTCACGCTCAGATTGTGCATACAATAGTGCATTCGTGAGTCACCGCGAGTTCAGCATCGGGAACAGTCGGCAAGATGAGAGTCTCCGTCGGATTGTCGAACAGATCGGCAGCGAGCTAGATCTGCCAACGTTGCTGGCTGAAATTTTGCAAAGCGCTTGCTTGTTGCTGGATGCAGACGAGGGATTTACCGCGCTTCTCCAAGTTCCTGATGAGACCCTTGTTGTCGCGTCAGTATATGGCAAATCTTCGGAGGTGATAGGCAATGAGATTTCGATTCCCGCGGACCTTGTTGAGCTAAAACAAGGAGAAATTGCAAAGGAGAAGGAGTCAGCCATCTTTGCTCCCATCCTATGGAGAGATCGTTTGGTGGGCGTCTTTCACTTGAAATCTTCAGTAGGGAGAGCTTTTGAACCGGAAGGCATTCCTTTGCTGGGTCGTTTTGCAAGTCATGCAGCGATCGCAATTGAGAATTCAAGACTGATCTCCGAAAATGAGCGAGCCACCAGTCAGACAGCCCAAGTTCTGAAAACCATGGAACGGATTGGGAATGCAATGTCCGTTTCGGAGGTTGTGACGGCATACCTTGAGCAGGTTGCCGAAGGTGGAAGATATACCTGTACCATCGTTCTCTACGAACTTGATGAGGCGGGCAGCAAGATTGGAAATGTGGTCCGAGGACGCTGGTCCCCAGGAGAAGATGTTGAGTTGCTGGAATACCGCGTTCCCGCGAAAAAGGATGCGCTGGACCCGATCCTTGCGGCAGGGAAGACCGTACGGATTGCGAATGCGCTCACAGACTCAACAGTCCCCCAATCCCTGCGCGAAGAGCAGTTGAGAGATAATCGCCCAGCCATCGCTTTGGTGCCCCTCATGGCTGATCGTCGACGTATCGGCTTGGTGATCCTAAGTGATCCGGAACCTCATGAATGGACTGACGAGGAACTGACTCCCTACCAGACTACGGCGGCACAACTTGCATCGGTTTTGGCAAGCCGAAGAGACCATGATGCTTTGGTCGAATCTAGCCGAAAAATTGCCGTCATGGAAGAAAGGCGAAAAATTGCCCGAGACCTTCATGATTCCGTAACTCAGGTTTTGTTTAGCCTCAATCTATTGTCGCAAACGCTGGAGCCGGGTGAAGTTCCTCCGAACGAAATCATAGATCGACTCAATCAGCTAAGCCGGCGGGGTTTACAAGAGATGCGTTCGCTATTGGAAGAATTGAGGCCTATTCAAACCCCGCCAAAGGTATTGACTCTTGGCCAGCGAATCCAGTCCTATGCCGAGTCTATTGTTGCTTTGCCTGAAACGTTGCTAGATGACGGAGGATATCGGGGAGCCGCGGCGCGGATTGAAGAACAACTCTTGGGCATTGCATGTGAAGCGTTAAACAATGTAGCAAAGCATGCCCAAGCATCTTACGTACGAATTCATTTGCGATCGCTAGAGGGGAAAGTTATGCTAACGATAGAAGACAATGGGATCGGTCTAAAGCCATTGCCGCCTGAGGGGGGATTGGGGCTTGGATTAACAAGTATGAGAGAGCGAGCTTCCGAAATTGGAGCTAAGCTGTGCGTGGAGTCTGTTCCTGGAAAAGGAACGACGATTGAAGTGCTATTGGAGGGAGCCTAATGGCTATTCGTTTGATTATCGTGGACGACCACGAGATAGTTAGAGAAGGACTGCGAGCCTTATTTTTTGGGCAGCGAGACATTGAGGTCGTTGGAGAAGCCGGAAACGGCGAGGAAGCTGAAATAGCTTGCATGAAGCATCGGCCAGATGTGGTTTTGCTAGACTTGCGCATGCCAAAAGTAGGTGGATCGGACGCTATCGTGATGGTGAAGAGTGCTTCTCCAACCACCAACGTCCTTGTTCTGACTTCCTATTTGGAGCCGGGAATCGTTCGAGAAATGTTGAAAGCAGGTGCTCTTGGTTTTATGCTGAAGGATGTTGCAAAGCATGAACTTTTGGATGCAATCCGAGCTACAGCCGAAGGGAAATCCGTTCTGCATGCAGATGCTCAGAGTCAACTGGTGAGCGAAGTAAGTGGCAAGCGAGAACATTCTCCGGTTGAAGAGCTAACCTCGAGAGAACTCGATATTCTAAAGCTAATCGCGGCAGGAAGAAGCAATAAGGAAATCGCCAACGATTTGAGCCTGACTGAAGGAACTGTAAAAGGGTATGTCAGCAATGTGTTGGCCAAACTTAGCGTTCAGGATCGCACCCAGGCCGCCTTGTTAGCGGTTCGAGAAGGGTTGGCGAAAGCTTAGTTCTTGCGTCGACGGAAGAACGCCAAAGCTCCAATCCCAAGGGGGAAGATGGAGGCGGGCTCGGGCACTGTAGCAAAAGAGACCTGAAGGTCGTCAATAGCGAGTCCGTGGTCAGCACCTATGTGGTCTATGTCTGTCCAGCGAATCCACACTGTCTGGTCTAAGCCGATGTTGAGGTTTTCTATGGTGCCAGCTACTTCCAGGTAGTTGGTATTCCCGTCAACAGGACCCGATGAAGTGTTCACCGCTTGGCGAAAGTCAAGTGCATCAAAGTCGATCCAGGTTCCACTTGGGTCGTTGACTCCATTTGCGTCGAGGCTGTATTGGAAATCAACACTGTTCTGATTGTTCAGTGTGCCAACCCGCCAAGTTTCTGCTCGAAAAGCAAGGGAGATTCCCGTTATGTGACTAGAAAAACCGTTTGTAAATCCTGTGCCATAGCGGTAACCGCCAGAAGCGTCATTACCTGAGCCGATGGAACCAAGGGCTCGATCACTTCCTGATCCAAAGCTGTATAGCGAACCGTTTGCCGTATTCCCAGAGTTTGCGAAGTAGGTTGAAACATCTGTCCAAACCCCGGTGTTGGCAGGTAATCGGTAGGCCCACCACTCTGAAAGAGTCGAGTCTTGGCTCCAAGCATTTGAATTGCCGGTTTGGGAGAGGCTGTCGAAGTTCTGTGTATAGCTACTGGATACGGTGGTCTGCGCCAGAGAACTGGACACAAGCCCACTGAGAAGACAATAGAATGATAATTTAAGAGAGCTATGCATGACACAAAATCAGATACCTAAGAACTAATTCAATGTATCAGTTATTGCTCACTAGAGAGCCTGACAATGATGCTAGGTTGACAGTGAGCTGGGGTAAGTCAGAATGACTTACCCCAGTTTATGGAGGCTACTTAGCTGGAGAAACGGTGACGCCCGCGATGCGGCCATCTTTTCTTAAGACGCCAAAGTTAAGGTTTGGATAGAAATTCCAAGTTTCAATGCCTGAGAATCCAACGACCTTCTTTTCGACGGACTTCGAAAGATCCAGAATCTTGTTGAAATCAGCCTCGGTCATG
This sequence comes from Fimbriimonadaceae bacterium, assembly GCA_037190145.1. Taxonomy (GTDB): domain Bacteria; phylum Armatimonadota; class Fimbriimonadia; order Fimbriimonadales; family Fimbriimonadaceae; genus 55-13. The sequence goes on from JBBCJU010000010.1 coordinate 124,114, forward strand.
CCGACTACGATTCGGAAGTAGCCCGTAACTGTTTCGTCCTGAGGGCGAAGATCCAAGTAGGAGCCCGTGAGCATTGTGCTGACGCGTGCGACCTCACCCCGCTCGGTTAGAATGGTTGCGTCGCCATTGGCCCAGTTCCAGACTTGGACATCTGGGTACTCCTCAGAAATCTGGATTTTCTGGATCGGATTGCCAAGCGCGGCTACGTATTCATCGGTTTCAATCAGAATTGGGCACTCTTTGCCTTTGATGACCAAAGAAGATGCTTGGCAAAGGTAGGTTGGCTTTGGAGTTGTGTCCTTTGCCTGAACACCAATCTTTGCGCACCCTTTCGTGTAAGTGTCCTTAACTGTTGAGTAGTAGCGGTTGGAGGTGGGGGCGCTGTTTAGCCACTGCACCATGACATCAAGGACTAGAGACTCATCTTCCTTTGATCGGTTAGGAACATTGAATCGCCCTAAGTTTTGCCCAAGGTATGCGCTGAAGCTTCTGGTTGACTTGAGAGTGCCGATGATGACGTCGTAAGCCTTATCGATCTCTCCTGCTCGGTGGTAAGCCACCGCCGCGTTGTTTGCAAAACGAACTCTGTCAAAGTTGCTTCCCTTTGCCGCATTTGCCTTAAACAGGTCTCCGACCTTAATCAGATCCGCATTGCTAGCATCTGGTTTAAGAGCCATCGCCAACTGCTCGAGTTCTAAAACCCTGGCGTTAGTTGGGAGCTTCGCCTTGGCTTCCGTAATTCTACGAAGCGCCAACTCATATCGAGCATGGTCTTCAGGGCGAAATCCTACATCTTTTGGACCGCCTGGATTGTCGGTGAGCATGGGGCCGAAATCAGGGATAAACCACTTATCCTGGAAACTTCCAGGCATCTTGTCATAGAAGTCCATTAGCGATGTCTGAGCCGCGTTGGTATAGGATTCAAGGAATTTTGGCTCTCGTTTTGCAGCGGCTTCAAAGAGGTTCGCAGCAGTTCCATAGTTGCGGCATTCCAGGAAAGCAAGACCCTTTTCAAACGCCATCATTGCTCTCATCACATCGGTGTTGCCGGCCACCTGGGCCATGCGGTTTCGAGCACTGGTGTGATCATTGCCCGAAAGTCGATACATCCAGCTGCTTTTTGCCTCTAGCTTGTCGAGCATGGCCAGCATGTCAATCATGTCTTGCTTGGCATAGCCTGCTCTTTCCAAAAGTTTTGCCCCGGTGATGTCGGCATCCATCTCTTGCTGTCGGGTCCAAAGGTGCTCCAGGTCTGCCGCGACGTACTTAGGTCTAAGTACATGGCTTTGCATCAGGTGAGCCACTTCATGGGCCACAACGGCTCGGATGAGTCTTCGATCCCCTTTCACATGGTCTACAAGTCCTGTGTACACAACCATGATTGCGCGAGGCTTTTCACCCTCTTTCGGAATCTTGTCTATGGATGCATAAGCGTTTACAACAGAATTCTTTTCGACGCTGCACTTAATGGGATAGACGTACTTGGGGCTTCTTGTACCCACCGCGTCCAATTCGGCAACCATCTTTTCTAGCTCTGCCTGGGTGAACTCTTGTCCCACCGCGAAAGCTCCTAAAAACGCAAAAACCAAGCTACTAACGACTCTATTCATGATGTAATGTTCTCAACTCCATTGCGAGATCCGTGGCATATGATGGCTCGGCGCAGATCAAGTTTCGGTCACTGGCCATTATTGGGACTCTTGGTCCAGATCACCATGGGACCAGTTCAGAGGATATCATTCCTGTACCTTCTTGCCATTGGTATTTGCCATAAAATCGACCATGTGACCCTCCCTGGCAAATCCAAGTAGATCCTATTTGCAAGGGTTGGTCTAAAACGGTATGGCTATGACCGCCCAAAATAATGTCGATATCTTGAGTAGCTTCGGCTAGAAGTTGATCTTGTTTAAAGCCAATGTGCGTGAGCGCAATCACCATGCTACAGGTTTTCTTAAGTTCTTGAGCTACCGCTACCGCTTCTGGGATTGGGGCAGTCCAAAGCATTTGGCTCACTGCCTTCGATTTCATTCTTTCCGTCACCATTGGCACCATGACTCCTAGTACACCGATCTGAAGATTCTGGTGTCGAAGAATGAACGCTGGGGGCAAAATCCTGGTCCCTAGCTTGTCATACAGATTTGCACACAGGATTGGATGCTGGTGCCCAGCAAGCTTGGCATCAAGGGCGGATCGCAAGACATGCGACTCACGGTTTCCTGGAACGCTTGCACTGCATTTCAATTCGGCCAAGAGGGGCCATACAGGTTCTGGTTTGAGGGGAATGCCAAGGTTGCCGGTCTTGATGCAATCTCCTGTATCGAAATAGAAATCGGTTTGAGCTCGAGCGGCGGCTAGGATATCCACTCGTCGCCGGTCCAGAGCGCCATGAAGATCGTTCGTATGAAGAATGCTAATGGGATGCTCTGGCATGGATTTCGATTCGCGGCGGAGGGAACTTTTTAGTTTTCTTTACGTTCTTCTGGAAGTAGACTTTAAACCGGCGTTAACGCCGTGACCAGGAGAATCATACCAATGAAGAAGATTGCCCTAATCCTTAGCCTTGGAGCGCTATCGATCGGAGCTTTTGCTCAGGCAAAGCCCAAGACGCCGACCGAACTACCTTGCCCAGTTATGCCAAGCCACAAGGTCAAGATTAAAGAAGCGACTAAGACCAAGATGTTTGCTGACTATAAAGGTCGACGCTATTTCTTCTGCTGTGCAGGTTGTCCTGGCGCTTTTAACGCGAACAAGGATAAATATGCCAAGAAGCAGTGGAGCATCCCAACTCCTAAAGCCAAAGCATAAGACTTAAGTGCTTCTGATTTGTGAGCCACCTGCGGGTGGCTTTTTCACTTTTGAAGGAAGCAGATTTATAGTTCCTTGATGAGGTGAAATCTGGGTGATGGCAAAGTTGCTCGGCATTGATATCGGCACCTCTGGATGCAAGGTCCTTTTGATAAATGAATCTGGTGAGGTAATCAAGAGTGCATCGGCTGAATATCCCCTGTCTATTCCTCAGCCGTTATGGTCTGAACAGAATCCTGAAGATTGGTGGTTTGGGGTTCAAAAGTGTCTAAAGGAAATAAACGAGCCCCACATTGATGCTATCGGATTGTCTGGTCAAATGCATGGAGCGGTGTTCCTAGATAAAGATGGCGAGGTAATCCGCCCAGCGATTTTGTGGAATGACCAAAGAACGGTTGTCGAATGTAGGGAGATTGATGAGGTGATTGGCTTGGACAGAGTTCGGGCAATCACATGCAACCCTCCGCTGACTGGTTTTCAGCTTCCCAAGTTGCTTTGGTTGAGAAAAAATGAGCCAGAAAATTTTCACCGAATACACACACTGCTACTGCCGAAAGACTACATTCGCTTTAAGTTAACTGGGGTGAAGGCGACGGAAGTTAGTGACGCATCGGGAACAGGAAGTCTTAATGTTCCAGAGAGAAAGTGGGCTGAGGAAATGATCCATGGGCTGAGCCTTAATCCTGAATTGTTTCCTGCTGTTTGGGAGTCGTCGGAGATTTCAGGAAGAACCCGCGATGGAATACCGGTTGTCGGTGGAGGCGGAGATCAGGCAGCGGGTGCAGTAGGAACCGGTGCGGTTGAGCCTGGAATCGTGAGCGTGAGCCTCGGTACTAGCGGAGTTGTGTTTACGGCCATAGACCAGCCGAACTATGATCCTTCTGGTGCAGTCCACACTTTCTGCCATGCAAACGGCGCGTGGCACGCTATGGGAGTCATGCTTTCCTGTGGAGGTGCTTTGCGCTGGTTCCGAGACACATTTTCTGTGGGCCAGAGTTACGATGAAATTGCCGCTGAGGCGGAACTGGTTCCGGTAGGGAGTGAGGGGCTAACTTTCCTTCCTTATCTTTCTGGAGAACGGTCTCCTCATAATGATCCTAGCGCGAGAGCATCTTGGAGTGGTGCGACTCTGGCGCATACCAGAGGGCACTTTGCGCGATCCGTTTTTGAAGGAATGAGTTTTGGTTTGCTGGACTGTTTCCACGCTTTAAAAAATCTTGGGGCGGAAGCAAAGGATATCCGTGTAACTAGTGGAGGGACAAAGAGTGCCTTTTGGCTGCAGATGTTAGCGGATGTTTTTCAAGTTCCTTGTCAAACTTTGGAATCTGATGAAGGTCCAGCTTTTGGTGCAGCGGTTTTAGCTGGAGTGGGCATTGGTTTGTGGCCGAATGTACAAGCCGCGTGCAAGACAACCGTTCGAACAAAGCGGCTTATTAGGCCCTCTGGCAAGGACTATACGGCAGCGCAGAAAAAATATACGAGTTTGTATCCTAACCTGAAAGAGTGGAATCTAGGCTAGAATGGGCTGGAACTACTATTTACTTGAATCTTTTGGCCCTCTTTGAACGTATTAGGATGGGTCGGAATCAGGTAGGATTTAGCCCAATCTTATTGGAGCCCCACAAAGAGCATTGCAGATGATGATCGACGAGAACCAGACGCCAGTGGGCGAGCAAGAAGCCCAGGAGACGCCAGAAGTGGCAACTCCGGCGTCCGACGCCGCCCCGATGGAAATTCCATCAGACGAACCCCAGGCAGCAGAAGCTGTCTCCGACCCCCAACCCGTTGCCGAAGCGGCAGCGCCTGCGCCAGAGCCCGTTGCTGAGCCTGCACCTGTTGTAGAGCCTGTTGCGGCACCTGAGCCAGCAGCTCCAGTTGCTGTTGAAACTTCACCGAAGAGTGATGAGGACTTGTTTGAGTCTTATATGAGCGCTCTGGAGTCAGGAGAAGGGTTTGAGGCCGACACTTCCTTCAAGAAGCTGTCGCGTGGAGATCGTGTCGAGGCGACAATTATCCAAGTGGATAAGGATCGAGTCTTCGTTGATCTCGGCACAAAGTCCGAAGGTATCGTGCCGCTTGACGAGTTAACCAGCGAATCTATTGAGTCCGCAAAGGATCACTTTAGCGTTGGTGACAAGATCAACGTTGTCGTTATTCGTCCAGAAGGGGGCGAAGGCAACGCGATCGTATCGAAGAAGCGAGCTGACTTCGAAGAGATTTGGGACAAGATCGAGGGTGCTTTCCGATCACAAGAGATGATTACCGCACAGGTAGTTGATCGCGTGAAGGGTGGTCTCGTAGTCGATGTCGGCGTTCGAGGATTCGTTCCGGCGACTCACGTTGGTAGCGGAAAGCTTCGAAACATCGAAAAGTATGTTGGTCAACCCCTTCAACTGAAGGTGATCGAGATTGATCGTGAGCGAAAGAAAGTCGTTCTTTCTAACCGAGAAGCTGAAGAGCAGCGCAGAGTTCGAGCGAAAGAGGATATTTTCACAAATGTCTCTCCGGGTGATCGGCTAGAGGGTACTGTCCGAAGGCTTACCGATTACGGTGCGTTCATTGATTTGGGCGGCGTAGATGGTCTACTCCATATCTCTGAGATGAGCTGGATGCGAATCAATCATCCCAAGGAGATGTTCAAGGAAGGGCAGAAGATCGAAGTTATGGTGCTTCGGTTGGATCAAGGTGCGGGCAAGATTTCGCTCGGTCACCGACAGGTTCTTCCTGATCCATGGAATTTGATCAAGCAGAACTACACGGTTAACCAGAAGCTGACGATCACGATCGGTCGACTGGTGCAGAGCGGTGCATTTGTCAAGCTTCCTGAAGGGGCTGAAGCTTTCCTTCCGGTTAGTGAAATGTCTTACCGGCGCCTCAAGCGCCCTCAGGACGCGGTAGAAGAGGGTCAGGAAGTAGAAGTCCAGATCATCGATCTGCGAGCCGACGAGCGTCGAATGGTCCTCAGTATGAGGGCAACCGGTAACCTCAAGGAAGATCGAAGTCTGCCTTCGTATGATGGTCCTTCAGAGTACGGCGGTGGTTACGATGACCGTGGTGGAGACAAGCGCGGTAAAGCCGGTGCCAAGAAAGGCAAGAAGGGCGGCCGTGGCGGTCGAGACGACTACGATGACTATGAAGATCTTGGTGGTCGACGTGGCTTTGCAACCGGCGGTGCGACCATCGGTGAGCGTCTTGGAATGCTCAAGGGTTTCCTGGGTAGAGACGACGATGATGATGCGGAAGAGACGGATACTGATTCCGATACTACAACTGCAAAGGAAGAAGAAACCGAATAAATCCTTTAATCAAAGGGCCAGACGCAAATGCGTCTGGCCCTTTTTGCTTTAATAGGCTATGCATGTTGCAGTTACTGGCGGAATAGCCGAGGGAAAGTCCACGGTGATGGGCTTCATTAGGGAAATGGGATATGCGACCGCTTCCGCAGATGATATGGCTAAAGAGATATTCGCAACGTCTGTCTTTCAGCAGCGCCTATCTGACGCTCTAAAAATGCCGATGCCAATTCTTGCAACTGATTTGAGAGCGCGAATTGCGGATGAACCGGAAACGCGACGCTTGGTTAATCAGTTGGCGCACCCCCAGATCGTCCAGAAGATTCGCAACTCCGAAGCGAAATTTATTGAGGTTCCGTTATTGTTTGAAACGATTCTTCATTCGGCGTTTCAAAGTGTATGGGTTGTAACCGCAAGTGAAGAAATCCAACTTCAACGATTAACGGAGAGGCTGGGAAATGTTAAACATGCCCAGGCCCTAATATGTACACAACTGCCAAGTTTGGTTAAGGTGGCGTTCGCCGATGAGGTTGTCCGAACGGACGAAACATTCGAAGAAGTTCAGGCTCAAATTCGCTTAGCTATTCGTCGAGAATTCGATAAATAGTTGACCGGTCTTGAATCAAGTGCTATACTCAGCCGAATTCGGTTCATGCTGCGGCTCAATGAGTTGTGGCTTGGGCGGCACTTGTTGTGGTTATATTTGGTGGACTCGAACGAAATGGAACGATGCGAACGTCTTTGCATCGGGATGTTCAGGCCATATGGTCAGAACAAGTGCGGTCGCGACTCGTGGGCCGGACAAAGATAGAGGATTGTGAGTAAGGAGGACTCGTCATAGTGAGGCGGTTCATACAAACGTTACCTGGGAAGCTCATCGCCCACCTTTTGGTGTTGTCGTTGGTGTTGCCATCCCTTTCTCTGATGTTCGTAGGCAAGGCCTACGCTCAGCTTCAGTCGCTGCCGTCTTGGGCAGTGGTTGAATTCGTCAACAAGAAGGGCGGCAATTATGGAACCGTCGCAGCTGAGTCTGTCGCGAGTGAGCTCGCTAAGACCGGCAAGTACGATGTGGTTCCCCAAGAGACGATTAAGCGATCCTTGGAAACGTTGTCCCTTCAGTCGCCAGTTACCGACAAGACAAGTATCTTGCGGTTGGCTCAAGATCTACGGGTCCAGTCAATCGTGCAGGGTGAAGTCGTTGACTTCCGAGTGGAAAATGTCGGTGGGGGTAAGCAGGCAACCGTTGCTGTTAAGGTGGTTGTTATTGATGCTGCTTCAGGCTTGGGTGTAAATGGTGCGGCGCTTGCTGCTAAGTCAACAGTCCGTGCGGGTGAGGTTTCAAATGAAACCCTCGTGGCAGAGGCTCTTGGTGTAGCTGCAAATCAGGCGGTTGGTGAAATTCAAGCCAATACCCTGCCTGTGGCTACGGTTCTAAATACACAACAAGATAATACGGCTCTGATTAACCAAGGTGAGCGCTCTGGGTTTAAGCGCGGTCAGCAGGTTATCGTTATTCGCAACCGTGAGCAGGTTGCAGTTGCAAGTGTCAGTGATGTTGAGCCTGATCAGGCATATATCAAGGCCAATCGAGTGTTCAAGGGTATTAGGCCTGGTGATAAGGTTCGTGTGGTATTTGAGCCTCGCGATATCATTAAACTAACTCCTTCCGGCGACGTCGATATTCGACGTGAGCGTGGTAGAGGAAACAACGCGGGCTTGATTTCAATTGTTCTTGTTTTGGGGCTTGGTTTGCTCTTGTTCTCGAACGGGAATTCGAGTAGTCAGTCTGCAACTGAAACTGTGACAACAGAAGCCACTCTCTACCCTGATAACTCCGGGCAGCCCGCGGTAAAGATTTCTTGGCGTCCAAATATCTTTGCGAAAGGCAACTCTACGCGGTTCCGATGGCAGGTCTGGCGAGATGACGTGATTGATTCACCCGTTTTGACTTCGCCTGGTGGGACAACCTTTGCGTATGATACGCAGATCGCCCGAACTGTAACCTATTCTGACTTTGGTGGTCGAATCGGTGGCACAACCTGTGATTTCCAAGATCCTGGTGATACTGAGTCTGCAGCTCCGGTTAATGGCCCAACGCCAGGTCGAGCCCATCTCTATCGAGTTGAGTTGGTCTATCGGTTGAGTTCCTTAGATCTTCCCGGTGGCACTAGTACTGGCTCTGGTAGCACGGGTTCTAATACTACGGGTTCCAACACAACTGGTTCCAATACCACAGGTTCTAACACGACAGGTACGAACACCACGGGATCTAATGGCACGAATACGGGCTCTTCTAACGGCGCAGTTGACTGCTACTTTGTGACTTCGCAAACGCAGGCTCGAGGTGTTGCGACTCCGCTGTTTAGATCGGATCTTCAATCTCCGGCAAACGGTGAAAGCTATCCCGCGCCTCAGCCAGGTTATCCTGAGTACGACCAAATTACATTCTCGTTTAACTCGGTAGTGCAAGCTGATCCGATTGCGATTGAGTATGTGGTGGAGGTTTCTTCAAGCCCGAGCTTTAGTAAGGGTACAACTCGAAGAGTGGGAACTACAATCTCCTCGGAGACGGGCCCTGTCAGCATAACGGTTAGCAACAACTTTATGACGGCTACTAACGCTACGATCTGGTGGAGGGTCGGAGCGAAGAATACGGCTGATAAGCCAGGTCCTGTTGGTGGTTATGTGTTTAGCACCGCTCGCAACTTTAAGCGACCGATTGCTCCGCCGCCGCCGCCATCGAACTAACGTATCCCCTTGTCCGTCTGAGCATGTGTCCCAGGCGGACTTAGAATTTTTAGGAGCAATTAATGAGCAGTAATCTTCGAAGGGTCGTGGGGAGCTTCCTGTTGGGAGTGAGTGCCATGCCAGCGGCTTTAGGGCAGGTGGGTTGGGAGCTTTGTATCGATCCCGGCAATAACACGCCTTATAGTAACCCGTTCTTGGCTGGCACAGTCGCTAATGATTTGATGTTAGCTACGATGGGTTTTCAAGGCACCATCACGTATGGTGGTCAAAATTCGCCTTGCTTTACTACGGCGATAACCGCGAATACTCGAGGTCGAATTGGTTTCTCGGTCGGGTCAGTTGGTTCTGTGCAAACATCCTTTGATGATGGTATGCAACTCAATTTTGGCATGCCAATGTCACCCGCTGGGACATGGGGTTATGCGACCACTAACGTGCTCGATGAGCAAGGTGTTAGAACAAAGACCCTTTTTGGGCAGAATGCTCTTCAGTTAGCATTTGTTGGTGCTAGTCATCGATATATTTACGGCGAAACCGTTAATGACGGTGTTCGAGCGAGGTGCCGCATTGACGTCATTGGAGATGCTGCTCGTCTTCAGTGGACATTAACGAATGAAGGCGCTACGCGACCAATCGGTCTTTGGTTTGGTCAGTTGGTAGAGATGCTGCCTAATGGTATTGATCCAGCTACTGGTACAGGTTCTTCAGGCGAAGCGTTGGGGCAAAAGTTACCCTACATCACTGCACCTGGTCATAAGCCGGTCTTGACGGAGCAGCGATTTATACGCTCGAGCAATCCGACAACTTTTCCTAGCTACCTTAATTTCAACTACGGTCAAACAACCGCCTATGGATTAAGAATAGAAAACGGCCCGACGGCTTCAACAACTAATCCTACAACAGGTCAAAGCGATGCAACTCAAGCGTCCGAAGTAGTAGTTGGTCGACTCGGCTTCCTGCTAGGCGGGCTTAACGGGAACGATCAGAATTTCCCTGACACGATTATTCCTGATACGTTGGGAGGCTCTTCCTACATTCAAAAGTTCGCAGAGCAAGCGGTTGTGGCTGGTGGAACGCGAGTTATCACCCACTATTTCCGAAGTACATGGGGGCAATCAAACTACGTTTTGCCTTACACCGCAGTTGTAGACGCACCTAAGCTGATTGCGACCGAGGATAACGGAGAAGGAGAAACGCCAACAAATGGTCTATTCCATAATCCGTTCCCCATAGTTGTTAATATTGATAATGTGGGCGGCTATTCGGATATTAACAGCGGCTTCACTCTAAGCGATGTTAAGGTTAAGTTGACGTTGCCTAACGGTCTGAATTTTGTTGGTTTCCCAACAACGACAAGAACCCGACAGCTGACCCTTTCGCAAGTTCAGGTTCGTTCCATCGGTCAGGTGACCTTCCAGGTTGAAGCTGATGGTATTGAGTTTGGGGATTTGCCTTATACCGTTGATATTGTGTCCACGCCAGGTGGAACGAAGCAGATTAAAGGGTCTGTTCAAGTTGCCGCCACGCCACGGTATCGTCTTCACGATGTAGGCGGAGGTCCGACCACAAATGCGATTACAACTCCGTTTGTGTTTAATGACTCGTCGTGGGGAGTTGTTCTTGGTCTAAATAGTCCGACCGACTTCCAAGCATTTGAATGGAATCCACAATTGAAGGGCTATGTGATTTCAACGAGTGCCGTTCGTGGTCGTGGAGTCTTCGTTATCAATAACACAGGCTCGACTATTTCGAACGATTTGGGTGGAAGCCCTACTATTGCACCGGATACTCAGCCACTACCGGATAATAACTCTGGTCGATTTGCTGTTCAGCTGAAATCTGGCTGGAACTTGATTGGCAACCCTTACAATTACCCGCTCACAATCGGTCAGATTACGGGTGTATCTGCTTCTGGTTCACAGCAAAGCCGTCCATGGTCAGAGTTAGTGTCGCTGAATACTGTGAATTCGTTCTTAGCCTACTGGGACGCACCAAGTCAGAGCTATCGTTATCTGCAACGTGCAACGGACAAGCTTCTGCCTAATACGGCTTACTGGATTTACGTAAACACAACTGCTGACCTAACAATCAGTTTCCCACCTGTTTTCGAAGAATTCCTGCCTGGTTCAAGCCGATCTGTTGATGATTGGAAGCAATCAGATAAGCAGTGGAGACTTCAGCTTGTTGCACGAACGAACAAGTCAGTTGACGATCAAAACTTCATCGGTAGAGCTGTTAATACGGAAAGTGCCAACTCGCTTCGAATGATGAAGCCTCCAATGGCTCCTACCCAAGAGGTCTCTGTCTCTGTAGAGGGACAGTTGAATGGTCAACCAACTCGATTAGCTCAAGCTCTTCGTGCGAACGGCGGAAAGCAAGAGTTCAAGGTATTTGTTGAAGCAACTAAAGATGGGGAAGTCAATTTGACTTGGCCGAACCTTGCAAGTCTTCCTCGAAATGTTCGATTGCGACTCGTTGATACGGCCACTTCAACATCTCGTGACATTCGCGGTAGCTCTGGATATACATTCAATGCATCCGCCGGCACCACTCGTGAGTTCAAGATCCAAGTTGAAGAGGGCATCACAAGTGCTCCTGCGATCGGTAACATGATCGTGACTCGATCAGGAAAGGACCGACTGTCCCCGTTCAATATCACCTACACTCTCTCAGCTGGTGCCACAACCACGATCCGAGTTCTAGGTGCGAGCGGCAAGGAAGTCTTCACGATTACTCGTGGAAGAGCTGACAGCGCTGGTGAAAATTCAGCGACCTGGAATCTGAAAGATAATGCAAATCGATCAGTGGCTCCTGGTACTTACCAAATCGAACTCATCGCCACAACGGCGGAGGGAGACAACGTTCGCCGAGTCGTACCGGTAAACGTCATTCGCTAACGTACGATGAATAGTGCGAGTCTGTATATTTAGACTCGCACTAACTTCTCTTTAAAATCCGTCTGTTCGGTAACGCTATGAAGAAGTTTGGCCTTTTGGCCACCCTAGCCCTCGCGCTTGTTGCTCCGCTTGCTATGGCAGATACGGGGCAGATCAGAACGATAAGTGCATTCCCTACGATGAGTGTCGCTGATGCTCGCAGTACGGTCACGATCACCGCCCTAGTTGTAAATAGCAAAGGAAGCCCTGTTCCCGATGGAACTCAGGTGACTTTTTCCTCCACTCTAGGCACTTTCCGTAGTGAACTCGTAACAACACAAGGCGGACGGGCACAGGCTATTTTGGTCGCAGGTGGCGTTCCGGGAACGGCTATCATCACGGTGCGAACACCTGGCACTGCTCCAGCAACATATGAGTTTGAATTTCTAAGTGACCGGTCACTACTATCCACAGCCAAAGAGTATGTAGAGATCGTGGCTCCAGGCTATATGTCGTTTAGCATGGACCAGAAGATCATCGGGGCAGCAGGACCAAACAAAGGCGTCCACATTAGATATCGAGATGTGGATATCGACGCCGATGATATGCAGCTCAATATTCCGACCTATGAACTGCGTTTAAAGAAGGCTCGTGTTAAGTTTGGCGACATAGAGCAGGAATTTGATGAGTGCTACATCAAGCTGAATCAGCGTAAAGGCTTTGGTGTTACAACCTATCAGGCACCTACCCCAGTCAGCATGAAAGGACTTGGTCGTACATTCGAGTTCATTCTCGAAGATCGACCAAAATATGGGGTTGTTGAATTTAACAGCAATGGCGTAAAGCCCTACTCAAGGACGCTGTCAGCAACTGCATTCGAGTTCCAAGACCTTAGCAGCTCAATGTCTATGGTTTCGGCTAAGAAAGCAATTGTCTTCCCACGTAAGGAAGTGCAGTTCCAGAAGGCAGAGGTTCTAGTCGGCGGCGTAAAAATCATGAAGATGCCGCTGTATTCTGTTAGCTTAATTAGCGGTGGAACGCTGGTTACTGACCAGATTGTAAACGTAAACGATAACCAGCTTGCGGTTGACTATCCCTACTATCTTTCCTTGAAGCCTGGAGAGACGAGTGCGCTTCGATTTAGAACTGGGCAACGCTATGGTCGAGGTACCTCCGTTTCCAGAGGACTCTTCCTAGACTACGAACTGAATTGGAATCGTGGCGATGAAATGGATGGTGGACTCACTATCAGTAGCATTGCTCGTAAGGATTGGAGCATTGGCTTAAAGCAATTTATGCGGTTTGACTCTCGCTCTACTGGCAGTGCCATGATCGAAATGCCTGCCGGAAAAAGTGTCTTCGGGAACCTAAACTATAATCATCAGTTGGATGGTTGGAACTTAAACTTCTTTGGAAATGCGAATCATGCGCTAACCGGCACTAAGTTCAATAGTCAAGGACTTTCGATGTCACTGGAGCATGACCCCATCAAGGTTGGAAAGCTCCCAATCCAACTGTTCTACGGATTTACAGCAGATCATAAGATGGCGAGCACATTTGCGGGTCGCTCACAGCAGACTGGCTATGGATTGCGAGTGCGGAGTCAGCTGAATCCCACTCGACTAGATCCACAGACAACCATGAATGCATCTTTCTCGGTTGCCCAGCTGTATGGTCAGAACGTTGCCGGTGGGCTAACTTTACTTGGCACCGGAAGCATTACTCGTCAACTGGGACCTGAAGCGGCTCTCACGACGACCTACGATTATTCACAAGACCCATTTAACTCTCGTTTGCTTGGGCAGCATCGCCTGAGCTTGCAGGCGTTTTACAATTCGGGACGCACGGGTTTCAATTTCTTTGGAACAAGATCATTAGATATAGATCGTATGAGCTATTACGCGGATGTGAACTATCGCGTAAGTGGACTCTGGAGAATCTTAGGATCCTACACCTTTGATAAGTATCTTACAGATACTTATATGGACTACAACGCGACCATCGCATATCGATTAGGTATTCGCGAAATCGGCCTTACTTGGTCTCACAAATCTAAACGGTTCGGTATCCAGGTATTTGGTGCGACTTTTAACTAGCATAGTTGTCTTTTACTTTGCTTTTGCCCTCAGCTTTGCTGAGGGTTTTGGTCGTTTTGGCTATCGAGATCGTCCCAATTTGCCCGGTGTAGATATAAGCCTAGACGGTTTCAAATCTAGAACCGGTAATGCAGATAAGATTTCATTTGGTTCGACAGGGCGGCAATGGAAGCCGGTCTCCACTACCGAACAAGGGCAAACGATCCTGCTGGATGCACAAGCGACTGGTCCGCAAAAGCTGAAGTACGACCTGTGGCAACCAGGCTTTTCCCTTTACTTCGAAAAGGGAATGCGGTTTCGGATGGCTAGCAGTGGATGTCCATATCTCACATGGGGCAATGGAACAGTGGGAGAGGGAGTTCCAACCCCGGATACGAAGTGGATTCTCATTTCATTTAGAACAGCCCAACCGCCCATTCTCCTTGTTCTTGAATCCGGAGAGATGAGCTTTCGGTTTACGGGCCAATCAGGAGCCTGGAACCTTAGCACCGAGAAACCATTAAAGGGATGGCTTCGAGTCATCCAACCGCTAGGGACATCTGAAGTTGCAGCAAACAGCGCTGCAGCACTCGGACGTCTGACAAAACGAGTATTCGAAAACGTTTCTGTGTGGACAGAGTCTTCTCCGGTCTTGAAAGGACTGGAAGTTAAGGGTGACGCTACCTCAGTTGAAGCGACTTGGACTTTTAGCAAACTCGGGGCGATTGTGCCCCTTGGGATTTCTCTGGCAAGCGTAGGCGGTTACCAGGTTCGAATTCTTTCGAAGGTTCGTCGTCTCAGTGAATGGAATGACGAAGGCCCGATTACCGTATGTGATGAGCCAACTCTGCGCGTCAGATTTCCAATCCGACGAATACCTCTAGGAAGAAGTCTGGCTGTTGGCAAACGCTCCACGGAACTCCTTGGTACGGTCTCACCTATCGATATCCCTAGCGTTACGGAACTCGCTTTGGAAAATCTCTTGGCTGACCGAGACTTGGCGACTTTGAAGTCTGCGGAGGAGATATTCGCGGCTTATCTAGATAGCACCATCTATACGAGTGAGCCTGTTACCAATCAATCCTTACCGTATGCTGCAAACGGAACTGGAATCGACTTAGCTGCATGCCATGCACTGCTCATGCAAACCACCACCATTAGCAGTCAATCCACTTCAGAAGCAAACTCTCTGTTAACATCTGTGACCTGGCGTCGGGATGCTTACAACTGGCGAATTGCAGTGGATGACTCTACGCTTGCCAGAAGAACTGGTGCTTTCGGTGCATTGGCTGGATTCCTTTGTCCAGAAAATGAACGGCGTCTTCAAGGCGCGATGTTCGAGGCTGGCCTTTCTGCAGAGAGAGGTCTAGGCATCTTACGGGCTCGGCGAGAAGGGAAACCAGAGCCAAAATACTTGGAGCCATTGGATGGTCTACGTCGGTATGTCTTTTTCAAGGATGTCCGGCTTGCAGATGAGGATGCCTTTGGCAAATCCCTTCTTAGTGATGTTCGTGTCTTTGGGAACGCGTCTGTGTCTCTAGAAAAGCAAGGTGAAGCGCTATCGGTTCAATGGCAAGCTGTCGATACAAATGCGCATCAAATCGTATTCGCTTCTGCCTATCCCATCGATTTCGAACTGGGAAACATGAAAACCTTGGATGTAGAACGTGCGCTCGGGCTAACCCAAGTTCGGTTTGTAGCAAACGTACCTGGTGTTTGTAACGCAAACCTAAGAATCCCAGAGTGGGCTAAGGGCCTGCCGGCTGCGGCAGCGGTTCCTCGATATGAAGAGCCGCTGAAGTAGGATTGTCCTCGTTAAAGTGCAACCCAACGTTCTCGTGCCTAGAGATCGCCTGCTCCACTACTTTAGCCGATGCGATTAGCAGGTTCCGTGTTTCCAAGGGATGGGTGGAGTAAGGTGCTGCGGGTTGCTCGTGATACTCTTCAAGAAGCTTTTCGATCTGTTCACGGGCGCGGCCTAAACCTGCATCTGATCTAACAATGCCTACTTCAGAAGTCATGACCTTCTGCATGGCTCGTCTTAATCGAATTGATTCTGCTTCAGGAATAGACTTAGGTTCAGCTCCCGGATCACTATCCATCGCCACTGGCGAACTTGGGGCGACTTTAGCCGCTGCACTAGAGAAAACCAATGCCTCTAAAAGACTGTTACTGGCTAATCGGTTCGCCCCATGAACTCCTGTGCAGGTGACCTCGCCAGAAGCATAGAGCCCTGGTACCGATGTTTGCCCGTTAAGGTCCGTGACAACGCCACCGCAGGAGTAGTGTTGAGCAGGCACTACTGGAATCCAATCCTTCTCCATTTCTAAGTCAATGGTTCGCAATCGGTCCCAAATCGTTGGAAATTCGTGATGAATCGACTCGGCGTTTTGATGAGTGATATCAAGATACACACACCAAGTCTGGTGCTTTTTCATCTCTGCTTCTATTGAACGGGCAACCACATCACGCGGAGCCAATTCTAGGCGGGAGTCATAGTCATACATGAACCTTCGCCCCAGGTGGTTTCGCAACGTTCCACCGGCACCCCGCACTGCTTCGGTGATCAGGAACGAACGAAGTTGCGGATGGTAGAGCGTTGTGGGATGGAATTGCATGAACTCCATATTCTGAATATCTGCACCTATCTCTGCCGCAAGTGCGATCCCGTCCGCTGTTGCGACACTGGGGTTGGTCGTGTGTTGATACATACGACCTGCGCCGCCCGTTGCTAACATGGTAGAAGCCGCATAGAAGTGCCTGGCCCCTAGTGTCTCAACCATTGAAGATGCACCCACGCACAGTCCATCACTCATCAATAGCCGTGTGACAAATGCATGTTCAAAAATTTGGATATTGGGATGAGAACGAACTGCGGCGATCATCGCGCGCTCCACTTCCCAGCCAGTGCGATCTTGATAGTGCACAATGCGGTTCATGCCGTGGCCGCCTTCACGGCCCAGGGCTAAGTCGCCATCGGCTTGCTTATCAAATCTGGCGCCCAAAGAGATCAACCATTCGATCGCTCCCGGTGCTTCTTGGACCAAGTATCGAACCGCCTCTCGGTTGCAGAGTCCAGCTCCCGCCACCAAAGTATCTTCTTCATGAAGCTCCCAACTGTCAGACTCGCTTACCGCCGCGGCAATTCCACCCTGCGCCCAGTTTGTGTTGGATTCCTGAATCTCGGCTTTGGTAAGGACAATCACTTTCCCGCGGTCTGCAGCTCGAAGGGCAAATGTTAAACCCGCCAACCCACTACCGATCACGAGGAAGTCGCTCTGTTGAGACTCCATGGCTCATTGTGAATTGTGCAAAGGAGTTAAATGACGGTTAAAGGCTAAATTCCTGTCTGGTATTGCGACATGGAGGTGTGAAAGTTTTGCCCGCAGTGCTAAGCTCCTGCCATGTCAATACCAATAGCACTGCAGCTGTATTCTCTGCGCGATGATTGCGCTCAAGACTTCTTTGGCACTATAGCGAAAGTCGCTGCTATGGGCTACGAAGGAGTGGAGTTTGCTGGCTACCATGGAAAGAGCGCCGCTGATATCCGCAAATGCCTAGATGACCATGGCTTAAAGTGTGCAGGCGCCCATACCGGCATCAATCTCTTCGAATCTGACATCTTCCAAGACACGGTCGCTTTTCATCAGGAAATCGGCTGCACGAACTTAGTGGTGCCCTGGTTACCAGAAGAGGCTCGGAACACACCCGAGTCAACACAGCAAACCGCTGAAAAACTGAACGCTGTTTCCGAAAAACTAAAACCCTATCAAATGCGAACAGGTTTTCACGTCCATGCCGGAGACATGAAGCCTCTTGCCAATGGCAGATCCGCATGGGACATTTTGGGAAAGTTCACCACGGAAGATTTCATCATGCAGTACGACACCGCCAATGGAATGGCTGGAGGAGCGGACCCTGTTCAACCCATTCTGGACTGGCCGGGTCGAGGCATTGCTGTACACCTAAAAGAGTGGTCCGGGGAGCATGGCGCCAAAGTGATTGGGGAAGGTTTAGTGCCTTGGGATAAGGTATTTCAGGCCTGCGAGAGCATCGCTGGCACTCAGTGGTACATCGTGGAGCATGAATCTTACGAAGGGATGACGCCACTAGAAGCAGTAGAGTCCTGCCTCAAAAACTTGCGCCAGATGGGCAAGTAAAAGCTCTCCAACAAGCCAGTTTGAAAAACATTGATGCCTCCCAAAGGACTAAGCTTTGAGAGGCATCAATAAGAAAGCATGGGCGCGAAAAGCACGCGCGACTCGTTTTACCAACCCCGAACTGCTAGTTTTTCATTCTCCATCAGGCTAGAAACATTAATCCCAACCATCGGCTCGCCAAGTCCCTTGCTTATCTCCGCCAGTTTCTTTGGCTCCTTGTAGAACAGAACCGACTCTACGATCGCCTTTGCCCGTCGTTCCCAAGCCTTTTCTTGTTCCTCAGGGGAAGCCGAAGGAGCTGACTTGAAGATGCCTGATCCAACAAAAA
This sequence comes from Fimbriimonadaceae bacterium, assembly GCA_037190145.1. GTDB lineage: Bacteria > Armatimonadota > Fimbriimonadia > Fimbriimonadales > Fimbriimonadaceae > 55-13. Next base: position 142,399 of record JBBCJU010000010.1, read on the forward strand.
CGGTCTCTGCGCCTAACTGCATCATCAGCGAAGCATCTGCCGGAGTCGCGATGCCCCCCGCCGAGAAATTAGGCACCGGCAATTTGCCCGTTTCATGTACGATTCGGACTAGCTCAAGGGGAGCCTGATGCTCTTTAGCCAAAACATAAAGCTCATCCTCTCGCGCATTCTGCACACGCCGAATATCCGCCATGATGGTGCGCATATGCCGGACCGCCTCAATAACATCGCCTGTGCCGGCTTCGCCTTTCGTTCGAATCATCGCGGCACCTTCGGCACAACGTCGAAGAGCCTCACCCAAGTTGCGAGCGCCGCAGACGAATGGAACCGTGAAAGCATGCTTGTCAACATGGTTCTCGTGGTCCGCTGGAGTCAAGACTTCGCTCTCATCAATGAAGTCAACCTCAAGTGCCTCCAGAATTTGTGCCTCAGCAAAATGGCCAATTCGGCACTTTGCCATCACTGGAATGGAAACCGCAGCCTGAATCGACTGAATCATTTCCGGATCGCTCATGCGGGATACGCCGCCATCGCGTCGAATATCGGCGGGAACACGCTCCAAAGCCATGACCGCAACCGCACCTGCATCTTCGGCAATTCGGGCGTGAGTCACATTCACCACGTCCATAATCACGCCGCCTTTCAGCATCTCTGCTAGGCCAACTTTCTCTCGCCAGGTCTTCTTCGCGTTGTCGATCTTAGGTTCGTTCGCCATGTCCAATTCCATCCTACGCTCTTTCGATAATCTCACACAGAAAAGGCGAGTGAAAGAGGGGATTGATGCACGGAATTGTACCTTTCCAGGTTCAAACTAACAAATACAGTTGGGCCTTGTGGCTTGGGCGTCCCGCCCAAGGTTTCCAGGACCGTCCCGGTCCTGTACTGCCTTCGTGGCTGATGAGCAAATGTGTTGTCGGATCGTGGTTTGATCGTCCCGCTCAAGGTTGCCAAGATCGTCTCGGTCCTGTTCTGCCATCGCGGTGGATGAGCAAATGTGTTGTCAAATTGTGGTTTGATCGTCCCGCTCAAGGTTCCCAAGATCGTTTCGGTCCTGTTCTGCCATCGCGGTGGATGAGCAAATGTGTTGTCGGATCGTGGTTTGATCATCCCGACACGCTCACCAGGCTCTCAATCCCACTGGCGAGCGATAACCTTACTCGACCCTCCAGCGACCCCATAGGTTCGCCTCTTCCCATTCCTCAGGTGGTTCTTCACCATTCAGTCTAAGGCCTAACATGATGAGCCCAATGTGCCAACCCTCATGCCAGATTTGATGCTGCAGAAAGAACAAGGGGTGGTCATAGCCGCCACTTGATTTTCCCTCAGTCAATGCTTCGGGCAGCCAAGCTGATATCACCTCTCCAAGATGCCTAACGGCTTCCTTGACTGCAGGAAGATCATCACTGGGAATCCACTCATCTCCTTCCTGACGGTAAAGGTGCTGAATCTCAAGACCAGGGTTTTCGCTCACCTTCTTGAACCACTCCAAACGCACCAAATGCACGTGAACTAACTGGTGTATCAATGACCAGCCATCATCGGAGGGTTTAACATGCTTGTTCTCATCAGTGATAAGCCCGGCCACACTATTCAAACAAGCACATTGACGATCCCAAGACTCGACAAGTGTCTGTATGATTGTCATGAATTTACTTTACTAAAGAATAGGTGAAGCGACGAATAAAAATGTCTAGGGATTTTCGACCGAATAGTAAATCCTTCGGTCGCGCCCGGCTCTTACTGTCTCGCCATCCACTTTTTCTAGAGCTATAGGAGTAACGCTGATAAGCTCGGATAGCTCCGTGGCGAACTTTTGAGAGTGGGTCGTAATCCAAAGTTGGGTTTGACTCGCGGTTAATGCACAGAGCCTTGCGAGAGGACTCAGAAGATCTTCATGCAGGCTGGTCTCTGGTTCGTTTAAAGCGATCAAAGGAGCAGGGGTTGGGCTCATTAGAGCGGCTACAAGACACAGATATCTTAGCTGCCCATCTGATAACTCTTTGGCTCGTAGTGGGCGAAGCATTCCGGGGATTTTGAGTGTGATCTCAAATCCTCCACCTGGAGAAGACGTGCCTAACACGGCCCCCGGAAATGCATCGCTCACGGCATTCTGTAGTCCATGGTCGTCTCCATTCTCTATGATGGTTTGAAGGGCGGCGGCTACATCAAGACCATCAGCCGCCATTACAAATGTTCGGATGCCTGGTTGTGGATATCTAAGGGGGGAATGTAAGTCAGATCGAAAGCCGTGGTAAAAGCGCCACTTTCGTAGCTTGCGACGAACGTCATCAAGAATAGGAAACCTTTTTGAATCGACAATTTGTGATAAGGCAGACTCACCATCATATAGAGCTAAGCGGTAGGTCTCCTTTTCCCCACTTGAATTCCTTACGGAACAACTGTGCTTACCTCTATCTAGAATGAGAATCTTCTTGTTGTTCTCGCGGATAGAAACAACTTCCGATTTAATCTGTGGGTCTGCACCGAAGGCGCTGTGGCCTGCTACCTGAGGAAGACCGATCTCAAGGTCATAGTCAAATTCGTCAACGGACACGCCCAAATGAATGCGGACAGGTCCTGCCTTACCTGCTCCTGCCCAAAGAACCGATGGAATCCCTCCTTCGTCCGATAAGGCCTTAGCGAGTTCTCCTAAAGCCGCAGCACGAACCAGGGCCATCGATTGATACAAGTTTGACTTCCCGCATCCATTTGGCCCTGTAATGATATTCGCACGCTTCAGGGGTAGCGTTAGATCCTTGATTGAGCGGTAGTTTGAGACGCGCAGTTCGGTTACCGGCATACATCTAGTTTGGCTACTTCTTTAGTTGTAATAGATCAATCTTGTTCACTTCCGCGGAAACCCAGCCGGAACCCATACAGGCAGATCTTTCAAGCTATCTCTAGCGGCTGCAGAAGTCGGTACTGCCCAACCTTGGAAGAACGGTCCTAGATCCTTGCCAATGATTCGGGAATACCGAGTCATGAACTGATCTCGCTTCTCCAGGTCATTCTTGGGCAGAACTCCCGCATTCGGACCTTCATAGCTTCGCAAATACTTCTTTAGCGAATCCCAGCCAAAGGCATCAATGAGTTGCGCGTACATGTAGAGGGCGAGAAACGGCTCTCTCTTCCATTCCTCAAAGTCGCCGCCTTTGGCTAAGTATTTTTCAACTTTTGCCTTTTCGCCACCAACTCTATCCCAAAGGTTCTTCCCAGCAATCTTCTCCATCAGATACAGAGAATAGAAATTGCACGTGACCTCGCCGGTTCCGTCGAAAGTCCATTCTCCCTTTTGGTGGTTGTGCCCAATTTCGTGCCAGTGTCCCCATGTACCTTCGGTTGTGAGCTTCTTAACACTGAGTGAAAGCTCAATCGAGGAGTCCATCCAAGTCATGATCGGGTAGCCCGAGTGCATATAACCGGCGCTAATCTGTCGGTCACACACAATGCGCTCCGGGCGATTTGGCAAAGGACGGCCATCTAGTTCGCTGTATAAATCCAGAGATTTGTCCCAAAGCTTCATCAGGGCAACGGGATCTTCGACTTTCTTGGCATCCGCAAGAGGCACGCCGAAGATCACCTTTTCTGAACCGATCTCTACCCAAGGAGCCTGATGCTTCAGTTGATCTTTCCATTGTTCAAGGGTGGTTTTCCCATGCACATATCGCGCGGAACGGACCACATTTCCAAACGTAAATCTTTGGTCAGGGAGTTGGTTTACGCGGTCAACCGCAATGTAAACCAATCCTCCGAATGGACTGCGAATCCGCGTTACCGCTCCTTGAATCTGCTTTCGGACGGTGATCTGGGGATGTCTCTGCCAACGGTCTAAATGCCAAAGCGTGTCCGAGTGGCAACCGATCTGCACACTTAAACCTGTGAGGCCGGTGGGGGATTCAACCGTGATCTCCTCCCCTGGTGCGGCATAAAGGCCGGTACTTGCCCACTGATTTCGATTCACGGGAATCTGTACGGTTGCTTCAACTCGTGGGGCTGCGCTTGGAACAAGCCCAGGGAAATCTGCGGCGCTAGGCTCCACATTTGGAGCAGGCTTTCCAGATTGGCGATCCAAAAACTTGACGGTTAGAGCCAACCGCTCTAAGGCGTCACTTGCGGTTACCGGGGCCTTTTCAGTAGGAACCTTGACCGTAGCTCCAGTGACGGCATTTCGAACCTGTCGATTGAACTCGTCCTTCTCCGTGGTGGAACGAAGTGCCGCCATGATGGTCGAACTTGCTTGCTGTCCCCCGGACTTCAGATTCGCCAGCGCCTTCGATGCATTTACTTTTTCCGAATCGGCTTGTTTTTTTGCTGGCCACACACGCTCGGCTGTGCCATCGCTAAAAGAGAGTCCTGCTTGATGGAGCAGCCCTTGCATCGGCATCTGTGTTGCCAGGTCTTTCCCGGGATTCAGCTGCATCCAGCCCCAAGGTGTGTGGGCAGTGATCAACCCGCCGCCGTTGCGAACGTAGTTCTCGATAACCGAGCTTTCAAAACTTGCGGGCAATATCGCTACGTCAACTCGCTTCAAATCGGATTCCAGTGTGTTACGAGTAACAGAGATGGGCTCAAAACCTAGCCTGGAAATCCAACCTTGATCTGCCCGCTCTATGTATCCCACTCGAATTTTTCCGGCCCGGCCCGAGCACCACTGAATCACGTTTGATAAGAGCTTGCCGGTATCTGCTTCTTGGCTAGCGTCCTGACTAAGATAGCTACCGTGACCAAAAGCGGCTACACGCCCCCGACCCAGCCTTCCGGCAGAGGCCACCGGAACCTCTACCCTTCCGTCTTGGCCCATTAAGAAAACGACTGAAGAGGGTGAAATGGCACTTACCACACCGGGAAGCCCGGGGCGAGCAACCTTTTCCACACCCATCGTAAGTTGGGAAAGGTCCTGCTGGGGCGCGACAACAAGAGCGCTGAGAAAACACAATGTCGAAAGCATCTGTGGACACTATATACGCTGAAGCACTAAAACTCGCGGAAAACCAGCCTGCAAATCCGGGCTCCATTTCACGCATCGCCAAGGCGACATCGGACGATGCTGCTCGTTGGGCGTTCAGTCAATGGGCGCTTCGCAAACGCGCCCAACTCAAGTTTGCAAAGGCTCGAGAGATGCTTTTTGATCAAGAAGGGCTTGAGATGTCGACTCATGAATCCCTCGGTTCTTACCACGCCGCTCTGTTTCCAAAAAAGGAAATGGTGTACGACCTAACCGCTGGCATCGGCGCAGATCTTATCGCCCTGGCAGAACGCGGCCCCGCGACAGGATTCGAAATTGATCCATCTCGGGCACAAATGGCAAGGCATAACCTAGCCGTTCATGGGCTAGGAGCCGAAGTCATAGAATCAAACTCCGTAGCCCCCGGATGGTTTGTGCCGAGGCAGAACGATGTAGCCCCTGGATGGCTCGTGCCAGGGCGTAATGATGTGGACCCCGGATCGCTCATGCCAGGGCAAATATCTGAAAACGTATTCCTCTTTGCGGACCCAGCCCGCCGCTCTGCCGGACGGCGATTCACCGATCCTTCTGAATTTCAGCCCAATCCGGTTGAGATCATTCAGAAGTTCGAAACCTGCAAGCTAGGGGTTATCAAACTTAGCCCGATGCTTCCTGATGAATTCCTCGACTCCCTGACCCCAAGATTGGAATTCGTAAGCTTTGGCGGTGAGTGTCGAGAAGCTTTGGCAATCTTCGGCTCTCAGGTTCTACCGGGACGATTTGCTGTCCAGGTTGAAACAGGTTCTATTTTAGAGGCGGATGACCTTTACTTGGCGAGCTCAGATGAGCCAAGAAACTTCCTCTATGAGGCAGATCCCGCGGCTATACGTGCTCACGCTCTGGGGAATCTGTGCGAAGAGTTTGGGATCGTCGCATTGAGTGATACAAACGGCTATCTCACTGGAGACCAGCAGATATCTTCCCCTTGGTTAACCGGGTTTAGGGTTATTGAACACGGAAGATTTGATGTAAAAGTTCTCAAAAAGAGGCTGGCAGAGCTAGGTTCTGGGACGCCGGTGCTCAAGCAACGTGGAACCAAGTTGGATTTGCAGAAGTTTCAGAAGCAGATGATTCTAAAGGGAAGCCAATCTTACGAAGTAGCGTTCTACGCCATCGGCAACAGTGTTCGACAAGTCATTCTGGAGCGGCTCCGGTAAGCTCCCGATATGCCCGATACTCCCTTTCTCCTCCTTGATCCGGCGGCCTATGGTTTGCCTGAGGTGCTTTGTTCGGACATACGGCTGTTTAACGACACACTAGGGCAAGTCTTACTTGAACAGGAGGGTGAATGGATTCTCACATCCTGTCAGGGTTTGATGGCTGGTCAACCCATTCGGGGCGAAGATCCTCAGAGAATTGAGAAGGCGGCTCGGGCTTATACCGTTTTCTTCCAAATCCTAAATGTTCTGGAGCAGAAAGCAATTGTCTCCGCCAACCGAGCAGCGGGAGTACGTAAGGAATCAATTGCCGAAGCCGTTAAGCAGGTTAAGGATGTCGACCTAGATCGGTTGGAGATCATCCCCACATTTACGGCACACCCAACCGAAGCGAAGCGGAGAGCCGTTCAAGAGAAGATTTACCGAATCGCGGAGGTTCTGGATAGCGGTCCAGAAGGGCAAGGTGGGTTAGCCGCTCCGCTGGACCTAGAAGCGGCACGGGCTCGAGAAATCCATCAGGTTCTAACGGAACTCTGGCAGACCGATGAGATGCGGGCGAAGACTCTGAGTGTGGAGGAGGAAGTACGGAACGTACTTTTCTTCTTTGAACGCACTGTTTTGAAGGTCGTGCCCTGGCTGCTGGAAGATGTGGAACGAGCTTCCGGAAAGCCGCTGGGAAAGCCGGTATTGCACTATCGGTCTTGGGTTGGAGGAGATAGGGATGGTAATCCCAATGTAACCCCCGAGGTGACTTGGTGGACACTATTGGAGCACCGAAAGGTTGCTCTTGAAACTCTGCACGAACGAGCCTATGAACTCCGCCGCGAACTCACCATGTCTACCAAACGGATTGGTGTTTCGGAAGAGTTTGAGCAAGTTCTGGCGAACCTAGAGGCAAGGTATCCGCTGAACGAATACCACAGTTCGCGCTACACCCAAGAGCCTTATGTTCGGGCCTGCCTGTGCTTGGAGCACGCCTTGGAAACGGAGCTGAATGCCTCTTCGCCCAGCGCTATCCGATATGGAGAAGTGGTCGAAGCTCTGGCGGCGATGGAGCAGAGCCTTCTCGAAAACCAAGGCAAGAGTGCGGTTACTAGCGGTAATTTTTCTCGCTTCAAATGGCAGCTTCGAACCTTTGGCTTCCACCTCGCTCCGTTGGATATCCGACAGCATAGTCGAGAGCATGAGCGAGCGCTGGAAGAGATTCTCGCCGCTGCCCAAGTTCAAATCGACCCTCCTTATTCCAAGCTTGATGAGGCCGCTAAGGTTGAGTTGCTGACTCGAGAGCTAGAAAATCCACGCCCCTTGATTCCCGTTGGGTTCTATGGAACTCCAGAAACCGAACGTGTCACTGGAATTTTTCGAGTGATACATCGGTGTATCACCGAGCTGGGCAAAGAGGCGATTGGAACCTACATCGTCTCAATGACTCACGGTCTGAGCGATTTGTTGGAGGTTCTGGTTCTTGCCCGACAATTCCAAATTGGCCCGGACTTCCCGATGGGTGGAATCCAGATTGCTCCTTTGTTCGAGACGATCGACGACTTGGCGCATGGATGTGATGTCTTTGCTCAGCTTCTGGCGAATCCGTCATATCGAAAAACGTTGCCTTCACCCCACGGAACTCCGGTTGCTGAGATCATGCTGGGATATTCGGATAGCAGTAAGGACGGCGGTTACTTCGCGGCGAACTGGGCTTTGCAAAGCGCGATCCGAAGTTTGGATGCGACGGCCGACGAGCATGGAGTAGAGATTCAGTTCTTCCACGGGCGAGGGGGAACCGTGGGACGAGGGGGTGGACGGGCAAACCGCGCCATTCTGGCTCAACCCAAGGATTCATTCTCCGGCCCCATTCGCTTTACGGAGCAGGGAGAGGTCATCTCGTTCCGATATGGCTTCCCAGCCATTGCTCACCGCCATTTGGAGCAAATTGTCAGTGCTTGTGTCTTAGCGTTGGATGGAGAAGGGGAACCTGAAAACCCAGAGCTAGAGAAGCTATTCGAAAGGCTGGCCGAGACTTCTCGCCAAGAGTATCGAAAGCTTGTGTATGATCGCCCCGAGTTCTGGGAGTTCTACTCAACATGCACACCGATTGATTTCATTCAATACCTAACCATCGCCTCTCGACCGGTATTCAGACCGGGTGGTACCGAAGGTGTAGAAGGTTTGCGCGCCATTCCCTGGAACTTCGCATGGGTGCAGTCCAGAATTGGCCTTCCGGGCTGGTACGGACTGGGCACTGCGCTAGAGAACGAAGATATTGAGAAGCTGAAGTTGGCTTATCAAGAATCTAGATTCTTCAAAACCGTTCTCGACAACGCGCAACTTGAGTTGAAACGAGCCCACATGGAGACAGCCGTTATGTATGCCGGTCTCAGTGAGAACGGGATGCGGGTTTTTGACCTTATCAAAGCCGAGTTAGACAAGACTCTATCCAATCTATTGGAGATCTCAGGTTCTACTGAGCTTCTCCAAGGTGCAAAAACCGTTCGTCAGACGGTCGACTTTAGAAATCCAATCATCATGCCGCTGAATCGGTTGCAAGTAGAGCTTATGAAGAAGTGGTCCACCCTAAGCGAAGAAGATCAAGGTGGAACCTGGCGTGATGCGATGCTACAAACCATCGCAGGCATCGCCGCAGGGATGCAGAGCACGGGATAAAGTAGCTACCTTCATTTCTGGTGTGGGTTGTTTTAACGCATTAAGGAAACATCAGCAGGAATCTGCGACATCTTTCTAGTAAGGCTTGATGTTCAAGCCTTAAAAGCGATATCGTGTGCCCATGCGCATCGCGATTTCGTTCCTGCTTCTGAGCCTACTAACCCTTTCTATTGGGATCCAGGACCAGAAGAAGTTCGGCATTGCAACCTACCAAGCTCCCAATGGTTGGAAAGAGGAAAAGGGCGATGGACTTATCAGCTACGCCAAGACCTCAGGTAGTGATTTTGGCCAAATTGCCCTCTACGAGCACACGAAGAGCAAGGGCAGTATTCAGGCTGATTTCGACGGGCAATGGGAAGAGATCGTCGCTAAGGGAAAAGAGATTTCGGAGCCGGACAAAACAAAACCGACAACCGTGAATGGCTGGACTGCGATGAGTGGTTCTGGAACTTGGAAGTTCAATGGGGCCAACGTGGCAACGATTCTTACCGTTTACTCCAACCAGAAGGTCAGCGTATCGATATTGGTCAACTTCACCGCTCCTGAGTTGGCAAGAGATTACGTCACGATGCTTGAGTCGCTGAGTCTTGATGCAAGCAAAGCGACGACTTCAACCCCTACTGCCCCCAAGAACACCAAGGGCAATAATTTAGTGGGTCGGAATTGGGAGGGGGTCTCTCTGGAGAAATACGTTGCGGGTGGCCCAAACATGTTCCACACCGGTGGATTCTTTTCGGCACGATACAAGTTCAATGCCGATGGAACCTACCAGTTTTATGGGGTGCTTGCTTCCAACATTATCGATGGGAAGACCTTTCAATATGAAAGCGGGACTTACGCGATCGCGGGAAATCAATTGACGATCAGCCCCAAGCAAGGCACTACCGAAGAGTGGAGCAAAAAAGGCAAGACGTCAAACGGTAATAGCGAAATCCGCAACCGTGAGATCAATGAGACATGGGGCAAGAAGCTCAAAACTTTGCCACGGAAATTGGACAAAGTGACTTACACTTTTCGGGTGGAGTACCTGGTGGGCAATAAAGCTGACACCCTGATACTGGAGTTTCCAAAGAAGAATGCGCGCGAGGACACCGGCAATATGACTTATTACTTTGAAACCCCGACCAGTCGCTTAACCCCGCTTCCACCTGGAGTTAAGTAAAGCTGAGGAGACCAGGAGCAGTGAAGATGGGGAGAAGTTGTCTTTCTCCTCTACTCCTGGCCTTTCTTTCTCCTCTCCTTACCCTCTTTCTAGTCTCCTTTTTCCTCTGCTCTCTTCATCGTCTCTACATAGATAACGACAGTCTTGTCGACCAGTCCCTTGGCGTACTCGCTGTCAACACCCTTCTTTTCTAGTTCCTCAGCCGAAGCCAGAATCTTGGAAAAAGTCTCGTCTCCGCGTTGGTTCATCAAGTAAGCAAGGTCTCGCAGTCGCATTGCGTGCTCGGCCAGAATTTCCTCGGTGAGCACAGCCTTCCTCGCTTCGACTCCAGCTTCTTTGACGGCAAGAGATTTCTTGTCTTCATCAGCGTCCTTATTGGCTTCTTGGGCCATGTACATGGCTTCCATGATTGGGGTCGCGGCGCCTAGTTCGATTCGCCAGCTGAGGGTTGACTCCATTAGCAGAACATCTTCTGCTCGCTCAGAAGCTTTGGTTTTGCCTGCCTTAAGCTCCTTAGAAGGGTGAGTCAGTTCAGTGGCCTTGTCAATAATGGATCGCCAGAAGGCGATGGCAGGAGGGACAGTGCCCGGCTTATTCTTAGCAAGTGCCCGCTTAATCCTCCAGAGAGCAAACTTGGGTTCCAGGGAACCTGACAGGTAGGGAGGGGAGCTTGCCAATTTCAATAAGTTAATGCGTTCTTGTGCCGCTTCTAGAGACATGGTTTCGTCCGATGCACGGCGAATTCCATGAACTTCGTGGACATAGGCCGTCATCCACCGGAACTTGCCGCCGCTCTCCACCCCATAGGTAATGGGAGTGTCTCCAATGGCATCAGCCGACATCATGAAGGCAACCTCAAGGGGCGCTTTCGTTTCGGCGGCGGCTTCCTCCGGCTTTTCCATCGGGCGAAGGCCCACTTTCTCCAGTTGCCAAAGGAGACGCTTGATCGCCTTTCGGTCGGCTTTATCGGTTAACTCATCCGCAACTAGGGCAAGAGTGTCGCAGAGCTCTTGCTCCGGTTCCCATTTGATTAGTCTTTCGAACTCGTCCCACCGGCGATTATCAATCGCATCTTGCCATTCCCTTCTCATCCCGCAGATTATGACGGTTTCAGAGCAAGCGTGTGGGATGAGGTAGGAGGTGTTGAGAGAAATTGGGAAATCCACGTAAGGATGCTCGGAAAGCGGGAGTGTCTGCCCAACTAAACCAAACTGCCTGCTAAGTCTGGAGAACGTAAAACACTTAACGTCTTGAAACCGATCTATCCTCTGTTAACATTTCAATTCGAATCTAAAAACGGTCCCAGAGAAATCATTTCTTAACAATTCCTTAATATGCAATTGGTAGTTTCGCTTTGTCCGAACGCTCAACGGAGGACATGCGAAACACATGAAAATCACAAAGAATTGGGCCCTCATCGCTTTGGTGGCGGCAATCTCTATCGGCTGCGGCGACAAGGGTGCGGCAACTGAGACTACAGGAACGGCGGGCGGAACTTCCGCAGCGCTATCCGGTTCAGTCGACATCGACGGTAGTTCCACGGTATTCCCAATCGTCAGCATGATGACCGAGGATTTCCAAAAGGCAAACTCGGGTGTGAAGGCGACGGCGAACAAGTCTGGAACCGGCAGCGGCTTTAAGAAATTCGCCGAGGGCAACTTGGACATCTGCGTGGCTTCCCGAACGATTGATGAAAAGGAAGAGGCAGCGCTAAAAGAAAAGGGGATTGAGTACATCGAAGTCCCAATCGCGTTTGATGGTGTATCGATTGTTGTGAATCCCGCCAACACTGCGGTATCTGACTTGACCGTTGATGAACTCAAGAAGGCTTGGGCACCAAACAGCACGGTGACCAAGTGGAGCGACATTCGCGCCGGGCTTCCAGATGATAAGATCACGTTCTACGGCCCAACCGATAACCACGGAACTTACGAGTACTTCACCGAGAAGATCGTGGGTGAGAAAAACCAGATTCGAAGAGAGTATCAGCCCAACCAGGAGTACAGCACCATTGTGTCTTCCGTTGAAGCTGATAAGAACGGATTTGGCTACATGGGTTACAGCTACTTCATTGAGAGCAAGGACAAGCTGAAAGCGGTTAAGGTGGATGGAGTGGAAGCAACTCCAGAGACGATCGAAAATGGCAGCTACAAGCCTCTTTCCCGCGTACTGTTCATGTACGTTAGCAAGAAGGCTTATGACTCTAAGCCAGAGTTGAAGGCATTTGTGAACTTCGCTCTTAGCGATGGTTTGGGTGCTGTTGAGGAGAGCGGCTATGTGAAGCTCCCAGCCGATGCTTACAAGCTCGTTTTGGATCGCGTTACTGCTGGCAAAACCGGTTCTTTGTTCTCAACTGCAGAATCCGGTAAGCCAATCCTAGACATCCTGAACGCGGCTAAGTAAAAATGGCTAGCGTGCCAACATCGGTGAGTGCCTTTTCTGCTGGAGTGAAACGCGGCCTAACGGCTCGTGGAGTTTCAGAGACAGTCGTGAAGTGGATCAGCTTCTCATGTGCACTCCTATGTGTGGTCACGACCTTCGGCATCATTGCCGTGTTGCTTAGTCAGGCGATACCTTTTTTCCAAAAGGTATCGCCGATTGAGTTTTTTACTGGGCGAGAGTGGGCGCCCACCCGTAATCCCGCGTCCTTTGGCATCTTGCCATTGATCGCCGGAACGTTGATGATTACCGTGGGTGCGGGAATCATCGCGATTCCGATCGGTCTGTTGAGTGCTATTTTCCTTACTGAATACGCTCATCCAAAGCTTCGAGCGGTGTTAAAGCCTGCCCTAGAAATCCTTGCGGGCATTCCCACCGTTGTTTACGGCTACTTCGGGTTGTTCTTTATTAGCCCGATTATTCAGAAAATTTTCCCAGAAGCCCAAAAAGCCAATGCTTTATCCGGCATGGTGGTTGTAGGGATCATGATCCTTCCTCTGGTTTCGTCCTTGTGTGAGGATGCACTGGCGGCAGTTCCACGGGCTCTGAGAGAGGGAGCTTATGGGCTTGGCGCTACAAAGCGTGAGGTTGTGCAGAAGATCGTGGTGCCGGCTGCGCTTTCAGGTGTAATGGCGTCCTTTATCCTCGCCCTTTCTCGCGCGTTGGGTGAGACGATGGCCGTCGCCTTGGCGGCGGGTTCAAATCCAGTCTTAACGGCGGATCCTACTAAGGCGATTCAGACCATGACGGCCTACATCGTTAGCACTTCTAAGGGAGACGCAGCGGCCGGTTCCATCAAGTATCAATCTCTCTTTGCAGTTGGTGTAACACTCTTTGTCTTTACCCTTGCGATGAACCTGCTGGCCCAGAGATTGGTGAAGAAGTTTAGGCAGGTGTATGCCTAATGTTTGAGACGCCATCGGCCCATATGAGAAAGCGGCGACGTGCCGACGCCATTTTTAAGATTCTCTGCTTTGGAGCCGCAGGTATTGGCGTTCTCCTGCTGATCACATTTTTGGTCAAGATTTGGACGGACGGAGTGGGTCGATTGAGCCTGGACTTTATCCGGGATCCTCTATCTACGCGACCTGGCCGGACTGGCATCTGGCCCGCCATTGTGGGCAGCTTCTATGTGATGATGCTGACCGCTTGTACTGCCGTGCCGATCGGTATTGCGGCAGCAGTTTATCTGGAAGAGTTCAATTCGAAGCGCAATCGGCTGGTGGACTTCATCCAACTGAATATTGCAAACCTGGCGGGTGTTCCGTCTATCGTCTATGGTCTGCTAGGCTTGGCCGTATTCGTGAGATGGTTCGCGTTAGGCCAAAGCATCATCGCGGGTGCCCTCACCATGAGCTTGCTAATTCTGCCCATGGTCATCATCGTTACCCAAGAAGCACTGAAAGCGGTGCCGAAAAGCTATCGAGAAGGCTCTCTGGCGCTTGGTTCTACCAAATGGCAGTCAATACGTCACCAAGTGTTGCCAAACGCGGCTCCGGGCATTTTAACAGGCATTATCTTGGCTTTGTCGCGAGCCATCGGTGAGACAGCGCCGCTGATCGTGGTGGGAGCAGCGAGCTTGGTCACCCAATTGCCATCGGGTTTAAGCGATCGCTATACCGTTTTGCCAATCCAGATTTTTGACTGGGCCAATGAGTCTCGAAAAGGCTTCAATGAGGCGGCTGCTACGGCCATCATCGTTCTGATTGTGGTGCTGCTTGCGCTGAACTCACTCGCGATCTTCCTGCGAGCCCGAGCCCAAAAGCGCGCTATCTAAGGCATTCCTTACCTAAGGTGGAACCCATCCTAATATTCATCTGCGCCCTATGATATGCGCAGATGAATAAAGTTGCTCTATTTGTCGAGAAGCTTAATCTCGATGTTTCGGAACTCGACGGGGTGACTCTCAGATTGAAGAGAAATAGAACCGCCGGAGATGGCTAGTTTTCCATCCTTGATGAGGGGCTTTGCGTTTCCGTCGTTGGGGTCGTACTGCACTTCACTGTAGTTCAGCACTTCATTTCCGTTGATGCGGTGAATGATTTTGCCGTTCCCGTGAACTTCAATTTCTAGTTTCACCCATTGATCGCCCCGATAGGTTTGAGAATTTGAATTGGTGCAGTGCTGAGTGATGAGCTTGCCGTTCATCACCACATTTGTTCCTGGCGTACACAGGTTGCCCGTGGTTCGCTCACCTGTCTCGGCACCACCCAAGAGCTGAACTTCTGCGGAGACCGGGAAGTCTTGATCTTTAGTCATGGTATCCGGGGTTTGCCCGTGGATCATGACTCCACTGTTTCGCCAAGCCCAACCTGGACCTTCTTTCGCCTGCTCTCCCGTAAAGCGGTACTCCATGCGGAAGATATAGTTGGAACGAGGAGTTTCGTGGAAAAGATGGCCGAAGCGCTCGCCAAACTTGTCGTAACCTTCGTATCCAACTTGGATGACTCCGTCCTTAACTCGGAAGGTGTTGCCAAAGTTCTCGCCAAGTGGATAGCCACGAATCTTGGGAGTCCATCCCTTTAGGTCTTTGCCGTTGAACAGCTTGATCCAACCTTGATCCGATTGGTAGTGGCTGAACCCTGCCGCAGCAAATCCGGCGGCGAACAGAGCAGGGCCAAGAACGAGGGGCAGTCGGCGCATAGAGTCATGATACTGGGTTCATGGCCTAAACCCACGTGAAATGTTAGCCGGTTGTGGTGATGGAGTCCCGAAGCTCTTCTTCTGCACGACGGATTTCGGCAATTCTCTCCAGTGTCGTTTGAAAACTGTTTTCTTCGGCATTCATTTGAGATGCCGCTTTGAGCTCATCGCGCAGATCGACCAATCGATCTTGAATTGCGCGCAAGTCTTCGAGGATCGGATTTTTGATGGTTGGATCAATCATGCGGCGCTGGAATGTATCGCGACGCTGCCCTTTAGTTCTAACTCCAGCGAGGCTGATAACGACTGCGTCGTCACATAGCTTGCCTAGTATGCTTTCCGCAGCTTTTCTGGCCTCTAGCCGTACGCCTTCGGCATGGAGCCATTCTTGGCTTTTGAGGAGAGTGTGAATGTCTCGATAGATTGCACAGCAGGCATTAAGCGCATCTCCTATCTCAGCGTCCGTTCGTTCCTCCAAAGTGGAATCACGATCATAGGTTCGGAGTTCCTGCAAGGCCTGTGCACCCTCCTTGCTCCAACCTAAGGCAAGGTCTTCTCGATGCCTTGCCAGCATGCTTGCCAAGAGAACATAAAGGAAAGGGGAAGTTATGCCAAGCAAAAGCAAAACCACCAAAGAGAATCGGCTAAGGATGAGAATCAGGATAATCGCAATCGTGGCGATAGCGAAAGCAGGAGAAATCCAGGAGCCTTTTGGCTGATATAAGAACTCCTGCTCGTTTTGAAGTAGGGCCTGTAAATGCCGCAGTCGATGTACAGGCCGTCCCATTTATCTAAAAATCCGCGGAGTGAAGTCGGTATCGGGCTTCACCTTGCGGCAATAAGCAGCCATCAGCTTGGAACAGTTCTCTACATCTGTCAGCGAGAGGAGTTCGCAAGGGGTGTGCATGTAGCGGAGCGGCACTCCAACGATGCCGACTGCCATTCCGGCTCGGTTGAGCTGCATCGCGTTTCCGTCCGTACCGGTTCCCCCGGGGGTGACGTCGACTTGATAAGGGATTTCGGCTTCGTCGCACGCCTCGCATATCATTCGGAACACGATTGGATTCGCGTTGGCTCCCCGCATAACGGAAGGGCCTTTCCCGGTGTCAAGCTGCCCATGTCGAGTTTTGGAAACAGTGGGGTAGTCGATGGCATGGTTTACATCCACAGCCAATCCAGATTGAGGGTTAAGAGCATAACTGGCGGTCTTGGCACCACGAAGACCGATCTCTTCTTGAACGGTGGCAACGGCATAGACTCCGACCCCAGAATCTAGTCCGCCCTCTTCTTTCAGCATTCGGAGTGCGTCGGCTACGATCATGGAGCCCATCTTGTTGTCAAAGCCTCTGGCGGTGGCTCGATCCCCGAGAAGCTGTTGGAACTCGTATTGGAAAGTCACAACGTCTCCGAGGGAAATCCCCGCTTCCTTCACTTGATCTCGGGAAGTTGCTCCGATATCAATCCAGAGGTCCTTGATTTCTGGCTTCTTCTTGCGCTCTTCCTCTTCCAGTAGGTGAATGGCTTTGCGGCCAATGATGCCTGGAACCTGATCTTTGCCATGAATCCAAACGCGTTGGCCAATGGGGATGACGCTGTCGTGACCACCAATTCCGGAGAAGTACAGCAACCCGTCTTCGCTGATGTAGTGAATGATAAATCCGATCTCATCCATGTGACCGGCGAGCATGATTTTCATCTCTGCATCTGGATTGATGGCGGCATAGGTGTTGCCGTGGACATCGGTCCAAACCTTGTCCGCAAAGCCGTCGGTGTACTCTCGATAAATCTCTGCTGCACGTTCCTCATAACCTGAGGGAGAGGGAACGTTGACAATAGCCTTTAGGAAGTCGAGAGATTCGGATCGCATAGAGGCATTTTGCCCGATGCGGGAAGTCGATTGCAGGTATTTGCTCAACTCTGCCTGCTTGAAAGACAGGCAGAGTTTGCAACTTTTTCTAGCTCAAGCGAACGGTGATAAAGGAGTTTGCGGGAACCTGGGCCGTTAGCTTGGTGCCATGGAGGGTGGCGAGTTCACCGGTCGGGTTTTCCATCAGATCGCAGATTTCAGCCTTGGTATAGCCCTCTACGAGGTCGGCGGCAAACTCGATTTCAGCTTGGCTATCTTCTCCGTTGTGCTCCACGAGCCTGAGAATCAGGCCGTTGCCGTCTTCGGCAGGCTTTAAGGTGGTCATCACAATACTATGGGTCTTCACTTCGGCAAATGACTTGCTTACCGGCAAGTCACCTTCCTGAAGCGTTGCTCCCACAACAAGTAGGGGATGGTTCCAATCTGCTCCTAGACGTGTGAGTTCGGCTGGGGTGGGTGGCTCTTGATGGAAGTAAACCGAGTAACGAACCTTGGACTTAGCGACTTCAGGAGCGTGATCTGGGTCATAGCTGGAGCGGACTATGCGAGGGCGAACTGCATTGTGCAGAACCTGATGTCCGTACTTGCTGTCTTGCAGGATAGTAATTCGACCGCTTCCCAGATGTGCATAGCGGAGGGTAGGGACATCTCGATTTTCAGCAATCCGGGAAACCGATCCGAAAGGAGTTTCGAACAGATTTTGATCCGTATCTTCCATCTGATCATCTGCGAATTCAACGTAGAGTCCTGGAATACCCTCGCTTGGACTCCCAATTTCTCGCCAGTCAACTTCGGCCTCGAAGTCGATCCTTGGGCTAAGCCCATGGACCATTGCTTTTAGCGTAACCTTACTCTTCGTATCGGTGACGGGAAGTTCACGCGTGATTTCATAGGCAAAGTTGGTACCCGACGGTGTGCTGTTTCCTTCGTTGCGGTGATCTCCTTTCACTCGACAGCCGGTAGCTTTCAGGGGCTTCTCTTCGCTGAGCTCACCAATAACCCAAGAGGTCATTCCGCGCGGATTTTCGTTGACAAAGAACCAGTTTCCGAAATCATTGCCGTAGAGTGTGTAGTCCTCGCCATCGGGTTGAGAGATGTGATTGAGTCCCGCAGAGTATCGATCGAACTGGAGTTTAAGGTAGGGGGTCTCAAACCACTCGTTTTGGCTCGGAACAACCAGAGGCACATCTGCATTTGGGGTTCCTTCGCAGATGAGGAAGGTTTTGTAGCCCATGGCGGGGATGTCTTTGGCGATGAATTGGATGCGAGTTGATTTGTGATCCCAAGCCCATTCTTGGCCGGGCAGAGTCGTAACCAGGGTGGGGAACTGATGCCCATTCTCATCCCGAGCGACGAGCCGCTGTGGGTTCATGTCTATGTCGTAGAGGACAGCTTCCACAATCTCGGTTCTGGGCCAAGGGTTTGGGTTGTAAACGATGTAGGGAAGGAACCTGCGTCCTCCACCGGAAGATGTTGATATACCGCTATACCAAGCGTTGTGTCCGGCTCCAGCAACAAAAGGAGTATTCGCTCGTCCCTCTTGAGCAAGCTCACGTTCCTCTGCTCCTTCTAGGTTCGCGGGAAGTAGAGCGATAGAATTCACCCTTCGACCGATTTCACTGAGGACCTCGCGCTTGATGGCACCGGTGATGGCTCCGGTTTCTTGGAAAAGTCCCAGCGCATGGTCTCGAGTTGCGGCAACGCCAGAACCGGGCAGGATGTCGTGAAAATGGTTGAACAGGACGTTGATCCACGCCGTGGCACGCGCATCCCGAGCCTTATGGTTTAGGGTCTCGGACGGGACGCCCAAGCTACCGGCGATAGCTTGTAGGGCTTCGGCTTCTACGCAGTAGTTTTCGCCGAATCGGTTTGCTTTCTTAATTGCGCTTTGGGATGTGTAGCAACCGGTGAACTCGTAGTTGAGTTCGTGATCAATCACGGGTGTGTCCAGGTTGTTCTCTTTGATGTACTTTTCGGCTGTTCTGAACCAACCTTGGGCGGTGGAGAACTTGACGGTTGGCCAGCAGGGCCATTCGCGCGATTCTAGGAAGTACTCAATTTCCACCCGAGTTGGTCCGCCGCCGTGGTTGCCAATTCCGTATACGTCCAGCCAGTCTTTAAGGCCGGTTTGCTTGCAGAATTCGACCATCGGTAAGGCATAGTTGTCGCCGATGTTAACGTAGCTGTTGTACCAAGTGGTTTCGCGGTTTACGAGAACTCGCGCACCATCCGGACCTTGCCACCAAAAAACGGGTGGTCGCTCCTCACCGTGTCGGTCATGATGGTGTCCTCCTCCTGTGCGGCAGGCGTAGTAATACTTCACGCCGCCCTGAGCAAGGATGGTGGGGATGGTATTGGCATGGCCGAAAGTGTCTGGCTCCCAATCTAGTTGGACATCTTCTGGCTTCAGGTCAAATTTATCGAGGAAGTATTGGCGAGTGTATAAGAGGTGGTGAGCCAGGGATTCACCGCTTGCGATGTTCTTGTCGCCCTCGACCCAATGAACGGCAGCAACTTCCCAACGACCTTCCTTTACCCGCTGTTTGATCCGTTCGAACATTGCAGGGTGATACTTCTCTACAATGGCGTAAACCGCGGCTTGGCTTTGGGAGTAGGTTAGATCTGGATACTGCTCCATTAAAGAGAGAACGCTGGCGAACGTATCGTGGGTGGCTGAGACCGTTTCGGGCCAACTCCACATCCAGTTCATATCAATGTGCCCATGTCCAACCAGATGTACGGTGAAGTCCTTAGCGGCTTTTGCGGTCTCACTAAGCGCTTCCTCAATAGCTTTAACCGTAATCGATAAGTTGTCGACGGAAGGGTTGAACGCGTCCAAAATCTCTTGAGCTTTGGCAACTTCGTCTGCCGAGCCACCAAGGTTAGCTGCAACAAAACTCCGGGCAAAGTCAATCTGGCAGATTGCTCGTCGGAGGAGGGCTTCTATTTCTTGACTAGGTTCCGTGGCTAACTTTCGACGGATGTAGGACGCGGCATTGGACATACGACCCTAGCTTGGAAGGTTTGTAGGGTCGTTCGCAACATTGATTTTTAAGATAAGCCTTGGTTTGGCTATTTCTTTTTCTTAAACAGGCCTTCTGCCGCCTTGTCCCATTTGTCAGCGTTCTTAAATTCCAAAAGATAATAAATGTCTTCACCCTTCTTGGTGAATGTGTGACGACCCACGATATCACTTGCGGGTGATGCAGGCCAAGGGTCGCTCACCATGGTGAGCGTGTCATTTTTCAAGTCGCCCCATTCAATCCGTGGAACCGAAACATAGTTTGTGAACGTGTGGGCAAAGTATTTCTTCTTCTTGGAATCCCAGCCGGTGTAGACCGTGTCCAGCATTTTCATTCCCATCATCTCGGTAGAGATTGAGTTCTTAAGGAAAAGTCCGTTGCGTTCCACGTTCCAGGTGGTTACGGCGTCGGTATTGGCTCCCATCGCCGTCCACTTCACCGTTGCGGTCCATTCTCCTACCAACCAGTCGAGGGCCTTCACTTCAGCAGAAGGCTCAGGCATTTGCGCATTAGATATGGCCGCAATCGCGAGACTGAAGCCGAGTAAAAGGTTTCGAAGAGTTTTCATGGCACCTCTGGATATGTTAAGAAGATTCCTCTTACTCCGTTCCAATCAGGTCAAGGATCGCCTTTGATAAGTGTTGGGCAATAAGTTGGTGACCAAGGCGGCTTGGATGTACTCCATCGGCGGCCAGATCGCTAAGTGAATGTTGACAACTGGCGGCAGCAAAGAGACCGTCCAGAGGGATGAGGGCTGACGCATATTGGTGGGCCACACGGCGGACTGCCTGAATTCGAGGGTCCAGGTCTTCTCGCCATTGGATTCGGTCTGACGGAATGGGTAGCACGAATGGCTCAAGGAGAATGAGTTTTGTTCCGCGATCAACGACTTGCTTACAGATTCGATCAAGCGACTGTTCGAAGTCTAGAATTTGGGAAGGCAAGTTAGAGTCATATCTGCGCCACGTATCGTTTATGCCGATCAAGATCGTGACTAGATTCGCATTCAGTTCCAGACAGTCTGATTGCCAGCGACTTTCTAGATCATAAACTCGGTTGCCGCTGATCCCTCGATTGAGGAACGTCCAATCTGGTGGAAGGGTTTGGGCGGTGAAATGAGCGTAGCCGTCGCCTAGGGAAGCGGAATCGTTTCGGTCTCGACCACAGTCGGTGATGCTATCGCCTTGGAACAGAATGCGCATGTGCGATTCTAGCCTGTCAATAGGCCCATCAAGCTTCTGAAAGATCAAGAACTATCGGAGGATGCAGAAGCAAGGATGAAACAGTTAAACCGATGGCGCTAGAGATGCATAGAGAATGTGGGAAGTGTCGGAGATTGCTGCAATGGGACAGCGACGCATTCATTTGTAGTTTCGAGTGCACCTATTGTGTGGATTGTGCGGAGACGTTGAATTGGCAATGTCCGACCTACGAGGGTGAGCTTTGTCCCCGACCGAGACGTTTGCGGGAAGGAGCGACTTCTAGGGAATAACGCTAGGTTTAAGCCCTAATCTGCACCTTAACAAGGTTTGTCTTGAAGGCAGGATGGTACCTTAGTTGATATGTTACTCCTCTGCCTCGGAGTGTCTATGACATTCCGACCAGCCGAGATTGTTTTTGTTAGGCATAGTGAAACGGTAGCGAACGCGACTGGGCGGTACAACCCTTCCACCCTAAACGCGTTTAGTAAGCGCGGTATTCAACAGACCGGCAAACTGACTTCGGCCCTTCAAAAAGAATCGTTTGATGAAATAGTCGTCAGCCCTTCACCAAGAGCGTTGAAGACGGTTGCTCCTTTTCTGCAAAGGACTGACCAAGTTGCGGAGGTGTGGCCTGAACTCTTGGAGTGCTGCCACCAGAAGGGAGTTGCTCAGCTGAAACCGCCCAGCCCTCAGATTCGGTTTGGACCTCGTATTGAGTGGCCCACGGCCTTTGATTCGATTTTTCAACATCGATTTGGGGCCGAACAGCAGATTTTGTCTCCAACCTATGCCGACGGAAAGCGCCAGATTAATCTGACCCGAGATCTGTTGGTGAGTCGCTATTCAGGGTCAGGTAAGAAAGTGTTGGTTGTGGGGCATTCGATACACGGTGGGATCCTCATCGGAATGATGACGGGCAGGCCGAAGCCTAGGTTGGCGAATGCTACACCTATACGTTTGACGGAGACGGCCCCGGGCCAGTTTCGGCTGAAATAAGACAATTTTCTGCCTTGGTCCGAACTATTTGGGTGTCCCACCTCTTCCATACATATCGGACCATCTGAAAACTGATCTGACGGGGGACCTGTAAAAGGTGCCGGTTAGAGGAAAAATGATCTGCATACCTGTTTAGGTATGCGGATATTATCCATTTAGTTGCTAGGCTATTAGGATACTTTTACTCCATAAAATCTTTAATTTTTTGTTGAACAAGCGTGATTTGGCATCGTTCAAGCTTGTATGAATTCTATGAATGATGTCTCTCTGTTTGCGCCCCTCGCTTATATAGATGGAGGCTCTGGAAGCATGATCTTCCAGATGCTTTTAGCGGGCATTTTGACTGTTGGTTATGTAATCCGAACCCAGTGGACTCATCTGACTGCGATTGTGTCCAGAGCCTTTCAAAAGAAGACCTCTCACTAAATGCCCTCGGCTACACGATTAGGTTCGTCCTTTCGAGATCCTAGTGGCTTTGTTTTCAAAGAGGCAGGAGTTATCTATCGAGAGGTTGGGCGGAGTTATGCTGATGACTATGAAAAGCTAAAGGCTTCAGGACTATTCCTCGAGCTTACAGAGCAGAAAATTTTTCTGCCGTTCGAGGAGGTGAGCGATGTGAGAAGCAGCGCAGACGCTCACCAAGTCCTGAAGCCAGTACAGCTTGAATTAGTCACGTATCCGTACGAATGGTGTTTTGGCCAGCTGAAAGATGCTGCCCTTCTCACTCTGCAAGCGATGTCGGTCGCGATGCAGAAAGGGTTTGTGCTTAAAGACGCCACGGCATTTAATGTGCAGTTTTATGCTGGACGGCCCGTACTCATCGATACGCTATCTCTAGAGCCATACGTGGAAGGGGAGCCTTGGATAGCGTATCGACAGTTTTGTCGTCACTTCCTAGCTCCTTTGGCATTGATGGCCTACGTTGATCCCCGCTTGATCTCCCTCTTTCGAATCCATATTGATGGGGTTCCGCTTGATCTAGCGGCAAAGCTATTGCCTTCCAAGGCAAAGCTGAATCTTGGGCTGGCGGCTCACCTTTTTATGCATGCAAAGGCGGATGGTGAGCAAAAAGGGAATGCTTCCGCAAAGGTTTCAAAGACGGCGGTGCTCGCCCTTATTGATAGTTTGAAGCGGCTGATTACTGGCCTAGATTGGCAGCCAGGCGGAACAGAGTGGAGTGACTATTATTCCGACAACAATTACTCTCAGGCCGGGGAAGTAAGCAAGCGTCAAATTGTGGAAACCTTTCTTCAGCAGTCTTTTGGTCCAGACAAAACGTGTTGGGATCTGGGGGCTAACAATGGTGAGCTTAGCCAGCTTGCTTTGCGGGCGGGATTCAAGACAGTTGCTTGGGATATTGACCATGGTGCGGTGGAGCAAGCGTATCGCTGGGGGAAAAAGACCAATGCTGCGAGCTTCCTACCTCTTGTTCAGGACCTGGCTAATCCTTCCCCAGGATTGGGATGGAATCTAGAAGAACGAGATTCCTTTACTGACCGAGGGAATGCCGATGTTTTGATGGCGTTGGCCCTGATCCACCATTTGGCGATAGGCAATAACGTGCCGTTGGGCATGATCGCCCAATTCTTCTCTTCCCTAGGCGCGAACCTCATTATTGAGTTTGTGCCCAAGGAAGATTCTCAGGTGCAACGCATTTTGGTGGCGCGAAAAGACATCTTCGATGATTACCATTCGGAAGGCTTTGAGCGAGAGTTCGGTAGGTTCTTTGAGATTGTGGAGAAACGCCCAGTGCAAGACACAGCAAGGACGCTGTACCTTCTGCGGAGACGTGATTGAAACGGATTACCGCGATCTATCCTCCCCTTTTTGCCGCATTTCCGATTCTATCGATCTTTGCCGCGAATCAGGCCCTGATCCCTCTTCGAGACTTATGGCGACCTTTGGGGTTTGCGGTGCTAGGAGCTTTGTTCCTGTGGGGAGTTCTTTCGCTGATTCTACGGAGCGCAGAACGGGGAGCCGTTGCAACGAGCGTTTTAGCACTGGGGTTCCTTGGGCTAGATTGGGTGGCATCTCTATTGCCGATGGCGAAAGAAGTTTCGGCTACCTGGTTTGTGAGCGGTTTTTTTGTGATCGTAGCCGCTGCATTGATGGCATGGAAGTGGAAGTGGCATAGGCCACTAAGCTTTTTCTCCATTGTTCTGGTGGCTTTACCCATATTTCAGATCGTTTCGACTCAAATGTCAAATGCCACCAAGAAGCCCCTGCAGATTAAAAGTGGTGGCAGGACGACGGAGCTTCCCGACATTGTCTACGTCATTCTGGACGGCTATGGCCGTACAGATGTCTTTGAGAGAGAATACGGCTTTTCAGATCAATCGTTTATCGAGGACTTGGAGGCGAGGGGCTTCTATGTGGCAAAGCAAGCGCACTCGAATTACTCCCAGACAGAGCTGTCAATTTCATCTTCTTTGAATGTGGATTACATTCAAAATCTGAAAGGGATATTGCCGGTTAGAGAGGGAATGAGGCCGAACTTTTCCTCATTGCTTGAAGGCAACGCCGTTATGGCACGGCTGAAATCTGCGGGATATGTCACTTCGGCAATCACCACAGGTTTTCCATCACTGCAATTTCAGCAAGTGGATCGAAAAGAGGTTGCTCAGGTTGGGGTCAACTTGCTTGAATCAAATCTCATTCAAAGAATTCCTCTGCTAAAGACCTCCCGAATCGTATCCACGATGTTTGAGGAGCGTCGAGAAATGCTTCGCAAAGCATTTGATCAACTAGCGACGCTCTCGGACCAGGGAGTCAAGCCGCAGTTTACGATGGTGCATATCTTGGCCCCGCACCCCCCGTTTAGCTTTGGTCCAAATGGAGAAGCAATGCCCAAAAAGGGACCCTATGGTTATTGGGACGGGAGCGATTATGTGGAAATGGTCTCGACGAAAGATGACTATAAAAAGGGATATGCGGGTCAGGCCGTGTATGTTGGCAAGAGGCTGATAGCAGCCATTGATCAAATCCTAGCTCGTCCGGGACCACGCCCTATTCTTATTCTGCAAGGGGATCACGGGCCCAAAATGGGGCTGGACCAGTCGCACTTCGAAAAGACGGATATCCAGGAATGCTTTCCCATTCTTAATGCTCTGTTGGTTCCAGATGAGGTGAAGACGGAGCTTTATCCGGATATCACGCCGGTCAATACCTTCCGCACGGTTTTTCGGGTTTTGCTAGGAGATGAACTTTCGAATCTTGCGGATAGAAGTTGGTATTCGCCGTATGGGCGACCGCTTGAGTTTACTGAGGTCACAAATAGCTTTGATAAGAGAGACTAAGAGACCAGAGCGTTGGAGTTTCACGACAGTCATCAAATTTGAGGAGCCGTAAGCAGAACGTTTGCGGCTTGTTTGGATATGATTGAACGTGCCTGAAGCTAGTGATTGTCGGCCTAGGCGAAAGTGAGAGACCAAGGTGAAGACTAGACACTTAGTGCTGTTATTGCTCTTTTTGTCCGGCGTCTCCCTCTACATCGGCAATATCCAAATCACTTGGGATGATCTCATCACCTGGAACCAGGAGAAGATGGATGTTCTGCTTTTGACACGGCTTCCTCGCTTGCTGAGCGTCATTTTAACAGGGGCCGCGATGAGCGTGTGTGGGCTGATCATGCAGCAGATCAGCCAGAATCGACTCGTTTCTCCGACTACGGGAGCCTCAGTTGACTCCGCAAGCCTAGGGCTGTTAGTTGCCACGATCTACTTCTCCTCAATGGGATATATGGGGTCGCTTGTTGTGACCGCAGTATTTGCTTTGGCCGGCACCTTTACTTTCATTCTCATCTTGAGAAAGGTGCAAATCAGAAATATGGTTCTCGCCCCGCTGATTGGCCTCATGCTGGGGGGTGTTATTCAAGCCATGGCCACTTTTCTGGCCTATCGATTTGATATGGTTCAGAGCCTGAATGCATGGATGATTGGGAGCTTTACCTGGATTACGAAAGGTCGGTATGAGCTTCTTTATATTTGCGTTCCTCTAGTCATTATTGCCTTCGTTTACGCCAACCGATTTACGATTGCGGGAATGGGGGAAGATATGTCCACGAATCTTGGTGTGAGCTACGCCAGGATCATGAACCTAGGTTTGGCGATTGTATCTTTAGTGACAGCAAGCGTCATCGTGATTGTTGGTGCTATCCCCTTCTTGGATCTAGTTATTCCTAACCTGGTTTCTCTATACAAAGGAGACCATCTGAAACGCACTCTATGGGGTACGGCTCTCTTTGGCGCTGTATTTCTTCTGGTCTGCGACATTTTTAGTCGGCTGGTTATCTATCCGTATGAAATCCCAATTAGCCTAACCGTTGGCTCCATTGGGTGTTTTGTGTTTCTGACGCTTCTGATGAAGAAGGGCGCGGTATGAAGCATCGACGGATAATCGCGGTTTTAAGTGTTTTGCTATTAGCGGTTATGTTGGCCTTTATTCTTCCTGGATTAACAGTGGAGAACTATCAATACTTCCTTTCTCAGAGACTCCCTAAAGTTGTCGCGATTATCCTGACGGGAAGCGCCATCGCCTTTTCTTCGGTCTTATTTCAAACTATAACTTCAAACCGAATCTTGACCCCAGCAGCGCTTGGGCTAGATGCCCTATATCTACTTATTCAAACCGTAATTGTCTTCACTTTGGGGTCGGTGAGCCTTCTTGTGACAGACAAGAATCTCAACTTTGTTTTGACCACTGTAGTCATGGTGGCTCTGTCCATGATTCTGTTTCGAATTATGTTGAATAGAGAGAACACAAATCTCATTCAGCTTGTATTAGTGGGAATGATTTGTGGGCAATTGTTCCGAAGCTTTACATCGTTTCTGATTATGGTAATTAACCCAAACGAGTTTGTAGCTATTCAGAACAAGATGTTTGCAAGTTTCAATAGTGTGAATTCGGGCATTTTGATGATTGCTGGGTGCATTTTGTTTTTTGCAGTGATTGCCCTGCGTCGAGATTTACCGGTCTACGATGTATTGGCTTTAGGTCGTGATCATGCTATTGGTTTAGGTATTGGTTATGATCGAATTGTTAGCCGATCATTGATCTTGATTTCTATTCTTGTGTCAGTAGCCACAGCACTTGTAGGACCGGTTACATTTCTAGGATTGCTTGTGGCAAATCTTGCACGGCAATTGGCGGATACATACAAGCATTCAGTGGTTTTTATGATCTCTATTTTGATGAGCGCCTTGTTCTTGCTTGGAGGGCAACTCTTTGTTGAGAGAGTGTTGAATTTTGAAACAACGGTGAGTGTTATGATTAACTTAGTGGGTGGAGTTTATTTCATTGTCTTGCTCATTAAGGAGAGCAAACTGTGATTGAGGGAAGGGACCTTGTAAAGAGATATGGCGACACGGTTGTTCTAGATAATGTGTCGTTGCAAGTTGAGAAGGGGAAAATAACCTCCATTATCGGGCCAAACGGTGCGGGGAAATCGACCTTGCTTGGAGTCATCAGCCGGCTCGTAAAGCCGGATTCAGGAACGGTTTTGGTCGAAGGAAAGGAGATTGGTGAGTGGCCTCAAAATGACCTCGCAAAAAGGATTTCCATTCTAAAGCAGTCAAATCATCTGAACATTCGGATGACGATACGAGAGCTTGTAAGCTTTGGACGGTTCCCCTATTCTCAGGGACGATTGAGCGAGCAAGATTGGGCTCATGTCGATAAGGCTATCTCTTACTTAGGCTTATCCGAGATTCAGTCCAAGCATCTGGACCAGTTAAGTGGTGGGCAACGCCAACGTGCCTTCATTGCTATGGTAGTAGCTCAGGATACTGATTTCATCCTGCTTGACGAGCCACTAAACAGCCTTGATATGAAACACTCTGCCGAGATGATGAAGACATTGCAGAACTTGGCGCATGAACTCGGCAAGGGAGTTGTTTTGGTTCTACACGATATTAACTTTGCTTCCGCTTACTCGGATGTTATCGTTGCTCTCAAACATGGGAAGTTAGTAAAACAGGGAAGCGTGGCGGAGCTGATTCGTGAAGATGTTATTGAAGCGATCTTTGATATGAAGATGAGCATCCACGAGATTGATGGACGCAAGATATGCGTTTATTTCTAACAACATCTATGCCGCAATTCTGATTGTTCTGGGCATGGCCTGAGGAACTTTGTGGACAGCGGTCTTTTTGAGGCTTGGCCAGAGAAATAATCTTTATCCACAAGAGATGAAGAAATCCAGCTTATTAAATGTATTCGCCCTCCTTGCCCTTCTTAGTATTGGGTGCGGGAGTGAGCAGAAGCCCCAGGCGGAATCGCAAACTTTGACGGTAAAGGATGCCAAGCACGGGGATCAAGAGGTTCCGCTAAATCCGCAGAAGATTGTTGCCTTCGACTATGGAGCCCTCGATACAATTCTTGCGCTTGAATCTGAAGACAAGGTTTTGGGATTGCCTAAATCCAATCTTCCTGCCGTCCTCAGCCGATTAGATACCGAGAAGTTTTCCAATGTTGGCAATCTCTTTGAACCCAACTTTGAGCTGATTTACACATTGAAGCCGGACCTGATCATTGTTTCTGGACGAGCTGCTGCGAAGATCTCTGAACTGCGCAAGATTGCTCCAACCATTTCACTTGAGATCAAGAACGATGGCTACTATGAGTCTTTCAAGGCGAACACGGAGCTGCTCGGTCAGATTCTCAATAAGGAAGAGTTGGCCAAGCAGAAGCTTGCAGAAGTTGATGCCAAAGTGAAGTCACTTTCGGAAAAGAATCGTGAACGGAAAGAAAATGCTCTGATCGCTCTTTACACTTCGGGAAAGGTTTCCGTTTATGGCCCCCAGTCACGCTTTGGAATCCTTCACCAAGAGTTTGGTATCCAAACAGCTGATCCAAACATTGTTGATTCAAACAGCGGTCAACTCGTTAACTTTGAATTCTTCAAGAAGGTGGACCCAGACTACATCTTCGTCATCGATCGAGCAAAAATATTGGGCGAAGAAACGCTTGCCCCCTCCTTCTTTGACAACGAAATTATGAAGTCGACAAAGGCTTACAAGAATCAAGGCCTAATCTATTTGGATACTGAGAGTTGGTACACCGTAACGGGTGGACTGCAGAGTATGTCCAAAATGGTTGATGACATTGACCGTGCCATGAGTAAGTCAGTCGGAAACTGACAAAAAGCGACGCGGAAAGTTAACTCTCCGCGTCGCTTTGGTTAGCCTTACTTAGGCTGGATGATCGTGATGATGTCACCGTTAGGGTCATCAACTGGGGCTTGAGGGGCTGTTCCCTCGGCCGCTCTTCTCTGCGCTGCGGCTTTGTTGGTTACAAAGACCACTCCGCTCTTCTGATCAATCGCAATCGTCTGCGGGTAAGTACCAGTCTTAAGGCTGGAGATCACCTGGTAAGTTTTGCCATCGATGATGGAGGTTGTTCCAGCGGTTCGGTTAGCTACATAGATGAGATTCTTGCTGGCATTGAAGTTCAAGCTCAATGCACCTGCTCCAGTTGGGATCGTTTGGAGCAACTTTCCGGCTTCGTTCAAAACGGTAAGGTCGCCGCTTCCCTGATTCACTACGAGAAGTCGCTTTCCTTTGGAGTCGTGAAGAATATTGATGGGGGCCTTACCGCCTGATGGCAGAGTAGCCGAAACCTTGCTTGCCTTCAAATCATATACGGTTACGGTGTCTGTACCCATGTTGGTGATGTATAGGAGCTGCTTTTCCTTGTTCAAGGACAGTCCTGTTACACCTTCTCCAACGCCTTCAATGAGGTGGCTGAATTTGTTCGTGGCTCCATCGATCACCCAAACGTCGGTCATGTTTGAGACATAAACTTTGTTTGTGCCTTCGTCCACGATCACTTCTCGGGTGTGAGATTTATCCTTCCCGTTTGTGATGGTCGCGATCACTTTGTTCGTTTTCAGGTCAATAGCACTGACCGAGTTGTTTCGGGTGTTGGATGAGTAAAGGGTCTGGGTTTTGTCATTGAGTCCCAATCCGTAGGCAGGAGCTTCCGAGACATCAATGGTGCCCGTTACATCCAGTGTCTTTGGATCCAGCTTGAAAATTTTTGCCTTCTCATCTGAGCCGCGTCTTCCAACTCCGGCAACATAGAGCGAATTGCTCTTCTCACTGAAAACGATCTGGTAAAGACCATTTGCTACCTTTGCCTTCTTGCCCAAGTTTTGAGCAAAGCTGTTGCCGGCAAAACCTAGCAGTGTGATGGTAAGCGTTGCGGCTATCCCTTTAATTAAAATTTCATTTTTCAATGACCTATTCCTCCGTAATGATTGCCCTAGTATCGTACTGGGTGACGATATGCGGTTCTCAACGTCTAGCTCTAGATACATCGAATATAAACAATGATCGATATTTAGGGCCGGATTTGGCGGGGCAATAATTCCTGCTGACTTCGATTTCTGCCAGTCAAAAAATATCATGGTTAGCCCATTTTTCTAGAGAATGGAGGAAAGAGCCAGACTAACGTTTGTTGGTGTTTTTTGACTGTAATGAGGGGGCCTTCTGGATATCAAAATTGTGAGTCAGGTTTAATCTGTACGGAAATATCCAGTATGGTTAAACGCGCCTTTACACTTATCGAATTATTGGTTGTTATTGCAATTATTGCTATCCTCGCGGCGATTCTTTTCCCTGTCTTCGCACAAGCCAAAGAAGCGGCTAAGAAAACTCAGTGTCTAAGCAATCTTAAGCAGATTGGGCTTGGAGCCATGATGTATAGCCAAGACTATGATGATCATACGATCCCTCAGTACTTGCCCGTACCTGTAGGACAAGAGCTGTATTATCCTAACGAAGATATCGCTTGGTTTGGCCGAAGACAGCAAGGCAATGCGAATCAACCCATCACGATTCGAGATGGTCTGCTTCAGCCGTACATGAAGAACAACCAGATCATCGTTTGTCCATCCTATACGCTCACCTCAGCGGCAGATCTTGGATACGCGATGAACATCTACGACGTGAATGACCGATCCACGGCGACGACCCAGTCTGGAACTTATACCTATTGGGTTGGCATCAACAGCGGACAGTTTGAAGCTGTTGCAGAGACGATCCTCATCGCTGACGGAGTTGGCAACTTTATTGGCGGACCAGCATTTGGAGCCAAGCGCATGCATGCTCGCCACACTGACCAAGCCAACATTATCTGGTTGGATGGGCATGTAAAATCAAGAAAGGTTGTTTATCCTACTGGCTCAGACCAATCAAAGAAGCTCGGGACGGTTGTGGATGCCGCCAACCCGGTGGATGGATGTACGACGGTGCAGTCGGCAACTCCTCCCTTTGCATTTAACTCATCTGGTGGAGCCACCACTTCGGCGGGTCGATGCAAGTCGGACTACCTATTCCTTAGAACAAAGTCTTGATTTTCAGCCTACTTCTAGCCATGAGCTCTTCTGACATCCAGCAGCAAGAGCCATTTGCTCTAAACGGTGCGGTGACCTTTGAGATTGTCTCAAAGGTCAATCAAAAGCCCTATAAGATCCATGTCTCTGCTCCAAAGGAGAAAGCTCCTAAGGAAGGATGGCCGGTGGTGTATTCCAGCGATGGAAACGCGATGTTTCCGCAAATTGCATCCACGGCAAATCTGCTAAGAATGACGGATCGAGTTGTCTTGGTAGGGATTGGGTATCCAGGCGACGCAGCTATCAACACAGCGCGGAGATATGTGGATCTAACGCCAAAGACATCGCCCGAAGTGCTAGCCCGTACAGGCCGAAGTTCGTCCGCGATTGAAACCGGTGGGAATGATGAGTTCTTAAAGTTCATAGAAACCGAACTCAAGCCAAAGATCGAGAAGCAATGGTCGATAGACCGATCTCAGCAAAGTCTTTTTGGGCATTCGTTGGGAGGGCTCTTGGTTCTTCACGCTTTGTTCAAAAATCCAGGCGCGTTCAAAAACTATCTAGCGGCTGCTCCTTCTCTATGGTGGAATGAAAACTCAATCTTGCAGGAATTGAAAGACTTTAAGTCCAGTTCGAATTGGGGCAAATCCCCTTTCCGGCTGATGGTCTTCAGTAATTCAGATCGTGCAAGACAACCCGCTTCCTTACCTGTCCAGGAAGATCCTTTGTCTGAACTCCTACTGATTCTTCAGTCGGACACAAACGCACAGGTTCAGCATCGACACTATGATAATGAGGGTCACATGACCATGGTGGCTCCCTCGATCGTAGCAGCTCTCCGCTTCGCTATCGGCGATTCTGAACGGAGGCGCTAAACCCACCTTGTATGAGCGCGGCAGGTTGTATAACCAGCCGCGCTCTTTAGCAAAGAAGCAAGGTTTCTTAGGCTTGCAAGTCTTAATCCCAAGAGGTCCATTCATTGGGAGTTCCGTTTGTTGGATAGCCATCAATGACTGCTACCCATCTTGGAGAGGCAATCTCTCCAAATCCGGTCCGTGAGTAGGTTTTCGTTTCCAAGAATTTCCACTTACCGCTAACGAATTGCCAAACATCTCTTTTGATTGTCTGTTTGGATTGGGTGATTTGCCGAGTCATTGGGTACTTCAAACCGAGGCGATAACCCTCTATGAGGGCTCCGAGTTTTGCCTCTTCGATTGGTGTTTTAGCGGCTGAGGTGAATTCTATGGAGCCCATTTGCATGGGTTGGATAAGCTTTGGTCCTGTGGTGATGGGCTTGCTGCTGATTTCTCGCAAGTTTCCGGAGGAAGCTACACCTTTCCAATTTGGAATGGGACTTGCGGGGCCGAGAAAACACTGCTTAGGTCTGTCCGTGGATGATAGAGCGGCAGGTAAGAGAACAACCATAGCTGAAGATCGTTTGCCAGTTATTTTCTTTGCCGGTACGGTTGCGGCCTGAACCTTTTTGCCATTCTCTAGATAGGTCTTATCTTTGACAAGCGGAGCTTGTCGAGAGATTCTCGGCGCGGCCAAGATTGCTTCTCCGACCTCGTACGTTGGAAGCTTGGAATAGGCGGTTGTCATATCGCCCAATTTGCCGCGGGCAATGACTTTTCCCCCACTACCAGATACCACCTCTGCAATAGGATTTGCATTCAGATTTTTGGTTCTAAAGTGTCCTGCGGGCACTCTTATGTATTGTGCATGCCCACTCGTCCCAAGGTTTGGGTTTATTCCGATAATAATCTCAAGTTTTGCTTCATCTCCGTTTGGTGCCTGATAGGTGATGGAATCTTGTCCCCAAGGCGGCTGATAGGTTGGTGCGGTGTAGTTTCCGCGGCTATCGATGACCCCATAATCGCAGGTCCAACCCCCTTCGGTAGGTAGATTTGAACTTTGAGCAATACGAAACTGGTAATTAACTCCAGCCGTCACTTTCAGGACGATATGTTCCTCTGATACGGGGGGCTTAAGGGATGAATACGAGGGGCTCCAAGGTACCGCAGCGTTGCTAGGAGCGCTAGTGAGTCCAGAGGCAAGAACTGTAACAAAAGCGGCTGTCGTAGGCACTTTGATTTTCATAAGTCAGATTGTGGATACAAGTTGAGAGAAAAGGTTGTTGCTTGTTTGCGAATCTTGTTGAAGGAGTTCTTAGGTATCAGGTGTCCACTGCTTGTAGCCCACAACTCTGGGCTACAAAACACAAGAGGCTGGTCAATGACCAGCCTCTAAAACTTGGTGCGCGGGAAAGGACTCGAACCTTCACGCCTTGTGGGCACTACCACCTCAAGGTAGCGCGTCTACCAATTTCGCCACCCGCGCGCAAGGGGAAATTATACCCAACCGGAACCCTTTCTCAGTTTGTGTAGGTCCTAGCTTTTTCCTGTCTCTTTCCGGATTACCGGCGCGACGAGGGTGCCAAACAATTCGATAGATTTCATGAGTTGGTCGTGCGGAAGGGTGCCCACACTCATCTGCATGAGGAATCGCTGATGGTGGAACAACTCGTACTGCCCCATAATCTTATCGATCACCTCTTGTGGACTTCCCACAAAGTAGGCTCCTTGAGGGCCACGACCAGCATCAAAGTCTGCCCTTGTGGTGGGCGGCCAGCCTCGCTCTTTGCCTATCTTCGACATGGTATAGGCATGGGCAAAGAAGCTCTGGTCGGCTGCTTGTTGCGATGTATCCGCAATAAAACCGTGCGAATTGATGCTCACCGGAATCGAGTTCGGCGCAAACCCAGCTTCCTCACTGGCATTTCTATAGAGTGTTACCATGGGGGCAAACCGGTGAGGCTGACCGCCAATAATCGCGAGTGCCATGGGTAGTCCAAGCGATGCGGCCCGGACCACAGACGTGGGCGTACCACCCACAGCGATCCACACGGGTAATGGATTTTGCATAGGGCGAGGATAGACTCCCAGATGATTGATGGGTGCTCGATGCCCACCGGCCCAAGTCACCCGATCAGCATCTCGAATCTTCAAGAGCAGTTCTAGGTTCTGCTCAAACAGGGCGTCGTAGTCCTCCAGGTTGTAGCCAAAGAGAGGGAAAGACTCAATGAAAGAGCCCCGCCCCGCCATTATCTCGGCGCGACCCTCGGAGATCAAATCCAACGTGGCGTATTGCTGGAAAACTCGAACGGGGTCTTCAGAACTGAGAACAGTGACCGCGCTGGTAAGTCGAATCTTCTTCGTGCGTGCTGCCGCTGCGGCTAAGATGACGGCTGGGGCAGAAGCGGCATACTCCTCGCGATGATGCTCTCCGACGCCATACACATCCAACCCTAGTTGGTCCGCCAGTTCGATTTCTTCCAGCAAATCCTTAACCCGTTGGTCTGGACTTACGGTTTGCCCGGCGAGATTGGGCGTCATTTCTACAAAGGAGTAAATCCCAAGTTCCATCACGACGGCATCACCACCCCGATTGTCAAGATAATATTCGCATAGATGCGCTGCTCACCGGTGGCTATCATCAGGCAGACGTCATCGCTCTTGGCGACGTCATAAAAACCGAATCGGTCGTGAGCGGTTAGCCCAATTTCTGTTCCCAAAACTTGCCGGAATTCTTGAAAGATCGGCGGCTCTGGCCCATCGTTAG
Organism: Fimbriimonadaceae bacterium; assembly: GCA_037190145.1. Classification (GTDB taxonomy): domain Bacteria; phylum Armatimonadota; class Fimbriimonadia; order Fimbriimonadales; family Fimbriimonadaceae; genus 55-13. The sequence goes on from JBBCJU010000010.1 coordinate 177,506, forward strand.
GAACCATCACCTCAGCAGCCTCAATCGGGATGGATTCAGCAAGGACTTCCAATGCCTGAGTTGCCGTAACCAACCCAGGGGCAAGATTGAGAAAGACAACATGCGCGTTCTGCCCTGAATGGGTCGCAAAGGGGTAATTAGAATCGGCAATAACCACCTTACTGCCATGTCCGGCGGAGGCAAGGGCGTTGAGGATTTCCGGATGAAGAAGCCGACTCTTGAGCATAGTGAGAGGCTACCTCGGGCCTTTAGGATGATTGGGTTGAATGGGATGATTGGCGGGTAGACGCCTTGAGGGTAGGGCTGCCTCCAGACGCTCCGTCTGGAGGCTTTAAAACTTGGCTGAGGTGGTAGTACGGGTAGAGAGCCTCAGCCTCCAAGGCACTGAAGTCCAACCGCTGTGTAGAAGAACCAACCTCCAAAAATCACGCAAGTTTCTTATGTATGTTTCAGGCTTATTGTTGAACAATAGACCTAGGTAGAGCAATATGTACGGCACGGTTATCACCGCCGCAATCGTGATGTCAGGAGCAACGTTGAACTCGGAGTGGGAGATTTCCTGCCTGGGGCCGATGGAGCTTTTGCTGACCGATTTGCGAAACCCGCCGCAAATGAAATGGCCGGTGCCCGGATCACCGGTCGACTTTTCGGAAAAGCGTCGACCTTGGCTCAGTGTCAGTCTCATGCCCGACCTCGTTTCATTCGAGAGCGCCGAGACTGTGCATGGAAAGGAATTCACTTACAGTCCCCGCACTTCGATGCGAGGGTTAAAAGGTCAGTTGCTTAAAACATTTGGATTACTGGAAGAGCGTTCAGCTGGCTTCGGAGCAACCTTCCGCTTCGCGGGAGCGCCTAACTGGGCTTTTCAATTGAGGGGCACTAAGCGATTCACCGTTGCCTATATCACCCGATTCTAGGTTGGTAGCATTAAGAATATGCTCTCCGCACTCGTTGTCCTCCTGACCCAGGCTCCACTCAATTGGCGGCCAACCGCTACGATGAGTGCCCCTGCCATGTCCGAGATCAGTGGGATTGTGCAGAGTAAGCAGGTATCCAACCGTTTTTGGGTTCACAACGATAGTGGCGACAAAGCGAGAATCTTCGCCATCCAACGTGATGGGACCGTCATTGGCTCAAAGGACGGAATCGTTATCGAAGGTGCCAAAAACAAGGATTGGGAAGATATCGCCTATGGCGATAACAAGATTTGGATCAGCGATCTGGGCAATAACTCCAATTCCCGAAAGGATCTTGGCGTGTATGTGGTCGAAGACTTTGAGCCGTTAGGGGCCACCACCGTAAAACCCATCAAGTTCCTTCCTATTCGGTACCCAGACCAAACTGCTTTTCCGCCAACCCAAAGGCATTTCGATTCGGAAGCCATCTTTGTTTTTAACGGCAAACTGCACGTTCTCACAAAACATCGAATGCCTACCGGCCCTCTGCCGGAAACCGGAACCAAGCTCTACCGTTTGGATACTGAATTCACCGATAAGCCCAATGTCTTAACAAAGATAGATTCACGAGAAGGTTTGAAAGGGTGGGTTACCGCGGCCGATGTATCTCCTGATGGGCGTTGGCTGGCGGTGCTAACCCACTTCCCAATGGCTTCTGTTTGGGTTTTCGATACTAAAGGTGTCGGCAGCAAACTGCTGTCAAAGCCGGTGCGGTGGGTTGCGATGACCAATGCCAAGCAATGTGAAGCCATCTGCTTTGATGGTCCGAGCCACCTCATCCTGACTAATGAGCAGCGAGAAATCTTCCGTATACGTTTAGATCAAGTTCCGCCGACCACTAAATGAAGTTGCCCCCTCAACCTTAATGGCGAGGGGTGAAAAAACTAAAGATCAAGGTTTCGGCTATCTGGAGCCTTAATCGTTCCAAGCGTATCGAAGCCGCCCTTTGAGTTCACCGAGACCATTTCGCCCGAATCCTGAACCCAAACCAGAGAGCCATCATAGGAATCATGGAAGACACATTCTTCCAGAGCAGTCACTCCGTGACGAACCCCTGCGGCAATCTCAATATAGGATCCCGCTTCAATAATGCTGCCATCCAGCAGTTGCGCACGACCACTCACTAAATAGTTACGCTCCATAGTTGGGTGCCGGTGGGGTGGCATGGTGGCACCTGCTTCAATTCGCCGAAGTGCGACCACTGCGGGTGATCCACCCGCCAGTTTTAAGAAATTGTATGCGACGCCCGGAAATGGGGATGGAACCCAACTCGAATCGTCTGCCGAAGATGAAAAAACCATAACTTTCCTCCCAGCGACGAGATTAGCACAACCAAAATGAACGTTAACCTGACTTTGGTTAGGTTAAGCAGCCTTGTCTCTATACACACAAACCGGGCAAACCTGCTTCTTGCATCGCAGGCAAGTATCGTGTTGTTTTGAGATGACGGGAAGCGGGTAGTGAAGTCTCAAACTTTCAGCAACGGGCGAACTGCTTTCGTGGCGTATCCTTTGCAGCTCCGGCAGGCAAACCTCGAAGGCTTCGACGATCATGGGATCAAACTTAATGCCAGAGAGTCGGCGAATCTCTTTTAGAGCCGCTTCCTCGGTCCAAGCATCTTTATAGGGTCGTGCCGATGTGAGGGCGTCATAGACGTCGCAAACCGCCACAATTCTCCCTTCAAGAGGAATCTCTACTCCAACTAACTTATTGGGGTACCCCGTTCCATTCCATGCTTCATGGTGACTGAGAGCAATGGTTCGTGCAACCTCTATATGCTTCGTGTGGGCATCGCCCAGAATAGAAGCTCCAAAGAGGACATGGCGCTCCATGATTGCTCTCTCATCTGGGGTGAGAGGGCCTTCCTTGCGGAGAATCGAGTCTGGCACTCCAATTTTCCCAACATCATGTAGCTTAGCTCCATAGTACAGAAGCTCACATTCATCTTCCGGCAATCCAAGCTCTAGGCCGATGACACACGAATATTCGCCAATCCGCCGATTGTGGTTTCCAGTGTCGTCATCACGAAATTCACCGGCCATGACCAACCGTTCAATCAGGTCATGAGAGGCCTCAATGTTCCGACGAAAAGCGTCCTCCGTTTTTTGCGTATAACGGCGGGAAATGTCATAGACCAGTACGGTCGTCACCGTAACGGCAACAAGGTCTTTGCCCGAGATCAACAGGTGTTCAATATGGGCGGGAAGCCCAAGAGCATAGATGGCGGCTTCGCTGAACAGAATCCAAAGCAGGCCCATTGCAGCATAAGCAATCGCTAAGTTTATGGGAAACCTAGCGTACTTGGATTGAGTCGAATTGCGCCCCAAAGAGAAAGTTCGCACCGATTTCTAATTCTTGGCTAGATTCGGCGAAATCTCTACCACTGTACGATGCTAGGATCTAGTCGCAATCACTCTTTTGGTTAAGAAAGCGCTCAATGTCGGTGGGAGAAAGGATAGTTATGTTGGCATTTGCTAAGCGAACAAACTCCTCAAAAGAGATGTCCCCAATCTCCCCAGTCTCACGAAACTCGTCGTAAATCGCTTTAAGGGCGGTGGCCGGGGTTGGAGCTTCGGCAGAAACATCTACCCAAAGGCCAGGCATCTCCTCACCACTCTTATAAGAGATAGCCGCAACATACGGCAACACGCCTAGTTCATCAATGTTGGCTGAGCTCCCATCTTCCCAAGTCCCGCTGCGTATGTCCATTCCTTGTTCGGTAAGCAGAAGTTTTGCTTCTTCCAGGCTCAGCTTCGTAGAGGCGCTAACGATCACCTTCGTATCAATGGATGCCGCTGTGACATGAGACTTATTCTCAAACTTTGAGATATAGGCAAGTTGAGCGCCGGTATGGCGCTTAGTCTCGGACGCAAAGTTCTCAAAATCCACGTGAAGGGTCATGTCTGCGCAGTAAGAGTATCACTTAACGCGAATCTTGGGCTTGTTCGGGCTAAAATTCCATATATCCCCCCGCTAAGAGGTCAGTGTTGTCCGAAACCCTTGAAACCCTTCTCGATGAATCTCGATTATTTACTCCGTCCGATGAGTTCCGAGCGCAAGCTAATGTAAACGATCCGGCCATTTATGCTGAAGCTTTGGCTGATCCAGTGGCGTTCTGGGAAAAACAAGCTCAAGAGCTCTCATGGTTTGAGCCGTGGCAAACAGCATTGGAATGGAACCGACCCTATGCCAAATGGTTTGTAGGCGGCAAGATAAACGCTTGCTACAACTGTGTTGATCGTCATGCCGAAGGGTCGAGAGCCGATAAGGTTGCGATTCTGTGGGAAGGAGAGCCTGGAGAAGTTCGGAAGATCACCTATCGTGAGATGAAGGACGAAGTTTCTCGAATCGCCAATGGCCTCAAGTCATTGGGGGTTCAAAAGGGAGATCGGGTCTGTATCTACCTTCCCATGGTTCCAGAACTCGCGATGACCATGCTGGCCTGCGCTCGGATTGGAGCCGCTCACAGTGTGATCTTTGGCGGGTTCAGTGCCGATTCTCTTGCTGAACGAACGAACGATGCGCAAGCCAAGGTAATTGTCACCGCAGACGGTGGCTACCGAAGAGGCAATATCGTCCCTCTGTTGAAGATCACAGAGGAAGCCCTGGAGCACGGGTGCCCAACGGTTGACACCATCCTCGTTCTCAATCGCCTTCAGGAGCCTTTGGGCGAATTTAGCGATCCAAAGTTTAAGTCTTGGGATGAGGTCATTTCCGGTCAATCCACAGACTGCCCCTGTGAGCCGATGGACAGCGAAGACTTGCTGTTCATCCTGTACACAAGCGGTTCCACCGGCAAGCCAAAAGGAATCGTCCACACGACCGGTGGCTATTTAACCCATGCTGCTGCCACTTCCAAATGGGTTTTCGATCTGAAGGACGAAGATATCTATTTCTGCACTGCGGATTGCGGCTGGGTGACGGGGCACAGCTACCTCGTCTACGGCCCATTGGCAAATGGCGCAACCTGTGTGATGTATGAAGGTGCGCCGGATACGCCGGACAAAGATCGGTTCTGGAAGATTATCGAGCGGCATAAGGTCACCATTCTTTACACAGCTCCCACCGCTATCCGAGCCTTTATGAAGTGGGGAACGGAGTATCCCGATCGATGTGATCTTTCCTCCCTCAGACTCTTGGGTTCTGTGGGTGAACCCATCAATCCTGAAGCATGGATTTGGTACCACGAGGTCATCGGCAAGAAGCGATGTCCTATCGTAGACACATGGTGGCAGACCGAAACGGGTGGCATCATGATTGCGCCATTGCCTGGGATTACGGCGACAAAGCCCGGAAGCGCGACTCAGCCTTTACCCGGAATCATCGCGGCGGTCATGAATGAGGATGGCAAAGAGATCACTCCTGTTCATGGGGCGCTGAGCTACTACTCCGCTAAGGATGGCGACAAGGCCCCTGAAAAAGGCCCTGAGGTGGGTGGCATTCTCGCTATCTCGCATCCATGGCCCGGAATGACTCGCGGCATCTACGGCGATAACGATCGTTTCCAAAAGGTGTACTGGGATAAGTTCCCGGAACACTATTTCCCCGGTGACGGGGTGAAGGTGGATGAGGACGGCTACTTCTGGCTCTTAGGGCGAGTGGATGACATTATGTTGGTCGCGGGCCACAACATCTCCACGATGGAAGTGGAGTCGGCATTGGTAGATCACCACGCCGTTGCTGAAGCGGCGGTCATTGGCAAAACTCATGAGCTAAAGGGGCAAGCTATCTCCGCGTTCGTCATCCTAAAAACCGGCGAAACCGCTTCCATAGATGAACTCAAAGCTCATGTCGCCCATAAGATTGGAGCGCTCGCCCGACCAGACGATATCTTCCTCTGTGCGGACCTCCCCAAGACTCGATCCGGAAAAATCATGCGTCGGCTCTTACGAGATGTTGCGGAGGGACGAGCATTGGGAGACACAACCACCCTGGCTGATCCAAACATCGTGAAGTCATTGAAGGATCAGTACGAGGATAAAGAGAGCTAACTCCCTGACGTCATAATAAATTCATGCACGCGACCGAGCTTTGGAATAGCCGTAAGCTCGGTCCAACTCTAATTCGCTTGGCCCTTAGCCCTTTATCGGGTCTATACGCGTTGGGGTGGGAAGCTTACTTAGCGACTTACCGTTTTGGGCTCAAACGTGCCAAACACCCGCATCGTCCTATTCTTTGCGTCGGTAATCTCGTTTCGGGAGGAAGTGGAAAAACCCCAGTCACGATCCACCTCATCGACGTTTTACGGGAACTTGGATACTCCGTGGTTGTCTCGTGCAGCGGATATGGAAGTCCAAGATCAGAAGCAGCTACCGTTGCGCCAGAGGGGCCTTTGCATGCGAGCGAGTGGGGCGACGAAGCCGCCCTGTTTCGACTGAAACAACCCGATACTCCGTTGATCGTGGGTCGTCGAAGGCCACTTGCAGCCCAACTCTGTGCAGATCACTTTCCAACCGCTGTTCTCCTCATGGACGACGGTTTTCAGCACCTGCCCCTAAAAAAGGATCTTTCAATTATCTTGGATCCCTCAAGTCCACAAAATAGACTGTGCTTGCCTGCGGGGCCTTACCGGGAAGGACGCTGGAATCGTAAGCGTGCAGACCTTGTTCTTCCTGATCAGTATCGAATGGAGGAGTATTCTCTAGGTCTGCTTACCCCGGGCGGCGCTCAAAAGGAGGGTGTAGCGAACGTTAGCCTTCTCTGTGCGTTGGGTCAACCAGAGAATGTGATTCGCTCACTGGAAGCTCAGGGTGTTACCGTCAGAGATCGATTCCTACTTCCCGATCACGATCCTTTGAGCGGAGGTACGCTGGTAAATGATCTGCCCGCCGATATTCCAGCTGTGGTAACCGCCAAAGACTGGGTAAAGCTCAGGTCGCGGGCTGATGTGTCCACCCGGGACTTCCTTATATTGGACCACCAAGTGACCATTCAACCTGCGTCCGAGTTTAAGGCGTGGCTTCAATCCAAACTCGATGGCATCATCCAAGAAAAAGCGAATCATTCTTGATCGGGCAAGTACCGTAGCGTTCTCATTTGGGCAGCGCGCCTTCCTATCCGGTTCGCTTGAACGAGCCGAAAAGCGTGGTGAAAAACTCGCAATGGCTTTGTTTAAGCTCGATAAAAAACATCGAGAGCGCACGATGGCTAATCTCGCTATGGCCTTCCCTGACTGGAACTCAGAGAAGGTAGAGGAAACGGCCCTTGAGGTTTATCGCCACTTTGGTCGGGTGACCGCTGATGTGATGCGGACACCCTTGCGAACGGTAGAAGAAGTGAATTCGGCCGAGGTGATCGGAAGAGAACATCTTGAGTCCGCATACAAAGCCGGGAAAGGTGTCCTTATCGTCACCGCTCACTACGGGAATTGGGAAAGATTTGCCCACTGGTTCACGGTGAATGGCTACACCCTAAACGTGGTCGCCCGGGATGCCAATCAGGGGGCGGTAACCCAGAAGATCAACCATATTCGTAACTTGGCGGGCGCAGAAGTTCTATCGCGTGGAAATGCAGCAAGAGCGATTCTCGGCAAGCTTAAGACCGGAGATCTTGTCGGCATTCTGAACGATCAAAACAACGGCGACTGCTTTGTGCCCTTTTTTGGTAAGCCGTGTGGAACAGCAATGGGGCCGGCTGTCCTCGGCAATCGTACGGGAGCCGCTATCGTGCCTTCGTACTTCACCCGTCTTGGGCCGGGTCGCTACCGGGCGGAATTCCGCGCTCCAATTGACAACGATGCCTTTGATCGCGATCCCGAACGGATCACCGCACACCTCAATACAATCCTGGAAGACCAGATTCGTAAACATCCTGAGCAGTGGTTATGGCTTCATGATCGCTGGAAAAGTGCCCGTCGCGCTGGCCTATTCTGATGAATCCATCGTTCCTTTTGGTCCGCTTCTCGGCGATCGGGGATTGCGTGATGGCTTCTTATATAGCGACAGCTATACGTTCCTCGATGCCCGCGTCTGAAATCACTTGGGCGGTTGAAACGCGTTGCCTTGCCATGGTGGAGTCACGCCGCCTGGTTAATCACATCGTAGATTTTCCCCGGGACCGGTGGCGCAAAACTCGATGGTCACCTGCGGTGTGGCGAGAGCAGATTACGAAGTTTGCTGAGTTGCGCAAGCGGAACTACGAATACGGAATTGATTTACAGGGTCACTCGAAGACCGCGATATGTTTGCGTATTGCAAAGCCGAAAAAGCGGATCGCCGCGTTTGCAACCGATACGTTGTCTCAAAAGCTGAGTCCTCAGGTTCCTGGGAACCCAGACGATAAACATCGGGTGGAACGGATGATGGACGCCGCACGAACGTTTGGTGACTTTCAGGTTCCTTTGAACCCAATCATGCCCGAGCCGATTTCTCGTCTTGAGGTTGGACTTCCCGCAGACAAACCTTTGGTGACGCTCTCTACCGGGGCGGGAGCGGTTATCAAGCAGTATCCAACGGCTCAATGGGAAGTTGTGATTAACGGATTAATCTCTTCCGGGTTAAACGTTTTATCCCTCGGAGCGGCTAGTGACCCCAAACTTCAGGTTCCTGGATTGGTGGATCAAGTTGGAAAGTGGAACTTGCGACAGACCATGTCTGCGGTTGCCCATTCCGATCTACACATCGCCGCCGATACAGGAACCGGTCACATGGCAGCGGCATTCGGTGTACCCTTTGTTTCAGTGTTTGGCCCAACCGATCCTAAGCTGTACCGTCCCTACTCTGATCGAGGGATGGTTCTGCGTAAATCTAGTAATCCGGCTGACGTCACTCCCGATGAGATTCTCCAGGCGGTGCAGTCCCTCCTTGGCTGAGAGATTTCTAATCAGCCGTTTGTCGTCTCTCGGCGATGTTGTCTGCTCTCTTCCCGCTGCCGGAGCGTTGAAACAGGGTTTTCCAGGTTGTCACATCACCTGGGCGGTAGATCGTCGGTTTGCGGGGATCGTGCGGAGTTGTCGGCACGTGGATGAGGTGTTGGAAGTCAAGCCCAAACTAAAGCCCAATACATGGCCCAAGATTGAGGGGGAGTTTGATGCCGCTCTAGACCTGCAAGGTCTGCTCAAAAGCGGATTGGTGCTGAAAGGAACTAGGGCCAAGGTCAAGGTGGGTTACCACTGGCAGCGCGAAGGAGCTTGGCTGTTCAGCGAACGAGTCCTTCCAGACCCAAGTTCCCTGCATGTTGTGGACCAGTATGTAGATGTTGCCCGAGCCGTGGGCGGTCAAGCGGATCGGGCCGATTTTGGATTGGCGCCAATCCCGGAAGCGGTAGGTTCCTTGGAATCTAAGCTTAACTTAGCCACTCCCTTTGTTGTCATGAACGGAGGGGCGGGTTGGGTGACCAAACGTTGGCCTCCTCAACATTTTTCGGCTTTGATTGATCAGCTAGCGGATCAGGGCGTGCAAACAATCTTGATTGGTGGCCCCACCGATGATGATCGTCAAGTTGGTAAAGACATCACCGAAGGTTGCAAAAGCACTCCCAAGAGCTTAATTGGTGAGACTTCCATCCCCGAACTTGTAGCTCTGCTAAGCCTTGCGAAGGCGCACGTGGGTGGCGATACTGGTAGCTCTCACCTCGCCGCTGGGCTGGGGATTGCCGCTATTGGACTCTATTCCATCACCCGTCCAATCCGGTCTTGTCCCTATGGGCAGATAGACCGATGTCACTTTGATTCCAAAGGCTTGAGTTATATCGAACCTCAAGCCGTTTTTCAAACGGTGAGGGAGGCGATTTCGGCGTGACCTTGCAAGATGCTTTGAATCTTCGGGAAGGGAAGCGGTTGGTCTTTACCAACGGTGTTTTCGACATTCTCCATGCCGGTCATGTTCGCTACCTGGAGCAGGCCAGCAAGTTGGGCGATTTGTTGATTGTGGGTATCAACTCCGATTTTTCGGCCCGTAGGCTGGGTAAAGGGCCGAATAGGCCTGTGAATACCCAAGATGACCGCATCGCGGTTATAGAGGCTCTCAGGGCCGTTTCCGGGGCCATTCCGTTTGACGAGGACACTCCCGAAAAACTCATCGAGATTTTGAAGCCTGAAATTCACGTGAAAGGGGGCGACTACCGAGTTGAAGATTTGCCGGAAACCAAGATCGTTCACGGCTACGGGGGCGAGGTCGTCATCTTGCCGTTCCTTACGGGAAGAAGTACGACCGGGATTCTGCAGAGGCTAGGCGAAGAGTGACGGCCTTTGATGCTGACCCAAAGCTTCGCTGGCTTTTCTGCATGACGCACCCAGACGATGAAATCTCCATTTGTGCCTGGATCAAGCGACTAGCTCAAGCCGGAAATCCCGTGTTCATCAATTGGACTCACAGTAATGATGTCCGGGAGAAAGAAGCACGTGTAGTGTCCGCTATATTAGGGGTGCCAGATGAAAATCTTAGTTTCATGGGGGCTACCGATGGATCAGTTTGCGACGAGCTATCTGTGCTCAAACCGAAATTTCAAGGTTTGATGGACCGGGTAAAGCCGGACCGTGTGGCTTGTGGGGCATTTGAGCAAGGGCATCTTGATCACGATGCAACCAATTGGCTGGTAAACCAAACCTTCGGTGGTCCCGTTTTTGAAATCCCTTTCTATCACCCATACACCCGCCGACTGCAGACAATGAACTCATTCTCCACCCCTGGGGACCATGGTGCATTGCCGCTTCACCCGCAGGAATGGTCACTCAAAGTCCAGGTTGCCAAGAGTTACCGAAGCCAAAATATATGGGCCGTTCTCTGGTGGTATGAGGTGTGGCAAAAGATTCGGTTCCGTCCCATCGAACTTAGGAAACGCGAGTTAATGAGGCTCCAAACCCACCGCGACTTCAGCCAACCGAACCTGCCTATGAGGCTACGTGCAGAAGTTGAGGCAAGCGCCCCATGGCGTCGCTGGTGTGCGGCAGTCGAGCGGGCAAATATGTCACGCTAGACACCGATGTTCAAGCGCCTGATGCAGTCCTTCGACCGAATGATGGGTCGAGGCGTGATCGATGACCAGTTCTATGAAGAACTTGAACAGGCGCTGCTAGAAGCAGATACTCACGTCGTCAATGCGGCGCAGATTCTGGATGAGCTTCGCAAAGCGGTTCGTGAAGAGAAGATCACTGAACCAGAAGCCATGAAGGGTCGACTTCAAAAGGCGATCGCAGACCGGTTCCGACAGCAAGGTCCAGCAGGCTTGATCGTAAATGACGAGGCCCCTACCGTGTTCCTCTTTGTGGGAGTCAATGGAGTTGGGAAGACCACGACCATCGCCAAGGTAGCCCACCTCCTAAAGCGTCGTGGTTTTTCGGTTCTCCTTGCTGCTGGCGACACTTTCCGAGCAGCAGCTATCGAACAACTTGAGATTTGGGCTCAAAGAATTGGCGTCGAAATTGTTCGCAATCAACCCGGTTCAGATTCCAGTGCGGTGATTTTTGATGCTATAACGGCCGCTAAAGCACGAGGGATTCAGTTTGTGCTTGCCGATACGGCAGGTCGCCAACACAGCAAAGAGAACCTAATGGGAGAACTTCAGAAGGTGTCGCGAGTTGCAGAGAAAGCACTTGGCCGGAAGCCCGATGAGGTTCTTCTCGTTTTGGACGCGAATACCGGGCAGAACGCAATTCGCCAAGCGGAAGAGTTCACCAAGACTGCCGGAGTAACCGGACTCGTTCTTACCAAGTTGGACGGCACCGCGCGCGGGGGTGCTCTTATCGGGGTTTACGACCGTCTCAAAGTGCCTGTAAAACTGATCGGGATAGGTGAAAAGGCCGAAGACCTGAAAGATTTCAAGCCTGACCAATTCGCGGCAAGTTTGTTTGAGTAAAGGGCTGTTCTTTGTAGATAGTTGCTATAAAACAACCCCCACCCTGCCCTCCCCCTACGACTTCGTCGCATGGGGAGGCTTTATTTTAGATCGGTTTGGTACCGGTACCGATGACGATTTCTGCCGAAGTCGTGGTTGCCTCTGGAGTGGCATCTTTACCCATCAGGGCGAGGGACTCAGCTTTTGCTTCTCCAAATGCTTCTTGCGAAAGCGAATCGAATATGGTGCGGAAGGACGCTGATGTTTCGTAAAGACATTGCCACAGTTCTTCGGGCTCGCCAGGCCAGATCATGTCCACGATCTCTCGCGTTTCCTTTACATCTATAAAGCCCGCGTTTTCTAACTCTGTCGTTAGCCTTGTAGGGGGGCTGAAGCGAAATGGAGTCGGGGCATCAGTTGGGGGAGGGTCTATGTTCGTGCGGGCTAGGAATGGAAACACGCAGTTGGCAAAGAAAGTCCCTTGCTCTGGCATTCCCCAGGTTAAGATGGCTACTTTGCCACCCGGCTTCAATACACGCAGTGACTCCTCAAAAGCCTTTTTAACGGGGACAAAGTACATGGCTCCAAGTTGGCAGGTCACGATATCGAACGATTGGTCAGGAAAGGGAATGGCGCAAGCTTCAGCCTGAATAGCGCATAGGTTTTTTACAGACCCTAAGTCTCGATGCTCAAGGATAGAACCCACAAACTCTGGCGTTATTTCGGATGCGGTGACTCGACCTTTCGGGCCAACTGCTTCGGCAAGGGAGAAAGCGGGTTCTCCTAACCCCGAAGCTAAGTCGAGGATGTTGGCATTCTCGATTGGCCCTAGGCTAGCGACCAAGGTGTCGGTAAGGCTCCGGTGGTGCTTGGACGCTTTGTCCCTCCAGCGTAGCCACGCTTGAATGATAATGGCATCGGTCCAATCGGCCCATGCTTGACGCCGAAAACTCCCCCCGCCTCCGGTCTCGGACTGGGAATGTAAATCCATGTTGCCATTCGATATTAAGTTGTGTGGGGATCATCTGGAACCTAACTATGGTTAGGGGTGGCAGTTTTCTCCAAATCGGTACAGTGAACGATTCACCTAGGTAAGCCTCATTCACCGTGATTTGCCCCTCTGCCATACTTAGCCCGATGTTAGGCGTGTCCAATCTGGGAAAGCGATATGGCTCGCGCTGGCTTTTTAGGAACCTAGGGTTTCGGCTTGGATCTGGAGACTGCCTTGTTGTCTTGGGCGAAAATGGCTCAGGGAAATCCACATTGCTGAAAACCCTCGTCGGACTCTTGACGCCGACTGAAGGCAAGGTGGAAGCCAAGGCCAAGGTGGGTTATTCGGCTTTAGATCTGGCGGTTTACCCGGCGCTTTCGGCGAGGGAACATCTAGAGTTGAGCGGAGAGTTGCGGGGCATCCCTAATGATGCTGACCGACTTCTGGACTACGTTGGGCTTAGCCGAGCCGCAGATCAACTCGCACAGGAGTTTTCTACTGGCATGAGAGCCAGGCTAAAAATGGCGATCGCATTGCAGGCTGCTCCTCAAGTCTTGGTTTTGGATGAACCAGGGGCGGGGCTAGACGAGGTGGGCCGAAATCTTATCTCTCGTGTGGTGGAAGATCAGTTGAAGATGGGGGTTGTGGTTTTGGCGACCAACGATCCTCAAGAGCGTCGGTTTGCCTCCTTTGAATTGGAGATAAAAAGTTGAAGGCAGGCTGGATAGCGATCCTCCGCAAAGAGATCAAGAGCGAGCTTCGTCAGAAGAGCGGCCTGGTCACCACTTTACTGTTCGGTATCTTCGCCGTCATTACCATTTCGTTTGCCACCTTTGATTTGGCGATCAGCCCGCAATTGGCGGCGGGGCTTCTAGGGGTAGCGATGCTGTTTTCTGCCATTGTTGGCTTACCCAGGGTGATCCTGGTGGAAGAAGAGCAGGGAACCGGTGATCTACTCCGGCTGTTGGCACAGCCAGAAGATGTTTTTTGGGGCAAAGCAATCTACAACTTGCTATTTATGGTTGCGACAACCATTGCGATCAGCGTTTTATTCTTTGGCTTCACTCACATGGGGCTCAGAAATCTGCCTTTATTGTTACTTTGTCTGTCGGGAGCCTGCATGGCATACGCCGGGACGGTAACCTTATGTGGAGCCTTGGTAGCCCACGCTTCTAATCGAACAGCCCTTGCGGGCGTCCTTGCCGTTCCGCTTCTTTTACCGCTCAGCTTTATGGCGGTAAGTGGATTGCGTGTTGCATTGGATGTGAACGAGGCATTTAACCTCACGCGGGGCTTTATCTCGGGCATCGGTTTAGTTTTGTATGGTGCAGCAACTTTGTCAGTAGGCTCTTACCTGTTTGCGGCGGTGTGGAAGCGATGAAGTATGCCTTGGCCCTGGCGGTAGCGCTCGTTACCGTTTGGAGCTTTTTGGTTCCTGACGCCGTTGGGTTTCAGCGGCCAGAACTGGCAAGGGTTTTCTTCTGGCACTTTCCTTGTCCGATCTTGGCCACGCTTCTGCTGATCATAGGAGCTTGGTTTAGCTTTAAGTTCCAGCGAACCGGCGATCTGCGTTGGGATGTTCGAGCCGTTGCCTGTATGGAACTAGGCTATATCTTCTGCCTCATGACGATGGCTACGGGCATTATTTTTTCCAAGGTGCAGTGGGGAGCCTGGTGGCAAAACGATCCTCGACAGACTTCATTCCTGATGGTCTTGCTGATCTATGCGGCCTATTTTGGGTTGCGTGGAGCCATGACGGACGATGTGAAGAGGGCGTCGAACAGCGGTGTTTATGCACTATCTGCTCTCTTGCCCATGCTGTTCCTAACTTTTGTTTTCCCCCGCCTACCGGGAGTGGAATCGTTTCATCCCAACGAATCCATCATGCAAGGGCAGATTAAGGGCCAATACGCCTATGTGGTGGTAGCCGTCATGGTGCTGATGGCGTGGCTATCCGCTTGGATGTACCGTATCCGAGTTCGAGCTGGGATTTTAGAATTAAAACTGGAGGAAATGGCAAATGGATTGGAGAATGGTAGCGGCGATTCCGCCGGTTCTACTGTGGTTCGCCCTGTTCGTGTATCTCGCGAGAGTTGAGGCAAGGTTGAAGAAGGCAGAGAGCAAATTAGATCAACGATGATCCTTCGGTTCCAACGATGAACGACGAAATCTTTTCGTCAAATCCGTCGGACGTGATAGAGACCGACTCGTTTACTAGTGTTGCTCCCTACTATGATGAATTGATGCGGCAGGTGCCGTATCGAATGTGGGTGGGCTATTACCTTCTGCTGTTGGCTCATCAGAACAAGAGCCCAGAGAAGATCCTGGAGGTGGCTTGTGGCACGGGGTCCATGTGCGAGTTGCTCACCGAAGAAGGGAAAGACATGTCGGGAGTTGATCTATCCGCCGACATGATCAAAATCGCCAAGAAGAAAGCGGCCCGTCACCGATTGCCAATTCGATATGAAGTCGGAGATGCGGCAGATTTTGAAATGGGAGAAACCTATGATGCGGCGTTCAGCTTCTTTGATAGCTTGAACAACATTTTGGATGCCAACCACCTTCAGAAAGCCTTTAAGCAGATTGCGAAACACATCAAGCCAGGGGGCTCATTTATCTTTGACGTGAACACGTCTTACGCCTTTGAAACAGAGCTCTTTGATCAAGAAAACTTGAAGAAAGGAAACGGGCTGCGATATCAATGGCGAGGCGATTGGGATCCTGAATCACGAATCATCACCGTCACGATGAATTTCTGGAAGAGCGGCAATGAGTTCACCGAAGTCCATCGTCAGCGGGCTTATACCGACGAAGAACTTCGGGCAATGCTGGATAAGGCCGGGTTTGAGCAGGTGCGATCGTTCCACAGCTATACGCTCAATCCTCCCCGCCATAAAAGCGACCGAGTCCACTATTGCGCGATTCGTGGATAGGCTTAGGATTTCGTTAAGTGCTTCACCGCTTCCTCTATAACGAGGTCTTTTCCGTTCTCGTCAAACTCCTTTGTGACTCGAATATCAGGAGGTACTCCATTTCGCTCTAGGTTTTGACCGGCGGCCAAAACCTCAGCCATGGGGATTTCCAAAAACGACCAGCTATTGAGTCGCCAAGGCGTGGTTCCCAGGACGTGACCTGCGGTAGTAGAGCCGATAAGCGTGGCTCTCTTGGACTCCTTGAACATGAGGGCTGAAACTTCTTTGGCGCTGCGTGATCCTTCATTGATCAGAACGGCCATCGGTTTTTGGCTTCCGTAGCCCATGGATGTTTCCTGAGTAAAGCCTCCGATCTTGTAACTCACCGCCATATTCGGCATAAAGAACGGTTCAAAAAAGTTCTCCGGCCGACCGCCGAAGCCATCTCGGAGGTCGAGAATAAAGGCGTCTGTGTTTCTTAGTCGACCCATGACGGCATTTTTTAATGCATTGCGAAATCCGTCACTTGCTTGAGTCCACAGGTGGATATAGCCAATCTTTTTGCCACCCACTTCGATGACTCTGGCGCTATCGCGAGTGGCTTGGAGAAACATATCGAGCCCTTTGCCAGACTTCACCTCCACGTCGGCGGAAAGAGACTTTCCGGCTCGTTCGTAACTGAGTTTGACCTTCTTGCCAGACTTGTCCTTCAACGCGAGGATTGGGGAGAAAGGTTGTCCATCAATCTGAAGAAGACGATCTCCTTTTCGCACGTCGGCGTTGAAAGCATCCGAGCCTTCCACCACCATTTGGGCAAAGTGTTTGCCTCCCTCAGATCGCACCCAAATACCGATGGTTGGCATTTCGACGGATGTGTTCGGATTGGCCAAGTTCTCAAACATGTAATAGCCTTGGACCTCGTCGGTGAGCAAGGCAAAGTGAGAGTCACCGAAGTCGCTGATCATCTGATTAACGGTTTTCTCAAACTCGCTCTTTGATTTTGCTGCGCTGGCTAAAGGCTTGTATTTGGCAAACAGACGATCCATATCTGCTTTGCGTTTGTCTCGAGCATAGTATCGCTGGCTGATTCCGGTCTCAACTTGATTCCACGCATCCTTGTAATCAATGGATTGGCTAGGCGTTGATGGCGTTGTGAGTAAAGCCCACGCGACGAACGGCAAGAGATTCATGTCGCTGTTCTACCCGCCGATAATCCAGCTTGGTTCCCAAGAGAGCCCTAATCGGGATGTATTCTTGCAACCAACGGTGGGTGCAGGCAATACAATAGACGAGTCGCGACCATGAACGATAACCGACACTACTCTGATAACGAAGCCGAAGAGATTCTGCGCATTGCTTCAAGAGAAGCTGCCGCCGGTGGCATGTCCTATGACCGGTTGGTGCAAACAGCGGCGGAACTGGGGATATCTCCTGAAGCAGTGGCTAAAGCTGAGGAGCAGATGATCCTGAAAAGGGAAGCGGATCGCGTCCAGAAGGAAGATGACGAGCTTCGAGGGCAGTATCAAAAGGAAAGACGCGGCAAGTTCTTGGCGGACTTGGCCAGTTACATTGGCGTGAACGCGGGGCTGATTGGTATTTGGGCGATTTCGGGAGCGGGCACCTTTTGGCCCAAGTGGGTCTTATTCTTTTGGGGAATTGGGGTGGTCACTGACTTTGTTCAGACCTTCTTTAACAAAGACGAAACCAAGTTTCAGCGCTGGAAGCGGCGGCGACATCGTAAGGCCATGGGGTCGGAAAGCATGACGGATCGATCCACTCCGGTGCTGGACGAGATCACTTCTTCAGGAGAGACTTCTAAGCTTGAAGCGATCAAGGAGTTGCGCGAGCGACTGAGTTTGGACCTGCGGGATGCAAAGGATATGGCAGACCAGTATGAGCAAAAGAACCCGGGCGTCTTTACGTAAGTTTTTGTGATATGTGAGGTCCAAAGCAGGATTGCGTGATTGGCCAAAACCCAGCAAGGCTGCGAATCGTTAAGTTTTTGAAAGCTGACGACACTTTTTCTAACGAATCTTTCGCGCGAGACGTCAAATCGTTGAACAATGTCGTTCTGAAGACGCAGCTATTGCCACAGTAGTGTAGTATTCACGGAGGAATTTCCTTCTCTCTTGTGGAATTTAAGCGATCTTCCTTTGGTCAAGGAATGGAAGCACCAAAATGAGTTTCTTCGTTAGCGTTGCATTGGCAGCAATGGCCACCCCTGCGCCCCGAGCGGCGAGGCCGATTGCCTATGACTCCTTTATTCGCAATAAGGCTCTTTACCATGTGGTTAAGGCTGATCTGGCTTCTGGCCTGGTCAGTCCAACCGCGGTTTATCACAACGGTTTAACCTCGAGCTGGAAACTGGTTTCTCGGAGCAATGCAACGGTTGGCATTACCGGCACCTTCTTTGCACCCCGTAGCGGCCACCCGGTGGGCGATATCTTGGTCGATGGTGATCTAAAGGTACGTGGGTTAAGAGGATCAGCCATTGGGGTGGATCATTTTGGTGGAGTCAGGATCTTTGACACGAAGTATCGCCAGGAATACGATTGGAGCGAGTACAAATTTGGAATTCGGGGTGCGGTGCGCATTGTTTCCAACGGACAAGTGAATCCAAATCCGAAAGCGCAACGCTTCCGAGATCGTCGAATCTGGGGCAAGGCATCCCGTACGGCGATTGGGCTCGACAAAAATGGGAAGCTCATTTTGGTGGCCACGAAGAATAGCGTGACCCTCAGCGAATTGGGCAAAGCGATGGTATCGCGAGGCGTTTTAAATGCCATTAGCATGGATGGCGGAGGCTCCACTTGTCTGTACTATCGCGGAAAGATGGTGATCGGCACCGGTCGAGGCCTTAGCAATATGTTTGTATTGCAAGAGAAAGCTTACTTCTAGGTTTTCGACAGGAGTTTAAAGGTTGACCAGTTCATTAGTTTGTGTTCTCGCTGCAATAAGCATTTCCGACGCTAAGGTCTCTTCAGAAGCTAGCATAGCCAGTCTCATTGTTGTGACTGAAAGGGAGATTGCGCCAGAAGCTCAAGGGCAAATGTTTAATCTCCGTGAGGTAGAAAAAGTTCACGAGCTGCTTGGCAAAAACCAATACAGATTGCTTGAACAAGATGGATGCACTTTCCTAATCCAAAACTTGTGTATAGGCGATGATAACTCGGCGGGAAAACTATCTCTGCTGAAGGCAATGACGAGCTCGATTGTGCGCAAGGAAAAATCGGTTGTGCTCTCGAAACTACCAGCGAATGAAGCATCAGCTATACGCGAAATGGTGCGAGCACAATCGGATCAGATTCCAATGGGGCTTAGGCATTTAGTAGATAGCCCTCAACTTCGTATCGCTCTAGAGCCAGTAGTCTCCGCAATTTTTGAAGGGCCGGGTGGTAAAAAACAGGCTTCTGCATATCCAATTCATGAAGAACGCGAGATATTGACGCCTAAGGAAGAAAGACAAATTGAGTTAAGAGAACCTCGGAAGACACAAGTAAGTCTTCGAGACACGGGTTTTCGTTTCTACTTCGGAAGAAACTTTATTCAACCAAGCAAGAGACTCAAGGCCGTTAACATCTTTGGTCGGTGGGCAGAGACCTACCTTGCAAATGAATTGAGTGCTTTTAATGCCTCGTACGATAAGGCTTTGAATGACTTGTTTGCTGCCTATCGTGGGTTTATGGGAGATGGCTTGCCACCTAAAGCTGGAGATGTGTCTAAACTTTCGCCAGAATTGAGACAATCCTTTTTGAGAAACTTCTCGGGACTTTACCAAGCCAATGGTTTTGATAGTGCGGCGGCAGCTGAGACCTGGTTTTCCGGGGCAAAAATGACCAAGTCTTTGACCTATATCAATCTAGTCCTAGGTGGCACAGAAAGTAACTCCGGCCAAACAGCAATCGCGAGCATCAGTTTTGATAGACCGTAGGGAAGATAATGGTTAGTGGCTTCGCCATAATGCCTTCAACGCATGGCTGTTCGCGCGATCATCTTTGACTTTGACGGCACGATTCTGGATACGGAGACGCCTGAGGTTCGGGCTTGGCAACGCATTTTTCGGGAACGTGGTGCCGAGTTTCCAGATGCTTGGTGGATGAACGCCATTGGTCGAGGTGCGGCGCAGATTACCGAGCATCCTTGTGATCTTTTAGATCGACAGTTAGGCTATCCCTGCGAGCGATCTGAGGTGAACGCTCAATATGAGCAGCTACGGATGTCGGTCATTGAGGCATCCGACGCTCTGCCCGGAATTCGAGCATTGATCTCGGAGGCGAAAGCTGACGGACTCCATTTGGCCATTGCCTCCAGCTCAAAGCGTAGCTGGGTGACTCGCCACCTTTTGCGCTTAGGGTTGCTGGATTCGTTTGAGCAGGTTGTTTGTGCTGACGATGTTGAGCAAGCAAAGCCTTTTCCCGATTTGTATTTGAAGGCTTGCGACTTGTTGGGAGTAAAGCCCTTTGAAGCTGTGGCAATTGAAGATTCGCCCAATGGGACCCGTGCGGCTAAAGTCGCAGGACTTACTTGCATTGTTATTCCAAATCCATGTACCGTTCGCCTGAACCTTGGAGAGGCTGATTTTCGGGTTAGCTCGGCTGAAGAATTGAGTATCGATTTGATATGCGAAATGGGAGCCCAAGCATTGGCGCCGGTTCCGGAGAAGGAGAATATGGCAACAGAATCAAGTATCCAAAGTCACTTTGATGGGATCGTAAGTGAACTCAAAGCCGTGGGCCTGTGGGATATTGAACAACCGACCCAAGAAGCGGTCGAGAACATGGGCGCCTTTGGGGAAGGAACCATGGCCTATGAGCAGTGGCTCAGGTGGATTTTCATTCCCGTCATTGAGCAGAAGCTAACAACCGATGGACCCTGGCCATCACAAAGCAATGTGGGCATCATGGCGATCCGAAACTTTGATGGGCAGCAACAGCTCTCGGGTTTGACAACCAAGCTGTGCGAGTTTGACCAGCTATTCAATTCTGGATATTAGGTTAGGCCACATTTGAAGACCCTAAAGACCGCTGTAATCCTAGGCTTCCCGCTTATTTTTATGGTGGTCTTTCTGCTTTTGCGTTACACCATTGGGGAGGCCAATCCAATTGTTTACGCTCTAATGGCATTACCGGCTCCCGGGTGGCCGATGGTGTTCGGCTTGGTCGGTTTGGTTCTGCTTCTTTTACGAGGGCGGCGGCGCTGGGGAGTCATCTACCTTGTATTTGCGGCTGGGATAATCTTCCCTTTGCTGAATCCAAGCTTTGAATCTCCAAAGGTTGGGCGAGCGAAGGCTCTGCGAGTGATGACTTTTAATGTCCAGAAGTTTCACAATTTCTCGCCAAGCCAAGTTGCGGCTGCCATCAAAGCCGAAAATCCTGATGTGGTTTGCCTGCAGGAAGCAAACTTTAAGGCTCCTCCTACACCCCTTCCCAAAGAGTTTCGGGACTTGTTGAAGGAGTATGAAGTAGCTCAACGCGGACAGACGGCTATTCTCTCTAAACTCCCCATAACATTCAGTAATTCATTCGCTCTTAGGTCTGGAACGGATGGACGTCCTGCGCAGTTGGTTTCGATCATGGTGCAAGGTAGGCCCGTTTTCCTTGTCTGTGTTCATCTACAGTACTTCCCTTGGGATGGGTCTATTTCTGTTAGTCGAGCCTCAAAAAATCTGATGAAAGAGACTCAGTCATTGGAAGACTTGGTGAAGGAACCCGGTGTTGCCACAATTGTGGCGGGCGATTTCAATACGCTTTCGCATGGGCGAACCCATCGGATGATGCGCCGATACATGAAGGACAGTTTTAGCTCTACGGCTACCGGATTTGGGTTGACCCTTCCTGCGGTTTTTCCACTGAAGAGGTTGGATTACATTTACTCCGGGAATGGGCTTGTGCCTCTTCGGAGTTGGGTTTCTACGAAAGTCGCTTCGGATCATCGAGCGGTTGTTGCAGACTTAGCTTGGAATCTGTAGGTTCCCGCTGGCTGTGAGGTGACTTGTTATCACCAAGGTTTCCACTGGACGCAAATCCTAAGTTCCGTTGAGTCTAGCTCTGGAAAGGTAACCCCCTGAACGTATCCAAGCCCCATTCGTTATCGTCTAGACCTTCTTTGAACAGATCTACCTTTTGGAATGCAATTTTTTCGTCGGCAGAGTCGCGGGCGTTCTCCATTGCGGCGAGATAAACCCGATTCTTACCGAACTTTTGATTCATTCGATCGACAGCTTCATTAAACTTTGATCGTTCTTGAGTGGCATCAAAGAGAGATGGTGTGACTTGCTCCGCCTTTTTAAGATCATGAAATGTCACTCCCACTTGAGTGGGAAGTGCGAAGTCTCGCTTGGCCCACTCTGCTAGAAAGTATTCGTTCATCGTGACAGTGTCCTGGGTGGGTGGTAATCCAATTCGCACTCCCCAACTTTTTTGTTTTCCGGCGACGTAGACGGACATAGAGCTTGCCCATAGGCCCTGAGACCGAAGGCGAGCACTTGCTTTCTGGAGAAGACGAATCAGGACTTCCCGACATCCTTGATCCGTTCGAAGATCGGGGGCCAAAACGTGCGAATGCCCCAGCGACTGTTGATCTTTCTTTGCAATGGGGACTTCAAAGCCCTGCAGCAAGTACCACCACCGCTCACCGATGATGGATCGAAAACCGTTTCGGATATGGTCTTGGGTCGCTTCGCAGAGGTCCTTCACCGTGAAGATGCCCACCGAATTGAGACGAATTTCAGTTCTCTTGTTAATTCCCGTGAGATCGGTGAGCTTTAGGGAATACAGTTTGTGAGGAAGATCCTTGGCTTCGATCACTACCAAGCCATCCGGTTTCTGCATTTCCGTACCGATTTTGGCGAGGAACGAGTTTGGGCCGATGCCAACTGAGCAAGTAAGACAATCGCCGACATACTCTCGGATCGCAGATTTGATTTTCCGGGCAATCTCGGTGGCTTTTTCAGGCTCACGCTCTTCTCCAAGGAGCCTAAACTTCATCTCGTCTATCGAGCAAACAGATTCGACCGGAAGGATAGAATTGCAGACTTCCACAATGCGTTTGTGATAAGCCGTATAGGCGGGAAAGTTTCCCTTGACCAAGGTGATGTCTGGACAAAGACGCTTGGCATCGCCCACCAAGGTGCCAGTCTTGATTCCGTATTTTTTGGCCTGATAGCTGGCTGCCACCAGACAGCCAGAGTCTGCGACAACGGGACAGACTCCCACGGGTTTGCCGCGAAGCTCGGGGTTCTCTTGTTGCTCAACGGAAGCAAAGTAGGCGTTGAGGTCCAGAAAGAGAAATCTTAATGGCCGCTCCTGCTGAAGGAGTGGTAGATTTATGTCTACCATATTTGTATTATACGGCAAAATCTGCGGGTTCTCATAGGAGATTCGCATCGTATAATTTTCTTATGAGTGCAGCGCTTCCTCAACCCATGAAGTGGAGCAGTGACCGGTATTTAAAGCTGGTCGAGGATGGAGTCTTTCAAGACGAGCCCGTCGAGCTGCTCTTTGGAGACATTCTTAAGAAAATGAGTCCTTCTGGATCCGCACATGTGGCTTGTATTCTCCGATTGACTAGAGAGTTAACAATGAACTTTCCTACGCGAGGGGTGGGGATCCAATGTACGGTCAAGCTGTCAGACGGTTCTGTTGTTGATCCAGACGCTTGGGTAACAAAAGGGCCTATCGATGATTACGATACAAGTGGGTTCGAAGCGAGTGATCTTGATCTCGTTATTGAAGTTGCAGATTCATCTCTGAAGTTTGATCGCGGGGCCAAGCTTAGTGCGTATGCACTTGCGGGGATTCCAGAGTACTGGGTCATCAATTTGATTGACCGGATCATTGAAGTGTATTCCAGTCCTATTGGGGACAACTATGGTTTAAAGCTTATCGTGCTGCCAACAGAAGGTCTCCGTAGCCCAACTTTGGGTGCGTTGTCCATCGATACGAAGAAACTCTTCCCGAAAGCCTAAAACACGGAAAGGTAAACTTCCGGGTTCCCATGGACTTTCGTCAGACCCTGAATCTGCCTGATCCAGACTTCACTATTCCAATGAAGGCTGGCCTACCTACTCTTGAGCCGCAGATTCAAAAGATTTGGCATGAAGAGAACCTGTATCAGCAGATACTGGACAGTCGAAAGGATGCGCCCACCTTCATCTTGCATGATGGTCCGCCCTATACGAATTCTCCCATCCATTTGGGGACCGCGCTTAACAAGACCTTGAAGGATTTTGTAGTGAAGTCTCGAACCATGATGGGGTTCCGTGCTCCCTATGTTCCAGGATTTGATACCCACGGTCTACCAATTGAGCAAGCGGTTACTAAGAAGTTTGCGGAGAAGAAGCAAACGCCAACAGGCAAAGAGCTACGCGAAGCTTGCCGTGCCCACGTCGCGGAGTTTCTCAAGATTCAGTCCGACCAGTTCCAAAGACTGGGTGTACTAGGCTTTTGGGAAAAACCCTATGCCACGCTTGATTTTGAGTTTGAGGCAGAGATTGTTCGCGTTTTCAAGAGGCTGGTAGAAGGAAACTACATTTATAAGGGCTTGCGCCCGACGATGTGGAGTCCAACTAGCCGTACGGCATTGGCGGATACGGAAATCGTCTACCACGATCATGTAAGCAAAGCCATTTATGTTCGCTTCCCGTTGCTGGATGATCCCAATAAGCTTTTTGTCCAGTATCCAAACCTGTACACCATTATCTGGACCACCACGCCTTGGACAATTCCGGCGAACTTGGCGGTCGCTTTCCATCCTGAGTTGACTTATGCCGTGGTCAAGGTTGGTGAAGATCACTACGTTCTGATCAAAGACTTGGTGGAGCGGGTTGCCGGTAAGGTGGGTTGGGCTCACTACGAAATCGTGGCGGAAATGGATGGCATTAACTTTGACCACGTTAAGTTTAAGCATCCGATCTTTGACCGACCTTCTTTGGGTGTTATGGCAGACTATGTGACTACCGAAGATGGAACTGGCGTGGTGCATACGGCCCCTAGTCACGGGCGCGACGACTTCTACACCGGTCAAAAATACGGTTTGGAAGTCCCAAATACCGTTGATGAGCGCGGCTATCTAACGGTAGAAACGGGCGAGTTCAACGGAACCTATTATCGAGATTGTGACACCGTGGTTGTGGATCGACTTCGGGAAGTTGGCAATCTGCTTAGCGTGGAAGACTATGCCCACAGCTACCCCTATGCGGAGCGGGATAGCCAACCAATCATTTTCCGCGCTACTGAGCAGTGGTTTATCGGGATTGATCACCACAACCTTCGGCAAGAAATGTTGGCTGCAATTGCCCCAATCCCCGTGGATGATTTCTTGGAAGATTCTGAGGGCACGGGCGTGTGTTGGGTTCCGGCGCAAGGCTACAACCGAATTGAGTCGATGGTTCGACATCGACCCGACTGGTGTATCTCTCGACAGAGACCTTGGGGAGTCGGTATCCCGATTTTCTACGGACGGGAAAGCCGAAAGCCAGTCATGGATCCAGAAGCCATTGAGGCCGTCGCTCAACTTATCGAGCGAGAAGGCTCAGATGCTTGGTTTGAGCGAGATGCTTCTGAAATTTTGCCACCCGGCTACGAGCACCCTGATACCGGTGAGACGGAGTTTGATAAAGAAACCGACACGCTTGATGTCTGGTTTGACTCGGGGTCTACATCCATCGTGGTTTTGGAGAAGCAGGTCTGTGAGCAATGGGAAAGCCAAGAGCTCCGTTGGCCGGCTGACCTTTACTTGGAAGGTTCGGATCAGCATCGAGGTTGGTTCAACACTTCGTTGATTATCGGGACTGCTCTCAATGGAGAGCCCCCTTACCGTCAAGTTTTAACCCACGGATTTGTCACGGATGACCAAGGCCGAAAGATGTCAAAGCGGCTCGGCAATGTCATTGAGCCAGTTTGGGCTTGTGAGCAGTTTGGGGCAGATGTTCTTCGTTACTGGGTCGCAAGTGTGGACTACGTGAATGATGTTCCGTGCTCTGAAGCTTTGCTCAAACAGTTTAGCGACGGCTATCGCACGGTCCGAAACACTTTGCGATTCCTTCTCGGCAATCTGAGCGACTTTGAGGCAGTATGGGCGAATGGCTACCGATGCAATGGTGGCGCTAATCAACTACTGGAGCTAGATGAGTGGCTTGTCGAGCAGATTGATCTTTTGGTTGCTGATTGTGTAGATAAGTACCGGCGCTACGATTTCGGGGGCGTTATCACATCGATCCACAATTTCTGCGCCGTGGAACTCTCTCGGTTCTATCTGGATGCAATCAAGGATCGAATGTACTGTGATGGCAAGGATTGGCCCTCTCGTCAATCAGGACAGGTGGCTTGCCACTATGCATTGATTCGACTCGTCAAGCTGTTGGCTCCGATCCTTGTTCATACTGCCGAAGAGACTTGGAAGCGAATTCCCGGAGCATCTGGGTCTGTGCACGTTGCTACCTTCGACGAACCCACCTCAGACCGACTCTCTGAGATTGAGGGAAGCGCCTTGCAAACCCGGTTTGCGGCTCTTCTGGGCGAGCGCGCCGATGCCTTTGCAGTATTTGAGCCATGGAAGGTTGAGAACGGCGTCAAGGACAGCCAGGACGTCATTTTAAGTATTTCATCTGAAGGGGAAACCTACGAACTTTTGAAATCGTTTGATGCTGAAGAGTTGGCAAACTATTTCAAGATGAGTTGGGTGGAATTGACAGCGGGGCCTGAGAGCTTCACGTTCCGAAAGAGTGACTTTGAAAAGTGCGAGCGATCACGCCTTCGACGCCCCGATGTGCAGTCGGTCACGATTGATGGCGAGTCTCATTTCCTAACGGCAAGAGATCGGCGGGCGGTAGGCATTGAGTAAACGCACCCTCTTTTGGGTGCTGTTTCTCGGCATGCTCGTCTTGGACCAAGCGGTTAAGTTCTGGGCCAGAGGCGCAGTAGATGGACGTGAAGGTGCATCTATTCACCCGCTCTGGCCGGGAGTCTTTGAACTAACCCTGGTCTATAACCGAGGCATCGCATTTGGCCAACTTCAAGGCTATGGAGTATTGCTGACTCCCATTGCGGTTATCATTGCGGGCGGAGCCATTTGGTACTCCACCAAGCATCCTCAAGCCTCTCGTCTCTATCACATCGTGGCGGCGCTTTTTGCCGCAGGGGCATTGGGCAATCTGATCGACCGACTCTTTATGGGGAAGGTCACGGATATGTTTGACTTCCGTCTCATCGGTTTTCCCGTATTCAATATTGCGGACGCCTGTATTTCGGTGAGTGGCGTCATCATGGTTTTGCTTTGGATCAAAGAAGCAATTGATGAGAAGAAGGGGCTGATCGCAGAATCGGCCCAAACTCCTGAAGCGGAGAGTACAGTTGACGCCTCTTCAGCCAGTCAGTCCTAGTTAGACTCCATTTGTCATAGGAAGCCTCTCACAATAGGAGGGGTGTCTTTTGGCGCATTTCTGATTATCTTATCTTCCCTGGCTTTTGGTACGTTGGCGCTCTTTGCCCAACGATCCTATGAAGCTGGGTTTGGACAGGTAACGCTCCTGATGACTCGATTTGGCATCGCCACCCTTCTCCTCTTGGCGCTTGCCGCTTGGAAAAAACCTACTTGGCCAAAGAAGGCAAAGGTGAAAGGGCTGCTCTTAATGGGAGCACTGTACGTTGGTCAATCGTATACGTTCTTTGCCGCATTGAAGCACGTTCCGGCTAGCATGGTCTCGCTCCTGCTTTACCTCTATCCTGGGATCGTGACTGTAGCCGCGGTGATCTTTTTTCAGGAGCGGATGTACGCTCGAAAGTGGATTGCGGTTGGATTGGCGATCATGGGTTCGGTGCTGATCGTTGGAGTTTCCGGGAAGGCCAACTTGCCGGGCATCTTGTTTGGAGTGGGGACGGCGGTTTTTTACTCGGCCTATCTACTGGTTGGGTCTCGAGTGCTTGAAGGCGTGGATTCACTGGCCTCCTCCACGATTGTGATGGCAGTGGCGACGGTAGTTTACGCACTCTTTGCGCTCTTGCAAGGATTCCAGTTTCCAAGTCAATCTGTGGGTTGGACGTGGGCGATTCTCCTTGCAATCGTGCCTACTTTTATCGCGGTGAGCACCCTTCTCGCAGGATTGGAGCGCATTGGACCCGTTGCGACTTCTACATTAGCTGCAGTGGAACCCCTCGCGACCGCGGCCCTGTCTGTGGCTTTTCTTGGGGAACGCATGGGGGTCATCCAAGTGTTAGGCGGAGCATGTATTCTCGCCGCGGTCTTCATTCTGGCCAAGGCCGCCACGCGTCCAGACCCGCCACAAGCGGTATCATCAGCCTCAGTTTGAGCCTCCCGCACCTGTCCGTGGTTGTTCCCGCCTATAACGAGGAAGATCGAATCCGCCCATCCCTTGAGCGTTTGGCGGAGTATTACAGTGCCCAGGATTATCCTTGGGACGTGGCGGTGGTGAGTGATGGCAGTAAGGACTCAACGAACAAGATTGTAGAGGAGTTTGTGGCAACTCACTCCAACTTTAAGTTGGTTGCCTATTCTCCAAACCGAGGCAAAGGGTATGCGGTTAGGAAGGGCATACTTGAGGCGGCGGGCGATTGGATCCTGTTTTGTGATGCCGACTTGGCCACGCCTCAGGAGGAAACCGATAAGCTCCTAAAACACATGCACGACGGAGCGGATGTTGCCATCGGAAGTCGACCGCTCAAAGACAGCAAACTAGAGATTCGTCAGCCTTGGTACCGAGAATTCCTGGGAAGGTGTTTTAACAAGGCCGTTCAAACGTTGGCGATTAAAGGGATTGACGATACGCAGTGCGGATTTAAGATGTTCACTCGTGCCTCTGCGCAAGATATCTTTTCACGCTGTAAGTTAGATGGTTTCTCCTTTGATTTTGAGGCTCTGATGATTGCACGAGACCTGGGCTACCGAATCGATGAAGTTCCGATCCGTTGGTCACATCAGGAAGGTTCAAAAGTGGTTCTTCTACGCGATGGGCCTCGAATGTTAAGAGACCTGGTGAAGTTGCGAATGAAGGGCAAAAAAGCACGACTAGGTAAGGATTGAACGCCGAAGAGTACGTAAAGATGCACGATCTGGAGGACCACTACTGGTGGTTCGTAGGGCGTCGTTGGCTGGCGATCAGCCTGTTGAACAAATACGTTCAAGTTCAATGTCCATACCAGACGCTTGATCTAGGCTGTGGCACGGGCGTAGTTTCGAAGGATGTTCAACCAGTGGCCAAGACTTGGGGTTTAGACTTTAGCCTTCAGGCTTTGGAGTTTTGCCAGGAAAGAGGCCTTAAAAACTTAACCCAGGGTGATGCTGAGCACTTGCCCTATCAATCCAATTCATTCGATGCGATCATCTCTTTGGATGTCTTTGAACATCTGCGTGATGACGAGGCGGCTTTTCAGGAGGCTTGTCGAGTTTTGAAACCTGGGGGCACCTTGGTTTTAAGTGTCCCCGCTTTTCGCACGTTATGGGGGCCGCATGATGTCGCCCTTCATCACTTCCGGCGATATCGCAGAGGAGAAGTGCGTCGAAAGTTGGAGGCGGCGGGGTTCGAGATTGATTTAAACTCCTACTCTGTTTTTGTCCTTTTTCCTCTGGTTGTCCTCAGTCGGTTGTTGGAAAAACTGAAACGTGGACCGGCCAAAGCATCCTTGCCGCGAGTCCCCGAGTGGCTGAATCAATTTTTGATTGGGATTCAGCGGATGGAGTCTTCTATGATTCTCAAACTAGGGAGCTTGCCCTGGGGCAGTAGTGTTGTAACAGTTGCGCGAAAGCCGAACCTTTAGCCTTAGCGTATGTTGTTCACAACCGCGTAGAATCAACATATGAGCTATACCGTCGGGTGCGTCCCATACGTGAACGCGATCCCGCTTGTCGAGATGTTTGAAGAGATGGGGGCAGCAAGTCCGGTGAAGGTCATTTACCGCGTCCCTTCTAAGCTTCCTGCACTCCTTGAGTCTGGTGAAGCGCAAGCAATCCTTGTCTCGTCTGTGGACTCGCTAAGAACTCCAAACAGAAAGATGGCTGAAGGAGTCTGTATTGGCTCCCAACAACAGGTCAAAAGCGTCCGCCTGTTTTCAAAAGTTCCTTTTGGCGAGATCAAAACGTTGGCCCTAGACGCTAGTTCGATGACGAGTAATCGCTTAGCTCAGATTCTATTGCGGGAGAGTTTTGGAGTCAGTCCAGAGACGATCACTCGAAAGCCGGACCTCAACACTATGCTGGAAGAGGCAGACGCCTGTGTCTTGATCGGTGATATTGGCATGATGTCCGATGGAACGGGGCTTCATGTTCTTGATCTTGGTGAAGCTTGGTACAGGCTAACGGGGAAGCCGTTTGTATGGGCGGCGTGGATTGGAGGCGAGGGCTTAAGTCCAGACCTTGTATGGTGGCTACAGCGAGCAGCGGCTTGTGCAGGGAATACGGAAGCCGGTGAACCCTACTATATTTGGAAAAACCGCGAATCTATGGTCCAGCGTGCGATGAGTCAAGCCAATTGGCCTGAGGAAACCGCCAAAGATTATTTTGAAAATGTGATGGCATACCGCATGACATCAAGGATGATTGAAGGGCTTCGGGAGTACCAATTGCGCCTTCAGAAGAATGGCTTTGATGATGCAATCCATTTTCCCGATCTGGTTCCGGCAGGTGAGGCTGCAGTTTCCGGTTAAGCCTCACTCTGTCCCTAACAGCCTGTTCAGAAAGCCTTTTGCCACTTCTGAATCTTGACTTTGTGAGAACTCGGGATAGATTGCATTAGGGCGTCTTGTGTTGCCCAAGTGACAATGCTGATGATCTCCTCAGGAAGGGAGACGTTGTTTCCCCAGATAGAACCTAGATAGCCAGGAATGAAGGCGAGCTCTGCAAGCACCTCATGAGTGTCTCGTTCAAGGTCTTCTTGCTGGCCGGGGTCTGAGAACCGCATGGCAAAGCTTGCGAAGGCGCCGATGGGAGCTTCTTCAAAAGAGATACCGTGTTTGTTCTTTGGAGACATACCAGCAACATCTGGTGGATCAATGGTAACGCTGGCAACCAGTGGACCTACTTTTGATTGCATCAAAGCCTCCAGCGCATCATCAGCTGCCTCTTGGTTTGGGTAGCGCATGATCTGCATGAGCCCCCCATCTGGCTCTAGGGATCGCCATGTGGAAATTCCTAAAAGCCCTTTCTTGTTTGCCTCTAAGGCCAATAGCTCATTTCGGTAGCTCTGAAGTAGCGCATCCGTAGCCATTACACGAAGCCGGGCGATCACAAGAAGTTCAGACATTTGATCTATTCTTGCATGCCAAAAGCATTGACTAGTGGACCGACCTAATCAAAAAGATAGAAATTGGGACATCACCTAGTCTCTGGTGCTTATAGGGAAGCAATTTCGCCGTTTTTTAGGTGTGACCCTGAGGACTCGATTTGAAACTCCCATATTTTTGCTAGGTTAAGCGGGATTCAGTGCATGGAATTAGACAAGCACGGGAGCAACCCGTACCGCATTTGGAGGAGAACCAAAAAGCATGAATCGAATTCGAAAGTCAAAGGGTTTCACCCTAGTTGAGATTATGATCGTTGTTTTGATCATCGGTATTTTGATGGCTATCGCTGTACCGAACTTTATCAAGGCCCGATCTAACAGCCGACTTCAGACTGTTGTGTCTAACCTGAAGCAGATTGAGTCTGCTAAGGAGCAGTGGGCCATGGAGACTGGGCAGAATGCATCTGCTACACCGACCCAGGCAAACTTGACCCCAACTTACATGAAGCAGTGGCCAACCGGACCGGTAGCTGGTACATATTCACCCGAAGATATGTCTACCGCGCCTACGTTCGAGACAAAGAACGCAGACGCTTGGAAGGCTGACCCATCTGGCCTCTAAGCTAGCACTAGCTTAACAACTTATATGCGACTCTCACTGTCGAGAGTCGCATTTTCTTTTGCATTAAGATGGTGGAAACTCGCAATCTTCGCAGGATCGTCTAGGGCAAAGCTGCGGAATGGATGGGTTACTGAGAATAACAAAGTCCAGGTGCATTTAAATGGAAATCAAGAAGACTAAAGCATTTACCTTGGTAGAAATTATGATCGTCGTTTTGATCATTGGAATATTGATGGCCATTGCAGTTCCTCAGTTTGTGACGGCAAGGACGAACAGTCGTCAAAAAACCGTGATCTCTAACCTGCGACAAATTGATGGCGCCAAAGAACGCTGGGCGATGGAAGATGGTAGAGCAACTGGAGCAGCTTGTTTGCCCACCGACTTGTCTCCGGCTTACATCAAAACCTTTCCGACGAACTCACCCGTAAACGGAACCTATCTACCTAACCCTGTAGGTTCAGAACCAACGTTTTTAACCAAATCCCAGTATGACTGGGCTACTAATCCAACTGGACTTTAGGCATCTGAAGAGCCCACTGCACAGAATGTGCGGTGGGCTTTTTTGTTTTTGCTGCCTCCAAATTGGGCATGAGTCCGTACATATCTAGCGATGGGCTACATTCTAGAGGGTTTTCGGTTGGTCTTTTTGGACCGCCGCAATTGGCGTTATGTCCTGATCCCGTGGATGTGGTCTGCTTTGATCTTTTTGGGCGTGGTGGTGATCGGATACATTACGCTCGTTCCCTGGCTTCGAGGAGTGGTGGAGTCTAAGGTTGGTTCAGGTTCTAGCTTTTCCGGACCTTTGCAAAGCCTGGTCTCCATCTCGTATTTTCTGATTTGGTTGGTTATTGCGGGTTTTGTTTTTCTGCTGATCACCTCTATAACCAGCTCGTTCTTATGGGACGAATTGTCTCAGAAGGTAGAGGAAAGCATTACGGGACAAGCGGGGCGGAAGTCAACCCTGACCAACGGTCGAATCATAAGTGATTCCATTTCACGAGGTGTGTTTTCCATCTTTATCGCCATCATGTCTCTGCTGTGCGGGCTAGTCGTGCCATTTGTTATCCCCGTTCTGTTTGCGGGATGGCTTGGTGTCTTGGATTACTCCTCTTCATATTTCCTCAGGCATGACCGGACTGTGGGCCAACAATGGCCCGTCGCCACAAAGATGAAAGGCTGGTTTGGCTTCCAGATCGGGGCCGGACTTCTATCTCTTCTCCCCCTTGTCAATGTCCTAATGCTTCCAGCATTGGTTGCAGGCGGTACCGCGATGGCGGTGAGAAGTAAGGTTGTAGCTCCTGAATGACTCGGGCCAGGGCTAGCCACTTATTAGATACTCTCAGCCAAAACGGATACACAAGTAGAATAGAGTCTATGCTCACCCGTCCCGACGAGAAAGGGCGATTTGGTGCCTATGGTGGCCGATTCGTACCAGAAACCCTCATGCCCGCATTAGATGAACTAAGTCGGGAGTTTGATGCGGCATGGTCTGATTCGGCTTTTCGGGCAGAGTTTGAGAAGTACCTGTCGGAGTTCGTTGGCCGTCCTACCCCTCTGACAGAAGCCCGTCGACTGAGTGAGGAACTTGGGCTTCATGTGGTGATAAAGCGTGAAGACCTTAATCACACCGGGGCTCACAAGATCAATAACGCTCTTGGTCAGGCCTTGTTGGCTCTCCGAATGGGTAAGAAGCGCATCATTGCCGAGACCGGTGCTGGACAACATGGTGTGGCAACCGCAACCGTTTGCGCTCTCTTTGGGCTTCAGTGCGAAGTCTATATGGGAGAAGAAGATACGGTCCGACAACAGCTAAACGTCTTTCGAATGAAGCTCCTCGGCGCTAAGGTGCATCCCGTCAGCAGTGGGACGAAGACGCTAAAAGACGCTCTAAATGAGGCCATGCGGGATTGGGTTACAAATGTTCGGGACACCCATTACATCATTGGAACTGCAGCCGGTCCTCATCCCTATCCCTACATGGTTCGAGAGTTTCAACGCGTTATT
Source organism: Fimbriimonadaceae bacterium (assembly GCA_037190145.1). Lineage (GTDB taxonomy): Bacteria > Armatimonadota > Fimbriimonadia > Fimbriimonadales > Fimbriimonadaceae > 55-13. The sequence goes on from JBBCJU010000010.1 coordinate 210,996, forward strand.
GGCGACGAGACACGGGCGCAATACCTTGAGCGATACGGAGTGCTACCCAATGTTGCGGTTGCTTGCGTTGGTGGGGGATCCAACGCGATTGGGTTCTTTGCTGGGTTTCTCAATGATAGCGGCGTTCGGTTAGTTGGCGTCGAGGCAGGCGGCCATGGGCTAGAGTCAGGAGAGCATGCGGCCCCTTTAACCGTTGGTTCTCCGGGTGTGTTGCACGGATCTTACAGCTATTTGATGCAGGATGAGAATGGGCAGATCATGGGGACTCACTCCGTTTCGGCGGGTCTGGACTATCCTGGTGTAGGTGCAGAGCACTCCTATTTGAAAGATATTGGTCGCGCAGAATACACCGCCGCGACTGATGAGGAAGCCCTCTCCGCTTTCCAAAATCTCGCCCGAACAGAGGGGTTGATTCCTGCCTTTGAGTCTTCTCATGCTTTTGCTGCGCTTAAAGATGAGAAGCTGTTTCCAAAAGGAAGTCGAGTGGTTGTGAACATGAGTGGCCGCGGCGATAAGGATATGGAGTCTGCTGCCAGAATTCTAAACCTCTGATTATTGGACCGCGTGAGGACACGCACGGTCCGACGAGAAGGCTTAGTGGGTGAGCTGAAGTTCTGCCAACATTAGGGGGTGGCAGATTCCCCAACGACTCCTCTAGAACCTGGACTAAAGCGACTTTGGCAATATGCCAGTCCTCATCGAGGACGAGTTTATGCTGCTACGACCTACAGCACTCTGGGCAAGGTCATGGATGTGGTGCCCGAGATTCTTATCGGTGCCGTCATTGATGTCATTGTTCGCGGGCAAGATTCATTTTTTGCGGTTCAGTTTGGAGTCACCGACCGATGGCACCAACTCGTTATCCTCGCCATCTTAAATGCCCTGGCTTGGATTTTAGAGTCGGTCTTTGGCTATTTGGCGGCAATGACTTGGCGAAAGCTATCCCAAACCATTGAACATGATGTGCGTGTAGCACTGTATCAGCATGTACAAGGACTGGAAGTTGCATGGTTTGAAGATAACCAAAGCGGCGGTTTATTGAGCATCCTCAATGACGACATCAACCAGTTGGAGCGGTTCCTTGACAATGGTGCTCACTCCTTTATCGTCCTGTTCTGGAACATTGTTCTAGTGGGGGCGGTATTTGCCTCTAGCTCTCTCCTGCTAACGCTGCTTGCGTTTCTTCCCATTCCGATCATTATCTGGGGCTCCATCCGTTTCCAGAAGTTATTGTTGCCTCTATACGCCAAAGTACGCGAAGCGGTTTCTGAACTCAGTGCCACTCTCCATACCAACCTTGGAGGCATCACCACGATCAAAGCTTTTACCGCTGAGAAGCGCGAAGCGGACCGGGTGGAGTCCGTATCGGATGACTACCGAACGGCCAACTATCAGGCCATTCGGTTCTCGGCAGCATTTGTGCCGCTAATCCGCATGGTGATCTTAACTGGGTTCACCTGTACGCTTGTGATTGGTGGATGGTTGGTGCTGCAAGATCGCATGGAGGTTGGTATCTATTCGGTACTTGTCTTTATGACTCAGCGACTTCTATGGCCGCTCACATCACTGGGCGAGACGTTAGATCAGTATCAGCGCGCCATGGCCTCTGTTCGCCGCATTTTTGGATTGATGGATGTAAAGCCAGTGATGCAGAATGGTGCTGCGGCATTGCCTACTCCAGTTCGAGGAGAGATTCAGCTCGAAAACGTATCGTTTGGCTATGCCGATGGACCGGACATTCTCAAAGAGGTTGGTATCACCATTCCGGCGGGAGAGACTCACGCAATTGTGGGAGCCACAGGAGCGGGCAAGTCAACCGTCATTCGCCTATTGTTACGATTTCATGACGCCCGTTCTGGACGTGTTCTGATTGATGGCCAGGACGTGCGTGACTTGTCTTACACCAGTCTCCGCGGAACCATGGGTTACGTGAGCCAAGATGTCTTCTTGTTCCATGGGACAGTGAAGGACAACATCGCTTATGGTCGCCAAGATGCTCCGATGGCAGAGATTGAAGAAGCCGCCCGATTGGCTGAGGCTCATGAGTTCATCATGTCTCTTCAAAATGGCTACGATACGATAGTAGGTGAACGTGGGCAGAAGCTATCTGGTGGGCAGCGCCAACGATTATCTCTGGCTAGAGCTATCCTGCGTGATCCTGCGGTTCTCGTTTTGGATGAAGCCACCTCGGCAGTAGACAATGAAACTGAAGCCGCTATCCAGCGTTCTTTAGCAAAGGTTACAAAGGGCAGAACATCTGTGGTGATTGCTCACCGACTCTCCACGGTTCGAGGCGCCCATCGGATTTGGGTTCTCGAAGCTGGGAGGGTTATTGAGTCTGGCAATCATGATGATTTAGTCAAGAACAATGGCCTCTATGCGGCACTCTGGCGAGTACAAACAGGTGGAGGATTAGATTCCGATCCCACAGGCGTATAATCGAGATTGCCGTATAGGCATCTAGGAATATGCCCCACCATATAAAGGAGCTTTCTTCACCCCATAGCGTTGCCATTTTTCGAGCGCTTGCTTCAAGCTCTCGGGCTCGGATCCTGGAACTTTTAGGCCAGCGCAATATGAACATCAATGAGCTCAGCGCTGCCTTGGGTTTGGCTCAACCTAGCGTTACCAAGCATGTTCAGATCCTGGAAGAAGCAGGCCTTGTGGTTAGCGACTACTCTGCTGGACCTCAGGGAACTCAGAAACGCTGTCGAAGAGTTCACGACCGGCTTGTCGTGGAAATGGCTGGAATGGAATCTAAAACGGATCGCGTAGCTGAAATTGACATGCCGATCGGCATGTACACCCACGTGGAAGCCATACCAACCTGTGGGCTTGCAAATCGTGAAAGGTTTATTGGACACCTTGATAACCCAGTTGCTTTTTTCCTTCCGGATCGCGCATCGGCAGAGATTCTTTGGTCTTCTGGGGGTTCCGTTGAATACATCTTCACGAACTCTCTGCCTCTAGAGGCAACTATCACAGAAATAGATTTGGCGATGGAGGTTTGCTCCGAGGCCCCTGGCTACAACAACGATTATCCAAGTGATATCACCGTTTGGATGAATGATATCGAGATCGGAACTTGGAGCTCCCCCGGTGACTTTGGGGGAACTAGGGGGCGACTCAACCCGGAGTGGTGGCACGATAGCTTGAACCAAAGCGGACTTTTGAAGGTTTGGCAAGTGAACGAGGCAGGAACATCGATCGATGGAGTGAAGGTGTCTGGTGTCCGAGCGACTGACCTAAACATCCAACCCTGGACTACCACGCGGGTAAAGATTGGAGTGAAATCAGACGCTCGCAATCAGGGTGGTTTTACTTTGTTCGGAAAGGGCTTTGGAAATTACGAACAAGATTTGATCCTAAGATTTCATTTTGCGCTGCCTTCTCATATTCAGTCGGACTAGCTTATTCTTATTTGGCTATGGTTATGCTATTCTGGTTGAGAATCTCAGCTTGCTGAGGAAGCTGCAATCATGAAATCAACCACTCTGCACCTCCACTCTTCATTCACCGTTGCCGAAGTAGACCCAAGGGTGTTTGGTGGTTTCTTGGAGCATCTGGGACGTGCCGTTTATGAAGGCATTTATAAACCGGATAGCGTCTACGCCGATGAATCTGGCTGTCGAACAGATGTGTTAGAGGCGTTGCGTCGCTTGAGATTCACAGCGATGCGTTATCCAGGTGGCAACTTCGTGAGTGGATATCACTGGCAAGATGCGGTAGGCCCACGTGAGCAAAGGCCGGTGACTCGAGACTTGGCCTGGCATACATTGGACAGCAATCAGTTTGGACCGAATGAGTTTATCGAGTTGTGCGGAAAGATGGACTGGACACCGATGCTCGCCGCGAACCTTGGCACTGGTACTCCAGAAGAAGCCAAGAATTGGTTGGAGTATTGCAATATACCTGTGGGTAGTAAATGGTCGAATCTTCGCGCAGAGCACGGCTATGAAAAGCCTTTTGACGTGAAGCTTTGGTGCCTAGGAAATGAAATGGACGGGGATTGGCAAATGGGACATATGCCAGCCGAGAACTATGCGATTATCGCTAAACAGGCAGCAAGGCTTATGAAGATGTGTGATCCTTCGATCGAAGTGGTGGCTTGCGGGTCTTGTGCGACCGGTTTGCCAACCTATCTTGAATGGGATCGAAAGGTCCTGGAGTATATGGGAGAGGATTGCGACTATATAAGCGTTCACTCTTATTCCGGGAATTGGGACGATGATACTCCCGAATTCCTCGCGACGATTAAAGGGGTTGATCGTCAAATTGAAGCGACGGACGCAGCTTGCCGCTATTCTGCTTTCCGACGTAAGAACAAGAAGCGAGCCTACATCAGCTTCGACGAGTACAACGTTTGGTACCGAGCCCGGGACGGCGTCTTCTCCGATGGCAATAACCAACATGCCCCGGCGCTTCTAGAAGAGGTTTATAACCTTGAAGATGCCTTGGTGGTGGCTCAATATCTAAATAGCTTCATAAGGCATGCGGACTCGGTGAAGATTGCCAACATCGCACAGATTGTGAATGTCATTGCTCCAATTCTGACAAAGGGAGATGATCTGGTTTTGCAGACCATTTTCTTCCCCCTTGAGATGTACAGTCGCCGGCGATCAGGTACTTCCCTGCAAGTTCAGGTGAGCGGTCCTGGCTATGAGACAAAGAACTTTGGTCTAGTGGACTACATCGACGCGAGCGCGATTCTTGATGGGGACAGGTTGAGTGTGTTTGCCGTGAATAGAGACCTGAATGAGTCCGTAGAAATTAAGCTGGATGTCTCGGGGATGAGGATTAAGAGTGCTCTAGAAGCAGAGGTGGTTTCTGGCCCAGATCCCAAGGCGACAAACACCTTCGACAATCCCGGGCGCATTCGTGCTCATCAACTAGAAAACATTTTTGTGAGGGATGGAATAGCCCTTATCGAGATTCCTGCGATGTCAGTGTTTGCGGGAACGTTTATCGTTGAGAGGTAGGTTCGATCACGGTGTCGCACCTACGCTTTGCTATACATTACGCCACACCGGGTAAACCGTACTTTCATCGAGCCTGAAGGGGTAAACCAGGTACCTAACAAAAGCTCCTCAAGTGTTGTCGAATTGATTTGCACTAACCCTTAACTCGAATCACTTGACCATCGGCCAAAATCACTTCATCGTTTGGTCTCAGCTTTCGGCCTCTGCGGCAATCTTCTTCACCGTTCACCTGAATACCTCCATCCGCAAGCACCATCTTTGCCTCTACGCCAGACGAGACAATGTCAGCCGCCTTCAAAAGCTGGCCTAGGGTGATGTACTCGGTTTTTAGGGTGAACTCAATTGGCTTTGCCATGTCGCTCAAATACTACCGCCGAGAGGGTTTAATCTGAAGATCGATCCTTCAAAGGTGGAGGCTTCGTTTCAATAGAACCATGAAGACGCTCCTTTTGGCCGGGCTTTTGTTTTCCGGCTTGAACTCAGAACAAGGCTCCTCTCAATCCACAATGAATCAGAAAATGTCTGGAAATCCTGTCTTTCAAGGTTGGTATGCCGACCCTGAATTGCACCTATTTAACGGTAAGTATTACATCTATCCGACATACTCGGACGCTTACGAGAAGCAGACATTCTTCGAGGTTTGGTCAAGTGATGACTTGACGAATTGGAAAAATGAGGGACGGATTCTCGACTTTAAGGATGTTCCTTGGAGCACGAACCGTGCTGCTTGGGCTCCATCCATCACCGAGAAAGACGGCACCTATTACTTTTACTTCTCAGCAGGAGATGGTGCAGGGATTGGGGTTGCTACATCCAAGAGTCCAACCGGCCCTTTTAAAGACGCCATAGGAAAGCCGTTGATCAAGGAGTATCACCATGGAGCTCAGCCGATTGATGCTCATGCCTACATTGATGATGATGGCAAGGCTTACCTGTACTATGGAGGCTGGAAACACGCCGTAGTTGTTGAGCTCGGGAAAGATATGATCTCAACCGTCGGCGAGTTTAAAGAAATCACCCCCGAAAACTATGTGGAAGGTTCCTTTATGATCAAGCGCAAGGGAACGTATTACTTCATGTGGTCAGAGGGCGGCTGGGGAAATTCCAGCTATGGGGTTGCTTATGCTAAATCCAAGTCTCCTCTTGGACCATTTAAGCGAATTGGCTCGATTCTGCAAAGTGATTTCAGCGTTGGTAAAGGAGCTGGTCACCATTCTGTCCTGCAGTTCCCAGGAACCGACGATTGGTATGTAGCCTATCACCGGCGTCCTCTGGATAAGACTCATGCTAATGAGCGGGTGACCTGTATTGACCGGTTGTATTTTGATGAGAATGACAACATCATCCCCATCAAAATTACAAACGAAGGGGTACCCGCACGACCAGCACCAAAGAAGCAATAGCTTTTAATCAGGCTCGGTGGGAGTACCACCGGAGCCTGTCCTATTGGGCGTTTACTTGTTTCGAGCTACAACGAAGTCGATAAGGCCAGCTAAATCTCGACTTGACCCATCGGGCGACGTGCCAAGCTGTTCAAGGGGAGCCCCTTGGCGGTTGACCCAGAACGTGGGATAGCCAAACCATTTGGAGCCAGCCAGGTCCCACCCTGCGAAAGCCACAAACAAAATCTGCTCTTTGGGGTATCCAAGCTTTTTAACACCAAGGGCGTAGGCTTTGGGGTCAGGTTTGAAAGTTCTAATTGAGTCTGTACTCAGGATTAACTTGAATTCCTTTTCTAAGCTGGCCGCCCTTAAACCCCTGCGCAACATATCTTCCGTCATGTTTGACAAGAAGATAAGATCAATGCCCATTTCCTTTAGGCGTTGAAGGGAAGCCGGAGCGTCTGGCCAAACTTTAAGGTTCAGAAACTCATTTAGAAGTGTCTCCTTCTTCGCCGGAGTCAATTCGAGTTTATGTTGGCGGGTAGCAAAGACCAGCCCTTCCTCCGCTGCAACCATGAAGTCTTTATACTGACCGGCTAAAGCTCGTTGCCATTGGTACTCAAAAAGCTTGGTTCTCCATGTTTCCATCAGGGCCGCTCCTTGTCCGGGATACTCTTTTTCGCATGCGGATCCTACGGGCCGAGGATCAAAGATAGGAAAGGCATCAAAAGCAATGGCTCGTATTTTCGGTGCTTTGACGAGAGGGTGACTAATCGATGCCGAATGGGAGGGCAAACCTATGGCATTCGGCTTCATAACCGCCATTGACAACACTGTCAGCCAGATCATATGAAGGATTGTATCACTAAGGAAACCAAACGTCTCGAATGGGTAGGTGGATAAAAATGGTTATCGATTGCCTATCCAAAATGATGTAACGAATTGTCCGCCTGCTATTCTAGATAATATGCTCAGCACTCTCATTGCCGTTTTGGCATTTCAGGCTCCAAACACCCTTACTGCTGACGAGACTAAGGCGGGTTGGAAGCTTTTATTTGATGGAAAGTCTCTTTCTGGATGGAAAAACTATAAGTCCGACAATATTCGTCCAGGTTGGCAGGTTGTGGATGGCAACCTAAAAGTCGAAGATCCTCGCAACGCCGGGGACTTGCTTACAAAGGACCAATACGATTGGTTTGAACTGACACTTGAATTTAACTTGGGCAAGGGTAGCAACAGTGGTGTGATGTATCACGTCTCTGAGAAAGGTGCTTATTCTTGGTTCAGTGGACCAGAGATCCAACTCTATGACCATAAACCAGAGCCTGGGGCACAAACAACGGGCTTCCTTTATGAGCTCTATGAATCAAAGGTAGACGCCTCCAAACCAGGTGGCGAGTGGAATAAGCTTCGCGTTGTTATCAGCCCCAAACTATGCTGGACTGAGGTAAATGGCGTGAAGTACTACGAGTACGTTCTAGGTTCAGAAGACTTTAAGGCACGAGTTGCAAAAAGCAAGTTTGCCAATATGCCAGAGTTCGGCAAGATGGGCAAAGGTCACATTGCTCTTCAGGGTGACCACGGTCAAGTTTCTTTCCGAAACATCAAGATTAAGCCTCTGAAAGGCTAATCATCAACATGAGGTGTGCAGGATAAGGGTGTCCTGCACACTTTGCGTTCCTCCACTGCCGCAATCTTCCTTTGTTTTTGGGTGGTGCATGTCTGTCTACCATCTTGATGTAAACTTATCCTCATGTCGCAGGACAAGATCGTTGTTGTTGGGGCTCGTGAAAACAATCTAAAGAATGTCACGGTGGAAATCCCTCGAGATAAGCTGGTGGTTGTCACCGGGCTATCGGGTTCGGGTAAATCCAGCCTTGCCTTTGACACGATTTACGCGGAAGGTCAGCGAAGATATGTTGAATCGTTAAGCGCTTACGCTCGCCAATTCCTAGGGCAAATGGATAAGCCTGATATCGATCACATTGATGGTCTATCTCCTGCCATTTCCATAGACCAAAAGAGCGCCAGTAAGAACCCACGCTCCACCGTTGGTACGGTCACCGAAATCTACGATTATTTGCGCCTGCTATACGCTCGAATCGGCATTCCTTATTGCCCGAATGGGCATGGCCCCATCGAGAGGCAATCTACCGATCAGATTGTAGACGCGGCCAAAAATCTCTCGGAAGGTACCAAGCTCCAAATCTTGGCTCCCGTGGTCAGAGGTCGTAAGGGCGAGTATAAGAGCGTTCTTCAAGACATCAATAAAGCGGGCTATGTGCGCGTTCGAGTGGATGGTGAGATGTATGAGGTCACCGACGATATTCCGATGGACCGCTACAAGCAACATACCATCGAAGTTGTTGTGGATCGAATCGTCATCAAGGATGGTCTGGAAAGACGATTGACTGATTCGATTGAGGCCGCTCTGAAAATGGGGAATGGGTTGGTGACGCTGGCCTTCGAAGTCCCCGGTGAAGAAGCGAAAGAGCTACTTTTCTCCGAATCCTATTCCTGCGCGGTCTGTGGTTTCTCCATGACGGAGCTAGAACCACGCATGTTCTCGTTCAACTCACCTTTTGGAGCCTGCCCTGATTGCACGGGACTAGGCACAAAGACGGAGTTTGACATTGATCTAGTCTGCCCTAACTTTAACAAACCTCTTCGCGATGGCGCAATCTTGCCTTTTGTTTATAAGTCAGGAGAAGTCAAAGATTGGTGGCCCGAAATGCTGGATGCAGTGGGGCGAGCTTGCGGATTTAACGCGGAGCTTCCGGTTAATAAGATTCCGGAAGAGGGCTTGAAAGCGGTTTGGTATGGGCTAAAAGAGCCGATTACCGTTGTGATGCAGTACGGTCGAACCGAGCGCACGTTCCAAACTCAGTGGGATGGCGTTTTGGCGGCGCTCCGTAAACGATACGATAACACTGAGAGTGAGTGGGTTAAGGGCGACCTTGAGCAGTACATGTCCACGAAACCCTGTCCAACTTGTGGCGGACGACGACTCAAACCTGAGTGCCTCAATGTCCGAGTAGCGGACCGCGACATATCGGAGATAACGAACCTGGCGGTAGATGAAGCCTTGGTTTTCTTCCGCGACCTGAGTACGCGCCTAAACAAGCGTCAAGCCGTCATCGGTGAGCGTGTGGTCAAGGAGATCATGGAGCGTTTGGCGTTTTTGGAGAACGTGGGTCTGGGCTACCTTACTATGGACCGTAACGCTCGAACCTTGGCCGGAGGCGAGGCCCAACGGATCCGTTTAGCTACCCAGATTGGCTCCGGCCTTATGGGTTGTCTTTACATCCTTGATGAACCCTCCATCGGCCTTCACCAACGGGATAATCGAAAGCTCATCGAAACTCTGACCCGATTGAGAGACCTCGGCAATACCGTCCTGGTAGTCGAACACGACGAAGAGACCATGATGGCCGCAGATCACCTCATTGAACTTGGGCCAGGAGCGGGTGAGCATGGTGGTCATATCGTAGCCGCAGGTCATCCTACTGAATTCCTTAAATCGGATTGCACCACGGCCCGTTACCTAAGCGGTAAGGATCAGATAGAGATTCCGAAAGAAAGACGGCAACCCAGAACGGCAATTCCCGTAAGTGTTGGGTAGACATGTTTGGATTTAGTGCATTAGCTGCAGTTGTCTTAACCCTTCAGGCGAAATCCCCTGTTGGCACCTATAGGGTTGACTTGAAAGCCTCCCCCAAGAAATCTCGGGGAATGGTGCAGGCTCTCTTTGGCACCTCAAGCTTGCGGCTCAGTCCAGATGGAACGTTCAAGTTCATTGGAGTGGAGAGGAAAGGCTTTTGGAGACAGGAGGGCACCAACATGGTATTGAACTTTGATGGATTCTTTACCATTCAAGAGGCGGTTCCGGATGATGTTCTAAAGCGACGTAAGCCAGATGGCGAACTTGAAGGATTGATCTTCCGCAAGTCAGGAGAGAAACTAACCCTTGCTCGCCATGGAGCGGTTAACGGACCGATTGTGCTGACGCGTCAACCCAAGCGAGCGACAAAAACGCTGCTTCGAATCAGTGATAGCGACGAGGCGTACAAGGGCATGTTGGCCTTTGTCGAGCTTTTCGACGACATGGAAAGTCGGTGGCCCGAACTTCTCTCACTTGCTTTGAATAAGCAAGAGGCTTTCGAAGTGCGCATGTCGGCGGCGGTGATGTTCAAAGTGAGGGATAACGCTAAAGCGGCGGATGCCGTGCTCCGAGCGCTACGGTCGAGTACCTTTCATGAGTTGGCCGAGAAGCAAAGGTCGAGACTCCGCCGAGCCTTACAAGGCAGTTTCCGAGAAACAAAGGATTCAGCGATTGCTCGGCTTGCTTTTGAAAATCTAGCTGAAATGGACGATGCTCATTATCTCAGCCCACTGGCTGCAAAAGGGCAGGTGATATCTGCCGTTCCAAAGTTGGTTGAATGGGCGAAGAAATCAAAAAGTGTATATGGGCAAGCTGCTGCCATTGACGCTCTTTCAGACTTGGGCGCTAACGATCATTTAGCGGCAATCTTGCCTCATATGGAGGATTCAGATCCGCGAGTGCAAATTTCGTCGGCAGCATTTGTCCTTCGCCACTCTGAATCGGAAGGAGACCGTCGAAGCGCAGAGGCTGTGTTGGTTCGACACATCAACGACTCTGAATGGGTGATGCAGGCTGACGTAGTAAAAGCATGGGAAATGTCCGGGAGGCCGGAGTCAGTCCGGCATTTGGCAGCTGTTCTCTTATCTAACCGTGAGGCTGTTGTTCGCAGAAACGCTGCTCAGGCACTTGGCAAGCTAGGGTTTCCTCAGGCTATACCTGTATTGCTCGAGTCTAAGCTGAGAACCAGCTCGTCGGCGAATGGGTCGGATGAATCTTGGGTGAAAAAGGCGGTGGTAGAGGCGCTTTGGAAGTTTGACCAGAAAAGACTTAACAATAAGCAGCGAACTTGAATCCTATTTGCTTGGTCGAGACCAAGGGCATCGCGAAGAAATGTTCGGCTAATTGTCTTTGCTAGCTACTGCTCCACAATCTCAGTTGCTCGACATCCTATGGAAGTCTTACTACTGTCATTGAGCTTAAGAGTTTTTCTTCAACCTGTCTATGTACTTCTCGCGGAACTTCCGGACCTTTGGCTCTATGATCGCTGAGCAATAGCCAGCGTTCATCCTTGATCTCTGAGCGGGAGTTGCTTTCTCGTATTTGACAAAGTAGTTTTGGTGATACTCTTCGGCCCGCGTGTAGTTTTTTAAGGCCTCAATGGTTGTAACAATGGGTGCTTTGTAGACGGATTTCATCTCCGTCTTGATCTTTTCTGCCAGCGCCTTTTCCTCGGGGTTGGTATAGAAGATCACCGATCGATACTGAGTTCCCTCATCTGGACCTTGCCGATTCAGAGTGGTTGGATCATGTGTAACCATGAATACGTGTAAGATGTCGTCGGCAGAAATGACTTTGGGATCGAAGAAGACTTTCACGACTTCGGCGTGACCCGTCATTCCGGTCAAGACTTGATCGTAAGTCGGGTTCAAACTTCTACCCCCTGCATATCCGCTTTCAACCGCATAGACTCCTTTTAAGTCTTCCAGAATTGCTTCTACGCACCAGAAACACCCTCCACCAACAACTAAGGATTTGGCATTTTCAGGAATCGGGGCATCTTTGATCTGTAGTTGAGAAGCCTCTGCAACAGTTGGTGCACAGCCATTTATTGTAAACGTGAAAATGGCAAGGCTAATTAGGGTTTTCCACAAGCACATATTGGTAAGTTCCTACTGGTTCGAAAGGAACTTTCCACCTTTCAAGTTCCCAAGGATGGATAGTTGGTTAATACTAGATAATTCGATCATACTCCGCATGGGTTCCGATCCAATACCAGATGAATCCTTCCTTTGTTTGAATCGCAAGAGCGCGATAATCAAGCCCAATTCGAACTGACCAATCGTTTCCCAGTTTCTTGAAATGTAATGAAGGATGTTTCACGTCTGCCTTCAAAATTTCAAAATTTTTGTCAGCAAGAATCTGAATCTCATTGGGCAGGGCATTGTAACATTCCCAAAACTGCGGCGTCGTGAAATGATCGCTCGCCACTTCTAGAGCTTCTTTAGTCTGCCATCGGCGCTAGCCTTCATTGCTGCGTCCCGTAAACCACTAAGCTTGCCAGATAAAGAGTCTGCCTCTATCTGCGCATCCCATTTCTTGTGTTGATAGTCATTGAACCAAGAAGCAAAACTTACAAGTTCGGAAGAACTCAGCTTCAGAACCTCTTGTTCAAGTTTTTCAATATTGGTCGCCATGTTTGTTCTTCTACGCTATTGGCATAAATATTATGACGTCTGAATGATGTATCTCTAGCGACTGTATAAACATGAAGATTCTAGGGAGTCTTCGTGAACATCGTTTTCTTGAGAGGAACAGTATCGAAATGGCGGGTCGAAGGGCTACTGAGGCAGAGATTCAACACCTATTGAGAGAGATTGAGATTGCTTTTCGAGGTGTGAAAAAGGGTGTTTCGTGGAGTGAGTCCAGAATCATCGACTCGTACGGAACTTCTGAGGAACGTGGGGTTGCTCGAATGCAAGATAAAGATAAGTCTTGGGAAGAAGTTTCCATCAACCCTAACTGGGATCCCGGTACAGGAGTAGGAGGTTGGGCCTTTCTCGATCCGCACGGCTTTCGTTATTACATGGCAGCCGCAATGACAAAGGTTCTACGGGAGAGGAGCACGGGGAATCTGTTCACGTTCTGGCTTGAATATAGTGATGACCGAAAGGCAACATATTGGACGGAATTCTCGAAAGACCAGTTGTGCCTGGTTGCCGAATTTGTTCTGGTTTCAACCAGATTGTCGGTAGATAGCCTTGAACGACAGAAGTGGCGAAAAACGTATGAGAAGTACTGGCAAAAACTTCACAGCCAGTTATCCCAAAAACTCAAAACGCCAGAAAGAAAGAAGGGCAAATAGATAATCGATCAGATATACTGGTGTCCACATGTCTTCGCCTGGTTGGATCGTTTTGCGAGGGGCTCGTGGGAATAATCTGAAGAACGTAAATGTGGCCATTCCGGTGGGATTATTTACGTGCGTAACTGGAGTTTCGGGCAGCGGAAAATCCACCCTTATTCAAGACACTCTCTTTCCTCGACTCATGTTCGAGATGCACGGCACCCGCACGGTCTGGGAGCCGCATGATTCCGTGGAAGGGCTTGACGTCTTCGATAAAGTGATTGACATTGATCAATCGCCAATTGGTCGCACTCCTCGCTCTAATCCCGCTACCTATACGGGAACGTTCGACATGATTCGTGAACTGTTTGCGATGACGCCGGACGCCAAGATCAGGGGCTATAAAAATGGGCGTTTCAGTTTTAACGTAAAGGGCGGTCGATGCGAGGCGTGCAAGGGCGACGGGATCATTAAGATCGAAATGCACTTTCTCCCTGATGTCTACGTTCCTTGTGAGGTTTGCAAAGGAAAACGCTATAACCGCGAGACCCTTGAGGTTAAGTACAAAAACAAGAACATCAGTGAAGTCTTGGAGATGACATTGGAGGAGGCTTCTGAGTTCTTCAAGCCGATCCCAAAGATTTACCGAAAGCTGGAAACACTAGAGCAAGTTGGTTTGGGTTACGTGAGAATGGGACAACCCGCAACCACCCTCTCCGGAGGCGAAGCTCAAAGAATCAAACTTGCCGCGGAACTCAGTAAACGCTCTACCGGACGAACGATTTACATTCTAGATGAACCTACTACGGGTCTTCATTTCGAAGATGTGAAACGTCTTCTCTCTGTTCTCCATAAGCTGGTAGAGCAAGGCAATACGATTCTTGTTATTGAGCACAATTTGGACGTTATCAAAACCGCCGATTGGTTGATCGATATGGGGCCAGAAGGTGGCAATGGCGGCGGTCAAGTTGTCGGATTCGGCACTCCCGAAGACCTTGCCCAGAATCCAAAGAGCCACACTGGGCGATTCCTGAAAGAGATTTTTGAACGTGTAGGGCATCCCTATCAGGGATCAACCCCGTTGTTGAAAGCCGCCGAAGCGCGCAAAGACTACAATAAACCAAAAGCACCAGGAAAAAAGAAATCGTCCGTTAAAGCGTAGCGTTGCAATAAAATAAACGTCCCAACTGCATGTCGGGAGCCTATGTTCGCGCGATTCAGGATGCTCTAACGGGCTTCTTAAACCTAATTGTTCGCCTTGCCTTGCCCATCTCCATTTTGCTAGGGCTTGCCCTCATTGCGATCGTTGTCGCCTATCGGCAAAACAAGGATTCTGCAGATGATGGACTTCCACTTTTGAAGCAAGGATTAACGAGGTTATTGGGGATCTGCTTAGTAGGACTAACCTTCTTGGTTTGCTGGTCTGCGCTCAAGCAAACAAGGCCCTTGGCGGTCCAGTCCCTAAGGTGGAAAGACAATGCAGAAGCAGTTGCTAATCCGACCTCGGATGCACCTGCGGTCTTTCAATCTGGACCGGTGGTGGCCACACTTCGAGAGACGACTTTCACAAAGAACATAAACCTTCCTCCTGATATTGGTCAGCGATTAGAAACTGAGGGTGTGCAAGCACTCGCTCAGTACCTTCCTGATTCTCACGCCACGGAGGTACTTGATCAAACGGATAACCTGCAGAAGCGGGGCAATCTGTATTTCTTGACAAGGTCGGTTAAGCGGAAAGAAGAACTGCCGATGCCGTTTCAAAAGTCCGATGTAACGGCTGACTTCAAGCAGATTGGAGGAAGAGCTTACGAAGTTCAATTTAGCGGTCAATACACATTCAAAAACTCATCTTCGGAGGCAGGAAATGTCCGATTCACTTTTCCCATGCCGCAATCCGGGACAGTAAGTGGGCTTGTTTTGTCGGTGGGAGATCAAAAAATTATTCAGCCAAGTCCAAGTGGAAGCTATGAATGGTCTGGAATGATGTCTCCTGGGGAAACTCGCTCCGCCAAGGTTGTCTACAACGTCGTCGGAGCAAAGAATTGGACCTACGATATTGGTTCAATGCGGCGCGCCGTAAACGAGTTTTCATTAACGGTTCAAACCAATGGGCCCGTTAAGTTTATGCGTGGGAGCCTACAGCCCACCACCGGGGGAGCTTCACCGGCTTGGAAACTAACAAATGTGGTCACCAACCAAAGTGTGTCCCTAAGTTTTCCTACCGATGCGATAGCTCGGGAGACATTCGTCCAAACCCTCGCGATGCTTCCTGCGAGTTTGGCTTTGTTCTTCTTTGGAACCTTGCTTATCGGATGGCAGGGCAAGGATCGCCGAGAGCCCATTCAAACGGTTTTGGGTTTGGTAACGTTTGCTTTTGGACTCGGTGCCGCTGTCGTTCTTGCTTCTTATCTGGGCCCATTCTTGGGAGTCATCATTGCCCTTGCAGGAGGATGCGCTGCATCTGCACTCGTGCTCGGCAAGCGGAGTCTGTTGGCTAGTATCCCGGCGGCACTTTTTGGAGCTGCATTTCTAAGTGCCGAACACACAGGGCTCATCGTTGCGATCGTCTTTTTGGCGACCGCCGTCCTTCACATAGCATCTATAAAGAATAAGGCAACAGTTGTATCCGCAACAGCATAGTCTGCGGATACAACTTGGGACAAACTCTAGCCTAGAGCCGTATCTGCTGCGCGCTTGATCCGGCCTCGTCGGTCCTTAATCTCTTGGGCTCGTTTGAATACATCGGTACTTCCTGCCTTGTCCCAGCTTGCCAATGCGTTGATGGCAGTTACCACCACTTGGATCGCCGTCTTGTCGTTCACTAGAGTCTTGAACTTAGCGACCGTGGCCTCGTCTTTTGGCAGACGAGAAAGAGCGACTGCGGCTTGGGCTTGTCGATCAAGGTTTGGATGGCTCAGTTGAGACATCCAGAATCCACGAAGCTCGGGTTTGTTGAGATTTGAAAGCTGATTGACCTGGCGAAAAACCGGCTGCTTCATATCCTTATCGGCTTGAAGCTGGGCCACAAGCAAGCTGGTTGAGGCAGGATCAGCGGAAAGGCGGTTGAATGCCTCTTGTCGATCCGGAGCGGTCGGCGCGAACTGAAGGATGTAGGGCAGCTCTTCGGTGCTCCAGTTCAGCTTTGGAATCTCTCGGAGAAAGTCCTGATTTGGATCAAGCAATACCGCCTTGGGTTTGGGCGAGAGGGTGAATTCAAAGGTCTCTTCGGCCTTGCTTAGGCGCAGAGGAAGAGTCTTGAACATGCCTCCATCTGAGTAGCCAATCTTAGTTGGGATGTCGTAGATCGGCGTTCCAGAAGTGGTGTCCTGAGTCTGTTTAACGGTTACCTTCAGCTTCCCGCCTTCATAAGTCCAGGTGTAGTCCAGAACAGGATGCCCTGGGGCCTCTATCCATTGCGCCCAGAAAGGTTCGGCATTGATGCCCGTAGCTTCGGTCATGGACCGGCGCAGTTGAGCGCTTTCGACTGGGGTGTATTTCCACTTGGTTAGATAAGCGTTGATGCCTGTATAGAACGCCTCATCCCCCAACTGCCGCCGGAGCGTGTGCAAGACTGCGCCTCCCTTGGGGTAGCTGTGGGAGTCAAACATGGCGTCTGGCTCACTGTAGAGCTTGGTGGTGAGAGGGCGCTTGTACCGGCGAGCCTCGAAGAAATAGGACCGCATATTGTCATTGATCGACCATTCATAGGCGGCCTTGCCTTGGCTATGCTCCGCGTAAGCTGAGTCCATATAGGTTGCAAAGCTTTCATTGAGCCACGTATCGCCCCAATGCATACACGTCACCAGATCGCCAAACCATTGGTGAGCCAGTTCGTGAGCGTTGAGGCTAGACATCCGCCGGAAGCCATCACGGGCTTCGGTCAAGTTGCCCTCACCCAAGATGGTGTTACTCACATTCTCCATGCCGCCGCCGAAGTCGTACATAGCCGACTGGGCATACTTGTTCCAAGGGTATTTCACGCCTAAGACCTTGGAGAAGAAGCTCAGCATATCGGGCGTGTCGCTAAACGAGTTGTCAATCAGATATTCGGAGCCTCGCGGCACCACGTACCATAGATCAATGTCTTCCCATTTATCCTTCTTGATATCGAATGGACCACCATAGATCGCCAAAAGATAGGTGGCGTGCGGCTGATCCATTTTCCAATGATAAGTCTTTCGTTTCTTATCCGCACTTTCCTTGGTAGAGACCAAAACGCCATTGCCAAGGACATCCCAGTCAGACTGCACTGTGGTCCGAGTCTCGCTGGTGGCTAAGTCGTTTGGATAATCCCAAGTTGGAGCCCATTCACAGTTGTAGTCTGTCTCACCTTGGGTCCAAAAACCGACGCGGTTGGCATCATTTCCGCGAGGGGTAATCCAGTGCCATCCCCCGCTCCCCGAACCGAATCCCCCGCCTTGGCTATTCTTGGCAACATAGGCGATCTCAACTGTGATGTTCCGGCCCTTGGAGAGTGGACTGGTAGCAATCTTTAACTGTTTGCCCGTTCGGGTGTACTTCGCATCAGCTCCGTTGACCTTTACCGATTTCAGTTCAAGCTGTTCTCCAGCATGAAGAATGATCTCCGTGATTCCATTGCGCAAGGGTGAAAGAGTATTGAGGCTCTTTCCGGTAATCACTCGATTCGGGTAATCAATATCCAGGTCCACAGCTACATGCAGAAGATCGCACGTACGATCTGGCGCGTAATGGAGTTTTGCTTGAGGTGGAGCAAACGGATTCCGTTGCTGCTGCGCCACCCCTGCAGCGACAACGCCGAGCAGAAGACCGAGGGATAGATTCCGAAGAGTCATAAAGCGGAAGCTACCCGAAAAATGAAGTCAAGTTAACAAAGGGAGTTTAGACGCTTTGGGATAGCTTCCAAAGATTTTCGATGGCGCTCAGTTCTTTATGTCTTTCAGCATAAGCAGTCATTGCTTCAGACCAAGTCACTGACCTTAGCGTGATAGGCTGACCTATCTTCAGTCGTGGAATCAATGGAAGGTCGGCTTCAATTACGGAGCCAAGCTTTGGGTAACCCCCAATGGTTGGACCATCCGGCCCAATAACAATGAGTTCCCCACTTGGAGTCCGCTGGATTGCACCAACGCTGCTGGGCTCACTCGGCAGTTCCGGTAGATTTTGCGGAGCTATTCCTTCCAAGCGAACCCCACTCCGGCTAAATGCACGTGAAACGGTAACCGTTTGCATAAACTCTGTGGAACCTGGAGTCAAGAACCGCAGTGAGCTTGGGAGAACAGGAGTCCAATCAAGTTTGATGGGTTCCCCAGAGCCTGTACCAATCGCTAAACAAGCACATCGAGCGGTAATCGACAGCTTGTCGCCTATGACTACCGGAATTCGAGCTGCCAAAGGATACTCTTTGCCGTTCAGGCTGGCTGTTCCATCGATTCCTACGATTCCGAGAATGCCCGAGGAACCCAACTGGATCTCGGCGGAACCTTGGAGCACCTCGAAAGCAGGTTCCCCAGAACCTACACCCACCAGCATCCGAGCAAGGTGTGCTGATTCTGTATCCCACGGCCCTCCAACCGGAACGCCAAAGCGACGCCTTGGTGGACTATCCAACTGTCGCCATCCGGCGACTCCAAACTGGCGGATAACCTCAAAACTCAATATCCAACCTCGTATCCGTGGTCAATAAGGGTTTTGTAAACCATCTCGGCAAACTCAAGGCAGTTGGGCGTATCTCCGTGAAGACAGATGGAATCCACCTGGTCTGCAAGGCGCAGAACCTGGGCTTTTATTTCTTCAGGGTTCTCCAAAACCGCCCCTGGTTCGGAGCGAGGCACAAGGGTGCCGTTAGGGCGGTAGGCGCGGTCTGCGAAGCCTTCGCAGATGAATTTAACCTTGCAGTATTGGGCGATCCATTCATGGTTTGTATAGGGAAGGCCCATTAGTGGAGGATCGTTTCGCACCATAGGATGACTATATGAAGTACGGTCAATGACATAGTGGCTGTAGGAACCAAGAAGCAAAACAACTTCTGCCGCCGCGATACTCTCAGCGTAAAGAAGAGCAGGTATTGGGTCATAGCTACTCCCTTCCGAGATTGACTCGGTAACTGTATCCCAGTCAGGAGTTAGCGGCCTTGCCGAGTCATTGTAGAGTGTGCCGTGGGGCTTTAGATAGTCAAACTTTAAGTCGTAGTAAGCCATGAGTTGACTATCCCCGTCAGTATCCAGCCCGTTCGTGGGGCGAGGTCCGCGCCCCATCGTCTTACGGTCTGCATATCCGGGATGCGCTCCTTTTCGGATGCTTCGATCAACGCAATGCCAGTAAGTCCACTCTGTCAGGTCACGGTTTCCCGCATGGAACCCAAGGCAGATGTTTGCAGAAGTCGCAAACTGGAGAAGCTCTTTGTCATAGGGGAATCCCTCAGCGATATCCACGTTAAGGTCTACTTTCTTCACAACCTTTCTCCCTCCTGCATCGAGAATTCACGTTCATCAATTCGTGTAAATCGCACAATGTCTCCAGCTTGGATGGGGAAGTAGTTGTCTGCTACGTCTACCAGGCGCAGAGGACATCGACCGATCAAGTTCCAGCCGCCGGGTGTTGCCGAAGGGTAAATGGCAGTTTGGCGACCGGTGATTCCGACCGCTCCAGGTTCTACGCGGAGCCTTGGGGAAGGTAAGCGTGGAAGAGTGGCGATGCGATCATCTAGGTAGCCCAGGTATGGGAACCCTGGAGAAAAGCCTACGGCATAACAGCGATACTCCGTTCCAAGATGGAGGCTAATGAGATCCTCTGCTTCCATGCGGAGAATCTGAGCGGAAGCCTTGAGGTCCGGACCGAGATCGTAACACACCGGAATCTGGACAACTTTAGGTTCTACAGAACCTAAAGTTATTAGGCTAGAAATTACGTCCAAAAGAATCGAATGCAGCCCATCCAAACGGTTAACGGCTTCGGAAAAATACAAACCAACTGTGTCGTAGCTTGCGACGGCTTCCTCAAAGTTTCTAAACTCACTGCTGAATAACGGTGCGCAGGGATCCAGCTTGTTTAATGCCTTTGCCAACTCGAACGCGGGGCAGGACAAATCCCGAAGGATCACTGCCTTTTCCCCCAGACGTTCAACTTGCATCTCCGCAAGCATACGCCTAATCGGCTATCATTTCGGGCACCATGACTGTCGATATTCCCATTACGCTTGGTCCAGATGCGGTTCTTCCGGCTTACCAGACCGAACACTCTGCCGGGATGGACTTGCGTTCAACCGTTGATATCACTCTAGAACCAGGGAAGCGAATGTTGGTTCCAACTGGGATTCGAATGGCGATTCCAGAGGGATTTGAGGGGCAGGTGAGGCCAAGATCCGGGCTTGCGTTCAAGCATGGAATAGGAATGGTAAACGCTCCGGGAACCATAGACAGTGATTATCGCGGGGAAATTGGAGTTTTATTGATCAATTTGGGCCAAGAGACAGTCACATTTCAGAGAGGCGAGCGAATCGCCCAACTCGTGATCTGTCCAATTGCAAGGGCACAACTCTTGCAAGTGGAAGATCTCGACGAAACGGTGCGAGGTGCCGGAGGCTTTGGCAGTACAGGGAAAGAGTGATACGTTGATGTGTGATCGATGCTTTGCATCGGTCAAGGTTGGATCGGAGTTTTGCCCCGAATGTGGGGCCCCAATTGGCTCCAGCCCAGCCGAGGGAAGCGATTCGGAGATTTACACCGAGCTCGCTCGGGCCAATTTGCTGCGAATGCGGGGCGACCTGCCCGCGGCGATGGATCAGTGCCGAACCATCCTTCGTAAATTCCCGAACAACGTGTCCGCAAATCAGCTCCTGGGCGACCTGTGCCAAGAGGGTAATGACCTTGAGCAGGCGAAAGAGTGGTATGAGCTTGCCTTAGATATCGCTCCAAGCCATGCCCAGCTTCAGCAGAAGTTGAAGAGTGTGCGTGAGAGGCTGGAGTTTCAAGAGACGCAGGGTTTGGTCGAGCAATTGGGCTTGCCTCCCAGTAAGCCAAAGAACGGCTTAATGGCAATGGGTTTGGCGGTCCTTGTGCTGGCGGTTGGTGGAATAGCCTATGTGGTGGGTGCCAACAAGAAGCCCACGGCATCTCCGTTACCTACTCGAACAGTGACTCAAGCTCCGCCGGAGAGTTCTGGAGATGGTTCTTCTGTCTCTCAAGCACCCGATCAGAATTCCACTACGCCAAACTCGGTGACACCGCCATCCGCGCTTAAGGGATCCGCGGAGGAGACCGCTCTTGCTCAATTAGTAGGGCAACGTAGTACCAACGGTGGGAAGCTGGAAAGCCTTGCCATAGACCCGCGAACATCGCTACTTACGGTTACTTTTCGAGTTGCAGCGGGCGAAGATCGGAAAGCAATAGCGGCCGAGATTGCGGGTGTAGCCCTGGAAAACAGCCCAAACACTAGGCTTGTCACGGTCCGGGCCATCGAAAACGAGGCGTTGGTATACATTGCGGATGTTCGGCGAGAGTCTTATGAAGAAACCAAGACGGACGCATGGAAGCAAGCTAATGGAAGCGATTCCTCGGCCTATGCAAAGCATGTTTTAAGTCAGGAGTGGCCAGCGGCGGAAACAAACCAAACACCGATTAACACAGAAGAAGGAAATCCCGGGCCATAATGGGCGAATCATGCGCCTAACGGTCCAACTCTATACCCTTCGACAACCACTCGCAGATGATCTTCAGGGCACTTTGAAAGCCGTGAAAAACATGGGTCTTGAATACGTGGAGCTTGCAGGCTACCAAGGCCTGAGCGTGCCAGAACTCAAAAAGCTCCTTGATGATCTTGGACTCAAAGTAAGCGCTGGCCATTGGAGCCTTGATGCGGTCAAGAATACGGATCAAGTGTGTGAAGATGCTCATGCGCTCGGTACATCGCATGTAGTCCTTCCTTGGATTTCAGAGGATGTTTATGCACAGGGGTGGGTAGAGTTTGGTAAGGAACTTGAACCGGTTGCTCGAGCCTTGGATGATCGCGGTATTGCCTTTAGCTATCATAATCACGCGTTCGAATTTGAGGATCGAGGCGTTTCTACTTACGTTCAAATGTGGGAAGAGACCGAAGATATTCTCAAGGCCCAACTTGATTTAGGTTGGGTTTCAGTTGCCGGTGAAGATCCAGTGGCTTGGATTAACAAGCTCGGCAGCCGGGTACCAATGGTCCACCTCAAAGACTTCTCGGGCAACAAAGAGAGCCACGACGCAGAAGCGGGCAAAGGTGTGATGGACTGGGATCCGATCTTGGCCGCGTGTGAAGCCAATGGGGTTCAGTTTGGCGCGATTGAGATGGATCAAACGCCCGATGAACCGGTTGCTTCGGTCCGCCGTAGCGTAGAGTTCTTCCAGAGCAAGGGCCTGAAGTAGAGTTAAAACTCAACAAGCCCTGCGATCTTGTGGATCGCAGGGCTTGTTGGTTCCGTGGTGCTAGAGAATGAAATCGTTGATCAGGTTCTCAAGCATTTCTTGTCGGCCTGATTTTCGAACGGGTTCTCCGTGTCGCAATACGTGATCCTCCAGGTCATCCAGTGATTTGTGGCCTTCCAGGATCTTCCGACCAAACTCCGACTCCCAGTCGGCATATCTTTCGCGAACATGATCTCCTAACCGACCATCCTCTAGGATGTTCCAGGCAATCTCAAGGCCTCGTGCAAAAGCGTCCATTCCACCGATGTGGGCATAGAACAGGTCCACCGTATCATGAGATTGTCGACGGACCTTTGCATCGAAGTTCAAGCCACCGGTTGTGAATCCACCCGAACGAAGTAGCTCCACCATGATCTGAGTGGTCAGATAAACGTTTGTAGGGAACTGGTCTGTATCCCAACCGATCAGCTCATCACCCGTATTAGCATCGATGGAACCGAGAATGCCCGCATCGCTTGCTACTCGCAGCTCATGAACCATATGGTGTCCGGCCAAGGTTGCATGGTTTGTCTCCAAATTCAGCTTAAGGTGATCCATCAGGTCGAACTCTCTGAGGAAGTTCAGACAAGATTCAGCGTTCGCATCGTATTGATGAGTGGTGGGTTCTTTAGGCTTTGGCTCAATATAGAACTGGCCTTTAAACCCGATCTTCTTGGCGTAATCAACTGCCATCCAGAGCAGTTTCGCGAGTTGTTCGCGCTCCCGCTTCATATCTGTATTCAAAAGCGTATCGTAGCCTTCTCGACCTCCCCAGAAGGTGTAACCTTGCCCTCCTAGTTCTTGAGTGGCATCTAACGCACGCTTCACTTGAGCGGCGGCATAGGCGAATACATGAGGGTCTGGATTGGTCGCCGCTCCAGCTTGGTACCGAGGGTTGGTAAATAGATTGGCAGTTCCCCAAAGGAGCTTGATGCCGGTCTCGGCTTGCTTCTCGCTGGCATATTCCACCAGAGCTTGTAGGTTTTCTGTACTTTCCTTGAACGTTGCCCCTTCAGGCGCAATGTCACGATCATGGAAACACCAGTATTCAACCCCCAGCTTGGATTTGAATTCAAATGCAGCGTCCATCGTGTCCTTCGCCCGCTGGATGGGATCCGATGCAGATTCCCAAGGTCGGATTGCGGTGCCAACACCAAATGGATCTGCACCTGTACTCTTAAACGTGTGCCAGTAACAAACTGCAAAGCGCAGGTGCTCGGCCATTGTTTTGCCCCCTACTTTCTTGGCGGGGTCGTAGTATTTGAACGCAAGCGGATTCTTGGAGCCTTTGCCTTCATAGGCAACTCGATCCGCAACCTCGGGGAAATAGGACATGACGAATTGATTATGCCGGTTTACTTTAGGTTTTGGGCCAACTCTCTTGGCTCAAAAATCTGAATTCTTAGATAGCGTTTAAAGTCAGGTTTGTTGTAAGAGACGATTCCGTGTAAACCGAGAAGTTCGCAGGTGAGGGCAAGCCGTGCATCATGAATCTGCCGTCCCAAAACTTGATGGTGTTCGGCAAATGAAGTTAGTGCCAATCCTAAATTCTGAGGATCGTCAACGTAGGGATACAAAAGCAATAGACGTTCTATCTCATACTTTGCAGCTTGTGGTGAAAAGCCGAAACCATTCACATTTACTGGGCGCGTGAATACATTCCAGCACTCAGAAATAATTTGAGAAGAAACGCAGAAACTGGCACCCGCCACCAGCGCATCCTGCATCGATTCCATCGTGATTTGATGCAGTGGATCTGCTGCTTCTGCTGTGCGTAAGAAAACGCTTGAATCGACAAGATAAGTCACACTCGATCCGGGTACATGTTTTCATCACGTCGGAACGCATCGTCTGGTAATACAGTGCCCGTGTTCATGGGTTTAAATTGCTTAAATGCATTCAACCTTTCTTCCAGGGGCCGAGGATCGACAATGGTTTCGGTCGATACGGTTATCTCAAGCCTATGCCCAACCGGCAATCCCAATGGCTCTTCTGGGACCAGATTTTTGCCATCGTAAATGACGTGGACTTTCTTTGAATAGGGAGCCATATCCATATTATAGGACGTTCATTTGCGGAGTGGATAGTTTCACCTGAATCAAAAAGCCCCGAGCCATCTGACTCGGGGCGGGCACGTTAAGACGTGCGATTGTTGGTTAGCCTTTCTTGCCGTTTCCGTTACCGGGCCACTCGTTGTTATCCTTCGTGGCTTGGCGAGGGTTGGCGGGCGATTGTCGGTCAGCAGCTGTGACTTCTTTCACCGTGACGAAGAAGACAATCTCGGATCGAACCTTCGAGTTGTTGGTTCTACCGAAGAGTTGGCCAATGATCGGAAGATCCTTCAAGATTGGGATTCCGCCATAGCTCTTGCGATCTTGATCTTGGATCAAACCGCCGATGGCAATGGTTTCACCGCTATTGATCTGCACTTGGCTGGTGGCAGACCGAACGCTGGTCTGTGGCAATTGCCCGCCACCAGGAACGTCTGTGAAGCCTTGCAGAATAGACAGAACTGGATGGAAGTCAAGGGTAATGTTTCCTCCAGCACCGATCTTTGCGGCCAGTGAGAAATCAACACCAACGTTGATTTCGCCTGTTTCAATAGTAGTTCCATTTTGGCTAGGTTGAATTGCCTTGACGTACCGAACCGTGTCGCCTACAAAGATGTTGGATAGAACACCGTCGGAGAGCAGAATGTTTGGTCGAGCCAGCAGATTGTTCTTGTTGGCAATTGCATCCAGAGTTCCGGTGATCGAAGCAGTTCCGCCTCCCTTAAAGCCGAGGCTTGATCCGACACCACCAACCGAGCTAGACGTACCAATTCCTTGGTTCACTCGCAAATTGGTAAGTGTGCCGCCTGTAAGCAAGCTCCAATCCAAACCGATCTTCAACGCATCGTCTCGGCTGAGTTCCATAACTCTGACCTCAACGGCAACTTGCTTCGGAGCGATGTCAACTAAAGCAAGATATTGCTTGGCCTGATCGATCTGCTCGCGGGTTCCTCTGAGAAGAACCTTCATAGGTGTACGCCAGGTGATGGATTCGGCTTCCCATTGGGTTGCTTTACCGGATGATGCGGATGTTCCGCTGCTTGATCCACCGGAGCCCGAACCTGATCCCGATCCTGAGCCGCCAGAGCCAGAACCGGATCCACCGGAACCTGAGCCAGAACCTCCGCCTGAGCCTCCCGAACCACCACCTTGTCCGCTATTCTTCTTGGCCTCTTCAGGGTTATAGAAAGCGGTGTGGGTGTACTCGATGCCTCGAAGAGGATCGACCGGAGCAGGAAGAATGCTTGCTTTCAGTCCGGAGAAGTTTGCCATCAGCTCTACCGCGGCCACGTGTGGCTTAATGAACATGAGATCAACAGTCTCCAGGAACGCAGGAGCAACATCTTTAGGCGTGTCCAGCATTTCGAGGATTTCAACTAAGTTTTCCACCTCTGCAGCTCGACCAGACAATGCGATGACTGGGTTGCTGGTTGAGGCAAAAAGCTGCACTGAGCCAATCTGTACAGACTGAGCTTCGGAGTTATCCGTTAGTGTACGTTGCTCGTTTGTGCCTTGGTCATTCTTTTGGGTTGATAACGTAGTGGTTGTTGCAACCTTCAAGGAGTTCAGCAGCACGACCGCATTCGAGTTTCGAACGTGATACGACTTTTGCAGTTTGGCAGTAGTGGCTGTTGTTTTGACCCCAAGAGCTTGGCAGAGCTGGTTATCAATCGCTCGAATCGTGGCTTCAACTTCATCCAGTCGGGAAGATGTGCCAATGATCACGATGTAATCATCAGGTGCTTTGACTTTGGAAGAATCACTCTTTGTATCAACCGAAGATCCTTCTGTGCCGGGCTTACTCTTATCTCCTCCGCCTGGCATCACCGAGTTCGTTACTTCGAGATTGTCAGAGGGAAGGATCAAATCATATCGTCCTGAAAGCGTAGATGGATTGACCATCTTCAGAACGGAAGCCTTGATCTGGACACCTTGGCTGCTTCGTAGGGGCACAACTCGTGTGGCACCGCTTACGTCTGTCTTACCTAGGATTTGACCAACCGTGTCACTGAATCGGCTCGAAGAGGTCACCACATACGTGCCACCCACTTTCGCATACCGAACTCCACCGAGGGCGGTAACGATGTCTAGCGCATCCTTTACGCTCACTCCGTTCAGAGTGACCGTGATTTTGCCGCTGACTTCTGGTGAAGTCACGATGTTGACGTTAGATTGAAGAGCAAGAGCCTTTAGAATTTGAACAATGTCAGTGTTTACAAACTCAAGATCGACTTGAACTGCAGACGAGAAGTTAGGGCTCGCGTTTGCTTGTAGGTCAGATGCTTTGTAAGCAGGTTCAATCGGAGGCACTGAAGTTGGGAATCCTGACTTGGCAGGAACCTTTGCTACTGGGGCCGCAACATTGAAGTTGACCGCCCAGGATCCATCGGTCTTAACAACTTCTGGCTTTGTGCCAGGCACCACGCTAAGGGCGACACGAACCTTGGAAGTCTTCTTAGAAAGCCACTCATAGCTAACGGCTTGAACTCCGTTTGAGCCGACTTCAAGAGTCTTTGGTCGGCTGGCTAACTTGCCGTCAAAGGTCAGGAAGAACATTCGCTTGGATTTGGACCAAGACGTCTTGGGTTGCCCCAGGTCATTGCCTTGAATCCGGACTTGGAGTCCGCCATCGAGCTTCTTCGCTTCTACTCCGCTCAAAGATTGAGCGGTTGCGCCACAGACAAGGGCGAGGGCAAGTGTGCCGACACCCATTCGAAATGAGTTGCTGTTCATTTAGGGTTCCCTCCCAGGGACAATCGCTGCTTCTTGCCGCGATGTTCGATAGTTACGCTGCCTTTATCGATAGCGACTACCTTGCTATCTCCGTCGAGCGATCCGCCCTCCGGAACCATTCGTTGATTACCGTTTGAATC
This sequence comes from Fimbriimonadaceae bacterium, assembly GCA_037190145.1. Classification (GTDB taxonomy): domain Bacteria; phylum Armatimonadota; class Fimbriimonadia; order Fimbriimonadales; family Fimbriimonadaceae; genus 55-13. Next base: position 238,641 of record JBBCJU010000010.1, read on the forward strand.
GGTAAAAACTGCAATCTTGCGTGATCCGCCCGTCATCGTTCCTGCTACGGAGTAGCCGAAAGAGCTGGGCTCTGGCCCCGATGGGCTGATCGAAACATTGCCTTCACCATTGCCCCATGTCTGAGGAAGCGGACCGCTAATCCCAGGGTTTACCGGTGGAATATAGCTGTTGGTGCCGCCACTGCTTCTCGGGCGCTTGTAGGGCCGAGGAGCAGGCGTATTGGGCGTTGGAAGCGGGTGAGAAGGGAGCACAGGGGCAACCTGCTCGCCAGCGAGGGCGGTTTCGGCAAAAGGATCTCGTTGAGGAAGGGCAGCCGCATAGAGCGGGTTTTTCGGAGGCTCTGCTTCTTCACCCTCGACAATCGGATTTCCGTCGGCGTCAAGCTTTGGAGCATTGGCGTCCTTCTTTTCCTTACTGTCTGTTGCAACAACCGGGGGAGGAGTGGATCCTCCACCGAGGAAGCTGAAGGCACCGACGCCGAGCATAACGGCTACCAGCGCGCCCAGCACCATGAGTTTTTTCTTATCATCCTTCATTTGGCTTCACCTGTAGGCTGACGGACTTGGTGTCTTGGCCAGGCTTCTTCATCTCAGAACCAGGCTCTTTGAAAACATAAGCTTTCAGCTCCACTGTAATGTCGAGTGGCTTCTGACCTACTTGATCGGGCTCAACTTTGGGAGCGAGGGTGACGGAACGGGCTGCAACAATCTTTGGAAATTGTTGGAGAGAGTTGACCCAACGCATGACCGATCCGTAGCTTCCGATTCCTTTGACCTCAAGGGTCATCTCCTCATAAGCTTTCTTATCCTTCGTTGCGCCTTCCTCAAGCTTTCGACCCATCGAAGGTTTAACAACGGGACGTACGCCGAGCACCTTGATGCCGTATTTCTTGCCCGTCTTTTCAAGCTCAGTGAGCAAAGTTGGCACGTATGCAAACTGGGGAACGCCTTTCTCCAAGTGTTGTAACTTGGATGCGCACTCGTCTACTTTTGCCTTCGCTTTATCGAGCTCAGCCTGAACTTCCTTCTCGTCTTTGACCTCTGCTTTAAGCGCGTTCACCTCACCTTGGACACTCGTCACTTGGCTATAGCCAAAGTAGGACGCTCCTAGGCCGAGCATGAACGTGCCGATTGCCATGAACATGTAAGTTCTTGGATTAGGCCCCTTTCTCATCGTCCTCTTCTCCTTCCTTCTTAGGTGCGGCTTCCGCCGTTCCGACAATGTCGGCCGAAACTTCAAACTCTACGGCTTTAACCTTGTCCATCACCTTCTCTTGGGTGTATCTAAGCGACACATTTTCAAGGTCGTTGCAGTTTTGAAGTCGTAAAATGAACTCTGAAATGGGTTCCTGCTGAGGCGCAACTCCCATCAAGCTGAGGCCAATAGGTTTACTTGGGTCGCTCGCTTGAACCCGCATGGCGGTAAGCCAGGTTGGTTTTGGCGTTTGCTGGGCAAGGTGAGTCATGATGCGTCCCCAGCGTCCACTGACCAACTGAGCATCTTCGAGAGTCTTCAGTCGCGGATTTAGCTCCCCGTACTCCTTCTGATACTCTTCGATCTGTTTGACGAGAGGTGCATTTTTCTGCAGTTGGTTTTCCAACACCGTCTTCTCACGGGTTAGCCCTTCGGCTTGCAGCCAGAAGAAGCCAAACCCGCCTACCGCGGCGACGGCTGAACCGACAAAGACTAGGAAGAAGGATCGAGCTTGTGCCTCGTTCCGCTTCTGGGCCAGCCTCTGTTCCTGAATTAAGTTAATGAGTGGCATCTTTCTAGTCCTTAGGCCGCCTTGGTGTGTGCCCGCATGGCGAGTCCTGACGCGACCGAAAGCTCAAGGCCAGACTCTTCGGGATCGCCGAAGTGGCTGAACCTAACGTTCGCGTAAATGTCGTTCAGAGTCGTTGGGATGGATAGCTTGTGGCTAAAGTAGTCAGCAAGGCCCATCAGCTTGGCTCCACCTCCGGTTAGCAGAATTTGGTCAATCTGCTTGGAGGCGCCCTCTTGCTGTTGAGACTGGTAGTAGTTCAGCGATCTGCGGATTTCACGTACCAGGTCATCGACATGTGGTTGAAGAACACGTAAGGGAGGATTCTCCTTTGGCTTGTTCTCTTCCAAGAGCTCTCGCAAGTCAAGCTGTGCTTTACCGGCCTCGGCATCTTCATCCGAAAGCTTAAAGTAGCTCTTCAAGGCTTGGGTGAGAGTCTCTGATCCCTGAGGGATAGAACGAGTCATCGAGAAAATGCCTTTGCTAACTACTGAGATATTGGTGGTCGCCGATCCAACATCGACGAGCGCGATGGTGCTATCGGACCACGCGTTGTCAAGGTCAGCCTCTACGAGAGCGCGATACATCGCGAACGGCTCAATATCGACGGCTTCAACTTCAAGGCCCGCTTCTTCACAAGCTTGGCGTCGACTCTCCACAACATCCTTGGGCGCAGCAACCATCAGAACGTCCATCTGAGTGTCGTCTACGGGGCCAATGATTTCAAATTCGATGTAGCTGTCCTCAACCGAACTGGGCACATATCGACTAGCCTCGAATTTGATGGATTTTCGCAGGGTAGCTTCAGCCATCTTGGGCATGCGTACTTGCCGAACAACCACGGAACCGCCGGAGACTGCAATCATCGCGCCGCCCGCATTGATCTGGTTCTCTTTCAAAAGACCCTTGATAGCAGAGACCGTGCTGGGAACGTCCACGATCACTCCATCCTTCACCGCGTCAGTTGGCGTTGGCGCCGATGCTACGCGGGTGACTCGCCATCCGTCTCCCTGTCGCTCTAGCGAAACGACCTTGATCGAGTGATGGCCAATATCGATTCCCACAAAATTCTTTTTGTTGAAAATTCCCATTGTTAGGCCTCCAACTCCCGCTGACGGCCCTGAAGGCTCAGCCACTCATCGACAGCCGCGCGTGAGAATCGCCATTTGCCATCAATCATTAGGGCGGGAATCTTTCCGTCCTGAGCCATTTGCTCAAGGACACCTGCACCCATGCGTAGGTACTGGGCGGCTTCTCGCAAAGTCATAACCGTGTGCTGGTTGGCAACAACGGCGCGGAAAAGTCCGCTCAATTGCTCAGGGGAAAGGAACAGCTCCAGACGCACCACGCCACCGTTCGAAACGGCCTGCGAAGGCGGATCGGGTAGCCGAGTTTCTTCTTGTGCTTGCTCCATTTTGCTCTCCGTGGGTTGAACCGGTGTTGAAAGAACCGGATTCTCAATAACTTCAATTTTTGGCGGGCGTTCTTCACTGGGAAGTGGGTTCCCTTTCGATTGCGCCGCTTGCCGGATGGCGTCGGCGAGGTTCATGCGGCCTCCTTCCCTGAGAACTCACTAACGATGTTGTGGACCAAGAACCCGTCGATCATTTGGACTTTCTGAACGAAGCCAATCATCAACGCGTTGTCCGCAATCTGGCTAATGAGTCGGGGATAGCCTTTGGTGTATTTATGAATCTCGAAAATTGCGTCGGGTGAGAATGGGTGGTTCTCTCCGGAGTAGCCGGCCACACGCATTCGGTGAAGAATCATTTCTCCGGTTTCGGTGACATCCAGCGGTTTTAGGTTTTGCCGAACAGCCAAGCGCTGCTCAAGTGCAGGAACCTTGGCGATCTTGGGGCGGAGTTCGTTTTGTCCAAGCAGAACCAGCGAGAGCAAGAACTGGTCGTTCATCTGACAGTTCAGCAAGAGCCGCAGCTCTTCCAGCGTGCTGGTGGATCGGATGAGGTGGGCTTCATCAATGATGAGAACCACACGTTGCCCTCGCTCATAGAACGAAATCAGTTGCTTGTGAAGCTCCTGTACCAATACTTGGCGATTGCGAGAGTTCGTCTCGATATCGAGTTGTCCAAGGATCTCTTGAAGAATCTGAACCGGCGTGAGAATGGGGTTCACAATCAGGACGATGCGATTGTGAACCGGATCTAGCAGTTCCAGCAGCTTTCGGCTAACGGTTGTCTTACCCAGACCGATGTCTCCCGCCAGCATGGCAGCGCCTTTATTGCGCGAGATGGCGTAGTGCAACATCATCAAGGCATCTTCGTGTCCACGGCTCATGTAAAGGAACCTAGGATCTGGTGTAAGACTGAAAGGCGGCTCTGTTAAACCCCAATATGCTTCGTACATAAACAAAATCTCCGCGGGCGAAAACCCAGTAATTCTTCTCGGGATTTCTTTCGCGAAAACTCAGGAAAAGTCTTAGGTTTTTTTGTGAAGGAACCTGCGGGGAAGCTAAACAAGCTCTTAAACTTTTCGCGATTGGGGAATCCGTCCCCCTAGAGCAAGCCGCGCTTCCTTGCACGTGCCAAAGACTGTCATTCCTTTCTCAGAATGTTGAAGGTCTGGTAACTGGGCGAGGTTTAGGATTGCTAAATTGCTCGAATGCCAGATTGCTCGACTGTAAGCAACCGTAAAGCAATACCGCAATCCAGTGATCGAATAACCGAGTAATCGAGGAACCTAGGAATCAAGCCGTCCAACAATCGAAGAATCCAGCAAGCCGCCCCGCCATGCCATAATCGCTTCAATGGCAACTGTGCTTTTGGATGCGGGCGATATGCGGAGAACGCTCGGCCGCATGGCCCACGAAGTCTTAGAGGCGAACGGGGGCGCAGACGATTTGGTGGTTGTTGGGATCTTACGAAGAGGTTGGCCAGTCGCAAAGAGGCTTGCCTTTCTCATGACTCAAATTGAGGGCTCGACGGTACCTTGCGGGAAATTGGACATCAGCGGACACCGGGACGACCGTAAGCCTTCTGATGTAGATGAAACGGAGATTCCCTTTGAGATCAACGGCAAGCGGGTTGTGCTGGTTGACGAAGTGATATTTACGGGACGAACGATTCGCGCTGCACTGGATGCTTTGATGAAGCATGGAAGGCCTCAGAATGTACAGCTTGCCGTTCTTGTGGATAGAGGGCACCGTGAACTACCCATCACCGCGAATTATTGCGGCAAGATAGTGAGCACCGAGAAGCAAGATCATATTGTGGTGAAAGTGAACGAATTTGACGGAGAGGACGCCGTGGTCTTAGAGCCAGGCGAACAGGGAGCGGCCTAATGCCACGCAATTTACTGGGAATCAGACATTTATCTGCGGACAACATTGAAGAACTCATAAGCTTGGCTGCGGATTTCAAACTTCGCACTATCGAGAATCGGGAAGTGCCCAATCTGAGCAAAGAAGTGGTTGGCATGCTCTTTTTTGAGAACTCCACTCGAACCCGAGTTTCTTTTGAACAGGCTGCCCACTACCTGAAAATGAAAACGGCGAATTTCGCTTCGGGCAGCTCTTCCATGAGTAAGGGAGAAACCCTCAAGGACACCATTCTCACGCTTCGTTATGAGCGGCTGAATGGATTAGTCATGAGGCACCGAATGTCCGGCTCAACCGCTTTGGCTGCGCGATACTTTGGCGGCCCAGTTCTGAATGCGGGCGATGGTCAACACGAGCATCCGACGCAAGCTTTGGGAGACGCCTTAACCATCTTAGAGCAGAAAGGCACACTAAAGGATTTACAGGTCGCGATTGTAGGAGATGTGGAGCATTCTCGCGTGGCCCGTTCAAATGCATGGTTGCTCTCGAAAATGGGGGCGGAAGTTCGGTTTGTTGGACCAAGAACCCTGATGCCAAGCCACATGCAGATGCTGCCCGGTGAAGTTCATTACGATCTCCGATCTGGCATCGAAGGGGCAGACGTGGTTATCTGCCTTCGGCTTCAAAAAGAGCGGATGGCTCAGGGCATGCTCAGTTCTATTACGGAATACGCCAGCATGTACCAGCTAAACAAAGAAAGCTTAAAGTGGGCGAATCGAGATTGTCTGGTGATGCACCCCGGCCCCATAAACCGTGGAGTTGAAGTAGACGACGTGGCCGCAGATGGCAACCAATCTGTGATCACAAGCCAAATAGAGAACGGAATTTTTGTACGAATGGCATCTCTCTACTGGGTGTTTACTAGCGATGAATCTACAGTGGCTCCAGAAGAACCACCTAAACCAAAACCTGCAAAAACGGCGAAGGCTGCGGGAGGCAAGAAGAAGTGAAAACCCTACTTAAGAACGGACGCATTCTCGATCCCTCTCAAGATTTAGATGTGATTGGCCATCTGATTATTGAAGATGCCCAAGTCTCTGAATTTGGGCCTGATATCGATATCAGCGATGTAGACGAAGTTTACGATTGTACGGGAATGTGGATCGTTCCTGGCTTGGTGGATCCTCATGTTCACCTAAGAGAGCCAGGACAACAACACAAGGAAACCATCGTTTCTGGAACTCAGGCAGCAGCGGCGGGTGGCTTTACCACTGTTTGCTGTATGCCAAACACAGAACCGGCCCTCGATAACCCCGCCATCATTGATTTTATTCTGGATAAGTCCGCCTCTCCGGAAGCGGGCGGCGTGTTTGTCGCTCCAGTCGGCGCTTTAACCGTTGATATGGCGGGTGAGAGACTCACTGACTTGAGTGCTCTCAAGCGGGCGGGCATTGTGGCCGCCAGTGATGAAGGATTCCCGATCCAAAATTCTGCGATGATGCAGCAGGCAATGGAGTTCTGCGTTCAGTTGGACTTGCCGATCATGGCGCATTGTGAAGACTTAAGTCTGACCAAAGATGCGAGTATGAATGAGGGTGCCGTGAGCGCGATGCTTGGACTGAAGGGCATGCCTCGTTCAGCAGAAGAAATCATGGTGATGCGGAACTGTCTGCTTAGCCTACATACCAACTGTCAGCTGCACATCATGAGGGTGAGCACTTGGGGAGCTGTGGAGATGATCCGGCAGGCCAAGTATTTGGGTGCCCCGGTGACCTGCGAAATCTGTCCCATGCACTTCACATTTACTGATGAAGCAGTGGGCGAATTCCAGACTCATTTCAAAATCACGCCTCCTCTGCGAACTCAACTGGACATCGACATCATTCTGCAAGGTCTGAACGATGGCACGATCGACTGCATCAGCAGCGACCACTCCCCGCACGCTTCCCACGAAGTTGAGGTGCCGTTCGAAGACGCGCCGTTTGGGCACTCGGGCTTGGAGACCACCGTAGGCGTCACGCTCACAATGTTGACCCATAAGGGTGTACTAACTCCTTTGGAGACCATCCGCAAACTGAGTACCAAACCCGCCGAAATTCTGAGATTGGAAGCCGGAACATTGAAGCCCGGGGAAACACCAGTTGCTCAGGTAACTGTCATTGATCCTGAGTGCCAGTGGACCTTTGATCGCTACAAGACGTTCAGCAAGTCCAAGAACTCGCCGTTCCATGGAATGGCGTTGAAAGGTAAGGCGATGCTTACGTTCTGTGGAGGCGAAATTTACCGGGATGCCCTATTTCCGGAAGATCGCTATCTGATTCAGGAGTAGTACATTCTGTGCGAAGTATTTGGTTAATCCTAGCCTTGGGAATCGTGGTGGGTTGTGAAACAGGAACGCTGGCTGACCCCAATGATCCCAAGGAGGCTGGGGTTTTGGCTCCCGACGTTATCCGTCGTCAACTAAAGGGAACGTCCGATATGCTCATGGAGCGGGTTGCAAAGGGCGAAATATCGGACGCCGAATTCAAAGACTACATCTCGCGTCGTGCCAACGAACTTCTGGACGATTTACCGATCGACAAGATTCCTGCGAATAAGGCTTGGGAATACGGGGAAGTGCTGAGAACTGCCAAGCGTTGGCCGCAAGCGAAGGTCGCTTTAACCATCGCGGTTAAAGAAGCCGAGAAGACCAAAAACGAAGATCGCTACATCAATGATCTCTTGAGACTGGCGCAGTGTCAAGCCATGCTGGGAGATGTGAAAGGTGCCATTGCGACCGCTCAAAGAACGCTCACTGCTACTCCCAATGGGTCAGCGCCTATTTTGCCTGGAGTCTTGCTGGAACTCGTTCCTGCGGCTCAAGGAAAAGGGCAAGACGCAGCACTCGCTGAATTGCTGGAGAAAGCAATTGGCAAGCATATGGCAACCGTTGTGGACCCAAGTACAGAACCCGGCCAAATGTTTCTCGCCGCGCGTCCTCACCACGTAAGAAATGCGTGGAGAACAGTGATTGATTTGTTGGTGAAGGCGGGCAAGGAAAAAGAAGCCCGTGACGCTATGATGCGCAGCGAAGTTGTCCTTGGCACCATGCGAAGGGCTTAAAAGATAAAAGGCCATAAAAGCCATAAGATGAGTAGAAGAGATGGCTCATAATGCATTTTTGTGTTAGGATCATGATGTGGAAAAGAAAGGGTCTCTATTGAATTGAGAAGCTTTACTTGCTCCAACTAACCGTCATTCCTTTTACGAGGCGTTTCCGATGCTTGCTACTCTGATATTTGCTGCGGTATCTATGCAAACGTTCCCATTTCCGGTCGCTCCTGCTGGGGCGAGTGGGCTAAGAGAGTTTGGATTGACATCTCAAAGCGTAATGTATTTCGAACAAAACGATCAGGTTCTTGAATGGAATAGTAAAGAGGGTCAACTGGCACCTAATCGAAATTTGCAGCCAGGCAAGGTTCTTCAAGATGGTTCAATCCTGACGACCATGGGTCTCAAAGCTTCGCGGGTTATTCCACCTTCTAGGAGGTATCGCCCTAAAGGGCCAACTCAAGACTTTCCTGATAGTTTCAATGCTTGGAATGTTGAAGGAGATATTGCCTTCGGCGAGATTGTAAGTAGAAGCGATTCAACATCTGTTCCAGCCATTGTGGAAAGGGGCAAAGTTGCACGTTTTGTTGCTCCAAGTTATCGCGGACTAAACCCTACATCTGGTCAAACTCTCGCTTCGATAAAAGGCTATGTTATAGGTTCTTCCACCTACAAGGATAAAGGCAGTTATAGGACAATGCCTGTTTTCTGGTCTTCCCGAAGAAAGGCAATACTTCCGATTATGCCTCCCGGAACCCTTACATCCAGCGTGGTTGGAGTGGGTAGCGGCAAGGTTTATGGCAACCTAGAGTCTGCGGTCGACCAAAGAGCATGTGAGATCAAGCTTAATGGAGTCAAAGTCCTTCCACTTCCACCAGGCTCGGGCAACTCTGAAGTTCTGGCCGTTTGTGGCGATATCGCTGTAGGTGTATATGGACCTCGTCAGGACCCCGACAGAGCTTGTGCTTGGTATAAAGGCCGATTCATCGATTTGACCTCCACGATGGCGATTAGAGGTTTAAGGTTCAAATGGGCGACGTCGGTGAATTTAAAGGGCGAAATCCTGTGTCGAGTTCAGGGGGCCGATCGAGAATCTAGAGTTGCGGTAATCCGCCCTAAACTGAGGTGACCCTAGTCGAGAGGCACTGGCTTCCCTTCGGCTAGTGCCTTCATCCAGGCGGTTTGTCGTGTGTAGTAGGGCTGTTGCTGTTCCCAAGTCGCTATGTTGTTATGCGCGGCTTCGATCATGGGAGCGGCTATTTTAGGTCCCTTGATCATATTGAATGCGGTCCATATCCCGGTGGGAGCGGTTATGGTATCGATGAACCCCATCGACACCAAACTAGTGGCTTTAATGCGTGGCGCAAAGTTGACGGCATCAATGTAGGCGGCCGTCTTCATCGCTTCTGGATCATTAGGTGGATAGAAAGGATAACTATTCTGTCGACCGAAGTTTGGGCCGTTCAAGTCGCATCCCGCCGGTTCATTGGCCATCATGTGGGTCACTTTTGGATGCAGACCCGCGACAGCAAATGACTGTTGGCCGCCCATACTTCCCCCTGTGACCGCGATGGTTTTGCCGTCCCAATCTGGGTGCTGGGCTAAGAAATCCACTGCTCGATACCCTCGTAAGTACATCTCCACAAAGTAGTTCTTGTCTCGGTCTCTCTGACCAAGAGCTCCATAATTCTTAATCTCGTCCGGCAGGTTGGAATACAGCTCGGGCGGGCCACTAACGGGGACATTGTGAGGTTGGATGTTTAGGACAAGCCACCCACCCGAAGCATGGTTTGTCGCCCAATACTTGTCAAGTGGATATGGCGGACTCGCCCATTGAAGAACCACGATCGCGGGATACTTTCCCTTTTTAACCGGTTTGGCTAACTGTCCATAGACCTTGGTGCCGTTTACGTGATCCATCTCAACCAATGAGTAGTCAACCTCTGGTCGGTTTGTATCGCCCTGAGTTATTTTGGGATTCATCGGCACCTTCTTCAGATCTGCAACCTTGCGATTCCAAAATTGATCAAAGTCGGCTGGCCTCGCGACAACAGGCTTTAACTTCTCCGGCGCAACGGCGGCCCCCAAGGCGATGGTCTTTCCTCCGGGCGGAGTCAGTTCGACGTACAGCATGCCTGGTGAACTCATTGAAACATCAAATGAGCCTTTCCGGCTACTAAGGTCTACTTCGCCAGATGCAAGAGTCGTGCGGTTGTTGGCTTTGATTGTGTAGGTGTATTTCGCGGCAGACAAAGAGTCAGGCAACGTGATATTCCAACCCACCTTCTCATTGAGTTGGTAAATCCCTGATGCCTTATAAGGCGTGATGACAGGTTTGGCTAGGTTCCCTTGATCTTGGTTAAAACCGAGTGAGACGAGAGCGGTGAAGGGAACAAGTAGCGACCATGCCAACAGTCGTCCGCGACGTGCCATGTCACCTATTCTGCGCGATTTACTTATGAACTACAAAGCCACTCACGAAGTTGAGGGATCGCCTGGACTCCATGGAATTGGTGCCCGCCCGAAAACTCATGGCTTTGGAAATGATCTGAACCCTGATAAATCTGCCGCGCCCGGGTACAGGCAGATCGGAATGCGGTGATTGGAAAAATGTGATCGCTATCGCCTGATTCCACAAATAGCTTTCTGGGGGAGATGAGAGCCGTCATCTCTGGCATCTCCACAACTCGAGCGAGGCCAGGCGCGTAGTTGTCAACGCAATGTTCAATGCTCAGGATCGAATCAAAGAAAGTGTTAAAGTATCCGCTCACAACCGTTGCGGCAACTCGTTCATCCAAGCAAGCTGCCCAGAAGGCAACAAGCCCGCCTCCAGAAATACCCATCATGGCAAGACGAGTGGGGTCAACGTAGTCTAGCGATTCTAGTAAGTCGAGGCTCACCAGGGCGTCATGAACCCTCCATGCAATCATGGACTCTCCCATCATCAGAGCCGTCATGCTATCTCCATTACATGATGAATATCTCTCCCGATCAATATGCGACTTGCGGTGGCCAAACCCAATTGGCTCGATGGCGAGGGTGACGAACCCCGCCCGAACGCTTTGGAGGGCGAAGTCATTTTGATAGTCGTCTGCTTCAATGCCAACGATGCAGTCGACTCCGTTTCCATGTCCTGGAATGCAAACCACGGCTGGGGACGGAGAGTTTAGGTTCTGGGGAACCAGAAGATAGCCAAAGACTCGCAAGCCATGACGGCTTGCAAATGTAATCGTATCTCGCCGATATCCATCTAGTTCCTGGGAATCTAAGGTTTGCAGGTTCAAGGGAACCTGCTCGATGGGCAGACCGATTACCTCTTTCAGACGACATCGCAGATCGGAGGGCCATTGGGGACCGCATGCGGGACTCCAAGCAAACTCTTGGGCGAGCTTTTGAATGCGGGCTTTGGCAAACTCTCTGGCGTCTAGTTCTTCCATGTCTTCTCGAAATCTTAGTCCAATGCGTCCCTCTCCGGACGTGTCCGATGTGCTAATGAGCCTGGAAGATAGGATGTTTGAAACTTTTTGGGACCCATTCCGAAAGCGCGGGTGAAAGATCGAGTGAACTGAGCCGCGCTTGGGATGCCGATGTAATCCGCAACTTCCTGGACTGTAAATCCCATGAGCAATCGGTGAGCAGCCCAGCGCATGCGTCGGTGGTTGATCTCAGCTGCCAAGCTTGTTCCGCTTGCCGCGAACCTACGTCGCAAGGTTCGCGCTGATATTCCTAATTCTGCGGCAATCTCTTCGACGGTGATCCTACGGTCAGAATGTCGATCCACTACCTCAAGGGCAGCGGCTAAATCATCTCGAAGCTCTTGCTCTAGATCAACGGTTGGGGCAGGGCTCAATGCCTGAATCATTTCCAAAGCAAAGAGTTTGAGCGCCGCTCGTGCACTGGCTTGGCGATGGGGCTCGGCTTGGTCAAAGAGGGGAATGTAGTGGGCCAGCTTCTCACACTCATAGACGATGATGTTGTGATGGTGGTCAAAGGCTTTGAGGGTTGGATTGGCATCCGCAGACAACGGACCCTCAATGCGCTGTAGGTTCATCATCAGGAAGTAAAGGTGGAGATCCTTCGTTCGAAACGACGCAATCTCGTGGATCACCTTCGGCTCCGCAACAAAGATCGCTCCCGGGCGAATCGGATGTGATTCAGTGCCATGCCAGTACTCTCCGGAACCTTCCAGAGCGAGACAGATTTCATAGTAGTCGTGGCGATGGGGCGAGTTCGTGAGTTGAACATCGAATTTCACATATCCTCCGGTTTCAATCTCGATCCGGTGCGCGCCTACAATCTCTTTAACAACCATACGTGTCTGAAATAATCAAATTTCTGTCCAGCCTGAACATGGTATTCAACTTAATTCAAATCTATCATGTCCGATAGAGACATGAGCATAACGCATTCCGCAGTTTCAATTCCTGTTGCCGATACAGAGATTGGTCGACATTTCGAAGAAGACGGCTATTTTGTGGCTAAAGGGGTTTTTACTCCTGCGGAGGTGGCGATTCTGGAAAAGGATTTTGACCAAATCGTCCATCAAATATTAGGTTCTGGGGAGTCTGTAAATGCTCGATGGAATGGGCCAGAGATGGATCGAATGGAGACACAGCAAATGGTCGTGCTGCATACCCACAATGTCCAGCAATACTCTGCAGAATGGCTCAAGGCCCTCGTACATGAGAGATTCATCGCTGTAGCTACCGCGATCTTGGGGCCGGACATAATTCTCCATCACTCCAAACTTTTCCAAAAGCCGAGCGAGGAAGGTGCCCCATTTCCGATGCACCAGGATTGGACCTATTTCCCTTCGGAAAAGGACTCCATGATTGCCGCGATTATTCATGTTTCGCAAGCGACGGATGAGATGGGCTGTCTTCGGGTTTATCCGGGATCTCACAAGCTGGGACGAGTCGATGGGACATCTGGACAGAGTGAGTCGGAATTGCTGGCCCAATACCCACTATCAGAAGCCTTGCCCCTAGAAGCAGAACCCGGAGATGTCGTTTTCTTCCACTATTTCACCCTTCACGGCTCCATGCCGAATCTATCATCAGAGACTCGCAAGACGGTGTTGGTTCAGCTTTACTCGGGCAGTGACAAGATAGAGGATGGGAACGCCCATCCCGATGAAAAGCTTGTTCTCGCCGGTTGGAATCACCATGCAACTCGAAACTCGGTAGGACAGAAGAAATAGCCTAAAGAGACCTAGGAATAGGGCATCGACTCAGATAACCTGATTGGAACATGAGCCAGCCCCGAAAGGTCGCATTTGCTTTTACACCGACTCACGCTGACGAGGCCAAAGGTGTCACGATCCGACGTTCTATTGGAGGAGAGAGGCTTGCAATTCTCGATCCATTTATGTTGCTGGATCATGCGAGCATTGCTCCATCGGAAGGCAATGAAACAGTAGGTTTCCCTCGCCACCCTCACCGCGGAATTGAGACTCTTAGCTATGTTTTGAGAGGGCGGGTAGGGCACAAGGACTCCATTGGGAACGAAGGCGAAGTGGGGCCCGGAGGCACGCAGTGGATGACGGCCGGTAACGGTATCTACCATGAAGAAATGCTTCTGCCCAGTGATGACGGAGCAGAGATGCTTCAGCTATGGTTTTCGCTCCCGCAAAACTTGAAACGAGTTCCCCCTGGCTACAAGGGAGTCCATGAGGATGATGTACCAGAGTTCCAAACAGGAAACGCGACTGTAAGAGTCGTTGCCGGAAGTGTGGATGGAACAGAGGGGGCATTCACCGAGATCGCCGTGAAGCCAACTGTTTTGGACATTCAGCTTGGTGCAGGGGGCGAGTTTGAATTTGAAACTGAGGCCAAGGAAGCGGCTTTCGTCTATCTAGTGAGCGGGGATCTCGAGATCGCTGGACGGCTGTTAAAGGGTAATCAAATGGCCGTACTCTCATCTGGAGATCATGTCCGCTTAGAGTCAAAGGAAGGAGCACGAATGCTGTACGTTGCTGCAGTGCCGCTCAACGAACCTATTCTGCAGTACCGGTCATTTGTCATGAACACGGTTGAGGACATTCAAGAGACTGTGGAGATGATTGAGTCGGGAGCCTTTGCAAATGGCTAGTCCAGGTTTATCGGTTGGAAAAGTGACGATTCGTCGGAATTCCAGCCGCGACATCAAAATGCGTGATCTCTATGTGGAGATTGATGGAGAGCCTACAGATACGCTTCAGTTTGGTGAGAGCCTCGAACTGGAATTACCGGTGGGGCACCATACAATCAAGGTGACCAATCGCGTTTACTCAAAGTCGGAGGATTTTTCCATACAGCCCGGCGAGTCCGTGCGATTCGATGTTGGGAATATCCCATCGCGCGGGTTGGTTGCGCTCCTCATGGCGATTACGGGCACCATCCCGTATCGAGTGAATCTGACTCGTCTGTAGTCTATCGAGACGCGACCACTTGGGCCAATTCATGTCCACTCGGAGTTAACCGCAGCGAACCGTCCTGATAGTGGATGAGTCCAGAGTGTTGAGCTTTCGCAACCACTTTCGAGGCTTGTTCGGGTTCCCATCCCAATTCTTGCTCCAGGTGCATCAACGTACTCTCGTGAGCTTCTTCCGGAGTTGCTGCGTGAGTGGCTAAGTGGACCACAAGCATCTCAGTGGCAAATTGAGATCGCTGTTTGCGCCTTCGTACTGCTTGAGATACCAGTCCCCTCTTCGGAGCCGCTAACAGGATGAGGAAAAATACAGCTCCAAGCGAAGTTGCGATCATGCCACTTATAGAAACATTCCACGCCATCGCCAGCCAATAGCCAATCAGTGCCGATACCGCTCCGATCAGCATAGATAGTCCGATCATAATGGGCAATCTTTGGGTTAACAGAGAGGCCGACACCGGCGGGACTATGATGAGAGCCACCGATAGAATGGCTCCTACTGCGCTAAAGGCTCCAACCGTTGTAATGGCGACAATCCCCATCAGTAGGTAGTGCAGAACGACTGGCGCAAAGCCTAAAGAAACGGCTAATCCTGCGTCAAAAGTAGATAGCTTTAACTCCTTGTAAAACAGGATAAGGAAGATGCCATTGATGAGAGCCAAGCCTCCTAGTATCCAAAGTGATTGAGGGCCTAGATCTCTACCTCCCAACGAAAACGTGTCAAAAGGAGCAAAGGCAATTTCGCCAAACAACACCGCATCGGTGTCTATATGGACGTTGGCGTAATACTTTGAGACGACCAAGACGCCGATCGCAAAGAGAACAGGGAATACCAAACCGATGGCCGAGTCCTCTTTCACCCTTCGGCTCTTTGTAAGGGCCTCAACGAGCACGACGGTGAGTAGTCCTGCGATCGCCGCCCCAATGAAGCCAACGAAGATGTTTGGCCCTTTGGCGAGAATATAGCCCGCCACGAGCCCTGGCAAAATGGCATGGCTAATGGCATCCGCCATCATGGCCATTCGCCGTAGCACTAAAAATACTCCGGCTAGGGCACAAGCCAAACCTGCGGCGACTGCTACAAGCCCAATTTGGAGAGTAGGACTCACATCCCCTCCTTGGAGAGTCGTAATCGCCGTTTACGGTCCCACACTATTCCTTGAGCTGACCCAAACAGAATCGAGATCAAGACGACTAGACCGAGGCAGATGACGATGGCGGGGCCGGTGGGTATTCCCATTTCCACCACGCTGAAGATGGATCCTACAAGGCCTGCACCGGCACCTATTGCCCCCGCATAGAGCACCATAAGAGACAGAGAATGAGTCCACTGACGCGCGGCTACGGCGGGAGCGACAAGCATTGCGGACATAAGCACCACTCCAACCGTGTTGAGACCAATAACGATGGCGATGACCAAGAGGCCCGTCAATAAAGCTCCGAGGAAGTGGGTATTCCAACCAAGGGTGCGCGCAAACTCAGGATCAAAGGACAGCAGCTTGAACTGCTTAAACATCGCCCATACAATAGTGAGGGCGATAAAGCCGAGGATCGACATCGTCACCACTTGCTCTTGAACCATGGCAGCGGCTTGTCCAAAAAGGAACTTATCCAATCCTGCTTGGTTGGCATCGTTTCCCTTCTGAATAACAGTTAAGAGCACCACGCCCAACCCAAAAAAGACAGTGAGAATAATTCCCAAAGCCGATCCGGCGTCAATTCGGGTTTGCCGAATGATCTGTAAGATCGCCAACATTCCTAGCCAACCGGCAACAGCAGCGCCGAGCATCAGCACAAGTGGAGTTTTGCTGCCGGTGAGCATATAAGCCAGACAGACTCCCGGCAATGCGGCATGAGATAGAGCATCCCCCATGAGTCCCTGTTTTCGCAGTACGGCAAAAGAACCGAGCACCCCGCTAACGATCCCCAGCACGGCGGACCCCAAAGCAACGTTTCGCAAAGTGTAGTCGGTCACCAGATCGCGCAGAATGTTCATCGCGATAGGAAGGCGATTTTGCCGCCATAGGCTCGTTGCAGGTTATTTTGAGTAAAAGTCTCAGCGACGGGGCCGGTTGCGATAAGCCGCACGTTTAAGAGGGCCACTCGGTCAAAGTAGGTGGGAACCGTATCCAAGTCGTGGTGAACAACGACCACCGTCTTGCCCGTATCGCGCAGCCTTTGAAGGATATTGATGATGGCAACCTCGGTTGTAGCATCGACCCCAGCGAAGGGTTCATCCATGAAGTAAAGTCTTGCGTCTTGGGCCAAGGCGCGGGCAAGAAAGACGCGTTGCTGTTGGCCCCCGGAGAGCTGGCTAATCTGGCGTTTCGCAAAGTCACTCATCCCAACCTGGTGAAGACAGTCGAGGGCGATTTCACGTTCGGCTTTACCCGGCCTTTTGAACCAGCCCAGTTTGCCGTATAGACCCATGGTGACTACGTCTAGCGCGTCCGTAGGGAAGTCCCAATCCACACTCCCACGTTGGGGAACGTAACCAACCGCTTTTCGATTCAGGTCATACTTTTCGCCAAAGATACGGATCGTTCCCGCTGCCGATGGCACTAGGCCCAAGATGGTCTTGATGAGCGTGCTTTTCCCTGCTCCGTTGGGGCCAACAATGGCGGTTAAAGTCCCGGCTGGGATATCCAAATCAACGTCCCAAAGGACCGGTTTTTCTTCGTAAGCAACAGTCAGATCGCGGACGTAAACTGCAGCGTTGGGGTCGCTCATCGAAGTGCCTTTACGATCGTGTCGATGTTATGTCGGACCATTCCGATGTAGGTGCCTTCGGGTGTTCCGTCTTGTCCCATGGCATCGGAGAACAGCTCGCCCCCAACATTCACGTTCCAGCCCCGAGCCTGGACTGCTTTCTTCAAAGCATCAATCGTGGCGGGGGGCACACTGCTTTCCACAAAGATGGCTTTCACCTTCTTTTGAGCAATGGTATCTGCGATGCTTCGGAGTGATCCTGCCGCCGCTTCCGTTGCTGTGCTGGTGCCTTGAATTCCGATCACTTGGAATCCATACTGCCTACCAAAATAGCCAAAAGCATCGTGAGCCGTAATGAGCACACGTTCTGATTCGGGAATCTTTGCGGCTTCCGTCTTCACATATTCATGCAATGCATCTAGCTTCGCCAAATACTCAGTGGCATTCTTTTCAAACGTTGCTTTGGCCTGGGGACGCAACTTGGTGAGTCCATCTCGGACTGATTCCACAGCATGCCGCCATAGAGTGACGTCAAACCAGATATGAGGGTCAAACTTGCCTTCAAACTCCGGTGGCTGCCGAAGATTGCTTCGCGGAACGTTTTCGCTTACTGCATAGGTAGGGATTCCCTTGTTCGCCATCTTCACAAAGATGTCGGTCATGCGGCCTTCTAGCTCTAGCCCTCCGTAAAAAACGATATCGGCGCTCTCCAGCTTCACCACATCCCCAGCCGTGGCCCGATAGAGGTGAGGATCAACGCCTGGGCCCATGAGGCCAATAGATTCCACTTGATCGCCGCCCACGTTGACCACGATGTCGCGGATCATACCAACGGTTGATACCGCATTCGCTTTTCCGGAGGAGTTTGTGGAGGATGTCTTGCTACAGCCAGCAACGAGCATGATGGCAAGGAGGGTCCAGGCTGCAAAGGTTTTCATGTGCGAATCTCGGTTTAGTTTAGCACAGGCTAATTTTATAAGATAGTGCTTATAAAGGCAGACAATGATAAATATCTAGTGTAATATTTAGCCTTGGCTACATATCTAAGCCTAAGGAATCAAAATGGACGAATACAGGTTACGTATAAACAAGGCATTTACACTCATCGAACTGCTTGTGGTCATTGCCATCATCGCGATCTTGGCCGCGATACTTTTCCCCGTCTTTGCTCAAGCAAAGCTGGCGGCAAAGAAAACTCAGAGCCTAAGCAATCTAAAGCAGCTTGCCTTGGCAAACATCATGTATGCGGGTGATAACGATGATGTTCTTCCACGCACCATGGACACCTCTACCGGCTTTCCCGAAACGATCTCTTGGTGGGCGGTGAACAACTATCAGGTTGCTCTCAACCCATACATCAAGATGGGGAGAGGGGGTGTTGAAGGCAGCGGAACTTCTGGCGGAAAAGGAAGCGTTTGGTTTGATCCTGCCGATCCCGATAAGAACGTGCCAGCACTGTGGGGATCTTACGCAAATAATGGCTTCATGACGGGAATGGACCGGAATCTATCGTCGATTGAAGATTCGGCCGGCACGGTGCATTCAGCACTTCGCATCGGTAACTGGGCTCAAGCCGTTGGGATTACGGTTCCCAATCCTCTACCGCTGAATAATGCTGCCGATCCGTTTTGGTCCAGTGAGTTCTTTGATATCTGTTTCGACCCTTGGGCTTCTGACCGAAACAATACATCAAGCCCCTATCACTACTCAAAAGGCAAAGCTGCACCCCCATGTTCAAGATTCCCGAGCAATGCGGATTGTGAAGATTGGACCGGACAGTTAGAAGGGGAATGGAATGAACTCTTGCATGGACTGCCCCGACAGATTCGCGGAAACACCCGCTATGGAAATCAGCAGATTTTCAACTTCATTGATGGGCACGCCAAGTCACTTCCATTTGCGGCAACCTACAAATCTCCAGCGGAGAACTATTGGAGCGTAACCAAAGGATGAAGTTTCTGCTGCCTGACCCGGCTTGGTGGCCAAAGCCAAGCGCAGATTCCAAAGAGTTGGATAACTGAGCTAGATTGGCTGGACTGTGGAGTCCAGCCAGCTTCTTATCCCTTCAGCTCCAAAGTGGCCACGCTTTCGCCCGGTAGCTGAACGCCCACTCGCCCACGGTTTGTATTGACTTTGAGTGCTTCGGATCGATCAAACGAACCCTGCTTCACCAAGTAGCCTTTCCCACTCTTGGGCGAAAAGCCCTTGAGGTTTAAGGCAAAGTTTTGAGCGTTCTTAGCTTTATTGACTACCACCACAGTTACGGTTCGTGGTGACTTTTGACTGGTGGAAGCATAAACCGAGTTTAGGCTTGCGGTTTCCCCTCTCACGTTAAGGCCAAGATCACCAAACTTTGAGCCCCGACCATCATAGTTTAGAAACACTCGGAAGCCTGCCAGTTCCGCTCGACTCTTGCCATAAATGCCCCAGTTGTTGGCGGCAAAGACGCCATAGCGACCGAACACACCCAAGACGTCGGCTTGAGCAATGGCGCCGCTGATATGGTTGGCACCGCCATAGTTGTATTCGGTAATCGCCAGCTTAGTCCCGGGATACTGTTTTGCGATCTGCTTTTGAACACCGGGAAGTAAAGCGATTGGCTTGTTCCCAATCGACTTGGCAATCCAGCTGTCTTCTACATAGGTGGGATCCCATAGGCTGCGGGGAGCCTGGATGCGAGCGTCCTGCGTCTCTGGCTTATCAGCTTTACCATCGCCAAAGCAGATTCGGATGCCTCCACCTTGGGCTTCTGGATACCAATGGATATCCAGAACATCTACCAGTCGCTTTCCTACCTTCCTTTCCGCAGCCTTCATTGCGGCCAAATAGACATCCAGAAAATCACGATTGTTGGCGTCCGGTGCATCCTGGAAGCGACGAAATCCTTGCCATCCATAGTTTGCCGGACCAAAAACGAGCGACTTAGGAGCGGCCGACTTGATCCCAGTTGCGAACTCAATATTGTTCGCAATGATCTGAGCATAAGTGGGATTCTTCGGCCAAATGCGTTGATGGGTGTGGCCCCACAGATCGGGTTCATTGTCTAAGCTAAACCAAACTGGAGTCTTGGCAGACTTCACCTTTTGAATCCAAGCCACGAACTCATCTTGGTAAACCACCTTGTCCTTGGTATTGGGTGGGTAAGTGTAGTTGCCCTTCTTGCGGGCAAGGGAACGGTGGAAACGTTTGTTGATATAGTCAGGAGTTTTGTTTACGTCGCCATCGCCATCCTTATCTGCTGAAACGTAACCGGCTGTGGGGACCGTTAACAAAACGGCTGCTCCGTTCTTCTGAGCTTCGTCCATAAAGGTTCGGGCTGTCCAGCCTGGCTCATTCGATTCGCCGAGATGACTATCGTTTTGGTGATGCCAGTCCGACCCTGCATTGCTGGCATTTGTTTCCCAGTTATAAGCAGTCATACGGTTTCCGCCTTGGCGAGCAAGCGTGTAGCCTTTGCCCATGGTCTTCCAGTCCGGGTGGTTGACTCCATAGATGTAAGGCGAGATGGGCTTACGTTGAGAGACGTCGATAGTGATGTTTGCCACTTGGGCGGGCAGAAGGATTAAGAGCGTGCTCAGCATTGAGAAACCTTAGATATATCGCTATATCATAGCCCAGAAGTGATATTCTCGCACATCCAATTTTCTTCGAGGGCGTGACTGGAGCTATACTGCGACTATGCTGCACGAGGTTGATCAGTCGCTGCGCAATATGCTGGTCGCGGAGTTTAAGGACACTGAGGACCGCTTGATTACGGAGGAGAGTCAAATCACCGTTGGCCCCCCGCCGGAAGATTCCACCAAGCCAAAGAAGCCTGTCCTCAACCTCTTTCTGCATGACCTGCATGAGAGTCCAAATCTAAGAAACTTTGCGTTTGAGAACCGCCCACAGGAAGATGAGTGGACCGTTGGCCGAAGTCTGAAGCCAACCCACCTGAATCTCAGCTTCATTATTACCGCTCATGCCGAAGATGCAATGACGGAACATCGCCTGCTAGGGGAAGCGTTGGGCATCTTGATGCGGAAGCCAGTGGTGGCAACCAAGCATTTGGTAGGTTCCTTGCAACCTTACAAAGAGGAAGCCATGAAACTGAGCATCGCTCAGCGAGATCACTATGCGCATGGTGATAGCGCCAAGGTCTGGCAAGCCACAAATCTGACTCTTCGCCCTTTCATTGGCCTCGTTGTCGCGGCGATGTTTGATCCCTACGAAACAAAACTGGTTCGCCGGGTACGAGAAGCGATCTTCTCTTTGGGGCAAGAGCCGCATCCACAAGGAGAAAAGCGCCAGATGGATCTGCACCGAGTACGCGTCGGTGCAGCGGGTATGGTGGTCGATTCGGCGAGTGGTAACCCGCTTGTTGATGTGAAAGTCAGTGTCGAAGGGCGTCCTGAGTCCACACTAACCGATGCTTCTGGCGTGTTCTTTTTCCGAAATCTGCCAGTTGGCCGACACAAACTCACGTTTACCAAAGGGACCTATCGAACCATGGAAATGGAGGCCGTGACCCCTCCCATCGGCAGAAGCAACGAAATGGAACTGATGGATGTGAAAATGGTGAACGCAACTGATAAGGAACGCGTGGCAGACCTGATCTCAGATCCTATGTTCCAAATACCCGGAGCTGAGTTGATGGGAACTTTGAGGTTTGCCGACGGCTCTCCCGCCGCATTTATCCCTGTCCGAATCAATGATCGCACCGCCGTAACAGATGGAGACGGGCAGTACCACTTCACAAACGTGCGAGGCCCCATCCGAGAATTGGTAGCTGAGATACCAGGCAAGGGGGAAGTCGCAACGGCGGTTGACCCATCAAAGCCAACCGTCGAGATGAGCAAGAAGTAGGAGCTAAGGGCGTAATCCGTTGGGAAGCCCGTTCGGGAACGTGGCTTTGATCGCTTCTTGGATTTTCCCAATACGGTTTTCTGGATTCGGGTGAGAGCTAAAGAACTCGGGTTGGCGACCACCGCCTCCTGCTTCCTTTAGGATCTTCATGACCTCAATCATTGCGCGAGGATCGTAGCCGGCATCGGACATAAATTTGACTCCAATCTCATCCGACTCAATCTCATCCGCACGACCGTATCTCAGGTTTACCAGTTGCCCTACCATCTGTGCAATAGCCGCGGCCTGGGCTGAATTTGGATTCTGTGGATCATAGGTCGCCATGACCGCTGCGCCAGTGAGACCTTGCGTCAACTGAGCTTTCGCCATATGTTCTGCTCCATGACGGCCGACCACATGACCAACTTCATGCCCGAGAACGCCTGCAAGTTGTCCTCGCGTCTTCAATCGATCCAAAAGAGCACGCGTAATGAAAACCTGCCCTCCAGGCAAGGCGAAGGCATTCACCGTGTTTTGATCGGCTAATAAGTGAAACTCAAAACGATAAGGAGCATTTCGGGCTGCCGAACGTTGGACAATCTCATTCCCAACTTCGCTCACTAGGGCCGATAGACTTGGATCTCGGTCTCTACCTCCGTATTCTTGAAGCATCTGTGGCGTTGCTTGAAGCCCTAACGCTACTTCTTGATCGGTCGTCATACCGATGTATTGCTTTTCACCGGTAATCGGATTTTGGGAACTGGAGGAAAGGTATCCCACGATCGCCACAATCGCGACGATTCCCGCGATGCCGAATCTAGCGCACCCGCACCCAGATCTTTGGTCTCTCATGCTGATCATCATAACTCGAAAACCCTAGGTATGGAAACGATATGGCATTGCATTTTAAGGGCTGATTACTGGCTGCATGTGCGGAGTTTAGAAGCGGATGCGAAGGATTATTCTCCTACTGGTCTATGTGTTTTGAGCCTATGATTGCTGGTGGAGTAAGTCCAAAACAAAAACTGCTAGTAATCGGACTCACCCCACGAAACAGCGAGAAGGGCTAAAGCTATCAGCCACGGAATCGAACCTTGATAACCTAGCAAAGATTGCAGGAGGGGTGAGGCAATCCTGATGAAGTTATCGCAAACTTTCTTGTGGTTTTTAGGAAAGATTGGGCCAAAGATATTAACTGGCGATGGTCAGTTCATGTCCTAAGATTTGGAGCGTTTGGCAGTGAAGTCATTATCAAGGCTAGTACAGGAAGCTGTGGATCATGCTTACTGGCAATCGGAAGTCGAAAGAACCGCGGTTTCATTTGGATGTGTAGAACCCGGGGATGTGGAGTCGACTTGGCAGGCAGTCTGTGAGGTTGTGGATTCTATCTCATCGCTGGCCTTTGATTACCGTCACCAAAATGAAGAGTTTGTCCCAGTATTGAGGGAATGGTATGCCGATCACCAGATTCGCTTGAGGGTGAGTGCGGATATGAGACAAAACCACGGGGAGATGAACTCAGAGAATCCCCGTGATTTAACGCTAACAAACGTTCTGTGGAGGCTACTTGGCAAGGTGGAAACTGCTTATGAGCAATATGAACTGAGTGTCCAAAGCAAGATATTCCTTTCGCAAATAGAGCCACCCAAGCTGAGTGATCAGGAAAGTGAAGTGGCTAAGGATGTTGCCCGCCACCTTCAAAAAGCTTTGATGAAGGTCAAACTACTCCAGAAATCTATGCGGACTCCAAGCTTTGAGTTTGATATCTACCAAAACATCATCGAAGCTTCCAAACGGCACTTTGAAGAAATGAGCGATCAAATCGCCAGTCCGTTGGAAGAAGCAGCTTAATCGCGGATAATGAAAGCCATGGGAATCATGGCCGCTTGTTTCGCATTGACTTGGATGCAATCTGCATCTGCGCCCATCGATGTGCCTCGCGATCATTGGGCTTTCCCAGCAGTGAATGAGCTTTTCCAAGAAGGGCTTCTAAAGGGATACCCATCGGGAAAACTTCCCCCTCTGAAACTAGATAACTCAGTAAAACTAGATTTTGTCGAGTTGGAGAGATGGGCGCGCATTTGGGTGAAGAAGAAGTATTTCGTGATTGATAGTGGCTGCACGCCTTTGGGAGGAAGGAGAAGTCCGAGTCGTTACGAACTGGCGGTTGTATTGCACCAGGTGTGCTTTGAAGTCGGCAGAAAACTGCGTCAGGAAAAGCTAACTATTGAGGAGCAAAGGGAAATCTTGTCTGATATCCCTCAATTGGGCCAAGCAATATCTATGCTTGAACATGAGCTCACAAAGCTTGGTGGAGATGTGAACAACATGTTCAAGCAGTTGAATGACCTTTACTATTCTCCTAATCGCTTATTTCTCGGCAACAACCGGTAAGTCTGACGCCTCTATGATTTTGCTGTTTTATTGATAAACGAAGGTTCTCTAGTGCTGGGCTGACAGTTGATTATTGAACCTACAATCGGTTTCACTACGAAAATATCGAATCTTTCACTTACCTCAAACCATCAATAAGGTTGCCATAGCGCTCCTTCACGACCTTTCGCTTCACTTTGAGAGTGGGTGTTAACTCTCCTGACTCAATAGTGAAGGGTTGGTCGAGAATTGCATGTTTCTTCACCATCTCAAAGTTAGCCATCGTCTTGTTAATCCGGTCGATCTCGGACTTTACAAGGGCCTTTAATTCCGCGTTCTCACTTGGCTTCCCAAGATCTTTTAACGAGAGGTGAGTCTTTACGGCTTCCGCATTGGGGATCACTAGGCCAACGCAGTAGTCCATGCCATCGCCCAGCACAACCGCTTCCTGAATAAAGGGGGAAGATCGCAACTTGTTTTCAATGGGTTGAGGCGCGACATTCTTGCCGTTGCCCAACACAAGAAGATCCTTCTTTCGATCCGTAATTTTCAGGAAGCCGTCCTTATATTCGCCTATGTCACCCGTGTGGAACCAGCCTTCGGCATCAATTGCCTTCGCCGTTTCTTCAGGGAGGTTCCAATAGCCAACCATCCGGGCATCTCCTTTGAAAAGTATTTCGCCGTCATCTGCGATCTTCAATTCAACCCCCGGGAACACTTGACCTACCGTATCGTAACGGTTTCGATCTGGGTGGTTGATACAGACTCCAGAATAGGTTTCGGTTAGGCCGTAACCTTGGAGTACCGGCAACTTAAAGGCTCCGTAAAACTCGGCTACGTGGGCGGGCAGAGCCGCTCCGCCAGCGGCAAACAGGCGCAGTTGACCACCCAGACGAGCCCTAATCTTCTCGCCTACCAGTTTGTCTGTTAGCCAGAAGAGAGGGGCAAACTCCCCTCTGAACCGCTTCGTGCCCTGAGAAAGGCCGAGTCGGAATATCTTCTGCTGTATTGGCTTTTGCTTCTTCAAGCCATCCAGAATCTTGTCCATCATAGATTCCAAGAAGCGAGGAACAACAAGCATGACGGTGGGTTTGCCTTTCTGAATATCGTTAGCAAGGGTCATTAGGTTCTTGGCATAGATAATGGTTGCGCCAAGGGAGATCGGCAAGAATTGTCCATCCGTTCGCTCAAAAACATGCGACATCGGGAGGAAGCAAAGAAAGCGGTCTTTCTCAGAAACGGGGAACTGTTGCGGAATGGTTTCGAACAGCGACATGAATCCCCGATGGGCAAGCATAGCTCCCTTGGGGAGGCCAGTGGTTCCGCTGGTATAGATGATGGTGGCAATGTCATCCAGAGTGGTTGAGTCGATCGCCTGCTCCCAGCGAGACGGATCGATGGCATGAGACTTTGCATCGGAAAGATAAGCAATACTGCCTTCCCCCTTTAGTAGTTGAATGGATACTCCACCCATCCCTTCCAACTTTTTGGCTTGAGCCGCATCACCGGCTACGGCCACCTTGGCTCCACAATCTTGGACAATGTACTGGGCCTGATCGGCCGGCAATGTGGGGTAGATCGGCACAACGATGATGCCCAAAGTTTGGCAAGCCCAATCGACCAAAGCCCATTCCACACAGTTGTCGCTAAGTAAGGCAAGGCGATCCCCTTTGACGAGGCCCAGAGAATCAATGACGCCCGCGTAATCGCGAACCTTCGTATAAAGATCTCGATACTTGATCTCATCGAAGTTCTCCTTCATCGGGACCATCATCGCGGTTCGATCCGCGAATTTCTGGCAGGAACCGCGCAACATTGCGCCTAGAGACTGATATTGCATAGACTTCTCAGATTGTATAGCCTTACCCTTCTTAAGCACAGGGAAGTCGTAAGAAATTCCACCCTTCTACGAGCTTTGATGCAGATTGTCGCGGTCATATGCTCTTTACCTGGTCCGAACTAGGCTTGAAGAGATTTGAGGATCGCAATGGCGTATGCTTTGTCCAGGGCATCATTACCCACCTCACACCGCGCGCTCAGGAGGCAAGCTGGGCAACCTTCTGTACAAGGGCAGGTTTGAAGGAGCTGTAACGCACCTCGAATCCAACCGGTAAAGGACTCGAACAGTTTTTCGCACAGCCCTACACCACCGGGAGTTTGATCAAAAACGAAGACCGCCGGTCCCAGACAATCGGGATGGAATGCGTACCAGGAACTCCCGATGTCCCCTCGATCACATCCGGCGAGTAAAGGGGCAAGGGCCATCAGGGCATGCTCAACACCATGTACTCCGCCCAGGAATCGAGCAGGATCATCTGAGTCACGTGCATTGGGCAATGTTATGGCGATGGCCATCGTCTCGTAAGTTTCAGGAGGAAGGTCGAGCTCCTCTGTTCCGAGCACGGTATCTCCATCCAAAGATTTGGACCGAAAGCCAGTAACGATAGAGGTGACACTTGCCCCACTAAGGGCAGCATGAGGTTGCTTGCGGATAAGAACCTTTGGCTCAATGGCGGTCTGGACGGTAGGTTGAGTGTAATACTGCACGTCCACTGCTTCCATGTGTGCGATCCCGACATCCAGGTCCAGGCCGATTCCGATGTAGGTAGCGCCCCGATGGAGATAAATGGCGCCTTCATGGGCATATTGCATTGCCCGCCATGGTTCCATAGTGCCGAGTTCTCCCCCATTGTGCAGCAGGATAACTTGGCGACCTCGAGTTCCCCGGATATTGACATTAGGTGCGGGCGGCTCATGGCTCGGATAGAAGAACATGCCGTTTCGAAAGCTGAGTTCACCATTGCGATCCATCGATTCCGCTAACTCCAAGGCATTGGGAGCAAATGCTTCTAGCTCAGATGGGCGGATTGGACGTTCGTGCGCTGCGCATAGGAGTTGTGGAGCCAGGATGTAAGGATTCCCAGGGTGGATGGCGACGCTCTCATTCTTTGCATCCATGACAACCTCTGGATTTCGAATTAGGTACTGCTCCAAGGCATCGTTGTGGGCAACCATGATTGCAAGGCCATCATGAGTTCCTCGACCCGCTCTTCCGGCCTGCTGATAGTAGCTGGCAATGGAGCCTGGGTAGCCATTCATGATGACGGTATCCAGGCTTCCGATATCCACACCGAGTTCCATTGCGTTAGTGGCACTCAGCGCCAAGAGGTCGCCTTTATGGATGGCTTTTTCAATCTGACGACGCTCTTTCGGTGTGTAACCAGCTCGGTAGCTCTCCACTTTCTTAGGATCTACATGACCCTGTTTTGCTAGGCGATCACGAGTGTATTTCAGTACAAGTTCGGCGGATACGCGGGCTCGACTAAACGCCAGAGTTCGTTGCCCCAATTCCGTAAACATGGTCAAGGCTTCACTTGAGACAACGTTAGGACTCATACGTTGTCCTTCGCCGATTTCGGGCGGATTCCAAAAGACAAAAGTTCTTTTACCCTTCGGCGATCCATCTTCATTAATCAGGGCTGCTTTCCTGCCAGTTAGTCTTTCAAAGAGTTCTGTTGGGTTGCCGATGGTCGCACTGCAGGCAATGATTTGAGGTCGAGATCGGTGCCATTCGCAGAGTCGTAATAGGCGACGTAGCACACTGGCGACATTAGAACCAAAGACGCCGCGGTACACGTGCATTTCATCGATAACGATGAGGCGAAGGGACTTGAGGAACTTAGTCCAAAGTTCATGACCTGGCAAGATGCCGATATGGAGCATGTCGGGATTCGTGAGAACAATATGGGCCAGCTTCCGTATGGAACTACGTTGGCTAGTGGGAGTATCCCCATCATAGGTTCCAGCGCGTAAGCTCGTGGGCAAGAGTTGCTCTAGTCGTGCTTGTTGATCTTGAGCAAGGGCCTTGGTGGGGAAGAGGTAAAGCATCCGCGCTGCGGGCTCAGTAAGGCCAAACTGAATTGCAGGCAGGTTGTAGCAGAGAGTCTTTCCACTATTGGTACCCGTAACCACCACCAAATCTTTTCCTTCCATGGCGGCATCATAAGCTTGAGCCTGGTGGCTGAAGAGGGAGTTTAAACCTCGCACTTTCAACTGATCTGCCAAAGCCGAATGCATTGGCAGATGGGTAGATGCAAAGACCGGTTCTTGAGGTGGAAACTCCTCTACGTGGGCTATTTGATCTTTGAGTGCCTGATCGTGGAGAAGCTGATCCCAGCTAGGCGAACTAATCCTCGTCGTCTCGTTCGACAAGGTCATCCTCGTCTACGTAATTGGGATTGTCGATGACTTTCACTTTCTTACGCTGGACAATTCGAACCGCCCAAATACTAATCAGGAAGAGAATAGCGAGCGGAATCGCCATCATCGTCATGGTGAGCGGGTCATTGCTGGGGGTCAGAATGGCTGACATGAGGAAGACGGCCACCGTTCCATGTCGCCAATACTTCACCAGAGTTTGAGCGCTGAGTAAACCAATGGCTCCAAGACCATAAACAATGACCGGCAGTTGAAAGCCTAACCCAAACGCAACCATAAGCTTAACCATGAACAAGACCATGGAGCCCGGTTGCTGATAGAGTGAGGTGCCTGGGAACTCTTCAAGATAGGAAAGGAACCAAGCAATACCAGCAGGGAGACAGAACCAACAGAAAGTTGCTCCCATGAAGAAGAGTCCAATAGATATCGGGGCAATTCTCTTTAGAGGTTTCTTTTCAGATTCACGGAGACCTGGTGCAACAAAGCCCCAGATTTGGTTCATGACAAACGGTAGTGCTAAGACTAAGCCCAGCACAAAGCTGAACTGCATCTTGAACATGAACATTTGGGTGAAGTGTGTGAAGACTTCTTCGTATTTGTTCGCCGGAACACCCGCTGCTTTCCGCCCGGCTTCAACAAGATTGTTAAACTGGGCATATACCGGTTCTTGAACAAACCATCCAATCACCCAGCCGATCACAATTGCGGAAATGCTCCGGACAAGCCTTGTCCGAAGCTCTTCTAAGTGCTCGATTAAAGTAGCACGAAACTCCTCTGGGTCTTGGCCAGAGGAGTTTCCCATCGTCGTCAATTTCGGTTGAGCGCCCAAAGCGTCCTCAGTTTACTTCTCTAAGATGAAGATTGATTGCTGTCGGATGCGTAACCACTGAACTTGTGGAGTTCCCGAGCCACCAGATCGTCCACCAGGACCACCGAATCCACCAGGGCCTTGAGGACCAAATCCGCCTGACTGAGGCCCGCCACCTGCGGGAGGTCGGGGACCACCCATAGGTCGTTGCTTCTCACTGCCTGGAGGCATCATGCCACCACCTGGTCCGCCAGGTCCACGGCTTGGTCCGCTGGGGCCCATGCTTGGACCACTTGGGCCAAATCCACCAGGGCCCTGACCACCGCCTTGACTTTCCATTTTTCGGTCTGTAGTTATATCGCGGACTCGCTTGATAACGACTCCACGGTCGATTGCAAACCAAATGGTCTCGCTCATTTCGACTTTATCATCCGCAAAAGCGCTACCAGCTGCAGCCAGTGCTTTCCCTTCAAGGCTTGTAGTTCCAGAAGTGATCGTGTTCTTGATCTTGGCGCAAGGGTAACCCATCTCCCACTCGACTCCAATAAACTCACCTCTAGCCGGGTATTTACTGGTAACTCGAGTCATCTCATCAAGTTTATCAAGTTCTAATCGACCATTCTGGAAGCGAGACTGCCAGGATTCACCAGGCCGAACTGCTTTCTGAGGCAAGGTGGGCAGTGGGAATGTTGCATACAGATTCATGCGAACATCCTCGCCGGTACTACCAACTTGACCATCGATTCCAAAATAGTTGGGTACGGCACCAAAGACTTCGTGACCTGTGTTTGAGATGCGCATATACACAGGGGCCATCATATAGTCGTAGTACCGCTTTGGCTCTGAGTCGGTCGAAGTCGTCAGAACTGCATAGTCCTTACCCTGCTGTGGCAGAGCTTGCATTCGAACAAGCCCGTCGCCATTGCCGTAGGAGTTGTCGGTTGCGTAAAGAAGACGAATTTTCTCTGAATCTAGCGGAAGCTCTGCTGGACGACCACCTGCACGGTTTTGTGTACCGGTAATGGTTGAAACTGCTGTTCTCTGTTGAAGCGTATAGGTTAAAGCAGTCTTGGGTCGGAATTTATAGCGAAGCTTGAAACCACCGGCTGGAATAGCAATGCTGGCAGAGTTTGCTACATTCACGCTGATGGATGAACGATCTACGATGCGAGGATTCTCAGCGTAGTCCACATAAAGGACTAACTCAAGATTCACTTTGCCATCGGCAATGCCGCGCCCTTTCGTATCCAATGTGTAGGTGTAGTATTGGCCAGTCATAGGAGGCACAACCGCCTCAATGAACTTTCCGTTTAGGAATACACCAATGTAGCCACCTTGAGGGATGCTGTTCTTAGGGATGAGAACGTTAACTTTCTCCCTAACCTTAGATCCGTCGGCTGGCCGAACAATGGTGAATGGAGCCTGCGCATAGGCTGCACCTACCACTGCCATGAACACTAGAGCAACAAAAGATCGCTTCATTCAGAGTCCTCCGAGAATCCCATCGGGACACTCGTAATCGTTAAGCATTATGACGCTGTTTTGGGATGACAGGTCACATATTCCGTAAACCAAATTGGTTTTTATGCATCTTGCGATCCTCACGTGCCTGGTAAAGCTATACGGGTGTCCACCATAATAGAAGGCAGAAATGACCGCCGCACTTGATCTTGACTCCCTGAATCCCGAACAAAGGGAAGCGGTTGTATGGCCCGGCGGGCCAATGCTTATCTTTGCCGGGGCGGGGTCGGGCAAAACACGCGTAATTACTCACCGGATCGCAAAACTCATCCAAGACGGCATATATCCATCGCGAATCCTCGCTGTAACATTCACAAACAAGGCTGCGCGGGAAATGAAGGAGCGAGTTGCCAGCTTGGTTGGAGATCGAGCCAATACGATGTGGATTGGAACGTTCCACAGCCTGTGTGCTCGAATGCTTCGCATTGATGGCAAGAACATTGGCATTGATCCTAATTTCGTTATCTATGACGATGGTGACCAAGTTTCGCTGGTTCGAGAGATTTTCAAAGCAAAGAAGATTGATGACAAGTCAATCCAACCTCGGAGCGTATTGCATGAAATATCGAACGCGAAGGAAAAACTTTTAACCCCAGAGACCTACTCTGAAAAAGCCACTGGCTTCTTCGAGCGCATCGTTGCTGATGTTTACAAGTCATACAATTCGCTGCTGTCCAAGGCTAATGCCCTGGACTTCGACGATATCCTTTTCTACACGGTTCGTTTGCTAGAGCAACGGGCAGATGTTTTGGAGAAATACCAAGAGCGGTTTCTGCACGTGCTGGTCGACGAGTACCAGGATGTCAACTACGCTCAATATCAGATTGTTAATCTCATATCCGGCAAGCATCGAAATATCGTAGTAGTGGGGGACGATGATCAATCGATCTACGCTTGGCGAGGAGCCGACGTCTCGCTCATCCTTCGCTTTGGATCAGATCACCCCGACGCCAAAATTGTAAAGCTAGAGCAAAATTACCGCTCTACCAAGAACATTCTCGCCGCCGCCAATGCGGTGATTCAAAAGAATCGAGGACGGGCTAGCAAAGAGCTTTGGACCGATAATGAAGAAGGCGCAGCCATTACTTTGACTCAAGCCGGCACGGAGCAAGATGAGTCCATGATGGTGGCAGATGCCATTTTGAAGGATGTGCGGATGGGTCGCCGAAACTACGGTGATTTCGCGGTTTTGTACAGAACAAACGCCCAGTCTCGTGTTGTAGAAGAAGCCTTTCTCACCATGCGGCTTCCCCATGTTCTGGTAGGCGGAGTTCGATTCTATGAACGTAAGGAGATCAAAGATATGCTGTCTTATCTCCGACTCACCTTTAATGTGCGAGATGATATAGCGGTTAAGCGTGTGGCAAACGTCCCCCCTCGTGGCATTGGCCCCGGAGCCTGGTCTGCCATCGAGACTTGGGCTAACGAAAGGAATCTAACGTTGTGGGATTCTTTGCGTGAGCAAGAAGTGCAATCGATGTTGCCAAAGAAGACTGCAGGCGGAATTCGAGCGTTCCTGGGAGCGCTGCAAGAAGCCGCCGACTTAGCGGAAAAGGGACCCGTTACCCCGGTTCTCCGTATGCTCATGTCTAGTTCAGGTTACTTAGACATGCTTCGAGAAGACCGGTCTGATGATTCTGTTTCTCGTCTTGAGAACCTGCAAGAGTTGATCAATGTAACTAATGAGTACGACGCCACTTCTGAGGAGCCTTCTCTGGGCGGGTTTTTGGAGAGCGTTTCGTTAGTTGCGGATGTGGATAAGCTTAATGAAGGAGGGGAAGCGGTGACGCTCATGACGCTTCACTCTGCAAAGGGGCTTGAGTTTCCCGTTGTGTACTTGGTTGGCTTGGAAGAAGGTGTTTTTCCACATTCCCGTTCGCTTACATCCGATTCTGAGATTGAAGAGGAGAGAAGGCTGTGTTATGTAGGTATGACCCGAGCTCGAGAAGAATTGCATCTGGCTCATGCCCATCGAAGATCACTTTACGGACAACCGAATTTCAATCGCCGATCAAGATTCCTGGATGATCTTCCCCCGGAGCTTCTGGATACTTTGTCCCACTCTGGATATGCCATGCCACCAGAACAAAGATCGGTTTATCAGGAGCGGTCGGGAACATATGTGACACCTAATCCGGGAGCCTCGCTGTTTGAAGAAAAACCAACATTGCGAAGTCCCAGCTATAAGCCGCCCTTCGAGATTGGGCAAAAAGTTCGCCACGCAAAATTTGGCATCGGTGTCGTTGTCGCTTGTAATCCTATCAAAAACGATACTGAGGTGACTGTCGCGTTTCCAGGAGTAGTTGGTGTGAAGAAACTGGCTCAAAGCTTTGCCAAACTTGAGGCCGTAGCATGAAAAAAAATTGGATATGGGTAGGAGTGCTGTTGGTTGGTTGTGGCGGTTCGCACGACATCATGCCCCTAGAAGTGGGTCAACGCTTTAGCTACCAAGTTTCCACGAATTTTAACAGTTACACCGCGGAGGTTAAGGTCGCAAGAAAGGCGTCTGTAGCTGGGTTAGAAGGTTTTGTCCTTTCTGGACCTACCGGCGAAAACCACCTTGCTTGGCGCAATGATGTCCTGGTGGGCGAGCGATTTGCCAACACAAGGCTGTCTCCCGCAATTCCTCTTCTGGTGGATACTCAGGGGCGAGTCCGTAGGTATTGGACAGGCAAAGTGCAGGGTGCGTGGGGCACTTTTGAGGGAAATGCCACGCTGAATCAGGCTCCATCTGAAGAAACCATTGGCGGTCGAAAAGTAAAAGTCACAAAGACCGAGCTTACAATCAACAATCCTAAAGGTAAGAGTATTCGGGTTCGCACCTTGTTTCAGCCTGGTGCTGGCATCGTATCCCAGCATCAGTGGATTGGTGGCGACCTCGTTGTGCAATTAACCTGGCTCAGCGGCACCTAGTCAGGAGCGGTATTCTCACATCCGGGCATTGTTATAGGAATACGCTAGGAATGCCGAGTGTTTGAATGGAAGCAATGGAACAACCTGCACTTGTCGAAGCGGCCAAAATGGTCACCCTAAAAGAAGTTCGTGCGAACCCTAAGGTTCGAAAACTGATTGACGGTGCCAACGAAGTGATGAGGGCGATGGGCTACACCGAGCATGGTCATCGACATGTTGGAGTAGTGTCCAGCATCACTGCCTATATCATGCGTGGCCTAGATCTTCCCGCACGAGAGGTTGAGTTGGGGCAGATTGCGGGATACCTTCACGACATTGGCAATGTCATAAACCGTATGAATCACCCGATTTCGGGAGCTAACATTGCCTTCACCATCCTAAATGAAATGGGCATGGATCCTGCCGAGATCGCTCCAATCTTAGGAGCAATTGGCAACCACGAGGAACTGGCTGGCTCTCCAATCTCAAACATGTCAGCGGCATTGATTATTGCGGACAAGAGTGATGTTCACTACAGTCGCGTTCAAAACCCTATCATTGAAACATTTGATATTCACGACCGGGTGAATTCTGCCGTCCAAAAAAGCCGCGTTGAAATGCGGCCTGAAGAGCACGCGATTGAGCTGATTCTCGAAATTGATACTAATCAAGCAACGGTTATGGAGTATTTCGAAATCTTCCTCAGTCGCATGGTCATGTGCCGCAAATCTGCCGAAGTAATTGGCTATAAGTTCGCGCTGAGTGTGAACGGCACGTATTTAGAATAGAGAAGCCCAGTCTACGCTGGGCTTCTTAGAACTTTATGACAAGCAATTTTTAAGCTTTCTTGCGTCGGCGAAGTAGAGCAACTGCGCCCAAGCCGAGTGCGGCAAGTGTAGCGGGTTCCGGTACGGGGGTCGCATTGATGTACCACTCTGTATATCCACCATTTAGATCGCCAGCTGCGTTATCGGAGATATTGAGCGTCCAATCGCCTGCGGTGTTGGTGGCTAGCGAGGAAAAGGACGTAAACGTGTAAGGGTTCGCAGCATTGAAGTTATTGCTGAAGGCGAGGTAAGTGTCTGAAGGTGCACCCATGGTTCCGGTAAACGCGGCTGGCGTAACGAGTGCCCAAAGATCGGTACCTGACTCTGAGAAGGTATAGTCGAGCCCCGTGAGATTGGCAGCATTGCTACCTGCTCCGCCAGTGGGATCATTACTGCCAAAATTTGAGGAGTCACCAACCCCTGTGGTTGTAGTTGAACCTACTCTCTGAAAGAGAGTGACTGTAATGCCATCTGGATTTGTCAAAGTGGCTGTGAGATCACCAGCCCATGTATGCTTTAGCCCGATAATTTGAATTGACTGAATACTTGTCAGCCCCGAGCCAATACTAATGGTACTAGATAGCCCGCTAGGTGTATTGTCTGGGAAAAGCCCGCCAGTGCCTGGGCCAAATTGAACTGCGAAGCTTGTACTTGTCAACGCTATACTTGCAAAGGCCATTAAAGGGAATTTATTCATTTATCCTCCAAAACATAAAACGCATCAACACTGATAGCGAGTACTACATCATAAGCTAGAACGGTGAATGTGCCAAGATAATTGTCAGGTCTTTACAAATGAATTAGGTGTTTTTACGTGGCATGCATCCGTTATCGAAGGATAAATCAGTCAACAAACAAAAATTCGTTGGTCATCAAGAGGGCCTGAACATATAAAGGGAAGGCGCCAAGCGGTGCAGGCGGTGGAGGGCCAAAATTACTGGACGCACTCCAAGTCAGTTTTCCATCAAGGGTGATTACTGTAGGGGACCAGGAGAAGGAATCAAATCCATCATTGCCTCCAGGTTCAACCACAAAGTCCAAGTAATCGCCTTTACTGACGGATAGAGTAGGTAAATCCGTTTTTACCGTCCGGTTATGGGCATTCCACTCACCTACTAACCCAAGTAGGTTCCCAATAATTCTAGCCTGCACACCATCACCCTGGGCACTAGGATGAGTTAGGGAACCTTGCACCTGAACCGACCCATCCATGGGTGAAGTCCAGCGTCGAATCACACTATGGGTTGAGTCTCTACCGGGGTGACCGCCTGTTTGATTGAGGGTTAGGTAGCCCAACTGAGGATGCGGAAACATCGGTCCAACTCGATAGCCGCCGTCGGCAAAGTGCTGGAATGGAACAAATTTTTTGACGCGCTTAGTCACCGCATCATATTCGCCATAGCCGTACTGCCATGATCCCTTTGGGATATCGTTCGTGGAACTCGATGCTATTCGAAGGTAATCCTTTGCCAATGCGGCTTCGGCTGCACTCGGAAGGCGTGCAAAGAGTAATTGATATAGCCGACGAACCCGTTGACCTTCATCCTGAGCAGAGGTGATCTCGGCGCGTTCTGAAGTGAATCGGGCATGCTCTACAGCGAAAGGCGAATTCAAGAAGAACAAAGCTTGCTGAGGAACCGTCGTTTGAAATCTCTTTGAACTGGTTGTGTCTGGAGAAGCAAAGTCAAAGGTTTTAAACACACCCGGCAAGTTTTGGCGCTCTACAAACCCATAGATTGAGCGGCGCTGGTTAAAGGGTGCGGCCCAGATATCGGCAGATTTACCGCCGACCTTATCCAGATCCAATCTCCCTGAGGCTAGGAGTAGGGAATCTCGCATTTGCTCCAAATCCAATCGCTTTCTATCCATTCTTGCCAGAAGACGATTGTCGGGGTCCTTCTCCAATAACGTTTTGCTTGTGGATGAACTTTGACGATAGGTTGCTGAAGTGACGATGGCGCGGTGGAGTTTCTTGATCGACCACCCGTTCTCTACAAAACTTGCTGCCAAGAAGTCCAGTAGTTCGGGGTGGGTAGGTTTATCACCTTGGAATCCAAAGTCAGAAGACGTTCGCACAAGACCGGCTCCAAAGTGTTGTTGCCAGACTCGGTTGACCATCACCCGGGCCGTAAGTGGATTTTCCTTCGCCGCAATTGCCTTTGCCAGTTGTAATCGACCGCTGCCCTCAGTCCAGTGAGTTCGTTCGCCTGGGGGACTCACTGCAGAGAGAAATCGCCTCGGGGCGGGGTCGCCGCGAAGACCGGGGTTGCCTCGGCGAAAGATCACGCCATCTCCGGGCTTTCCAGAATCCGCCATCGCCATTGCAAACTCTGGCAAGGGTGGAGCGTTCTTCTGAATCTGATCAATGGCAGCCTGTAAATCTTTTAGCTTTTCCACCTCTTCCTTGGAGAAAGATGTGGTGAGCTGTTTCAAGCGTTCTTGGTTTGGGTATTGATCTTCACGTAAAGCCTGAAGAGCCGCTCTTGTTTCTGCGGTCAGAGTCTTTGCCTTCTCAGCAATCTTGTTTAACTCTCGAAGCTCTTTTATCTGACCCGTTACATGGTCTCGTAAAGCTTTCTCTGCTTGCTGTAAACGTTGGCTATATTGCTCCCAAGGTTCGCGTACGGTTCGCTCAGAAATAGGAACGGTTTTTTCTAGTGACGAAGCGAATACGGCATAAAGAGAATAGTAATCCTGAGTAGGAACAGGATCAAATTTATGGTCGTGGCAACGGGCGCAAGACACCGTGAAACCCATAAATCCCCGGGTGGTCACATCAATGCGATCATCGATGATATCGTGAGAATTGTTAAGGAAACGCCGACCCACCGTGAGAAACCCTAGCGCTGCGAGAGGTCGCTTGTCGTCTCCATTCTGCACTTCTGGCAGTCGATCTGCAGCGAGTTGCTGAATCACAAACTGATCATAGGGAAGGTCGCGGTTGAATGCTTGAATGACCCAGTCTCTATATGTATAGGCGTTTGGGTAGTTGCGGTCCTCCTCAAAAACGTAACCCTTTGTGTCTGCGTATCTGGCAACATCTAGCCACATCCGAGCTTGCCGTTCTCCGTAATGTGGAGAGGAGAGGAGGCGATCTACGACTTTCTCATAAGCGTTTGGTGATTTATCGGCGATGAAGGCATTTACTTCCGCCAGATTGGGAGGCAGGCCGATAAGATCATAAGAGAGCCGGCGCAAAAGCGTCCTACGATCTGCTTCCGGAGCCAACGTGAGCTTCTCGGATTGCAGCTTTTGAAGCACAAATGCATCAATGGGATTCTTTATGGAAATAGAGTTGCTAGCTAGCTTAGGAATCGATGGCTTTTCCACGGGGGCCAAAGACCAGAGGGTGACTTTGGGTTCCGTTTCTTTCTTCTTTTCCGCAGGCCAAGGGGCACCCATCTTCACCCAAGACTCTAGATTGGCAATCTCCTCAGTCTTCAACTTCCGATCCATCGGCATTTTGATGGGCCCGGTGTGACGAACTGCCTTAATGAGAGGGCTTTCATCAGGTTTGCCGAGGACAATCGCCTTCGCTTTTTGAATTCCCGCGAAGTTGTCTAGGCGCAAGTCTGCCATCTGCATTTTTGGTCCGTGGCAAGAGAAGCAGTTTTCTGCCAAAACAGGCCGAATCTTGGCTTCGAAGAAGGCAATCTGTTCAGGTGTTGCTGGGATAGTGAGGTCTTGTTGTTGGGTAGATGCCGCCGCAAAAGAAAGCCAAGCCGTGCTTGCGGCTAGAGTTAGTATGGATAGGCTACGAGGGCGAGAAGGCATAGCAACGACTCTTTGAGGATAACACAGCCTCAGCCAGAGTAGAAGCTTTGCATTTGGTTACGGAACTTCTCGCCATAGATTTCTTCCACCAACTTGCGCCCTTGGGTAGCTAGATGCTGACGGAAGGCCGGCTCATCTCGAAGCCTTGAGATGGCAGAAATGATCTCTTCATTAGAGTTGGCAAAAAGCACATTCTCGCCATGAGTGAGCTTTTCGGAGAATCCATGTCTCGACTCCGCCACCACCGGAATGCCACAAGCCAAGGCTTCCATGATCACCCGTCCATAGGCTTCTCTCCAATCTGGACGGGTTCGATAAAAGAAGACGTCCAGACTGTGCAGAAACTCTTTAGGGGGGATGGAACCCTCTGCAATCCGCTCAAGTTCAAAGGAACCTAAGTTTAGAGAGTCGGCTCCCATCAATCGAACCTGGATGCCTTGCTCTATTAGGGCTTGATATACCGCTGTATCTTCCGGGTTGTGTTTCTCTGGCACATCCCGGCTAAATCTTCCCACTGTGAATGGGCGATCTTCGGATAGCTGGGGCGAAAAATGTTCGAGATCAATTGGAGACTCATGAAGGACGCCAGGAATATCGGGAGTCATCGCAGCGATCCCTTCGGAGGCATAGACCACCTCTGGAGGGATCGACAGAATTTGGGTTAATGCTTGATAGACCTCTCGTAATCGAATGGGGGCAGGCAAGTTATGGATAAGTATTGCTCGGTTTGCGTTCGCGGCCTTAAGCCAACCTCCGATAGAAAAGTATGTACCTACAAAGACAAGATTGCCCCCTTTCGGAAAGCTGGCGGGAGGTCCAACTCTTCGAATCGGTACCTTCCCTGAAAACTCTGGATGGGGCTCTTCTTCAGCCCAAATCTGTACATCAGTAACTTCCGCAAGCAACTCAAAAAGCGCCACTGTTCGGTTTTCGCTACCCCCCACCGGGGTTCGCATTGGGTTTAGTAAATGGACTTTCGGCATCACTTATCGACTGTAAAACTGAAGAACTTCATTGATCTTATCCGGCGAAAGCGCGGCGTCTGCTGCGCTTAATGCTCTTCCGGATTGTTTCGCCCAGAGATCGGCGTCATTCCGTAGGCTTTCAATGAGTTCAAACGCCTGTTCTTCTGTATCGTAAAGGAATCCACCGCAACCATTCTGAAGATAATCCACATAACCATGACGGCTTTCTGCTACTACCGGAATACCGGTGCACATGGCTTCTAAGTTCACTCGACCAAACGTTTCATACCAATCTGGATGCCCCCGGTAGAAGAACGTATGAAGAGAGTTCAGGAAGATTTCAGGACACTCTTGGTTCATTTCCAGAAGCTCTAGATTTGGATGCTCATCCAGGCCCCAAGTTTTCGCTTCACAGCCCATGATCCGCACTCGATATCCACGGTTGAGAAGCTCCTGAAAGAAAGAGGGGTCATCTGGATGATGCTTAGTCCAATCATTACGTCCCATTCTTCCTACGGTAAACAGATCTCCTCGACTGGGATTTGGTCTAAAACGCTGTCGGCTAATGGGCGAAACGTGAATGGGAGCATCAATTCCAGATTGAGAGCGAATTCCTTCAGATGCAAAAGCAAGCTCAACCGGTGGAAGACCGGCATCAGCAAAGCCCCTAACAAAACCTTCGAGGTCACTGAGCAAGTTAGAGTTAAAGAGAAGGATCACCCGCTTTGGGTTGGAGTGCTTTACCCAGCCTGAAACACGATAATAGGCGCCGATGAAGACAAGGTTTCCACCCCGGGGAAACTGTTGAGGTGTGATCTGTTTAACAGGGTATTTGCCGACGAGCCATGGGATGGGTGGAGCTTCACTCCAAAGGTTGACTTCGGTCTGTTCACTCAGCAATTCAAACAACGTGAGGGTTCGCCATTGCGCACCTCCAAGTTGTCTTCCAAATGTATTGATGAGATGAACGGTAGCCATTACGAAAACTCTGCAATTATGCGCGTAAACTGCCCTAATGTCTCTTGATGAGTTGCGCCATTTATTGCAAAAATGTCCACTAATTGCTTCGGTACAAGCTAGTGAAGGCTCTGCAGTGGATGATCCTCAGGTTCTGGGGAAGCTGGCGCAGGCATCTCTGGACCAAGGCGTGCAGATACTTAGACTCCAGGGAACCCAAAATATTGGGTTTATCAAGACCCAAACTCAGGTTCCCGTCATTGGGCTCATCAAACAGGAATACTCAGACAGCGAGGTTTATATCACGCCAACGCGCGAAGAGATTCAGGCTCTGTTGGAGCTAGGGTGCGAGGTGATTGCATTAGATGGAACGAAGCGTCATCGCCCTGCTCACGAGACATTGGCAGATTTGATACGGCAAATCCATGAAGGTGGAGCGTTGGCAATGGCTGATTGCGATAACCTAGCCTCTGCCCAATACGCTATTGATTGCGGGGCTGACCTAATCGGAACCACTTTGGCAGGATATACAAAGGAGTCGGAGCCTACGGATGGACCTGATCTTGAGTTCCTGCGCAATTGCCGTGAGCTTGGTGTTCCGTTAATAGCCGAGGGCAAGTATGCTCAGGCTTGGCAAGTGGAGGCAGCGTTAAGAATCGGTGCGGCGGGAGTCGTGGTTGGCGGAGCCCTCAATGATCCAGTAAAGCAGACGCGGAACTTGATGCCGCGCTCCAGGAACCTAACGGAACGGGTTGGTGCGGTGGACATTGGGGGAACCTGGCTAAGGTTCGGATGTTTTACGGGAGGCTGGCAGCTTCAGGAATCTGAGCGAACCCCAAATCCTCAAAAAAGAGAAGAGCGCCTAGCCTGGATTCGCGAGATGGCAGAAAAATACGAGGTCCAGCGACTGGGAATCAGTACTGGTGGCATCGTCGATCCAAGAACAGGAGTGTGCTGGACGGCGAAAGAGTATCTGATGCCGGACCAGATTGGGATTGAGTTTACAGAACAGACTCTAGGATTACCCACCTATGCGCATGGAGATGGGCACGCTACGGCATGGGGCCATGCTTGTTTGCCAGAGTTCGCGGGAAGGAGGGTCGCAACTCTTGCGTTAGGAACCGGTGTTGGATGCGGATTCGTTCAAGATGGTCAAATTTGGGCAGGGAGGAGGGGAGAGTATCCCCGTATCAACGATCTTCCCACCTCCTTTGGTAAAACCTACGAAGACCTTCTCGGTGGGATCAATCTGACCACCGAACCGACTGATGAGCAAAAAGGTATTGCCATTCAGGCTCTGGAAGACGCGATTTATATACTTCGGAATCTTTACTTCGCTGATGACATTTTGGTAGGAGGATCAGTCGGTCTAAGCTCTTGGATGCGCTCCCATTTGGAAAGACTAGAGGTTTTGTCAAGCCCATTCGGCACAGACGCAGGACTCTATGGTGCCGCCGCGCTAGCTCTGTATCCACCCGCATGAGAAAATTTGCGACTTGTGACTTGATTGTTTCCGAGAATCCGTAGGATTTAGATGTGGGTTTTGGACCAGTGGAGTGTGGGATTTATTAACTGCTGGCTAAGGATTTGATAGGTTCGAAATGAACCTGATTTTTGGTGTGCATTTATCTACAAGCCACACAGACTTTTTGTGTTTTTGGGCAATTGGCTGTGAATTTGGACTAGTTGGTAATGGAGTGGCAGCTTTCCATTGTCTTGTCGCGTGGTTTTAGTCTCTATACATAAAGGGCGAATCCTAGGTTTTTGTCAACCCTGGGTTCTGTGGCTTGACGAGGCGATAAGGTTCCTCATGGAGGGTTAAAGAATGTGCTCTCCAACCTACTTGCCCTACAGCGAAACAGTTTTTAGTGAGACAGTCCCTATTCAGGAGAAGCCGTGATCGGTTCGAGTTCTATAGAAATTGTTTATTAATCAGCATAGAGGGAGTAAACCGCATCGTTAGCTTTCTGTTTTGCGCTAGCAAACCTCCATTCGCACAAAACTGAAAAGCGCCTTCACTGCAAAATGAGTGCCAGTAATCCCACGTTCTATTGGGTTCGTTTACATCCCATCCAACCACATGGTCAACAATTTTTTTCCTACATATATTCTTCAACAATCTGTAAGTGCTTGGTGTAGCACCAAGACCAAGTGGGGATTCCATTACTCTCCACCCGACCAACGCCTCATCTAGGACATCATCGTCGAATGTTGGATATTTCACTAGAATGTGTTGATAGTTAGCAGTGACATTTGACTCAATAATCAATGAGTCGTACGCCTTACCTTCCTCATATGGAGTTTCCTGCCATCCACTACGCAGGCAAACTAAGGATACTGCTTCCCGAAGTTCATCAGGAAGCAAGTATAGTTGATAGACTTCAGAGCGACTTTCCATCTAATAGGGTGTAAAAATTACTTGACCTCCCTGATTACCTCTCAAAAGATCAAGCAAAGCATTTCGTTCACGTTTTACGGATATGCCCCCACTAGTTGTTCGACCAATATTATATAGACCATGGATGATAATTGACCTGATCATTACTGCGTTCATGAAAAATTGCTTCTCTCACTCTTTGCATTGATGTCTTGAACGTGTCATATGATTGTTCAGGGTCGATTCTTAATAAGTCCGACAGAAGTTCTAGCCAAACCCCACGAACCAGGTACCCATTTAAAGGCTTCTCCTTTGAGAGTGCTATGGTTCTGTCCAATAAGTGCCTTGCGCTTTCGAAATCATGGTCATTTAGAAATAACAATGCCCTAAGCGCCATCCTGTAGATCTTTTCTTCCACGAGCGACTCACTCAGTAAAAGGTGCATTTGTTCCGAGCTTAAACTGGACAATAACGCATTGTTGATTGCAAGTTCAGCATCATGGGTATAAGCGTCGATTTGATTCTTAATATGCTCATTACTTTTGAAAACCCGATAGGTGTTCCACGTCTTGACGAAAACACCATCAAGACGTGGGTCACAGTATGTTTGTATTCCTACAAAAGCTTCCAAGCACTGATGCCGTTTGATGAAGCCCACACGCGCAACATGGAAAAAGAGTTCGTGGTCTGTTTCACGAACAAGCATTTTTGCTTGCTCGTGAAACTTCCAGCTGCCCGCTCCTGGGGAGGCCATGCGTCGCATAATACTATCCATGTGCTGTAGCTAGAAAACGGGATACCACCGTGCTCCTCCCCTGCCTAATTCAACTACAATGCCCGGACCGTCGAATACATGGTCTCGGAATTGCTTTAACCGGGATCGGCTAATCCCCCCTCTCTTACCGGTCTTAAAGTCAATGATGCCCCATGGTCGCTCTTTGTTTCCAATTGTTATATCTGGAGATACAGTTCCACCTGGACGCCAACCGTCTACTGGTTTGCCGTTCTTATATGGTTGTTCAACATGTACCCACTCGTCAACGCCTATTTTTTTTCGCGAGTTCCTTGGTGATCTTGCCTAATTGTGCATGAATTGTTGTGCCGCCGAACTTTCCTATCCGTCGATCTAGTTCTTCGAATAGCTGATCGATCAAATAGTCTATCAGCATCTCGAATGCTTTCTTTAACTATATACTTAGCGATGAATACAGGAATCTGTCCGTCTGGATCAGCGATTACGGTAGGTGCATGTTCACCGCTTCCGTACGCATACCAGTTCCTTCCGTCCTTTATTGGATCACGGGTTAAGAATCTCCCTGTGCTTGCATCGTAGTATCGATGCCCAAGTAGCTTCAGTGAAGAGTCTGCGTCTTCTTGGTAGCCAAAGCTTCCGGCATAGCCAAATGGGCCCTTCCAAGTTCCGGTACTGGTTAGGGTATTCCCGAAGGCGTCGTACTGCTTCGTAGCGGTGACGGTTTGGGCGGTGCCAGATTGGGAGTCGGCATTCTTAAGTCCAGAATGCAGGAAGGTTGTAGTGGAGCTTCTACGCTCAGAGATTCCCGGAGTGTAGGTTGCTGCTCCGTCGCTAAGAACGGGGGTCGTGACTCCGGCTCCGTCTCTCTTATAAGTCGAAGTCCCGGTGCTGTCCACTTTGCTGACGCGGGTATCTAGACCGTTGTAAGCAAAGGTATTCGTCGCTGAGGACGGATAGGTTATCGTTGAGATACGGCCTTCGTAGTCGTAGGCCAGAGTGGTTGTTCCAGCACTGCTTACAACGGAAGTTGTCCTACCGGCGGTGTCGTAGCCGTAACTCTTCTGGGTGACGCCGCCAATCTTGACCGTAGACAGCTTGTCTGCATCGTCGTAGGCGTAGTTTTCCGTCACCCCGCCAATGGTGCGCGTTAAGCGGTTGCCGTTGCCGTCGTAGGTGTAGCTTGCGGAATAGCCACTTCTGGATTCAGAAGTTAGCTGGCCGATGTCGTCGTAGCCATAGGTGGTTGTGACTCCACCCACGGTGTTGGTTGCAACTTGGGAACCGTTGTTGTAGGTATACGCATTGGTTCTCAGAGTGGAATGACTGGAGTTCTTAA
Source organism: Fimbriimonadaceae bacterium (assembly GCA_037190145.1). GTDB lineage: Bacteria > Armatimonadota > Fimbriimonadia > Fimbriimonadales > Fimbriimonadaceae > 55-13. The sequence continues at coordinate 283,511 of JBBCJU010000010.1, forward strand.
GCGTAACTGAGGTGACCCTTGAACGAATGTCGTAGGCGTAGCCCTCGTATTGCCCGGAAGAGTAAGTCTATTTGGTCAGGCGGTCGGCAGTGAATTACCTGAAAAAAGCCTCCACAACTCGTTCCTCACTGATGGAGACATCCAAGCGTGCGGAGACATAAAAACTTCTTCAATCACTCATTTTGACTTCTTGTGTGACGTAGGCCTATCGGAAGTAATCTCATCCAATTGCTTCTTTAAGTCGATCAAATGAGAAGGACCAAATACAGCTACTCTACCTGACCACTTATCAATTGCAATTATGTATGGCTCTACGATAACATCAGCACTCGACTTATTTGCTGTTTTGTAGGTCCCGCTTACCACCCATCGGTCCTTCTTTAGGTCTGCTTTAAGAGGGTAGGCATGCTTAAGCCACGTATCCCCTAGTGCAGATTTAAGCAGAGGCTTAGCAACTTCGACAGCCACCTGTGCGTTTGGAACAAATCCATCGAAGCCCTTGGTTGCCCAGCCTGATTGCGACGCAACGAACAGCCCTATTACTGATAAAGTGAACATCTATTTCCATCTCCCAATCGGTGTAATCTTCCCCTTCTCATTCTTTGACTTACCCTTGTCGTCAAGTGGAACATCATATCGATAAGTGACGCCGTCTCCTCCGGCTAGCCAATGCTTACTGCCAAATCCACGATCATTTCGTCGATGATTGCCAGGCAAGTCCCCATTAGGAGAATCCCAATCAATGTTACCGTTAGCATCGATCCCGCTAAACGTATCACTTTCCTTGTTTCCCCTAATACGACCTCCTGGGAAAGTTACATCATCTCGGGGCGGGTGCGTGTGCCAAGAGCCAATAACAGTTGTGTTTGGTGGTCCTTTAGGGATGCCACCTAAGTCAATTTGGGCTCCGCTATCTGATTCGCCGTACGTATACGAGAAACTTCCATCTTCGTTTTTGTATATCCAGCCCCCTGCTTCTACAGGTTTCCCCCCACCATGCTTAGCTGCATCCTTTGCTGCAGCATCTTCATTCCTAAACTTGTCCCCGGGAGCTAAACCATCCGAGTCAACGTAGGAAGTGACATTGTTATAGCAATACCCGTACCAGTTTCTGCCATCCTTGATAGGGTCTCTTGTCAAGAATCTTCCGGTGCTGGCATCGTAATACCGATGTCCGAGAAGTTTCAAGCCAGAGTCTGCATCCTCTTGGTAGCCATGTTGTCCAGCAAAGCCAAATGGTGATGCTGAGCTTCCTGTAGATGCCACGGGCATTCCGAAGGCATCATAGGTTTTGGTTGCAGTTACCGCTTGGCTAGTGTTGGTCTCAACTGAGTTAGTTCCCAAGCGGTCGGAGCCGTAGAACTTAGTCGTGGAAGATCTTCTCTCCGAGATTCCCGGTGTGTAAACAGCTAAGCCGTCCCCAATCACAGGAGCCGTGACATGTGCGCCATCACGCTTGTAGGTTGCTGTTCCCGCAGAGTCCACCTTGGATACACGGGTGTCGAGCCCATTGTAAGCGAACGTGTTTGTCGCTGAACTTGGATACGTTATCGTTGAGATACGGCCTTCGTAGTCGTAGGCGACGGATGTGGTTCCTGCTCCGGTAGTGACGGAGGTTGTGCGTCCAGCAGTGTCGTATCCAAACGACTTGACCGTGCTTCCACCGATCTTTATCTGCGTTAGCTTGTCCGCATCGTCGTTAGTGTAGGTCTCGGTAACTCCTCCTAAAGTCTTGGAAGACCGGTTGCCGTTGGCATCGTAGGTATAGCTCGCCGAATAGCCAGACCGGCTTTCGGAAAGGAGTTGGTCAATGTCGTCGTAGGTATAGGTGGTAGAAACCCCATTCACCGTCTTACTGGTTAGGTTCCCACCAACGTCGTAGACGTAGTCCTCTTCCGAGAGAACCACATTTGCCGAGGTCTTGTGGTCAACCGAAATCTGCCGTCCTCGTGCGTCATAGCCGAAGATGGACTTCTGGCCCGTATCGAAAGTCTGTTGCGTCAGCCGATTAGCGTTGTCGTAGACGAACGCGGTGTCTTCAGAGTAGCCGTTCTCCAGGTTGGTCAGGCGTCCGGCATCGTCGTAGGCGTAGGTTGTGGTGAGGCCGCCATCGACCATGGTCGCGCGTTGGCCTGCACTGGTGTAGGTGTAGCTCAGGTTCCCTTGGGGGGAAGAGAACGCAGTGAGTTCAGAGGCGGCGTTGTAGGTCCAGCCGGTGTTGCCGGTGCTGTCCGTCATGCCGGTGCGACGGTCGGCATGGTCGTAGCTGAAAGTTACGTCTGTGCCGGTGGGGTAGTCGATGCCGGTTTGCCGGCCTGCGTCGTCGTAGACATAGTAGATGACCTGGTTCAGAGGGTTGGTGTAAGCGCTGGTGGCTCCACTGCCGTTGTAGCTCCAAGCCTCTACGCTGCTGTCGGGAAGCGTGAGGGTCGCGACTTCGCCACGATCCGTGTAGGTGTAAGTCCTGGTCTTGCCTCGACCATTGGTGACGCTGGTGCGCTGGCCAGCATTGTTGTAGGCGTAGCTTTCGGTCTCACTCTCTGCATTAGTGACACTGGTGAGTCTTCCGGCATTGTCATAGACGTAGTTGGTGGTTTTACCAAGCTCGTTGGTCGAGGCAGTGGTGTTGTTTTCTGCGTCATAAGTCACCAGGCTGGTGGAGTTATCCGCATGGGTATAGGTCACGGGGCGGCCCCAATCGTCGTAAGCTACCGCTTCCTCATTGCTCAGGGCATCTGTGGTGCTGATGAGGCGGCCCATGCTGTCGTAATCCATGGTGCTGGAGTTGTTCAGCGGATCTTCGACGGTCTCTAGGTTCCCATGAGCATCGTAAGTGAACTCGGTGACTTTGCCTAGGGTGTGTGGATTTGGCAGATAGGGTTTCGGATGGCGAGATTCCTCATTAAGGCTTGCCGATAGTTGTTGGAGAAACGTTTTGGGACGTCTATTGTTGGCGGAAAGGAAAAATATCGTCCACGCCAGTTCTCCCACAGATAAGACAACCTTGTAGAGAGGCAGCCGAAACAAACGGAGGATTGGGATGTACCATCACCCACCAAGCTAGATGCTTTTTAGGATGTTATATTGCGAGAGCAGATTGGCGCCTTCTTAGTATGAGGAACGTGAGGATTGCACCTAATATTCCAAATGCTGAGAAGAAGGCAATTCGTCTCAAAGTAGTGTTTTGCGCAACATTCTTTGAGAAGACTGGATCAGGCACTAATTGGCCATTTTTTACTTGATAGACTATCCCCGTATCCTCGTCCCGGATCAGCCCTTTTTCGGCGAACATTGGCGTCAAATCCTTGTCCGCCGCTTTGTCGAACTTCACAAAGTCGTAGATCGATTCATGGGTCACCTGATTGTCCTTGAAAATCTTGATTGAGAGTCTCTTGGGGAAACGAGCGCCCTGGTGTTCTACTTCATTTTCCACTGTGTATTCAGTACGCGTCCCTTCAACTGAATTGGAAGTCCGCGAAGTCTGGAAAATCATCCTCGCCGGAGATGTCTTAGCGAGATATGCATCAAGTATCCAGGTCCGGTCCACAAAAGTAAAACCCTCGGCCCTAGGTTTAACTTTATATTTGGCCGCAAGAACCCAGACAGGCGTATTTTCAACGAAATACCCAATTGCAAGGGGATTTACAAATCCTCGCGGAGAGCCGCCAATGAGTCCGCTGCGTCCATTATCTTCTACATTCCAAGCTTTACCGTCCTTCCAATAGGACTCACTGGGAGGAAGAGGTTTGCCGGAGGAGTCCATGAAATGGTAGACAACCTTTGCCGCCCCCTTGCCTATTGTGGCAATTATCTTAGTTTGGGAGCCTTCCGCACCGTACACTAACTCTCCGCCCTCTAATTTGGGGCGGGCCAGGTTACTTTTAATCGTTTCCAAATACTCAGCCTTTACAACAGGAAGACGGTCGAAAGCCGACTTTAACCTGTCGAACGGTTCTTCTGCATACGAAGGTAGAGCCAAGGCAATTAGAGTGAAAGTGATGACGGTGCGGATATTCATTCCTATTTCCTTACTTAACTACAAGAAGCTTTCTTCTGCCTTTCAATATACATAAATCATCCGTGGCGAGAATGTTTCGCATGGTCATAGAGCTTGAGATCACGACATTTCCGGAAATCATCTTGACCAAAGTCTCCTCCTTCTCCCAAGTTACGATGGTCAGGGCATTCTCTCTAGGAAACTAGATGTCCTTAATGTTTGTCGTCCAGCGGCAACCGCTGGGTCGATTTGAGGTTGCTTGATGGGGACAGAGTTTGAGTCGGACTGGTTACTTCTATCCTTAGCTTTCTATAGCTAGAAAGCTCTTCGTTATGTTGAATGGGTAAACGAGACGCAATCAGGAAAAAACGCCTTTTACACCTTCATAAAACTAGTGACTACCTAGAAGGCATTTTTCATGAATGGACAAGATGAGTTTCTAACACGACTCAAGGGTTATAAAACTCTCATCTGATATGTAATAAGATGGCACATTGATTCTCTGCCTTGTGGTGGGCGATCCCTAAGCATTTGTCACTCAGTGAAAAGCGGGTGATTCGATAGTCAGCGTGACTGTGGGGCGGTTGTCGGTAAAATCTGCGTCTATGCCTGAGCTATTGCTGGAACTTGGCTGTGAAGAGTTGCCTGCCTCCTTTGTGGAGAAAGCGACGAATGATCTGCGTGATAAAGTCATGGAGCTGCTACAGGGCTCGAATGTCTTGGGAGCAGGTTCTAAAGCAACAGTTTATGGCACGCCACGGCGTCTGATTGTTTCGGTTTCAGACTTGATTGAGAAACAGCCGGATGAACAGAAAGAGATGCGCGGTCCGGCGATACAGGCTGCCTATGACAAGGAAGGAAATCCAACCAAGGCGCTTGAGGGTTTCTGTAAGAGTAATGGGGTGGATGTTGCTTCGGTTCGGAAGGATGAGAAGTACATCTGGGTTGATAAAACGATCTTGGGTAAGGAGACGAACCAACTCCTGCAGGATGTGCTTCCTCAGGCAATCAAGAGTTTAACGTTTGATAAAACGATGCGTTGGGGTTCTTCGCGGATGCGATTTGCTCGACCCATTCGCTGGATTTTGGCGGCATTCGATGGAAAGGTGGTGCCCTTTGTCATCGAGTCGGTTCAGTCAACTTTGGCTTCCCAGGGACATCGATTCTATTCGCCGGAGATGTTTGAAGCGAAAACTGTGGTGGACCTGGTTTCTGAGCTTCGAAAGCGAAATGTTGAGCCTGACCCTGAGGTTCGTCGTGAGCGGATTCGGAAGGGAGCGGGTGAGGTTTCCTCGGGAACTCCATTGCTAACAGAAGCCTTGGTAGATGAAAACGCTTATTTAACCGAGTGGCCGACTCCAATTGAGGGTGAATTTAAACCTGAATTTCTAGATTTACCGCGACCCGTTCTGATTACCGCGATGGCGAAGCACGAAAAGATGTTTCCAGTTCAGGATGAATCTGGGAAACTAACGAATCGCTTTGTTTTCGTTCGGAATTCTGGACAAGACAACACGGTTCGGATTGGTAACCAGTGGGTTCTGAATGCTCGCTTCAACGATGCTCGATTCTTTTACACCGAAGACCAGAAGCATTCGATGGATGACTTTTTGGAGAAGACCTCTACTATTGTCTTCCAAGAAAAGTTAGGCAACGTTCGGCAGAGAGCCGACCGGTTGAGCAAGTTAGCTCATCGGATTGCAGAGGCGACGAACGGAACACCCGATGAATTGGTGTTGGCGAGAACGGCCGGACTTTATTGCAAAGCAGATTTGGCCACAGGCTTGGTAAGCGAACTTCCGGCGCTGCAGGGAGTTATTGGAAGCGAATACGCCAAGCGGGAAGGCATGCTAGAAGAAGTTGCTTGGGCGATCTCCACTCATTACGATATCTCTAAGAACCAGAACATCAATACGGGTGGGGCGAAGACTGCTATTCGTGTGGCGATGGCCGATCAGTTGGACAAGCTTGCTGGCTACCTTGGACTTGGGCTGGAACCATCAGGGTCTAGCGATCCGTTTGGTTTGCGAAGGGCGTCCACCATCTTGATTGATGCTGCGATGATGTGGACGAATCCTCTCCCATCGTATGCGGAATTGCTGAGCTACGCGATCAGTCTTTATGCTGAGCAAGGAGTTGAGTTGGATGAACCGAGTGCTCAGGCTGCTTTGGCCCGAGTCTTTGCTTCTCGCTATGAGGCGATGTTGAGTAATGTCCGGCATGACATTCTTCAAGCGGCCTTGCTGGAGGCTGTACCGCATGAGAACAGCATGCCAAGACGTGTTCGACTGCGGGTTCGATGCTTGGAAACGCTTGCAAAGGACACTCAGTTTGTTCAGGCGGCCACTCGTCCACTGAACATCGTAGCAGCGGCAAGGAAGAAGGAGATTGGCTTCGCGGAAGAAAATCCAGTTTCGGCAGTTATTGCCGATGATCTGCAATCTGAGAGCGGATTTGCCCTTCTTCAAGCTTTGAAACTTAGAGAGGAGGAGCTTCGCAAAGCGGTTGAAGAAGAACGATCGGAAGACGTTATCTCTTTGAGCCGAGCATTGGAGCGACCGATCCATGAGTTTTTTGAGAGCACGATGGTGATGGCTGAGGAAGAGAACGTTCGTTTTGCGCGGCTCACTTTGATGAATGCTTGCTCGAAACAGCTCTTGTCGGCGGGAGATTTTTCTAAACTCGTCGTGGCTGGCACGGACACTGCAGACTAGCGGCGCGGGTGATGGATCGAATTCTTCAAAAAGCTATTCAGTTTCTTCAGGATGAAGTTCGTCCGAAGGCGCAAGAGATCGATTTGAGCGTAGATGCGCTAAAGGTTGCCCTTGATGGCTTATGTGACCTTGACTTGATGGCGCTGAAGCGTCCAGTTGAGTATGGCGGTCCGGCCTTACCGGAAGAGTCGTTCCGAATATTCCAGGAAGAAATGGCTCGCGCCTCGGGAGCTCTGGCTTTTCTACAGACTCAGCATCAGAGTGCGGTCGGGATGATAGGCAAGAGCGAGAATATTGACCTTAAGGATCGCTATTTGCCGAAGATGGGGAATGGCGAGAAGCTGGTTGGGATTGGCTTTAGCCAACTGCGGCGACCGGGCGAGCCATTATTGAAAGCCGAAAGATTGGAGAGTGGGTACCTGCTCAATGGACAGGTGCCATGGATCACGGGATGGTCGCTTTATCCTGAGTTCCTAGTGGGCGCTGCATTGCCGGATGGGCAAGCTGTTTTTGGGGTAGTCCCGTTGTTAGCGACGGACACAGGCCAAGGAATTCTGCGTATATCTGAGCCGATGAAACTTGCGGCTATGGAATCAGCGATGACGGTTTCGGCTGAGTTTACGAACTGGTTTGTGCCAGACGAGAATATTGCTTTTGTGCGTCCCTCAGACTGGATTCGGAATAACGACAAGATTAACATTGCGCTGCAAGGCCACTTTGCGCTTGGATGTGCTCAGGCAGGCCTAGATATTTTGAAGGCGGCAGGGGATGCGCGCGGATTCCAGTTCCTCAAGGACTCTTTTGATCGATTGCATCAAGAGCTTGAAGAGTGTAAGGTGGAGACAAGCCAGGCTCAGGAAGCATTAGAATCTGAAGGAATGGTAACGGAAGAAGTTACGGAGTGGCGACTGAGAGTTCGTGCTTGGGCTATTGATTTGGCCGTCCGTTGCGCACATGCGGGAGTCACGGCTTCTAGTGGAGCGGCTAACTCCTTAAAGCATCCGGCGCAGAGGGTTTATCGAGAAGCTTTGGTTTATACCGTGAGCGCTCAAACCACACCGATTATGGAAGCGACTTTGAAACGTATTGTGCGTGGCTAGTCGGGCCGCACTTACGAAGGTGGCATTTTGCAGTCCTGGCCTTCCTATGCGCCAAAAGCCCTTTGTACCAGTGCCTCACTTACTTGGATTTCATCACTTTTCGCCGAATGAATTCGGAGGTCCTGGGGTTAGCCTTTTGTCATTGACCAAAGCTTGGCGAGATTGATGGCGTGTCCCTCTGGGGCGTCGGGAGTCTCTAGAAGGATTGGGATCTCAAAGAATCTTGGGTCGTTGACGAGGAGTTCGAAGGCCGTTGGCCCGATGAAGCCTTCACCGATGTTCTCGTGACGGTCGACTCGGGTGCCAATGTCTTTTTTGGAGTCATTGCAGTGGATGGCTTTTAGGTTCTGGATTCCCACGATCTGGTCGAACACAGCAAAGGTCTGGTCATAGGTCTCGGCGGTCCGAATGTCGTAGCCGGCCGCGAAGATATGACACGTGTCCAGGCAAACGCCCAGGCGTGTTGGGGCTCCCGTAAGTTCAAAGAGACGTGCGATCTCCTCAAACTTTGAGTCGAGCGAGGAGCCCTGACCGGCGGTGGTTTCGGCGAGAATCATCACGTCATCTGGAGTATCGGCAAGGACTTCTTTGACGGACTCAGCAGCAATTTTTAGGCCTTCTTCTGCACCACGTCCACCATGGGAGCCAATATGGGAGACGGCGAACTTAATGCCGTATTGATTACATCTCCTAAGCTCTCCCTTAAGGCCTTCAATGCTCTTAGTGCGCGCTTCGTCCGTAGGAGCGCACAGGTTCACAAGATAACTGTCATGGCTGACGACGACATCTATTCCGGTTTCTAACTTGGCGGCTTGGAAATCGGCCACCATTTCTTCAGTCACCGGCTTGGCGGCCCACTGCTGGGGGCTGGAGGTAAAGACTTGGACAGCAGTGCAGCCGATTGCTTTGCCGGTCCGCACTGCCGAACCAAGTCCACCTTTGATAGGCATGTGTGCGCCGAGAAGATGAGTTGCCATTACGGCTCTATTTTGCTTGACGCTTGATGATTTTGAAGCCTTTTATGGGGAAACATTGATGCCTTTGACGGGCATGTACTGGGAAAAAAGAGTCGGCGATCCACTAAGATTTATCCACCTCAGTTTTCCCGATCCCTGGGATCATCAATCGGTTCATTTACTTTTACAAAAACTCGTGTTGGGTTTGCCGCTTTGGTTTAGCTTCTTCGACTAAACTAGCTTGCAATGGGTCAGTATCTGCCTTGCTTCAAAGCGTACGATGTTCGTGGCAAAGTGCCAAGCGAACTCAATCCTGAAATCGCCTACGCCATCGGCCGGGCCTATGCTCAGCAGGTTCAGCCGAAGAAAGTCTGCATTGGTTATGACATTCGTTTGAGCGGTCCCGAGCTTTATCAAGCGATGGCGAAAGGTCTAAATGACGAAGGGGTGGATGTTGTTCATCTGGGGATGATTGGGACCGAAATGGTCTACTTCGCTACCGCTTTTTATGGTTATGACGGCGGGGTTATGATTACAGCGAGCCACAATCCGCCCGAATACAACGGATTGAAGATGGTACGGGCAGAGAGTCGGCCAATCAGTGGCGATACGGGCTTGCTGGATATTGAAAAACTAGCGTATGACTATCTTCAAAATCCGACCCCAAGTACTGGGACCGGGAGCATTGAAGAGAAAGACTGCTATGCCGATTTTACGGCTCACCTCTTGAGAGTGGTGGCTCCTGCAGATATTAAGCCGCTAAAGGTTTTGGCTGATCCAGGAAATGGAGCTTCGGGTGTAGCGCTGAATCACTTATTGCCACACCTGCCGCTAGAGGTCACACAGATTCGACCTGAGCCAGATGGTCATTTTCCAAATGGTGTTCCCAACCCTATCCTAGAAGAAGCTCGGGCGATGACGGAAGAAGCCTTGAGAAAGGATACCTATGCCTTTGGTGTAGCTTGGGATGGCGACTATGATCGCTGCTTCTTCTTTGATGAACATGGCAACTTCATTGAGGGCTATTACATTGTTGGGCTTTTGGCGCAGGCTATCTTGCAGAAGGACCCCAACCACACCATCATTTATGATCCTCGACTAACCTGGAATACCCTCGATATCGTGGGCAAACTGGGAGGGAATGCAGTGGTTTGCAAGAGTGGACATGCCTTTATCAAAGAGAAGATGCGAGCGGAGGACGCCACTTATGGTGGAGAGATGAGTGCTCACCACTACTTCAAGGATCACTGGTATTGCGATAGCGGAATGATTCCGTTTTTGCTGATTGCTCGCTTGGTGTCGCAGACTGGGCGCAGCCTTGGCGATTTGGTGGGCGAAATGATTGAGAACTACCCTTGCTCTGGTGAAGTGAACTCCAGTGTGGCAGATGTTCAAACAGTCCTTAAGGCAGTTGAAAGCAAATACTCCGATGGGAAGATCGATAAGTTGGACGGGCTTTCGGTGGAATATTCTGATTGGCGATTCAATTTGCGAGGTTCTAATACAGAACCTGTTATAAGATTGAATGTGGAGACGCGAGGAAATCGCTCTCTAATGGAAAGTAAGACCGAAGAACTTTTGCAAATAATTCGGGGTTAACTTCACGTGAAGAATCCCCGATAAGTACGGGGAAACATGAAGCGAAAAGGATTTACGCTGGTAGAGCTGTTGACGGTGATTGCCATATTGGCGATCCTTTTCGCGATTATGGTGCCGGTAGCCAAGGCGGCAAGAGGGGCCGCTTTTCAATACAATGCGGCCAACTCCATTAAGCAATTAGGCACTGCAGCGCAGCTATATGCTTCGGATAACGATGACACGGTGCCGTTAGCCTATTACTCCACGTGGGACGGCATGCAGGCGTGGTTTGGAAAGTCCAATGAGCAGGGAACCGATTACGATGTGAAGCAGGGGGTGCTCACTTCGTACATGAACGGAAAGATTCTAAAAGACCCGACCCACAGCGCAAAAGCGTGGCTGGGTGATTTGTCTGGCTTTGGTTACAACTGGGGGCAAATCGGCAGTGATGGACATATCGCTGGAGGGTGGACTAATAGTTGGAATTGCTACAATCCCGCTCGCTATAGCGAAATCAGTGACCCCTCAAACACGATTGTCTTTGCAACAAGTATCTTCGTCAATGCATCCTGGCTACCGGGTGGTGATGGTCAAAGTTACGACTATGGTTTCGTTTTCCAACCTTCCTATTGGGAAGGGAACTCGCCTGTTGATTTTCGCCATCAGGGAACTCGAAAAATAGACCCTGCCACGAAAACCATCGTGCATGAAGGTCTTGCTCTGGTGGCGATGGCTGATGGCCGAACCAAGCCGATGAAGCAGTCTCAAGTCACGGACAAAATGTTTTGGCGATTTAGGCCCCAGGACTGACGAACTAAATGGACTTGTCAACACGCCTTTAGTGTGCATGCCCCAGGCCTAGGACTTAACTGAGCCTTAATGAGTTGCTCGCACACTCATGGCAGGCAAGGATTTACATCCCCAAAACCTAAGAGGTCCCAAGAAGAGGATCTATAAAAAGCGAGACGGCATAGCCTCCACACGAATGTGGAGGCATTTTTTTTGCCCACTATGATGCATATCATAGACAGCCAAGACAGCGGGGCCCATCTTGATGTTGGAGGGGAAATTTCCCTAAACATCATGCTCACAAAAGAACAGATTGAGATCGTAAAGTCGACTGTCCCGATCCTAAAGGTCCACGGTGAAGCCATCACCACCACTTTCTACAGAAACCTGTTTGAAGAAAATCCTCAGCTTAAGAATATTTTCAATATGGCTAATCAGGCAAAAGGCGATCAGGCACGATCTTTGGCGGCCTCGGTTCTTGCTTATGCCTCCAATATTGATCAGCTTCAAAACCTTGGGCCGGCAGTTAGTCTCATTGCCCATAAGCATTGCAGCCTAGATGTCTTGCCGGAACATTATCCGATCGTAGGGAGAAACCTAATCCGGGCAATTGGGGAGGTCCTTGGCGATGCCGTGACCCCGGCGATTGCCGAAGCCTGGACGGCTGCTTATAATCAGTTGGCAGAAATCCTCATAGGGGTAGAAGCTAAGCTTTATGCGGACAACGCAGAGCGTGGGTGGACGGGCTTTAAGCCGTTTACTGTAACCAGCAAGCAACGGGAAAGTTATGTCATCACATCATTTGTCTTGACGCCAAGAGACGGAGAGCCACTTCCAGAACATAAGGTGGGGCAGTTCTTGTCGCTGAAGCTTAAAGGGGTTGGCCAACACGAAGAGATTCGACAATACACAATCTCCAATACTCCGCGTGGAGACGCTTACCGAGTGAGTGTTAAGCGTGAGGAAGGCGGTCAGGTTTCAAACCATCTGCATGACTCTCTGAACCAAGGCGATATCGTTCTGGTACACATGCCTCAAGGCGATTTCGTATTGGATGAGGAAGCCACAGGCCCTGTTGCACTCATCAGTGGAGGTGTTGGTATTACACCGACCCTCGCAATGCTAGAGCGTCTTGCTGATCAAGCATCGGAGCGCGAAGTGATCTTTGTTCACTGTGCTATGAGTAGTGCAGTCCATGCCTTTAAGGATCGTGTGGAAGAGCTTTGCTCAACTCGACCGAACTTCAGCCAGTATGTGGCTTACGAAGCACCATCTTCGAAGGATAGTCTTGGCACAGACTATCAGGTCGAAGGACAAATCACACTTGAAGCCTTGCAAAGTTGGGTTCCAAAGAATGCGGATTGCTACTTCTGTGGTCCAAAAGGATTTATGAAGGCGGTTGAGAAGCACCTGGAAGAGATTGGCATTCCCGCCGACAAGAGGAAGAGCGAAGTATTCGGCCCAACTCTAGATATTGAAGAGGTTGCTGCCGTCTAGTCTGTATCTCAATGTGTCCGCTACAAGAATCCCAACCCGCTTTGGGGTCGGGATTCTTACAACATGGCCAGCTCGGTCCCAGATTAGGCCAATCAAGTTTGACGAAAAAGGTCAAAATAGTTTAAGGAATTAGCTAATTCCTTAAAACCATGAAGGTTAGTGAAAAGCCTGCGGTTCTTCCAACTCTTCGCAATAGCCGCATCCTAGATGCGCTATCTGAGCAAGAGCTTTCCATCCTGTCTCAATCTTGCCGAGTCGTTCGGGCCAGCCGAGGCGAAGTGATCTGGAACAACGGTGCTAGCGTCGACTTTTTTGGGTTATCGGCGGACGGGTTTATCAAGATGGTTCGGTCCTGCGGAAGCGGGAGCGATGTCACGGTCGAGCTCATGGGACCTGGGCAAGTGTTTGGGTTGATGGGTGCAGTGACCGGTACGGGTTGTCCGCTATCTGCCTTAGCTGTCACAGATCTTTGGTATCTGAGAATCCCAAAACAAGCTTTCTTAGATATCTACGAGCGTTCCATGCCGTTAAAGGATCGATTGATCCGACGATCAGCGATGAGGCTTCACGGATTCGTAGATTTCATGGCACTTTTGTCAAATGGGAAGATTGAGGAACGTATTGCCGCAATCCTTTTCATCCTTGCGGACTCCTATGGTGAAAGAGAAGGGAGCTACCTTCAACTGAAAGTGCCGCTTACCCGGCAAGAGATTGCGGAAATGGCGGGTACCACAGTGGAATCAGCTATCCGTACAATGAGTCGGTGGCAGAAGGAAGGTGTAATCGAAACGCAACAGCAGTTCATCACCATCCGAAATGAGAAGCGACTAAAGGAACTTCTATCGGCGTAGAAACCGGAATAACCGCCCATTCCTAGCGAGTTGGCCTTAGGCCTCTATTGAACCACTTCCTCGGCGGAAAGTAAAATTAAAGTTTGCTGCCCTAGACCTTCGGCAGATCGGACCGTGTATTGAAAACCCTGACCGCTACTTATTACGACATTTTGGGAGTTGGCCCAAGTGTCGATCAAAACACCTTAAGAAAGGCCTATCGTCGGCTTGCTCAGAAGCACCACCCCGACGTAAGTAAAGATCCTCAAGCTCACGAGAACATGGCTCGGATCAATGAGGCATTCGAGACTTTGGTGGATGCAGCAAGGCGGGCTGAGTACGATGCGCTTCTTCGAGGGGGGGGACTTGATGAGGCCGATAAGAAGCAAGATCCGCGAAAGCCGGTTGTTGTTAAGCTGAAGGCCCGTCTAAAGGCTCATTTGACCCCGGTATATGCCGTAGGTTTTTCACCCGATACGGGCAAGCTCATTTCCAGTGCATTTGATAACGAAGTGATCTGGTGGAAGGGCGAGAAGCCCGAACGGCGGTTGAAGGTCGATCATGGCGTGATCTCTGTTCTGAGAGCCTTCCCAGAAGAGAGGCTTGTTGCCGCCGGAAGTGCCGAGTCGCAAATCAGTTTCTGGCACATCAATGGTAATCGTGTTGAATCTTGGAAGGCCTCCAATGAGGAGTGGGTTTCGTGCCTTGCTATTAGCGCAGATGGCAATTCACTTGCCTGCGGGTCCTTGCACCATACTCTCTCGGTATCGAATACTCACGACGGAAGCAGTTTGTACCGGCGAGTAGAGCATGCCGATGCGGTCACGGCGGTAGCTTGGTCGGCGAATGGAAAGTATCTAGCAACAGGTTCGGCGGATGCTTCGGTGAAGATCCTTAGTGGTGGTTCTGGCACTTTGATGCAAACAATTAACCAGATTCGCTCGACCGTAACGGCTTTGGCGTTCTCCCCCGATATGCGCTACTTGGCGGTAGCCGCAGTTGATTTATCAATTCGTATCTTTAGGCTGGACGATGGTGTGATGGAGAAGATGGTTTATGGTCATACCAAGCCGATTGAATCCCTAGCTTTTCACCCTAATTCCTGGCTAATCGCAAGTGGGTCACGTGATGGAACGCTTGGACTATGGAACGCGGCTAAAGGCATCGGAAACGTACGAATTGAAGCTAGCTCGCGTCCGATTTCATGCGTCGCGTTCAGCCCGAACGGCGAACTTTTGGCCGCAGGCGGACAAGATAAGCTCGTCCGCCTGTGGGATGTAACGGCCAAAGAATAAAAAAGAATGGGGTGTGCCCATGCGCAAGCCAAGTTTTGCTTTGCGCATAGGGCATCTGCTGTCTCTTACTAAGGAACAAGGGTGAGTTCAAACTTTCGCGCTAAGGGGCGAGCGGATGCTCTAATCTTTGTGTTTAGATCATCACTTAGATCATTTGCAGCCTGGATGGCAGCTGTGCGTTTTTGCCCCTCAGCCCATCGTAGGTTGAATTCGACTTGTCGCCAGGTTTGGTACATCAAATCGGTCCTTTGGTTGACTGCGGATAGAACATTCCTCGCCTGTACGATCATTGGAGTTTCTAGCTGGGCCAAGTTAATTCCGGCTTCTAGTTGGTCTGCACTGAAGGTGCCGACGGCTTGTCCGTCAATAGTCAACGCATAGTTTCCGGCGGAAATGCCCTTTACCGTCAAATTCTGCTGATTGAGCTTTTGGTCAAAGTCACTAGACTTTAGGACCAGAGCGACGTTGGCATCTTTGCGATCTAGGGGGAAGGGTAAGCCAGAATCAGTTTGCGTCCAAGTAATTTTGTCTCCAAAGGTGAGGTTCGTGACTTGGGAGCGGAAAGCTTGTGCTCGACCAGACTGCTTGTCGATAGTGACGTTAGAGATTACAGGAGTTGCTCCCCATGACATCAGGAGAGATTGAGCCATGATCAGGTGACCTGCTCCGCCTGGGTGAACTCGGTCCCCGATAATTTTCGCTGATTGTGCTGCGTTCTCTGCTTTAGCCTTTTCCAACATCGCTACTACGGGGCTGTTGAAGTCCACGGAGGCAAATCCGTTTGTCTTGGCCAGGTTCTCCACATAGTCAGAATAAGTTCGCAGAACTCCGTTGTAGCCTCCTGGCCAGCCGGGATTTCGCGTTACGTCATCATAGGGAGAAGGCTTGATGAGAAAGACTCTGGCCTGAGGAGCTTCTTTCTTGAAGCGCTCGACCATGTGTTGATATCCCTTCTTGTAGGTGTCTTCAATCTCTGGCTTGGATGCTTGGTAGGACCCGTCATTCATCCCAAGCATCACAGTGATCACCGTAGGTTTTCGGGCGAAGAGATCGCGAGTAAGTCGTTCATCAATAGGGCCCATCCATCCGCCGGTCACTCTGTCTCCTCCAACTCCGGCGTTGTAGAACTTAACATCGAGGTTGGGGTACCGGAGTCGGACAAAGGCTTCTGCGTATTTAGTGTACGCACCATTATCAGTGATGCTGTCGCCATAGAAAACCACCCGGTCTCCATTTTTGAGGGCGAGGCCAAGTTGAGCGTGGGCGGCGGTGGTGAGTATGCCAATAGCAAACAGCAGGCAGCTTCTCTTCATGTCCGCATTTTGCACGAGTTAAGAGCAAAATGCCGCCAATCAGACCGCACCTTGTTGGTTATGTTTGTAGTCTGAGTTGCTAGGAGAGAGGTCTTTGCGAAACTGCGAACAGGAATTGAGAAGTAATGAGAGGAGTTTGATACTGAGATCATTCGTCTCAATATCCGGTGATTTGACGCATTCTTTGGGTTCAAAAGACCTGATTCGGGTCGTCTGTTCATTAAAGTGCAGACTCGAACTAACACACTAGTTGGAGATTTACATAAATTCCTCGTTACGAACGAGCTAGTTGCACGTATCTTGTTCGATAACCAGGCTAAGAATCACCGCCGCCCATGAATACTGCGTTTCCCATCATTGCTCTCGCCATAGGTATTGCTTCCTTAGCGCTCACCACTGCCCCAAGCGCCAAATCGAAACCTAATCCAATTGGAGCGCTTATCCTGATCGTGTTGGCAGTCGTCGGGGGATTTGTTTGGAAGGATGGCTATGCCCAACTGCTTCCGGCTGCTCTGGCATTTGCGGGTGGTGTTGCATTAGCCACCGCTTTTTCATTTGTAGAGGGTGTGAGGCGAGCCAGCCCGGCAGCGGCTCTTGGGTTTGCAACAGGATTTGCCGGACTCACTCAGTGGCTAGACATCTCCATGCGCGTGCCGGTTCAGTTATCGTTAATTGCGGGCCTTGGACTTGGGGCTTGGGCAATTGGCGGCTTAAGAGACAAGGCAATTCCACTTTCCGCCTCGATTGCCGGATTCTCAACGGTCATCCTCGCTACCGATTTCATGGGATTCAAGGCTTTGGAGAATGAGCCTGGCGGGATTTCCGGGACGATGTTTGGGCTGGCGGCGGCCATTGCCGCCTTGATTGCTCTATTAATGGGGCGATCGGACAAGGAAAAGGTTCACACCCCAGGCTTTGGCGGAGGTATGGCAGCGGTCATTGTCTTGTTAGGGCTTGGCTATGTTGTAGGCAGTCGTCTGGTCGAGAGTAAAGAAGCTTGGATGATTTTCGACGGTGCGGTTCTTGCGGCGGCTGTTCTCCACTGGGTGATTCGCCCGGATGCAAAGGATGATTCCTTTGCCTTCCTGATCGGAGCTGTGATCTGGATTGGCATTGCCACCCTCTCCTTCTCCTTCTATAAAGGATTTGGAATGGCGATTGCTGCTTCCGGCGCGGTGTTAACCCTGTTACTCTTAGGTAATACGCGTGCACTTCTTTCTGCTGGACCGCTACTCGGACTTACTTTCTACCGAGTGCTTCGAGAGTCTCATCCTGATGCAGTTCGTGCCCTTGATATTGGTCAGCACTACGCAGTGATTGGCCTTGCATTTGGAGTTGTCACGGCTTTGTTGCCGGGTGAATGGTTGCGTCTTCGCTCGACTGAGTCAGGCGCGCACGCCATAGGTCGGGCTCTGTGGGGTCTGGTCTTGGCGCTCATCCCGATTGCTATGTCCGTGGTGCTGGGTGCAAAGGGCATGGTTGGTTTTGTAGCGGGACTTGGCTTTGCCGCATTTGTCGACGGTCTTCGTGGGCAAAGCAATATCTTGCCGATCCTATTGGCGAGTGCGGTATCTGCAATCGTAGCCGTCAGTTACGGTTGGCTCCATGGTCTCCTGGACCTTACAAGAGAAGCAAAGCAGATTGCTTTCTACTGGATGGCGGGTTCAGCCCTTGTCCTTGGTGTTCTCATTGCCCTTGTTTCACGACCCGATGCCGAAAAATCTAGTTCGGAGCCTGTAGTCTAATGAAAGCTTCCATCATTCATCGTGCGGCCGCCTCCACCCGAGTGTTGGCTATTTTGACCGCCGTCGGTCTTGCGGGTGCCTTATTGTCTTTTGGCATTACCGAGGAAGTTCCGTTTGGTGGCGTGTCAGGAAAGGTTCTTTTGAGAGAGAACGGGCGAGCTATTGAGGGGGCATATATCGATATATCTCCTTATGGGGAGTCAGAGTACCAACCAGGTAGACACCGAACTCTTAAGTCCGACAAGGATGGCCAGTTCCAGATTTCGCGTCTTCAGGCGGGTGAGTATGTGGTGCACGCTTATGCAAAAGCACACCGCCTAGATAACCAACGAATCAAGGTTACGGAAGGAAAACCGACCGTGATTGAGCTTCCGATGAAGCCAGACGCCCCCAGATTGACGATAAACGCTAGTCAAAGGGTGTTTTTGCCAACCGAGGAGCCCAATTTTCAAGCCGATGGATTTTTGCCTGAAGAGCGAATGGCAATTCAGGTTTACAAGATAAACCTACAGGAGATCGTAAAGAAGGGGAGTCTTAGTCAGTTATTGGCGGGCTTCTCTCGTTACGAACGAACGAAGGATGATCCTAGCAAGTACGGACAAAGAGTCCGTAATCTGGATCACCGAATAACTAAGCGGGATGCTGAAGGTGTGTTTGTGGAGCCGATCGTGCTCCAGCCGCTTCCGGAAGGCTTCTATTTGGTGAAATGCAAAGCGGGCAAGATTGACCAGCATGCCTTTCTGAATGTATCGAAGATTGGCATGGTGACCAAGTCGGGCGAAAAACGCTCCATGTGCTTTGTTGCAGATTTGGAGACTGGACAGCCTATTGAGAACGCAGCCATCGGGTTGACGGTAGATGCTGGCTTGAAACAGATTGGGATGACAGGTCCAGACGGCACACTGTCGTTGAGTCGCTCTCAAACTGATCAGCAATTGGTCATTGCTCGAAAGAATGATTCCATTGCTGTTGTTGACTACTATGCTCGTCGTGACACTTCGGCAAACCCTGGACGTGTGTTCTTGTATTCGGACAGACCGATCTATCGTCCAGGCGATAAAGTTGAGTTCAAGGGCATTGCCCGTACGCTCGCTGGAGTGGATTTCCAAGTTCCGGTGAGTGGAAAGGTGAATTGCGAAGTCAGGGATGGCGATGACAACTTAGTGGAGTCTTTCCAGTCCGATTTGACAACTCGTGGCACATTCTTCGGTTCCTTTACTTCTAACCGAGAAGCCAAGCCAGGGGTCTACACGTTGATTGCACGAGGTCCAGGTGGTGAAGGAAGGCTGGAAGTCCGAATCGCTTCCTATCGGAAGCCAGAGTTCAAGATCACCGTGACTCCATTGGAGGACTATTACGTCTTTGGACAGCGCGCCAAGATGCGGGTGAAGTGTGAGTACTACCATGGCGGCCCGGTGGTCGGCGCAAAGATTGATGCCTATGTGAGCCGATCTCCAAGGTGGACTTGGCAAAGCGAAGACGGTGAAGAGTACGCCGACGAAAGCGGTTCTGGCGAAGGAATTGAGGAGATCGAGGCGACCACCAACGCTAACGGTGAAGCAGTGGTTGAGTTCGATACGCAAAGACCTGAAGAACAAACTTACGGGTCAGAAACAGACTACACCTATAGCTTGTTCGTTTCTGCTAGCGAAGGAAGTTCAGATACCGCGAAGTACTTCGATGGCGAGGGTTCAGTCAAAGTCACCCGAGGTGGATTTGATACCTCAATTGAAACGACTGACTATCTTGGGCAGGTCGGATCTCCGGTTGAAGTTGTGATCAAAGCCACGAGCCATGAAGACGGAAAAGGTCTGGCAGGCAAGAATTTTCATATTGTGGTGGGCGAAGAGAATTGGAGTGGTGAGCAAGTCACTCTAGAGCCCATTGAAACTCTTTCGGCTACTACGGGAGAAGATGGGGTCGCGAAACTTACCTATACACCCAGTCGGGCCGGGTCAATCGTGTTCAAGGCAGATATCGAAGATGACTTGAAAAACAAGATTGAATCCAAAGCTTATTTCTACGTAGAAGGTTCTGGAGTTCCTGCCCGTCCAGGCGGAAAGCTGTCAGTCACTCTAGATAAACGGAAGTATGAGATTGGCGATACGGCGAAGGCTCTGATTCAAACGGACAAGGCTGGAGGTTTTGCTCTTGTTACAGTGGAAGCAAATGAAGTTCTTTTCCAGAAAGTTGTGAGCCTTACCCAGTCAGTCACCGTAGTCTCGATGCAAGTTGAGAAATCATTTGCTCCCAATGCTCAGGTGTCTGTGGTCTACATGCGAGACAAACAGTTCAACGAGGCAAGCCACGCGCTCTTAATGACCTTATCTCAGCAAAAGCTGCAAGTTTCTGTGAGCCCAGATCGTGAGAAAGTGTTGCCTGGGCAGCCGGTCACCTACTCCATCACGACCAAAGATCAGGCTGGGCAACCCGTCTCTGCGGATCTCTCGTTGGGTGTAGTGGACGAGTCTATCTATGCAATTCGAAAGGACGATACGGATCCGTTTAACGGATTTTTCCCACGGCGGTACGTATCGGTACAAACAAGCTACTCCTTCCAAGAGATTTTCCTTGATGGTGGAGACAAGGGTGCGGGGAATGTTCCCATCCGGTCCAACTTCATGGACACGGCCTATTGGAATCCAAAAATTCAAACGGATGCCAACGGAGAGGCTTCAGTAACCGTTTCTCTGCCCGACAACTTGACAACTTGGCGAGCCACGGTGCTAGGGGTTACCGATAGCACAGCGGTCGGTATGGCAACCGAGACGGTGGTGGCCAGCAAACCATTGATGATTCGACTCCAGGTGCCCCAGTACATGGTGGTGCAAGACGAGCAAAAGTTCTCAGCGACTGTTCAGAACGATACGGGGCAAGCTGCCGATGTTCGAGTAGGAATCACCGTCAATGGACTAAAGATTGATGGGGCCACCTCGCAGAATGTTCGTGTAGAACCTGGCAAACCGCGTGTCGTTGTTTGGACAGGAACGGCGGTCACCTCGGGCAAAGCTGAAATCACCGCCACGGCCGAGATTTCGGGCGGAGCTAACGATGGAGTGAAGCAGACGTTTGAAGTGAAGCCTCATGGACGAGATTTCCAGGAGTTGCAGGCTGGAATGGCGCGAGGCGTGGTGGATTTCGATGTGACCGTCAGGGAGGGGGCTGATCCCAACTCTGGCCGCTTAGTCCTCAAACTGAGTCCATCAATTGCGACAACGATGATCCAGTCGCTAGACGGACTGGTCCAATTCCCTTATGGCTGCGTCGAGCAAACAATGAGCCGATTCTTGCCCGCGATTCTGGTGGACCAGGCTTTGGGTGAAACGGGGCTGGTTCGCCCAGATCTGAGGGCGAAAGTTCCAGGTATTGCCAAGGAAGGACTTGCTCGTCTTGCCAAGATGCAGCACAACGATGGCGGATGGGGTTGGTGGGAGTATGACGAGTCGGATCCCTTCATGACGGCACTCGTCTTGGATGGCCTTCAACGGGCCAAGGCCGCCGGCTTTAAGATCAATGAGTCGATGCTAAACCGAGGTCTGGCTTGGGCAGAGACAAAGATGACCGAGGAAGTCGCAAAGACTTATCGTCAACGTGATCTGGTTTATCTTTACTACGCTTTAGCGGCCAACGGTAAAACCGCCGCGGCGAAGCCGGCTCTGAAGCTGAACTATGAGAAGGCGGGTTCCTCGGACCTAGCTTTGGGGGCTCTTACGGTCAACCTGCTAGGCAATAAGGAGTTGAGCGCGAAGCTTTTAGGACAGTTGAAAGCGAAGGCGAATGTCACACCGCAGACCTCAAACTGGCCGAATGATGAATACGCATGGGGACAAGAAAGTACAGCTCTTGCTTTGAGTGCGCTTGTAAAACTGGATCCGAATAGTGAGTTGGTTGGTAAGACGATCCGCTATCTGATGCAAGCTCGCAGAGGAGAATACTGGTTCAGTACGCGTGATACGGCTTATGTATTGATTGGGATGACTTCCTATCTCAAGCAAACCAAGGAGCTGGCTAATCTAAACGGTTCGTTTACGGTTGCAGTGAACGGAAAGGATGTTCAAACGATAACGTTTGATCAAAACTCCTTATTCCAGCCAGATATGCAGCTCACTGTTCCTATGAGCGATCTGCAGGTTGGTAAGAACAACGTGAAGATCACCCAGGCAGGAAATGCAGTTTGTTACTATTCTGCGGACCTGAAGCAGGTGGTATCGGATAAGGCTCTTGGCACCGTTGTAGATAGCAATGATCTGAAGGTTGAGCGAACCTACTACCGAATGGAAGCTCGCCGTCAAGATGATGGCACCATGGCATTCCGTGCCTCGGATCGTCCAGTAGATCGAGTGAATTCAGGCGACGTTATCAAGGTGGTCTTAAAGGTCACATCGGGACGTGAGCGAGAGTTTGTTATGCTCGAAGATCCTGTCCCAAGCAACTGTCGAGTGACCGAACGGGACGAAATCTTTGAGGATGAACAATGGGGTTGGTGGTGGGCCCGCACGGTGGTGTTAGATGATCGTGTGTCCTTCTTTGCCCGAACCCTGACGAAGGGGGAAAACGAGTTTAGCTACATCATGCGTGCGGAGTCTGCGGGCAAGTCAAATGCTTTGCCTTCTCGCATTGGCAACATGTATGATCCTGACGACTACGGCTCCAATGCTGAGGCTCCGTTGGAAGTGAGGGCGAAGTGATTCTCAAATCGGTCGGTCTGCTGACGGTCCTTGGTATTGCGGGATTTGGCACGGTAGCTTTGGTCTCCGCTCCAAAGGAGAAGTGCTTATCCAGCTTCTCAACAACCGTTCGTGACCGATCTAGAAACCAACGCCATAATGCCCTACTCTCTGCACAAGTGCTGAATGGGGCAGTTATCCAACCGGGCGAAACTTTTTCCTTCAACAAAAGGGTGGGTTCTTTCTCAAAAGATGGCGGTTACCGAAAAGCACCGGTTAGTTACAATGGTCAATTGATTAACAGCTTCGGGGGTGGCGTTTGCCAAACCTCCACCACCGCCTACAATGCGGCTCTTCACGCTGGACTAGAGATTGTGGAGCGGAATCGACATCGGTTTGCTCCCAATTACGTAGCTCCTGGTCTGGATGCAGCCGTTGCTTACTACAACATCGACCTTAAAATTCGGAATCCTTATCCATTTCCAGTGAAGGTCAAGGCGACTATGGAAAAGAATCGCCTAACGGTTGGGATCTTTGGAACGGGCACTCCGTTCCCAGTCAAGCTAGATACCGATGTGCGGCAGGTTCGCAATCCAGGAACATTTGAAATTGGGGATCGAACGTCAGCAGGACGAAAGCGAAATACGGGTAAGCCGGGATACTTTGTCCAGGTCTTCCGAACAGTTGATGGCAAACGTGAACTGGTGAGTAGCGATAATTATCCGGCAATGGAGACCGTCGTAGATCGAAGATAGGGTTATCCTATGGGCGGTATGCGACGACTCGCGATCTATCCTGGCTCTTTCGATCCGCCTACTTTAGGGCACCTAGACGTTATTCAGCGGGCAGCGAACCTGTTCGATGAGATCATTGTTGCGGTTGGGGTGAACTCAGCAAAAAATCCGCTTCTGACTGCCGAAGAGCGTGTAAGCGCTTTGCGGGAGAGTGTTTCGCATCTCGAAAACGTGCAGGTGGATAGCTTCTCAGGCTTGTTGGTGGACTACGTGCGATCCAAAGAGGCGAAATCGGTGGTTCGAGGTTTACGGGCAACTGCTGATTTTGAGTATGAGTTTCAGATGGCGATGGTCAATCGCCGTTTGGCGAATGAGATTGATTCCGTCTTCCTAATGACCAAATGGGAATATAGTTATCTCAGTAGCAGTATCGTTAGAGAGGTGGCTCACTTGGGAGGTGACTACTCGGAAATGGTGCCAAAACCGGTGGCAGAAGTTATCCACCGCGTATTGCGGAAAACATAGTGGATAAGTTTCCCGCCCTTTTTGGGTGATACGTGCCACAATGAAGGTCTTAGGCTCGTCTGTCCTACCGGAGCATTATGGATATTTTGCGACTGCTTGATCAGCTACACGAACTTGCCGTTGACTCTCCGAAGAGTATCGGTCCTATCGTCTGGGGTTTGAACAAAGACGAAATCAGCATGCAGATCGCAAAGGTAAGAGCTTCGCTCCCTAGCGAGGTTAAAGCAGCTGCGGCAACCGTTCGCGAAACGGATCGCATCGTGGAGACCGCCAAAGAAGACGCTTCGATGACCATGGAGAGCGCACGAAAAGAAGGCGAGAGGATTGTGGCGGAAGCAAAGCTTGAGGCCGAGCGACTGATTGAGCAATCTCGCCTCCAACAGCAGCAGATGGTTAGCGAGAGCGAAATCTTGAAGCTATCTAAAGCTCAAAGCGAAGAAATCCGAAACTCTGCAGATCGAGAAGCCGTGAATATGCGTCGCGGGGCTGAGAAGTATGCGCTTGATGTCCTAACCCAACTTGAAGGCGTTGTAGGCAAGGTGGCAACCACCATCGAACGCGGTAAGCGAGAGATGGAGCGACCAGAGCCGGTTTCTGCTAGCAACGTGCGCGAAAAAGCACGCGCCTAGTTTCCCCTCTTGAACCTTAATGAGTCCACTTTAAAGTGGACCATTCTTTGGTATCTCAAAGACTTTTATGTCAATCTCGTAAATATTTGATTGACCCGTAAATCAAACTGTCGTAGAATCTAGCTGCCGCTACGATGCGGAACCTGTTATGGTGCTACGAAGAACGACCTTCGCATTTATATTCCTGTGCTTGTTTGGCTTGCTGCAAGCTAAGGATGTCACTCTCCGGTTTACCGTTTGGGACGGAGATGAATCGTTGAAAATCCTGCGAACTCTGTGCCGACAGTTCGAGGCAGAGAATCCAGGAATCAAGGTCAAACTAGAAAACTTTAGCGACTACAACCTCTATCACCAGAAGATGTTGGTTCAGTACGCTGGGAACTCTGCACCAGATGTGGCCATGATGGACATGGGGCATTTTCAGGCACTTGCCAATCGAAAAGCGATCATCCCCCTCAACGATCGTTTCTCTAAAACCCCTGGCTTTGATATCAACGAGTATTACAAACCGATCGTTGATGCGCATTCTCTAGATGGCAACTGCTATGTCTTGCCCAGAGATATAGCCCCGCAAGGTCTGATCTACTACAACAAAAAGCTTTTTGACGAAGCGGGTGTCCCTTATCCTGATGGATCTTGGACTTGGGATTTCAAGGTTCGTCCAGAGCTCAAGGAGAAAGATTTCTTATGGGTGATGGAGAAACTGACCAAGTTTGGGAAAGATAACAAACCAACTCAATATGGGTATGTTGCGGCATGGCCAGCCCAGGCGATTGATTCGCTGATGTTTAGCTTTGGGTTGGATTATGTGGATGACTACGCACATCCCACCAAGATCTACTACAACCTGCCGGACATGATCCGCATTTATGAGTTTTATGTAGATCTCACCACGAAGAAAAAATGGATTCCCAGCAACCAAGAAGTTAGCAGCGTCCTTCAGTCAACAACTCAGCAACTCTTTGTCCAGGAAAAGGTCGCCATGTTTCAGAACGGCATCTGGGATGTGCCGAATATGCGAAAGATGCTAAAGCCAGGAACCAAAGAGTTCTTTGAGTGGGACATTGCACTCTATCCGGCTTGTGCGCGAGACGTAACCGGTAAACCTCGCCGTGCTTTCCCAACTGGAGGTTCCGGTTATTCTATCTTCTCTTCCACTAAGCATCCTGAAGAGTCTTGGAAGCTTGTTCAGTTTATGGCTGGCCCGACGGCTATGGCGGCGATGGCAAAAGCTGGAATTGCCCAACCAGCAATTCGCAAACTTGCCCTAACCCCTGATCTATGGCTTCCAGGCCCGAAGACTCCTTTGGAGCAGCAGTACCCCGCAAACCGCATCGCCACCGATCAGGCCGTTCCCTTCGTGAAGTTTGATGTGACGGCTGAGTATTGGCCCGAAGTGGTTGGGCTGATTAACGGGCGCCGAGACAGTATCTATAACGGCATTTTGTCCCCTAAAGAGGGATTGACCACCGGAACCCGAGAAGCTCAGTTGCGGCTGGATCAACTCTTGCGAGAGGAGAAGTTGCCCGTGTTCAACTGGACCGTGGGCCTTATTGTTGCCGCGATTGTTGTGAGTGTGGTTTTGTTCGCCATCTACTGGCCAGAACGCAATCGGCGATACACCTATCGTGAGAAAAAAGAGAGTCGGACTGCTTATTGGTTCATCTCTCCTTGGCTTATTGGGTTGCTGTTGTTTACCCTTGGCCCGATGGTCTTGTCTCTGCTGATGTCCACTATGAACTGGGACATGATTCGGGGTGCTCAATGGCGTGGCGCGGGTAATTTTCGAGAGGCATTTACCGAAGATCCCAGATTCTGGATATCGCTTAAAGTTACATTGACTTACACTCTAGTTGGGACGCCGGTAGGCATCTTGTTTGCGCTTCTCCTGGCGTTGTTGCTGAACCAGAAGGTCAAGGGAGTGCCGCTCTTTAGAGCGATGTTCTATATCCCCACTATCGCAAGCGCGGTAGCCATGACCCTGGTGGCGAGAAAGCTCTTTGCTCCAGAGGGTGGTCTTATCAACACCATCCTTTATAGCTCTGTCCTAAAGCCAATAGGAGAGGCGATTAGTCGCTGGGCAGAAACACCAAACGACATGGTGAACTGGTTTGGAAACGAGCATACAGCGATGCCATCGCTGATCATCTACGGGCTTTTGTCGGTTGGAGGATCCATGATCATCCTTTTAGCCGGCTTGCAAGGAATCCCACAGTTCTATTACGAGGCTGCAACTGTGGATGGAGCAAATGCATTCCAGCGAATGAGAGCGATTACGTTGCCGCTACTTACCCCGTCTCTTTTCTTCTGTCTGATTACTGGCTTCATCGCGGCGTTCCAAGTCTTTACCCAGGTTTACATCATCACAAATGGACCCTATGGCGGGCCGAACAACTCCATGTGGGTGAGCATGATAAGCATCTATTCAGCGGCGTTTACGACGCTACGAATGGGCTATGCGGCCGCATTGGCCTGGGTGCTGTTCGTCATCGTCCTCATCTTTACAGTTCTTCAGATGAGGATGAGCAAGTGGGTCCACTATGAAGCGGAGGCAAAATGAGCCTAATTGAAAAGCCAAGAGCGGAAAGTGTTTCGAGCGCGGCTGAACCCGTGATTCGCCGAACACCTGACGATCTTGAAAAGTATCAACAAGCCACAAAGCGAGCTGAAACTTCTGAGCGCATTGTTAAGTTTTTTACTTGGTGTGCACTGCTTATTGGGGCAGTTGCCTTCGTCATGCCGCTGTACATCATGATTGTGATGGCGCTGAAAACCCCCAACGAGATTGCCACGACCTCAGCTTGGGCTTGGCCAAAAGATTTGACTTGGGAAAACTTCTCCACGGTCCTCAGCAATCCTAACGTCAGCTTCAAGCTGTTCTTTAAGAACACACTGGTCATCGCGATACTTTCGACTACCGGTGTCATCGTGTCCTCTTCTCTGGTGGCCTATGCTTTTGCGCGTTTGAGGTTTAGGGGGCGAGATCGCTTATTCCTTTTACTTCTAAGCACGATGATGCTTCCTGCGGTGGTTACCATGATTCCCACCTATGTCTTGTACAAGTATCTCAATTGGATCGATACTTTCTATCCCCTCTGGGTACCGGCTTGGTTTGGCGGTGGAGCTTTCAACATCTTCTTATTGCGCCAATTCTTTATGGGCATTCCGCGTGAACTGGATGAAGCGGCCCTATTGGATGGAGCTTCGCATTCTACTATCTTCTGGCGAATCATCCTGCCCTTGTCAAAACCTGCCCTTGCTACGGTTGGCATCTTTGCTTTTATCTATAATTGGAAAGACTTCATGGGGCCGTTGCTTTATCTGAATTCCCCAGAAAAACAAACCTTGGAGTTGGGTCTCCAAACATATCGCTCCCTCCAAAATGAGCAGTGGCACCTGCTAATGGCCGGCTCAGTGTTGGTCATGATTCCATTGATTGTTCTATTCTTGATTGGTCAGAAGGCCTTCGTGAAGGGAATCGTCATGACTGGCGGAAAGTAGACTGTTTGGTGATTTGGTTCGTACTATCTACTCTATCGGCTATGGCAACCGAGGATTTGAAGGCTTCCTTGAGCTTGTGCGTCGGCATGAGTTCACTCATTTAGTGGATGTACGATCTGTTCCCCAATCCTCATATTGGGAGGATTTTCGCCGAGAACGACTCGCCTATTTGCTGTCGCAAACAGAGGTGCGCTACATATACATGGGTGATACTTTGGGTGGAGTGGAAAACAGCCCCGTTCTGTGTAAAGATCCTGGATCAGTTGATATTGAACCTTTGAGGATTGAGCCAAAGCTTCAGCTGGGTATTGAAAAACTCATTCAAGCTGCTCAAGACCCAAGCAAGAAAATCGTCCTTATGTGTGGGTGCTTACGCCCTCATCGCTGCCACCGATCAAGACTTCTCGGCCCTGCACTCGCAGAATGGCATGTGGACTATCAGCATGTTGACGACCAAGGCAATCTGGTCTCTCAACAACGGGTTGAATTGCAAGCCCAGCCGCAAGCAACTCTGTTCTAAGCTCTTTGGCGAAGCTCTTCCTCAACAGCGTGAGACTGAGTAGTGGTCATGAGACGCTTTTCTTCTAGAGCCACCACGGCCAGCCTTGCCTCTTTCCACCAAGACGCTAGGGTGAGGATAAGTCCAACGACTGCTCCAAGAACCATGCCTTGTGTGAGCCCTTGCCCCAATCCTACTGCGATTGGATCAAATTCTGGAGAACTTCCATCAGCGAAAATCGACCGATAGTAGCCAGGCATTTGTGATCCAATCAGGAATCCGATACCGGCTCCAATGATCGAAAACAGAATGGCCGTCACTGCAATCCAAAGAATGGCTTTTCCAAACTGCATAGCGTTCTCTTTCCTCCTCCAGAGGTCCCAAATCTATACAAGTCATGACGTAGTGAGAACATGGAAACGGTTGACAAAGTAAAGCAACTCCTCAATGTAGGACTCGAACTCAAGGAGATTGAGGCTGGAATCTACGTCCTTGATGAGAACTTACGAGCCCAAGAGTTTGATCGATTAGCAAAAATGTATGACCGCCTCATTCGCAGTCGTTTGTACAATCGTATTGCCTGGGGAACCAGCCCACAAGCTTACGAGAAGTTCGCGCAATCCGTGTATCGTCATCAACCCCAATCAATCCTTGATGCTGGCTGCGGTTCAATGGCAGCAACTGCCGAGGTCCATTCGCAATCTGATGGATGGGTGGTGGGAATGGATACCTCGCTTCCGATGCTCAGGCTTGCTAACCAGAGACTGCGGGCATTGAATGCGAAGAATGTTTTGCTTTTGGTTGGGTCGGTTGAAGATATTCCCTTTAAGCCAGGAAGTTTTGATAGCGTTTTGTTTATGGGAATGGCCCACCTGTTTTCGGATCAATCATGCGTGATGGATGAACTGAAGAGAGTAGCCAAGCCAAGTGGCCATCTGTATTTGTCAAGCTTGATCCAGAGTAGAAGGACATTCGGAAATAGCTTGTTGGCAAAACTCAAGCAGAAGGGAGAAGTTCACTCGATTCGTACTGTAGAGGAGTTTATCAGCTTCTTAAAGCCTCCTCAAAAACCTGATTTGCAGGTTGAGGGCAATATGCTTTTTGTCAGCACAAAGCCTTGTTGAAAACAACTCAGCTCAGAAACGTAAAGGCTCTTCTAGAAGGTGAAAGTAGCGACCGCGATATCCTCACACTACGGTTGACTCGCCGGTAAACTCTCTCAGGCATGTCCAAGAAAACCACTGTTTGTACCGCGATTCCTTATGTGAACTCGGTCCCCCATATTGGCAATATCCTGACGGATCTCTGTGGCGACGTTACGGCCCGGTATTTCAGGATGCGGGGTGAGGATGTATTTTTTCAGGTTGGCACCGACGAGAATGGCCTGAAAATTAAGGAAGCCGCCGAAACAAATGGTCGTGATCCCCACGAGTTTGTCGCTGAAATTGCTGGACGCTTTCAAACCATTTTTGATGCCACTCGCATCAGTTACGACGACTTCATACGTACAACGGAACCTCGCCATATCAAAGCTTCGCAAGCGCTGTTTAGCAAGTTAGAAGAGAATGGCCATGTCTTCCTTGGAACCTACGAAGGTTGGTACGACGTCTCTACCGAAACCTTTTTCCGGGAAGAAGAGCTGGTGGATGGTAAGAGCCCAGATGGCAATGAGGTTCGGTGGGTAAGCGAGCAGAATTATTTCTTCCGATTAAGCGCATTTGGCGACCAGCTATTGGCGCATATCGAAGCAAACCCCAACTTCATCGTTCCTGCGAATCGGAAGAACGAGGTTGTTAGCTTTATCAAGCAAGGTTTGCGAGATATAAGCATCACTCGAAAGAATCCCGGCTGGGGTATTCCTGTTCCAGGGCGAGAAGATTTAGTGATCTACGTATGGTTTGATGCTCTGATCAACTACATTGCCGCCACCGGATGGCCAGACGCGGGTTGGGAAGAGAAGTGGCCCGCCAAGGTTCAGTGGGTGGGTAAAGATATCCTGACTCGATTCCACGCAACTCTCTGGCCCGCAATGTTGATGGGCATCGGCTTGCCGCTGTTTGAAACCGTTGCCGCTCACGGATGGGTTCTGTTGGGTGGAGAAAAGATCTCTAAGTCCAAAGGAAATGTGGTTCGTCCGGTTGAGCTTTCCGAGGAGTTTGCGGCAAAGTCCGGCATTTCCAAGGATTTGGCAGTGGATGTCTTACGCCACTATCTGACCGCCACGATGTCCATGGAGAGCGACTCTACGTTCACGTATGAGGACTTTGACCAAAGGTACAACAGCGACCTGGCTAATGACCTTGGCAATGCGTTGAACCGCAGTTTGAGCATGGCCCATAAGTTTGTGGATGGTGTAGTGCCTGATGCTGAGCCGGAACAAGACGCTCTGGATGCGATTCGCATGGCCAAAGAGGCCTTTGCCGGTGCGATGGAGGAATACCAAATTCCAAAGGCGAATGAGTCGGCGATGGCCTTGGTGCGATTCCTAAATAAATACATCGACACCCGTGCACCGTGGGCGCTTGTGAAAAATCAGGACCCTGCATTAGGTGCTGTCTTGCGGTCCATGCTCCTGACCATTCGAGCAGCCGAAGGGCTGGTGAGAGTCTTTATTCCGGTCGGAGCCGATGCGGTTGCGGCTCAGCTAAACGTGCCGCCCACTACTCACTGGGATCAGATTGGCAGCTTGGAATCCCTCCCTGCCGGAACCCAGCTCGCTCAACCCCAACCGATCTTCCCCAGAATTGAACTAACTAAGAAAATGGAAACCAAAGAAACACCTAAGCCTGCTCCCGCTCCGGCCCCCAAGCCCGAGGCGCCTTCTACTAGCCAAATCACGATCGAAGACTTCATGAAAGTTGAGTTGAGAGTAGCAAGGGTTATCGAAGCTGAACCCGCCGAGGGCAGTGATAAACTCCTCAAGCTCCAACTCGATATTGATGGCGAAAAACGCCAAGTTGTCGCCGGAATTCGTGCGAACTACGCCCCTGCGGACCTGATCGGTCGTCAGGTAGTTATGGTGTTCAACCTCAAACCTGCCAAGTTACGCGGTATCGAGAGCCAAGGAATGTTGCTTGCTGCGACCGATGCCGAAGGTGGGGCTATCCTCCTACAGCCAGATAAAGAGACTCCTGAGGGTGCAAAGGTACGGTAGTATTATTGCGAAAGTTGGGCCATTGTAGATTGCCACTTTAACGATTGATGCATCAGATAGCCCTACTTACTGCCTTGTTTGAGTCGGTCCTTGTCTTCGACGAGTTGGGCTTCATCACGCGCCGCATAGGCTCTCCAATTGAACTGGATAACGTTCTATCCGATGATCGATTGGCGAGTCTAAAAGGGCGTTTGGTGGACTGCATTTCTGGAAATCCCTTCGAGTCTCATTTCTCCCTAGATGGTCGAGAAAAAACCCGATGGAGAGGGGTGCCATACATTACTGACAAAGGGGAGAGAGGCGGCATCCTTGGCATAGAAGGCAGCTTCGGGAACGTATCTCGCGCTCGCCCGGCAGGATCTGAGCTCGATTTTGTCTTGGCAAATATGCACCAAGGTTTTTTACGCAGGAATGCGAAAGGAGCCATTGCCTATGCCAACAAATACATCGCGTCTCGCCTGGAGATCAGTACAGATGCCCTGATCGGGCGTCACATTGGCGAGTTCATGCCCGGCGCTAAAAATGAGGAAGGCCAGTATGAGGTTGAGCTAACCACGGATCAAGGCATTCGGCGCCGGGCCATCGTCTCCACGGCTCCTCTCATGGGCGCTAGAGGGCGCGTCACCGGTTACATCGATGTCATTACCGACATTACCGCCGAGTACGCGATGAAGACCAAGCTCTATGCAGAGTTCCAAAAGATGTCCAATCTGGCCTATCGCGACCCTCTGACGGGGCAGGCAAATCGCGCAGAGTTTCAGTCCGAGCTGCAACGGCTTATGAGCGAAGAGCCCATGGAGCCTTTCGGATTGGTGATGATCGATCTAGATCAATTCAAAGAGGTAAATGACCTCCATGGACACACCGCCGGAGATCAGGTGCTCGTGGAGTTCGCAACCCGCCTTCGACAGTCGGTACGAGACACCGATATCGTGGCTCGACTTGGGGGAGATGAGTTCGCGGTACTACTCACAGGTGCGCCCAAAATGATTGCGGAAGAGGTCGTGAATCGTTTAATCGATAAGCTCAGCTTTTCGATCGCGCTTGGTGAAGAGATTGTGCCGGTGATCGCCTCCGTGGGTTGGGCACATAGCGACGAAGGAGCCGCGAAAATCCTTCAAAGTGCAGACCGGAGAATGTATAGCAACAAGCGGAGAAGAAGGGGCGCCTAATTCCGTCCAATCTCTGATGCCCACGGATGAACTAGCGATTCAAGCCGAACAACTGCTAGATGAGCAGATGGCTAAGTTTCCGCTGCCCCATCGCCCCACTTTGGTCTGGAAATCCCTTCGGGTAACCGCCGGAATTGCTTACTACCGAACCAACCAAATCGGCTTGAGTCGACAGCTTCTCACCGACTTCGACCGTCTTCGCATCACATTGCTTCACGAATACGCTCATCTTCTTGCGGTACATCGGCATGGCCGTTCGGCAGCGAATCATGGTCCCTTTTGGCAAACAGCCATGCAAGATCTAGGTTTACCGCCGGTCAGAACCCATAACTACGAAGTAGAGCGGAACGCTTCTCGTCAGCAAGTGACTTACCAGTGCAAGAAATGCGGCAAATCCTTCGTGAGGACGCGTCGCCTTCCCAAAGGCAATCGATACATGCACGCCCGCTGTGGAGGTGGCCTGCGTTTGATTTCCATAGAAAAGACGACGAATGGCAATATCAAGCCGTAGAGAGGTACGTTCGTAGCTCTTGAGAGGAAAGGCACCCGTGTGGATAGTTAGCTCACAGCGTTGTGGAGAGATGGATCAAAAAGCGTCCGAGGACTATGGAATCTCGGTGAGAAGTCTGATGGAAACAGCCGGACAACGCGTTTTCGAGGAAGTCAAACGCACCATCTCCGCGGAAGGCACCCTCACGGTCCTTTGCGGCAAGGGGAATAACGGTGGCGATGGATTCGTGGTGGCTCGACTAGCTCACCAGGCCGGTTATTCAGTAGATTGTCTCGTAGCGTGCAAGGAGTCTGACCTTGGCCGGGAGCCTCGGTTTCAGGCTGGCCAGACCAAGGAAGCCGGTGTTCCCCTCAGCTTCGCGGGTGACCCGTTGTATGACTCGAAACTGATCAATCTCAGTTCGCGAGATCTCCTAGTGGATGCGCTTCTGGGTACTGGGGCGGCGGGAGAGGTACGAGGACCGATTCAGGTTGCCATACAGTCCATTAACCGCAGCGGAACCCCGGTCCTGTCTATTGATATTCCCAGCGGAGTCCACTGTGATACGGGCGAAGAACTTGGCGAAAGTGTATGGGCAACGAAGACCGTGACCCTTGCGCTACCCAAGCCGTTTCTTTTCCAAGGGACCGGTCAAGAACATTCCGGGCAATGGGACATCGCCCATATCGGATTTCCTTCCGAACTCCTGGAGGAACCTTCTGAAGCTCAGTTGCTTGACATGGAATGGGTCGCCAATGTGATTCCTCAAAGATTGAGAGCGAGTCATAAGGGAGACAACGGCCATGTCCTCATCATCGCAGGAAGTGCCGAAATGCCAGGAGCAGCGGTGATGTCTGCCAAGGCGGCCCTAAGAAGCGGAGCGGGACTCTTCACCGTGGCCGCGATTCCTCAAGTTTGTGAAATTGTTGCCCACCATCTGCCCGAATGCATCTTTTTGCCGCTGCCTGAGGCCATGGGTGGTATTGATGTTGAGGCAAGCGAATATCTCTTGGAGCAACAAGATCGGTTCGATTCCGCACTTTTCGGCCCCGGCCTTTCTCAACGCCCTGAAGTCCAGACCTTTCTGGGCCGGGTATGGCAAGATTGGGAATTACCCAGCGTTATCGATGCCGATGCACTAAATGCCGTCGCCAAGGGTATTGCACTACCAAGAAGCGAGTGCGTTCTAACCCCTCACCCCGGCGAGATGAGCCGTCTGTTGAAAGCAAGCATTGCTGAAGTTCAGTCGGATCGCTTCTCAACCGTGAGTCAAGCGACCGAACAGTTTGGGAAGTGCGTATTGCTAAAAGGCCTCTACTCTATGGTTGGAGACCGGTCACAGCCCATATCTGTGAATCGCACCGGCAATCCCGGAATGGCAACGGGAGGCATGGGAGATATCCTGGGTGGAGTCATTGCCACCTTGCTAGGACAAACCCTTCCCAGCTACCATGCGGCCGCCGCCGCTATGTACTGGCACGGCCTTGCAGGAGACATTTGTGCCAAGGAAATCGGCACAATTGGCTACTCTGCGATGGATGTAGCGAACGCTTTGCCTCACGCACGCGCTAAAATCGTCGCAAGTTGCGAATACGAAGCCTGATATTTCTGCTTGCCTTTGCTCCGGCTCTTCTCCTTGCTCAGGGCCAGATCAAACTTGACTTTGGTGACGCCGGAGAGCGCGAGGTTTGGATTTCCGATCAACTCGCGATGCCTCCGTCAACCCTCAAAGCGACGGAGGCGACACTTGATCTTCCCATACAGGGTGGCAAGACCGATAAGCTGTACGTCTGGGATCGCAAGTCCGGCAACCTTGCTTCCCGACCGATTACTGAGATCAAAGGAACCTGGAAGCTTGCCCCTCAAGACTTTAAGTTGGTCGGCAAAGTCACCGTCCGGGTAGAGCACGAAGGGAAAAGAGTCGCGATTGCCTTCATCAAGTTAAAGGATGGATCGGGTGATCGTGAGAGCCAAATAGATCCCGGCAAAAACGGTGAGGCTAGCTTCTTTGGAGTTCAACCCGGCAATGTTGCAGTGACGGTTAGATACAACTCCAAAGGTGTAGATGCAGACCCTGCCCAGCAAACATTTATTCTAAACCCGAAGCGAGCTGAGCCAGATCCTACTTTCATCGTGTCGTTAACTCAAGAGGTGGAAACGGTTGCCGGCGGTTCTTCCGATGCCAAGAAAGAGCCAACATCGGGTAGCGAAGCTCCAAAGAAGGAAAGTGGAGAGGAACCAACCGCCGATGCGAAAGCCCCTGCAAAGAGTGGAAGCATTATTGGAAGTATGGTGGTGTATCTCCTGGCGCTTGGAGCTGCGGGAGCCGCCATCTGGTTTGGCCTGAAGTACATGAAGGATAACCAGGATAAGGTGAAGGACCAGCTTCAAAAGATCGGTGTCCAGGTTCCAGATCCGCAAGATCCTGCTCAGCAAGACCCGGGCCCTGCTCCAGTACCCGTGGCTCCAGTACCTCCACAGAAGATCATTCTTGACGACGCGGATCCGAACGTTCCTGTTGCCCCCTCGAATATCCCCTCTCCCGCCTCCCCTCTGGGGCAACCCAGCTTAGTAATGGAAAACGGAGACGTTTTCCCTTTACCCGAGGGCGAAACCTTGGTGGGTCGTGAAGCGGGTAATGGGCTTTCCTTGGTTACTGAGAACACGGTTTCCCGAAAGCATGCTGCTGTGGTAAAGGATGGCGTGAACGTGCTTGTTCGCGACCTTGGCAGTTCGAACGGAACCTTCGTGAACGGCGTCAAGGTTACAGCGGATACGGTTCTGAAGCCCGGTGACCAAGTCCAATTCGGACAGGCCAGATTCCGCTACGAGGCATAACCGATGGGAACAATCCTGCTAAAAGTCTTTGTCGGCGCGGTAGCAGGATTAGTCTGCTGGGCGATCTTTGAACCCTTTGCCCCAAGTTTTTCCGGTGGCGAAAGCTGGGGGCGATGGGAACAGATGTTTATTCTGTCGCTAGGGGCCATTATTGGGCTCTCCATCGGAGGAGTGAATGGCTTGCTTCAAGGAGGGAAGAGACACACAATTAGGGGTGGACTCTTGGGCCTCCTCTTCGGAGCTATCGGATCATCATTAGGATACGGACTTGGGAGCACTCTCGTTCAGCTATCCCACTTGCCTCCCCAAACAATGCCTTGGCGTGTCGTTGCGTTGACCCCTCTCGGAGCTTGCCTGGGTTTGGCGATTGGAGCCAGCACCCTAAATGTTCGTCGAATGGTCCAGGGTCTCATTGGCGGAGCTATCGGTGGAGCTATCGGCGGTGGACTATTCGACCTCATTGGCAGACTATTACAAGACTTCCAATTGGCCACCAAGGGCATTCAGGCAGGACTCACGGGTGAGGTCGGTGGCCCTTCCCGCGCGCTTTATGTGATCTTGATGGGAGGGGCAATTGCTCTCTTTATCGGAATCGTTGAGCGTATGACCCGATCAGCCTGGGTTCGTTTGACTCTCGGGCGAAACGAAGGTAAGGAGTGGGTCCTGGATGCTGGTCAAAACTTTATTGGCCGAGACGAGCGGGCGAATATCCCGCTTTTCGGTGATCCTAATGTGGCTCCAATGCATGCTTGCATTGTGCGCCAAGGTCCCAATCAATTCCTTCTTGCAGACGGCGGCTCACCCCTGGGTACCTACCTCAATGGACAACGAGTTCAACAAGCGCCTTTGTTCCATGGAGCGATCATCACTGTGGGTTCATTCAATCTAGAGTTTCTTCTGAAGAACCAACCTGCTCCTGTTCGCGGGCCAGAAGCCTATCCCGGCCAGGCCTATAACCTGGCACCTCAAGGCTACACGCCCCATGCCGGAGCTCAGGCTCCGCATCCTGGATATGGAACCCAACCCGCGCCGCAGCCAACCCCGCCCCCGGCTTCTTATCCGACGCAAATGACACCCACGCCTGTTGCCCCTGCAAGTGTCTACACATTGGTGGCAATGGATGGGCCTCTTATGGGGCAAAGGTTTACGATCGGTTCACTGGTAGAAGTCGGCAGAGAAGCACCTGCTATTCCCATGGGCTTTGATTCTCAAGCCTCACGTCGCCATGCGCAATTGAGTCCAGATGCGATGGGCCTCATGGTTACCGACCTAAACAGCACGAACGGAACGTTTGTAAACGGTCAACGCGTCCAGTCTCAAATGGTTCGCAGCGGCGATCTGGTGAAGATAGGTGCCACCACTTTTCGCGTAGACTAAAGTGTGGTAAGTGGAATGTGATTTGTGATTTGGTTGAGAGGTTGACAAGACTAGATAGGATATGGAAAAGCGATACGCAGAAACTCATGAAGATTTGAAGGTGTATCGAGATGCCTATGCCCAAGCCATGGAGATATTCGAATTGTCGATGCTCTTCCCTAAGGCAGAAACTTACTCAATGACGGATCAGATTCGTCGTAGTTCAAGATCAGTCTGCACAAACCTTGCCGAAGCCTGGCAAAAACGACGGTATGTTGCCGCATTTGCCGCTAAGCTCACCGACAGCATGTCCGAGGCTGGTGAAACTCAATCATGGTTGAGGTTTGCCGCAGATTGCCAACATATGGAACGTGAGGTGTCATCTGAACTGATTGACAAGTACTCAGCGGTTCTGAAAACCCTAAAGGCGATGTGCTACCACGCACCGAGCTGGTGCAAGGAAGAGAGAGCGCCTTATGATGGGCAATCCTCGGATGACGTAACCTAGTACCCACAAACCACAAACCACAATTCACAATTCACAATTCACAATTCGTAAGCCGCCCCACACTCAAAATGGATAATCGCACACAGCAAATCGACCCCAATCGAACGGTCCTAGGGACGGCTCCGACCGCCCACGATCCGATGCGGACTCAGGCGATGGGAGCATTTGATCCCTTAAAGACTTCTGCCATGACGGCAATGCCTGGTGGAAAGGCTCTCGTCGCAGAGGTGATTTCGGGGCGTGATGCCACCATGGCCAACGGTCCTGCGCGTGAGCAGTTTCTGGTCGATTTTATTGCCGGAGGGGCTCCCGGAGGAGGGTTAGGTGCTCGAACCCCCCTGAATCTGTGTTTGGTGATCGACCGCTCTGGTTCTATGGAAGGTCCCCCTTTAGACTATGTGAAGCAGGCTTGTTCTTACGTGGTGGATTTGCTTAGCCCGAACGACATCCTTAGCATCGTCACGTTCGAAGAGACCGTGGATGTTTTGATGCCGCCCCAGCGAGTGACCGATAAGCCGCGTATCAAAGACGGTATCCAACGCCTGATGCCTGGAAACACGACCAACCTTTACGATGGGCTATTGCTCGGTATGCAGCAGGTGACCACCGTCAATGATCCAGGCCGTGCCACCCGCCTTGTAGTTTTAACCGATGGTGATCCGACTGCGGGTATCAAAGACTTCTCCGCCTTGGTTGCGCATGCGGGTGATATCAAGTCTCGCGGAATCAGCTGCACCTTCCTTGGCTTTGGACCGGACTACAACGAGGAGTTGCTAGCCAGCATGGCCAAGAAGGCAGGCGGAAACTACTACTACATTCCTCGCCCAGATTTGATTCCTGAGGTCTTCCGCACCGAGCTCGAAAAGCTCATGACGGTCACCGCGCGTAATCTAAAGCTAGATATCAAACTAAGCCGTTGGGTTTCTATGCGTGGCCCCCAGATTGCCTCTTCGGGAGAAATCCATATTGACCTCGCAGACCTAGAACGTGGATCGACGCTTCAGCAAGTCATCGACCTTGAGTTCCAGAATCACCCCATGGGCTGGTACCGAGTTGCCGCCGGGCGTCTTACCTACGACGATACGTCAACCGGGAAGACTGAAACCATCGATCTGGATTTTGTGCTGGAGTTCACGGCAGATTCTGCCAAATATTCGCTTCCCCAGAACCCGAGAGTGGCTCAGGCCGCTCAAATCGCTCAGGCCTCCCGAGTCGTGGAGAAAACAATCATGGGCCTCAAGACGGGGCAACTGACCGCGATGGGGGCGATTGCAGATCTTCAGAAGACTCAAATGTTGCTTCTAAATGAAGGTCGCACGGGAGAAGCCCAAGAGGTCACGATGGCGCTTCGCGCTCTGCAATCCGGAGATACGGGTGGAGCCGAAAAGACCCTCATGGGAACGATGGTTCAGTTGGACCAAGGGAAGAAACAAAGCTAAATTCTGCTCGTTCTGATTTTCAACTGAAGTCTAGTGGGCTGCCAATTTGGAGTCGGAAACCAGTTTGGGAACCTCCGACTCCAAAATGGTTTGCTTGATACGGTCGCAGCGTGAACACGCCCTATCCTCTTAGGTAGCCTTAGCGATCCATGCGATCTATCAGCTGCGACATCCTCATCGTCGGTGGTGGTACAGGCGGTTGCGCCGCTGCATTAGCGGCTGCATCCATGGGGATGCAAGTTATTCTCACCGAGCGTTATGCTTGGATTGGCGGACAACTTACTTCCCAAGCTGTGCCTCCCGATGAACATCCCTGGATTGAACAATTTGGGTGTACCGCAACCTACCGTGATTACCGTAACCGTGTACGGGCTGAGTATCGCAAACGACGATTGACCCAAGAAGCCCAGTTTGACCGCTTCCTCAATCCTGGTGGTGGCTGGGTTAGCAAAATTTGCCATGAACCCCAAGTTGGGGTTCAGGTTTTGGAGCAGATGCTCGCAGGTTCCCCAGAACCTGAAAATCTCCACATCATGACCCCTTGGGTTCCCGAAAGTGCGGAAACAGACGGAGATCAGGTTCTATCCGTATCCCTCAGGAACCTAGAAACTGACGAGCAAGTTCGGATTGAGGCCAAGTACACCCTCGACGCAACCGAGCTGGGCGACTTGCTTCCTATGACAGGCACAGAGTACGTCACGGGAGCCGAGAGTAAACGAGATACGGCCGAGCCTCACGCCGTTGACGGAGACCCAGAACCTAACAATGTTCAAGGTCTCACGTGGGTGATGGCATTGGGTTATGACCCCCAAGGTGATCACACCATCGCTCGTCCGGAGCAATATGAGTTCTGGAGAACCTACCGACCATCCTTCTGGCCAGATAACTTTCTGAGCTTCAAGATGCTGGATGTTCAGACTCTGGTTCCTCGGGACTTTCCTATGTTTGGAAATGATCGTTTCAACTTGTTTGAATACCGCCAAATCGTCGATCCTGCCCTATATGAAGGGGAAGCTCCTCAAGCCGCAACCATCGCTAACTGGCCTCAGAACGACTACTTTGTAGAGAACATCATCGACGAGCCTGAGGACAAGGTTGCTGAGCGCCTTTTCGCTTCCCGACAACTTAGCCTTTCCTTTTTGTATTGGCTCCAAACCGAAGGTGGCTTCCCTGGACTCTGCTTGCGTCCTGACCTGATGGGAACATCGGATGGGCTTGCCCAGGCTCCATACATTCGTGAATCAAGGCGTATTCGCGCCAAGTTTACGGTTCTAGAGCAGCACGTTGCGGCTTACACCAACGAGGGCCGAGATCGGGCCGTCGAGTTCCCGGACACGATTGGCATCGGGGCCTATCGGCTAGACCTTCATCCTTCGACCAGTGGGGCAAACACAATCGACACGAGTTCCTTGCCATTCCAGATTCCGTTGGGAGCCCTGATTCCCGTCCGGATGCGGAACTTACTTCCCGCTTGCAAAAACCTAGGTGTGACGCATCTCACAAATGGTTGCTACCGATTGCATCCCATCGAGTGGAATATTGGGGAAGCTGCGGGGTTGTTAGCCGCTTACTGCCTGAAAAATCGCCTTGACCCTTCCGCTGTTTGGGAGTCTGCAGAAGAGACTCAGCGCTTCCAGAGCCTTTGTGTCAACAAGGGTATCGAGCTAGAGTGGCCGAAGCTAACGGCGCTCTAGCCAGGATCAGACGATCCACCATCGGCAGGTGGTGGAGCCACAGAAGGTGAAGAAGGCGCGGTGGAGGTAGGTGTTTGAGTTCTACGCCGACGCTTCTTGCGGGTTGTAGTCGGTCGGGTGTTCAGCGCCGACACGGTGACATCCAACTCAGGTGGAGTGAAGCGGCTCTTCGGAACTTCTTCATCCCCTTCAGGATTCTCAGGATCTGACTCATCAGGATTAAGGGCACCGCCCCTAACTTCGCTGACTTTCTTTTGAATCTCTTTCGCTACGTTCCCGTCAACCCGAGGTCCGACCAAAAAATAGCCAATCGCTCCTAGCGAAACCGGAACGAGAATCCATTTCAAAACGACTCCAAAAGGAGTTAGGCGCGAAGCCATCAGTACTGTATTGTACCAAGGGTAACCTATAAGGCCCAAATCTAATGCCAGTTGACCTAGCCGAAGACTCCATAGAACTGATGATTGAGCTGTTGGCCGCTGGTCAACCGACAGAATCGAGCTACCCATTTCCAAGCCTTTCGCGGTCTGGGAGATTGGATCGGCGTACCTTTCACACCGTTGTTCTGGAGAATCCATATGCAAGGGCGACGATCTCACCGGAGCTAGGGGGCAGAATCCTTCGATTGGAGGATAAGAGGCAGGGCAATGACTGCGTTCCTTTCAACCTGACTTTGCCTTTGTCCGAAGGCGGCTTGCGGGGAGTCTATTCCAACGCGGGTTTGCAGATAACCACGGGTTTTCAGCATCGATTGAATTCAATGGGGCAAGTCTCTTACATGCCCGATTTCAACGAAGATGAGGAATCTCCCTCCGCTCTTTGGTGGGGAGAGATTTGTGGCGACGGCTTGAGCCTGAATGTTCGCTACTCTATGCCTCCAGACGCAGCTTGCATTGAGGTTGAGGTTCGGGCCTTTAATCGCAGCCTTGAACCAACTCCATACAACGGAGGCTTGGCGGTGATGGGGGCTTGGATTCGGACAAATGAAGGTTGGCTGCTTCCATCGGGACTCTTCATTGAATCCGACGATTTAGGCTACGGGGAACCTAACGGACTGTTTCGATTTAATCGGCAACGTTACCTTGCCCCGCGCCAACTAGATACATGGCGGGCCCGGATATTCCCTCATCCATCTCTTGCAGACCTGCGAAGGGCCAATTCAAGTGTAGCGGTTGGTTGGGATCGTTCCGTCTTGCAGATGAATGCCACAACGCCCTTCCCAGGCAGCAAAGTGGTGGTGTTGACGGATAAGGGGGCGACCATGGAACTGCCAATGGATTTGCACCCTGAGCACGTCAGCGAGATTTCGCTGGAATCTATGCCGGACGAGATTGTCGAGTTGGTCATCTTGGATGCAGGAAGAGCAGAACTCATTCGTGCTTCTCGATTGGGTGAAGCGATTCCCGCGGATCGACAGCCGTCGGACCAAGCCCCGAAGATGCTGGATAGCAGTGATTTGAAAAGCGGAATGTTTTCTGTAGAGCATCGAGCCTTAGCCCACCTGCTGCAAGGCTATGAGTACCTAAAGGCAAAAGAGTTTGAGAACGCGGCTGTTGCCTTTGAACAATCTTTGCTGTTTAACGCTGAAGATCACTTAGCTTGGTGGATGAAAGGAATGGCGGAGCGAATGGCGGGGAGTAATGGAGAGGAGCGGCCCGAAATTCTAAATGCCCATTTCTTGGCCCCTCTGGAGCCCTCTCTGCGCGCCGAGAGCTATTTGGCTAGTCCGAGTAGGGTGCAAGAGAAATCGCCCATTCTAAACCCTCTAGAGGAAATCCCGGAGTCTTTTGTAGAAGTAGCGTGCCTTCTCTTGGAAGCAGGCTTGTTTGAGGAAACGGCGACCTGGATTGATGAATCCCTGCGACACCATCCATTACCAATGTTGCATTACTTACTCGCCTACGGTTACTTGGCGACGGGTCAAATGGAGTTTCAAGCCGCAGAGCAAATGCAATCCGCAGTATCGCCCGACCCGCAGCCTCCTTACCCTTGGCGAAAAATTGAGCGGCAAGTACTCGCAACGCTCGCTGAACGCTTCCCAGCGGATGGCAGCCTGAAGCGAATGTTGGCGATGGTGGAACTTTCGACCGGGAATGCTTAACTGGTTTAAGCCGCGCACCAAGTCCCTGATGTCTCATTTTGACG
Source organism: Fimbriimonadaceae bacterium (assembly GCA_037190145.1). Taxonomy (GTDB): domain Bacteria; phylum Armatimonadota; class Fimbriimonadia; order Fimbriimonadales; family Fimbriimonadaceae; genus 55-13. The sequence continues at coordinate 326,676 of JBBCJU010000010.1, forward strand.
GGGTGCTGGGAACTTCGCTGGATTTGCAATTATTGGGTTCGTCAGGTACGAATCTGACAAAGATTGAGGACGCAATTCTCGCGGAGATCGATAGGCTTGATCGATGTTTGAGCCGCTATGATCCGGAAAGCGAGTTTTCCCACTGGCGTTGCACTAAAGGGGAGTGGGTAGAAGCCTCTAAGGAACTGAGATTCTTGTTATTGGAGGCTGAGTATTGGCAAAAACACACTGGTAATGCTTTTCATGCGGCTGCGGAATCAGTGGTGCGGGCCGGTGGCGACCCGGATCAAGCTTTATGGGAAGTCTCTGGAACTCGAATCCGTAAACTTACTGATCTCGACCTTTCACTCGATTCAATTGCCAAGGGCTACATCATTGATCGTTGCGCGGAAACAGCCATTCGAGAAGGTGCCACTAGTGTAGTGGTTAACATTGGTGGAGACATTCGTCACATCGGACCGGAACCTTTAGTGGTCGCTATATCAGACCCAAGGCATGATGCAGAAAACGCTGCTCCATTGGAGGAAGTCACGATTAAGAACGGAGCGATCGCCACAAGCGGAGACTACCGGAGAACTGTCCAATGGAACGATCAGGAGGTATCGCACATCTTTGATGTCCGGACGCTGGAACCTGCCCAGCAATGTCCAAGCGCGACGTTCATTGCATCCTGTGCGTTGGTGGCGGACGTTATGTCCACGGCAGCGAGCGTCATGGAACCTGATGATCTGATTGCTCTCACCGAATCTATCGAAGATAGTGCGTTTCTGTTGGTTCGAGCCGATAACGAGAGATTCGAAAGTTCAAGCTGGTATTCATTCAGGGTTGGAAACTGCCATGGACTCTAAAGTTCAAACGTCAAAACCGCTCTCTCGCCGTTCATTGCTTAAAGGCCTTGTCTCCTTTTTGGGAGCAAGTACCGGTATTGTAGCGTTCGCTACACCTAAGGCGGCTGGTTGGGATAAAAATTTTGAACTAGCCGTTGAATTCGAAATCTTGAGGGCAGAAGGTCGGAGATATCTTCGTCCATATGTGGCAGTGTGGATCGAAAATGAATCTGGAAAGTCCATCCGAACTATTAGCCTTTGGTTCCAGCAAACTCAAAGTGGTCCTCGTTGGCTACCTGACTTGAAGCGATGGTTTAAAGGTGAGCAATCTAGAAAAGCGACCGGCGGCGGAGATTTAGCCAAAACCGTATCGAGCGCAACTCGTCAGCCCGGTAAATATTCAGTGGTGTGGGATGGAAGGGACGACTCGGGCAAGTATGTGCCCCAAGGCACTTATAAAGTGTGTATTGAAGTCGCTCGCGAGCATGGCACTTACCAAGTGGCAACTCGCCAAGTGACCGTTGGTGCCAAGCCTTTTAACCACTACCTGGGCGAGAATATTGAGATGAAGGATATGCGCGTTGAGTACCGAATGCGTCAGTAATGGCGCGCCGCGCAAACGTCCTCTAAAGCTTCGAGTTCATTCATGGTTGCGCTGGCTACACATTTACATTTCGATGTTTAGCCTGTTGCTGGTGTTGTTCTTTGCCATTACAGGAATCACGTTGAACCATCCAGAGTGGGTGTTTGGTGAACAGTCCACGCGCACCTTGAAAGGAAAACTGCCTGAGGCTGTCTTAGCCGGTGATGAAGTGAACTGGCTTCAGGTTGTGGAGCATTTGCGAGCTGAACACGATCTTCGAGGAAGAGCAGTAGAGATGCGAGCCGATGGTGATGAGGCCTCCCTATCTTTCAAAGCTCCCGCCTACAGTGCTGATGCCTTCTTTGCACGAGTATCAGGGGAGTATGAGGTGACCATTACCTCGGATGGGTTCCTGGCGGCGATGAATGAATTGCACAAGGGTCGAGATGCTGGTGGTGTTTGGTCGTTTTGGATTGATCTATCCGGAATTTTCTTGACCGTAGTGTCTTTTACAGGATTTGGAATACTGCTTTATCTGAAGAAAATGCGTGCTGCTGCCCTGATAACCGCTTCTGTTGGAGTCGTAGTTATGGTGGTTCTGATGTGGCTCGCTTGGTGAAGCCTATAAGACAAGTGGTTTGAACCCACGACTAAGATGTCGGGGTTCAAATCACTTGCAATGTTTTGGCTTTCTCTGAAGTCTTTTTTCGACGTGCGAGAGCGGCGAGTAGCGACCATTGTAGCGGGCTCTGGAACAGGAGCGAAATTACATCTAAAGAAGATGGCAATAGGTGTACTTAGAACTATAACTTCTTGTAAATAGAAGGGACTTTTCTAGTTTTGGAGTTGGCTTCAGAAGTGCTTTGAGTGCCCGGGCGTTGTAAATAACAAAATATGCCCCGGCATGTACATAATGCCAGGGCACTGGGGCTAGCCCTGTAGATCGAACCTATCTAGGTTGGTGATCTTGGTCCAGGCGGCGATGAAGTCATTTAGGAACTTCTTGGCGCCGTCTTCGCTGGCGTAGACCTCGGCGAGCGCTCTGAGTACGGAGTTGGAGCCGAAGACGAGATCGACTCTTGTCCCGGTCCATTTGAGTTCTCCGGTCTTCCGATCTCGGCCCTCGAACACGTTTGCGTCATCAGTGGGCGACCAAGCTGTACTCATGCTGAGCAAGTTGACAAAGAAGTCATTGGTCAGAGAGCCTGGGCGATCTGTGAGGACACCGTGGCTTGAGCCGCCGACGTTTATGTTAATGGCGCGAAGGCCGCCGATGAGAACGGTTAGCTCTGGGGCGGTTAGCGTCAACAGTTGGGCTTTGTCTATCAGCAGGTGCTCAGCCGGAACGCTATATTGAGCCTTGACGTAGTTTCGGAAACCGTCAGCCTTGGGTTCCAAGACTTCGAATGATTCGACATCGGTCTGCTCAAGAGTTGCGTCTGTTCGACCAGGCGTGAAGGGAATCGTGACATCATGTCCCGCGTTCTTTGCGGCCTGCTTGATACCGACGTTTCCGGCCAGCACGATTAGGTCGGCAAGCGATATTTGTTTGCCACCACGAGCATTGTCGTTGAACTCAGTGCGAATCGCTTCCAACACTCCCAAAACTTTTTCCAGTTGGGCAGGCTGGTTGACTTCCCAATCTTTCTGAGGAGCAAGGCGGATTCTGGCACCATTTGCACCACCCCGCTTGTCGCTTCCTCGGAATGTGGAAGCGGAAGCCCAAGCAGTGCCGACGAGCTCGGAAAGCGAGAGGCCGGATGCAAGAACTTTCTCCGTAAGTTCCACTACGTCTGCCTCATCAATGAGCTTGTGGGTGACGGCAGGAAGTGGATCTTGCCAGATCAGTTCTTCCTTCGGAGTTTCTGGTCCCATGTAGCGAGAGCGTGGACCCATGTCTCGGTGGGTGAGCTTGAACCAAGCTCTGGCAAAGGCTTCCGCGAACGCTTGGGGGTTATCCAGGAATCGGCGAGAGATCTTCTCGTAGATTGGATCGAACCTAAGCGAAAGATCGGTGGTGAGCATGGTTGGCTTCACCCGCTTTGCAGGATCGTGAGCGTGAGGAATGATTGCATCTGAATCCTTGGCTTCCCATTGATGAGCACCGGCCGGACTCTTAGTGAGTACCCACTCGAATTTGAAGAGGTTCTCAAAGAAGTTGTTGCTCCATTGCACGGGGGTAGTGGTCCAAGTGACTTCCAGGCCGCTTGTGATCGCGTCTCCTCCGCTGCCGCTACCGAAAGTGTTGTGCCAGCCAAAGCCTTGGAGTGCGAGATCCGCAGCTTCGGGGTCATTCCCAACGTGATCGGTGGTACCAGCTCCGTGAGTTTTGCCGAAGGTGTGTCCACCTGCGATCAGGGCAACTGTCTCCTCATCATTCATGGCCATTCGACCAAATGTGTCGCGGATATCTTTGGCGGCAAGGAGAGGATCTGGGTTGCCATCAGGACCTTCTGGGTTCACATAGATCAAGCCCATCTGTACGGCAGCGAGAGGGTTCTCTAGATTCCGTGTGTGAACTTTTCCGTCGGCATTATCATCCGCGACCAAAACCGCGTTATCTCCAGGCTTCTCGACACCTTCGGAGCCTTGCGCATAGCGGATGTCTCCGCCGAGCCAAGTGGTTTCTCGGCCCCAGTACACGTCTTGATCAGGCTCCCATGTGTCTTCCCGACCCGCGGCGAAGCCGAACGTTCGGAAACCCATGGTTTCCAGAGCGACATTGCCGGTCAGGACCAAGAGGTCGGCCCAGGAGATTTGTTGACCATACTTTTGCTTGATCGGCCAAAGCAGTCGGCGAGCCTTATCGAGGCTTACGTTGTCGGGCCAGCTGTTAAGGGGGGCAAAACGTTGCTGACCACGTCCAGCGCCGCCTCGACCATCACCGATTCGGTAGGTACCAGCGCTGTGCCAAGCCATTCGGATGAAGAGTCCACCGTAGTGACCGAAGTCGGCGGGCCACCAGTCTTGGGAATCGGTCATCAGTCGGCGTAGGTCGGCCTTCAAACCTTCATAGTCAAGCTTCTTGAATTCATCCCGATAGTTAAATTCTTGTCCAAGTGGGTCCGACTTGCTTGAGTGCTGGCTTAGCAGGTCGACACGCAATCGGTTTGGCCACCAGTCGGCGTTCTGAGTTCCGCCTCCGGCAATGGGTTTCGAAGTTCCTGAAAAAGGGCATTTAGATTCTTCTGACATACATTTCCTTCCTAGTTCTTTTAGATTCAAATCTGCTTTTGACACGAGGGGCACAGGCCCCAATAGACAACTTCTGCTTCGTCAATCACGAAGCCATGATCTTCTGAGGGATGCAAGCAAGGAGCCGCACCGATTGCACAATCGATATCCACGGTTGCTTGGCATTGGCGGCAGATCAAATGGTGATGGTTATCGCCCACGCGAGTTTCATAGAGGGCCGGGCGTCCTGCGGGCTCAATGCGGCGTAGAATTCCCGCCGCGACAAGTGCGTTTAGATTGTCGTAAACGGCTTGACGTGAAAGATTGCCCAGACGCCCTCGAGCGGCCGTTACAATGAACTCTGCATCTTGGTGGTTCCCCTCATGCTCTATCACCTCCAAGACCGCAATGCGGGGTGCGGTGAGTCTTAGATTGGACTTCCGCAAAAGCTCTTGAAGGGCAGGTTGCACCCCGACAGTGTACCCGTTATCTGGACATAGTCCAGATAATCAATTTAAGATTTTCGCGAGATCACGAGCAAAATTAAAGAGGGTGTCCAGTTGGTCTACGGACGGACAGTCCGCAACCTTTAGAATCAAGTGTCGCCCATAGGAGTCACCGCTGTAGATGGGGCTGGCCACCAGAATCTGTTCAAGGGGAACAGGCATGTTCTGAAGGATGTGGCCCTCATCGCAAAACACGTGGTAGCGCTTTTTGCTACCCCTTTTCTAGCTTGACCGAAAACTGGAGATCATCGATAGCAAAGTCGTTTCCAATTTCGCTGGTGTTGGTATTCACAATTTTTACGACGACGTATGGCTTGTCTGGTCCTGATTTCCACGCGACCACGAACTTGTTCCAAACGCCACTCTTAGCTTCCACCTTGTGAACGGCTCCCACTCGTTGACCATCCACATACACTTGGAATCGACCAGGGGTCGGATCACTTGCTGTTCCATCTTCGGGATTCATGCTCCATGAGGTTGTCCATCCAGAAAACTCGTACATGGTATTGGGAGCAACTTTGAGAGTGCTTTGCCAAATCGCATCAGCGGCATAGGAACCTCCGTTAACGATTAGCATTTGCCCTTTGCCGGTCGTGTGATCGCCAAAAGTGTGAGCGCCTGGGTGGTGTTGCTTGGGATCAAAACCAACAACATAGGTTCCCTCTTTTTGCACGTCTTGTGAATAGGCATATTGAGTGCTAAACCACTTGCGACCCATCTCAAAGTTGCCATTGGTGATGAGGTTGGCAGGAGCAGAGGAGGGGACAAAAAGGGCGGATGCAACCAAACAAAGCATGATTTTCAAAATTATACGACGCAACAAACTTGGCAAGGTAACGGGTTTTCTGCAAGTATTAGGGAGATGTACAAGTTAGTCGCTGCGATTCTTGCTCTCTCAATGTCCGTTGGGCTCTTCTCCCAAGCGGATCCGTACTTTGAAAGAGCGATTCGTAGGTTTGAGATCTCGGATATGGAGAAGCCGCCGGAAAAAGGAGGCATCCTCTTCATCGGCAGTTCTAGCATTGTGGGTTGGCGGTCCCTGGCTCAGGACTACCCGGATAAGAATGTGATTAACCGAGGGTTTGGTGGGTCACAGATTATCGACAGCATTCGAAATGCCCATCGGATTGTGATTCCGTACCAGCCCAAGATGATTGTCTTCTTTGCCGGGACTAACGATATTGCTTCAGGACGGTCTGCCGAGACGGTCTTTGCCCATTACAAGGCGTTTGTGGGGAAAGTCCATGCGGAACTGCCCGACACGAAGATCGCGTTTATCTCAATCACACCGGCTCCGTCTCGTTGGAGCATGCTAAACAGCTTTATGAGAGCTAACGAGATGATAAAGCATTATTCGGAGAACAATCCCAATCTGATGTACATCGATGCGTTCGATGAGTTCCTGAATACAGAGGGTGGTCCTCGCCCGGAGCTGTTTGTGGATGATCGACTCCATATGAACCCAAAGGGTTATGAAATTTGGAAAAGAGTCGTAGGTCCGTACCTACCCTAGGAGAGAAATGAGAAAAGGCGGTTGGCTTGTGTGCTTCGGTCTTCTTGCAATCGGCTGCCGGGGCGATGTCACTTCGGAAACACCCCCGGATCAATCGTCTAAGGCAGGACCAGACGGTGGTCAAATGCAGAAGCATAGCGCAGCGAGAGTGAATCCAGCCGTGGTTTTGGATGCAGACCCAGACTGGAAAGCCGCCAACACAGAGGTTTATGCGGAGCAGGCTGCTTTGGACAAACTGGAGAGCCAGTTAGTTGGGACTGAGCTAGAAAAGTTTGTCTTAAGGAGGGGGGTGGGTCAGGCAAAGCGAGTTACTTTGACTTTTGATGATGGTCCGCACCCCAGTTACACGCCGCAGCTCCTGGAGATCCTTCGAGAAAAGAAGGTTAAGGCGACTTTTTTCGTGATTGGACACATGGCAGACAAGTATCCAGACTTGATCAAGCAGATTTCTGCTGATGGCCATGAGGTGGCTAATCACACCTATAGCCACGTGACGCTCACAAAGATTCCACCAGAGGAGATTGATGTGGAGTACAAAGCCAATAACGATGTGATTAAACGTTTAACTGGCAAGGCCGCTCGCTATTGCCGCCCGCCTGGCGGAGATCATGATCAAGAGGTCCTTCGCAGGGCCGGAAGTCTTGGCCTGACCACCGTTCTTTGGACCGATGATCCGGGAGACTACAACAACCCTGGCCCAGATGTGCTTTTCGAAAGGGAGACCAAGGCTCTAAGCCCTGGAGGAATAATCTTGCTGCACGACGGATCAAAGGACACCTTGGCAACTCTAGGGAAGTTTATCGATGAGGCGCGTAGTCAGGGATATGAATTCGTTAGTCTCGATGCCATAAGCAAGCCCTAGGGTTGCGTAACGGTTCCTTAATGCTCACCAGGATACGCTTATAATTAGCGATTGTTCATGAGGAAGTTTGTCCTCAGATACACTACTGTTGAGGAGAACAGATATGCATTGGAAAGGTATTTCTTTAGTTTCGTTTTCTCTGTTTGCGTTAGGGTCCGCGTTTGCCCAAACGATAGACCCTTACTATTCAGGTCACTACAGTTATAGCGATTTGGGAAGCATTCAGGGAGTTCCTGCAAGCTACGGCGGACTGACATTGAAGTGGGATGATCCCAACACGCTGCTTATTGGTGGATCGGCCAATAACTCTGCAGGAGCCATCTATTCAGTGGGGCTAACTAGGAATTCTGAAGGTCACATCACGGGCTTCTCCGGTTCGGCCCAGCTCTTTGCCAGCGCACCTTATATTGATGGTGGCCTTTCCTATGGCCCCGGAAATGTGCTCTTTGCAACAGGCTATAGCAACAACACTCTGATGCAGATTAAGCCAGGCAGTACGGCTCCAGATCGGACGGATACACTCTCTTCTTTGGGCGTTGCGGGGAGCGTTGGTGCGGTAGGTTTTGTTCCGAATGGCTTCAATGGGGCAGGACGACTCAAGGTTGCTTCTTATAGCGGTGGTGGATTCTATGATTTGGGTTACGCCGCCGATGGTTTTGGAACCTACGACATTACATCGGCAACTCTGAAGAGTCAGCCCGGCGGTGGCCCTGAAGGGTTTGTGTATGTGCCGCTAGGTTCACAACTCTTCTCAAGCCAATCCATGTTGGTATCCGAATATGGCAACGGAAGAATCGCCGCTTATGATATTGATGGTGAAGGGAATCCGTTAACCGGAACTCGAAGAGACTTCATGTCTGGCCTCAGTGGGGCTGAAGGCGCTTTCATTGACCCATTCACCGGAGATTTCCTTTTCTCAACTTTCGGGAGCGGAAACCGAATCATTGTGGTGAGCGGATTTGAGCCGGTTCCTGAGCCTGCCACCCTTGCCGCACTAGGATTGGGCACCCTTGCCTTGTTGAGACGACGCAAGAAGGCCTAAGTAGGTCATCAAAGCAGTTCTCTCGACCTAAGCAAAGTGGGGTTTTCGATTAACCTAGCACTCGTCGTCTGGCACG
>JBBCJU010000011.1:0-78715 GCA_037190145.1 Fimbriimonadaceae bacterium
CGAGAGGATGCACCTAACCCTCAAGAAAGAAGCGACTAGACCGGCCAAAACCAACTTTCTCCAGCAGCAAGCTCGCTTCGATGAGTTCCGAGAGGAGTTCAATTGCCAAAGGCCGCATGAAGCGCTCGGTTTGAAGATGCCTGCAGAAATCTATACTAGATCCACAAAACCCTACACTGGACTACCAGAACTGAATTATCCCTTCCACGACCGTGAGATCGTCGTCACATCATGCGGTAGAGTCTGCATCCACCGGAAGAAAATCAATATTTCGCACGTCTTTCAAGGACAGAAACTGGGGCTCAAAGAGGTGGAAGAAAACACATGGCTCGTCTCCTTTATGAACTTCGACCTGGGGTACATCGACCTCGAAGAGAGATGTCTGCAACCCCTAAAAAAACCCATTTGGAGCCATTAAGGTGTAACCTATGTCTCCGGAACGAAATGTAACCTATGTGTCCGGTATGGACAAGTTTTGAATGGTGGGCGGTACAGGATTTGAACCTGTGACCCCTACAGTGTCATTGTAGTGCTCTACCACTGAGCTAACCGCCCTTAGGGGAACCAAATTATGCCTGATTACAGGAGGTCGGTGCAAGGGCCTAGGCTAGCGTAGACATGTATGCGGGGAACAGACAGGCTAGGGATAGAATGAGCCGGTGGGTGTGGCTATTCTTGCTATCTACGGCTTGTTCGCATTTGTCGCGACCCTAAATCTGCTTTTGATGCGACGTCCTCGTCCAATCCTTGACGGAGATGAGTTCTGTGTGCTGATTCCGGCGAGAAATGAGGAGGACAACCTTCGGGAGCTTATCCCGCTATTGACTCGTCAATCTGGGAGCACCCCCAAGGTTTACGTTTTTGACGATGAATCTACAGATCAAACGGCTAGAGTCGCAAGAGAGGCCGGCGCGGTTGTCATCTCTGCTCGTGAGCCGTTGCCAGTGGGTTGGACGGGCAAGAATCGGGCTTGTCATGAACTCGCAAAAGCAGCAGCCGAAGACAGTAGTGCGAAATGGTTTGTCTTTCTGGATGCCGATGCCCGTCCAGAGGCAAACTTTTTGAATAGCCTTAGAGGGTTGGCGAAAGATGTAGGGCCCAGAATAGGGGTCTTAACGGGATTCCCGGCTATGCGACCAGGACGTGGAGCAGAGCCTCTATTCCTGGCTTGGGTGGGTTGGATACTTTTGGCAACGAACCCGTTTGGAGTGGTTGCTCGAACGAGAATGGGACACAACCGTTTTACCAATGGACAAATCCATGCTTGGCGAGCTGATATATACACGCGTATCTGGCCTAATGAAAAGGTGCGGGGACATGTGCTCGAAGATGTGCTCATGGGGAGGCTTTGCGCCAAGGAGGGCATCCAAGTAGAAATTGCCAATCTATCAAAGGCTTTGCAAGTGCGAATGTATGAGACTTGGCGACAAGCTCTGGACGGGATGAGTAAGAACTCGTTTGAAATCACAGGAAGCTACGCTGGTAGCTTTTTGTTAGCCTTCTTCCTGGCCTTCTGCGGAACTGGATGGCTAGCGACCGGGCCTTTGTGGTGCTGGGCATTGGGACTGCTGATTTGGAGCGGACTCATGGTCGCCTCCATTTGCAGATCCTCTATTTGGCCCGTTGCTTTTATGCCCGTTGTTTGCTGCATTGGGGCAGGTGTAGTGCTCAGGTCTGCCTGGTGGAAGAAAACCGGGCAGACCAGATGGAAGGGGCGTACGTACGCGTAAAGCTACTTAGTGATGGGCTTCTTCGCTGGGTTGTTCGGTCATTTTGCGAACCCACAGCATGGTAGCGCCAATCGCAAATCCGATGGCTCCACCACCCACTAGACCAGTAAGAATCTCTGCGATCTTGTAGTCTTGATAAACAGCATCTCCCGCAGAGTTAAAGAGCGGCCACATCCAGGAGCCGACTATCGCTAACGCAAATGGAAAGACGCCTAGGGCAACGGCAAGGGCCATTTTGTCGGCATCGTGATCTCTGTCCATACTGCTGTCTATTATGGGCTATTCCAAGCCAGAACGGTGCGGCTCGCGGCATCTGCCACGAACCACGTCTCTAACTTTAGTGGGCAGCAGTGGCGGCAGCCATGTCACCTGTCATCTCAATAACTTCCTTTCCGTCTTTATCGACTAGCATTCCGCACGGCCCACCTCCCCAGGGGTTTTCAGAAATGCCATCCACCGTGCTTCGATCAAATCTATACACCGGGAAATAATAGTGAGCCACTTTCTCAGCCCCACCCTCAATATAGTGCCCAACAATGATTCGCCTAAATCTTGTGTCCGACATATTAGGGCCAGAACCGTGAACGAGAGACCCATTAAAGAAAAGGACGTCTCCTTCCTTCATTCTCATTGGAATAGCCTCGGAGTCGCGAGGAAGAGGCACTTGATCTCCAGTAAAACTGAGTGTAGCGTCGGCAGATCCTGGGCAGAGCATTGGTATTCCTTGCGTTCCCGGAACAATAGACATGCAGCCATTTTCTTCATCAATGTCTTCAAGTGCCAGCCATGCGGCCATGCAAGTGCCTGGCTCAGCCCGTAGGTATCGCTGATCCTGGTGAAGGGCTTGTCCGCGAGCTCCCGGGGGCTTAAAATAGATCATCGTTTGTACGGGGTACGGCTCTCGCTCGTAAAAGGCTGTGAGCCATTGGCGAATGCGATCATCTACCATAAAGTCCATTGCAACATCATCGCCCCTATGAGGCTGAAGGAGCCGGGGGTAGCGTTTTAGTGGGTCATCACTTTCCCGATCCACTCCACCTTCTGCCCAGCCATCGCCACCCCTTTCCACCATTTCGGTGAAATAGTTGCGGAGCATGGTTGTTTCCTCTTTACTAAAGAGTCCGGGCTCTAGCACATAGCCCTCGCGACGATAGTGCTCAACTTTTTGTGAATCGACGATGGATTTCATATTCTGCTTGTTATCATAGTCGTCCTAAGTTGTTGTGCGATGCAAATACTCGCTTGTATCATATAATATCCTGCTATGCGTGCTTCCGACCAAGATAACGATCCGCTTGTTGCAAGCCTGATTGTGGGTCATTGGAATGAGCGGACAGGTTATTGGACAGCACGCCATAAAGGCGCGACTAGTTGGCTCGCCATCTTAACTTTGGATGGCTCTGGCAAATTTGTCCATCGAGAAGGAAGTTTTGAGGCTAAAAGAGGCGATATTGTCTTAATGCGCCCCAAGCGAATGCATGAGTACGGCACATCACCCGGCTGCAAAGAGTGGAATTTCCAGTGGGCTCACTTTCACCTGAGGCCTCACTGGCTTAGCTTATTGCAGTGGACACAAATAGGGCCGGGAATGATGCGTGAGCAGTTAGCAGAGGACGACTTGATCGTGGTTTCTGAAGCTATAGAAAAATCTCTAGAAACGACTCATCAGTCAGGGAGATTCGCAGATGCGCTTGCACTCAATTATCTGGAGCGAGCATTGATTATGGTCGCGTCACGCTCTTCGGTATCACAGGGCCCTAAGATTGACTCCAGAATCAAGGCTGTTATCACCCATATGCAACGAGACCTGTCTTCTCCCTTATCAATTCCTGACTTGGCAGAATCGGTTGGGATCAGCGAATCTCGCTTGGCACATCTCTTTTCTCAAGAGACGGGCATTCCCCCGAGGAAGTATATGGAGAATCTCCGGTTGGAACGGTCCAAACAGTTGTTAGAACTAACCGACATGACGATTCGAGAAATCGCACATTCCCTTGGGTTTGTGAGCGAGTTTTACTTCTCCCAAAGATTCCAAGGAGCCACCGGCGAACGCCCATCTGCCTACCGAAATAGGCTGCGAGCCTAAGTTGTTTCTACAAACTAAGACAAAGTTAGGCCTTTCTTGTGAGCTAGCAAAGCAGCTTCAGTCCGGTCATTCACCTGAAGTTTTTTGAAGATCGCCGTGACGTGGGTCTTTACTGTCTTCTCCGACAAGCAAAGCTTGTCGGCAATAGCGGCGTTTTTCATGCCTGCAGCAATACACTCCAAGACATCCACCTCTCTACGCGAGAGTTCTTGGAAGACTTGGCGAGTTTCGGTAGCAGCCTTGTTGATGCGGTTAAACTCTCCCAGCACTCGAGCGACAAGAGCAGGACTCATCGCGCCGTCGCCAGAGTGAGCAGCCTTTACCGCATTGCGAATCTCCTCAACTCCAGCGTCTTTAAGCACATAGCCAATCGCTCCAGCTTTGATGGCAGCAAAGACATTTTCATCATCCCCAAATTTAGTCAGGATGACTACCTGAACCTCGGGCATCTTCTCTTTGAGCTGTCGTGTGGCGGAAATACCGTCTAGCCGAGGCATTTGAATATCCATCAAAACGACTTGCGGTTTGAGAATATGTGCTTCGGCAATCGCTTGCTCTCCGTTGGGCACGGAAGAAACCAGATTGAGGCCTGGGTCGAGGCGTAAAAGCTCAGAGAGGGTGTTTCGCAAAAGCGAATCATCCTCGGCGATCATAACTCTTATCTTTTCTTCCATGTGATCCTTTCTTTTTATCGACTAAATCCCAAGCCTTCGTAGCGAAAAGCGGAGCCACGTTTGGGGATTGTGACCTCGACAAGTGTGCCCTTATCTACGCCCTGAATTCGGAATTGCCCTTTACACTCTTCAGCACGCATTTTCATTCCTTCAAGTCCGGCATGTTCCACTTCCGATTGTTCTGGGTCTGGTACAAAACCCACTCCATTGTCTTGGATAGATAGCTCTGTCCGGTCAGTAAGAAACCTAAGAGTAATCGCAACTCGGCTAGCCTTAGCGTGACGCAAAATATTGTTCAAGGCTTCTTGGGCGATTCTAAAGAGTGCGTTCTCCGATTCGGCTTCCAGTCGTACAGGGTGTCCTTCTACTTCAAAGTAGAAATCGAGATCATTGCGTTCGCAAATGTTGCTGGCATACTGCCTTAGTGCAGGTTCGAAGCCACCAACGATCTCATGCTTCCTAAGCCTCTGGACCAAGAATCGTAGCTCATCGGTCGCTTGTCGAACGGTTTGACGACTTTCGCCTGCAATTTTTGCGGCGCGATCTGGATCTTGGTGAGCCAATAACTGTGCTAGCTCCATTTGCGAGGCTGCGGTGATTAAGCTTCCCTGCAGCCCATCATGCATCTCTAAGGCCAAGCGATTGCGATCTGCTTCAAGTCTTAGCTGTGAACGGTACTCAGCCGCTTGCTTGGCAAGCATCGTCATTAGCGAACTCATGACAATTAGGAAAAAGAAGCGGAACGCAATGTTAAAAGGTGCCCACTCTTCTATGGGGGTGCTGAGTGAGGCCATGATGGACCCCGCTATCACGAGGAACGCAATGGTAGCAGACCATCGCCAGTTGAGAGTTTGAGCAGCTTCTGCAATTGGGAGGAAGTAGAGCAATGCAATATTGCTCAGCGGATTGCTGTCTGCGAAGTAGAGAAACAGGCTAACAATCGCGATATCAATCGGGGGATATACAAAGTCCCATTTCAGCCAAGCAGGATCTTTGAAAGCTAAGAAAGTGCGAATGCTCAAATAAATAAAGACACAGATAATGCAGGTCCATAAATTCTGGGCAGCAGCATCGGTCAGGTTTCGGCGGACCTCAGGCATGTCCACCCAAAACAAGGCAAAAGGGGAGCACACCCACAGATGGATCAAGAAGATAAGATGCCTCTTCTTACTGCCCATTCCCATATGTTATTGAGTTTAGCGGGTTTAGCCCGGGGATGAGTCTTAGTTTTCTCATCCGGGCAAATGGTGACCCATGCGGGGCAAGTCTCATCGAGGAGTTTTCATGCCATATTAACCATATGCCTTCTCAGTGGAATGCTCGGTGGATTGGGTACGACTTTGACCCGCGTGAGGATCTCGGAGTTTTTGTTTTTCGCAACAAGTTTAGACTTGACGAAGTCCCCCAAACGTTGCTCGCTCGAGTAAGTGCGGACAATCGCTACAAGCTCTACGTTAACGGAGAAATGATCGCTTTCGGTCCTCAGCGAGGCGATGTTCTTCACTGGTTTTATGAGACGGTAGATATCTCTGATCGATTGCGAACCGGTGACAACGAGATCGTTGCGGTTGTGTGGAATTTTGGGCGATTAGCTCCCATGGCTCAGACATCGGTCCGCCTAGGTTTTGTGTTCAGCATCATTGGGGATGCCCTGCCCAACCTCAACACTCCGGGAGAATGGGAAACGGCGAGATTATCAGGATGGGATTTCCGGATGATGCACGCTGGGATTGAGCATTTCTATACCGATATTGGTCCCGGCGAAGTTATTGACGGAAGGCAACATCCAGATGCGCTCAGCCCTGCATTCGGAAATCTAGACTGGAAAAAGCCGAACAACATTTACCCGGCTAAGGATCGAGGTGACGGCGATACATCTCCGTGGAATCTGGTTCCGCGCTCCATTCCCCTTATGGATTACCGACTTCGATCGCAAGCTCCTCAAACTCGAGGAGGGTTTAAAGGAGATACAGGCGTGGGCAGGGAGGGAGAGTCTTTAACCGCTGATCTTGTATTGAAGCCCGGCGACAAAGTCCTCCTAGATTTTGAAGAGTTGTTGTGCGCCTATCCTAGACTGCAATTGAGTGGAGCAACCGGTGCAGAGGTGGCTTTGACTTACAGTGAAGGCACATGGCCGAATGAAGAAGGTTCTCCTCGCCAGAACTCTGAGCGGCGTGACCGCTCAGTCGTGAAAGACCGCATTATGCGGGGATACCAGGATAAGTTTATTGTTGGTGAAGGCGCATGTACCTTTGAGCCTCTCTGGTGGCGAACTTTTCGCTATATTCTCGTTGAGGTTTCAGAAGCCGCTGAAGGCAATGTAAATCTTAACGGCTTTACTGCGGTAGAAACGGGCTATCCGCTAAAGGATGACTCTCGTTTTGAAAGTGATCTTCCTTTGGTGGGCAAGATTTGGGATGTTTCTCTTCGGACCGCTCAACGTTGTGCAGGAGAGACTTACTTCGATTGTCCCTACTACGAGCAGCTGCAATATGTGGGAGATACTCGAATTCAGGCTCTCATTGGTTACTACCTAGGAAAGGACCGAGACTTAACCCGCAATGCTGTGGAGACTTTGGGGTGGTCCCGCATGTCAAATGGACTCACGCGAAGCCGCTATCCCGATCGACAACCCCAACTGATTCCCCCTTTTAGTCTGTGGTGGGTTTTGATGCGTCAAGATCAGCGCCTCTATGATCGCGTGTGGACTCCGGACCCGGATGACGATGATCCCATAGATGCTGAAGGCCTCGATGTCGCAAACGCCTACAACCGTTTGAGTTCAGAACCTATTGACCGAACCTTTTGGTGTTTTGCAGACTGGGTTCCAGAATGGAAAGGCACTCCACCCGGTGCAGCTAGAGCGACGGTTAACCTGCTGACGCTCTATCTCGCCCACTTGGCCACGGAGATTAACTTGGATATCCCTGGAAAAACCGACCCTCGGCGTATTCAGGCTTTAGCAAACTACATTCTCCCTCAGGTGGAGAAGGTGGACGGCTTGGTCCGGCACAAGAACGATCCAGACTGGGTTCCTTGTGAACAATCAGAAGCGGTGTATAGGTTGATCCAACAGAGGTTGGGCATTCCTATTGATCCTTGGCCTCATCAGGCGATAGAAAAAGTCAATGCCGCGCGCTGTACTTACTATTTCAGCTACTACAAGCACCTCACAATGGGGGCGGAAGACTATTTGAAAGAGCTGGAGCCTTGGCGGGAAATGCTGGAAGAGAATCTCACCACCTTTGCAGAGAATCCACCCCCCGTTCGCAGCGACTGCCACGCTTGGTCTGCACACCCAATCTTGGGTTTCTTCCAAGTGATTGCGGGTGTGACGAGTATCGATCATGGGTGGAAGAAGGCGCGGATTGCCCCAAATCCTGGCTCTCTACAGCGGTTTGATGCACAAATCGCCCATTTGGATGGAGAGCTGAGGGTGGCTTACGAAAAAGGAAAATTCGAAATTGATACACCAGTGGGCGCCGTTTTTGAGTGGCAAGGCAAATCTCAAAGTCTTGCGCCAGGTCGTCACTCAATAGGATAAGTAGGGCTCGTATAGGGCTCAGTTGGGAACCGTTGGGGCGATCCGGTACAATCTCTGTTCCGTGTCCGAGAAAAAGCCCCAAAAACCCATGCCTAAGCCGGTTTGGTACAAGAACACCTACTTTTGGATTGCCGGTGTCTTGTTTATCCTCAGCATCATTGGGCTGCCGTTTCTCGGCGGGGATTCTGTTATTCGCGATCCAGGACAAAAGCGGGAGAACTGGCTGTTCTTGCTTTACCTAGGAGCAGGAGTTGTGATGCTGATCAATGGTTATATCAGCCATCACCAAACGATCCAGCACTATCGTGAAACAATTGGAGATACAACCGAATGATTCAATGTTCCTCGTGCGGTAAGACCCTCGATAAAGTTCCTTCTTGGCTGTCCGGCGCCAGCATCGCTTTTGTTTGCAACAACTGCCCAAATCGCCAGGCCAAGAATATTGCTCTTCTCAGCTTAGAGTCTGAAGTTCCTAAATCAGCCAAAGAGGATGATGAAATGGAAATGGAGACTGAAGACGAAGATTCCGAGGACTAGGCCGCTCTCGGCCGTGCGTTTAAGCATACAAAGTGCTTAGGCGTATGCTGAATCCCAAGTTCACAGGCGCATTGTAGTCGGAGCTCATAGGGCGTCCAATACGATGTATCCAGTAGAGTTACGTGCGCCTTCATTTCTCCTTGTTCAAACCAAACAGAAGCATCCACCACATCGGGCTGGGTCAGTAGATACTGCTCCGTCACCTTAGGATCAACTTTGCGAGAAATGAACGCTGGCTGCACAAATAGGAGTATTGGCAACTCCGTTCCTATTATTTAGGTCAATCTAAACTTTATTACGGAGTTTGAATACCAAGGCTTTCTTCGCGAGACAACATCTTTACGACCCAAGTGTCACCCAAGTCCTCGGATTTCACATAACCTTCGGCCTTTCTCGCTTCTTCTTCGGAATCAAAAACTCCAAACATTGCAGAACCAGATCCAGTGAGGCCTGGCATTTGGCCTCCGAATCGGCCAATGCGTTCGATTACATCGTTACCGTGGCAAATCACTCGCTCAAAGTCGTTATATTGACGATCACTCTCAGGAAACTCTTCGAAGTGGTAACTCACTGAATCCAACTTCGCGTACATCTCCGGCGTTGAGTAGCTGTATGGAGGTTTGACCACCAAGACCCACTTCGCGGGGCGAGGATCGGGCAAAGGCGTCAGCTTTTCTCCATAGCCTTCACCTCGGGCTTTGCCCCCCACCAGGAAGAAAGGAACGTCGGAACCTACTGCCTGAGCCACCGCAAAGGCGTCTAGCTCACTAAACCGCTCTGGAATCAGATGGCGAACTGCTCGGATGATGGCAGCGGCATTGGAAGATCCACCCCCCAGACCTGCCATGATCGGAATTCGTTTGGCAACCCTAATTGCCATTTTGGGCAAGTCCGTAAACTCAGCCATCAATCTTAAGGCTTTCGTGACGGTGTTGTTTTCAGGAATCTGGATTCCAAAAAACTCGACAAAGGTTCGGTCCGAATTCAAATTGATTGTGACCTCATCGTGAAGGTCAATCGCTTGAAAAATAGTTCGGAGTGGATGATATCCAACGGAGTCTTTGGGGCCCACGGCAAGGAATAGGTTTATCTTGGCGGGACAACTGACGTTCAAAACCATCGTAGACATTATGATCTAGCGAGGATGCGGAAGGTCGGACTCCAGAGAGATTGAACGTGCCAAACTATCAATTGCCCCATGAACTTTGAACAAGCCCCTCACCGACGTTTCAATCCTTTGCAAGGTGAATGGGTGTTGGTTTCGCCTCATCGCACACAGCGGCCTTGGCAAGGGCAACAAGAGGAAGCTTCAACAGAGAAGCGACCCGCTCACGATCCAGCTTGCTACCTTTGTGCTGGAAACGAGCGCGCCGGTGGACATAGAAATCCAAACTACTCGGGCACTTTTGTTTTCAAAAACGATTTCTCCGCTTTGCTGGACCAGGATGCGGGCGAACCGGAAAATGGCTTCTTTAAGGCCAGCTCTGTGAGGGGCGAGTGTCGAGTTATCTGTTTTTCACCTCGACATGACCTCACTTTGGCAGAAATGGAGACCAACGAGATTCGTCAAGTGGTGGATACCTGGGCCGCACAGACCCAAGAGTTGGGTGAGAGGTTTAAGTGGGTTCAAGTCTTCGAGAATAAAGGGGCGATCATGGGATGTTCCAATCCTCATCCACATGGGCAAATATGGGCAAGCGATGTTTTGCCAAGCCTAGTGCAGAAAGAAGATGCCGAGCAGCGGCACTTTTTCCATACGAACGGAGAGCCGCTTTTGGCAAGAACCGTGATGGAAGAATTGCGAGATGGGCGCCGAGTGGTGGAGGAGTCAGACCATTGGGTGCTGGTTGTTCCGTTCTGGGCAACTTGGCCGTTTGAGTACCTACTGCTACCAAAGCGGAATGTACAACGAATGCCTGATTTAGCCGCTGAGGAACGAGAAGATTTAGCCGCAATTCTGAAAAAAGGATTGATGAGGTACGACGCACTTTTCCAAACCAGCTTCCCTTACACCATGGGCTGGCACGGAGCCCCCACGGATGGAGAAGATCATCCTCATTGGACACTACATGCCCACTTTTATCCACCCTTATTGCGCTCTGCAACGGTGAAGAAATTTATGGTTGGGTATGAGATGCTTGCCGAGCCTCAGAGAGACTTAACTCCAGAACAGGCTGCGGATCGGCTGCGGAGTTCGGTTCTTTAGGCAAGTCTAACGAACGGTGGGTTTCCCATCTGCACCCATCGCTTTCAGCATCGTATCCTTTACCGCCTGGGCATGACCGTCTAGAAAACCAATCATGTTAGTGGCCCTCTCCCCAGTTCCATACCTCCCGGGGTTGGGCAGTGATTCCAAACCGGAGCTGGCGTTGCGTGAGAGCAGGGTGCCATCGAAGATCGTCGCTCGATAGGCAGGGTCGGGGAACTCTGAAACTTTCTTCAGACTGAACTCTTTTCGAAAAGCAAAACCGTAGTCGGATGAATCGTTTGGAGTTGCCAGAGGCGACTTGAATGAATCAGGGTCAGCTATGTAGGACACTGTCAGGTCCATCCAATGAGTGTCAGGGGGGAGGCGATCATTGTAATCTGCGGAGTACAGAATAAGACCCATTGAAGATTGCTTTACATTGTGGAGAGCAATTGTCTTTTGTGCAGCGAGTTTTGCTTGACTGAAGACGGGAAACAAGATCGCAGCCATGATGACCACTCCACCGCATCCGCACACGGCAAGAACTCCCAAGACGATCCAAAGAACATTGTTTTTTGACTTCGGGGGAACTTGATCAGGCGACACTTGCATGTTGCAATGACGTTTCTAAATGTATAACCGTTGCGAGTCTTTTTGGGAACTTGCTACTTAACAACAGGTTTGCCGTTGGGAGCCAAGTCCTTTAACTTGCTATCAGCAACAAACTTTGCATGCCCGTCTATAAAGCCAAAGATATTGCCCTTTTCTTTGCCTCCGTCATACCTACCCGGTTTAGGCAGGGATTCTAGACCGGAGTGAGCATTCCGCGTCAGCAAAGTGCTATCAAAGATTACAACTTGTTGGGCCGGCACCTCAAAGGAGGCAACCTTTTTTTGACTAAACTCGGCGCGAAAAGCGAAACCGTAGTCTGATTGATCCTCCGGAGTCGCGAGGTCAGAACGCAAGATGTCGTCACTCTTGATATACGGCTTCAATTGGTCCATCCACCGACTTGCGACGGGCAAATGATCATTGTGGTCGGCAGCGTACATTGCCAAAGCTGTCCCTATTTGTTTCACCTGCGAAAGAGCATGGGCCCTTCCGGCATTCTCGCCAGTGTGCCTCACAGGAAAGACAACCGCCAAGACAATAAGAACTCCAAGCAAGATGCAAACCCCGCTGAGTACAGCATTGACTTTCTTAAACTTAGCGTCTGTAACGGCTTTGGTAGTGGGTGTTTCCATGTGTCCTTAACTCATATTACTGGTGAAAACGATCTTGAGTTGCGCGGGCGCTGCCATTGGCAAAGGCAACGTTGTTCTTCCACGTTTCAAACTGTGGGTCGGTATCTGGCTGTAAGTGCCGCCCCTTCCTGGGCAACGAAGTTATTGGACCAACTGCATTACGAGAGAGAAGGATGGAATCAAAGATGAGCGGCATACCCTCATCGGTCATTGCGGTTGCTATGGGTTTGCTGGTGAACTTATCGTTCATCGCGTACCCATACTGGTCTTGGTTGCTAGAATGGGTAACTGGACAACCAATGGCTCCCACGTTTCCTTTAAGATATGGGAGCGTTACATCCATCCAGTTTGTGCTGGGAAGCGAGCCCATGTTGTCCAGAGCATACATAGCCTGAGCATTAGCAAGAGCGCGTAGATTTTGGAGACATAGAGGTCCTTGGACGCCATGTTTAGCCCCTCGAAACTTCTCATAGACGCCAAAGATGATCATGCTTGGCAACCCGCAACACATGAAAAGTCCGAAGAGCCATACCCATTTGCTGTACTTGGGAATGGTTGGGGGATCCATCGGGCGTGCATCTTTTAAAGAATTCACCTCAATAGCGTAAAGCAAAAGCAAAAAAGCGGCAACTCACTTTGGTGAGTTGCCGCTTAGGTTGATTGAAACTAGGCCTTTTCTACAAGTCGCGACTTCACCGCTTTCATAGCGGCCTCTGTTCGCGAGTTCACTTGGAGGGCCTTCAGAATATTGCTGACGTGATTCTTAACGGTCTTCTCCGCAATCGAGAGCTTTTGAGCAATCTCCTTGTTGCGAAGCCCTTGGGCTACCAGGTCAAGAATTTCGGATTCTCGGTCACTCAAAACGTAGAGTTCGCTATCGTCCGTTTCATCATCCTCTTGAACTCGGCGGAAATCTTCCAGAACCTTGGTTGCAATTCGCGGGGTGATCTTGGCTTCCCCACGCTCTGCAAGACGGATCGCTTCGACAACGTCTTGAGGAGTACTGGTTTTAAGGAGATATCCCAGAGCACCGGCTCGGAAGGCTTCATAAACCGTGTCATCGTCTTCTTTAATGGTGAGGATGACGACTTGAATGGACTTTTCCTTCTTAAGAACGGCACGAGTCAACTCAATACCATTCATGCGGGGCATATTAATGTCGGTGAGAAGAACATCAGGAGGATCAGCTAAACACAAATCCAGCGCTTCCTGTCCATCCTTTGCCACACCAAGCACTTCACACTCGGGCATAAGCGTGAGCGTTTTTTGAAGGGCGCTTCGGTAAGCCGCCTCATCATCTGCAATAACAACTCGGATCTTATCCGCCATAGGCGCGATTATACTGCAGGAAGCCCCCGAATCGAGACTACAGGTTGAAACTATGGCTGTAGCTGTCTCGTTTAACCACGTGTTGGCTTCTGAACTCCGAACGCTATAATGGAGTTTCATGCCGATCTTAGAAGTTCGCGACCTAGAGGTTTCCTTTGGCTCAACAAGAATCCTTAGGGGAGTTTCGTTTGATCTGGAAGCGGGACAAACCTTGGGCGTGGTCGGTGAATCTGGTTGCGGGAAGTCGATGACCGGCTTTGCCATCATGGGCATGCTTCAAGCTCCAGGCAAGGTATCAGCGGGTTCCATTAAGCTAGAGGGCAAGGAGCTTGTCGGACTTCGAGAGCGGGAATACCGAGATATTCGCGGCGATCAAATTGCCTTGGTAATGCAGGACCCGTTCACTTCTTTGAACCCGATGATGCGAATCGGTGATCAGATTGCAGAAGCGTTTGTTCTCCACCAAAATCTGAACTGGCGAACGGCAAGAGAACGAGCAGTGGAAATGTTGGGCAAGGTTGGCGTGCCTTCACCTGTGGCAAGTGCGCGCAAATATCCCCATCAAATGAGTGGAGGTCAAAGACAAAGAGTGGTCATCGCAATGGCCTTTGCCTGCAAGCCCAAAGTATTGATTGCCGACGAGCCTACTACAGCGCTAGACGTCACTCTTCAGGCTCAGATTCTTCGCCTCTTGCGTCAGTTGCAGGAAGAAGAAAAGACCGCAGTCATGATGGTGTCTCACGATATCGGAGCGATTGCCTCCATATCACAGAGAATTGCCGTGTTCTATGCTGGACGCATTGTTGAGATCGGCCCCGCAGCCCAAGTTCTCCAAGAACCGGCTATGCCCTACACCAAGGCGTTACTCAACGCACTCCCGGATCCCAAAAAAGATCGCCTGGAGGCGATTAAGGGCCAACCTCCCGACTTTGCGACACTAGGAAAGGAATGCGCGTTTCGACCTCGATGCCCCTATGCGATTGAGAGGTGTTCAGAGGAACCCGGACTGATCCAGTTAGGCGCAGACCATAGAGCCGCATGCTGGCGAGCGGAAGAGATTATGAAAAAAGACTCATTCCCTTCGAATGTAGGTTAGGACTCATACCGTAACAACACAACCACACTGTAGTTCTATGGTGACGGGCGTTTGTTGTAATGTGCGACCATCTTTGCGGAAGTGGATGACATTTCCGGTTCTCGGATCAAAGGCGACAACATCCATCACGCCTTGGGCAAGATAGAAACTGGGACTTAGCTCCAAGTCTTTAATCTCTGAACCTGGGGAAACGACTTCGATGACGGCTCCCGGGATAAGAGATGTCGCTTCTTGGGTTGGTTCAGGGCGGGTACAGAATATGGCAATATCAGGGCGTCGTACAGATCCATCTCCAAAGCGGATTGACATATCTTGGTACCTAAAGCAACCACAATTCGAATTCTCATTTTCTGATTTTTTAACTGATTGAGAAATCCGCTCGGCCTCCATCACATGAAGGGGAGAAGGGGAAAACTCCCAGATAGGCAATCCCTGGTGAACTTCCAACTTCACACCTGCTGCGTCAGCGTCACTCATCGCTTTCATTACATCTGAGTCGGGCAGTTGGATACGCATGTTTACATTGTTCCTTACGATTCACTTAAAACAAAGATCATTCCGCTAGTTCAGATGACTCAACTTCTTCAGCTAACTCTTCGAAATTGTCAACCGCATCGTTGGTGGGCTCAAGAAGTTGTAGTAGCTGAGGGGCAAGTGGTTTTGTTAGCTCAGGTTTTGTGAACTTGCGCATTTCCTCGTTCACTGGTTCTCGTAGTCGCTTAAGCGATTTTTCTGGGAACGATTTTTTTCCAGTAACACCAAGTTTCCTAAACTCCAGCGCAGAGTTCAGTAGATTGCTCTGAATAGAGCCGACCGCTTGATTGTATGAGGTAGCAGCCTTTTCCAAACCATCTCCGATTCCCGCAAAATGCTCGACGGCGATCCGGATTCGATCCACCATTTCTTTGCCTAACTTCTGTATCTCATCAGCATTCTCGCGTAAGTTCTCTTGCCTCCAATCTAAGGCGACCATGCGCATGACAGCAAAAAGAAGCGACGGGGTTGCGAGAATGATTTTGCGATCCCAGCCTCGGGTAGCGATTTCCGCATCCACTTCTTGAGCGGCGGATAGACACGCATCTAGGGGGAGGAACATGATCACAAGCTCCGTGTTCTTGCTGCGCTCTGCGTAAGGCTTTTTCGCGAGGGCGTCGATATGCCCGCGCACATGACCGGCATGCTCCTTTAGCTTGTCGGACCGAACTTTGTCATCTTCCGTTGTCATTGCTGCTTCATAGGCATCCAAGACAAATTTCGAATCAATCACGATCTCTTTATCGCCGGGCATTTTTACGATGAAATCAGGGCGAGTTGCACCTTCGTCGCCACCTTCATGTTGCTGAGAAAAATAGTGAAGGTTTTTGGCAAGACCAGCGGCTTCAAAAATCCGTTCTAGCAGCATTTCACCCGTCCTCCCTCGACTGGATGGGCCGCGAAGGAGGCCTCGAAGTTCATGGGTTGCCGCTTGTTGCTTTTCAATTCCTGAAACAAGCTGTTGAATTCTTTCTTCCGTCTTGACGTCTCGCTCTTGATGAGATTCCTCGAACTTTTTGAGGTGCTCCTCATACCCTCTTAAAGCTTCTGAGAGGGGCTTTACCAGTTCATCGATGGATTGCTTCCGTTGGGTTAACTCACTCTTGGCTTTCTCTTGCTCCGTCTCAAAGTTTGCCTTGGCAAGCTGCATAAAGTTCTGGTTATTGGCTTCCAGCGCTTTTCCAGCAATAGAGTCGAAGGCTTCTTTGAACTTGTCTTCAGCTTGACGGATCGTTGTTTCCAGCTCGGTTTTGCGTTCATCGTAGCTGCGACGTTCTGAGGCCAGTCTCTCATCAAAGTTTCTTCGCTCGGACTCTAATTGTTCATCAAAACTGCGCTTTTCTGATGCCATCCGCTCTTCCAGTGCTTTCGCATTGATGCGAAGCGACTCTAGTTCAGAGCGATACCCTTCCAACGATCGATCTTTCTGGACAAGCTCATTTTCAAGTGTAGGAATCCGCTCGGCCCTAGCCCTAGCATCAGCTTGATCCGCAGATGCCTTTGCGACTAGTTCATTAAGGCGCTTAACTTCTGTCTCCTCAGCTTCTTTCTCCACTTGAAGAGCCGAAAGACGACTTTTGAGAAGAATGCTCGCTCCGACTGCACCCACTACTAACCCTACTAAAACGCCGATAAGGATATCTATTCCAGACACGATTGATAGTATACAGGCGTCTATACGTGGGTAATCTCAGATCCGTGCTTAAGCCACCACCACTTAGCCCAGGCGCCACGCTTAGAAGTCTCATGGCCGAAGATACGGTCGTCATGCCAGGCGTGTTTAATGCTATTTCTGCTCTGAGTGCCAGCAATGCAGGCGCGAAAGCGCTGTACCTAACAGGAGCAGGCCTTACCAATGGAACATTAGGCGTCCCAGATATTGCCCTAGCCAGTCAAACGGAGTTTGCCCAGCAGGCAACGTATGTGACCAGTGTTACAAGCCTTCCTGTTCTTAGTGATGCCGATACGGGCTTTGGCGAGTCCTTGAATGTGATGCGGACCGTGTTTGAGATGGAGCGAGCAGGCCTGGCTGGTATTCATCTGGAGGATCAAGTTTCTCCAAAGCGTTGCGGTCACTTGGATGGAAAATCTGTCATTGAGACCACAGACATGGTGCGCAAAGTGAGGGCGGCCGTGGACTCAAAACGAGACAAGTCTTTTATTATCTGTGCCCGAACGGATGCTCGCAGTGTTGAAGGATTGGAAGCCGCGATAGATCGAGCGAAGGCATATGTACAAGCCGGAGCAGATGCCATTTTCCCAGAGGGCTTACAGAGTGAAGAAGAGTTTGCCGCATTCCGTGCGGTGGTAGATGTTCCGTTATTGGCGAATATGACAGAGTTCGGCAAGACCCCGATCATCCCTGCATCTCGTTTCAAAGAGCTTGGATACCAGATGGTCATTTTCCCAATGTCTGCCTTCCGCGTTATGCTCAAAGCTATTGATGAATGCTATTCGGAGCTTGTGCAAACTGGAACCCAGGCAAATATCCTAGCAACCATGAGAACCCGAGCTGAGTTGTATGAACGACTACAATATGCCGCATATGACGATAAGGATCACAGTTGGACATAACCTCATCCGCAAGGCGGTAAACTGCCGTTAAATCCCACTTCTAAACTTCGAAGAAGAATTATGAGCGCCACTCTTTCCGATAAATATCCAAACTACAGCCCTGGTCTTGAGGGCGTCATCGCCGGCATTAGCACCATCAGCGAAATCGATAGCGATCGCAGCAGTCTTCAGTATCGAGGCTACGACGTACACGATTTGGCAGAGAGTGGTAGTTATGAAGAAACAGCCTATTTGCTGGTCTACGGAAAGTTGCCAAACGAAGCTGAACTGGCTGAGTTCAAGAGCACTCTCTCCGCAGAGCGAGAGGTTCCAGAGGCGGTTTACACCGCGCTCAAGGCTCTTCCCAAAGAAACTCATCCGATGGATGCGATCCGAACCGCATTCTCGGTTCTTGCTCCTTTTGATCCAGACTACACCGCTCCAGCAACGGATGATGCCGCTAATGTCCGCAAGGCAGTCCGCATCATTGCTAAAGCCGGAACGATGGTCGCTAATGGTCACCGCATTCGACAGGGCTTGGAACCCATTAAGCCAAACCCTGCTCACAACACCGCTGAGAATTTCCTTCATTTGATGACCGGGCAAGATCCGATCGCCAAAACTGTGGAAGTGATGGATGCTTCGCTAACTCTATATGCGGAGCATGGATTTAATGCAAGCACATTTGCGTGCCGTGTCACCGTTGCTACTCTGAGCGATCTATATAGCGGCATCGTTACTGGCATCGGCACACTCCGTGGACCACTTCATGGTGGGGCCAACGAAGAAGCGATGAAGATGCTTCTGGACATCGACAAGCCAGAGAATGCTCAAGCTTGGATTGACGATGCTCTGGAAGGCAAGAAGAAGATCATGGGCTTTGGTCATCGCGAGTATAAGAAGCGAGATAGCCGAGCCATTTACCTCACCAAGGTTGCTAAGGAACTCGGTGTGGAGAAAGGTGACACTCGTTTTGGCGACATTGCAGATATTCTGGAGAAGACAATGGAGGAGCGAAAGAACATCCATCCAAATGTCGACTTCCCAGCTGCTTATGCTTACTATCTGCTTGATATTCCCATCGACCTTTACACTCCAATTTTCGTGATTGCTCGCGTGGCGGGATGGAGTGCGCACGCCCTTGAGCAACTTCGCAATAACCGATTGATTCGTCCAAAGGCGATCTACGAAGGATCGGCTAACGTTGAGTATGTGCCGCTCTCTGCAAGATAACTTGTCAGAAATTAAGGCCCGGTATGCAACGCATGCCGGGCCTTTTTTGGTAGTTTAGGCGTTAGGATAAAGAATATGAAAAAAGGTCTTCTAGTTGCCTCCCTTTTCGGAATTTTTGCGGTAGCCAATGCCCAAGCGCCTCAAGTGCTTCGGGTGAAAGTAAAAGCAGGGCAAGCCTTCCGTTACAAGATGAGCATGGACAATTCGTCAGGTGGACAATCTATGAAGATTGGAATGCAAATGACGATGAAGGTCGCCAAGGTTCAAAACGGTCAATCCACGGTTAATACAACCATGGGTTCCATCACCATGAATGGTCAACCGATACCCGCTTCTGCGAGTGATCAGATAAAAAATATGCTCATCACGACCGTTATCGACGCGCGAGGCAATGTGTTGAAGACGGAAACAAAAGGATTACCAGGTATGGCACCAGGTGCTAGCCAAGGTTCTTCAGTTCCTTTTCCTGCCGCTGCAGTAAAGCCAGGCTCCACGTGGTCGGGGCAAACTGAAGTTCAGGGGCAAAAAGTAAAGACTACATATAAGCTAGTTCAGTTTAAGTCTGTCTTAGGTAAGCAAGCAGCTATCATCCACGCAACGCCAACTGCATCTCCGTCATTTCAAACCAAGGGTCCGATTGTGTTTGCAGTAGAAGTATCTAACGGTTTTTTACTTTCTATGAGTATGAAGGGAACGGCTAAGCAAGGCACAGCAACTCAAAACATGGCAGTTACAATGCAGCGAATATAGTCACCACAATCCTAGAAGAAGTAGGTCTAGACAAATTGAGTTGTCTAGACCTTTTTTGTCGTCCAAGAGCATGGCATTGTAAGGAAATAGGGCCGATATGCCTTATGATCTTGCGAAGCTTGGACGATTTACATTACATTGCATGAACTCAGGAGGCTATATGCAAAAATTTATTCCGATCGCTCTTTTGGCGATCTTGGTTGTTGGGTGTAAAGGTGGAGATTCGACGGCGGCTACAGGTGGCTCTGCTGGCACAACTTCTTCGAATACATCGGTCAGTGCTGATAAAACTTACACTTTCAAGCTTGCTCCAAAGCAAGGTGATAAGTTCAGCTATGCGATGAAAGTTGATGGCGGACCTCAGCAGCAGATGGAAATGGGAATGACCATCACCTGCGATAAAGTTGAGGGTGACAAGTCTACTTTGACGATGGCGATTGATGCAGTCAAGATGAATGGTCAAGATGCCCCCGCTTCAGTTCTTGAAGCAATGAAGCAGGCCACTACAACGATGGAGATGGATTCCACAGGTAAGACTTTGAGTGTAAAGTCTGCAATGCCAGGCGGACAGAACCAAGGGCTAATCGGCGCATCATTCCCGCCTAAGGCAGTAAAAGTTGGTGATGAATGGGAGGGTTCTACTAATGCTAGCGGTAAAGAATCCAAGGCTAAATATAAGTTAGCCAGCGTCGAATCAGCAGGTGGTAAAGAACTTGCAGTCCTTGAGGTAACTCCTGAAGATGTCGAAAAATTGACTCTCGATGGACCGATTATCGTAAAGGTTGATGTGGCCAACGGAATGACTCACAGCCTCAGCATGAAAGGCAAAAACAAGGGACCAGATGGCAAAGATATTCCAATGACTATGGAGATGTCTCTTAAGTAAAGAGAGCTTTTCATAGTTCGGGTCCAATCCACTGGGATTGGACCTTTTTTATTTAGAAGCGGTTGTGAACGACCAGTGCTTTGTAACCTCAGATTTATCGTTTACTTCTGCCCTTACCGATACGGAGTAAGTTGTGTTAGGTCTTAGGGGGCGACGAGGAATGAGAATAATGCTGTTATCCAGATAATCGTCGTTCAGGCTTGAATTCTGATATGTTGGAATGATCTCCCCGTCGCTCATTAGCTTGGCTTCCTTCAACCGGAGGACAGGGCGATTCTCGCTGAAAAGACTGAGGACAATGGGATATCCAACTCGACCCTCAGGAGTTCCATGAATACGCAGCGGATTGGGGCGCTCGTTGCCGTCCCAGCACAAAGGGATGTTCACTTGCTTGTCGGCTGGCGAAACAGTTAGCCCGGCTTGACCACTGTCGCCGAATTTCATAGAAAAGTGCTTTCCAATGTTTCCCGTACCTATCGGCACTCGCCCTGGTTGCAAGAATGGAATTCGGTGGTACGGAGCATAGAAAAGATCACGGACAGATTCTTTTAGTCCGCCGCTATTGTAGGTTACACATTCCCAAGATGTTCCGCTGTATCCAAAAGCCTCTAGGCGATCGGTTGGGGTTACTCCAACAAAACCGGGCTCACCTTCCTTCTCATAGTGACCTGTTCGCCGGTTTTGCGAAAGGTACTTCGTATGGGCCATAGATGCGGCGTTTAGCCGATCCTCTTGATAGGCGTCTTCAAGGCCCATCGCCCGACGCATCATGTTCGTTTCCGCCAAACCTTCATCCTGGCAAGCCATGGGCGAGGGTAACTTTGACATAGCCCGTTCAGATACTGCAAAAGTCCAATTTTTCTTTACTTCCAGGCGATTCTCAACTAATACGCGACATTGAACGTCATATTTACCGGAGGGTAGTGGACTTTGGGGTCGGTACTCAAGTCTGCGTGCGGCAGAATTGTATGTCGCATCGACGGGTTGACCATTGATGATCATTGAGGTTGAGGTTAATCTAGCACCTTCACTTGGCCAGACCTCCCATTGGAGAACAGGAGAAGAAACTAGCAGTGATGATTTAGGACCGTAAGCTCGGTGGAAGGCTTGGATGGAGGAATCAGCGGGTTGTCCCGACATCACTAATAGAAGCAAGGCCGCTGAAGCGATCTTCCCCCCAATTCGCAACCTGCGATTGTCTCCCCTAAAGTTGTTACTTACCAATCATTAACCTCGGAGTCGAGTGTGCTCTCATTCGACACATTCCGAAGATCGGATCATAAAACGCACGCGATGTTACCAGACCCTCAGAAAAGATGTTGTACATCCAACCATTAAATTATCGGTAAACGTCTTCTACAATGAAGACCATCGGTTCATAAATGAGCAATAGCCCCCCTTCTACGCTTGGGAAATATCAGATCATTCGCGAAATAGCGAGATCGAATGATATTGTCTACGAGGCTTATGATCCGCTCATGAATCGGCGTGTTGCACTCAAGGAACTTGCAGTTCCTGGGGGGACAACTCCTCAGCAGCGCGAAGACAGGATAAGCCGATTTAAGCGAGAAGCTCAAGCCGCAGGAACCCTCAACCACCCAAACATCATGACGGTGTATGAGTTGGGACAGGAAGGTGATCGTCTCTTCATGGCGATGGAGTATTTGGATGGTCATACACTCCGGAATGAAATTGACACGAAAGGATTTCTGCCCATCGATCGGGCCATCGAGATTACAACTCAGATTTTGAGAGGGTTGTCTCATGCTCACAAGGTGGGCGTAGTTCACCGAGACATCAAGCCAGACAATATTCAGATCCTCTCAAATGGGAACATAAAGATCACCGATTTTGGGATTGCTCGCCTTACATTCCAACCCAATCTTACGATGGATGGCCAGGTGTTCGGAACTCCAAGCTACATGTCTCCCGAGCAGGTTGTAGGTAAGGAGATCGACCAGAGAAGTGATCTATTTAGCGCTGGCATTGTTCTTTACGAAATGATCGGCGGACAAAAGCCATTTGGCGGTGATAGCGTGGTAACGATCACTTACGCCATCATGAATAAGGATGCTGACCGCCTGAATCAGATCCCGTATCCTCTATGGCAAGTTATTGAGAGAGTCCTTGATAAAAGTCCGGCTTTGCGTTACGCAAGTGCCGAAGAACTCATAAAGGCTCTTGAGGATGCACAGGCATATCAGGCTGCAGGCGGTGTTGTTGTATCGCCTCCCCCGGTTGCTTCACCCTACCAAACTCCCGGCCCCGCGACTCCTGTAGCCAATCCATACCTAAACCCTTTTCCTAACCCTAACCCATACGCACCACCGGTTCAAACAACTGGCACCGTTCCACCTCCGGTAGCGTATCCCTATAATCCCTATGCTCAACCTGGCCAAGGCGGCATGGCACCTCACACACCGACCTACGGCAACATTCCGGTCTACTACCCTCCTCCACCCAGGCAACCGCTCGTTAAGCCAGAAACAAAGCAGTTCTTCGGTAAGTTAATGATCGCCCTGTTGATCATGGGCTCATTGTTTGCCCTGATCTTGGTTGTCATCAATGGGATAAGCAAAGCGCTTGAGCAGTCAAACAATTCGCGGGATGATGTTGCGGTTGTCAGAGAGATTAGCGAAATTGACGGCACTAAACCCATTGATCAACAGATTTCGGAGTTATCCAGTCTGATTGGCCGACTAAAGGGGGATGTTGAGCGTAAGAATGCCAAGGCCAACTTAGCCGTACTTTATGAGCGCTTAGGCAAGCAGTCTCAGAGTCGAGGTGACCTTCTTGGCGCCGAACTCAACTATCAAAACGCAGTAGATGCCAACCCCGATAACTCGCTGCTATACACAAACTTGGGAAGCCTGTATAGCCTTCGAGCAAGTGCCGAAAAAGACTCAGAAACTCGTTTGGCGCTTTTGCGAAGAGCCGGAGAAGCTTGGGCAACGGCAACGGTGAAAGAGCCAAGCCTTTCTCAAAGAGCCAATTACTCTGAGCGTGCCGCAATCTCCTATTTCAATCTGGCATGGGAGATGAATAATGAGAGCGGATATACGCGGCGTGAAATCCAATCCGCTCTCTATTTAGCTCAAGACCATGCTCCACCTGGATCAGAGGTGGAAAGACAAATAAGGACGCTGTCTGGTCAGCTTAGGGATTAACCAATCCCCTTTGTAAGGCCGCCATCTACCAGCAGATTGGTACCAGTCACGTAAGCTGCTGGAATAGAGCATAAAAATGCTACCGCTGCGGCAATCTCTCCAGGATCGGCAAGCCGTCCGACAGGAACTTCATTTGCGCGCAATTCAAGAGCTTCCTCTGGCGAGATATTGTCTCTTTCAGCTTGAATGCTTGCGAGGTGATGTTGACGATCCGTCAGCGTATGTCCGGGGAGGACTCCATTGACTGTGATCCCATTTGCGGCATACTCGGAGGCCTGTAACCGCGTTAAAGACATAATCCCTGATCGTAATGTGGAAGATATTGGAAGAAGCGCTGTTGGCTCTTTCGCCACAAGGCTTGTGATATGGACAATACGCCCAAAGCTATTCTCAATCATCATCGGGGCAACCAATCGAACCAGTCGGACCACATTCATTAATGTGCTATCAAATCCAGATTGCCACTGTTCATCACTCATTGCGGTGAAGTTCCCAGCCGGAGGGCCACCTGTATTGGTGACCAAGATTTCTGGTTTACCCAGATCAGTGACTGTTTGCTCAACCCACCATTCCAAATCTTCAGCGTTGGAGACGTCTACAACGTAGCTGCGAGTTTCACCACCAATCTCTGCGGCTGCGGCTTCTAGCGTTTCTTCCGTACGGCCACAGATAGAAACGTGGCAACCTTCTGCAGCAAGAAGCTTAGCTGTTGCAAGGCCAATTCCTTTGCTGGCTGCAGCTACCATCGCAATTTTTCCGCTAATCCCTAAGTCCATACCTGTCTATGATGAAGCATCTTGTGGTCTTAAAGCAGTACAATCTCCCTCGGAGAGATGGCAGAGTGGTCGATCGCGTCGGTCTTGAAAACCGAAGGGCAGAAATGCCCCAGGGGTTCGAATCCCCTTCTCTCCTCCATTCAGTTCAAATTGGGGTTTACCACCCTCTAAGTCTGAAGATTCCCTTTCTACTTGATACCTTTTAGGCTCTGCATGACCTAGAATGAAGCGTTCGCTGGATTGTTAATAACATTGCCTTATCGAACTTGTATCAAGATTCGTTCTGTATCGGATTGCACCGTAGCAAGAAGGGAAAATAATGAAATACCAGAACCGAGCTTTTACTCTAATTGAACTCCTCGTCGTGATTGCTATCATCGCAATCTTGGCGGCTATCCTCTTCCCAGTGTTCGCCCAAGCGAAAGTCGCGGCAAAGAAGTCTGCTTCTGTCTCCAATATGAAGCAAATTGGAACCGCTCACTTCATTTACATGGCGGACTATGATGATAACTTCGTTACCTCTTGGGCCAAGGGCTGGGTTGGTGACTGGAGCTTTTTTGTCCAACCCTACATGAAGAATACAAAGATTCTTCTTGAACCCAACAAGACCGTCTCTCCATCCGCTTTGAATGCAGTATGTGGCCCAGCCGCAAACGACCCCTACGGCGTTTACTTCCTACTGCCCGGCCAACGAGACAATCCGACCGGAGAAACCGCCATGTGGGGCTATGGTTTCAACAACGGGGTTACTTGGAATGATAACCGAGGTCTTACAAAGTCAGTGCCTAATACGGTTAACCCAAATCAGCCAATAACCGTTACTTTCCAGGGGATTACCGTTAACACCGAAGTTCACGCGACTTCGCAGGTAGGTATTTCCCACACATCGGTGATGAGCCCAGCGAGCACCTTTATGATGGCAAATACAGGTGAGCCTCCCAGAAGCAGCATGCAACTGGAAGCCATGACTCCGCCCAACACTCCCAATGCCCCAAACACCCCTTGCTTCAACGCAAGCCATGCAGGCATGCCGTATGCGGGCGGAAACACATTCCTGTTTGCAGACGGACACGTAAAGTGGGAGAAGTACAACTCAACTCCTACTGGTACTGGCTTCACGCGGGGCCTGCCGCAAATTACTGGCAAGCCCTGTCGATACTATAGTCAGCACGAAGAAGGCGAGAACTTCGAGAACTGCCAAAACGGCTGGCGCTAAGCTGAGTTAGGAAGGTCGGTTTGCCAGGCAGTCGCGAACAAGCTTCTGAACCTCGGCAAGCCGGTCTCCGCTCAATTCCAAGCGTGGGGGGCGGACGCGGGTATTGCCCATTTCGACTTCTGCCTGAACGATCTTGATTAGGTGCACAAAGTCAAACGTGGTGTCTAGGCGCAGAAGCGGTAAGAACCACTCGTAAAGCTTTCTGGCTTCCTCTTTCTTGCCCGCCATGGCAAGATTGAATAGATCCACCGACTCTTTCGGACAAGCATTCACCAAGCCCGCAATCCAACCGGTTGCACCGGCGTCAATTCCCTCAACGATAATGTCATCAACGCCAACAAAGATCTTGAGCTGATCTCCGCACAGGGCTTTAATGCCAGTCACTCTGCGAATGTCGGCACTAGACTCCTTCACCGAATGAAGCGTTGGATATTGATCAGCTAGCTCTTTAACTTGCTCGGGTGTGACATCCGTCCCATAGGCGATAGGATTGTTATAGAGCATGCAGCTTAGATTGGTCGCCTTGAAGATTTCGCCAAAGTGATAGCTCATCTCCTCCCATGTCCCGCGGTAAACGTAAGGAGGCAGAACCATGAGTCCTTGGCATCCTGCTTGTTCAGAATCTTTAGCAAACTGAACGGCTTCCGCTGTACTTAGGGCCGATACCGCAGCAACTACCGGTACACGATCTCCCACAGCCTTGACAAGAGTCTTCATCAGGTCGATCTTCTCGGAATAGAGAAGCGTCGCCCCTTCGCCAAGCGATCCGGGAGCAACAATGCCTGTGCACCCGTGATCAATCAACCAGTTAGCATGCTTCGCCACAAATTCGTGGTCAATAGATAAATCCTCTTTGAAATCGGTTGTTGTTGCGGGAATGACGCCTTGCCAGTTCATGGAGGCTTCATGATACCAAAAATAGTTTGATGTTAAACGGTTTTGTAGATATTAGCTAAAACGGTCAGGCTTCATAACCGACAGGTCGAAGTCTGAAGAAGTGCCTTCCACCAATTCCTTCACAATCTGGCCAGACACGGGTCCCAGGCTAACACCCATCATGGAATGGCCTGTCGCGCAGATAAGATTCGTAATGTTTTCAGGTCGGCCCATGTAGGGCAGCCCATCTGCCGAGCAGGGACGTAAGCCAGACCAAACTGGCAACTCCTTGAAATCGTCAGGAGCAAAGTCCGGCATATATCTTGGGATCGATTGGAGGATGCCTTTGTGTTTTCCAGGATTGACGGATAGATCGTCCCCTACGATCTCCATCGTTCCAGCAAACCTCAGCTTATCGCCGATTGGAGTGACCGCTATTCTGGCTTCAACCAGGATAAAGCAATGCTTTGGAGTCGCCGCAACAGGAAGATCGGAGCTATATCCCTTGCCGCCTTGCATTGGCAGTCGGAAACCAAAGCTCTTAGCTAAACGCCCTGACCAAGCTCCGGCAGCCAAAACATACTCATCCGCGACAACTTCGCCGCGTGACGTCGTGAGGGACTTGATCTGGTTGCGTTCTATCTGTGCTCCTTCTACCGAGGTGCTATGGATGAAGTCCACTCCCAGTCGAGTGTTTTCTGCCCTCAGCCAAGCAACGAGCGCAACCGGGTTTAAGTGGCAATCATCAAGAAAATGCACCGCACCCGCGGCAGTAAGGCGTGTAGTCGGTTCCAGGTCTGCTACAGAATTCTTATCGAGGGTCCGTACGTTTAGGTCTAGTTTTCTTGCATGCTCGGCCAGCCGGGATTCGGCCTCAAAGGTTTTTTCAGTAGCACAAAGCATCACTAGGCCGCACTCTTCCAACCCTATGGCTCCCTCTGAGGCAAGTGCCATCTCTTTATAGAGTGCCCTTGAGTGCATATTCATATCTCTCAAGAGTCTTGAGCCACGTTCCACATTCGCAGCATTAGCCGATTTAGCAAAAAGCAGCGCCCAGCGTAGAAGATCGGGATCTAAGGATGGCTTGAATCCGAATGGGCTGTTTTTCCTTAACATCATTCTAAGCCCATAGGCGACCATTCCCGGAGCGGCCAAGGGTTCAAAGTGACTTGGTACAACCATGCCTGCATTTCCTAAAGAGCAACAATCGTGATTAGCCCCACCCCGTTCGAGGAGGGTCACTTTGTGTCCGGCTTTTGCAAGGTAATAGGCACTACACAGTCCAATAATGCCTCCTCCAACGATTGCTACAGATCGGCTCACTTAACGATTCCTCCGATCATGGGATCTCCCTCTACAAAAAGCAGTGCTGATTCTCCAGTGACAAAAGATCTGCCTTCAATCGTGGGCACAATTTGGTCTCCAGAATATTGATACCAGCCTCGGTACGTTGTTCCAATAATGCTCTCTTGAACCAGAATCTCCCCCGGAGCAAGTTTGCCATCAGCCGCTAGACATGCCATTTTTGCGCTGGTTCCAGTACCGCAGGGAGAGCGATCATACTCGCCTCCAGGGCATAGGACATAGTTCTTTGAATGAGAATCGGGGCGAGTAGGAGCACCAAACACTTCTACATGATTCACGTCCGGAAACCCTTGTTCTCGAGCCGCCTTCATGATGGCCTTCGTGAATACTCCCAGCAACTCAAGATTTTCGATAACGACTTCAATGGGTGAGTCTTTGACCAGAAAGAAAGTGTTACCACCCCATGCAATATCTCCCTTCACTTCCCCGTAGCTCGGGACATGGAGCAATACGCTTTCGTGCGTTCGATAGGAAGGAACGTTTTGAACTTCTACCGTATGTTGATCCCTCAAGGTAGCTTCAACCACCCCCACTGGAGTGTTTAGCCGATAGGCTCCTGCAGCCAGCCCTTGATGAGCAAGGGTCGCCATAAGGCCAATCGTGCCATGGCCACACATACCTAGGGCACCCGCCGGGTTAAAAAATATGAGATCTTTAATGCAACCGGCTTCAGTGGGATCCCCGATCCAAGCTCCCACCACCGCCTCGTAGGATCTCGGCTCTAGAACTAGGGGCCTATAGTGCTCGGTAAAAAGTTGCTCAAACGCTTCCAAACGCTGTTTGATGTTGGACCCTACCGGTTCTGGCGCGCCGGATATCACCACTCGTGTTGGCTCTCCTTCGGTATGTGAATCAACTACGTGCACAGTTCTCATGTGCCGCATATTATCTTCAACCGAGGATAGGATTGACTAGGCCCTCGACAGTTCGCTTCTGTCCAGGCAGGAGGTCACTAACGATAATTACATTTGTTCCTTGCTTTAACATAGGAGCTGGACAGAAGGTTGTCTGTTGAGGGCCTATATTCCAGTGACGGCCTAGATTGAACCCATTGATCCAGACATTTCCTTTGCCCCATCCACTTGTATTCAAATGGGTATCAACGGCTTCTTTAAGCTCAAAAGTAGCTCGATAGAGAGCCGGAACGGTTGGATTGGATTCAGATATAAATTGGGCTTTGTCAGTATTGATTGAGTAGCTCACAACATTGGTTAGTGGTTCGCCATCGAAGCTTGCACAGCTAATCCCTTTGCGTTCTTGGAGCATCTCCTTGGCATAGTTGATACGGCCTGTGTTTTCTACGAGAACGTCAATTTCACCTTTATGCTTGACCGACAGCTCCTTTTGCCCAAGACGTCGATCAAGCGTTCCTTGAACAATTCCGTCGGCGATAACTACAGCATAGTCCTGCAAACCTTCTAACGTGAGCGATCCTTCTCCTGGAGTATCAAGACGGAGTCGGTATAGGACATAGCCATAGCCTTGCCCTAGCTCTTCCATGCTCTTATATCCTGTCTCCCCTTTTTCTATCAGTTGTTGAAACAAACAAGACTCGCCAAACGTAAATTCTGGAATAGCTTCACATGGAGTTGTCGTCGGAGGAGCGGGTAGATCGCCAACAAAATCTGCAATTACGCTTCGAAAAGCTTGGTATTTTTCCGTAAGAGTCCCGTCCTCAGATATCGCTGAATCGTAGTCATAGCTACTAACATCGGGTCGATATCCTTCTGGAGTCCAGTTAGCACCATTCATGTAGTTCCAATTGGTTCCTCCGTGCAGCATGTAAATGTTGAAGGAGGCATTATTCTCCATAAACCACCGTAGATCTAGTGCCTGCAGGTTGGTATCTGTCACATGATGCTCTTGTCCCCAGTGATCGAACCACCCAAACCAAAGCTCGCCACACATGAAAGGAACATTCTGGCGAAACTTTGCGAATTCCGCAAACCTTTCGCCTGGACGTGACCCAAAGTTGACAACCGAAAGAACATCTGGCAGAGTGCCTCCGGCAAGCATCTCTGGGGTGGGGCCATCTGATGTGAACAGAACACCATCAAACCCAGCGTTCCGAATTTGGTTCTGAATGGCACGCATATACTCGTGGTCATTTCCGAACGAGCCGTACTCATTCTCCACTTGAACCATGATGATGGGACCACCCCGTTCTATGGTTAGGTCGGAAGTAATCTCTCCAACCTTCCTCAGATACTTATCCGAGCAAGCCAAGAATTCAGGATTGTTCTGCCGAATTTGAATATTGGGAATGGTAGCCAACCAAGCAGGGAATCCTCCCCAATCCCACTCAGAGCAAACATAGGGGCCAGGTCGCAGCAAAACCCACAAACCTAACTCATGAGCAAGCTCAATGAATGCCCTTACATCTAGGTTGCCCTCAAAGTTCCAAGTATCTGGACTCGTCTCATGCTCATTCCAAAAGACATAAGTGCAGACTGTGTTTAGTCCCATTGCCTTTGCCTGCAACATTCGCTCACGCCAATATGCGCGAGGGATCCGGTTGTAGTGCAACTCAGCACTACGAATCTGAAAGGGTTGCCCGTCGAGGAGGAATTTGTCGCCGAGGATGGCGAAGCGGTGAGACATTGACCTCATATCTTACCGAGAAACAGGGGGCAGTAAATGATCGAATGCGCCCTCTCTTAAGACACGGTCGAGTGGCCCAATAGCCCTTCAAGACCAAACTCCTCCTGGCCAGAGAGGTGTCTTCACAAATCAGCGAAACTTGCAGTCTTCGTTAAGTATCCCAAATGTAGCTTGGCCTAGGCTTTCGCCTAGGCTCGAAGGCATTACTTGGGTCGGTGCATTCTTATCAGCGTGCTTTCCGTGAAGCCATTACAGGAAGCATCAACCCAGACGGTTCCAGAGGCAGAACCTGCGAGCGTTGCATTGAACGACTGTTGAGTTTGCCCATTCGCCACATAAATAGTCGAAGGTATTGAACTGAACTGGGCTGGATTACTGGCCGTGATAGACACCGCTTGGCTCCCAACGGCAGGTTGATCAATCTCCACCAAAAAGGTAACGGTCGCACCGGCTGCAGGATCCCCACTAGGGCTTGTTTTTACTATAAAATTCGGCTTAACGCCGCAAATAGCTATCGCTACTACAGTAGCAGCAAGCAACGCAACAACGAACATAAGTCTGTGTTTCATGGCACAGACACTTTAATATCAAAATACTTAAAGCATTACAGTACTTATAACCAGTTTGTGTGACTCAGGTTCCCTATTAACTTCAGTTGGTTAGTTTGTTGAAGGCCGATTGCGTGGGTAATTTCATGCTCAATCGCACTGATTCTCTTGGTATTTGTTTTGTAAAGACTATGTTCATTGCCTACCATATATCCAATACATACTCCCAGTGACTCAGCGGCTTTCTCAAACTGCCCTGCACTTACTTGCACTTGAGAAAACCATAGATGAGTTCTACCAATAAGGCTTGGGTCGTTAATCGCCTTGGCTTCTGTTAAACAACCATCCAAACGAGTTAGGGCCTGGTCATATGATTGAGTACCCCAATCTATCTGACTCTGATTCATCTGGATGTTCCAAGAATCTAATAGGTCTTCAGAGTCCGCGCTAGCAATCCTCAAACGTTGGCTCCAAACTTTTGCTTCATCTATCAGGCTCAGCGAAATGCTTGCTGCCGCTGCACCAGCTGCAGCACTTGTCAGTAGCCCAGATGCATCCAGCTTTACAGCCCGTGCATAGGCCATGCGATTGATTTCGAGAGACTCCACCGCCATATCTTCTGCCCAATAAGCATAGGCTAAATTCACCAAGACTTGGGTTTCAAGATAAGGTTCGTTTTCTAAGCTAGCCTCGTGGCGAACCTTCTCCAGTAGCTCTGCGCCTTTATCACCCATGCCTGCCTTAGTCAAAAAAATGGCTTTCAGCATTGTTAGGCGGACGGCTTGAATAGACAGATCGGGCCCACATTTTTCGATGGCTGCGTCGGACAGGTTGATAACTCTACGAAGGTGATTTCGCTTGTACCAAAAAAGCCACGACCGTCTCATTGCATCTATGAAGTGCGAAGGGTCTGGCCTATCTTGAATGAGGTGCAAAAGCGCCGCCGAAAGATCATCTACCACTTCGTCAAGCAAGTCCAGATGACTCTTTTGGTTGATACTATTGATCCCGCTAAGCGCTCGATCTGTCTTGCTAAGCATAAATGCAAGGTGGTCTTCCTTGATGTTTCTCATGCGAGAATCCTCGCTCAGCCCAGCTAGGATTTGGTTTCGGAAGTGAGCTTGTAACACAAATCGATTGCGTCCTTTTGAGTCTGCACTTTCACGAACCAGCCCTAAATTAGTAAGTTGCTCAATACCTTCGGCAAGTTTTCGAGGAGGTACTGACATGAGCGCGGCAAGATCAGATCGGCTCCACGGAGATTGTAGAGAAGAAGCGTATTCCACCATTCTGCGATAGCCTTCCGGAAGACTTTGAAGTGTCTTGCGGACACCCATGTTTTGGCTAACCAATTTATCTTCGTGATGGGGCTCTTGCAAAAGATCACTAAGGGATTCATATCTTAACCTTCGAGCCGCAAGCTGGATCGATAGCGGACTCCCACCTGTTTGACGGCAGACCTCGTAGATTGCCGAAGCCTCCTCGTCGAGTGGCGGCATGCCCTGTCGATACTTGTGGATACTGTCTATCAACAGCGCACAAGCATCAATAGAAGAAATATCGGAAAGTGTTTCAATACCGTGAACAATTGGGACAGCCATGTCTTCCACCAGAAACTCAGCTCCATGGCGTGTTTGCCCCGACGGAATAGTGGTGCTCAGTATCTGAACAGCATTGGTATCAAGGAGCGTGTTTGCAACTGCTTCAATGTGAGCACTCAGTTGGTCGCATCCATCTAGGATGAGGAGGTGGTCCTTGCTGCCGTATTGCTTTCTAACTGTTTCGAGATTTAGCCCTTCACTTTGATCTATTGCGAAGCCGGTTGCCTGGAGAATCCTTGACAACATTTCGCTTCGGCTACTCACGTTGTTCAAGTCAACATATTTGACTCCGTCACGGTAGTTATCGACAATTTCTAGTCCCACACGCTTGGCTAAGCTTGACTTGCCAACCCCACTGGCTCCAATGAGGCGAACGTATCGGTTGTGTTCCAATAACGTAGCGATTGCTTCAATCTCCGCTTCTCTACCCAGAAAGAACTCAGTGAAGGGAGGAATATTATGTTTGGGCCTTTCTCCATCGGGAACCGCTAACCTGGGAAGCTCGTGGTGCGAGAGTGATACAACGCGAGTGGTCTGCCCGCCATCCATGTTATAGAACTCGCCAAAAATCTCTAGCCAATACGGCAATAGCTCTAAGTCTTTTGCAATGATTGCAGCTTCTTCACCAAGA
This sequence comes from Fimbriimonadaceae bacterium, assembly GCA_037190145.1. Lineage (GTDB taxonomy): Bacteria > Armatimonadota > Fimbriimonadia > Fimbriimonadales > Fimbriimonadaceae > 55-13. The sequence continues at coordinate 33,166 of JBBCJU010000011.1, forward strand.
ACCACCGCCGTCGTTGGAGCAAGCCCCGCCAACCAACTGCTACGGGCTAGTGGAGCAAACTCTCGTCCTTTAGGCTCGTCTGTGGTCTCCCCTATAGAAATGCCAATGGAGGCAAGCTTCAAGCTGCGATTGGCTTGCCAACCTCTCGCAAATCGCCCCGTCTCCACAAGGCATTCTTCTAGCGACGTGAATTGAATGTGAACAAGAATGTGGGTGGGAAGGTGCTCAACGGAGAGGAGTCGACAATTTGATGATAACAATTGCCGAACCAGCAATGAAGCTTTTGTTGGCTTCTTCCCAGCGACAGCTAGAACCGTTGTGGTCTTGGGGAGGGACACCGTCGTGAACGCCGAAATAGCTCCCCTCATCAGCAACTACCCTCTAAGCAATACCCATCGGCACAGTCGCGTACTAGGTTCAAAGGGTAACCTTTCGCACAAGAGTTTGCTATCGCGAACCAATAAATCCGATGTCTAAAATCCTTACTCATCTCCCAATTGGCGAAAAAGTTGGAATCGCCTTCTCCGGTGGACTAGATACGTCCGTTGCGGTGGCTTGGATGCGCGAAAAGGGCGCATTTCCATACTGTTATACCGGTCTTCTGGGACAGTACGACGAGACTGATGTAGACGGAGTGCCACAACGGGCCCTCGATTACGGAGCGGAGAAGGCCCGCCTGGTGGATTGCCGCCCGGAGATGGTTAGAGAGGGCTTGGTTGCGTTGCAGTGTGGTGCCTTTCACATCAATAGTGGTGGCAAGACATACTTCAACACAACTCCAATTGGAAGAGCCGTTACTGGCACTATGCTGGTACGTGCAATGGCCGAAGACGGTGTTTCTGTCTGGGGTGATGGAAGCACTTACAAAGGCAATGACATTGAGCGTTTCTACCGATATGGGCTCCTAGCAAATCCAGACCTGAGAATCTACAAACCCTGGCTCGATAAGGACTTTGTGGATGAGCTTGGCGGCCGCAAAGAGATGTCTGAGTGGCTTGAGGCACGAAAGCTTCCCTATCGAGATAGCAAAGAAAAGGCCTACTCTACGGATGCAAACATTTGGGGGGCAACCCATGAAGCCAAGGATCTAGAACTCTTAAGCAAGGGGTTGAACATCGTGGATCCAATCATGTGTGTAAAGCATTGGGATTCATCGACTGAGATCAAGCCAGAAGTAGTTCGAGTTGCATTCCACGAAGGGTGGCCTGTGTCCATCAATGGCGATACCTTTGATGACCAGGTCCAACTGGTCTATAAGGCAAATGAAATAGGTGGAAGACACGGCCTTGGGGTCAGTGATCAAATTGAAAACCGCATCATAGAAGCTAAGAGTCGAGGAATATATGAAGCTCCTGGCATGGCCTTACTTTTTGTAGCTTACGAGCGACTAGTCAATGCAATTCATAACGAGAACTCCATCGAAAACTATCGAACTATGGGGCGCCGCTTAGGGCGATTGTTGTATGAAGGTCGGTGGTTTGATCCCCAATCACTCATGCTTCGAGATAGCCTGCAACGATGGATCGGCTGCCTTGTAACCGGTGAAGTGACACTAGAACTCAGACGTGGTGACGATTACACGATCTTGGATACAACCGGCCCGAATCTTTCTTACCACCCAGAAAAGCTGAGTATGGAAAGTGGTGAATCTGAGTTTGGACCCGAAGATCGAATTGGTCAGCTGTCCATGAGAAACCTCGACATTGCTGACTCAAGAGAAAAACTGCTGGACTACTCCCAAAGACACGAGCTTGGTCCAGGTGGAATTGCAGCGTTAGGCATGGGGACAAACGACTAGCTTTTTAGATAAGTTAACTCATCGCACCATAACCTGCTGGGCGGTTTCTCAGTAGGTTATGGTGAATGGCTATTGGAGTAAACCCCTGTGCTTTGAGATAGAGGACGTAGAATTTGGCACAAGGATTTGAACCCGGTTGCCTCAATCAAACTTACTCTCGGTAAGAAGCCTCACTTCAGAAAAGCATCGGCTTGCTTGAGCATGAATCAATTGGTTGCCGAAAAATGCTTAATGGTGCAGATAAGAGCCCAAACACCTAGGGCCCTTTGGCTACCGCCAGCTCTTATTCTTGATTCACAAACCCCAAATCTGGTTTAATGAAACCCTTCTCGTGGGGGTATAGCTCAGCTGGGAGAGCGCTTGCATGGCATGCAAGAGGTCAGGGGTTCGAGCCCCCTTACCTCCACCAAATTTTGAACCTAAAACTTTGCTAGGGGTGATAGCAACACCTACCTAACCTGACTGTGCTGCTTTCTTAACTTCAAAAAACGCTGGCTTTGGCTTTAAGTTGCGATCGAAGAGGAGTGGGTAGTCTGTGCGGCCCCGGACTGGAAAATTGTTTAGCCAGGAGTGCCCATCTTGTACTCCCCAAAAGGTGACTCGGCCGATCACTTTCTGGTGTTTTAGGAATAGCTCAAATGCTTCCCGGAGTTTTTCGCCGTGTTGCTTCGCAACCTCATCAGGAAGAGCTTTCGTGTAAGGATTCATCACGGCTTGTTGTTCCGGAGTCATCGTTTCAGAATGAGATATCTCGGCTCCTTGGTAACGGGTGGGTAAGACCCCAAGGTCCAGTTCGGTGATCATCACTTTCAGGCCTAAGGCAGAGAATTCTTTGATTGCTTTATCGGCTTCGACGAGGGGTGGATTATCGATTCGCCAATGTGCCTGAATACCGACCGCGTGGATGGGGACTTTTTGATCGATAAGCTTTTTCAGTAGCTCAATTGCCTTGGGGCGTTTGTAGTCCAATTCAATGTTGTAGTCGTTATATACAAGAATGGCGTTGGGGTCGGCTTGATGAGCCGCTTTAAAGGCTTCAGCAATGTAGTCTTCACCAATCGCTTGCAACCAAGGAGTTTGTCTTAGAACTCCAGGGCCATCGTTGATGGCTTCATTGACGACATCCCACTCTTTAATGCGACCCTTGTATCGACTAACAACCGTCTTGATGTGGTGGCGCATTCGTTCAAGAGCATCTTCGCGGGTGACAGGCTTTCCATTCTTGCCCTGGAAGAACCACTGCGGGGTTTGGGAATGCCAAACCAATGTGTGCCCCACAACTTCGGCTTTGCTTTGTTCGGCGATCTCGACCAGTCGATCTGCATCTTTAAAGGTGAACTCCCCTTCCCTAGGCTGAATGGCATCAGGCTTCATCGCATTTTCAGCCGTCATAGAATCGAAGTGGCGCCGTGCAACTCGTTCAGTATCAGATTCCTTGCCTTGTAGCATCGCCGTGCTAATGGCCGTACCAATACGAAACTTGCCGCTAAAGGAGTCCTTCAGAGGCTCTAGCGCAGAAGGTGTTTGATCCGTTGTGTGTCCGGCAGTATGCGACGAGTTCGCTAGTGTGCTAAGCACAACGAATGGCATGAAAAGCAATATGAGACGCTGATTCATAGAGTGTCCACGAATGAGAGGCCGAGCCCTCAAAAGAATCATACAGCGAGTGAGGCTGGATGAGAAGCATCCTCTATGGAGCGCTAATCCAGAAGGCAAGGCCTCCACTCTAGCGGGTGGAGGCGTTATGATCAGTAGGCTTAGGAAAGTCTACTTGTGGGAACTTTCAATATCCATAGTTCACGAGTGCTGCTTCCCGAAGTACTGCCGTGGAAGATGATGTCTAGACCCGTATTGGTCTTCCGAGCGTTGATTGGACCGCTAACGGTGGTCCCGGCTGGTGGGTTTATCGTAAAGGTCACTTGAACATGTGTGGTTGCATTCCAAACGGCAACCTTCGATGTCTCTGCACCGACGATGTAGTTGTCGGTGATGGCAACCGTGATTGCGTCGCCACTACCTTCGGTCGGCAACTCAATAACATCATTTGCATTTTGGTTTCGCACCTCTATGACCACTACTCCTTTAGCCGACAATCGAGATATTGTAAGTTCTTTGAGTGAGAGCCTGCTCCACCCTTGCAAGAGCGGTAGCAGAGTTATAGGGAAGACCACTCTCTGGAGAAGCGGCGTTATTCCAGTCGGATAGCGCTAGCCATACAAGCACCTTGTCTCCGTAGTTCACGAGGCGAAAAGCCTGATCTGGTGTCCAGGAACTATTCGTGTAGTTGAGACCATAAGCATTTCCTTCATTGACAAGTTGCGTTAAGGACATGTTTTGGCCCGAGACGATTTCTTGATTGATGGGATAAACAGGAGTAGATTTGGGCGGCATTTTTACAAACATGGATGCTTTAGCGCCATCGTATCCAGAAGCGTTATTTGTACCGCTCAGTTTCGTCAAGGTACGCGTTGCTCCTTGAAGCGGAACAGCCACATAGGCAATCTGATAACCTCCCCCTGATGGGTATTGGTAGCGTGGGCCAAATGTGATCTCAACAATCTCAATTTCCAGCCCACTACCTGGCTCATAAACGGCAGTTGCTGATCCGACGGTTACTCCGTTCTTCTTGACAGTCACGGATACAGTCAAATTGCCTTGAGTCGAAGGAGTCGTTGCCAGATTCACAACGGGTGAAGTAGACGTGAACGAGGACCCTACTTGGCTTCCATCGGACAGGTTTGCCAAGCTTGAACCGGAGAGTGACCACTGATAAGTCACTCCTTGCGCTCCAACTCCCGGAGCCGAGGCAGAGATCGCAAAGGAGTTCCCAGGAACATATTGGCCGTCTTTGGGAGTGAGTTGGACGGTTGGCTTGAAGGCAGTGAGTGCCCATGTATTTGCCTCTTGTCCGCCTCGTGTATCGTGAGCGACCGCAGCAATGTCAACAAGCTCAATGATCCCGAGTACAACGAGAACCACAAGCCCGGCGCGAGCCAGTGCCATTGAGTTAGCCGCAGTTTGACCTGCAAACAGCTCGGCGGCACGCGCCGCATTTACCTGCGCAATCAAAGGTTGAATAATGGGTAGCTCTAACGCGAAAAGCGCTTCTGCGGTAAATGTTTCAAGCAGCTCTTGCAGGACAAACTCGTAGAAGATGTTTCCGCTTGCCGCGGCGGTCAGACCGCTCCCGATGGCAGTTGTTTGAATCGCCTGAGGAATCAATGCGGTCAGAGATGCGTACTCAAAGAGAGTTCCCCCAAGGCCAATGACCTCCAAAACGAGCTCCGCAATTCCCTGCAGGATGCTTGCCTGTCTTAGTCTGGCTGCTTCATCCTTCCAAGTTTGTACGAATGGAGAAAAACGTGGGTCCGAGTAGATTGCGGGAACTTGCCCGCCGAACGAAGTTGATAACAAGATCGTTTCAAACTTCGTTTTCCGATCATCTCCGGCTAGGCTCAAAGCAACGGGATTCGATGCAACTTGCGCCCAACCGTAAGGGAGGCTTAGCAAGTTCTTTGTACTCGGGATGTAAAGAGGTTGTCCAACTTGTTTAGGTGGATTTTCATCTGAATCCACATCGGTAGATGAAGTGTGCCCAACCAAGTAGGTATAAGCCACTCCAGTTCGACGGCGACGATTCTGAACTTGGAAGCCCAGCTTGTTGTCTGTCTGAACGACGGTAAGGCCCTCCACCTCATTTGAGGGTTCGATTAGCAGGAGCGGATCCAATGCGCTCGCATAAGCGGAGCTGCTGACGCTTGGTGAGCGACCGCCAGACCAGGATGAGCTAAAGGATTGAACGGCTGATTTCACCGCCGCCTTAAGGCTAGAATCACCATCTGTTAGGGCAAATGAATTTATCGAATGTGCGGTCTGAATGGCTGCCGATAGTGTCGCTGCTTCTGGACTACTGCCAATATCGCCAAGAAGGGTTTTGCGATCTTGGCCCGATAACCCTGCCCCACCCAGACCGAGTGCCATAAGGGCTACCGCCGTGGAGCTTGCATCAAGAGTCATTGCATTCGCGGAAGGGTCCGCAAAGCCCATCAACACAACTTTGTAAGTGGCGGCAACAATCACCATGACCAACGACGGAGCTGTATCTGAGACCTGAATCGTGGCGGATGTACTTGCCAAGGGAGCATTTCCACCGCTTGATGTAATCACTAGATCAGAAGCATTGATTCCGGGCGGCAAGATCAGCGAGACATTGATCTTCTTTAGCGACCCACCATTACTCCCTCCCGAGCCTCCCCCAAAGAGCCCTCCACAGCCACTCAACAATAAACTCGAGCTTCCTAAGAGGCTCATAGTAAGCCAAGAGAATTCGCGTCGAGTCAGATAGCCGCTCGGTTTGGGGTTTTCGGAGTGTTTCACTCTGAGCAGGGTACAAATCCGGCGTTACTAAGGCGTTACCAAGAATGCCCTCTATTCCTTGCTGTAGCCCATGATCTCTCGCCGAGCCCTTAAACAGGAACGCTGAGGATCAAAAGTCGACACTCTATCCTCAAAAAATCCCACAGCCTGAAGTCGGCTGTGGGAAAGACGCTCTAGTCGGCAGCGGAAAGGGAGGACGAGAAGCCCTTCTGTCCACCCACAATGGGCAATGTGATACGGGTCGCGTTAAGGTCAACCGTTAGCTTTGTGCCGGCTTTTGGCCAAAGGGTGAAATCACGGTCGCTTGAGAGAATCATCAGCGCGATCCTTTTTCCAGCCGGAATGATCTGGTCATCGGGCTGTAGATCAAAGGTGAGTGTTACAAACTCTTCTGGCTTCAGAGGCGTTCCAGAATCCATAGATTGATAGTCGCCACCTTTCGTTAGAGATTTGGCGTTTTGAGGGTCTGCCCAACCTCGAGTGATCAGGTTATCGGTACCAATCGGGCCGTTCTTCCAAGGAAGTTGAACCAAGTAAACAGACAGGTTTGCGGCTGGCGTACTCGACGCCAATCTAATCGTAATTCTTGGTGTTCCCGAAAGGTGAACGGGAGCCGTCAACGTAGGTGTCGCATAAATCAGCCGATGAGGAGACTCAAGAGCGCTTGCGAGTGCAGGTGCGCCAAATTCTACGTTATCAACAAAATCTTCCTTACCTTGCCCGGATCGGGAAACGGTGGACAGGGTGCCAATTGATCTACCCCCCTGACCCAAATGCAAAGTGACATTTGCAGCTAAGGGATTGGGATAGTCAGCATATTCTGTTGGCGCCATCCGCGTACCACGAGGGGTATCGGCAGTTCGTTCACGAACAATAAATGCTTTGGGGCCATTCTCAACATCGTTCTTGACTCCATATAGGAACCGAGAAAACCAGCGATTCACTAATTCTAAAGGAGGATCTCCACCGTGTCCACCTTGATGGAAATACTGAACAAGAGGTACCCGACCGCGAACCGCTTGACTAATGCGGAAACTATGTTCTGGGACGACGTTCCAGTCGTTAAATGCGTGAGCCATCAAGACCGCGCACTTGATGTTTTTGGCGTGGCGTAATAGATCACGTTCAGCCCAAAAGGCGTTGTAATCGCCAGTGATCCGATCTTGGCCCTGAGCAAACTTCCCATCACGATAGATTCGGTTGCTTGTCAGACGGACGGAAGGATCACCACTGTGGATAAAGTCATAAAGGGAGTCGATATCCTCACCTAGCCAACCTCCCGGATGGCGGACCAATCCGTTTGATCGATAGTAATGGTAGTACGAAGTATTGGGTGCGACTGGAACAATTGCTTCCAATCCCTTGACCCCAGTTGTGGCGGCGGCAACCGGAATCGTACCGTTGTAAGACGTTCCGATCATGCCAACTTTTCCGGTGCACCATTTTGCTAAGACCTCAACTTGACCATCGCGGGTTGAGAACCCTTTTGCTCGTCCGTTGAGCCAATCAATAACTGCTTTCGGTGCTAACCGTTCTGGATCTCCACCAACGGTCGGGCTGCCCGTTGAGAGGCCCGTGCCTGTTGCCTCTGAATGGACCACCGCAAAACCTCGCGGAACCCAGGTGGAGACTAATGAGTTGGATACGTTGGTTCGATCTGCATTGAACCTAACTTCTGGATGGACAGTTCTCGCTGGTGGCTTTTGCCCAAGTTCATGGCGAACATCCCAAAGGATTGAGCGACCATCAGCCGTTCCGGCAAAGTAGGGAGAGGACTCGTAGATAACGGCAACCTTCAACCCGTTCGTTTCGGTTTGCTTTTGCCGAGTGACATCCACATGCACGCGATCTCGCTTGCCATTGCCATCTGAATCGAATTCCGTTTCGACCCAAAGTTGTTCGCGAATCCAGTTTCCTGCATCCTTGAATTCCTCAACAACCTGCGCTTGACCATCAATAAAACTGGGCTTGGCTCCTTGAGACAAGGAAAACGCTGGGAGAGCAGCAACCACTAGAAGCCCAAACTTGGACCATCGGAATGGCGGTGAAAAGTCTTTTACACGAGACATTAACCTGATTATAGGAAAAGATGGGTTGTTAGGGGAAGTTTAAAACTCATTTGAGGGGGAGAAGACATAGCGCAGACGATGAGTCAGAGCAGATAGGTGGTTGTACACTTAGAGGTAATGGTTCTTCTTGCCGCTTCAATCGTTCTGGGTATGGCTCCAAGCGTGAAACAAGTCTCCGGAACTATGTTTAATGTTTTCTTGACCACCGATGGAGCGGTTTATGGGATTGGCAACGATGAACATGGGATGCACGTTCGCCCCGATTGGGTCAAAGCAAATGTCACTCGCCCAGCAAAGATGGCTTTGCCTGCAGGGATCAAACAAGTAGCCGCAAGCCATTACTCTTGCTACGCATTGCTTAGCAACGGCACTGTCCTGGCTTGGGGCAGAAATGATGTGGGACAGCTAGGCGATGGATTACCAGAAGGTCAAGGCGCGATTGTCAATAGCACCCCTGTTCAAGTAAAAGGCTTGTCAAACATCGTTCAGATTGACGCATGCGGGCGTCACGCCGTGGCTCTCGCTGCCGATGGACGTGTTTATAGCTGGGGACCAGATGTTCCGCCGTTCAATGATTGGAGCACCCCTAAGTTGGTAGAAGGGCTAAGCAATGTGAAGCAAGTGGACACCGGCCTGAGACACACCCTTGCCCTAACTAAAGACGGAAGGATTTATGCTTGGGGAAGCAACCAAGCGGGACAAATCGGTGTGGGTACGGTCAGTGTTTCCGTAGACAAACCCTCGCTGGTCAATGGACTCTCAAAGGTTGTCAGTATTAGTGCCAGCGATGGAGACCTGGGTCACTCAGGAGCCGTGACATCCGATGGGAAAGCCTATGTTTGGGGCTCAAACCAAAGTTGCCTATTTGGGAACGGTCTACGGTCTGGTTCCAGCAGTGAACGTGGCGCTCTAAGTACTAAGCCTTTACTGGTGAAGGGCGTAAATGGAGCAAAACAAATCTCTCTTAGCGCCGGATCAGTCGCCGTTTTACTATCCAATGGAGGCTTGATGACTTGGGGCTTTGATGGCTATGGACAACTGGGCCAAGGCAAGTCGGGTGACTACACCTATCGACCCAAGAAGGTCAATATCTCGGGAGTGACTTCAGTCTATGCTGCCGGATATCGAACTTTCGCCTTGAAGAAAGATGGCTCAGTATGGTGGTCAGGCGTGGGTACAAACTCTCGGAGTGGCCCCATGTCCCAAAAAGCGAAAGTCTTTACTAAGCTGCCGATACAGTAACGCCTTTACCGGCGATGGTAAAAGACACTCCCTCTGACCAACATGAGGCCGCCGATTCCCGAGCGACTCAGAAGGATGGGACCATCTTTTGGAACCATCATCAATAGATACCCTTCGATAACATAGGTTCCGGTCGTGTTTGAGCCAGCTACCCAGTCGTCAGTTCTTAGTATCTGCCCCATCTCATAGGTGCCATCCGCTTTGAACCTAATTTCAGAGTTAGTGCCACGCCAATTCCCAACAATGTTCTGCTTATTGAGAGGGATAAGCGGTCGAAAAATGGCTCCTCCAATCTTGAAGAACTTCCCATCCTTATCGGTTCCGAACTTAAACGCTCCTTTGTTTTCGAAGCCATCGTACTTCTCTACAAGCTGACCATTGTCGATAGTAAAAGTGCCAACTCCTGTGTGGCCTTTTTGGTTCCTTTGCCCCTCTATATCGAACAGATTTCCTCCGCCTGGGCGGGGGTTAGATGCCCGAACTCCATTTGGTAGATAAATGTGTGTGATCGGCATTAAGATGCCATTTGTTCCTACCTGAGGCTTCCACCATAATCCCTGTGGCTTTCCGTTCACAATGTCGGCTTTCGGAATCTCAACCCCCTTTCCACTAGGAAGCCAGCCCGTCGAGCCTGGAAACAGATCTGGTGTGTTTCCGATGGGAATCTTCGTGATTGGGGTGTTCGCCTTTTCTACCTTTGTTGGCGTCGTTGTGGGTACGGACTTAAACTTCAGACTACCGACGAGCTCCATCACGGCTTTGCCATGTTTCTCGACTAAGGAGTCTTTGCTAAAGATAGAGACGAGAAAAGTCTTTTGCTTGCCAGCCACAATCATTGCGTAAATTCGACTACTCTTTCCAATCTCTGGTGTCTCCAGTTCCATCACTTGGAGGTAAATGCTCGCACCTTGTGCCGCCTTGTTTTCAACATCACCTTTAGCGAGTACCGTCGAACCTTCATTCGCACTTGCGACAGATTGGTCGAACTGTTTTGCAAGTGTGTCCTCAGAGACCGGAACGGCCGGAGTGAGAAGAACAGCAACCACCTCACCTGATTTCAGATCACTGGGAGAGAACACTTTTGCGGCTCCCTCATTCCATTCCACCCAATCCTTTGGCTTGGTGTATAAAACTCCTTGATGCTCTTGTTCCAGGCTTGTAGACACAAGGCCGCTAAGCAAGAGAAGTGTGGAAGTAAGGAGACGATACAGCACTCACACATTATAGGTTCTTGGCAGGGATTCAGACCCTGACTTTAGAAATGGATGAAGAGAGCTTTGCGCTTGTGCTAATGTTTCATTCGTGTTGCCTGGTCGATACACGCGAAGACTGTTTCTAGGTTCGCAGAATCCTGTTCGTGCGCTGTTAACCCGTGTCCTTTGGGTTGCATTGCTCATTGGGCTAGCTTGGCTCATGCTATGGCTGGAGCGGGACGGACTCGGAGACAGCCGCCAGCTTCCCATTGGTCCAATGGATGTCCTTTACTTCGCGATTGTCACGGTCACCACACTTGGCTATGGCGATATCGTTCCGGTTTCCCCAGAAGCAAGAGCCATTGTTGCCTTTGGCATCACCCCTCTCCGAGTGGTGGTCTGGCTTATCTTTCTGAGTACAGCCTATGAACTTGTGTTACGCAGATCGATTGAGAAAATTGAAATGGAAAAGCTAAAACGCTCTGTAAAGAACCACGTTATCATCTGCGGATTTGGCGTGAAAGGTCGATCAGCAGTTAAGGAATTGGTAGAGCGAGGAACCCCGGCGGATCAGATCATTGTGATTGACCGTGATCACAAGAGTTTAGATGAAGCTTCTCGTTTAGGAGTGACCTTCATTTTAGGAAACGCGGCAAGTGAGCAAATACTTCACGATGCAGCCATTGAAAAAGCCTCGGAGGTTATCGTCGTCCCCAACAACGACGAGGCCTGCGTTCTCATCTGCCTGACGATCAAAGATTTGGCCCCCAATATCCATATACGAGCTGCGGCTAGAGAAGATGAAAATGTCAAACTCATCCGCCGCAGTGGAGCGGATACGGTCATCGCCCCATCGGTAAGCAGTGGAAGATTATTAGCGTCTGCTACTCATTCTCCATTTTCTACTGAGCTTCTTGAGGAGCTTTTTGAGCATGGCCGGGGCGCCGATATTCTCGATATTCCAGTATCGGCCGCTGATTTGGGCAGGAAAGCAATGGAACTTCCCGCCCTAGAAGGCAAGCTAGTCCTTGGGATACATACCGAGACAGGCAAGATCATTCCATTCAAAACGGCTGCGACTAGGCCGCTAGAAAAAGGGGATGTGATCATTGCCTACGTGGATTCTATGGGCGGTTAAGCGGGTAAACCTCTTGTAATGGCCACGCTTTTTACTAAGATTATCAATCGGGAAATCCCAGGCGACATTGTCTATGAAGATGAGCATGTTGTGGGCTTTCGAGACATAGACCCCAAGGCTCCCGTTCACATCGTGATTGTTCCTAGATCAGAGATTTCTGGAGTTGCCACGGTACCAGATGAGGGAGATCACTTCTACCTGATCAACGCCGCCCGTAAAATTGCTGAGCAAGAAGGTTTAGTCAATGGGTACCGGCTAGTAATCAACCAAGGCGAAGACGGCGGGCAAACGGTAGACCACCTGCATATGCACTTGCTTGGTGGCCGAAAGCTATCTTGGCCTCCCGGGTAGTAAAAAGCCCCCTTCAGAGAAGGAGGCTTTGTCTTAGTTCCCGGCTTGATTACCCGGAGGAGGGCTTGTACCCGGCCCCTTCGGTACGTTTTTTAGATACCCGGCGGGAGGATCTGTTTTCTTGAAATCCTCTTTGGAATAGCCAGCTGTTTCCGACTTGCTGCCGCAGCCAACTACAAGTAAGGCCGCAACAAGAATGATCAGTGATAGTTTAAGCTTCATATTAAGGTCGAAGTGCATCCCACTTACCCGCGAATGGCTTATCGGTAAAGAATCCGACCTGTCCCCATTGGATATTGGCTTGCCAATCCATGAGTGACTCAGGGCGTACGCTTTTCGCGTGTCCATCTGTAAATACGACAGGAGAAGCACCTGAGTATGTACGATCAATCATGCCTTTATAGTTAGGGTCTGGCGCACCCCAAGTATTTGCCCAGCCTGGGAGAGAACATGCGTTACTCACACAATCCACAGAGTTGGAGTTATTTAGAACCGCATTCCAGGGAGCAAAAGCTCCTTCCATCCTTGACCCGCCCGATGCCATAGGATCCTTATCGCCTCCATCTTTGGCCTTAGTACGCATGGCCAGCATGACGGTGTCGGCGATGTGGGAGATTTGGGTTTGTGAAGTTGTTCCGTTTTGATACCAGCTCGTGGAACCACCGTTTCCATTGGTGTTGATAACGCCCCTGAACTTCCAGAAAGGCTCACCGCCACTAGGGTCTCCTAATACAATGCCGTTTGCTACATAGCTGAACTTCGGGCCGGAATTATAGGAGGATACAAGTTGTACATTATCCGTGGGATCCTTTACGATTTCGTAGGATTTCATGTATGGAAGCACATGCATGATCCAAGTGTTTTGCCATCCCCAGGGGCCCGTTTCATCAATAAACTGAGCCGTGAATTGGTCATCGTAATCCGTGCAGTACATTAGGTTGGCGAGACCGGTCTGCTTAACATTACTGAGGGAAGCCGCTTTTTTGGCCGCTAGTTTTGCTTGGGCAAAAACGGGGAAAAGAATGGCAGCGAGAATCGCAATGATAGCGATAACGACAAGCAACTCGATCAGGGTGAAGCCCGATCTGCGATTTTTTGGGGTCATGTTAGATTCCTCCATTGGATAAGTTCACTTTCTATGTGGTGTTTAAACGGTAGCCCCCAGTCTTACGTTGACGGGTAGGCGAGATTCGGTCGGAACATCTACTCCAGCCATTCTTTGTTGCAAAGTTCGGACCGCAGTCCGAGCGACTTCGTTCCAATGGCATTCAATAGAGGTGATGTCCCACTTCAAGGGGTAGTCAGGTTCCACTCCGTTGTAGCCAATAACGGCTACATCTTTCGGTATGCGGAATCCTAGGGATGCTAACTGAGCCAATTGAACATGGGCACAACCATCATCCCAAGCGGCTATCGCTGTAAATCGATCAGGATTTGACAAATCAAAAAGCTGTAGTTCTTCTGAGGTTAAAGCGTGGTCAGCTCCATGCGTCGATCCTTTTCCAGTGAACGTGTGCATGCCTAGGCGTTTCGCTTCGGATAGGAAAGCTTGAGTCCGCCTTTTAACACTGATAAAGGGGTAGGTTGAAGTACGAACCAAGACACGTCGATGCCCTTTCTGTTGCAAGAATTGAGCCTGTAGCCGTCCGCCCGCCTCATCATCCACAACCACTGAAGGGATGGTGCCTAAGGCATCGGTATGAGCCACAACCGGGAACTGCGATCCCGCCAGAAGCTTAACTACTGGATCATCTGCATCGGCATGAAGCACAAGTCCATCAACTCTTCCGTCTGATAGGGCGCGAAAAACTTCGGTTGACGACTTCCCATCAAAGATGCCGAACATGAGTAAGTCTTTACCGATCTCATCCGCCGCGGCTCGGATTCCCAAGAGGATTTCTCGGATGTAAGGAGATCGGTCTTCTAAGCTGTGATTACCACTATAAAAGCCGATGATGCCGGTTTGTCGGGTTCGCAAAGAACGCGCGATCGGGTTGACTTGATAGTCTAGCTCTACCGCCGCCGCCAAAATGCGTTCACGAGTTGCTTCAGAGACTCGAGTTCCAGATCGGGCTCCATTTAGCACCACGGATACGGCCATCTTTGAGACGCCCGCGACCTTGGCGACATCGCCTAGAGTAGCTCGATTCTGAATCTTCATTGTTCTTGAGAGCGACAATGCTCAACTAACGATAAATCATATCCTGAATTTACGATAGTTCAAAGGACTTTCTGAAAGAAATTTTTTCATGACTCGCCAAATATGGTTGAGATTCACCGCTTTTGACTCTGCTCATATGGGCACTGTCAGAATAATGCCAATGGCAAGTCATCCCGATTTTCTCCCTACTGGACAGCCAACGATTGGTCACCGAAGATCCTACGGGTCATTGCCGGAATCCGAGAAGTTTGGGATAGGCGTGGTAGGTCTACACGAAGGACACACCTTGTTGGTAGCCCTTCGTGCCTCTGGGTTATGCCGTTCCGTTGCCGGATGTGATCTAGCCGAAGCAAAGCGAGCAGAAGCAGAACTAGCGGTCGAAGGTCTCTTTACAACCGCCGACTACGATGAATTGCTGGCTCGCCCAGATGTTCAGATCGTTGCAATTTACACTCCTGACAACTTCCACGCGGAGCACATCGAGAGAGCTTTTAAGGCCGGCAAGCACGTTATATGTACGAAGCCTCTGATCAACGACCCGAACGATGCGCAAAGGCTTCGAGACGCTGCTCAAAAATACAATCGACGGCTTCAGGTAGGTCAGTCCACTCGCTTCTATGAACCATTTTTACGTCAGCGAGAGTTGTATGAAGAAGGCCGCTTTGGAGAAGCCGAAGTTGTGGATGCCCACTACAACCACCGAATGGATTGGTACTACGAGAAATCGCCTTGGACCATCCAAGACACCCACTGGGCATACCTTGGCTTGAGTCATCCCGTTGACCTTATTCGTTGGTACCTGGGTCCAATCAAAGAGGTCCATGCCGTCGGAACGGTTACCAATCTGGGAAGCAAATACGGAGCAAAAACTCCCGATGCGATCTGCGTAAACCTAGTTGCTGAAAGTGGCAGGATCGGTCGAGTTCTTGGCAACTACGGCTTTCATGAGTTACCAAAGGCTCGTGCTTTGATCGAATGCTTCCTGATGGGTTCAAAAGGCACATCGCTGGCTCGGTATCCAGACCTTCGTTTTACTTACCATGATGATAACGGGGTCGAGATTGAAGAGGACTATCATCATGCCCTGTCTGGATATCACTACCGCCATGAGTTGAAAGGCATGCACTACGGTGAGTTCTGCAATTACACCGACTATTTTGCTTCCAAACTGATCTCGGGAGAGTCCAACTCCCCCGATTTGGAGGAGGGCCTGTCCAGCATCAACACAATGCGAGCAATCGTGGAGTCATTGGAGACAGGCAGAACAACTTCAGTGGTTCACCTCAGCTAGTTTTTGGCAAGACAAACCATTTATTCTCATGCTTGATTGGGCCTTTCCACAGACAGGTCCAATCATAGAAGGCTCGCTTGCCTTTCAGGTCTTTCTGTTCCACGTGAACCTGAAGAGGAATCCACATCTGGCTTGAAGCGATAATTTCAATTGTGTGTTGACCAAACTTCTTTGCCGTAGCTGGTGTTCGGCTGGCAAACAAGCGAACTTGAGGAACCGTCCGCCCATTCCCTGCCATCGTGCGGGAATCCATACGGATCGTGTATCCCTTATCCTTCATTAGCGTTTGAACAAAAGGAGTAAAGCCCCCTTTACCGGTGAGAAAAGAAAGGAAAACGGTTTGCTGGAAGTGGCGAGGCCAAACCCCAACTGAAGCTACATTCTGCGGGACCAAGTTGCGTCCTGAGACAGCATTGATTGGCTTAAATCCCGTCGATCTCGACATCAGAATAGATTTTCCATTGTTACTGATGACGGTTTGACTGCTAAAGGGGTCTGCGTTACCGCCTGCGTGCTTAACCATTTCCACCCGATATGTCTTCTTATCGCGGATACGGTAAGCAAGGTTTGCCTGTCCCTTGCTTCCATCGGCAAGGATGCATGTGTAGGTGGCTTCTCCCATTGCGTCCTTCACTCCCAACAGGGCGATATCCATCTTGCGAGCAAAATCTAAAGGGGCGACATTTGTTTTTCGCCAATCGCTTGGCTTCTGAGCCATGCTTAGACCCGGCAATGCCACAAGCGGGAGCAAGAGGATAGGTTTCAAGGTGGTTAAGTCTACTTTCAATTCAGAATCGGTCCTGCAAGCGTAACGTCTACGGGTGCCCACATGTTCACGTCCAGATCAGCGAACGGCGCATCCTTTTGTTGACAGTCTTTAAGGAAAACCTCTTCATCCTGGTTCAGAGTTCCCCCACCCGCAACCCTTTCGGTCATTTCTGCCAATCGGTTGAACCGGTCTATGTGGTCTGTGAATCGTATTTCGGCATAGTCGCGAGCCGCCATTGTTGAGATGAGGAACTGCCAGTCACTGCTTTCCGCCAACAAAAGCTCTCGCCCTGCCTGTTGCAAAATCTCTGCTGCCAAACCTGTAGCCTGTAGATCTCGAACCATCTGCCGCATCTTTCTTTGACATGGGTAAAGCTTTTCCCAAGTCCAAGTATTTCCGTCATTGATCCAAATATAGTGGTAGCCCCCTTCACCCCAAGAGCCTTCTGGAAGCGTAATCGAGTGTCGGGCTGGCTCTTCATCCAATAGGTCTCCACCCGAAACCATTTCAATGTCGGGATCGTGATGCATCAGCTTCGCAGTTTCATACAGGAACTCAGGCCCTTCCCACCACCAGTGCCCAAAAAGCTCGGTGTCGTACATGGCCACTAAGGTTCCGGTTCGATCCGAAACGCCTCGGTACTGAGCCAGTGCTCCTTTAATTGTTCGCACCATGTCCTCTGCATGCCCCTGGACTCGGTCAAATGCGGCATAGGGATCATAGGGTTGTTTCTGTCCCAAGTCGTGCTTTTGCTGGCTAATTCGCCAATATCGATGTCGTCCCGGATAGAGTTGTTTGTGGAACTCCAAGTAGTATTCATCACCGGGATAACCCGATTCACCCGACCAAACTTTGACCGTAGTTTCTGGGTCGCGAGACATGCAAACAACTCCGTTTGGAAGCTCGTAGTGCTCATACTCGCTTCGATAACCAATCTGGTCTTGGAAGTTCTTTTTACTTCGGGCAAAGAGTTCAGCCAACTGAGGGAAGTTCGCGGCATAAGTGCCGAGTGGTTCTCCACCCCGAATCATGTGCGAGTCCACAAAGAAGTATTCAAGGCCGTTTTCCGCTAAATACTCCTCCACTCCCTTTCGAGTCCAAGGCACTTCGTTCTGCCCAACCGGAGACTTCCAGTCATATCGTGGTCGATAGGCGCACTCAGGAAGCCAAATTCCTCTGGGCTGACGACCAAAGTGCTTCTTGTAAGTTTCCACTCCAAGCTTGATCTGAGCCGAACAACTCTCGTCTGTGCCCAAGAGCGGCATATAACCGTGGGTGGCTCCGCAGGTGATGATCTCAATGGAGCCCACGTCTTGAAAGTGTTTGAACCCCTCCACGATACTGCGTCCCCATTGATGCTTAAATTCCACTAGAGCTTGGGTGTATTGCCGTTGCCAAAATGCAGCCAAGCCCTGCATCCAAAGCGGTCCTTCTTTCTCAAACTTCTGCTGATCATCAATCGCGGCATCGATCTTCGCTTGACAGTACTCTTCAAAGCCGTCCTTAAAGGCCGGGTCCTCTAGCTGCTCAGCCAAAATGGGTGTGACATTGATGGTCCACCGAGGCTTGATCCCTTCCTTTTCAAGGCGATCTAGTGCGTGAAGGATCGGAAGATAACATTCCGCTGCCGATTCATTGATCCAGTCCGTTCCGTGCGGACTCTTCCCATGGCTGAGAACATATGGCATGTGTGAGTGAAGGCACAACAAGAACCGACCAACGGGCATTACTCATTGTAGACCTTGGCCCCCCAGAACACGAGAATTCTTTAGCCGCACTCCAACTTTTTGGTCAAAACAGAGCATTCGAGCTACATTGATTCAGCTTAACTGTGATCGTAGTTTTGAGTTCACTCGTCTATATTTGGATTGTCGCTAAAGAAGGAAAAACGAATGCACATTGATTCTGCTGAGCTTTTCGTCCAGATCATGGAACGTGGAAACACGGAAGATAATGCCTTGGCCAAAGACGGTACAGCCGATGAATCGGTATGGCTAGATGTAATCGAAAGATTTCCACACATGAAGAAATGGGTGTTCCATAACAGGAATCTCCCGATATCGATACTCGAAAAGTTATCCTTTGACCCCGATGTCGGAATTAGAATGAGTGTGGCTATAAAGGCAAAGATTTCCCGGAGATCTTCGAGAGACTTTCAATGGATAAAAGTGCAGATGTGCGTCGAACATTGGCGCACAATTCCAAAATCCCGCGACACTTGCTAGATAAATTTCTATCTGACCCAGATGAGGATGTGCGTAAAACGGCTCGCTGGAGACTGGGAATTGAAGAATAAAACCAACATCCATCTCATAGCATTTGTGTAGAGCTTTGCAGAATTACGCAGAGCGCTCCCAATATTACTAACCTATGAGTTACCGGCTAGATGGGGCCCCAAATCTTCTGCATCAGCGCATAAATCTCAGGCTCGGCTGTCTTCAATTCGCCGCGATTGAACGGAAAGAAATCGTTTTGCCCGACATAGCTTTCACTCATCTCGGCGAAAAACTCCATCACATTGGTCTGGCCGTAGTGTTTACGTGCATTTCCATCAACATGCAAAATAGATTCGTATTTCTTGTTCGTTCGGAACTTCTCGTATAGAGCCAAGATTTCTGGGTTCTCATACTTCAGATCTTGGTGATGAAAAGCATGAGCAAACTCATGTAACATTGCCCAAGGCTGCTGGGTTTGCAAAGACTTGCCCACAAAGTACTCCGCTTTCGGAATATGGACGCTTTTCTCCATTTTCTCTGAATAGCCATTATGTTTTAGCCAAACCGCGCTTGGGTGATAAGCCGGGCTGAACATGTCTCCGCAAGCAAAATCCAGAAAAACCGGCACTTTTCGAAGTCGCTCAATCCTCTCTTTCGGAAGCGCAACCTGAATTTGGATTAACTGCGTCGCTAGTAACCGCAAAGCCTGCTTTCCCAACTCCTGGTTCTTAAAGTCCTTTAAGCGTTGGTCAACATGAATCGTCCAGCCCTCTACCTGAATCTCCTGCCGAACAGGCAACTTCGGATCTTGCACAAATGTGGAAAGGAAAAGGGTGGCCGTTAGCAGGAAAGGCATTTGACCAGAATACCAATCCATAGTCTACTTTTCTTCGACCGGCGGGGGATTGTTTCCGGGATGCTTTAACTAGACCAACAACTACGGCAAGACTTGGTTCAAGCAAATTCAGATGAAAGGTATCCTACGAATCAGGCGAGAATCCTTAAACCGCGCCAAGTACCCAACAAGCCGCCCCAACCAAAGCGAGATATGGTTTAGTCCGCATGATGCCGTCATTTACCGCTTTATATGACGGTGACTTCCATAATCAGATAGATGGGAATAGCACATAAGAAGACTAGCATTAGAAACTTAGCAACCGCCACTCCTCCCATAGTTCTCAACTGCCGAATTCCCAGGTAAGTCGTTACCAGCGTCGTACAAATAAGCGCAAGGATGACATACCATGGCACCAATCCAGGCACCTGACTTTCAGCCAAAACCATATACAGCAAAGCCATCCAGCCTACGGACGATAAAATAATCAAGGGCAATGTAGATAGAAAAATTCGCATGGGCATGTCTCTCTATGCTCCTCCAAGAACACTCATCGCCAACCCACAGTCCGATAAAACCTGGACCCTCCGCCGATCCTAGCCTCAAGTGCTACCCGCCAAGTACAATCTTCACGATGTCCCCGCGTCTCCAATTCGCTATCGATACCGCCATAAAAGCTGGCCGATCAACGCTAGCGCATTTCCAAGTTGGGACCGCAGTGGATCTCAAGGCCGACTCCTCTCCAATCACCATTGCCGACCGGAATGCGGAACGCATCATCCGGGAATCCATAGAAAACGTGTTCCCTGATGAAGGCATTTTAGGTGAAGAAGAGGGTGAGACCGGAGGGCAAGACGATCGTTGGGTAGTGGACCCCATTGATGGCACAAAATCCTTCATCAGTGGGGTTCCGCTTTATGCCACTCTCCTCGCGTTTGAAAAAGCCGGAGAAGTAGAAATCGGAGTCTGCTATTTCCCCGCCCTGAACGAACTGGTTTATGCTGAAAAGGGAAAGGGAGCATTCTGGAATGGCCGCCCTTGTCGAGTCAGCGACCGAGAGACCCTAGATGGAGCGGTTATCGCAAGTGGCAGCACAACCTCAATGGGTAAATACGGTCGCCTAGACGGCTTCCTCCGCGTAGAAAAGCGCGCCCTGGCTTCTCGAACTTGGGGAGATGCCTACGGTCATACTTTGGTCGCTACCGGACGCGTAGACGCGATGATTGATCCCATCGTCGCTCATTGGGATATCGCCGCAATGAGCATCATCGTACGCGAGGCCGGAGGCACATTCACCGATTTCCAAGGGAACTCCGATTTAGCTTTAGAAGCGATTAGCTCCAACGGCAAAGTTCACTCCCAGCTCATAGAGGCATTCAAACCTTGAGGATTCTTGGTGTTGATTTTGGGTTTAAACGGATTGGGCTTGCGATTGCCGAGTCAGAGTTCGGGATTACAACTGGAAAGCCCGCCTTGGACGCCACCGGAACACTTCGGCGAGATGCCGAGAATATCGTTCAGGTCGCCAAACGTGAGCAAGTAGATCGCATCATCCTGGGCTTGCCAGTTGAAGAAGATGGAAATCATGGCAAAATGGCGCGAATCTGCCGAACCGTTGCTTCCCACCTAGAAGAGTTAGGTTTCGCCGTAGATTTAGTCGATGAGCGGTACTCTTCTGTAGAAGCAGAAAACACTCTTCGCCAAGAAGACTTAAAGGCCAGTCAAAGAAGAAAGTTACGGGATGGCGAGGCGGCAAGAATTTTGTTAGAGCGATATCTGGAGAACCTTGAAAAAGCTTAGAAAGTTTATCCTCCGGGTTTTTGTCTTGATCCTATTCGCCATCGGCGGAGCGGGGTATTGGCTCTATAGCCAGTGGCAACCTCTCAACCCGTCCGATAAAACTCGCCTTGTTCGGTTTAATGATTCCGCAGGCATCGTAAGCGCTCTCGAACGACTAGAGAAAGGCAAGATCATCAAGAGCGCAACCGCAGCTCGAGTCTATACCAAGTGGAAAAAGTCTCCCTCCACGGTGAGAGTTGGCACCTATGAGTTAGGCGGTCAAATGACAGTAGGGCAAGTGATCGCCGCCCTGCAAAAACCAGTCCGGCGAATGGTTCGCCTGCCAGAAACAAATTGGGCTGCCCGAACCGCTAACTTAATCGAGAAAAATGAGCTCGGAACATCCACCGAGTACATGTCATTTGTGAAGAATCCCGGGGAGTTTGCGAAGGAGTTTGATTTCCCTTTCCCCACCGACTCGCTTGAAGGTTATCTCTACCCAGACACTTACGACTTACCGCCGCTCATGCCCGCCAAAGCGGTCATTCGGCGACAACTAGAGAATTTCCAGAAGCGAGTTTGGGAAGGTTTAGACAAGCCAAAAGATTTGCATCGAACCATCATCATCGCCTCCATGGTCGAGATGGAAGTTGCCCGAGACGAAGAGCGGCCGATGGTAGCGGCAGTGATTGAGAATCGCCTGAGGCTGGGGATGCTATTGCAGATTGATGCCGCCATCAACTACGGCCTTCAAAAATGGAGACCACTTACTTACGCCGACTATCGGAATGTTGACTCTCCGTACAATCTCTATCGACACAAAGGTTTGCCGCCCGGCCCCATTTGCTCACCTTCCATCAAGTCGATTAGAGCCGCAATCAAGCCAGATAACCACAATTACCTGTACTACGTCGCCCTACCAAGCGGCCGCAGTCTTTTTGCGGAGACTTACGATCAACATCTGAAGAACGTAGCTCAACGTCGAGCTGCCATTAAGAGGGGGACTCCAGAATGAGCAGCTTCCGCACCGGTTCTTTTGACCGAGAACGGATCTCAAGCGTCTTTCACCCCTTCCTACCCGCTCACGCCGTCGCGTCCTTGGTAGAGGTCGATTTGGACGAACTCTGGGAGAAAGGAAAACGGCTCATCCTTCTCGATGTAGATCACACCATCGTAAAATGGCGCGCCGAGGATTTTCCAGAAGGGATCGAAGACTGGGTGAAACGAGCACAGGCCAAAGGGTTTGACATGTGCATCTTGAGTAACACCCGTAACCCAGAGCGTTTAGCCAGGCTCGCGGGAAGGTTAGGCATTGAGACGGTTCGAGACAAATTCAAGCCAAGCCCCGCTATGTTCCGCTTGGCCATGATCAAGTTCAAACGGAAGCAAGAAGAGTCGATCATGATCGGCGATCAAATCTTCACTGACGTTTTGGGGGCCAACCGCAGCGGGATCGATGCCATCTGGGTTCAAAAGATGGAAGGCCAAGAGTTCGCAGGAACTAAGATCAGCCGAATGGGAGAGCGCTTGTTGCGCTCCACTCTCTATAAAGCGCTTGTCACTCCGGTTGATGAATCTTCAGCTGATTTACAAAAGCCATCTGGAAAACGCGCGCTCATTCGCCAGGTCATCAAGTTCGGTATCGTCGGTGGCTCGTCCTTTATCATCGACTTCGCTTTGTCGTTCCTATTCCTCCGCTTGATTCCGTGGAATGGAATGCTCCTCAGTGAATCTTTAGGAGGCTGGCTCCAAGCAACGGCTCCTTCCCTATTCTCCTGGGCAAAGGATGCCCCCACTGCAGCAGTTCCGATTTTAGGAGGTTTAGCCTCCTTCATTGCCATGTTCAACTCCTTTATCTGGAATCGAAGTTGGACATTCAAAGTAAAAGGGAAAGCCGAACGATTGGCTCAGTTGAGGCGGTTTTATACAATCTCCATCATGGGTGCAATCTGGAATACGCTTATTACCAGTGCCTTTTCAAATATCATTTCCGGGCACCCCAATCGAAGCCTTTTCATTGCTAAGGTGATTGCGGCTGCAGTCGTCGCCATCTGGAACTTTATGGGCCAACGCTACTACGCATTCCGAGTCCCCAAGTGAACGAAGTCTACACCTGGAAAAATGCGCCATCAGCGGATTTTGCCGTCATTGGCGACCCCATTGACCACTCCCGCTCCCCCCAAATGCACTCGGCGGCGTATGACGCTCTAGGCTTAGTATATCGATATATCTGCGTTCATGTTTCTGCCGGAGAAGTCGGTGAAGCCCTAGAACACTTGACGCATCTTGGATTCCGCGGAGTCAATGTAACTGTTCCTCATAAAGCCGAAGCCATGGCTTGGTCGAAGGAACCAGATGTGTTAGCGCAACAGATCGGCGCAGTGAATACAGTCGACCTTATCACTGGCCTTGCAACTAACACAGACGCCCCGGGCTTTCTAGACACGTTGCTTCCATTTGGATTCCCGCCAGGTTCCAACGCCCTTATTCTAGGGGCAGGGGGTTCTGCACGTGCTCTGGCCACAGTGCTTCCCAGCGCCGGCTTTACGGTGGATATCTGGAATCGCACGGCCGAAAAAGCCGAAGCATTCGCAAAAGAGTTCGGGCTCAACCGAATCGAATCTCCAACCGCAAACTATGATCTCATCGTCAACACCACCTCCGCAGGCTTAAGCCAAGAGAAGCTCGACATTGATTGGAGTCAACACCGCGCGAATACAGTGGTTTATGACCTAGTCTATGGACAAACACCGTTCCTAGCGGAGGCTCACCAACTTGGTCTACGCACCCAAGACGGCAAAGAACTATTAGTTGCTCAAGGCGCTCGATCCTTTAGGTTCTGGCTAGGGATCGATCCACCTCGCGACGTCATGCGTCAGGCCATCCAATGAGAAACCTGCTCCCAACGGCGGAGAACATTGAAGCCGCCGGGCAAGCGATTCGAGACGGCCAGTTAGTGATCATCCCCACCGAAACCGTTTATGGACTTGCCGCCAATGCAATGGATTCTGAAGCGGTCGAACGGATATTCACCGCGAAGGGACGTCCGTCAGATAACCCCCTAATTGTTCATGTCGAGTCTCGAAATACGGTCGATGATTTAGCCTCATCGGTACCTGAATATGCCGACCAGTTGATGGATGCCTTTTGGCCTGGACCACTCACCTTGGTATTGCCAAAGAAGTCAAGTGTGCCAAATATCACAACCGGAGGTCTCGATACTGTCGCCATCCGGATCCCCGCGAATGGCATTGCCCTAAGAGTGATTCGAGCCGCCAAGCTTCCTTTGGCAGCTCCAAGCGCAAACCGCTTTATGGCGATCTCACCCACGCGTCCTGAACACATAGATGCTCAGCTTGCCCAGAACGTGGAAATCCTGATGGATGGCGGCCCTTGCGACGTTGGGCTGGAATCGACCGTGGTGGATTGCAGCGGCCCGGTTCCCTTGATCCTACGACCGGGTCGGATAACTGCAGATGACTTGGCTAAGGTTCTAGGCAATCCCGTTTCACGAGCGGAAACGCCAACCGAAAAACGTTCACCTGGTCTTTACCGAAAGCATTACTCCCCTACCGCACCGACTTACCTCACAGACTCCCTGGAATCTGATGATGCTGGCCTCACTTTTCAGGTTCCCCAGAACTCAAAACAAATCCAAATGTCAGCGGAGCCTCGCCAGTACGCGGTCGAGCTATACGCAGCTCTTCACCATCTAGACTCCCTGGAACCTGAGAAAATCGGGATCGTACGTCCACCCCAAACTCCAGATTGGGAAGCCGTGTGGGATCGTATTCGAAAGGCCGCGGCCGAATAGTTAGCCAGGTCAAATTACCGGTTTTTCTGTGGGAGACGACGCCGAGAGCGCAGCTTAGGACAATCTTGAGTTGTTGTACTTCACATTACTCTTTGAAGCAGCTTAGGAGAGGGACAAACATGATTCGAAAGCTTTCTTTAACCTTGGGCGGACTCGTCCTTATTGGCTCAGCAGCGCAAGCGCAGCTCGTATTTGGTCATACCTACTATGCAGCAGCGTCTGCAGGCGTCACCGGTGCAATGTACCTAGACGTAACAACAGGGAACGCCACTCAACTTTGGACAGGTGCGAATGTTTCCGGAAGTGGTAACCGACGCGTTAACGGTTTAGCCGCCGACAACGCAAACGGCATCATCTATGGAAACAGTAGCGCTCGACTTTATCAATGGGAGTTTGGAACGCAAGGGAGCATCCCAACCTTCATCACTGGTTTCTACCGGCTGGGTTCCAACGGTACGACTTATGCTACCGGCGTAGATGGGTTAGCAGTGGCTAACTCCAAGGTGTATGCCTATACGAACTATAATGCCGGGAGTGGCAATGTAGTAGAAGACGGTATTTATGAGGTTGATTCTTCAATCACAAACGGTGATGCCAACATGACCTTGAAGTGGCGGCATGACGATTTGGCTTACAACCTACAGGGGATTGAATTTAATGAAGCTGACGGTCTCTTTTATGCTGCGAATCTAAGCACAGCCAACCCCAAGGGTATTTACACCATTGACGTGTTTGGTACTGGAGCCATCACTAAGATTGCAGACTTTGACTCGTTCATTCCCGACCCAGACGGCTTAGCCATTGGAGGCGGGCGAGTTTGGCTAACGGGCAATATCTCCGGTTCAGGATCTGTTCGTGTTGCCGGATTCAATCTGGCAACGGGTCTTTATGATGAAGCTTTCCAGCTAGACGGCTTGGGAACATCTAGTTACGCAACGGGTGCAACTTGGGCTCCCGAAGCCTTGAATCCGGTCCCAGAGCCTGCAACACTCGCAGCCTTAGGTGCTGGAGCTTTGGCTTTGCTTCGACGCCGTAAGAAGTAGTCCTCACTTCGTCTGCCTCTTCCAAGTTTGGCTGAGGCAGACAGGATGCATGCCATCCTTTAGACGGTTTCGTGTCTGCCTACAATCTCCAATTTCTTATCGAGTTCCAAGAAAACACGGGGTGGGTTCTTCCAGCCTAATGCCAATCTTGGATTGATACAACATGCTCGAATAGCGGTTTCTGGGCCGAAGTCTTCATGAAGATTGCGGAACGCATCGAGAAGAGTGATTGCGCTTCCGGCGAGAGCCCCGTTACTGGTGAGACGTACATCCTGCTTTCCTGTCACCACATCTAGTCCCCACATCTTCATTTGCTGCCCTGCAATCATTCCGGAGGCCATCGTGCTATCACTCACGGCAATCACTTTGTCTTTCGGTTTACATTTGAAGAGAAGCCGGGCAGCATCAGGGGAAACGTGGTTGCGATCATAGATTAACTCCGCATTCATTTCATCATTGGACAAGACATATCCAACGGTGCCTGCCTCTCGATGGTGTAAGGGGCGCATCGCATTGAAGGTGTGAGTCGCACTATGTGCCCCAAACTCAAAGCCCCGACGTGCTTCATCGTAGGTTGCATTGGTGTGGCCCATACTTACCAAAACCCCGCGCTTCATTAGCCTGAGGATGAGATCAAGCGCATTAGGTTTTTCTGGAGCCAGGGTCACAACTTTTAACCTGGGATCATCCAGAATTTCATCCCACTCCGAAGGTCCCACAGGAATATCTACGATGGCGGACGGAGGTTGAGCTCCGGGGAACTCGGGGCTAATGAAGGGGCCTTCGAGGTGAAATCCCGCGATCATCGGGTGTTCCGGCAGGTTCCTCAGAACTTGCCGGATTTTCTCTGCTGACGCCGTGACTGTTGTCGGGAGAAAGCTTTCATAGCCTTCGGCCTGCAACTTATCACACAAATGGAGCATGTCTGCGGAATTCGCAGACATGAAGTCCACCCCAAATCCGCCGTGAATGTGAATATCTACAAAACCTGGGATTAGAAGTGCTTTGGGAGGAGCGCTCACGCGGGTCCAAACATCCTTTGCCCAATCAATTTCGTATGTGCCAAACCCTTCCGGGCCTAATGTATCGTAAACCTTATTCATGGCTTCAAGGCATAGCCACCCGCATCATGGATGATTTGTCCTTCTAGCTCAAGTATGGTCAGTTCGCTGACCACATCCGTCATAGGTAGGCCGGTTCTCTCTAATATAAACTCAACCGCCAAAGGAGAAGTGGAAAGGCTGGCCAAAATCTTTGACGCAACTTCGGTAACCGCAACCGGTTGCACGGTTGGATGGGAAGGCTTTATGCCAAGCGCGTCCAACACAATATCAGGATGGTCGGCTAAAGTCGCTCCGTCTCTGATAAGGGCATGTGAACCCCGAAAGCCGAGGTTCTCGATGTTTGCGGGCACGACGAAGACATGACGCCCTAGTTCATTGGCCCGATTGGCCGTGTGGATCGCTCCAGAGCGCTCGGGAGCTTCTACCACCACAATGGCCTGGCTAAGCCCAGCTACTAGGTGATTTCTTTGAAGGAAACGGAACGCGTTTGGTTTGGTTCCATAAGCAAACTGGCTGACTAAACACCCACCGGTTTCGCGAATCTGCTGGAATAGTCCACGATGCATTGCCGGGTAAAGCTGGTCTAAGCCGCCCGCCATGACAGCGATGGTTTTTCCGCCAACTCCCATGCAACCTTTATGCGCGGCGGCATCAATTCCAAGCGCTCCGCCGCTGATAACCGTCACCCCGGCACGAGCAAAAGACTCGGCAAACTTCTCGGCTACGGCTTTTCCGTAAGTGGAGGCTCCTCGGGTACCGACAATCCCGATGGTAGGAGCTTGCGTACATTGCCAACTTCCCCAAGTAAAGATGCCCAAAGGGTTGTCAGGCCAGTTTTTAAGGTGATCTGGATAGTGCCGAATATCCACCACTTGCACGCCATCCCGGAGAGCAGTCTCTAGGCGATCAAAGCTAACGTTTTGGAGCCGTTTACGCTCTGTCTCTGATAGTTGAGGGTGTTGGCGGAGTTTCTCCACCCCTGCATCACCAAAAGGGCCGAGCTCTTTGAGAAAAGCTCGGCCCTTGATGGATGGGAATTCAGCAGCAAGCAGGGCTTGCGCAAGGCGTGGGGTCATCTAGCGACCGTCGCCTCTCCCCCCACCAAAACCACCTGGTCCACCCGGTCCTCCTGGGCCACCAGGACCACCGGTGTTACCGGAGGTGGGCCTTTGGAGCGGGCGAAGTGTGTTATCGATCACAAGCGAGAAATCAGCCCGAGTTTGATTTCCGAGCCAGTCCGAAACGGTGACCGTAATCTTCTTTCGTCCATTGGTGAACGGCTTGTTCTTGCCCAGGCTGGAGATTCTGACAATCGCGAATCCGTCTCGACCAAACTCGTGCTCTAGCTCTTGACCGTCGACCAAGATTTTCAAGGTGCTGGTATTGATTCCGCTTGCCTCGTCATCAATCTTAAAGATCAATTCGAGAGGAGGCTGCCCGGAAACCAAGTCGCCTGGATTTGGCCAGTTCATCTTCACCGTTGGTGAAGTCAGGTCTACGCCATGATTCTTATCGAAAGCGAGAACGCTTCCGTCTACAGCAAGCAGGAGAAGAGTGTCTCCATCCAAAACAGCTGATCCAGCCGCAGGGAGCGCCAAAACGCGAGCGGGGGTCTGTGCCGCAGCACCGCCGCCTCTACCGCCACCAAAGCCACCGGGACCTCCTGGAGCGCCGCCAGGACCACCTGCGGTGCTTGAGCTTGTTTGCTCACCAATCGGTCGCACTAGATAGTTCCAAACGATATCGCCAGTCTTGGAATCGACAAGATTTAGCGAGCCATTTCGAGTGGGGATTGCGTAGAACTTACCGATCACCGAAGGGGATGCGGCGGGCTGGGAACCAAGCTTGATATCTTTTCGAACAAGCGGTCGACCATTGGAACCAAATAGGAATACATTTCCATCTTGGTCAACGGTCAGAACACTTTCACCATTTGAAACGGGGGCAAAGGTTAGCTGAGCGTTTGCGTTCGCCTCAAACACTTTTCGTCCTGTAACTGCATTCACACCAATAACATATGAGCCGCTGGTGAGATAGAGGTTGTCGCTAAGGTTTGATGCCTCAGAGTCTGGACCGAGAACTGAGAATCGGTTCTTCCAAATTTCCTTCTTGCTGGATACGCTGAAGCACACCATCTGGTAGGCATTGTTAAAGTAATAAACATTGCTCTGATAGGCAGAAAGCTTGCCCAATAGACCATCGTAAATCTTAACTGGTTGCTCCCATGCAGGCTGCCCATCGGCCGTGTTGATGGCCATAAGAGTGTTGTCCGTCATGGCAAACACCACAAACTTACTAACCAAAACCGGCTCTTTGTAGATATTGACCGGAGCCATGTAAGTCCACTTGGTTTCGCCGGTCTTTGCATCTACCGCATAGATTCCTTTATTGGTTGCGGCCGCGATGGCAAGTCCCTCGGAAAGGAGCACTTTTGACTTAAAGCTGCCCTCGATTGGGTCGACCAGAGGGTACTTCCACTTCTGGTTGCCCGTTTCCTTATCGAGCGCGTACATGCGATTGCCAACGGCAGCAAACACCGTTCCATCTTGAACGCTGGGGCTACCAGACGGCGAGGTCGAGGTTGGCTGGACCCACCGCCAAGCCAAAGGCGCCGGACCATCAAATTCAGCATGCGCCGCGGCGGCGACTACACTGACTATAAGGCCGGCGGAAAGAATCCGCTTCAATCCCATCATGTTTGGTTTAACTCCGGACATGCCGCCGAGCGGCGATGTTCACAAGCATTTTAGCGATGCAGTGCCCATCTTGTCTATGCGCATGTTATCAAGGTTTGGACGCATTAAGTGCTTTCTACGTCACGCCGAACCTATTTCCGAGTAACTTGGAGCAGCATGAAAGTGGTTGCGCTTTGCTATCACAAGGTAGGAACGGAGGCTGAAGAGGGTCGTAGACTCAATATTCACCCCCAACGTCTGGATAGCCATATTCGTTTTTTCAAGCGTCGAGGATTTGCTTTTGCGCGTGCCGGAGAATTAGCAAAATGGCCAGACCGCCCTACGGTTTGCTTCACTTTTGATGATGGCTACACATCCACGGTTGAAAACGGAGAGCCCGTTTTCAACCAGCACAAGGTGCCGATGACTATTTACGTGATCTCGGACCGAGTGGATGAGACCAGCAGTTGGGATGGAGAACTTGCGAGTCCGCTGGCCAACTGGGAGACATTAAGGCAGGTTCAATCTAGGGGACACGAAATTGGGAATCATACAGCCACTCATCCCCATTTGCCCCAATTACCCTTTGAGGAACAAATGGCGGAGATTTCTCGGTGCGATAATGCGATGCGCGCGAATGGGCTAGGGTCTCGCTCTTTTTGCTACCCCTACGGGCATCTGAATGACGACAGCGTGCAAGTATTGAAGAAACTAGGGCATCGGGTGGGAATGGCCATCGGCAAGCGCCCGGCGTTGGAGTCGGATGACCGTTTGCGGTTTCCCCGAATAGTGATTGCGTATGGCGACGCGCTCCCTTTGCTTTTGTACAAACTACATTTGAGGCCTAAGTTATAGGCAAACCTGCTTATCAAGGTTTAAGTATCACCTTGCTTCAAATGCCAAAGCCCATTTAAGAGACGCTT
The DNA here is from genome assembly GCA_037190145.1 of Fimbriimonadaceae bacterium. GTDB lineage: Bacteria > Armatimonadota > Fimbriimonadia > Fimbriimonadales > Fimbriimonadaceae > 55-13. Next base: position 63,904 of record JBBCJU010000011.1, read on the forward strand.
ACTACTGTTTCTTGTAGCCAATCGAAGATACGCTGCTCTGCAAGGGTAGGAGAAGCCGTTTGACAGTGTTCACCCGCACCTTCTTCGGCGGTGAACCGTATCCATGTTTTGGGGCAAGACAAGGCTTCAAACAGTTTTTTGGCTTCACCAGGAAAGCAGTGCTCGTTTTCGACATCAATAACGAGAGTCGGACATTGAATTTGATCTGCGTTCGATAGAAGATTGTATTGCAACGCATTCCTGAGGAAGACAGCCGGCGAATCTCCTCCAAAAGAGAACATACCGTTTTCCATAACCCAACGCATTGAGCTATCTTTCTCCATCATTTGGCTTAGCTCTGCGTTTACCTCTTTTTCTTGACCAGACAACATCTCCTCAAACTCTTCTCGCGAAACACCCGGGGGAATATTGGGACCGAGGAAATCAAGCACGCCTCCGTTTGCAATGCACGCACAGATTCGTCTTTCAGAAGTGACTGCCTTTGGCGCTAAGTAGCCACCAAAACTAAGTCCCATCAATGCGATCTGATCTTCACGAACGGTGTTGTCCTGAACTAGATAATCGACAACCGCACCGATTACCTTCTCCCAATCTGGTCGAAACTTCAAGTTTTCCTTTCGAAGAATTTGACCTTGGCCTGGTCCTTCAAATGTCAAGCAATGCCAACCTCGCTTAACTGCGGCTTGGGCCCAGTGAGTTAACCCTTCAATTGTTCCGTCAAAGCCTGTTTGAACAATGAGGGTGGGAGCTTTTTTACTTCCTGCGGAGAAGAAGATTCCCGGCAAGCTTGTACCTTCGTAGGGAATTTCTACACGCTTTGCGTTCGGCTGGGCATGCTGAAGCCAGAGATAAAAACACTCCTGACTCTTATCAGCATAGTTTAGGATGCGAGGATCTTCTGAATTACCGTGAAGAAAAAACTCAGCCGCGCGGAAGTAACTTGAAGCTCGTAAAAAGGCCTCGCTGGCGCTGACATGTTTGCCATTTTCTTGACAGAGCCTTCCCACATCTTCGACTCGACAAGCTGTTTTCGCCCATGAGTTTGCCCAAGATTCAAAATCCCCTTCAGCAATCTCTGCGGCTGTGGCGATGCACTCTCCAACGTTCGTTTGACCTGAAGAGGCTAAGCCTAGCATTCTCAAGAACTGAAAAGAGAACTCTTTATCATCAAACCCAAACTTCATGGCCGCATAAGGTTAGCCCGTCACCACGATCTATTTCAAACCACAGCGATGCCTAATCATTCTCATCATCCCTGCCTGTTTAGAATAGGCAGGGATGAACCTACGACTACTTTGACTTCGTTAAATCGATGCGGAAGCTTGGGTCCTTTACGAGTGGAAAGCCGGCTTTGGGTTTGAATTCCACCAGGAGCTTGACTGGCTTCTTGTCGGCGGTCCCACGGAAAGGAATTTTGATGATGGACCCTCCTCCTGGGGGAAGCGATTTGTAGCCAATGGCATCCTGAATATCTGATCCAGCGTTGAGGAAGGGCTCTACGGTATTGCCGTCCTCAATGGTTAGGAAGAACCCGTCACTGCCGTTGAACGCAAATCCCGCGTCAGAAGCTTTGAGTGACGACTTGTAACCATTACGCAATTCAACGGTTACGTCCCAAGATTCTTGTTCACTATTCCAGGCAACATTTGAAACTCTGAGGCGCCAAACACCGTTGAAAAGCCACTCATTCTGAATACCTTCGGTAGCTCCAAGTTGATTGGCTCCTCCTTTGGCATTTAGCTGTGCTTTGAGCTGATCAAGAGAGACATATGTCTTGCCTCCAACCACAACTGAATCAACCGTTACGGACTTACCGGCGAGCGAAACGGTGACTTTCGAGCTTATTAGAGCCGCAGAAGCCACGGCTGCAGTTGCAAAAAGGGCGAGGATGGCATTTCGTTTCTTCATATATCTATCTCTTGCAATAGTCGGTATAGGTTGTCAGACTCTTAGGGGGAGCAACCTTTCAAAAACAAAAATGTCCTTGAACCAGATTCAAGGACATCCGTTGACTGATTTTGGTTCAGTTGCTATTTGTCTCTGCGGAAACTAGTCCATGGCCCTTGTGCGCCATTTATAATCTGAAGAACCTCTTTTCCCTGTTCATCAGCAGCTTTTCTCCATTTGTAAGGGTTCTTTGAGGCTTTTGAGCGCTCCTCATCCGTCATCGGGCGATCAAAGTTGTTCTTTGCCCCCATGTTGCTCCGAGATCGATAAAAGCCTTTCTCAACCTTGAGCCGGAAGGTATCTCCTTCTGCGGCTACGGTTCCTTCCATAGTGGTGTAAGTCTGATTCTTGAAGCCATTCGTGTTCATCTCCACGTATACAAAATGCTTAAACTTGCCATTCTTCTCAAACTCAAAATAAGCCGACACTCCCCCGCCATGCCCCTTGTACTCGCCGGTGTACTTGTCCTCAAACCAGGTTGGATTTATCGTGCCCCATTTCCATTTTCCTACCATCTCCGTAGGGGTGGAGGGAGCAAATGCGGCGGTGGCAAAAGAGATCGTGAGTGCGCCAATCGTGGCTACTTTGGTTAATAGATTTTTCATGGTTCCGTTCGCACCTACGGTACAGAAAATGGAATTCGGCTCAGGCAAGGGCGAATGCCCCATCTGCCATTTTTGTTACCTTTTGCACAGTTACTTCTGCTGATAAACACGATTTCACTTGCATAAATCTGCGAAGGGTATTGACGCAAAGTCCCCTGAACCTAGAAACTAGGAGCATGCTCGGTGTTGCGCAATGACTTTTAAGATGGGGGCAGGGTTAGCCCTAGTGACGTTCATTGCGATAGGAGCAGTGATCGCCGGTGATAAAGCGGTATCTCGCCAAGAACGCACAGATCGTGTAACGGTTGTGTATTGGGAGAAGTGGACTGGTTCTGAAAGCGAAGAGATGCGGAAGGTAGTAGAAGCCTTCAATGCCAGTCAAGATCGCATCTATGTGAAGTACCTCAGCATCTCTGGTGTTGACAGTAAAACTCGCTTGGCCACGGCGGGAGGAAATCCGCCCGATATCGCAGGAATCTGGGGGGATCAGATTTGCCAGTTTGCAGATGCAAACGCCCTTACTGATCTAACCCAGCTTTGCGAGGAGACCGGCCTCGACAAGGATTACTACATCCCAGGATATTGGGAAAGTTATAACTATAAAGACCGAGTTTGGGCTTTGCCCAGCACGCCGGCCGCCATTGCTTTGCATGTGAGGACGGAGTTGGTGCCGCCTGATGTGGCTACTCCCGAGACTTTCCCCAAAACCTTTGAAGAACTGGACGCTTTGGTTGAGCGAATCTCAAAGAAAGGGAACAAAGGAGGGATAGAGTTGGCTGGTTTCCTGCCGAGCAATCCCGGTTGGTGGAATTGGGCATGGGGAAACTACTACGGCGGAAGTATTTTTGATGGCAAGAACGTCACTTTGAATTCTAAAGAGAATCTGAGAGCCTTTGAGTGGATTTACAAATACACCAAAAAGTTTGGCTCTAAGGAAGTGCAGAGCTTCCAGAGCGGTTTTGGCAACTTCGCCTCACCTCAAGATCCATTTATGAATGGAAAAGTGGCGACGGAGATGAACGGTGTTTGGAAAGCAAACTACATCAATGTCTATAAACCTGGCCTGAAATGGTTTGCCGTTCCGATGCCTTATCCAGCAGATCGACCAGACCTCAAGAATTCCACCAACCTGACGCAAGATGTTCTCGCGATTCCTCGCGGGGCAAAAAATGTGAAAGAGGCTTTCGAATTCATCCGATTTGTCCAACGCCAGGATGTGATGGAAGGTCTGTGTAGTGCCCACGGCAAAAACTCTCCCCTGGCCAGGGTCAGCGAAGAGTTTTTCAATAATCACCCCAATAAATACATTCGACTTTTTGATGAACTTGCTCGGTCTCCCAACGCTTTTAACGTGCCCCAGGTCGGAATCTTCCCTCAGATTAGTGGGGAGATGAGCGTGGCTTTTCAAGAAGTGAATTCAGAACAGAAGACGCCAAAGCAAGCCCTGGATGATGCGCAACGACGGGCTGAGGTGATTTGGAGTACCTATCGCAAGCAGGTGCTGGCTCAATGAAAAGAGACGCTCGTGCCGGCTACTTATTTGCGTTGCCATGGATTCTGGGATTTCTCATTTTTCTCGCGTATCCCGTCCTCGCTTCGCTCTACTATTCGTTCACAAACTTCTCTGTCCTTCGTCCACCCCAAAGCGTTGGAACCGATAACTATCGGGAGTTAGCCGGAGATGGAGTTTTTTGGCAAGCCCTGGGCAATACGCTCATGTATACAGCGGGGGCGGTGCCCTTGACCACGACGGTTGCCATTATCCTTGCCTTGCTACTGAACACAAAGGTTAAGGGAATGGCCTTCTATCGGACCATCTTCTTTCTGCCATCCTTGGTGCCGATGGTTGCCCTAGGAACTCTTTTCCTTTGGATTTTCAATGGCGACTATGGTTTGCTTAACGAAGGTATTCGTGCTTCGGGAGGTGAACCTCCTAACTGGCTTGGCGACCCAGCTTGGGCTAAATGGACGTTGGTTCTAATCTCGATGTGGGGATGTGGCCAAGCTATGGTCATCTACCTGGCGGGACTTCAGAACGTGCCTGTCTCGCTCTACGAGGCTGCTGATCTCGACGGTGCAAAGCTTTGGGAAAAGACCCGAAACGTAACTCTTCCCATGATCTCGCCCGTCATCCTTTTCAATGTCGTGATGGGAATTATCGGTGCGTTGCAAGTTTTCGCCGTGCCCTATGTTATGTTCCCAGGAGGGGCTCCTGCTCGGTCAACCTATTTCATCGCCAGCTATTTGTTTGATAACGCTTTCCAATTCCAACGTATGGGTTATGCCAGTGCGCTAGGTTGGGTGATGTTCATCATTACACTGGTTCTCACTATTGTCGCGCTTAAGATCTCGGAGCGCCATGTCCACTATGAGACGGAATAAGCCATGAAGAACCGAAAACTAGCCTCAACAGCCTTAACTCACGTGGCGCTGGTTATCCTGTCGGTTGCATTTTTGCTTCCGTTGTTATGGATGATGAGTACATCGCTCAAGCCAATTGATGAGACTTTGACCTCTCCGCCTAAATGGCTGCCTTCGCAGATTCTATGGGAAAACTATCCTAAGGCTGTCACCTACAACAGTGAACAACTGGGCTACATCCCGTTCTTGGTCTATGCCCGAAACACAGTGATAGTCACCGTTCTCACCATCATTGGAGCCGTTGTTTCCAATGCTCTGGTTGCTTACTCGTTTGCGCGACTAAAATGGCCTGGACGAGACTTCTTTTTCGGCGCGACACTTGCTACCATGATGATCCCGTTCCCGGTCTTGATGGTGCCTACGTTCTCCCTCTTTAGAACATTGGGCTGGGTTGGCAGCTTCAAACCCCTTTGGGTACCCGCATTCTTTGCCAGCGCCTTCTCCATTTTCTTGCTCCGGCAGTTCTTTAAGACCATTCCCATGGAGTTGAGCGAAGCTGCAAAACTAGATGGCTGCAGCGAACTCCGGATTTTCACAGATGTGATCGTTCCTCTAGCCAAACCCGCCCTGACGGTGGTGGCGCTCTTCACCTTCATGGGTTCTTGGAACGACTTTCTCGGCCCCCTGATCTACTTAGTAGACCAAAACACCTTCACGCTATCGCTCGGTCTGTCTGCTTATCAGACTCAGCACGGCGGCACACAGTGGAATCTACTCATGGCCGCAACCCTCCTCGTCATCCTTCCCGTGATCCTAGTCTTTTTCTTCGCTCAAAAAGTCTTCATCCAAGGCATCGCGACGAGTGGTTTCAAATGAAGGATCTATTCGGCAATTTGTGACTGCCTTGTTCATAAGCCCTCAATTTGGATCGATCTATCCTTGAAGGGGCAAAAACTAACGATGTCACTGGACATTGCGGCGGCAAAACGTTAAGTGGGAATTTGGAGCGGGCGACGAGAGTCGAACTCGCGACTTCAACCTTGGGAAGGTCGCACTCTACCACTGAGTTACACCCGCTCTTGTTGTCGATTGTAGTCTGTGGTCTGCAGTTTGTAAAGCCTTATCTACAGACTACAGGTCACAAACAACAAGGTCTTGGAGCGGGTGGCGGGAATCGAACCCGCGTGGCCAGCTTGGAAGGCTGGAACTTTACCACTAAGCTACACCCGCTTGCTCTACTTTTCAATATACCAGACAGAGCTAGCGGGTGCGAAGCGAAGTGGCACTAACGATAGGGCTTAATCAACATTTGTTGATGTCAACTCAATCTCTACTTCTTTGGTTTGCGTAACCCCTACTGACACTCGCTTTTCTTTCAGCATATTGCCGATGGGGCCGCTTAACCATCCCTCAGATGAATAAAGGAGATCTAGCGATAAATTTGGAATCGCTAATTGGCTTGCACTAAACTTAAACCCAGCATAAGCTCCTGAAGCTACATCCACACTTCCCGAAGCAGTCACGTTGTAGGACGTTGTCAGAATAGAGGTCAGCAAGTTCGACACTGTATTCCACGTACTAGTCAACGTTACGTTCCCAGGCAGCATTGTCGATGTACTTGTTGAGACTTGAGCTCCAGACTCTGTGATCTGACCAATCATGCGGACCGTGCGGTTGATATTATCTTGAGTGAAAACTCGGTAAGAAGTTACTAACTGACTTCCACCGCCCACAAGGTTTTTTCGCAAACGAGAACGAATCGCGAGATGATCTTGACCTTTAAATCGAACTTGCACCACATCTTGGGTATCTACTGCGGTCTGGACAGTCTTTCCCAAAAGAGTGCGAGTTGATGTCACTACATCATAAACCCACTGGTCTCCTATCTCAAGCAGGCGTGTTACGTTCACATCTATTCCGCCGCCAGTTGTTCCTCCGGTTGTAGAACCAGTTGTCGAGCCCGTTGTAGAACCTGTGGTTGAACCAGTTGTAGAACCTGTCGTGGAACCAGTAGTTGCTCCGGTAGTAGATCCTGTTGTAGCGCCCGTAGTAGAACCCGTTGTGGATCCGGTGGTCGAGCCTGTTGTAGATCCTGTCGTTGAACCGGTGGTAGAACCAGTCGTTGCTCCGGTTGTAGAACCCGTAGTGACTCCAGTTGTGGAACCAGTTGATCCTGTAGTGGAGCTAGTAGAGCCCGTTGTTGCTGTCGTTCCAGTCGTTAGGCCCGTCGTCAAACCTGTTGACCCTGCTGTAGCTCCAGCCGTTTCGCCCGATGTTATGCCACTGTCAGAGCCACCTCCGCCTGAGCCGCCACAGCCAATGAGAACAGCGACTCCGACTACAGCGGAAAGCGCGATCATTGTCTTAAAATTCTTGTGCAAGGTTTCCTCCTACTGGCATGGCCAGCAATGAAACACACACTTAAATGTGCGCTTCTATGGAGTTAAAAATCGGTCTAAAGAAATAAATCTTTATACCGATTTGGAAATTTTATCCATTTAAGTACGATTATTCACCGTAAGGAACCCATATGTTCTTGACCTGGCAGGCGTTCCGGAGCCAACTCGTCAGTGCATTTCTTCCGGGAAAGGGCGTACACCAGGTTCGCTTCATATTGCTCGCTGCTCGCAAACGTACACTTCCGGCACATTCATGTCGGAAACACCAGATTGCATCCACCGCATCATGTTCTGATAGAGTTGCCGCTAACTCCATTGCATCTCCGGTTAGGATATTAATGGTGCCTGCCGGAACATCAGAAGCTTCAATTACTCGATATAGCAAAACTGCAGACAAAGCTGAAGGAGGAGCCACCAAGGTCAGGGAATTGCCCATGCAAAGTGCAGACCCAATGGTTGTTGCAAGCGCGAAGAGGGTTGAATCATCCGGCAAGATTGCAGCAATCTGGCCCATAGGTTCATTCAGGGTGTAAGTAATGCCGCGCATGGGAGTGCCATGCACATGTCCATCCCATTTGTCCGCCATCGCGGCAAAATCAAATAGGGCTTCAATAGACGCCTCAAACTCATCATCACTAACTCGGAATTGGTTTCGAGCTTGCATCAAGTTTTCGGCAAGATAGTAGAGAATTTGAGCTCGTTGATGACCTGACTGCGTTGCCCACGCGGGCTGGGCACCCATCGATGCCTCAATGGCATTACGAATGTCTTTTCGATTCGCCACCGCATAGTCTTGGCCATCTAGAGAGTAGGAGTAACCACTATCGGGCCGAACTTGCTTTCCACCGATAAATAGCTTGTGAGTTGTGTCGAGGCTGGAGGGCATGGGAGAGGCGCTGACTGGCAGAGAGAACAAACTTTCGGATTCGAAACCGGACTGCTTCACATATTCCATCAGTCCTTCTCTTCCTCCCTCACGCCCAAAACCGCTTTCTCGATAGCCACCAAACCCCGAGGCGGCATCGAACTGATTTGTACAATTCACCCAAACGGTGCCCGCCTTAATCTTCGCCGCCACATCGTGAGCCAGCGAAATACTTTCAGTCCAAACCGAGGCGGCTAGGCCATATGGAGTGTTATTAGCAAGAGCTACGGCTTCCGCAGGAGTCCGAAACGTCAGGACGACGAGAACGGGGCCAAATATCTCAACTTGGGCCACAGTAGAAGCCGGTGCAACACCGGTTAGCAGGGTTGGAGGAAAAAACCAACCTTGAGTCGGGCACATCATTTCCGGCTGAAACTTCACCGCCCCTTCCGCTACACCTTGGTCCACCAACTGAGAGATTCTTTGATGCTGAATTGGATCTACAATGGCGCCGATATCAATTGTCTTGTCGAGAGGATCTCCCATCTTGAGAGAAACCATTCGAGACTTCAACTTTTCAATAAACCTCTCAGCAATGGATTCCTGGACCAGCAGTCGAGACCCAGCACAACAAACCTGTCCTTGGTTCAGCCAGATTGCATCGACCAAACCTTCGATAGCTGAATCCTGATCTGCATCTTCAAAAACAACATAGGGAGACTTTCCACCCAGTTCAAGAGATAGGTGCTTCTCCGAATCAGCCGTTGCCTTTCGAATGATTCTTCCGACCTCCGTGGAACCAGTAAAGGCAACCTTGTCAACTCCGGGATGCTCCACAATGAAGCGCCCAGTATCTCCATCTCCGGTGACAATATTAACCACGCCTTTCGGGAGCCCAATCCGTTCACAAATCTCCGCAAACAAAAGGGCCGTTAGAGACGTAAACTCTGCGGGCTTCAACACAACCGTGTTTCCCGTCGCCAAGGCCGGAGCGATCTTCCACGCAAGCATTAGAAGAGGAAAGTTCCAAGGGATGATCTGCCCACATACTCCGAGCGGCGTATGGCCAGGCAACTCTCTATCCATCACTTGAGCCCAACCGGCATGGTGATAGAAGTGCCTTATCACCAGCGGAACATCGATGTCTCGAGTCTCGCGAATCGGCTTGCCGTTATCCATGGATTCCAGAACGGCAAACAATCGGGCATGCTTTTGCACTTGGCGCGCGATGGCGTATAGATGTCTTGCTCGCGCATGTCCCCCTATGTTCCACCACTGAGGCTGAGCTTCCTTAGCCGCAAATACCGCCCGATCAACATCCCCTTCTGAACCTTGAGATATAAGGGCTAGTGGCTGTGCAGTGGCTGGATTAAGGCTCTCGAAATGACGTTGGCCGCTGGTCCATTCGCCGCCGATATACATCCCAAATTTGCGACCATGAGCATCAAGCCATTCTTCGACCAGAGTAGATGATTCTGGCGCGGGACCATATTCCATGGAATCGAAAAGATCGACGATGCTCACAAACTCTATTGTGTCGCGTGGTCTGGCTCGGTGGTGTGCTCATACGCTAGAAGTTCTTTGCCGGTAAGGGAATAGATAACAGCAACAACCATGCACCCCAAACCTCCAATAACGACTGATAGCCGTGGGCCAAGCCAGAGAGCCAAGGCTCCTGATTCAAGATCTCCCAAGCGCGGACCTGCCATATTGAAAATCATCGAAGTCGCAGACATACGCCCTCGAACTTCATCCGGGGTGGAGAGTTGACGAATGGTTTGACGAAGAACTGTGCTGATCATATCTGCCGCGCCCGTAGCCGCCAGGAAGATCATCGCAGTGATTAGGTTTGTGCTAATCCCAAAACCTACTGTCACAAGGCCGTAGCATCCCACCATTGCCAAAACCCACCTTCCTTGATGCCGAATAGGGGGCAACAAGGCCAGTGTAACGGATGCAACCAAAGCACCCATTCCAGCAGCAGAAGCGAGTAAGCCATAACCCTTTGGCCCAAGTTCCAGGATATCGGCAAAAGCAGGCAAAAGGGCATCCGCTGCGGAAAGGAATGTGGCCCAAAAATCTAACGTCATAGACTGACGCAAAATAGGTTTTCGCCACACGAATGCAAGGCCTTCCCTGACCAATTCAAGCATCATCGGGACGGTTAAGCGATCGGGCTTTTCCGTCGCAATTTTCTTCGGCATCAGCCAAACGGCATATATTAGCGCCACAAACGACAGAGCATTGAAGATGTAACAGAGGGTAAGCCCTTTCACTGGCCCGATGGGTAGACCAATAAGAATCCCCGCTGCCATGGGGCCGAGCACTTCGCTCATTCGCCACTGAATGCCATTGACACTGGCTGCATTCGGAAATGCAGAGCGCGGCACCAAGGTTGTCATCATCGCTTGGCGAGTTGGATTATTGAAGGCCATCGGGATGACGCTCAAAGTCACCAGAATGATTAAGTTCCATGCCGTAGCAACGCCAATATACGTGACTACTGCGATCGCAACGGAAAAGAACGCCAGGCAAGTTTGGGTTACCAGCAGAATAGTGCGACGGTTGTAGCGATCTGCAAACACGCCTCCCGCCATGCTGAATAATAAGAGTGGTACTACCCTAAGGCCAGCGACAAGTCCGGACATGAAGGGGTTTTGAGTTAGGTAGTAGACATGCCAAGCTACCGCCCACATTTGTACGCTACCGCCTACGTTTGACACGAAACTCCCAAGAATGAAATTCCTGAAGTCTCGGTGCCCCAAAGCAGGCAGGCGATCAATTATGGGCACCCGTGTAGGTTACGTTATTTCCGGCACTCGGTTCAGCTTAAAGCCAGAATCAGTCTATCTTAGCTGCGGGACGCTCCACTGCTTTATCAGTTTTGCCCGCATTTTCCTGGGCCACTTTATCCAACGCGATTTCTTCTACTGAACGAGTGTGAAGTCTTGCCGCTCCTTGATAGGTTCTCGTTTCAATGACAGGATTCTGAAGACTTTGAGACGCCTCACTTATTGCAGATTTGTATTGCGGCAACCATTCTGACTGAGCAACTAGCATTTCATCAGCCATTTGCCAAATCTCAGGCGGATTACCAACCGCTCCGGTCAGTGGATCCATCATCATGGCTTGCTTCAGAAGAGTTGCATCGCCAGACACCGCCGCTTCAACTGCGAGTCGTTGCACAGAGATAGATGCGTTGCAGACCGCGGCGCAACCAAGAGGCAAGTCACCATAGACTGCCATATTGATTCCGTTTCGATCCACATAACCTGGCGCCTCGATAATGGCATCGCTCGGTAGGTTAGTGATCACGCCGTGATTGACGCGGTTAAAGTGTCCACGATAAGTTCGACCGGTCTCTAACGCTTCAATGATATAGCTTCCATGCTCCTCACTTCGCTTTTCCGGTTCAAAAGTAGAGGGGGCATTTGCCATCCAGTTTGGGAAATCGTGCTCAAACCAGTTTCGACCTTCTGTACAAACTCGAAGATAGCCGCCCGTTTCGCCGTTAATCCAAACTCCAAGGTCGATCCAATCCTTGATTTCATCCGCCCTCTTGCGATACCAAGGCACATATTCGCTAAGGTGACCGTTCGACTCTGTGGAGTAGAACCCAAAGCGCTTCATCATGTCAATTCTGACTTTCTCAGTTGTCGGATATTCGGGATGCTCCTGGAAAGCTTCTAGTAGATGAGGCGTCATATCCTGCCCCTGCCATTGGATGCTTACATACCAAGTCTGATGGTTTATGCCCACACAGATGATATCTATATCATGCTTGGTTAGCTTGGCATCGGCGGGGAGCTTGCCACGTTTCTTCAGCCATCCTTCAAGGGCAGAGCATATCTGCCAATGGCCTCCCTGCACCCCGTGACATAGGCCAACTGTGTTTACTCCCCCATACTTGTTACAAGCCCAAGTCAGCATTGCCATAGGGTTGGAGTAGTTAATGAACAAACAGTCTGAAGCGGAAACTTCTCGGATATCCCGACAAAAATCAAGTAGCACAGGAATGCCGCGTTGAGCATACATGATGCCACCTGGCCCAAGAGTGTCGCCCACGCATTGATCAATCCCGTATTTCAGAGGGATGTCAATGTCGGTTTGGAAAGCCTCCAGGCCCCCAACTCTAACAAACGACATTGCATAGTTGGCACCATCTAATGCTTGACGTCTATCAGGAAGAGCTTCGATCTTTGCCGGAAGATTCGCCGAATCAATATCCCGCCGTACTAACTGCTCAACCATGGACAGGTTGTGCTCGTTGATATCATGCAAAGTGAAAACTGTATCTTGAAGCTCTGGAACGGTGAGGATATCTCTGACTAGCGTTCGGGTGAAACCAACACTTCCGGCTCCAAGAATAGCAACTTTAATCGGCATAGAGGGATTGTAGTGGCTAGGGGCTTCTTCGAGAAGGGGTATTGGTCCGTCAAAAAGACCGGAAGTTCCATCCGGTTCTACATTAACTTATGCGCTTCCCATGAATAAACTAATCTAGCTCAAGCTTTACAATGTCAAGGCGCTGCTGAGCCGCCTCATAACTCGGATTGATTTTCAGAGCCGCTTCAAACGCCGTCTTCGCTTCTTTTAGGCGCTTGTTTTGGCGGAGAAAGTTTCCATAGGTGTAGAAAGCCCATGCATTTTGGGGTTCTGCCTCAAGTCCAGCCTTAAACTGAACCTCAGCCTCTTTCGTTTTATCTTGACGCCAGAGAGATACCGCATAGTCGATAAATGCAACCCCGTACTTCGGGTGGTCCTTAATCAACTTCTGGTAGATAGCTTCTGAATCTGCATAACGCGCTTGTTCGTCAATCACATTCGCCATACGTAAGTAGTGAGCAATTTCGTTCGGCTCCACCTCTAGCAACAGGCGCGTAGCTTCTTCAGCGTCCTTCCACAACTCCTGGTCGATCATTAATCTAGAACGTCCATCAAGCGCCCTAACCCTTTTAGGATCGATTGCTAAGGCACTCTTGTATGCTGATTCCGCCCGGAAATATTGCTTCTGACGACGAAGAATGTCCCCCAGAATGGACCAGCCATAGGCGCTTTCTTTATCCAAAGTAACCGCCTTATTGGCTTGCAACTCAGCTTCTTGGTTACGCCCTTGATCGGAAAGTAACACCGCGTAAGCAAAGATCGCGGGAAGATGATTCGGGTTGATCTCCAGACTCTTCTTGTAAAGAGTCTCTGCATCAGCGTATCGATTGAGTCGCAAAAGTGCTCGAGCTCGATCAACTGGATAATCAGCCGAACCTGCGTCCAATTCCATAGCCTTTGTGAATGATTTCTCGGCACGCTCAAACTCTCCCAGTCCGTAGTAGCAATCGCCAATCAGCTTAGGTGCTCCCGCAAAGTTCGGCAACAGCGAAGCAACCTTCTCAAAAATGGGTAAAGCCTCAGAAAACTTATCTTGACAAAAGATGGCTCGGCCAAGTTGATAATTGGCTTCAGGATCATTAGCCGCTTTCGCAACTTGAACTTTGCCTAGTGCTTCAGCCTCAACATACTTACCCTGTTGTATAAGCTCTCGAACCTTTTCGACTTCAGAAGTTGTGGCCTGAGAAAAGCCAATGGCAATCGATAAGATGAAAAATACTAAGCAAGATGCTAGTCGAGGCATACGAGTTAGACGAAAAGAACGATCCATAAGCTCACTAGCGATTTTAAAAGGTCTTAGAACACGGAAAGCCTCTCAATTACTTGAGAGGCTTTCTTGAAAGCTCCATAGAGAATGTTCAAAACTGTAGACCGACCTGGATATGTCGGACTAGCAGTGCTAGTTCGAGTGCTTATCCTTTAAGGAGGTGATCCACCCACACCTTCCGGTACGGGTACCTTGTTACGACTTAGTCCCCCTTACTCCCCTCACCTTCGGCCGCTCCTTCCTTACGGTTAGGCCACGGACTTCGGGTGAAGACAATTCAGGTGACTTGACGGGCGGTGTGTACAAGACCCGGGAACGTATTCAACGCAGCATAGCTGATCTGCGTTTACTAGCGATTCCGCCTTCATGCAGTCGAGTTGCAGACTGCAATCTGAACTGGGGATGTATTTTTGGGATTGGCTCCACCTCGCGGTATCGCTGCCCATTGTTTCATCCATTGTAGCATGTGTGAAGCCCCAGGCGTAACTGCCATGCTGACTTGACGTCATCCTCACCTTCCTCCGGCTTACACCGGCGGTCTCCTGTGAGTCCCCAACTTTACTTGCTGGTAACACAGGACGAGGGTTGCGCTCGTTGGCGGACTTAACCGTACACCTCACGGCACGAGCTGACGACAGCCATGCAACAAGTGTCTTCATGTCCCCTTGTGAGGGAGGGCCCTATCTCTAGAGCTTTCAATCGATGTCAAACCTGGGTAAGGTTCTTCGGTTAGTATCGAATTAATCCACATGCTCCACCGCTTGTGCGGGTCCCCGTCAATTCATTTGAGTTTCAACCTTGCGGCCGTACTCCCCAGGCGGGATACTTAATGCGTTAGCTGCGGCACAAGAGGGGTCGATACCTCTTACGCCTAGTATCCATCGTTTAGGGCGTGGACTACCAGGGTATCTAATCCTGTTTGCTACCCACGCTTTCGCGCCTCAGCGTCAGATAATGCCCAGTTTGCTGCCTTCGCCATGGG
>JBBCJU010000012.1:0-34488 GCA_037190145.1 Fimbriimonadaceae bacterium
CTCCTTGCCACAGTCAAACCCAAGGTAATCATGGCTCTTGGTTAGCAGAACCGGCCCTGAAAGCTCACTCACCGCTCAAGTACGCTCGGACGACTGAAGAGTTCTTTGAGCGCAGGAATGTCTCGCGCCGGTTCTTCTAGCTTGGCGGTGAAGTGATCAAAGTCGGTAGCTGAGAGCCTGATGACAAGCTGGTCGGCAATAACTTGCTCGGCCGCATCAAGCGACTTGTTCAGAACGAATTGACTAACGTTCATGTTCTGAAGCTTGGCTGCTTCGGCTAACTTTGCTTTTTGGGTTGTTGACGCCCTGATGTTTAGTGTCTCTGCTTTTTGTTGTGCGTGCATCGTTAGACCTCCTGAATAGAGCTTACCATGGTGTACTTACGTTGTCCACACAAATATATTCGGTGTTCTGAGTCTCTCAACTCACCCTTTTTTCCCGAAGAAGGCAAAATTCTGGTCTGTGCTGGAATGGGTACGGGTCCAGGCCGCGAAGCGCTTTAGATTGCCTTGACGCGTGCCCATTCCGGAACACACAATGGCACTGCTTCGCCGGGGAAAGCACTTCGATTGAGGCGTAGTCACATTCCATAGCTTCTCCTCACTTGCTCGGGCTTGCTACTTATCAATCTGGTTCGCGTCCGCTGCGAACAATTACTTGTCTAGATTCTTTGTTCTTGCCTTGGCTAGTTTTAAAGCTTCTGTGAGAGCGGCAACAACTTCCTCGTCTGTAACTTCAGCCTGATCAAAGGTTACGACAACATGCGCTGTCTTCGTTGGAAAGGGAAATCTGGTCCGAGCTAGAGGCAGCGTCTGAGATCCGCCAACCTTCTTATCACGGGCACCTTTAACCGTTAGCTTTCCGGTCCTTGCGCCCTCGAACATTTCAATCTGTTCTTGCTCGGATTCCAACTTTGCGATCTCGAGCAACACGGATCTTGAAATCTGTTCAGACGTCTGAACACTTTCAATAATCGTTTCAGGCAAGCTTAAAATCCGAAGTGTCTGGTTAATCGTTGCTGCGGATTTTCCAAGTCTGGTTGCAAGATCTCTTTGTGAGAGCCCAAAGTCTTCGATGAGGCGCTTGTAGGTGGTGGCTTCCTCTACTGGGTTAAGATCCTTCCTGTGTAGGTTTTCTACGAGCTGAACTTCTAAGACTCGGTGTTCTTCGACAGTTCGAACGATACAGGGCACTGTTTCAAGACCAAGTGCTTTAGCCGCGGTAAAACGTCTTTCTCCGGCAATCAGTCTGTAGCGTTCATCGTGTGCGACCGCAACGATAATGGGTTGTATGATCCCGTGCTCAGCAATTGATGCTTTGAGATCCGAGATATCACCGATATTTTTTCTAGGCTGATCTGGATCTGGGTCAATTGATTCTGTGGGAATCACTAAGAGCTGCGCTGGCTCGCTCTTCAGAAATTCGAAACGCTCTGAGGTTTGGCCCTCCCTTATCTTTTCGAACTTAGCTTTTAAGCTGGCCATATTTCGAGAATCTCCTTTACAAGAGCTCTGTAATCGCGAGCTCCTACGTTCCACGTCTTTGAAAGCACAACTGGGGTTGGAGGCTCTTCGTCCTCGCTCTCCATCTGGCTTTCTTCAATCGCCTCGTTAAGTCTAATTCTTGAATTTAGAATTCGATCTTGGATTGGGCTTAGGAATTTTGAACCCAAGGCCTGGCGCTCTTTGCCGCGGCCAGAAACCTTCGTTAGGAGAACTTTCCAGTCGTACGAGTCTCCGTTTTTCATTTCAACCATCAGGTCAAAAAGATCGCCCAGTCCCTTCAGAGCATGCCCCCCCAGCTCGGTTGGAATCAATATCTTATCTGCACTCACAAGAGCATTTCTTGTGATGGTGTGAATTGAGGGAGGGCAGTCAAGAATGATATAGCTGAACTGGGTTAACGGGCTTAGAGCCTTCTTAAGAACCATTTCGCGAAATGGCCTGGAATCAAGGATTTTCTCTGCTCCAACTAATCTGATATCCGACGGAACGAGTTTAAGATTGGGCTCTGACGTATCGACGATAACGTTTTCGATAGAGAGTTTCTCTTGCCCAAAGACTTGAGCGATCGTTGTGGTTTGGTCGCTGTCCAAATCGACACCTAAGCCATACGTGGCATTTGCCTGGGCATCAAGGTCCACTAATAGCACCGAATGCCCTTTCCTGGCGATTCCTGCCGCTAGATTAACGGCCGTGGTTGTCTTAGCCACTCCGCCTTTGTGATTCGCAATTGCAATGATGCAACTCATACTTAACCTTCCGTGGTAAATGGCGTCTCGTTCCTTGTTCTGTCCCACTCCCAAAATCCAGGGACTGCAACAACGCCGTTGGTCTGTGCGAATTCAACTAAAAGTCTCTTTCGCTTAGTGACATCTTGAGCTTCCTCTAACACCATTTGAGCAGCTTTCTCAGAGAGTTTACGGAGTTTTTTAACTTTGTCTTGGAGGTTTATTTCAAAACGCGATTGAAGATCTTCATCGATTTCCAACTCTGAGGCAAGTGACTCAATAAAGCGATCGTAGGCTCCACCAAACAAGCTCTCATGCCGCTTCCGGAGTTCGGCTTGTGATTCCTTGCGCTCGACTTCGTTTCTCTTTTGAATCGCCTTCAAGAAATCGTCCCCGTAAACTTTGACCGCAAGGGAGAGTGTTCGCACAGGTGTCTTTTTTGATTGATCCTGAGCTTTCACAAAATCTGCGAAAAGCTTTCCAAGCTGCGCTTCGGATGTATTTTTGAGATTGCTCCTCGATGATAAGCGCTCTGCTTGCTTCAAGTCCTCGCCCGTACATTCTGCTAACGTCGGGCCAACACTTCCTTTCAAAGCTTCATAGAAAGCTTTCCCGAACTCTTCACCAAGGCTGAGTTGTTCAGACGTCTGAACGCTTGGGTTTGGAAGCTTTCTTTCGATGGCCGTTATCAGCAAGCCTGACCGACTCGACCTGATTCTTCTCAAGGATAGCCATTGGAGTTGATCTCGAATTTCAGCCTCGGTGTGATTCTCGACCAACTCCTTCGCTTTCTCTGCTTCGATACCTTCAAGCATCAAATCTTTCACCAAAAGCGCCAGCGAGTTCGCCACCCCAACAACGGTCTCTGTTTGTTGTTGTTTAGAAGTGTTGTTTAGTGTTGTTTTAATACCGGTTCGATTACGGAACGCTTCTCGGTTCGATTTTGGAACCGTTGCCGGTTCGATTATGGAACCGATCTCCGGTTCGATTTTGGAACCGATCTCCCGGTTCGATTTTGGAACCGTTGGCAATTTCCCGGTTCGATTTTGGAACCGATCTCCCGGTTCGATTTTGGAACCGTTCCCATTCTTGAATTCAGAAGATCCTAGGTCAGACTGATCGCTCCATTTCACGCTGTAGGTGGTGGCGGTGCTATTCATTCCCGCCTTTGGATCAAAGAATCCTTCGGAAACCTTACGAATGTGATTCTTTTCAATCCCTTCTTTGAGGGCAATGTTGACAGTTGAACGGGACGCAATGCTTGTTCTTCTCATAATTTCAGAGAAGGACATTTCAACCTGTTGTCTTCGGAATCCAAACTTGGTCTGAAATCCGATCGTGTGCCGAATGATAACTCCAACGACTTTGACTAAAGCGAGAGATTCATTCGGAATCGTATGGTCAAAGAAGTCGTTGGGAATGTGCGTGAGGTTTCCATTTCCGGCGAAGAATCCATCGAACTCTTCAGGGTCGGTTATGTACTCATCGCTCTCATGCCATCGAAGGGAATAGAGCGCACTGTAACCTTCCTCTCCTGCTTTGTGAGGCTGTCCGAATCGCAGGCAATTTATGTAGCGATTTTCGATTGCTTCTTCAATTGACTCTTTGATTCGACCACGACCAATGCCGGCATTCTCGATGAGCTCTCTGTATGAAACGGTTGCTTCTGGATTTTGAGGATTCCCATATTCATCGCTCCAACCAAGAGTCTTCCTTACGAGATAGGCAACGAGTCTGAGGCAGCCACGAGAGGCACGAGGTAGCACCACGTCGAAAAATTGATTCGGCGTGTAGGTTGTGCTCGATGTTGGCGCTGCATAACCGCTAAAAGCGCTTAGCGCTTCCGGAGCTTCCCTATGGTCGTGATTCTCTTGGTTCACTCAGTTCAAGCCATCTGTTCGTTGTTGCGTGGTTTCCGTCCTTGGCGAACATTAGATGAAGGAATTTGAACTCCGATTCTGGACGCGTGCTCCTTTACGAGTTGATTGATAAAATTGCTTCTCGTTCGCCCTTCCTGCTCTGCGAGCTCGTCTACAAATTCAAGGACCTCGGGTCGGAACGAGATCCCGGCCACTGCCGATTGGGATTTCTTGTATGCCATCTTCACCTCTGGAGTCTTCATCTTGTGCACTGAAACTTTAAGTGGGTTAAAGTTCGCAGTGCTCGCAAGAGTTGTCAACCCTAAAAATCAAAGACGGAGCAGAACTCAACAAAGCATCGCTTCTATCAAGATTGCTTCAAGCTGTGCCGACTCCTCGATTTGCAAAGAATTTCTTTGTGGTCGTCAGCAGTCTTAAAACGCTTTGCTGGCTTCTTCCGAATGGGCTTACACGCCCGGTAAAACTGGCTACCAACCAGTCTAAGGGGACGGCGCTAACCGCCCGTCATGTGTAAGACCCGTAGAGCCGGATGCCACGAGAGTGGCTCGTCCGGTTCGACGGAGGCTCATCGGCCTAATCCTCGAAAGAGAGTAATCCCGATGTTCTATCCGATAGTAGTTTCTACCATCTAGCAGAATGCGTTCAGACGTCTGAACGCTTCAGCGGTGAGATGGGGCGACAGGGACAAACCTTGCTCTGAGATGAGTAGGGATGAGACGAATCGAAGTAGGTGTAAATCCTATCCAGGGGTTCGGGTTTCAGCATTTGGGGGACCAAATGTAACTCGTTCAACCTCGGCCGACGTGGGGAGCTCGACGCACGCGAGTGCGATCGACCGGGCAGATGATAATGCTCGGCGTTCTTGGCAAATCCAAGACGGCGAAAAGCTCAACCATGAGAGGCCCCGAAAGGGCTTGTCGGTGAGATTATACGGAGACGGTGCCGAACTGTGAACGCTTGATCGTTATGGGTAAGGGGGAGCTTCTGATTTCTGCCCCCTGAAAACCTTGACGTAAGTCAAGGGTAACTATGCCGAGGCGGAAGCCCGGACATAAACGATTTCAAGCCCGAGGGATAACACCCTCTAGCGACGTGAACGTATGATCGAAGTTCGTTTCTAACCTGGGAAGCGCTATGGCTGCCGGAGTGGTTACCGGTGTCTGGGGTTATTCCTCGGATGATTTAAATGCCGTATGCGTGGGAGAGTGTCGCAAGTAGAAGAGGCGGGAGCCTCACGAGCACACTGCAAGGCAGTGGTGTGCTGGTTCGTGGTTCGGGTGGTACCGAATATTCACGCGAGAACGAAAGCGACGACGGGTTTAACCCGTTCGGAAGATGCACGTGAAAGAGCCTCAGAACTCTTTCACGGCCTGGCTGGAAGTTTAGTGGCTTAAAGCGGCCTCCCGGGGACGGGAGACGGCTTTTGGCAGCGAAATGACGATGCTCGATACCTCATGCCTTATGGCCTGAGTCGAGCATCGACAGCTAAGCAAGGCGCTACCGCTATATATTGGGGACAAGCAATTGAGGAAATCAGTTGCGCGAAGCTTCAAACAGGTGATTTGCCTTGCTGGGACTGAGAGTGTTCAGACGTCTGAACACCGCCTTGACGACTGAGGTTCTTCTTCGAAGGTTTGCTGAAAGGTGAGGTTTTCGAAAGAGGTTTTCTCGAAGGTTCAAGGCTTTTGGTGGATTGTGCCGCGTGCGAAAACAATCCACCCTCTTTCTCATTTGCGTATGGAACGTCGGGCTAAGAAATATCTGGTTGAAGCGCTTTCTGTTGAAGGATTCATCCAGCAAATCGCCGTCTCGTACTTGGCAAATGGATATTTCTTTTTCGTCTCCGGATTCGTTCCCAAGGATAAACAAGCCACGGCGATCGATGCAAAGCTTTTGGACCGTTACGGGGTGGGTGTTTCGAAGTGGTCGAGAGCTCGTCAAAAGCGGTCCGGCATAGCTTCCATGCAGTACATCCGCTATGGAAGGCTATTCCTGCTGATGGCTACCCACGGCAAGCACACCTTCTTCACTGAGGAGAAGAAGGGGATCAGGGATGCCCGTAGAACGCCCATAAAGGCCTTTGGTTACGCGATCTCATTTAGGGGTGGCCATTCCCATGTCCGAATCGAGTTAAGCGAATACAAGCGTCTTAAAGCCCATTTGATAGAGCTTGGAAAGCATCGAGTTGCCGAAACCGTCGAAGCCGCGTTCCGGAGTGTTCCTTTTGAACCTTACGCACCGGTTAGAAGGCAGCTGATAAACATCTGGAGGGCGGTCAACCGGGCTCGGAAGGAAGCTGGATTTGATCTGATTTCGATTGAATGCATTCGCATGAAGCGAAGAATTGTAAAGCCTTTTGGAGAACTGGCTAGTGAATAGCCGCATTAGATTTAAGACCCAAGTTCTTTCGACCTGCTAGTTGCCCTTTAGAGAGCTGTGTGCCGCACGTATCACAGAAAACTCCTTCCAAGGTCCATCCATGTCCGGACGGTACGTTGGATATTGACACTCTGAAGCTTCAGGCGGCCAGACCTTAACAGCCATTCGCTTAAACTCAGAAACACCAAGTGCGCCACGATCGCGAGATTTTGAACCAGGGACAGTCAGGCGTTCGGCAACGGCCGCGAAGGGAGCCTCCCACATCTCGCGGGGCTCCAGTGTCTCATTCTCAAGAATCACCAAAAGGACCGAATCACAAGCAGCGTCAGTTTTGATTCTTGAAATGCGTTGCCCTGGTTTGGCATTCACTCCATAGGCTCGACCTTTGATCTGGATGCGTTGTTCACCGTTTGGTGTCTGCCTGATTGCGTCATATCCTGGCGTTCGGGCATCAGCCAGTTTGAGCCCAAGGGCTTGCGCCGCAACGTATTCAGCAACTTCTCCGGTAACACCGAGGGGTTTTCCCGTCAGGCGATAATACTCGGCCGCAAGCGGTTTAACTTTCGCGAGAATCTCTTTGATTCGTTCAGAATTCTCCGTTAACGCGCTCATGATGTTGTGTGTTGATATTGGGTTGAGATCTGTTGATTAGCTTAGAACATCAACCTTCATTAGGGTAAGAACTATGTTTTGGTAGAGCCTGCATGATTGCTCCGTGATCACGATGCGCTCTCTTCGGAAGTCATCTGGAAACCAGTCCTCACCAGTGTTTTTGATTGCTCCAATCTTAGTGGCCGTTTCAGGAGAATCTCCGCAATCATAAGCGGTGCTGTCTTCTGTGATTTCGGTGCCGACTTTTAAGAAAATATCAGATCCTCTGGATTGCCAAACCCACTTAACCACCTCTCCGTCAGAGAACACCGCCATGCTGGGAACTAAGGTGAGATCCAAAAAACGTTTGGTGGCCGCCATCACTGATACGTCAAACGTATCGGCCGCTTTTAAGATGGGAGCAATGAGAGGATCAGCTCCTCTAACATGCTGACCAAACCACTTGCGTGGCATGAGAAGTGAACCAGCAAAGGCATTTGCTTCTGCCTCCATAGGGCTTGCTTTGTGCCTGGCCACATTCTCTTCTGTAAGTAAGAAATCTTGGCTCTGATCAGGGTGAAGAAACCAGTGGCCAAGTTCGTGAGCGATCGTGAACCGCCTTCTTACTGGGTGGTGTGATTCACTGTTGCACATGATGGTGCCAAAGTCTCCGAAGCGTAGGAGGCAGCCATCGAATCCAGGGAGAGGGCGAATCGCAACTTTCAAGTCGATGCATTCAGCAAAGAGCTTGGGATCGATGCCTCTGTAATCATCGATCTCAAGCTCTGCAAGAAACTCTTCGGCCCGAAGCGAGGCCTTTTGCAAATCGGGTTCTTTTATCTAAGCTCTCCGGCTTGCTCGAGCTTGAAGATCAAGAATCTCTTCGTAAATGCTTTTTACAGCTTCATCCGGAAGGGACTCAAAATTTCTGGCAGCGATCGAAGCGAGCGCAGCGTTCGTCTGGAAAATATAGACAATCTGAGCTTTCATCTCTTCAACGGTCTCCGCTTTTTTGATAGCTATCCTTTTTGCTCCTAGCGACTCTAAAAATGATTCCACCTCGCCGGAATTTACAGATGCAATAGCTTCGGTCTGCGATGCTAGTGCATCAGGGTCTAGGTCAAGAATCAGGCCTCCTGTAAACATTCCAAGGCCCTTATTTTCCAGTGCGTCTATCTCTGACCACCACTGGCTGTGAGTTTTCTCCATCATACGGTTTTCTCCAAAAAAGACTGGGCAGTGTCGGGCGTGAACTCGAACCATAGTAGGTCTTGCTTGTTCGGGTCACGCTCCACTGGGGTCATACCAATTGCTCGGTAGAAGTCTTCTGTTTCGGGCAACGAGTGAAGTCCGACTCTTCCTTTAAATTCGTTATCGACGCTCAATTGCACAGCGGCCTGCATTAATCTTGTGCCTGTGCGGGAGTAAATGGCCTTAAAGCCAAGAACTTCCATATATTCGGAGTTGTTCCATGGGGCAGTCTCCACGTAGTCCACATAGACCAGCTCCTTTCCCTTTTGACTATCAAGGCGGCAGCGCCTTAGCGGCCCAAGGTCGGTTTTCATGAGGCCCTGAATTCGACCGCCGCATTCAATGCCGTAGAAACTAGCGTCTAGTCTGCCAAGGGCGCTTGCCTTTTGTCTCCAATCCCAATGCAGGTATCTGGGAATTGATTTGCCTTGCGCCTTTAGTGCTTTCGCGGCCGCATATAAGACGGGTCTCCAGAGATCTTGAGATTTCAAAAAATGGTCGCTCGTAACCTCATCGAATAGTTTGGCTTCGTATTCTTGGCCGTTCTCTTGTCCTTTGAGCTTTACGGTTGTCCTCACAGAACCATTAACTCCGCTTTATCCTTCTTCGTCTCGTCCTCAATGAAAACCTTGTCTCCTCGTGCAAGTCTTTCGTCAAGTGCTTGATAGAGCCTCAGAGCTTGGCGAATCAGAGCAATTTTGGTCATGTCCTTTGTCTCTGACATCCGTTCGAGGGCAGCCATCTCAGCATCGCTTAGCGTGAGTGTCATGGCTTTTTTTCCGTTCATTGTGCCTCCACAAGCCTAGTATACGGCGATTTCTCATAAAAACTCAACAATGAAAATACTTTTTCGGTAGATAAACCGTATAATAACCGTAGATAGAACATACGAAGAGGTTTCCTCTATATGTTCAACGGTGGACCCTTGGAGCCTGGGCTCTTCTCCGCCGTGATTACAGGAGAACTTATATATGGATTCAAATCTAGGACCAGAAATCGTAATCGAGTTGGAGGAATCTTCAGCTCCAGGCGAGGTTTCAGCCGATCGCAGCCATAATGACCATCGCCATGATGTTGTGATTACGGACGTTACCGAAAGCAGAACTTATCGAATATTGGCAAAAGATAAAACTCCGGTCAAAAGGATCATCAACAGGTTCTTTGAAAAGCTTGAGACTGAGAGACTGCCAAGTGATGAGCTCACTTGTGACGGTGGGGAACAGCACAATGTCTTCGAACTAGAAGGCATGATTCTTGGCGAATTTATCGACGCTGGTCACAACCTCCGTTGGAAGTTCAAGCGCGTAGGAATCGTGATCATCGTTAATGGCCGGAAAAAGACGGTCTTCAAACGAGTGCTCTCTTATGAAGAGGTTGTGCGGCTAGCGTTTGCCAATCCTTCTGAAGATCCCAATGTTCTCTATAAGGTCACTTACCGTAACGGGAATCCGGATCAATCTGAGGGTGTTCTTGTCGCTGGCGACAAGGTTCGAATCAAGGAGGGGATGATCTTTGTCGTCACACCAACGAATCAATCTTAGTCCCGACCTTAAGAAACTTCGGGATGCTGGCTACGACATTGAAGTCGTAGCTGGCTTTCTCATCATGCGGGATGTGCCGTACGTTACTGCTCAGAAAGAGATCAAGCTTGGAATCCTTGCGTCGAATCTCACTGTGGTTAACGATAGGGCGGAACCTCCGGACAACCATCAAGCTTATTTCTGCGGTGAGATGCCTTGCAATATCGATGGCACTCCGATTGTCCAGATAGGTTCTAGTCCTGGAACCTATCCGATACTTCCAGACCTGGTCGCGCAGTTCTACTTCTCGAATAAAGCACAGAACGAGGATGGCTCTCACAAGCCCGACTCTGATTATTTCGAGAAGATGTCTCGCTACGTTGAAATTATCTCTGGACCAGCATCTTCAATCGACAAAGGTGCGACTGCAAAGACTTTCAGGGTTGCTCCGGATACATCCGAAACCTCTGTGTTCAGATACATGGATACAGCCTCAAGTCGGGCTGGGATCGTCGCCGTTTCGAAGAAGCTTGAGATGCGACGTGTTGCAATCATAGGACTTGGCGGCACAGGGTCTTACGTGTGCGATCTCGTCGCAAAGACTCCAGTTCAGGAACTTAACCTCATAGATGGTGACAAGTTCCTACAGCACAATGCCTTTCGAAGCCCTGGAGCTCCCTCGCCCGACGAGTTAGATTTGCACTTGTCGAAGGCCGCATATTTTCGAGACTTGTACTCAAAAATGCGAACTGGGATCGTCGCACATGAGCAATACATCACTAGCGAGAACGTTGATATGTTGCAGGGAATGGACTTCGTGTTCATCTGCATCGATCGGTGTGAGCCAAAGAAAATCATCATCGACAAGCTAGTTGAACTCGGAATTCCCTTTATTGATGTTGGGATGGGGGTTCAGCTTGTGGACGATTCGTTGTTAGGTCAGTTGCGAGTGACCCTAAGCACCCCTGAAAAGCGGGATCATATTTCTAGGCAGATATGTTTGGTCGATGCAAACGAAGACCCAGACTATGACCAAAACATCCAAATAGCTGACTTAAACGCGCTCAATGCGACACTTGCCGTCATCAAGTGGAAGAAGTTCTGCGGCTTCTATTTGGACCTCGATGGTGAGCACAACTCCACCTATATCGTCGATGGCAACAAAATCAGCAACGAGGACAAGCCATGAAGATTGGACACGAGTTCGTTGAATTCATGCCAGACCAACTGCAAGAGGGGATCGTTTACATTTCGATCCCCTCTGCAACCGTCTCTCATAACTGCTTCTGCGGTTGCGGTAACGAGGTCGTTGTTCCGCTCCTTCCTGTGGTTGGTTGGCAGCTCACGTATGATGGCAAATCAGTTTCCTTCTGGCCATCTTTTGGGAACTGGGATCTGCCGTGTGAATCTCACTACATTATTGAGAAGGACGAAGTTAAGTGGTGTCCTAAATGGTCGAAAGAACAGATTGAGCGCGGTCGAAAAGCGGAGCAACGCAATGCCTCGATTATCTTCGACCAGGGCCAAGAAGCTGTTCTGGATTTTCCTCCTATCCATTCGGAACCGAGTAACCCAATCGAGGAGCCGGTTGTCCTCCCTCCCGCGCCAAATCCAACCAGCAAATTTATGGCTTGGCTAAAGCGCGTATTGGGTCTGTAGAACATTGTTCAGACGTCTGAACGGAAAAACTCCACAGACTCAAAATCAAGGTAAAACGTATACGTTAGTCAACGTAAAACTAGCATCGATCATCGAACGGAGGTTCATATGAAGAAACAGACATCTGGATTGAAACCCGGCTCAACTGCTCCTGGATCAGGTCAGTACCTTGAAGTCGGTCCTCGCGGTGGTGAGCGCCGTGAAATTACATCTGAGAAGGGTAATCGCCTTCCCCCGACGACAACGCCAAAGGCAACTTATACATTCGTTGATCCGACGAAGAATAAGTCTGGCAAGTAGCTCTAATTGCCCCCATCTCTGGGGGCCACAATCATGACTCTGCAAGAACAATCGAGAACCCATCTAGATCTGCTCTCATCATCAAAGGCAGGTCATGTTTTTCAGGTCATTCCAGAGCATCCGGATTCTCGCGAGGACCCTAGAACACGGTCGGGCACGTTTGATGACTTGTCGGCCTGGCTGCTCGAATCTCAGAGGAGAGGTTGCGCAGCGTTTGTTCAAGTGAATGAAGGAACCTCTGCGAGGTCCTCTCGCATAAAACGAGCTCGTGCCTTCTTCCTTGATATTGATGATCGAGCTGTTAGAGATCTCCCGTATGAACCAACGCTGGTAGTCAAGACCGGCAAGGGTTCTCATGTTTATTACAGCCTGATGCCGACTACTGAGTTGAAGGATTACGAGCGCATGGAGCGCGGATTAGCTAAGGCAATGAAGGCGGATCTGGGTTCAACTCGATTGAATCAGAAAGCTCGACTTGCCGGTTCATACCATCTCAAATCAGGGAAGCGCGTCCCGGTTGAAATAGTCTCTTTCCGCGATGATCTCTGTTACACCCTCGATAATTTTGAACAGTTCCTGGAAGTGGTCCCAGAAGTTCCGATCGCCGGGGTTGACTATAAGGCGTATGCCGGTATCTGGGATTTTCCGTTGTTGCGCGAAGTTTTGCGGAAGTATCTCAGTGAGCTCCACTCCGCTAGACGAGGAAACCGATTTCTTGCCTTACGGCGAGCATCATATCAGCTTGGCCGTTTCGTTTCGGTGGGTCTTGACGTTGGTTTAGTGCGAAGAAACATGCGCAAATTTGTCGAGGCCTGGGCAACTGTTCCCGTTGACCCATACCCCGTTGATAAGGGATATCAAACGATTGAAGCGGGTTTGAAGGATGGCTTCGCCAATGCGAGAACGAACCCTCCTTACTGCCCCCCTGAGCAAGTCGCAAAGTTTGAGATGGCCGAAGCACGGCTCGAAATTTTGGAGCAAATTAAGCGATTCCTTTCAGGTCTCGACCCAAGCGCCAAAATAATTGCTTCTGATCTCCTAGAGGGATTTCCAGATTGGGAGAAAGCTTTCGAAAAGAAAGGTTCTGCGGTTCAAGCAATCAATAAGATATTAGTAGAGCTTGGGTGTGAAAGTGGAAGAACAAAGCAAGCAAGGTACTTCGTGATTCCACAAAATCTTCGCCGCTCGCTATGAGTTTGAACCTGCTCTTCTTTTCTAAACACCTCCAAAGACCAGGGGGAGCAGACTGTATGACTTTGTCACCAATTGCCTGGCTCTGAAACCTCACTCGCACAATCATACGGATAAGTGTATGGTGCTCGTTGAAAATAACCTCAGCCTGGCCACCCTTAGATTGTGACTGTTTCGTAACGCTATTTTGCGTTACGAAACCTTGGTCAGAGGAATGAGCAGCGCCTGGCCTTTCCACTTCCCTATGGAAACAACAGATGGGCCGTTGTAGCGAGCTCTTCATTAAATTTCATCTAAATCCCTTATTTCCCAAAGGAATGTTTCCAACAAAAGAGCCAATATGCTGTAACATTTACCGAAACTAGCGCTTTGTAGGTTTTCTGGGGTGTTTAAGTGGATTTATTGAAGTGGCGTCGTGTTACTGTCTGTTGGCCAATTGGATTTGTTCTTGCCGGTTTGTTGGTAGTTCTTGGAAACTTAGGTTCATCCGAAGCTTCGGCAGGTTCTCCGGTTGATGATCCTGAAGACTCACTACAGATGATGCGCCTCATCAAGGTTGAAGAGAAGCGAAGCACCAGCTCCAATCGCAACAATGCCAGCACCGTGCAGAACTCTAACAAGCACGTTTTGGCATTGACTTTCAAGACCGTTGGGGAGAATGCCGTTGCCACCAGTGGTGGAGAAACCGGTGGATTACCCGGTGGAAGCTCTAGCTCTAGTTCAACGAGTACGACGGGTTTGACTGGTTCCTCCCCCGAATTACCCGGCGGAATCATGATGCTGGAGCCCCTTGAACCAGAAGAGCCCGAAGAACCACCCACGACAACCTCAACGACTTCAACTGCTACTACAACCGCGACAACAAGCACTACGAGTACGACTAGTACAACCGCAACAACCTCTACCACTGGGTCAACTTCTGGGGGTGGCGGTTCTGAGACATTTATTGGCTACTACTTCTATGTCGAAAGTCCAGGAGAAATGGCTCCAGGAGGAGCTTATGCGGCAACCACCTATGACTTTGACCACATAGCTCCCCTAGACTTTCTGGGTAGTGGTCTCCGGAAGCAGTTTAACTTGGGAGAAGAGGTGGTCGTTCACCTTGCCTCGGACGCCGCGCTTGCATCTGGTTCGCTTAAGGTGCTCGTGGAAACACACGTGCAAACTCACATCCTCGATGATCCGATGACGCCTGAGGATGAAGAGGAATGGCATGCCGCTAGCACCTTTGACGAAGTGGAGTACGACATCACTAAATATCTGTGCCAAGACTCCAGCATCGATACAAGAAAGGCTTACGGAACTCCTAACCGCGATGGAGAGCTTCCCGATGATCCCAATGCTCTTCCGGCCACGCTCAACTTTGGAGGCTCGGTATGGAAAGGAGGCACCTTTGTTGGCAACATGCCTTGGCAAACGCGGGACCAAAGCGGACTCGCCAGAGCGCAAATCTATCCTCAAGGAACCAGTGGAAGAACAAACCCAATCCGTATGGCCGCTCTGTCCATGTTCTATAGAGGAACCGCTCCCAATGTGACAACTCCGGTAACTATTGCCGCCTTCACTCCGGCAAGCAATGACCCTAACTTCAGTGTGGGAGCAAACTCGGTGACGTGGGATACACGTTGGAATATCGTGCCGCAAGCAACTCCAGATGGCCCAAGGGACCCTTCTAAGGATCCCCTCTTCAGGGTTCCTTTTGGTAGTTCGACACCGGTCAATGAGTATGCGACTTGGACTTTGACCGACACTATGGCTGAGAGTTCATTCACCCCAGAGACCGTCCTGTCGGCCATTGCTCTAGCCATTCACGATGAGAGCACTTTCACCAGTGCCGCTTGGCGGTACTTCGCCAGCGACCACTTCCCGGCGGAAGTCGCGAATGAATTCCCAAACAACGATTCAATGCCTCGGCTTTGGATTGTTGAGACGGCTAGCGCATATGGCTACTACGTGGACTGGTACTAGTGAAGAACATGGTTGACAAGCAGAACCTTGCCATCTTTAGCCTTGGGACGGTCCTCATTGTGGGGATCGCTTACGTGGCGCTCAAGAACCCGCATAAACATCCGGCTGCGGTAAAGCCGGACCCCATTCAGCTAGAGAGACAGGAGGTTGACAAGCTCTATAGCTCCAAGCCTTCTGAGGCTAAGCGGCAGTATGAGGCGTTCATTGACCGGCATGAAAAGACCGCCGACAAGAAAGTGCAAGACCAAGTTGCCGCCGCTAGATTGCGCGTTGGCTACTTGGCGGTAAAGACGGATGGTTACGCCGTTGCCCGCACTGCTTTTAAGGAAGCCGAAGAGAAGTATAAAGGTGAAGGCTCCATGGGCTCTGACTTTGGTGGCCTGAAAGACCAAGCCGCTTACCAAGCAGCGGTTTGCTTGATGGGTGAGAAGAAAGACAAGGAAGCCATTGCCGCCTTCCAAGGTTTCATCAAGGAATACCAGCTAAGTCCTCTTGTCCACGCCGCTCACCGAAGACTTGAGATGCTGGAGCCAGACAAGCAAGCGGAACATGATGCTCTTTTGCAAAGTGCGGTGGCCGCGCAAGAAAAGCACATCCGCTTTGAAACTTCCGTCTGTGGCCCCAAAGTCATCTCCTACTTGCTAGACAAGCTTGGCAAACCCAAACGGGACTACAAAGAGCTTGCCAAGATTTGCGGAACCACGAACGATGGCACAACCATCGAAGGGATGCGCAAAGGCCTCAAGGAAGCAGGGTTTCAAGGCTTTGGTTACCAACTGAACCGTGAGGACTACTTGAAGCTTAAGTCTCCCACCATCTTGCTTCGCGGGGAGCACTACGTAGCGCTCGTTGAGATGACGGATTCCTACGCGCTTGTTTACGATCCCATCAAGGGGGGTGAAGACAAGATTCCTCACCCCAAGTCTGACCAAACCGATTTTGCGATTGCTGTATTGACTCTTAGCCCCTTGGAACTCCAATGAACCGCTTCACCACTTTGCTTGCCCGTTCTTTTGCCACCGTTCTTTCTCTGGCGCTGGTGAATATCTCCATTCCAATGGGTGGAATGACGCACCTTGCCCCTGATCCCAGTGCGCCTAAACCTGCACCTGAACCCGAAAAGCCTAAACCCATTGCATCAAGGGCTTTAACATCCAAGGAGTCGAAGAGCTTGCAGGGCAAGATTGGGGAGAACCCGTACCTTGCGGGGCAGAACAAGTGGGACATTATCTATAAAGGAATAAACCTGATGTCGGGCAACTTCTCGACCTCGGGAACAGACCTCACTTTTGAAGGCGGCTACGGAATTCCGGTCAACGTAACTCGGTCTTACAGTTCCAATAACCCTGATGAAGGACCGCTTGGAAAGGGATGGACGCTCAGTGTCGATATACGCAATACCGCAGGTGGACTTCTGAAAAGTTCTGGAGCACCTGTAAGGAGTGTGCCTGTCAGTTTTAAGGAACGCCCAGCGGCCCAAAACGACCCACGTATTTTGGATGCCAATGAGCCAGTCGAGGCGGTCATCGCTACCGACGCTGGTGGCATGGAAGAGACGATCCAAAAGGATGCCGACGGAATATTAACCACTCCAAGTTGGGACAAGAACCGCAACGTAAATGAGTACGAGACGATTACGGTTGGAACGGCGCTCTACCAGATACTAAAGAGGAATGTCCTGACCACCCCCGAGGGGACGGTCTATGTATACGAGAAGAAAGGAACCTATCCCTATGGCACAAAGCCTTGGGACAATCCTAGTGCCGATGCCACTCCCGCCAACGTTCTTAAGATCGTTAGCGCGACAGACCGCCACGGGAATGTAACGACCTACAACTATGGTTCAACCGATGTCACTTTTGCCAAGAGCAATGGCACGGTGACCGAAAAACGCTTGGAGTCCATTGAGATGCCCAACGGGCATGAGATAGAGTTCACCTGGGGTAACGGCACAAACGCCCCCACAAACCGCATTCGCACCGCTTCTGATGGAGTGAGAACCGTAACCTATGGGTACACCAGCGGTTTGTTAACGAGTGTGACGACTCCTGCGGGTAAAGAGACACTCTATGGTTACGGTAATGCTGGAACAACCTTTGGCTACACCGGCGATATTGCGTATAACCTGCTGACATCTGTCACCGACCCGCGTGGTCTTGTGACCACGATGAGCTACTACATGACTTACCAGCCAGTGCATCCATACGTAGGATCACAGGTTAAAGCTCCGGTATGTATGAAGGTAGCACAGCCTAACGGAGTGACCCTCTTTTTCAGTGGACCGGACGATGGTCTAGATGGCTCTGATTGGCCCTACTCGATGAGTCATGGTTCAGAGGGTGAGGAAGGGCTTACTCAGCAATGGGAGGAGTGGGCCGGAGGGGCCAACTCAGGAACCCTTATTAGCTCCGGTCGATGGCAAGCCGAATACGGAACTAATCCAGCTGTTTTTGTCGTGCGAATGTACGACGATGTTGGTGTGGATGACTACGCTGAACAAGAAGCAAACGGGCAAACTTTCTATCGAAAGTATTACGATCCTAGTAGCCAGAATTTGCTACAGGAATACACTGTGCAACGCCCAGATGTCGCCCTACTGATGTCGCAACATCGGCATTTGAATTCCGTCTTCCAAGGTGTTGGGGTTGCGACCAAAGTCCATACGGCAAACGTGTACAACTTCCTTGGTAACCCACTTCAAAAGACTGTCACTGAATATACACAGACTAGCCTCTACGCTTTTACGCAGACTCGGCAATCCGTTATTGGCTATGCGTACTGGGGGCACGATAAGTACTACCAGCAGAAGGCCGTAAAAGACCAAGCGGGAAGAGTCAGCTTTACAGACTACTTTGATTGGAATGCGACGCAAGGCAAGAAAGGTCAGACGTACCGTGTCTACGACGAGAAGCGAGCGGACTTCAGCAACAAGAACGATTCACAGTGGCGATATCTGGTTGCACCAACGAACTCGTCTGCCTTCTCCGCAGAGTTTGACTATGATCTCAAAGGTCGTCCAACCGATGTTTGGAAAATCCAAAAAACGACCACTAATCCTTGGACTTACGTGCAGACCAAGACGACTTACGGTTCTGATGGATCACCAACCTGGGGAGCTGCGACCCAAGTAGTTGAGGACTACGGCGGAATAAACCGCACGACCAACACCCTTGCCTACGACAGCATTGGCCGCGCGATAGAGGTGCAAGATGCTTCGGGCAAGGTCTTTGAGACGAACTATGATCTAGATGGAGTTGTGCAAAGTGTTTATCGCACGGACTCAAGCCTGAACCAGATGATTGTCGGCTATTCCTATGGAACCACTGGCCTTCTAAACGGCATGGTTACTCAGGTGGTGGATGGTCTTAGTGGTGTCACCCAAGATTTCCTCTATGAGACGATGGGTGGAGGTAAAGGCCAGATCGCTGAAGTTACCGAGACCAACGGTACGGACACCTACTCCACGTCATATAGCTACAACACTGCAGGAGAGCGGGATACGGCAACCTACGTGACGCCAAATGGCACGACGAGCTACAAGTACAAGGATTACGCGCAAGTTGGCGACCCATCCAGCCCCTCGCGGGTGTTCCAGACGCTTAACAAGCTAAATGGTTCGACGATGACCAGCGAAGAGTTCCACTACCAATACGACAATATGGGAAGGCTTCGCCAAGCTGCATTTGCGCAGACTCCTCAAACCGGCGGCAGTGCTCCGACAGCAGCTCCCTTCTACACCCAAAGCTATCCGGCGGATACAAGAGCGAGGGCTTTTTACACCTATGATGCTGGTGGCCGGGTCACCAATGTGGAGCATTATTGGGATGATTGGAACGGCACAAGCTATGCCTCTACTCCTATTGTTGGCAACAGTTCAACGTATGAACTTTCTGGTTCTAACCGAGGCTTAAAGACCGCCAACTCCTTCTATGTAAACAACTCCGGCTCCTGGGCTTTGGACCGAACAGAATACTACGGCTACGATGCCGATCTGGACTACCTGACCAGTGCTGACTACAACGACGGGCTTGCGGGAGAGACTCCCAGTTGGAGCTATGACGCGGCTGGTAATAGGAACGATGCCTCGGTAGTAGACAACCTGAACCGAGCAACAACCATTGGTGGAGAAAGTCGCACCTACGACATCTTGGGCAATACGCTGACAAAAGGAGCTGGTATCTCTTATCAGTGGGACGCTCTAAACCGGATGACGATGTTTTCGCTTTATTCGGCGACGGTGGCACATCAGTACCGGGCCGATGGGATGCGGGTGAAGAAGAGCGCGGCTGCTGGTCCGACCATGTACTATTACGACGGACAGATGCCGATGGAAACCTCAGTAACGGCACTGTCGCAGACTACGGTTACTCGCAATACCTTGGGAGCCAGGGGCATCGACCGGATTGAGCGTATAGACTCGTCCGGCACAACTACAGGTTATCCCCTCTACGACGGGCACGGCAACATGGTTGCGACCTTAGCAAAGAATGGCTCTGGGTTTACCGTTAATGACCAACGGACGTACGACGCCTGGGGTGTGATAAGGGGCGGGAATACCACTGGTGATCCGAAAGGCCGGTATGTAGCCAACTTAGGGCATGTAGATGACGACGAGTCTGGATTGACTTACATGCGCGCAAGACATTACGAGCCTATTACTGGCAGATTCTTGAGTCAAGATTCTGCCAAGGATGGTTTAAATTGGTTCGTCTATTGTGGAAATGAACCTATTTCGCGAACAGACTTTACTGGGCGGACATGGTGGATGGCAGAGCTATCTAAGTTCGCTACGATGTTATCCACATTCAAAAACTATGGAGGGTCTGCTGCGGATATCAAGGCAGCAATGGAGGCACTTGATGCCATTATGGATGCCATAGATAAGGATGTGAAGAAAGCCTTAGATATCGCAAAAACCATGATGCAAAATCGAAAGGCTGTGTCCGGACAAGATGCGATGATGCAGGCCGAATTGGCTACGGCAAAGATGGGCCTTGCAGTGATGAGCAAAGCTCACAAGGCTGAAGCAGCAATAATGAAAGGCCAGTTTAGGCTACTAAAGGAGTTGATAGATGACTGACGAAATTGGAAAACGGATACTGCAGTTTAAATCGCTTTGTAATCGGCTTGCTGCAGTTTTTGATCGGGTGCCCCAACCGATCGCAAGTATCGCACGATCCGCGTGGATGGTGTCGATGGATGCAGCGCTAAATGCTTCAGGAGCCCAAACGCATATTGTTTCAGAATCTGGAGCGGAGCTTATTCGCGAAGCAGCTAAAGCATTCGAACCCTCTAAAGGTGGAGATATACTTGACCTTCTAACACTTATTACGGAATGGGCCGAAAACTATGCTCTACTAGAATTGAACGAACAATGACAGATTGGTATCAGAAAAGGCCATGTTGAAGTTTTAGCGCTGGTAATGCAGATGGCATAAAACGTGCTTTTCAAAAGACCCACAATACTCTAACCACCTAAAATTCTTGTTGAGTGGCTCCGCAAGCGAGATTGCCTCGAAGCTTATCGAATAAACTTTTGACCCTACGGATTGCCATTTACACTGCGCATTCAGAGATTCAGCTCTTTATCTAAAGAAAGATAACTCTCAATACCTGACTCGCTCAATATCCTCAACCATTGCTTTGAGGGCTCTCCTATCATAGAGCTTGGTGGTCCTACTGTCCGAATGCCCTGCAATCCACTGCGCCTTCTCAAGCGTCCCCCCGTTCTCAAGGTAGTTGGTGATGCCGGTCGCCCGGAAACTGTGGCACGAGAAGCGGCCGTCGATTCCTGCATCTCTCACCCGGCGCTGGATCATCGCGTAAGCATCGGTCCGGCTGATTGGCCGATCGCTTAACTTCTTTGTCTTCCCAACCGCACTCCGGAAAAGCGGTGCTTCCTTTTGTCCACCTATTCCAAGAGCCTCGATGTACTGCGCTAAGTATTCTTCGAGTTGGTGGTGGCAAGGGATCTCGCGTTGCTTTCCCCCCTTCTCATCGAGTCGTAAATACGATCGACGACCAAGTGGATAGAAGTCTTTAACCTTCAAGCTTACAGCCGCCTCAACTCTGGCAAATGTGTATGCCATAACTGCAATCAGAGCTCGGTCTCTCAAACCAACTAGGCTCTCAGTATCGAATGACTGAAAGAGCCTGGCCATATCTTCCAAATCAAAGGCAGGCGTTTTTCCTTCAGTCCGTGAAAAGCGCTCGGTCTTCACCTCTCGAACGGGATTGCGCTCAAGGACACCCTTCTCAACCCACCAACCAAAGAGGCGACGTAAAGCTGAAAAGTGTCGCTTCACCGTTGGTGGCGAAACCTCTCTCCGGAGATCCTCTCTGTATGCGGCAAGGTGGATCGTAGAGACCTGCTCTAGCCGGAAACCTCGTTCATCACACCATCGCCCAAACCTGGCCACGTCTCTTAAGTAGTGCTCTCGAGTGTTCTCATTTGAGATCTCGGCCGCAAAGAAGTTCATGAACTCTTCCTGAGCTCGATGACCGGCATTGGCCACTAGTGCCGGTAAAACGATTCCACTCTTTGGGGTCAAAGATGTAGGAGCTGGTAAGAGCAGGATTTCGTCCATGAGTGTCTCTAATAGAGAGACGATCGTAGCACTCCGATAGTCACACGTAAAAGGGGTTATGTGCGACTAAAGGAGTCTCTGGTTTACGCGCAGATTCTAACTTTCAGGACAGCTATTTCCATGTCATCTCGAGAGTTCCAAGGGGACGGTCCTGAGAGCCGGAATTGTAACTGGCAACTAGGCTCACCTGAAGAATGAGGCGCTCTCCATCAATGACTCCCTTGAAGGAAACTGTGGGGGTTCCACTCCCATACGCCATTCCGTTGAGCCTATGTAAGTCTGTCATTACAGCACCATTGGTGTTTCCCCTCGGCTCATAATAGCGGTCTTCCCATAGACCACGAGAAAACTCGATACTACTTTTCTCCGAGTTTATTGAAATAGAAGATTCGCCCGACATGAAGTCGTAAACACTCTGGCCCTCGGGAGAGAGTTTTCCGGACGGAGATGATAGAAAGCGAATACGCTTTCCACTTTCCAAGAGAGCTTCCCCGGCATAGTCGAGTGACACATTGACGATATTGCCATACACAAAATTGGTTGTTCTTAGGTTTGCTGAATCAAACTTGATCTCCCTAAGCAATGCCTCGGAAGACTTCTTCGGCTCTGAGGCGCTCTGCACGAACTTCAAAAAGGTCAGTTGCCCTCCCTTCCGAAGCCGGTCGATGAACACAGACGCATTCGCCTTCTTTGCCAAGTCAGATTTATCAGCATTGAGGCCACTTATCGTCGCTTGGGCGTTCTTTAGTTGCTCCCTTGTACGATTAAGCTCTAACAATCGGGATGAACTTTGTCGTTGAGCGGCTTCCAGTTCAACTTGAGCACTGATCTCACCTGCTTTATATCCCGAATCGTATCCTTCCTTTCGGGCAAGCACCTTCAGCTTGTCGACATTTTTCGACAGGCTCCTCCACTGGGTGTAGCAGTAACCGAAAGTTATTATGGAGACCAAGCAGGCCACAGCCAAAGCAAGACAAATTTTCCGGAGCACTTCCTTGCGATTCTCTGTTGATTCGAGTTTGGCCGTAGCGTTGCTGTAAAGCTCTCCTTGTCTTTCAAGGGAGAGAGACAACTGGTCAACTTTGCGGTCCTTCTGCTGAGCCGAGCTTTCCTCGGCTCGAAGCTGCTGCGTGAGTGTTTTCTTATCGCCTTCAGCCGTTGTGAGCTTTGACTGAACATCATCGCATGCTTGACGGAGATTTTGTTTCTCCGATCGCAATGCATTTGCGATACTCTCCAAACGTTGTACGTCGGCGTGGGCGCTCCTTAAATTGATCTGGGCGGATGCTAGATTGCCTTGAAGATCTTTTACGTCTTGCGCATGGGCTGTTTGAGCGTCTTTGGTGGACTGAAGTGAGGATCCCAATGTATGGACGAGGGCTTCAAGACGACGGACCTCTTTGTGGGCCCTTGCCAACTCTTTCAAGCCAGAATCTTTCTCTTTCTGAAGGTCGAGATTGGCCTCTTTGGATTGAGCCAGGGATTCCAGAGCCATTTTTGCCTGGTCTTCCAGACGCGAGGTCGCCACTGACTCCTCGCTCAGTTTCAGAGCCAACTCATCCCTCTCCCGCCTGAGCTCTAGGTTGTCGTTTGCAAGGCCCACCAGAGTCGTGTGCGAGTTGGCGAGTTGGAGTTTGAGACTGTCCGGGTCGGATGCAAGAGTTTGCCGAGCATGGGACAATTCGTTGTTCTTCTCCGATAGGGCGCGTTCTAGTGTTTGCTTCTCCTGACTGAGCGAAGCAAGTTGCTGCGCGCTTAGAAGGCGTTGTTCTTCAAGTGCGGTTTGTCCCTTTCTTTCGGCATCCGTTATGGCACCTGCTTTCTCGGCCTCAAACGTCTCCCGATATTGGCGGTAAGTATCTTGTTTGCCTTTGTCAAAGCCGACTTTCTCTGCTCTTGCGACTGCCTCATCAAGAAGGAGGTCGACCGGACTCGACTTAAAAGGTTCGTAGGAAGGCTTCGTTTTGTCCCAGGGCTCGGTGAATAGCGGAGCTGACAACGCCGTTCTTAGGTTGATTAAGACTTCTTGTTCAGTGATGAAAGTGAGAGGGAATCTACTTCCGCGCAGAGAAGGCTTGTCTAACAGCCGCTCGCAGATACGTAGAAGTGCCAGAAAACAGGGAGCTCCATCTAAACGATCAATAGAAACGGGAACCTTGATTTCATCTAAGGACTCTAACCAATCGGGGTGCATGGCAACATATGTGCCTGCATAAAAGAAAAAATCGATAACCGTATCGGACTTGCCGCCAGTGGCGGCCGCTTCGTACCTCTTATGGATGTCTTTAAATCCGTTAATGCCACGGGGCCACTTCTTCATCGAGGCGAGGTCCGATTCTGTTATCTGGGTGTCGACGCCTTCGAGACCGAGAATGAGGCTATCTCTTCTCCAGTAGA
Source organism: Fimbriimonadaceae bacterium (assembly GCA_037190145.1). Lineage (GTDB taxonomy): Bacteria > Armatimonadota > Fimbriimonadia > Fimbriimonadales > Fimbriimonadaceae > 55-13. The sequence goes on from JBBCJU010000012.1 coordinate 23,954, forward strand.
TCGCCTCTGCATGCTTAAAGAAAAAGTGACCCGCTTCCGCGCAGTATCCATAACCCCAAAGCAAGGTGCCAATGTATTTACAAAGGCGCACCCCAGGATAAAAGCGTTGTGCCTCGAGAAAACAAAGCACCGACTCGCAACGACATTGTCGGTCTCCACTGAGGAGGGCTATTTTTTCAAGCACATAACCTTTGAACTCCTCGAGCCTTGATTGCCAAAAATCCTTCGCTCCATCCCAAAACAGCGGGAGAAACTCACGATCAGCTCCTACAAGCTGGTCCAATAATGTTTGGCATATTTCGATCGTGAGCCCATCACTACTTTCAAAAAGTAGATAGTCGCTGAGTGCGCGATAGCAGCGGCAGCGGCTAAAAACGGAGACTCTGAACCCCGCCGAGAATTCAGCGCTGATGGGAACAAATCCTGTATGCAGACTATGAGTCTCCGCGACCAAGCTCTCGGATACATCATTAGTTATATAGTTAAATGAGCTGAATTCTTCGAGGAAACTCGCCTCATAACCCATGCGTGCAAAGATATTTCGAGGAAGTTGGTTGTGCGGGTCCTCAAAGAGTGCGGCATAGACGAACTGTCCGAAGAGTCTTGCATCTACTTCGCAAGGCTCGTAGGGGTCGGCTGTATTTTTGCTGGGCAGGTCCTCAAATCCTTGAACGGCATGTCGAAATTCGTGAATCAAAAGGCGAATTGCATCTCTCCACTCGGGGACCTTTCCAGTATCGATTGATAAGGTGAGAATGCATCTCCGATGTCTGATATAGTCCAGTTCTTTGAACTGAGTATTCATCGACGCAATGGTCTGATTTAAACCACCCTCTTTGTTGTTGGCAATGTCCAGTTCTGGTTTCTCAATCTGGATGGACGTATAAAGAAGATAGCCCTTACGGTGAGCTACAGCTTCAAGCGACTTCATACAGGCGTCGCAGAACTTTGAAACCAAATCATCAGTAGTGTTCTTCGGCGTAAGTAAGGCGGGAAAAGTGGCAAGTGTCTGGGTGAAGTCCAAGACTGTTTCCCAGAAGTCGCTAGTGCCCCACTGCATCAAATAGAATGCGGCATCCGGATAATCCGAGCGATACGCTTTGATGTCCAGGCGACGGGGCTGCCCCTCGTCTTGCCATCCCACGAGCACCACTTCGTTCAGCCACGAATTTTCGTCCATCCACCCCTCACTGCGCTAATCTCATCGTATTATAGGGGTGATGAGTTGCATCAAGCACATGTGCACGGCTCCTCCTTCAAGTCCGGTAGCCGAAACTTCGGGAGGCTCGGGGGGCGGAAGCGCGTTTGAGGGGGGTAATTTTTATATGTTCAAGGGCAAGAAGATGGCGCGATTCAAAGGGCATGATCAACCTGAACACAAGCGCTATATCGAGGGGCTTCATGGCAAGACTGGCGAGAAAATGTACCGCTACCGTCACCTTTTCAACCCGGGCGATGTTCAACAGGTCGACTTCAAGGACAACGCGACCAATACGCACATCGGATACGATTACGGCAATTTCCGTATGTTCTACGCGACGGGACCTAGATTCAAGTAGTGGACCTATACAAACATTAGAATTATTCTGCCCTTATGTGCAAAACGGCAGAAGAGTTTGTCATTACAGATCCAGAGGACTACTTCGCGGATGATTACTCGCCCACCCGGTTTGTTGAAAGCCTCATTAGCCTTGTCGGCGATGATATTGCTAGGTGGCATGTCACAGAAACAGGGGCGAGCCCTCACGGCTTTCCCAAAAGCGCTATAACCGTCACACACGTTCCAACACAGGAACGCTTTGAGGCAACTCTTTACGATCGAGATACCAATCCCTTTTTCTTGTCGGAAGTCGTAACGTTTGTATCCCGCATCACCGGTTGCTTGCTGACCTTGGAGCACAGGAACAGCGGCGAAATTAGAGTTACAGCTCTCTGGAGAGATATTCTGTAACTCCCTAATTTCAGATGCCATTTATGGCACCTGCGTGGTTGACCTCCGCGCTACTCCCCACCGAATAGTCTCCACCGAATTCCGTAGCGCTCGGAGGGGGCGTTGAGGACGATTTGACCTTTCGTAGCAATCTGAGCCAGCCTCAGGACGCTACTACACCATCCTAGTTCAAACGACGACCAAAGAAGTGAAGTCACGTATCCAGTTTTTCTGAACCAAATTAGCCAAAACCTCAGATCAATGGATTTGGATCTCTATGCACCCAACATTCCAAATTCTCTGTACAGAAGCAGCTCTCTCATGTCTAAGGTCCATACCTCCGGAAACCGCTGGCGAGGTTGTCAATCACGCTATGAAGATTGCGACTGAAGGACATCACGCTAACGAACGAGTTTGTATTTATGACGGAATTGGAATCTACTTCAATGGAACGAGGGCTGTTGTCGTACTAATCACCTTTGAAGATGGTTATCCGCTCTTCAATGAAGATTCCCTAGCCAAAACGAAGCTCTACCCAATGCCCTTTCATCTGTCCTAACGATTGCGACCGTACTCTCGCTTGGCTTGCTCTTGGTAACTGGCTCGTTCCGCTGGCTTTGCAAGTGGAGTGTCCTTTAATGCTTGCTCTTGCCTTACCGCAAAAGTGCTCTTGAGGTTTTCTTTTGCACTAGTTGGAACCCTTGCCCCAAGTCCTCGTTCAAGCTCTTTCTGAGATATTCGGTTTCCATCATCTTTCCACTGCCATTGAGTTGCTTGGCTGACTGTCTTTCCATCCTTAAGTGTCACATCCTTCTGAAGAGTTGTTTTAGCCTCTACCTTTGCGAAAACAGCATGTCCATCCGGACGACCGGGCTTCTCGACATGCATATGCAACTGGTTGGGCTTATATGAAGGATTGTCCTTAATCTCCTTTTGAATCAACTGATCACCAACTTTCGTTGCATGATTACTTACGTGGAGCCCTTTATTTTCCGGGTGCTCACACAGCGCATACTTAGTAATTCCATGGCTCTGAACCATTTGAAGCCTGGCCGTCGTTGGCTTCTCCCCTTTGCCATTTGGTAGATCAAAATCATAGTAAGTCGATTTAATATCCTTCTTCACTGGGTGCTCCTTGCCCTAAACCCTTGCAGCTGACTTAAAAGCAGCTCACTTTCTTCCTGTGTTGCAGGGGAAGACTCCACAAGCATAAACTCATCTTCACCGATATTGAGGCTGAACATCTCTTCGGATGTCCAAGGCGCGAGTAATTCATCGATAAAGTCCGTGCGCCGCAGGCTTTTTGGAATGTCTGAGCGTGGTTTTACCATCAGGGCAAACGGCTTGTATTGCCATTTACCAAACTCTTCAGGAAGGAAATAGAATCCTTGCAGAGTGCCCCTACTCGGAAATGGAAGGCTCAAGAATTCACTGTCGTAGGCGTATTTACGCTCTTGAATTGATTGGGATGAACCTAAGTTCCGACCAGCCGGACCTTTCGAACCCTCAAGCCTTGTGTCTCCATGACCACTTGCCCCGGCAAAACTCAGTCCACCACTGAATGACGACTCTTCCCGCAGGTAGGACCCTGCGAGACCCTCGGCCCACTTTGCAGTTTCCGGGCTTTGTAAACGCAAAATAGCCTTGTTTCCACATTGGCCAATCAACTCATTCGCAAGATGCTGCCCGTAAACGTCGCGTAGACCCTCGATGTCTTGAAAACCAAGAACAGCGCAGACTCCCTTCGATCGCCCGCGGTTTAGAAGGCTAGTTAATCCCTCTAGCTTCCCAGCTTCACGAACTTCATCCAGGAAAAGCCATGTGCGGCGAAGCGGATGATCAGAATGACCAAGCAGAAGCTGAGAAAGACGTTGCACGATTGCCTGATTGAAAGCGTCACAAGCTGCTCGGGTTACATCGTCATTCATCAAGACAAGAACAGAACGTTCCGTAACCCAGTTCTTCAAGCTAACCTTTTTGTCGCATTTTTCTGAAGCCGCTGCGATAGCCTCAAAACGAGACATCTTAGTTGCAATGGTCGACATTATTGATGCATTTTCCTTCCCATCTGCAAAGTAGACGGAAAGGTGCTCCGTATACGGACAGCTGGACAGAATGCCCTCTAGAACATCGGGAGACCGAACTGCTATAAGCACATCGCGAAGAGTCCAGTTGTTGCCTCGAAGAAATTTCAGTGCAATAAATACGCCCGAAAGAATATGTCTTGCTGCATCTGAAAAGAATGGTTGGCTTGCCTGCTTCTCGACAGGAATAAGAACCTCTGCAAGCTGAAAAGCAACCGAAGGTGTGTCGATATCAGCTGCAATATCCCAAGCTGACCCGAATTTTTGAAGCGGATTTAACACGATGATTCGGGACGGATCAACAATGTTTGCCAGCAGTGGAAGTAGGTCTTGCTTACTGTCATAGACTACAGCTCGATGGGAACATGAGTCGCTCTCTATTAAGGGAAGGACAGACTGCATTAAGAGCTGAATCGTCACGGACTTACCGCTACCCGTACATCCGGCAACTAAGAAGTGGGCCGTTGCCGAGCCGCTTGGAAGATGCCGACCACCCCAAAAAGGCTGACCATCTTTAAAAATAGCCTGATTTCGAGTCACGAGGTTGACAGTCCCAAAAGCAATAAGTGCATTGTATAATTCCTCTCATGCAATTTTACTTCCGAATTTTTGTGTCGTTATTCCTTGCCGCCTCACTAACCGGCGTCCAAGCGGTAGCCCAACAAACAGGGAAAAAGATTGCAAACAAAACAAAACAGCAGAGTGCACCGAAAAAGACCGAACCAATCTTTCTTCCCACAGTTCAGTGGCCCTTTGCTAAGCCAGACGACGCCGATGTAAAAATCATGTTCCGTTGGACAAAAACGGGAATGATGCACGGCGATGGCTTGTTCGTTGAGCCCATCTTGATGAAAGGTAACACGATTGTATTCGAGTACGGTTGCGGTCTCTGGTTCCGATCTTCCGTGGGCGTTTCTCCAAACCCAGAAACCCTTCAAATTAGGAGTGACCTTAAGGACGGCATTCTTTCACTTACCGGTGACGTTGATGACCCAATGAACGGAAAGAGATACGTTCCAATTTCTCTCGATGGAGAGAAGAAGGAACCTGAAAACAGGCGTGTCGGGCCATCTGGTGTAGCCGACTTTCGAGGAATTGATCCATTTGCAAAACCAATGGATGCCACTGATCTTTTTAATATGAAGAAGGAAGCTCCAGTAGTTGGTGGACGCTTTGCAGTTCAACCTAAAACGCTTAAGCTGGCATATGATCCGCAAACGCTTGCATCCCTTCTCGTTGGTGCTGGGATGGCAGATATGCCGGAATACGGCATGTCTTATCTGGCTTCCTGTAAACTTGACAAAGTTTTTGCATTAAATAAGTCGCAAGTCAAATCGTGCATCGAAGGTCTTCGGTTCTATCAGAACGTTAATGATCCATCTGTGGCTCAAAAATCAGCTCAAGAAAAGCTGCAGAAGATGTGCGAGCTGCTGAATGATGGAATGATTCGCTGGGCGAAAGCAGGTTCTTGTCTTTTCGACCTTCAAATGCCGGTTGACGAAGGTTCGGCTGCTTCTATGGGAAGTGTTTTTGCTGGCATAAAGCTCCCGGCTCAGGAACTTAGACTTGTTCAAAACTACAAGGCAAATGCATCAAAAATGTCTGGACCTGAAAAAATTGTCTTGCGAATGACTATCAACCGTATTCTCTTAGATCGATTGCTTGTTTCTGAGTGGAGAGCGGCGGCAGATGCTGATGGTATGGCGACTGGGCCAACCGGTAAGCCCTACGCTAAATCGAAGATTCGCAATGTCGACCTGCGCGAACTCGCTGAGAGCCTTGAGCGTGTCTATGGAATGGCAGGCGGTCTCACCGCGATGCAAGCAAAGATGAATTCATTTGCGGTAACCGCACGACCAACCTTCCTTGCTTGGCCCTTAATGGAGCCAATAAAAGGTGAGGTTCCAAAATAGACTTATCCTTCGGTTCTAACTTTGAGTGGCTGGTCAGATTGTGGGACGTACTCGTCTGAGGTGTCCATCGACTGATCCAGAATTTGCGGTGCAAAAGACTCGTCTTTCTTCACTGCATTTCCATGGATGAATACGTGCCAGAAGAGAAGCACAAACAAACAAACTGAAACTAACCTTTCGAATACAGATAGAGAAATAGCTGGTGTCTTAAAGCCAGCACTCTTGTTCCTTGCCACCGTGTTTTGTGCGGCTTCAATTGTTCCACCTTGGCTTGAAGCGCTCGTCCATTCAATCCCATGCGATGAGCGTCTATAGGTCGTCTGGTCATAGCCACGGCTGTTTGGGACGTATAAGCTAAACTCAGAGCCTTCACCTACTTTTCTCTCAATATAGGTTCCGTCTTCAAGCTCTATTCGAAATTCACCGGAAACTGGAATACTATTGCCACCTCTAATCTCATAGCAACTTCCATCGCTACCAACTTGAATGAGGCTGAATTGTGATGGCCTGTACTCACTCCAGGCTAGCTGATCATTCAATTATCCCTCCTCCGCATTGCATGGGGAGAGGTTCGAGCCAACTGCTTAAAGACAAAGGGGCCGATTGTTCCTGTAGCTGCGATAACAGCCACCAAGACTAAATCTTCACGAATTCCCAAATAGGTCGTGCCGAACAAAAACAGACCGACCGGAGCAATAATGAGTTGGCTCGCAATAACTCCAAAGCGTTTAGAATAGTCTGAAGTGGAGTTTGTATTCTTGTAGCACGTCCACGAAATCCACCACGTTCCCGTAGCGACGACAGCGGCAATCACGATGTCGAAGCCTTCAACAGATATTCCGTATCGAACAAAGTCTATCGGGCTTCTATCCAAGAGCCGTCTCTCAAGCTCCTGTCCAAGGGGTCTAGCGAAAAACCACTGTACGAGGTGGAAAACACCATATGGAAGCACGCCAAGAGCAACCGTTGCTCGCCAATAGCTTCCCATAACGCCAGATTACCGCTTCAAGCATGCCAGCTTGTTAGAACTGCAATGTAGGAATTTTTTGTTCCTAGCGACTGCGAACCTTCTTTTGATTTCTATCCTGAACTCGCACTATAGAAAGAGCCATTTCCTTTTGGCGACTTCTCTCCATCTCGCGGGCAAGCCTTGTGATTTCATCTCCGGCTTCAACCTTCGTGAGATAAAAGGTTGTTTTTTCTCGAGCGCGAGATCCTTCGACATAGGAGATCTCTCGGTCCTGCATCGGACCTCCTGCAAGCACATATGTCTTTGCCGCGGTCGCTCCCTGACTCTTGTGAGTAGTAGTTGCATATCCCAAAGCAATGCTCTCCATGGCTTCCGCCTCGAAGCTAATCTTCTCACCGGAATCTAGCCTCACAGAAACACGTGATTGGTGACTACTGACTGATTCAAGAATGCCACGCTCGCCATTGAGAACGCCTAGCGCTCTTTGCGGCTTGGTAAAGATGATTCGGTCTCCAACAAAGAACCTATCGCCAGCCATAAAGATAGATTCTCCGGAGAGCTCTCCTGCCTGGATTCTCTCTTCTTGCGCCAAGTCGTTTAGTGCTTTAACTTCCTTTCTGGTACCGGCAAGGATGAGAGATTTTTGGCCATCTACTCCATCTTGCTTCCAATCCTTTACAAGCTGTCGCATCGCTTCGTCTCTCGTATCGGAAACCCTAACTAATCCTCTAGAAGCGAACGCTTCAAGGGCCTCTCGGGATTTTCCGTCGGCGAGATCCTTTACAGCTTTTCTTGCCCAGGCTTCGTTTTGTCTGCGAATATCCTGAAGCTCTGCGCTGCCAAATCTCTCACTGAGCTCCATAAACGGTGCGCCTGGTCCAATGGGTTGAAGCTGACGTTCATCACCGATGAGAACAAGCTTTGCTCCAACTTGCTGGCAATGCTTTGCTAACTTTTCCAGATCCAGAGTTGCGACCATCCCCGCTTCATCGATGACGAGGATTGTTTTCTCATTCAGCCGTGCTTTCCCTCGATCTATCTCATTTAGAAGTTTCGCTATTGTTTTGGATTCAATCTTTGCTCCATCTGAAAGCTCCTTTGAAGCCATCCCCGCAAGTGCAGCTCCCTCAACATGAAACCCTTCCGATTCCCATGCCGTTCTGGCCACATCTAGCATTCTCGTTTTGCCAGTACCTGCCATTCCGGAAACCATTGCTAGTGCTCCAGATCCGGCCGTCACGTGCCAAACCGCCTTCATCTGCTCCTCTGACAGCTCCGGGCTTCTAGAAAGCGTCTGCATAGCAGTCTGAGGGCTTAGGGTGTGAGATTCATTGAGGGATAGCTCCTTAGCCGCATTGATAAGGCGTTCTTCTGTGGCCAACATCTCCTTAGTGGTAAATCGGTCTTCTCCAAAGTGCCGACCTAACCTGATGATCTCCTCACTGTGAGCGAGATATGTTTGGGAACCATGAATGACCTGGGATGCGCTCAGCCCGGAGGCCTGTAAGTCCTCAGCCACGAATCTTACGAAATCCCTCTCGGTAAAGTGTGCTTGAGATTGGGTAAGTCTTGATGCTGCATTCTTCACCCCTTGGGACAGTTCGCTCATCTCATCCCTTTCGGCTTTTACAACTCCGAAGAGTTGTAGAGCCTGGCGGCCCGTCCATCCGTGTTTTATTCCTTCAAGACTCCAAGCCTCAAAGAGATCTACTCGTGCCACCGCTTCCTTGGCCTCCCTCGTGTCAGTGGCAGCCACGGCCGAAGCTTCGGCCGAGACCAAACCTTTACGCGATAGCTCTTCCTCGATCGCCTGGCGACGCTTGCTAAACTCCTGGATGAGATCCTCGGAAACTCCCGTCACCTCGAACCAGGTTCGATGCTGTTCAACAGGAATCCCAAGTTTGCGCTCAAGGATGCTTGAAAGCTCAACACGGTAAAGAGCGCCTGCGACCATCTTCGCCTGAAAAAGAGATAGAGAGCTGACAGTTCCAGTGGTGCCATCTTCCCGCATTCCGACGTTCATAACGAGGGCATGAGTGTGCAGTTGCGGATCTAGAGCGCGAGAAGTTGAATGCTCGAAACTGGCGATGATTAGGCCCGTTTTTTCAAACTCTGTTCCCCCTCTCCCACGCCTTGTGAGCCCCGCTGATTCCTGCAGGTAGTCCAAAGCAACTTTTACCGCAGCAAAGTGAGCATCTTGGATGGCTTGCCGTTTATCTTCTGGTGCTTGGGACCATAAAACAGAAACCGACTTGGGCGCTGAGAACGTAAGATCCCAACCGGGCCTGTGCTGCGCTTTCCCGTCGTGGCGCTGGAGCTGGACCAGTGAGCGAGCTCCCTCCGGTGAAAGCCCGTCAAAGAGGTTGTAGAGCTGATCGCTCTTAACCTCACCGGTGAGCCCGATAAGACTTGCGCCATCCCCTAACCAAATACCGGCGGGTTCTCCACCTTGGAGGTAATAATCTTCACGTGCCAAACCAAGGTAGTAACTCGCCTGGCCAGAAGACATGGCGCTCATACTGAGCAAGCTTAAGTTCCCTCTGAGAGAGTCTTTAGAATTTTTGCCGCCTCTTCTTCACTGGCCCCTAATTTTGAAATGAGGATTAAGAAGAACATATCGGTTAGGTTTTGCCGGAAAGCTTTGAGCTCCTTTGCAAATCGCTCTGTCGAGTCATCTTCAAGCCCTCTGATAACGAGTCGACGGGCAAACTCGCCTGGACTCATTCCTACTTTCTCACCCTCGTCTATCAGACGCTTCACATACGATGGATCAAGGCGAAAACCGATCGCGTCTTGTGGTTTGACAACGCTCTTCTCTTTGAGAGAAACATCTGTTCGGTTCAGCTTTTCTTTGAGTGCTATCAACTCGTTTTCGTCAAAGACAACGACTGGCCTTGTCTTTTTTCTAGCCCGGCCCTTTGTAAGATTCCCAACTGCCAAGCGGTCCAATGTCCGCACACTGACTCCTAGGAACTCGGCAGCTTCTTTCTTCTCCATCGGCATAGTGCGCTAAGGATACTCGCCATATTTGCCGTGTCGTTCATCCACAGGTGAGTCAGGTGTGATGTATTTTGTTCGTCTTCTAGATTGAGCTGCTTCATCGGAGTCCAAGTGACTTCTCGATGTCCTTCATCAGGTAGAAGAAGTGATATGGATTGGCCGGAAAAGCTTCCATCTGAAAGCGCTGATACAGCGCGCTTGCCTCATCGTCTTTGGCATGGACAACGAAGGCTCGGGCAGCGGCTTCTTTGCTCACAAAGAGTGCTCTTTTTATGGCGTCTTTGAACATCGACTTTCCGATGCCTTGACCTTGATGAGTTGTGGCGACCGCAAACCGCGCCATAAGAATGACGGGCACAGGATGACGCGCCAATCCCTTCGTCATGCGAGTTGGGGCATCCTCGAAGAGGACCGCGCTCACGGCTAGGCTGTAGTAGCCGATGACCTGGTTCTCGTCTAGCACCACAAACGTGCGGGCACTGTCGTTGGCCTGGTTAGCCAGCGCGTGGCGAACAAGAAAGGAGTTTAACGGCTCCTTGCCACAGTCAAACCCAAGGTAATCATGGCTCTTGGTTAGCAGAACCGGCCCTGAAAGCTCACTCACCGCTCAAGTACGCTCGGACGACTGAAGAGTTCTT
>JBBCJU010000013.1:0-133673 GCA_037190145.1 Fimbriimonadaceae bacterium
TAAACAGCTATTTGCAGCGCCTGAGAGGCAAAGACAGAGTCCAAGTCGTCTGTATGGATCTTTCCAGCACCTACCGCGCCATCGTGAAGAAGCACTTTCCAAGGGCTAAGATCGTCGCCGATCGCTTTCACGTCATCCGCCTGGTAAACCACCACTTCTTGAATTGCTGGAAACAGATCGATCCCGTAGGCTCAAAGAACCGGGGACTGCTGAGTCTCATGAGAAGACATGAGCAAAACCTGAAATATCCTGAGCAGATATCCAAACTGCGCGATTATCTCAAGGATATCCCCGCGCTTGAAGCTATCTATGAGTTTAAGCAAGACCTCTGCCGTATCCTGCTCGAAAAGCACTGCACCGTCGCCAAGTGCAAGAAGCTCGCCAAGCGATTCCTGAAGGCCATCGAAGAACTCATAGACTCCAAACTCGAACCGCTCGTTGTGCTGGGAGAAACGCTGCGATCTTGGCAAGAAGAGATCGCCACCATGTGGAGGTTCACCAAGAACAACGGGATCACAGAAGGATTCCACAACAAAATGGAGACCCTCTCAAGACAAGCCTACGGATTTAGAAACTTCGAAAACTACAGAACAAGAGTGAGGGTAATGTGCGGATGAGGCCAGAAGAACAAAGTGCCCCCACGAATGGCGTTGAGCCGCTGTCTCTCAATAATTGAGAGACCAATTGAGAGACTAGGCCAATCTCAACCCACCGTTAACCCCTATCAACAGGGAATTTAGGTTCAAAAAGGTGGTGGGCGGTACAGGATTTGAACCTGTGGCCTCTTCGGTGTGAACGAAGCGCGCTACCACTGTGCCAACCGCCCTTGAAGAACTTGGTTGTACCCTATCTTCCTAGCACACCAGCGGTATGCGGTAGCCTAGTGATTACGCCTAAATGTCCAAGCTCGAACACTTACTGGAACAAAATCGCCAATGGGCAAATGCGATCAATGCTCAAGACCCTACTTTCTTTGAAGGGTTAGCTGGTCAACAGGCGCCCAAGTATTTATGGATTGGCTGTTCTGACAGTCGAGTTCCGGCGAACCAGATTATTGGACTTAAGCCAGGTGAGGTTTTTGTTCACCGCAACGTGGCAAACATTGTTGTCCATACCGATTTCAACTGCCTTTCTGTAATCCAGTTCGCAGTGGAAATGTTGAAAGTGGAGCATATTATGGTCGTCGGCCACTATGGTTGTGGTGGTGTTCGTGCCGCTATGGACTGGCATGAGCTTGGTCTGATTGACAATTGGCTACGCCATATCAAAGACACCTACGCAAAATACGAACGACAGCTCGCCAACTTCGACGAGGATAAAAAGCTAGATCGCCTATGTGAACTCAACGTGATTGAGCAGGTCCGCAATGTTTGTCACACTACCATTGTTCAGCAAGCATGGCGAAGTGGTCAAAAGCTTACGGTACATGGGTGGTGTTACTCCCTTGTGGATGGACGCATCCGCGATCTGAACGTTGATATGGATGGGCAGACCGACCTTGAGCCGATTTACCGAACTGCCATAGATAACGAAGAAGGCGCCTAAGCTATAACTGGCTCAGCTAGCTTAACGTGAAATACTGAGCCCTCGCCAAGTGTAGATTCCACCCATGCTTCACCATGATGAAGTTGCGTACCTTTCTTGACGATAGCAAGACCCAAACCTGAGCCGTCGCCAACCCTTCTTGCGTGAAGCCTTTCGAACGGCTCGAACACTCGTTTGAGCCATGCCGCCTCAATTCCTTCCCCATTATCTTGAACGCAAAGATGAAGCCCATCATTTTCACGCTCTGCCCAAACAGTCACATCTGGCTGGCGTTCCTCTGGCACATATCGAATAGCGTTGTTGACCAAATTTTGGACGATAAGAACAACTACAGATCGGTAACCATGCAACGTTGGCAATGGTCCGAGAATGGTGATTTTCGCGCCCTTGTCTTCGATGAGATTGGATAGGTTCTGCTGGACTTCCTCCATCACATCATCCAAGTCCACATCCACGGTATTCACTTCGGTCCTTCCTAAGCGAGCCAAAGCCAATAGATCATTTAGCAGTCGGTCTATTCGACGAACTCCATCCGCAATTGATCGCAGGTATCCCAGCGCATCTGCATCTAGAAGGTGTTCATAGTCTTCACGTAAGGCACCGGCATAGCCAGCAACGGCACGTAGTGGAGCACGTAAATCGTGTGATATTCCATGAGCAAACATTTCCAATTCGGCATTTGTTTCCTCAAGTTGACGAGTCCGCTCAATCACGCGACTCTCTAGTTTTTCGTGAGATTCACGAAGGCGCATTTCCGCAAGTTTTCGTTCGGTGATATCGCGTACCACACCCGTAAAATGGCGAGTTCCGCCAAACCGAGTCTCACTGACCGCCAGATCAATGGGAAACGTAGAACCATCCTTATGTAGCGCCATTACTTCGCGGCCAATGCCGATAATTCTGGGCTCGCTCGATTCCAAATAATTCCGTAGATAACGGTCATGCTGTACCGAGTAACTGGCTGGCATTAGCATCTTTACGTTTTGACCAATGGCTTCGTCGGATGAATAGCCGAACAGATGTTCCGCAGCAGGATTGAACGACTCAATACGTCCGTTCTCATCGATAACGATGATTCCATCAACGGTCGTGTTAAGAATTGATTTCAGTCGAGCCGCGTTCTGAACCATTTCGGCCTCAGCCATTTTTCGTTCACTGATGTCGCGGAGAAATCCTGTATAGTATCGCTCTCCTTCAATAACCATTTCTGCGACGGAAAGATCAGCGGGAAAAACCGAGCCATCCGCTCGCAGACATTCCACCTCTCGCCCGATGCCGATTATTTTCTTGTTACCCGTTTCCTCGTAGCTTGCAAGAAATCCGTCATGACGGTCGGCAAATCTCTTGGGCATCAAAACCTTTACGTTTCGATTGATGACTTCAGAGGCTTTGTATCCAAAAATCTGTTCCGCAGCAGGATTAAACGACTCAATGTTTCCACGAGCATCAATGACGATGATCGCGTCAATAGTTGTGTCCAGTATCGCCTGCAGCCGAACCTCACTGCTTAGGCGACCAAACTCGTTAGAATCGGATCCAATCTCACTCACGATCAGCCTTCTCCTGCAACTACAAGGAATACGTTGGTTTCAGAACAATCTTTGTTAGCCCATACTTTGCCGGTCTTGCCTTAGTCAGCCGTGAAAGTACCTGAACCTATCTAGCGAGAAACTCACTAAATACAAAATCGACTCTATTCATTGTGAACTAACAAATATATTGTTATGACTGACAATACCCGATACCAAACGCTTACGTTACGAAAACAGAAATAGTGTCCAAGACACTATTTTATCGATTCCACATCTGTTCAACAACCAAAAACGGGCCTGAGATAAAAATCTCAGACCCGTTTTAAATAGTCTTTTAGGTATTAGCCCGCTAGCTTGGAAGCTTGGGTGGTATCGATAGCAATACCAGGTCCCATCGTTGCGCTCACAGTCAAGGATTGAACGTACTTACCTTTTGCTGAACTAGGCTTAGCCTTTAGGACTGCACCAAACCCTGCCTTGAAGTTCTCAAGCAGTTGTTCATCTGAGAAGTTCACCTTACCGATGCTAAGGTGGACGACGCCTGCCTTATCCGTTCGGTACTCCACACGAGTTGCTGCCTTAATCTCTTTGACCGCGGTCGCAATGTTATTGGTCACGGTGCCGTTTCGCTTGTTAGGAGTTTTGGGGCCAAGTGCTTTACCAATCTTTCCGATCTGAGGAGCCATCTCTTCGGTGGCAAGAATAACATCAAATTTCAGATCCTTATCGCCAGTCTGAATTCGCTTGATCAGGTCCTCATCGCCAACCACATCTGCACCAGCGGCCTCAGCTTCTTTAGCAAGATCACCTTTGGCAAGAACCGCTACGAGCTTAACTTTTCCAGTGCCATGGGGCAAATTAGTTAAGCCACGGACGTTCTGATCGCTCTTTCGAGGGTCAATCCCGAGTCGGATGGCTAGGTCGACACTTTCAACAAACTTAGCGCTTGCGGTCTTTTTGACGAGTTCCAGAGCGGAGGTCACATCTAGTAAAGTGTCCTTATCAACGCCCTTTGCAAGTTCAACATAACGCGGCGAATGCGCGTTCTTCTTGATATTCTTTCTCAATTTTTCACCTGTGGTGCAGGCGTTCCTATACAGGAACTCCCACGGAATATGGAGATTGTACCTCCGGCATCAAGCGCAAAGTGAGTGGTCCCACGTGCTTAGCTCTGGCACAATAGAGCCATGACTCTAAACGCCTATTCGGCCAAAAAGAAGCTAGCTATTTTTGAAGAACTGAAGAAGGGCCAGGCTCCTAGCGAGGGAGCCTATGACGAAGCCACCTTCAAAGAAGCAAGCGTTAAGGCGAGTCCATTGGTGGGTTCCACTCGATATGAACCAACCGCAATATATCTCGAATTCATCTATTCCGATCCCAAGTCAACCACTATCATCTTCAGTGTAAAGCTCACCCCGCCGGAGAGGATTGTGTTTATGCCAGTTCCCTCTTGGGTCATTGAAAACATCTGGCAAGGCGACATCACCGGCACCCACCACTTTGAATCAGAGGCAAAACGGCTCTATGAGGAGTTTGGAACAGAATTGGAAACGGAGCCCAATCTGAAGTGGTTTGGTCCGCAAATGGCGAAGCGAAGGGAGTAATACCTGGTTACCTCGGATTAGCACCGTGAGCATGATTCACCATGTAAGCTAATTGGCGAAATCCTTCGCCAACTGCGGTTTAGCCCGGTACCCTATTGGGCGATGATAACCCTTCTCGCAACGTGGCGCGAACCCGGCCCTGTTGCTCTCAACGCCGCCAACCAAGCTCTTACGGAAGGAAAGGACCTTAAGTCTGCGATCGAAGCTGGTCTCGCAGCGTGTGAACTCGACCCATCGCTTATTGCCATTGGGCTCGGTTCGCTCCCAAACTCCGATGGAGAACTGGAACTCGATGCCGCAATCATGGATGGCAAAGATCTCTCTGCTGGGGCCGTTTGCTCTGTCCGAGGCATTGTGCCTGTGATCTCGGTAGCGAGGAAAGTTATGGAAGAAACTCGCCACGTGATGCTATCGGGTGAACAAGCCAGACGTTTTGCGATTGCGAAAGGTTTTCGACCTCAAAACCTGATGACAGAGGAGAATTGTCGGCGATATGACGAGTGGTTGAAATCACCGGAAGAAACGACCGACTCTTATCATCACTCTATCGTCGATGGCAACAATCACGGAGATACGGTCACCATGCTCGGTCTTGAGTCAGGCCCCCATACCATTGCGGCAAGTAGTACCAGCGGGCTTCAATGGAAACTTCCTGGACGCGTTGGCGATTCCCCTATTGTTGGCGCTGGGATCTATGCCGATGATGAAGTCGGTTGCGCAGGAGCCACCGGTCTTGGAGAAGAGCTTTGGAAAGCATGCGCCTCTTTTCGAACAGTCGAAGCTATGCGCAGAGGGCTCACCCCACTCGAAGCTTGCCAAGACACCATACGCCATATGCGTCGTCGCCAAATCCACGCCTGCGATATGCCATGCGTAGTCCTTGCAATGAATACTTCTGGAGAGTTTGGAGCCGCTACCACAGTCGGGGAGTTTCCCCTTTGGATCAGTCAAGATGGACACCAAACCCTGCACATATACAAAGCAGAAGACACTCTCTGATGGACAAACTGATTGCCAAGCTAATTGAGGCTATTGAGAAAAATCCACAGGGGATTGAAACAAACTCCATTTGTGATGTCTTGAGGAAGACTCCTCAACAGCTTGGTGATGCTTTCGAAGAAGCCCTTGAGGAGGACCTGATTGTTGGGTTCGCCGGAAGGTGGCTAACTATAGAGAATTGGGATGCATTAGTTCAAGCCATTACTGACGTGATGCGTGGCTTCCATGACGCAAAGCCAGCCCAAGTGTTCTTCGAAACCCGTGCGATCTTTGAGAACGCAGGGTTAGTGTGGAGTCCCAAACAAATAGATCGAGCTACCAAGCGGTTGGTCGAGGACGGCGTTATCTATGGTTCTCCTGAAGGCATCCGGCTGGCAACAGCCAAACTGTCCCTCACGCCTCGTCAACGTGATTTCGTTCAAAGAATCAAAACAGAGTTGGAATCTAGTGGATTTTCAACCCCTAATCCTCACCGCCTGTCGCAAAGGCTACAGGCTCCCATACAAGCTGTAGAAGAGATTGTAAAGCTTGGGGGTTTTTCGGGCGAGCTTGTAGTGCTTGATGATGGAGTTATGTATTCATTTGAACAAACCCTCACCATCCAGAGCGCTCTCCACAACTTTGCAAAAGATAAGCCCTTTTCCGCAGGGCAGGCCCGTGACTGGCTTGAAGTTTCGAGGCGGCATATCATTCCTCTCTTGGAATACTACGACCAAGTTGGAATCTGTCAGCGTAACGGTGATTTACGGACTATCCAATCAGCCGAGTCAGCGCCTCACCAAGAGTAGGCGGACGTTGAATTACAAATTTGACGTCTCCGTATCCCTCAAGAAGCAGTTTTGCGGCTAAGGCCTGACCTTCTTTGGCCTTCATTCGCAAGCCCTCAGATGTTTCTTGGATTGATATCTCAAATGGCTCTACGATCGCTCGAACACCGGCACGGTTTTCGGTGGCTACATCTACAATTGTTTCGGTTGCGGTCCGCTTGAGCGCCTCGGGAGTGCCGGAAAAAACCACCTGCTCACCCTTCACAACAAGAATAAAGTCTGACCATTCTGCAATGTCTGGCCTATGAGTTGCAAAGGCTAATATCATTCCTCGTTTACGCTGCTCTGCTAGTGCTGACCAAAGGTTTTGCAAAGTCACCCAGTCCAAAAGATCCAGGTCATGATCTGAACAAACAAGGCCTGGTTCCGTTAGCAATGGAGGAATAAAAAGCGCTGCACTTTGCTGACTTGGACTGAGCGACAAGTATGGCTTTTGACGCACATCCCACAAGCCTAGAGCGGTCAATGTTTCCGCCGCTTTCTGAGCGGCATCCTTTCCCAGAATCTCTTTTGAAGTGGAGAGAGGAGTTTCACGTCGAGACCACTCCGGACTAGCAATAGAGTAAGTCTCGGATGGTCTCACAATAGCCCCTTGAGCGACTCCCTCGGAACCCGCGATGGCACCGAGAAGGGATGACTTTCCCGAAGCCGCCCCTCCCATGATTGCCAAAGTTGCACCAGCAGGTACATCCATTGCCAAGGTTGAGCCACCTTTGCTCAACGATACATGATCAAAGATTAGCCCCGAACCTTTGGACTTGGGGCTCTTACGCATTTTCTAGGCAGGGAGAACCAACAGTTCTTTAGTTGACTTCATGAAGTTCTCTACGCCAGAGGCGGTTACCACCACATCATCCTCGATACGAACTCCGCCGAACCCAGGAACGTAGACCCCTGGCTCTACTGTCCAGACTTGCCCTATTTCAAGCACATCATGGCTTGTGGCACTCATCCTCCCAGTATCATGAACTACTGATCCTAAACCATGGCCTAGCCCGTGGCCGAAGAACTTAGCCAAAGCAAGTTCATCGAAGACTTTTCTAGCTAAAGCATCTACATCAGCGGCGCGTACTCCAGGACGCATAAACTCAATAGACGCAAGTTGTGCTTTCAAGACTTGATTGTACATTTCATAGTGTCGATCAGTAGCTTTACCGACTACCACCGTGCGAGTTATATCGGAGCAATAGCCGTCCACTTTTGCACCAAAGTCCATCGTGACAAAATCACCAACTTCCAGTTTCTTCTCACTGGCTTTCCCATGTGGTCGAGCACTTCGCTCTCCACTTACCACAATAGGATCAAAAGCGAGTTCGTAGCCTTGACGGCGGATGAAAAACTCGATATCCATATTGATATCCCATTCGCTAACTCCCGGCTGAATCAAGCGTAACACATGCTCAAAGCAAGCATCAGCTACTGCGCAAGCGGCCCGAATCTTCCCGATCTCATCGTCAGTTTTCACCATCCGCAAACCAGGAATCACATCTGGAGCACCTACAAGTTCCACTCCAGCAAAACGTTCTGACCACTTTTGGTAGGTTGAATAAGTGACACTACTGGATTCAAACCAAAGCTTCTGAATCCCCATTTCTGCCACCTGCTGGGCCAAGAACTCTTCGAGCAGAGTTGGGCTTTGGAACCAGCGGGTAGGCATCTCCTTCACCTGCTCTTCGGCCTGCAACGTATACCGACTGTCGGTAATAAACATTGCTTGTTCCGCTGTTACCAGGGCAACCCCAGAGGAACCAGTAAAACCTGTGAGCCATTTCACATTGGCGATGTCTGTGACCAATAATGCGTCAATCTGCAGGTCACTTAGTTTCTGTCTTAAACGGTTTAGATTTGACACTAGACGACTTCCCTCTCTACATTTTGAATGGCCTGCAAAGCCATCACGTAACCAAAACCGCCAAAGCCGACTACTTGCCCAAGAGTAATAGGAGCAATGACAGAATGGCGTCGGAACTCTTCACGAGCATGAACATTGCTCAAATGAACTTCAATCACCGGAAGCCGGACGCTCACTAATGAATCACGAAGAGCAATGGAATAATGCGTCAACCCACCAGGATTGATCACAATGGCATCCGCCCACCGCCGATGCTCCTGAATGGTATCAATCAGAGTTCCCTCGGAATTTGACTGAAGGATTCGAACTTCGATATTCATTCGATCCGCCGCAGACTTTATCTCTGCATCAATCTCCTCCAACGGCTTCTTACCATAAACGTCAGGCTCTCGAAACCCGGTCATGTTCAAGTTTGGTCCATGAAGGATGAGGACCTTAAGAGGACTCGCAGTCATTCAATAATTCCTTTAGTTTTTCAGTATCAATTGCGCTTTCTGGCAGCAAGTGGGGAATTCCATTCACCACGGGGAAGCCATGTCCCTCTTTTATGCAAACCAAGTAAGCCCCTTTTGATTCAAGGGCAGGCCGATCCTCACACAGAGGGCACGCCAAAATGGTTAATAGTTCAGGATCGATCAAGTAAAACTTCCCGATAGACGTCTACGGTTTGTCGAGCCGATTCAACCCAGTCAAACTGTTTAACTCGCTCAAACCCTCGACTCCGCAATTGTTGGAGCTTACTCGAATCGGCAAGCAGGGATTGAAGGGTTGCAGACCAATGACTAGCCTCCCATGTAGGTTCGACAATCCCTGCGTCCCCAACGACCTCTGGCAACGCTCCCCCAGAGCTGCTAAGGACAGGACATCCGCAAGCAAAAGCCTCTATGATGGGAATTCCAAATCCTTCATGACGGCTCGGTGCAAGGTACATGCTCGCGCCAGAGTACAGAGCACATAACTGCTCATTTGATACATATCCAACCGGCTTGACATATCTTCCCGCAGCCTGATCTCCCCACCCCGCTTTCCCAGTCACTACAATCGGGACATTCGCCAGCCTTGAGGCTTCAATCGCAAGCTGCATATTCTTTCTTGGCCACTGTGTTCCAACCGTGAGAACGTAGGGAGTATCAACACCAAGCTCCTTTAAGATGGGGTCGGGGTCTTCGACACGATGCACCCAAGGAGGTAAACCATTATATATGGACAAGACTTTGCCTCTCGATGATGGAACGAGGCGCTCGATTTCTTCTTTCCCGGTTTCGGAAACGGTGATGATCCGTCGGGCCACCTTGGCTGTTTGATTCACCGTCTTGCTCAGCAAGACTCTATCCTTCACCTTAAACCAATCAGGCCCAATCAAGAAAGAAACATCATGAATTGTGGTTACCCCTCGATTTCCTGCGAGTGGGCTCAAGGTGTATTGCGTGTGAATGGCACCTGCACCCATTTTTTTTGCAATTAAGGGAAAAGACACATAGCTCCACCATCGACTGGATTTGGCCGGAACAACAACCCACTGAAAGTTTGGGGCTTTGGGAATTCCTGTCGGTTGCGAGGCGTTGGAAAGAAATAGGAAGTGAATGTCCAAAGCTAGCTTTGATAGCCCGTGCATAAGGCCATACCAATAAGAGGAATCTCCCGTGCTGGTACCGCCAATAAGACGAGCATCAATCGCGACAATTGGACGTCTCATCGGTTTGCCCCCGTTGGCCTATTTCCTGCTACCATAGAACTCACACTACAATTTTGATCACTCATTCCGCAAGGAGCCCTTATACATGAAGAAAAGAAAACCACCCGTCTTGTTGGCCACCGTTTTGGTCATCATGCTGGTTGCGGTCGGCATTATCTACTCGCCTAGAGGCGCGGGTGGTGACGGACACGACCATGGCCAACAAGCCGCCAACACTCCACCACCCCCTGCAGCCGAGCAAGGCGAACGCCCCAAGGTAAGTGCCAGTGATGTCGCAAGTCTTGCCAAAGGGGCCATGAGCACTGCTACCCAAGCGGGGCCGGATACTCCCGGTCGCCCTGGCGGAAAAAGTGAGGGACCATCCATAGCAGCGGTCAAGCCAAGCACCTATAAACCTCAACCCAATGATTCGAGCACTTCGACTCAATGGTACACCGATCAGACACGGAAGTAATTCTGAAGTCGGTCATAGTGGGGGCAAGACCAACGTTTTGCCCCCATCTTTTATTCTTCTGAAAGTCATTCCATAGACCTCATCCAATTGGATTGATTCCAACACGTCATCCGTCACCCCTTGGCAAATAATTCGGCCTTGCCCCAATAAAATCACGCGATCAGCAAAGGCATTCACCAAATTCAGGTCATGCATCGCCGAAATGACCGTCTTTCCTGCTTCTGTAAGCTTTCTTGCCAATCGACATAAATCCATCTGATGCCTTATATCTAGGTGGGTTGTTGGCTCGTCAAGCAACACAATATCTGTCTGCTGTGCCAGAGCACGGGCCAATAAAACGCGTTGACGTTCGCCTCCACTTAACTCGGAAATCGGCCGATCTGCGAACTCTAGGGAGTCCGTAAAGACCATCGCTTCATGGACTATTTGATGATCCTCTGGACTATCGACAATCTGATCCGACCAAACATATCGCCCCATCATGACCACCTCTCGTGCCGAAAACCGAAAAGGGATGTGTTCGTGTTGAGGAACAAACGCTAGCTTCTGAGCCATTTGTCGGATGGAAAGCGACTGAATCGAGTCACCACTGATCCTTACCGCTCCCGCAATGCAAGGAACCTCTCCACATATCGTGCGAAGTAGCGTGGACTTACCAATGCCATTTGGTCCCAGCAAAGCCGTTGATGTTCCTGATACGAATTGGGTTGATAGGTTTTCCAGAACGGGGCGACCAGGGTAGCCGCAAGCTAGATTCTCTAATGAGACAACGTCATTGGAGACCATTGTCGAGCACTCCATTGCTGAAGACGCGGAAAAGAGCCGCATACTCGCCATTTTTGTCCATCAGTTCGCGGTGTGCTCCCTGCTCAACCACTTCTCCTCGACGTAAATAAAGAATCCTGTCCGCCCGTGCCGCAGTTGTAAGACGATGGGCGATGAAAAGGGTGGTTCTCTGTTTCATGACCTCCTCTAGCGCCTCGGTAACTACTTTTTCACTGGTTGCATCCAATGCCGAAGTCGCCTCATCTAGAAGAAGCAAAGTTGGCTTTCGCACCAAGGCACGCGCAATTGCCACTCGCTGCTTCTCACCTCCGCTGATGCCAGAACCACCTTCTCCGATGTGAGAATCGTAGCGCTCTGGCAGACGGCTCACAAATGCGTCGACATGAGCACCTTTTCCTGCTTCCTCAATCTCAGACAAGCTAGCCTCGGCGTTGCCAAGTCGAATGTTTTCCGCAATAGAGCCAGCAAACAGAAAAGTCTGTTGGGGCACAACACCAATCTGCTTCCGTAACCAAGGGGTATCGAGATCTCGGATATCAACCCCGTCGAAGGTAATAACGCCTTCCGTAGGATCATAGAACCTAAGCAGCAGATCAGCAATCGTGCTCTTCCCTGCTCCACTCGGGCCTACCAACGCCAAGCTCGTACCTGTATCCAGCACAAAACTCACATCGTTTAAAGCCTTGGTTCCATCGGGATAGGCGAACGAAACATTCCTAAACTCGATCTGTCCGGTCGGATTCGCTAAAGTCTGCTTGCCAACCGATTCGAAGTGCTCTTCCGGCACATCCAGAACTTCTGCATAAATGCGCTCACTTGCGGCCTGAACTTGAGCATAGGTGTTGTTCACAGAAGCAATGTTCCTGGAGCCTTGGTTGATCACGTCGAGCGAATAAACCATCGCAAACAAATCTGCCACCTGCAAAACGCCATGAAACGCGAGAATGCCACTTACATAAAGGAACGCCGCAAGAGCCACAGCCCCAATAAGTTCAACCAGCGGCCTCAATGAAGCATTGCGGCGAGTAGCTCGCATTTGACTATTGAACGTGCTTTCAACCAGACCGGAGTATTCAGCCTCCATCTTCTCTTCGGCGGCAAACGCTTTCACAACGCGCGTACCTTGTAAAGACTCTAGCGTCATTGCATTGAGGTTCGCCAAATCGCTTTGCACCCTACGCTGAGCCTCTTTCATTTTTCTAGCATTTCGCTGAATAGCGATTGCCATCGGAGGCAAGAACAAGAGGGTGACAAGGCCAAGTTGCCACTGAGTCCAAAAGATGTATGACAGCGCGCCAATTGCCTTTAAGGGGCCATCAATGCTATCCCGAATAATGGTGACCGCCGTCTGATAAACACCGACATCGTTGGTAAGCACGCTCTGAATAGAGCCCGCACGCTTCTGCCCAAAATAGCTTACTGGCAGTCGCTGCAACTTGGCATATAGCTTGATGCGCAAGTTACTGGCTAAACGCGCCGCGGCCTTGCTAAGGTAGTAGCTTTGGCCTCTTGTAAACCAATACTTGAACCCAAATAGGAACACAACCAGTAGGCAAACTTTGCCCAATTGATGCAAAGCCTCTTGAGGGGTTTGACGTTTGTGTGAATGCTTCTTGGAGTTCTTGACTGCCTCATCCAACTTCTCCACGGAGATGTTTAGATTTGCAGCCGCCTTTTGCCTTTCTTCTTCCAAGAAAATGAAATCCGAAGAGTCCCGGAGATGCTGAATGGGAGAAAGAGCGGTGGATACTTCGCGGTTTTGCTTCCCCAGGTCACTAGCAATCGCAGAAATCTCTTCATTTGAGAAGAACTTCTGTTCTGTGTATCCTGCCGCGTCTGTGATTGCCTGTACGCCCTCTCGCATCAAAGGCAGAGAGGCCGTCGTGAGGAGGGTTGTGACCAATACACAGGCCAAACCCAGGGCTATAGTCTTCCTTTGAGACTTTAACTCTGAGGAAAGACGCTTGTCAAAACGCTTAAATAGGTGAAATGCCAGATCAGAACTCCGCGCTGCCCGGTGTCCGATGATAAGGAATTACATCTCTTATATTCTTCATCCCCGTCACGTACATCAGCAACCTTTCAAAGCCTAAGCCAAATCCTGCATGAGGGGCGCTTCCGAACCTTCGCAGGTCCAAATACCACCAATACGGTTCCAGAAGCAGACCGAAATCTTTCAGCTTTCGTTCTAGTACGTCGAGGTTTTCTTCACGTTGCGATCCACCGATAATTTCACCAATGCGTGGGGCCAGCACGTCCATGGCGCGAACAGTCTTTCCGTCAGCATTTTCCTTCATGTAGAAGGCTTTGATCTCCTTCGGATAATCGGTCAAGATCACGGGACGTCCAACCTTAACTTCAGTTAACCATCGCTCATGCTCACTCTGGAGATCGGCTCCCCAGAACACAGGAAACTCAAATTTCTCTCCGCTGGACTCCAAAATCTTGATCGCTTCGGTGTAGGTCATTCGCTCAAATGGGCTCTCGACTACATGCTTCAGTGTCTTCAATAACTCCGGCTCAATCCGTTGATTGAAGAAATCCAGATCTTGACCCGAGTTCTCAAGAAGGTAACCGATCACTTCTTTCAGAAACTCTTCTGCCAAGTTCATATCGCCTTCGATGTCGCAAAACGCCATCTCCGGCTCTACCATCCAAAACTCGGCTAAGTGTCGGCTGGTGCTAGAATTCTCTGCTCGGAAGGTTGGACCAAATGTGTAAACATTTGTCAGGCCTAACGCCATAGTTTCGGCCTCTAGTTGCCCGCTTACGGTGAGGAAAGCGGGCTTCCCAAAGAAATCTTCGGCGGGATCTCCCGATGTCAGTTTGTACTGATGTTTCTCGTCCAATTGAAGATTTGTGGAGACGGCAAACATCGCACCCGCCCCTTCCGCATCGCTGGCCGTGATGATAGGCGTTTGGATGTAGTGAAATCCTCGGTCGTGAAAGAACTTATGAATCGCAAATGCTGCCTGGGCACGCATTCGATAAACCGCACCAAAGGTATTGCCTCGGCCCCTCAGGTGAGCGATTTCCCGCAAGAACTCCATCGAAGCCCCTTTCTTTTGCAGAGGGTACTTTTCAGGTTCAGCTCCACCATAGACCTCAACCTCTTTAGCAAGAAACTCTACAGCTTGCCCAGCCGCCGGAGATTCCACGATCTCACCATCAAATCGCACGCAAGCACCGGTTGTGATCTGCTTAAGCGTGTCAGGTGCAATCACTCCTTCATTGACAACGATCTGCAAATCCTTAAAGCAAGAGCCATCGCTCAATTGAACAAACGAAATCCCCTTGCTATCCCGCCGGGTCTTCACCCAACCAAATGCAGAAGTCTCCGTTCCAGGAGCAAGGTTAAAAAGGTCGCGGACGTAAGTTCGCCGATAGTCCATATATAGGTGCGCAGTGTACCGTCAGCGGGTGAATCACGAATCAGACAATTGATCTTGCTTAGCCATCATGAACCTTCAACACCCTCCTGAGGAAATTGCCAGATAAAAACCTGTAGAACGCCTAAACGAACTTTCAAACCCTTAACAAAGTCTTAACAATCGGAGGGGAGTTGTGTCTATTGCTTATAGCGATGGTGTAGCTATTGAGGCGCACATCGATAATTTGGTTTTAAGTGCCACCGATCGTTCTTCTGCTGCGGCGATCGCTCAGGATGAATATCATGAGTGGCCCGTTCGCTACCATTTGTGTCCGGAAAGATCAAATCTTTTTCGGCATCTCAACCTAGACGGGCTAGATATTCTTGAAATGGGTGCGGGAATGGGTGGAGTGTCCCGACACCTTGCGGAACGAGCCAAAAGCTTTTTTGCCGTAGAGGGAACAGAAGAACGCTTTCAAGTTCTTAAACACCGCCTTGCAGATCTCTCAAACTGGGACGGGGTCGTTTCAAACCTAGAAGACTTCAGTACAGATAGGAAGTTTGATGTTGTCTGCATCATTGGAGTGCTCGAATATTCCGAGCTTTACATCACTACTCCAGATGGCTCATCTCCCCACAAATGGCTACTAAACCATGCGACAAGTTTTCTTAAACCCGGGGGAGTTCTCATCCTGGCCATCGAAAACCAGTACGGTCTGAAATACTGGGCCGGAGCACCGGAAGACCATACCGAACGAATGTTTGATGGCATTTGTGGCTACAACCCAGATAAAACAGCTAGAACTTTTTCCCGTATTGGGTTGGGCAAAATGTTCAATGAAGTCGGTCTAGATGCCGTCGAAGAATTCTATCCTTGGCCAGACTACAAAATCCCAGAAGCAGTTGTCTCAAAGCGAATCGTCGATTCAGACCCTGCGCTCGCAGCAGATATTGCGGCTGACTCTGTAAGTAGAGATCCAAAACCAAGCCTTCAACTTTTCCCTACCCCTCTGGCTATTCGACAAGCCATTAACAGCGGAATGATCGCAGACATTTCGAACTCGTTGCTTTTTGTCGCCAGTTCACAGACAGATTCGCCAACCTATCGTCAAGTTTTAGGAAAGATGCTAGGTGACAAAGAAGGAGCCTGGCACTACTCGCTTCAAAGAAAGCATCCGACGGTAACGGCTTTCACCATCGGTAGCGAGCACGCCCCCTCCGTTGTAACCAAATCTCTTCTTAAAGAAAACCTTGAAGTGATTGATGAAGGGCTCATATCATGGGTCAAACCGGCCCCTGCACCAGTCCTCATCGGCCCAAAGCTATCCCACTTGCTCAAGCAGGCTGCTTATTTTGGTGGAGCAACGGAGTATGAAGACCTTTTGGTGAGATATCTTCGGGAAACTCTCACCCAATTCGAGATCAGCTCAACCCAGCTTCGGCCAGAAGCTTATGATGCCGTCCCTCAAAATGCCATTCTGAACGCAGACGGGCTCTTCCAACACTTTGACCTAGAGTGGAAGCTCAAGCAGCCGATGGCAAAGTCATGGTTCCTGTTTCGTTCGGTCCTCAATGAGGCACCGAATGCGAAGATCCTTCCGTCGGGAAGCTATCCTTCGCTGTTCGCTTTGTACGAAATTGTGTGCCACAAACTGCATGTTCCTCCGGAAGTTGAATCAGCTCTACAACAGGAGGTTGCTATCCAATCTGCGATCGTGCAAAGAAATCGCCACGTCCTGCACGAAAGCATCTCTAGTTACTTCCATAAACCCTTGGAGTCCAATATGTTTCCAAGGAATCCAAACACAGAATCATTTGTTCGAAAACAGATCAATGCCGATAACGTTGGCGTGAAGATGCTTGAGTTGCACAATGAAGTTCAAAGATTAAGGAAAATCGTAGATCGCCGTAGCGTAAAGCTTGTTCTGTCTGTGACTCAAAAACTAAAAGCTCTCATAGGTAAACGGGCTGCCATCTAGCCCGATCTAACTCATCCAACGCTTTGGATAAAGCGTTGGATGAGCAAAAGTACTTCCTAGTTAATGATTAGTCAAAGTCAGCAGCGGCGAGTCGTTGCGTTGCCGCCAAATCGCCTTGTCCATCGAGAAACATGTAAATGGCTGCCTCTACGTCTTTAGCTTGTTCCTCAACCACGAGATGGCCTGAATCAGGGAAAGTAATCACATCTGCATCCGGCCAGTTCTGACGCCATTTATCAAGATGCGCAGACGTCAGCAATCTATCCTTCATTCCCCAAAGAACTTGAAAAGGAACCCTTGATAAAGCATCGCGACGAACCCATAAATCATAGAGCCAAGCACAAGACCCCAAGTAACCCTTAGCCAACCCGTATGGGCCCAACCTGTCCGAAGCTCGGTGAAAGGGTCCGGTGTACTGAGGGTAAATCCTTGACGACACTTTCTGTTTCTGCTCAATCATGTTGTGCAGCATTTTGCTCAGACCAAGGGGAGTTGCCGTCATTGCCATTTTTCCGAGCGGCCCGTTCACCTTGTGATCAAACTTCACGAAGTGCTCGTCGCTCTTGAGTGACCACATAAAGCTGTTAAGCAGCGAGATTCTCTTCACTCGACCAGGGAAATCCAGAGCGTGCGATAAAGCAATGGGACCGCCAAAATCGTGGACTACCAAACTAAAAGTGCTTATCCCAAGGTGATCAATCAGCTTCCGATAGTTTCGAGCATGAGCCTCCGGCGTATAGCTCCAATGATCTGGTTTGTCTGAAAGCCCAAACCCAATATGGTCCATTGCAATACAACGGTGGCGGGTGGAAAGGTCACGGACTAACCCTCGCCACATGAAGGACCAGGTTGGAAAACCATGAACAAAGAGGATGGGTTCACCCTGGCCTTCGTCCACGTAGTGCATTCTGCCCCCGTCCACCTGTACGTAGTGAGGAGCAAATGGATACTCCCCTTGATCTAGCCAATCAGCTTGCGACCGTTCACTGACGATACTCATTGCTTAACCTTCTCCCTCGAAAATTTGGCGATATCTATTGAGACTACGTGTTACAGGATACGATCTCTAGTCCCAAAACCCAACCTTAACCCGATCTTTATCTGCCCGTTGGCTGTATAATTCTTCAAACCCCCTAACGGTTTTTTCGGGCATCTCTATGTCCGATGGGTTCGACTGCATGGGGCAAGCAGACTGAGGTAGGGACATGACGAAATACATATTTGTGACGGGTGGCGTAGTGAGTTCAATCGGAAAAGGAATCACCACCGCCAGCTTGGGGCGATTGCTCCGAAATCGAGGCTTTACCGTTGCCCCCCTAAAACTCGATCCCTACATTAACGTTGACGCTGGAACCATGAACCCATTCCAGCATGGAGAAGTTTTTGTCACCGACGATGGTGCCGAAACAGACCTTGACCTTGGTCACTACGAGCGTTTCATGGATGTGTCTTGCTCTGCTGGCTCCAGCATTACGACTGGAAAGGTGTACCGAAACGTCATTGATGCAGAGCGCAGGGGCGACTACCTTGGCGCGACGGTCCAAGTCATCCCTCATGTCACAAATGAGATTAAGCGCGGCATCATGGAGCTGGCTAAGCAACAAGAGGCTGACTTCGTTATTGCGGAGATCGGCGGCACCGTTGGCGACATCGAGTCACTTCCTTTCCTAGAGGCCATTCGGCAAATGCGAACCGATCTTGGAACCGAGAACACGATGTATGTACACGTCACCCTCGTTCCAACGGTTGGCCCATGGGGTGAAGTGAAGACTAAACCAACCCAACACTCCGTCTACAAACTAAGAGAGATCGGTATCTCCCCTGATGTTCTTGTTTGTCGAACCGAGGTTCCCCTCGCTCAAGACGTTAAAGAGAAGATATCTCTCTTCTGTGGCGTTCAACCTCAGGCCGTTATTGAGTCCATGAATGTAGAGACCATCTATGAAGTCCCATTAGTTTATGAAGAAGCGGGTCTTGGTGACTACGTATGTAAGCGACTTGGGCTAGAGGAACGACCGGTAAATCTTGCCGAGTGGAGCAAGTTGGTCGATACCTTGAAGAATCCAAAGCATCAATGTACGGTCGCGGTGGTTGGGAAGTACACCAGCAATGGCGACGCTTACAAGTCCATTGCCGAAGCTTTAATCCATGCAGGAATACCAAATGATGCTGATGTGAACATCAAATGGATCGAGAGCGATGCCTTTGAGCATGGACTTCCTCCAAAAGAAGTCATGGGCGAAATTGATGCCATCGTAGTCGCTCCTGGATTTGGTGGGCGAGGTATCGAAGGAAAGATCGAAGCGATTCAAGTAGCCCGCGAGGAAGGCATTCCTTTCTTGGGCATTTGCCTTGGTCTTCAGATGGCGGTCATTGAGTTTGCTCGCCACGCTTGCAGTCTAGCCGGGGCGAACTCAGAAGAGATGATGGAGAGCCCGCCTTATCCTGTTATCCACCTTTTGCCCGAACAAAAGGGAGTCAAGGACAAAGGAGCCACTATGCGATTAGGGGCATGGGATTGCAATGTTGTGAACGGAACATTGGCCCACAAGCTTTTTGGTTCCAACCGGATTGAAGAGCGCCACCGCCATCGCTATGAAGTCAACAATGATTTCCGCGAAAAGCTCCAACAACATGGAATGGTTATCTCTGGCGTCTCGCCCGATTATCGACTTGTGGAGATGATCGAAATTCCCGCCCATCCATTCTTCATTGCGACTCAAGCCCACCCAGAATTCAAATCAAGGCCAAACCGTCCTCACCCTCTATTCAGAGGTTTGATCGAAGCCGCAGTTGCAAATAAGAATAGGAAAGCAGCGAAAGAAGTGACTGCTTAGAAATATTTTCAGGCACCCGGCCTGACTGAAATTGGTAAATGATCCCCAAACAGAATGTTTGGGGATCATTTCCTAATCCTAACCTAGTTAATAATGCGGCGCCACGAAATCTTGTCGTAGCCACCGGTGGTTGGGAAGAATGGCGGTGGGTTGTCTGCCATCCGAGCATCGTACCAATAGTCTTTGGTGTAACCCGTTGCGATAGAGCTTCCAGACAAGGTTCCTACAGCACCGCGAGCCTTCTGAATAATGCCTCCCAAGACTTTCAGTGTTCCCGTTGGCGTCTTAGAGTCATAGTCAGCGACTCCAAAGCTACCATCGCTAGTGGAAGAGCTCCCGGCGAGGATGACCGCAGCAATCTCCATGTTCCTAGGCGCGCCGGACGCAACTGTTACATTTCGTCCAATCAATCCCATCGTGCCGGAGTAGAGATTCGAACTCGCGTTTGGGTTCAAGAGCGGATCGTAAGCCGTTCTATGCTTAATCGTATTTGTGACGGTGATATTTTTCCCGCCGTTCACATCGGTTGCAATCGTATAGGCAGATCGATGAGTCACTCCCGCCGGTGAACCCGAAACTACGTTGTCCGCAATGGTTCCTGAAAGGCTGGTGATGTGTCCCGTAGAGTACAAAACACCGTTCCCGCTTCCAGCAATCGTGGTGGTCGCGCCGGAATTTACCTGACGATACATCACGTTGTTCACTTTATCGACCGTGATGGTCGTTGTCGTTGAGCCTTGCGTAACCCTAAACTGTTGACGGCCTTGTCCATCTACCTGCATAACAACCGCAGAGTCTCCGCGAATATAGATCCCGCCTCCCGCAGGGGTATAGACACCATTGGTACCAGGGAAGGAACCATTGGGCCCCCAAGCCGCTGTCTTCTGCATGTCGGAAGATCCGGGCAGTGGAATCTCGTCTACGCCAAGTTCATAGCCTCTGCTTCCACCTTTGTAGATCTTAGCAAACTGGGCTTCAGTGCTAGGGTTGTTAGGAGAGTAGGTAATGTAGTCGCCAACCGACGTAACCTGATCTTCAAAGATAGGATTGGTAACGGCACCCCAGTTCACTTGGAATTCACTACCGTCTTTGTTGTTGCTATGAGCTGGACCGCGAATTCGGTCGCCACTATAGAACCAGATTCGTCCTCCTGAAACCGAAGAGGTCTCCTTGTCTGTAAAGTAAGCGTACTTGCCAAACGAGGATTGGCGAATAACCAGTTGGATTCTCTCTTTGCGGCCTTCAGCAATGCCCTCCGAGACAATCACGTACTTCTTAAGCACCGCTCCAGGGTTCCCTGGATCTGGATAGGCAACTACAGAGTAGGTTCCGTCTGCAGTCGTCACCGTTCCTCCGATAGGATTAAACGCGGCTGTATTGGCCGGGGGTGTGGACTGATCTCGGAACCATCGCATGGCCCGGTCAACTCCCGACTCAGATAGGTTGAAAGCCGCAGTGCTGGCCTTGATCCTCTTGGTGGAAGATAAACCATGCATGGTTACCGCAAGTAGAGCTGTCCCCATGGTCATGACAAAAAGCAGACTCACCAAAGTCGTAATGACAACCGAGCCCTTTTTGCGACTCGATCGCATGCCTTTCAATTCTAGTGCTTGATCGTTCATTAGAAGTTCCTCAAGAAGATCGCTCGGTGAATCATTTCACAGTTCCTTTTAGAACCGGTGACTCCATACTCGGTGCGCAAGGTGACGTCCACGCTACTAGGGGTAAAGCTGCGAAACTCCAAATTCGTCACGTTCTTACAAATCACTTTGCTCGCCCCAACGTTCGGCTTTCGAATCAGAAAGGTGCCCGAAGAGTTGGCGGACATATTCGCATTGCCTCGATAGATTTCAACATAGTTCGTTTCGTCGACCGCGTTGCGGATGTAAATACCATTGGCATCTTTCTGCAAATACTTGATACGAATTCGAGTTGGAGACACAATCTCCACCTGCTTAGCTTCCTGTAAGTTTCGATTAAGCGTCTGAAGCGCCAAACTCGCACCCATATCTGCGTCGTACTGGTTGTTTGTAAAGGTAAAGCTCTTGATCGTCGTGGAGTAGATTCCAGAGATCGCTGCAATGAGCATCGCAAAGATCACAGATGCGATCATCACTTCAGCCATCGAGAAACCGCGTTGCTTTCTCATCATTTACCCCTTTGCAATCAGTGCGGTGACGGTCATATCGCCCCGTCCTTGCTGCATCGCGCTTCCCGTCCACACCAGCGTTACCGTAACGCGCTTAATGCTTTCGGTGAAGTCAGTTACTTGAATAGTTGCCGTTGGAGAGGCATAGAGAGTGGACAAGCCGTCCACGTTCTTGAATGAAAATGGTTGTGAAGATGGCGATGCATCAATGATTCCGGCATCCCTTAGCTCGGCATAGGTAAGTCGGCCATAGCCAACGCCTCGCATCTGGTCTACCTTGTGTTGTAACAAGCTCGACGCCTGTTGGTAGCTACCCACCATCTTTCCGGTCTTGAAAGACATGGGCATCAAAGCAAAGAAAACCCCCGCTGCCGACGCAATGATAATCATCGCTACCATCGCCTCCACCAGGGTGAAACCGCCCTTTTTGTTACGGGAATGTCTGCACATGGGAGAGAAGTTCCACTTCTAGAAACCCTACACCCTAGCAAATTTACTTGGATTTACAACCCTCGTAAAATTCTCAACTAAAGATTCAGCTCCGGCTGTTTCCCTGAATATTCCATACCTTCACTCAAAGGTACTGCCCTTACTACAATTCAAACTGTAATGACAGCAGGAAAACTACCGGCTCAGAACCGCATTTAGACGATTTGGACGTCTTGAGAACCGGCCTGAACTTCTCCGATGATCAGTGCCTTCTCACCAGCTTCATTCAGATACGAAACGATTCCCGGAGCCTTGAATCGATCACAGAATAAAACTATTCCGATGCCCATATTGAAGGCACGGTACATCTCGTGATCCGGAATATTGCCCAGCGCCTGAATCAATGTGAAGATTGCCGGAGTCTCCCAAGATCTGGCCTCGATCACCGCTCGAACATCAGAAGGCATCACTCTTGGCAGATTGTCATACAGTCCGCCACCGGTAACATGCGCGATCGCGTAGAGTCCTTCACCCTGCTGAATGATGGGATAAACCGAGTTAAAGTAGCAGCGATGGGGCTTCAACAGCGCATCTCCAATGGAGACGCCCGTTCCCGGCACTTCGTCTCGAACGGAAAGGCCACCCACTTCAAACAGTGCGCGCCGGGCCAAGGAGTACCCGTTTGTGTGCAACCCGTCGCTCATCAAACCAACGATCACATCGCCAGGATTCATCTTGGGGCGGGGCAACCGCTTTTCGTAGTCCACCACGCCAACAATGGAGCCCACTAGGTCAACTTCGCCATCGTGATAGACCCCCGGCATTTCCGCCGTTTCGCCGCCCACCAACGATGCGCCTACGCTGCCACAAGCATCGATCAAGCCCTGAAGGACTTCCTCAAAGATCAGCCCTTCTAATCGAGAGCAGCCATAGTAATCTTGGAAGAAGAGAGGACGTGCACCTTGGCAAAGGATGTCGTTCACACAATGGTTAACAATATCGTGGCCAAGCCCACCGTACTTCCCAACCATCTCTGCGATCTTGGTCTTGGTACCAACTCCATCAATAGAGCTCACCAAAACTGGATTGGAGATGTCCTCAAACGTGGCGCGGAACAAAGATCCAAACCCACCGACGCCTGAAATCACGTTGCCCGAGTACGTCGACTGAATTCCCCCCACCATCGTCCGAAGAGCCCTCTGGGCTTCATCAATATTCACTCCGGCATCTTTGTAAGTTAGGGGATCAGCTGGCATTCGCAAAGGGTACCCGGCTCGAATAGAACCAGCCTCCACCCGCTGCCTCCAGACGCGTCGTCTGGAGGCTAAAAATGGCCACTAACAAGCAGTCCATTCTCCTCATCCCCATTTGCGGCCGACAATCTTCACCATCAACAAAGCCAAACTCAAACTCAGCCCTGCCCTTATTCCTCCGAACCTGAAACACCACCCAGCAAATTCTTACCGCTGCTTAGGCGCCCCAATCCGAGCCTTAAAACCTTCCTCCAGTCCCGCCGCTCGCAATGGCTCGCGATATACCCAAACCTCGCTTCCCTCATAAGAAAGTTGCCAAACCTTGTCGTGTTCAAACTCAAGCGACATCACCGACCAAGGAATAAAAGGTCGAACACCACCTTTGCTCTCAAACCCCCAGCCTTCATCGCTAACTTCACACTGCCACTCCTCCCGGTTCTCAACGGTAGGCGAACGAGAAGCGTTATCGAGATACCACAAAACCCAAATAAGGCAGACAAAGTACGAAAAACCTGCCGACGCCAGCAACATCAGTAAGGAACTAGCACCCTGGACCCAGATGGAAAGAAGCAAGCACAGAAGAATCGAATAGCCCGAAAGCCAATGTCCCCATCCAAAAGCATGTTTCAGCCAAGCCCGCCATTCCTTCCGTTGACCGCTTACTGCGGCGTCACGAATTGCCTGATCATCGTTACGGGCAGTGTAGGTGCCATTTGGGTATTCCACAGAATTTAGGATATACGCATGCGGGTGCGCTTTGCTGCCTCCAGACGCGTCGTCTGGAGGCTACAAAAGGCCACTAGTGACGCAATCCACCCTCCTCATCCCAATTCCCATCGTTGAAACCTTTAGCGCTCGACCAAGGATAGTCCTGGGGCTCCAAAACCAAGCCTGCTCGAACCGGATTGCGGTGAATGTAACCGATCTTCTGCCAAAACGCCTTCTCCTCCCTCAGCACCAGACTATCGAACGATCGCTTCCAAAACTGCCGCCCATCCAAACCACGTTGGTGATCCACAA
This sequence comes from Fimbriimonadaceae bacterium, assembly GCA_037190145.1. Classification (GTDB taxonomy): domain Bacteria; phylum Armatimonadota; class Fimbriimonadia; order Fimbriimonadales; family Fimbriimonadaceae; genus 55-13. Next base: position 24,333 of record JBBCJU010000013.1, read on the forward strand.
GCCCAGTCTCAGCCGGTGTCAATAGGGGCAAAAGCTCTTTAGAGACATTCGACTTGAGCCGTTGAAGAAACCATGACGATGTACGTTCCGGCGGAAGACGACTCACAAAGTGAATGTGGTTGCTCATCACCACATAGGCATGAAGTACAGCACCATAGTGCCGATGGTCTGACCAAAGTCGCTCCACCACCCGATCCTTGATTTCATCGCGCTTCAGCAGATGAGCAAAATCTAGACAGGTAGTGGTCACAAACACGGTATCGCCACCCACCCCAAAGTTTTTGTAATGTCGATATCTCGCCATAAAACCCTGCTCAATGCTTTCCGTCGCAGACTACGGGCGTCGCTGCCTCCACGGGGCTGCCTCCAGACGCTCCGTCTGGAGGCTAGTATCCGTCACTCGGGAAACCTTGGACTTTCGCCAAACAATAACAATACTATATTTACCAACTAAAGTGAGTTCTATAACCTCCAGACGACGCGTCTGGAGGTAGCAATGGGGAATCGCTATACCGCCCATCCACTACGCCTACAATAGTGCATATGTCCGATCATCAATACGACATAACAAGAGCTGAATTCGAAGCTGGGCGAGACATCCGATTCGGCAAGAGCAACCCGGATAGAATGCAGGATCCTTTCTGGGAAAAAATGATCTCAACCCAGGCAGACCCTTACTTACTTGAAGTGCAATTCGGGATAGAGGCAAGTATTGCCCTCGCTGACGTCGCTGCCTCCACCAGGCTGCCTCCAGACGCTCCGTCTGGAGGCTAGTATCCGTCACTCGGGAAACCTTGGACTTTCGCCAAACAATAACAATACTATATTCACAAACTAAAGTGAGTTCTACTACCTCCAGACGACGCGTCTGGAGGTAGCAAAAGGGGACTCCCTTCCAGAGCACTAAGCCTCTCAACACACATAGAGGAAAAAACAATCTAAAACTTCAATAACCTCAAAAGCTATAGTTGATCCTTTCCTGCTGCCTCCAAACGCGTCGTCTGGAGGCTAAATCTCCCGTTCACCTAACGTCCATCACCCGGGAAACCTTGGACTTGATAACCTCCAGACGACGCGTCAGGAGGTAGCGAAGCGACTCCCTACCTAGGCCCCAAAACCCTCAAAAAACCACAGGTCACAAGTCACATTCCATATCCCCTACACTTCGGGTACCATATTCGACTCCAGTGGGCTGGTAGCTCAGTCGGTTAGAGCAACGGCCTTTTAAGCCGTGGGTCCTGGGTTCGAGTCCCAGCCGGCCCACCACTGGTTTCTTCAACGCAACCATCTAAGCAAAAATGTCGTAAAACGTTGGCAATGCCTTCCGAACATTTCGCACAGAAATATCGACTTGTGGCCTTCTGGGTTATTGGCGGGGCTGTCCTTTTTGGTTGTACAGCCATTCTGCTGCCCTTTGTGCCCGCCCTTTTGTGGGCTGCGGTCCTGTCGGTACTCATGTTTCCCTTCTACCGAAGGTATCGAGATCGGTGGGCAACTTCAAAGCTCTTAAAAGGTGATCGGGCCGATACGGCCGCTAGCCTAGCCACCGTCATCATGACGATTCTGATCATCATGATCCCGTTAGCCCTGATTGGCATCGGACTCTTTGCCCAGTTGGGAGGCGTCTCTAACACCCTCGCTGGACATACCGAAAAACCCTCCTTCGAATCTGTTCTCACTCAGGTTGATAAAGTGATCGAACCCTTCGTAGATCAGGTCGGCGGTCAATTCAGCGTGAAAGAGTACGTGATGACCCACCAAGAGGAGATCGCTCAGGGCCTAAGAGCGCCGCTCACCAAGTTTGCCGGACAAGCTGGCTTCACGATTCTCACCATCGTCATTGCCCTCCTCACCATGTTCTTCATGCTTCGGGACGGCAAAAACCTGCTCAAACCCGCTTGTGAACTGATTCCCCTGCCCCGCCCCAAAACCATTGAAATCATGGAAAAGGTGGCGGAAACCATCCGAGCGGTCTTTATTGGCACCGTACTGGTGGCCCTTATCCAAGGTGGTCTGATGGGGCTTACGTTCTTGTTGGTAGGAATCCCCAATTCCCTTCTTCTCGGGGTCGCTTGCGCCATCATGGCCATCATCCCGTTGCTAGGAACCCCAGTGATTTATGTTCCTGTCGCCCTCATCGCAATGAGTCAAGGAAAAACGACGGAAGGCATTGTCATCTTGGCGGTTGGGCTTCTCTTTGTCAGCCAGATCGACAACATTCTGAAACCGTTCTTGATTGGGGGAAGGACCAACCTGCATCCCCTAGGAATCTTTTTCAGCATCCTGGGAGGCGTCCTGCTCATCGGTCCAATTGGCGTTATGGCCGGACCGATGTTGCTAACGATACTGCTCGCGCTGGTAGATGTGGTGCGCTCTTGGGTCGGTGAAGCCCCTCAGCTTGACCCAAGCGATATTCCGGCCTAACCAAGCCGGAATATCAATCGAGCGTTGCCCAGGGCAATTTCATCGCCATCCGTGAGTTCAGCCTCGTCCACACGCTCAAAATCGCTACGCAAGAGAAATGTGCCGTTGGCAGATCCCAAGTCTGTGATCTTCCAAACTCCATCCTCTAGAGTGATCTGAGCATGTTTGCGGGATACATAAGCCCCCTCTGCTATGCTGCCCAAGTCCACATCAATGGGGCCAACCGAGGGATCAAAACGACCAATAATAGCGGGTGCCTGGAAGGGGAACCGATCAGCAGTCTCAACCCCGCCACGCTTGATTGTCAGTATTGCTCCGGTTGGTACAGGAGCCTCTTCCATTTCTTCAGCCGGTGATTCTTCCACCACCGCAGAATCCTGAACCAACTCTTCTTCCACCGAAACCGCTACATTCTGATCGTCTGACATTTCAAACTCCTTACGATTATCCTCTACCCGGCAATATCCTCAGGATACCAATTGAGGGATGACCCATGACTAGCATCGGCACACCTTCTTTGGAACAAGAGACCGGCCAACCCCTAGAATTCGTTCACTCCCAGAAAGGCTCTTGCGTGTTTGTCTGTAGAACCATCACCGCCGCCCCTACTGCCAAACTCGCCACAACCTGGTCTCCCGAAGCCATATTTGAGATGCTGGTTGCACCCATGGGAGATAATTCAGCCTTGGGAGCCCAGTGCACACCTTGCATCTGCACGCCCTCACACGGGATCAACGGAATCAGGGATACCGTCTGACCTTCTCGACTCGATACCGTTGCTGGCTGATCTGGCGTCACGATGAACCCAATGCCGTCTCGAAGGATAAGGCGGGTTTTGGGATACAGCCGCGCAACACTGTGCAGGGAGGCCAGCACATGGTCAAACCGGTCCCCCTCCAACCCTATCAACGCAAATGCATCGTCGGGATACAAACGCTGGACTAGGTTCAAAAGTTTGTCGCAATCTGTCGTCTCCTGGTCATCGTCTTGCGCGATGCTCAGTTCAGATCGATTGAGTTGTGGGTCTAAGGAATCAAGGTCGCCGACAATCACATTGGGCTGAATACCCACCGAAAGAATTCGATTGGCAGCTCCATCAGCCGCCACCACAACATCGGCAGAATTCGCCCATTTTGCCGTCACTTCCGTGCTAATATCAGTGCCCGCAAGTACGCCTAGAACCTTTTTGGCCGTCATCTGTCCATAGTAAACCCGAGGATAAATGACTCGGTAGACACCAGTATATAAGAACGGCTATTTACACCTAAATCATTAGAAAACATGAGTAATTTCTTGAAAAATTATATTCACTGTCTTTAAGCAGTTTAGAATGAGCTTCTTTTCGTTTTCACGGACTTCTTCCGGCCTAGTGGTCTTGGTCGTTCAGGGCAAACCCTGTGTATAATCCCAGTCCCTGAGGCCACTTTGGCCTCATCGCAGGATGCAATGAACGACCAGTATTCTTTAGAGGACTCAGATGATCAGATACAACTTCGAACAGCCTGGAACCAAGTCACCAAGAGAGTCAGCACCCACCTACCAAAGCAGTCGTTTGAACGTTTTATTCGGCCTCTAAGGCCCATTCAGCTCACCGAAGACCGCGCTACCATCTCGTCCCCCGGCAAGTTTGTTCAAGAGTGGGTTAACGCCCGATGTTTGGCTTTCCTTGAGTCCTACCTTTCCGATGAAATCGGTCGTCCTCTTCGAATAGAGCTAACTTGGGAAGCTAGAGAAAAACCCACCACTCGAGTCAGCGAGCCCATGGTCGCCGCCCCCATGGTGGAGCGATCCAATTTCCGACCTAACGACCGCTACACATTCGAATCATACGTTGTCGGACAAAGTAATCGAATGGCTCACGCGGGTGCCCGAGCCGTCGCCTCGGAACCTGGTTCCCGTTACAATCCACTCTTCATCTGTGGCCCAAGCGGACTTGGGAAGACTCACCTTCTCCACGCCATCGCCCGAGAAGTTCTTGCAAAGCACCCTAAGTACAACCTCACCTACATCACCGCTCAACAGTTTGCGGAAGAGTTTGTTGCCGCTTTACAGAACAACCGAGTCGAGAGTTTTCGTCGAGGTCTGCGCGCCGTAAACCTATGGCTGATTGACGATATTCAGTTCATTGCGGGCAAAGAGAAGACACAAGAAGAGATTTTCCACACCTTCAACCACCTCTACTCGCTTGGCAAGCAGATCGTCATTTGCTCAGATCGCGCACCTCGCGAACTGCACATGATGGATGAGCGATTGCGCTCTCGCTTTGAAGCCGGACTTGTGGCAGACATCCAGATGCCCGATACCGAAACTCGATGCGCGATTATCCAAAGCAAAGCCGAACATGATAGTTTGGACCTGGCTCATGAAGTCGCGTTCTACCTTGCTGAGAACGTGCCGGGAAACATCCGTCAATTGGAAGGTGCTTTAACCAAGCTTGCTGTACAGGCAAGTCTTGAGGGACACCCACTGGACTTGGAACTCGCACAAGCCATGGTCGAGAAGTATTACAAGGGAACGATGGAGAAGCCCGCGGTCTCTGAGATCATCAATGCCGTGAGCAAGCAGTTCAAGATCCCGGTAGATGAGATTCAGGGAATTTCACGCAAGGCCCCGATCGTTGAAGCCCGGCATGTGGCTATCTACATTACTCGAGAAATCACCGGCGATTCCTGGAAACACATCGGATCGCAATTCGGCAACCGAGATCACACCTCCATGATGCACGGATACCATAAGGTGCAGGAGATGATGGTTCATGACAAGCAGTTGAAGACCATCGTCAAGACGATGATCCGTAACCTGTATCCCAATTTGTAGCGATGAAACTGGCGGATATGACTTGGCCCGAGGTGGATGCCCTTTCCCGCCAGATCATTGTGTTGATCCCTACCGGCTCCCTAGAGCAACATGGGCCTCATCTTCCCCTGTTCACTGACTCCATCCTGGCGACAAGCGTGGCAGAGGCCGTTGAATCTCAGATTCCCGAGAAGGTTCTGGTCACCCCAACCCTTTGGCTTGGCGCAAGTGCTCACCACTTAGCCTTTGCCGGTTCGCTCAGCGCAGCTTTTGAAACATACATCGCCAACATCCAAGACGTGATTGAATCGCTCATTGGTCAAGGATTTCAACGCTTTTACTTGGTGAATGGACACGGCGGAAATGCTGAGCCCAATGGAATTGCCATGCGCCAACTCAAGGCTAAGCACCCCAACCTATCGTTTGGGTATAGCAATTACTACACCTTCTGTGAGCAGGAGGCATCTCAGATCCTGGAAGGCTCTGCCAAGCATATTCAGCATGCCTGCGAAGCCGAGACCAGCTTGGTCTTACACCTCCGACCCGACTTGGTTCGCAAAGACAAAATTCGTGACGATGGGCTATGCCCAGAACCGCCGGTGGTGGGGATGGTCCACCATTTTGACGAGATCACCGAGCAAGGCTCACTGGGATACGCCAAGCTCGCAACTGCAGAAAAGGGTCAAAGAATCTTTGATGCTGCCGTCTCAGGTCTTGTCCAGAACCTAGATTGGGTTCATTCAGGATACGTTTTCCTCGGAAGTTAAGGTAACTTTCGTGCAGTCCGCGTCAAGATGGACAAAAGGAGAACTGAATGGCATTTCGAAACCTAGCCGCGATGGGTATCGCATCCGTGGTGCTCGCCACAAGTGCGGTAGCGCAAAACGACCAGAAGAAACCTGAGCCGGCAAAGAATAATTTTGGGATTAAGGCGGGTTTGTACATGCCGACCCAGTCCCTTACTAGAGACATCTTTGGCTCTACAATTTTTGTTGTTGGTCTCTCGTTTGATGACTTCTCAAGACAAGCCGATAAGTGGCGTCCAACCGTTGACTTTGACTTTATCTCGGGCAGAAAGGATGGAAACAAGTTCTTTGCCGCACCGGTAATGGCCTCCATGGGACGTGTCTTTGGCTCACCAGATGACGATTTCCGCCCATTCGTTCGCATTGGAGCAGGTCTGGCCTACTTCGACTACAGCATCAACCACCCCGACACTAGCGAGCGGTTCTCAACCAAGCGCTTGGGCTTTGGTGGATCAGCTGAAGCGGGCTTCTTTATCAATGATAAGTTCCGGCTCTCCGCAAAGTACGTTCTGTTCTCAAAGACAGACGAGTTTGACTTTAGCGGCCTCCAAATGACCGCGACTTACAATGTCTTCAAGTTCTAGTTCTCCAGAATCCGGACCTTCTTCGGTCCGGATTTATCCCCTTATGACTTCTTTTTAAGGGGCTTTTGGCAATATCTGCCTCATCCGTCGTTCAATAATAAGAGCCCATGTCCAAAGGTCTGGAAATGATAGAACCCGCTATTGAAAAGGCGGTTCTGGTGGTCGTCAATGAAGACGATAGCGAAGATGAAATCGTTGAAAACGAGCTAGAAGGCCTTTGCGAAGCGGCTGGAGTCGAGCCTCTTGCCATTATTCGTCAGCGCCTAGACCGACCGTACAAGGGAACCTACGTTGGCAGCGGCAAGGTGGAAGAAATCAGTGCCTTGGCCAAGGAAGTGAAAGCCGATATCGTTCTGATTGATGGAGAGATCAGCGGAATCCAACAAAGGAATCTACAGGAAGCTTTTCAGAGAAAGGTTATTGACCGAACCCAACTCATCCTAGATATCTTTGCCCGCCGAGCCCGTACCAAGGAAGGCATGTTACAGGTTGAACTTGCCCAGCTCACCTACATGATGCCTAAGCTCATGTCCGTTTACACCAAGTTTGAGCGCCAAAAGGGTGGTATCGGAATGAGGGGTCCAGGCGAAACAAAGTTGGAATCAGACCGAAGACTGGTTAGGGATCGAATCTCACGCCTCAGCGACGAGATTGAAGATGTCAAGCGGATTCGCAATCAACAACGCGCCAGCCGCCGAAAACATCCATTTCCTTTTGCCTCCATCGTTGGATACACCAGTGCTGGCAAATCAACGCTGATGAACCGGTTAGCCGGAACAGACCTACTAGCCGACGCAATGCCTTTTGCCACGCTAGACCCCACCACTCGCAAAATTGATCTCCCGGATGGGTACGCACTGTTCTTAACGGATACAGTAGGTTTTATCCGCAACCTTCCAACACACCTCGTTGCCGCATTCCGATCAACTCTGGAAGAAGTCACACATTCAGACTTTGTTTTGCATGTCATCGATGTCAGCACCCCTGCTTGGGAAGTGCAACGAGACGCGGTTCTTGAGACACTAGAACAGTTGAATGCCGCAGATAAGCCGATGCTCACGGTGTTTAACAAAATCGATGCTTTGGATGATCCTCACATGGCTACCGAGCTTGTTTCCCAATGGCCCAATTCTGTAGCGATCAGCGCGATATCGGGTCAAGGGATGGATGACTTTCTGAATGCCATCCGAAAGCAAGTTCAAAATCTCTTGGGCTTAACAAAAGCGCTGGTGCCCTATTCTGAGTCCAACTTGATTCAAGACTGCTACGACTTTGGACGTGTGCATCAGGTGGATTACCGAGAGGAAGGCATTTTTATTGAGGCTGAGCTTGTGGCTGAGATGCGGCAGAAGCTCGCAAAATACGCGATCTAGTGTTACTCGCCTAAGATTCGCTTCATAAGCCCAAGCATAAAGTCTCGGTAGAGCCAAAACACAGCGGCAGGGCCGATGCAGGTTGCCAAGAGAGCAATCCAGCACCCCACACGCATTTTCGTGTAGTTGCTCTGGCTTTCAAACTCTTGCTGCTGGGCCCGCGCACCATTCAGCAATTGCCCGGGCACGTCACCCGTTAGCTCACCGGTCTGAACCATCGCGCTCAGTTCAAACGGCATCATCTTCGTTTCAAACAGGGCTTCGCTCAACTTGGTCTGGTCCGTCATCAGTCGCCCCTGTTCCTCTAACGCTTGACGGATTCGCTGGTTAGGCACGGTTTGCGCCGCTAAATTGTAAGACTCTCGGGGAGACACCGCAGCCTTCGTGAGGTTGCTTAGGTTCCAAGTAAAAGCGGCAAACGATTCCGCTCGATTTCGTTTCCCGATCGTGGGTACCAATAAAGCTAGGCGATGGCGTAAGAGACGGACGGGCATCGATTGCCAAGCAAAGATAAGGATCACAAACAGGATGAGGATGATCAGCCAAGTGATTCCAAGCGGTCCTGTGATCTCTTTCACAAACCCGTTCCAGAGGGTTGCAGCAACAGGAGCATTGCCGCCAGCGGCTTCTTGGGCGTCCCAGCTCTTTTCTACGGCGTTAAACATCGACTGCCCTATTGGAATCGCCGGAGGGATTCCAACGGCGCACAGGCCCAGCCAGACCATCAAACGACGCATTTTTCGACTGGAGTCAGCCTGCCCCGCAATATTTTCAGCCGCTTCGGGCAAGTAACCACCCACTTCGCCCGCACGAATCGCTCCCACCACGTGGGGTGGATACAAATAGGGATAGAGGCTTAGAATGTCCGCAATGCCGCTTCCTTCACCGACCCTGGAGGCCACCAGCAACAATGATTCCTTGATATCTTGCCGAGTTTGCTTTGACGCAATATTGGTAAACGCCTCGGCTGGATTCACTCCAGATTTGAAGTAAGCAGAAAGCTGGCTAAAGATGAAGTAGATGTCTTTCTCTCTGCTGTAAGCCGTCTTCCGGGGCTCTCCCAAGGGCCGAGCCGTTGGCGTATTGACTTGAATGGGGGCCGGAGTACCCAGATATTCCACCACGCCCCTCCTTGGAACCTGAGATGTGGTGGGCTTGGGAGCGGGTGCAGGCGCTCGACTTGGATCATGGAGCCCCGTCACCTTAAATCCCTGTAAACCAAGGGCACGAGTAGCCTCTTCCATGCTGCCCGCCTGAACCGTGCCTTGGATCGCGTTGCCTTGTTTATCGGTGGCTTGGTATTGGTAGAAGGGCATCTTTGATGGGTACGACGTCTTCAGACTGGGTTTGAGTTTGCGCCAATAGATCGGCCACATTTCCCATCGTGGCGAGCCGGAGATGAGGATCCAGATCAAACATGGGGAGGAGAACAAACCTGCGTTCCGGCAGTTTGGGATGAGGAACCTGCAAACGAGGTCCTCGATAGCTCAAAGAACCGAAGGAAACTAAATCCAGATCAATCTCCCGGGGTCCGTAACGGTTGCGTGGTTGACGACCAATTGCGGCCTCTATATCTTTTAGGTTCTGAAGAAGCTGAAGAGGACCGGCTTCGTAGGTTCCCGATACCGCCGCATTCAAAAAGGGAGGCTGATCCACCACATACATCGGGACCGTTTGGTAAACCGGACTTACCTTTAGGTTCTCCAGAACCTGAGACAGCTGGGCTACGGCTTCCCGAAGAAAGGTGAGGCTATCACCCACGTTTGAGCCGAGCGCAACCACCACCGGAACCATGCAAAGATTGTAGCGTTTTGCCGCTATTTTTAACCCATCGGATGCCGATTGAATGCAGAGTATCGCCCGGTTACGTAGTGTTCTAGCTGCCGCTCAATATCGGCTAAAAGTGTAGAAGCTCCTATTCGGAACAGATCATTGCGAACCCAAGGATCGCCCAATTCTTCCTTCATCAGAATGAGCCAATCAATCGCCTCCTTAGCGGCCCGGATACCTCCGGCCGGCTTGTAACCCACTTGGTATCCCGTTCTATGCAGGTACTCACGGATGGCGCGGACCATAACGAGCCCCACGGGCAAAGTCGCATTCACAGATTCCTTGCCCGTAGATGTCTTGATAAAGTCCGAGCCCGCCATCATCGCGATCACTGACGCCTTCTGTACATTCCCCAAGGTGCCAAGTTCTCCAGTTGCCAAGATGGATTTCAGGTGAGCTTGCCCACAGGCTTCTCGAAAAGCAGACACCTCATCGTACAGAGCTGTCCATTCGTTGTTTAGAACATGTGCCCGGGTGATAACAATATCGATCTCCGTTGCACCAGCTTCAACGGACGCCTTGATTTCATCAATTCGCTGTTTGATCGGAGATAGACCATGTGGGAATCCGGCGGCCACCGCTGCAACCGGGATTCCTGTTTCCGCAAGCGCCTTCACCGCGGTTGGCACCATTTGGTGATACACGCACACCGCCCCGACTTGTATGCCGAGCAACTCCACACCCAAGGCTCTCACAATATCTGTCCGGATGGGCTGACGAGCCTTTACGCATAAACGCTGTACTGTTCCTGGTGTGTCGTCTCCACCCAGTGTGGTGAGATCCATGCAAGTGATTGCTCGCAACAACCAAGCGGCTTGCCACTGCTTCTTAACTGTTCGGCGCGCGGGCAATGTCGCGGCCCTTCTTTCAACCGCCGAACGATTAACCCGCACAGACTTCACCCAATCTAAATCCAGCGGGATACCAGGATTGCGCTCCGTTGGCTTCAACAGGTGGGCGATGTCGGACATGGCTCTATTGTAGAAGGATCAGTGCGGGTGTTCCAACGGGACCTTCGCCTATTTGCAATGCCTTAACTTGTGGGCCAATACTCCCAGTATCTTGGAAGTCACTAAAGATACCGATATGATGTACGACGATCCTGCGGAGGCTCATGTAATGGTTAGTGAATTTGCTCCTCGCGTCCGAAAACGGCGCATTTTTATCCGAGTCGGAATTGCGGCAGCCGCCGTAGCCGTTCTTGGAACGGCCGTCGCGTTTAAAGCAATTTTTGATCGTCCGGGCGAAACGGCTCTCCGATTGGTACCAGCGGACGCATTGATGGTGGGTTCGATTGACCTGTCTCCATCCCCAAATCAGGCCATGGTGTTCAAGAAGATTGATGATGCCTTGGCTCGACACGGATTGGATAAGCAGATTGATGGAGCTCTCACGGATGTCGTGGCGCAGGGCCCCGCCGCAGAAAAGATTCGACCTTATTCCAAACGCGGTGGCGCCTTTGCCATGCTCAAGCCAGATCCTAAAAACAAAGAAGATGGCATGGAAGATTCATTCGTCGCTTACTTTGCGGTAAGTGATGGCCCCGCCGTCGCGAAGATTCTGCGGGAAAGCGGAAAACCCGCCTTCTGGAAAGGAACTCGCTACCATCAACTAAATCCGAGCGGTCCAGGCATGATGGTTGTCGACGATCTGCTCGTGGTGGGTATGGGCAAAGCCCTTCACCAAGTAGAGCAAGTGGTGGAGAAGAAGAAGGATTCCATTCTTGAGCGTCCAGACTTTATGGTCGAGCGTTCCAAGATTGATCCCGACGCGAATATCATGGTTTTCATCTCTCCAGAGGCTCTAGAAGTCTTTGGCAAGGATGCGCCAGAGGAAAGCCGCGAGATGCTCAAGGCGTCCAAATGGATGGCAATGGGAATTGCCGTAAGAGAGAATGGACTTGCCCTCAGCTTTAGCAGCGACTATGACTCGACGAAAGCGAAGTGGCTTCAACCGCTCGCAAGCATGGCCCCGATTCGAAATGACCTTCTGTCGGTCTTGCCGAAGGGAGCCTATGGATTCACTGCCCTTTCTCAACCAAGCAAGTATTTTGAGAGCTTCGAACTAGCGGTTCAAAATGACAAGCAAGGACGGCAATCCATGGCGGAATGGGAAAAAGAGATGTCGAAAGAGACGGGCGTGAGCCTTCGGCAAGACGTTCTTCCCGCCTTCCAGGGCAATGCCATCATTGCGTTCTATCCGAACCCTAACGAGAAGAACGCTGCCGGAGCAGATTTGCTGCTTGTCGTAGATGATCAGCAAGGCGCCCGTGCTGCAAATCTTGCCGAACGTATTCGAAATCAAGTTGAGAGCGAGATTTTGGCCCAAGGAGAGGAGTCGCCCTTTGAGATGACCGAAGAGGGTGATGTCAAGAAGTTTCGCTTGATCGACTCGGTTACGGACGAGATGCAAACCGATTTAACAGAAGGCATGGGCGACAGTTCGCCGCTGAAATCGGATGTCTTGATGAAGGACAAAACCATCACCTGGGCACTGGTAGGACAAACCGTTGTGGCTTCCAGTTCTCAGAAGCTTCTGGACGCGGCCATTGCCGGTCTGAAAACGCGAGAGAATGGGCTAGAGACCGACGCTCTCTGGCAAGGTCGAACTCGAAGCTTGATCCAAGGGCAGCAGGTTCTAGCAACCTTCAACCTCGCCCGAATCGCAGAGGGCTTCCAGAATTCCGTCGACATTGAGAAGACAGGTGAAGATGGGAAGACCATTCGAGAGGTGAGCGACTCATTCAAGAAGCTAACCGAGCCTTTTGTTATCAAGTCTGCCACTTCGACGGACAGTACAAGCATGGACTTATTCATCCCAATGGACTGGGAAAGGCTAATTGATTTGATCGGCGAAAATATGAACCAACGCGAAGATCGTTAAAAAGAAGTCAGCCTGCCCAGATTCTGGGCAGGCTGAATCACTACTACTTCAAAACTAACCGCCGGATGCGTTTCGCTTTAGCGGACGATCCATGTTTCCGATTTTCATCAACGTGAGATAGCAAAGCTTAGCCGAATTGGTGAGCTTGTCAAAGTTGATCTTGTCCACGGTATCCGTCACCTGGTGGTAATCAGGAGTGAACCCACAGAACTGAAACGCGGATGGAACGCCGTTTCGAGCGAAGTTATAGTGATCACTTCGGGTGTAAACATCCTCAGAGTCATACTTGAATCGAAAGCCGACAAATTGATTGACATCCTGGATGATGTCGTCTAGTTCTTGGCTAATGCGCTTGCTTCCTACCAGCCGCATGGTGTCGCGATTCTCCTCTTCCTTATCGATGCGGTTTGGATCACCGTTTTGAGGCCCATACGAGTTTCTTCCCACCATATCCATCTGCATCAGGGCTTGAGTTTTGTCGAGCGGAATGATTGGATTCTGAGCATAAAATGCCGAACCGACTAGCCCAATTTCTTCTGCCGCAAAGCACATGAATAAAACGCTTCGCTTTGGCTTAATTGGGTTCACAGAGAAAGCTTTTGCCACCCCAATAACCGCAGCTGAACCGGAGCCATCATCATCGGCTCCCCACCATGTGTTCACTCCATCTGTCCCCATGTGATCTAGGTGAGAACCTACCGCCACAACTTCACTCTTCAAAGTGGGATCAGAGCCTTCCAGCAAACCCACCACATTGGGAACGCCCACGTCCTCTTTCTGAGCCTTCACCGCAATCTTCAGTTCCTTTGAACCTTGGCTGACTTCCATGGTATCGTTGGCCACACTCTTGACGGCAAAGTCTTTTTCCAGGCCGTTTGCTTCGAGCAGCGTTTCAGCAGCCGATCGTGCTAGGTTCCCCATCGCCCTTCGTACCGGGCGAGGTTGGAAGTCCGCCAACTTGCCACGGGAAGCGTTCCATACAGGTTCGCCTACTCGATCTACAACGGTCAGGATATAGGTAGCCTCAGCTCGAAGAAGCTCTCCTCGAACACGGTTACCCATCGGACCGTCCGCGAAGATAACGACAGCTTTGCCCTTGACTGCTTCTGGGCTTGGTAAGGAGCCATTTCCCTTCACGCGAATAAATACAACAGGCACGGTTGCATCAATGTCCGCCCCGCGCGTATCAAGGGAGAAGTTTTTGGCCGCGATAATCCTTCGGCTATCTCCCGCCACAGTCAAAGCCGAGGCGTTGCCGTCCAACCGAAATCGAACGAAGGGGAGGTGCTGGAAATACGTTCCGTTATCGCCAATAGGCTTCAGTCCAAACTCCTTGAATCTAGCGGCAACATAGTCAGCAGCTTTCTGATAGCCAGGCTGTCCTGTACCTCGGCCCTCACACTCCGGCCCCGCAAGGTAACCCAGCCATTTCTTGGCATCTGCCACGGTTATGGCATCAAAGCCTTTCTTTACATCACTGGTGACGGGCTTAGATCCAGCGAACTGAGCTTGAAGGGCAAGTGGAAGAAGGAGACAGGCGGCAGATATTGCGACCCGGCCCGAACGGAATAAGGACATGGCATATTTTACGTTCGCCAGAACCAGACTAGTTTCCTTCCTAGTTACTTCCTATTCTCTTCGCTGTTTCCTGGTGGACTCCCTAGAACCAAAATGGCGGTGTTTGAGAATATTCTCAAACACCGCCATTTTGGTTCCTTATTACGTTGTGGAGCTTATTCCACCGTTAGAATATCTGGACCTTCTTTGGTGATGGCAATTGTGTGCTCAAAGTGAGCGCTCAATTTACCGTCCGCAGTTTTGATCGTCCAGTTATCCGGCATGGTCACAATCTTAGCGGTTCCCTGATTGATCATCGGTTCAATGCAGATAGTGCAACCGTCTTTTAGAAGCTCACCTTTACCCGCTTTCCCGTAGTTCGGAACATTGACGGGTTCCTCGTGAAGCTTTCGGCCAATGCCATGCCCGACAAGTTCCTTCACGACGCCATAACCATGTGTTTCCGCGTATTTCTGGACAGTAGACGCGATGTCCCCAATTCGATTGCCTACTTTGGCCTTACCAATACCTTGGAACAAACACTCCTTGGAAATGTTCAGCAACCGCTGGGCTTCTGGCGATATGGTGCCAATTGGGAATGTCCACGCGCTATCTGCATGCCAACCGTTTAGGCAAACGCCAATGTCGATATCGATGATATCGCCGTCGACAATCGGGATGTCGTTCGGCATTCCGTGAATAACGACATCATTCACCGATAAACAAGTATTGGCGGTGTATCCCCGATAGTTGAGAAAGGAAGGAATTCCCCCAGACTCAGTGATGAGACGACCGGCAAGTTCATCCAGAATTCTTGTGGTCGTCTTTCCGGGAACTATGGATTCGTAAAGTTGGCGGATCGTTCGGGCAACAACTTTTCCCGATTGCCGCATCAATTCTATTTCCGATTTGGACTTTAGATAGATCAAGCCTCAGCTCCATTCACAATTTGAGCATACGCTTGCTCAGGGTCTTGGGCTCCGTCCACAACCTGGAGAAGGCCCTTTTCTCGATAGTAGTCTCGAACAGGTGCAGTATTTTCCCGAAAAACTCGAAGACGTTCCAAGATGGTTTCGGGCTTATCATCTGTGCGAACGATGAGGGGACTATCACACTTATCACAAATGCCTTCTCGCATTGGAGGCTTGTTTACGCTGTGATAAATTTCGCCACACTTAGTACAGCCGATGCGCCCTGAAAGTCTTTGGAGGACGATGTCATCTGCGACTTCGATGGAGATAACCTTATCGAGCGGCATTTCAATCTCATCAAGCAACTCATCCAGAGCTTCGGCCTGGCGAATCGTCCGAGGGAAACCATCGAGGACAAAGCCGTGTTTCCGAACCTCATCGTTGCGGATTCGCTTCGACATCATCTCAATGGTCACACCATTTGGAACGAGTTCTCCACGCTTGATATAGCTGTTTGCTAGGCGTCCAAGATCAGTATCCGCTTCGATTTCTGCGCGGAAAATAACCCCGGATGACAGAGGCTTCAGTCCAAGCCTTGATTCGAGCAAAGCTGCTTGGGTTCCTTTACCCACGCCAGGAGGGCCGATGAGAATAAGTCGCATTTGAAGTTTGGAGTTCGGAGTCTGGAGTTTGGAGTTCATTTCCAACCCCGCGTTCCAAACTCCAAACTAAGTTATTGGTTGTACTGCTTCATCAGCAGGTTCGCTTCAATCTGGCGCATGGTTTCAAGAGCCACACTAACCAAGATGAGGAGCGACGTGCCTCCGAGTGAACTTACATACATCGCGCTGATGCCTGTAAGACTTGGAGACAGATACTGAAGGATGGCTACCATCGCAATGAAGAAAGCACCGACAACCGTGATCCTTGAGATCACGCCATCAAGAAATTCCTTCGTTTGCTTACCCGGCCGTACGCCCGGGATGTAGGAGTTACCTCGCTTCAGGTTGTTACTGATATCTTCCACGTTGAACTGGATTGCTGTCCAGAAATAACTAAAGAAGAAGATCAGCGCGGTGTACAGCAGAATAGCAATGAGTCCTTGAGGGAACGTCAATGCAGGCTGCAGGTACGTGCCAATGGTGTAGAGAGTACGTCCCAGTGGCGTGGCCTCTCCTCCAGCCATCATCGCGAACTGACCGGGGATACCCGTCAACGCAACGGCAAAGATGATTGGGATAACGCCCACCGAGTTCACGGGGAACGGAAGGTAGCTGGTCTGTCCACCCATCATCTTGGTTCCCACCATCCGCCTCATATGCTGAACCGGAATTCTGCGTTGAGCCGTGGTGAAGTACACGATGAACCAGGTGACTACGATGAAGATCAAGAAGACCAGCGCAACGCTCCACCAGGCAACGTTGCCATCGCGCACACCTTCAACCAACATCTGTACAGAGGTTGGGAAGGATAGGATGATGCCCGCAAAGATCATGAGCGAGGTACCGTTTCCGATTCCCTTTTCACTGATCTGCTCACCGAGCCAGAGCATAAACATAGAACCCGCGGTCCAGAAGATAATGATTACCGCTTCGGTAACCCAAGTCTTATCTGCCGGCATTGCATCTCCGATAATTCGGAGCAGTCCCCAGCCTTGAAATACACAAAGGAACAGCGTCAAGAATCGAGTTCTACGATTCTGTTGCTTACGTGCATATTCTCCGCCCTCTTGCAGCTCCTTCTTCCATGCCGGGAAGGCATTGGTAAGAACCTGCATGATAATGGATGACGTAATGTAAGGGTTCAAGCCCAACGAGAAGATCGAAACCTTCCGAAGAGCACCACCGCCCATCATGTTTAGCAAATCTGCATTCGGGATGTTTTTAAGCTTATCAATCAGAGTGGTGGAGTCTATGCCAGGGATAGGCACAGGAATGTGAACGCCCAAGGCAAAAACGCCGAAGACGAACAGGACGAAGAGGATCCTCGAACGAAGATCCTCATCGGCCCAGGCCTGACGCAGGGTGTCGACAAGCGACATCTTGAGGTTTTTATCACCTCCACCGCCTCCGTACCCGCCTGCGCCCGCAATCACAGCGTAATCGCCTCGCCGCCCTTGCTGGTGATCGCATCGGTTGCAGCCTTGCTGAACTTATGCGCCTTAACCGTTAGCTTCTTAGTGAGAGTGCCGAAGGCCAGAACCTTGACACCATCATTACCACCGCTGATGATTCCGGTCTTGATCAATACTTCAGGAGTGACTTCGTCACCGGCATTGAACAGTTTCTCCAGATCATCCAGGTTTACAATTGCGAACTCCTTGTGATTGATGTTTCGGAAACCCTTCTTCACCGGAAGTCGCTTAAAGATTGGTGACTGACCACCCTCAAAGTTAGGGTGAATCTGTCGCCGAGCCTTTTGGCCCTTGGTCCCTCGAGTAGCGGTTTTGCCCATGCCACTGCCGATTCCTCGGCCGATGCGGCGCTTCTTAAACGAGCTTCCCTTAGGAGGTTGAATTTCGTGCAGTCCCACTTAGTTTTCCTCTTCGGTCTTTGCCTTCTTGGTCGTTCGCTTTGGCTTTGCATCCTCAGCGGGAGCTTCTTCACTCTTCTTGGCCTTGGCCGCCTTAGCAGGCTTGTCCGCAACCGCAACAGCTGTCCCTCGACGCTTGTTGGCAAGGTTGCTCTTAGGCGTACCCTCAGCCTCCGTCACCTCAAGCACGTGCTTTACGTGATGGATCATGCCTCGGATCATTGGAGAGTCGTTGTGCTCCACAACCTGGTTGATCTTTCTTAGGCCAAGAGCGGCAATAGTTGCCCGGTTTCGCGGGGTATTGCCAATCGGGCTCTTCACAAGCTTAATACGAAGCATTATCTGCCTCCTCCTTGCGAGCCTTCTCTAGCCAAGGCACCAACTCTTTAACCTCAAGACCACGCTTCTCAGCGGCCTGCTCAGGAATGCTCAGGCTCTTGAAGGCCTCAATGGTTGCGTAAGCCATGTTGATAGCATTACGAGAACCAAGAGACTTCGCCAAAACATCATGAATACCAGCAGCTTCCAAGCAAGCTCGGACGGCACCACCGGCCTTAACACCGGTACCCGCAGCAGCAGGTCTCAACATGACTTGAGCCGTACCTGCGGTTGCCCGAATCTCATGGGGGATCGTAGAGCCGATCATTGGCACCTTGAACATTGACTTTCGAGCAGCTTCTTCAGCCTTTCGAATTGCATCAGGGATACCTCGTGCTTTACCAAGACCCACTCCGACCTGCCCCTTATTGTCGCCAACGACGACGAGGATCGACCAGCTTGCAGTCTTACCACCCTTGTGGGTTTTGAAAACTTTGTTAGTCCGAACGACGCGAACGTCTAGCTGAGGACCTTCAGTATTGCGGCTTTCTCGCTTGCCGCTTAAGCGGTTCATCATTCTCATCGCTTAGAACTCCAATCCTCCATCGCGTGCGCCTTCGGCCAAACTTGCAACTCGACCGGTGTAGCGGAAACCGCCGCGATCGAACACAACCGAAGTAACACCCTTTGCCTTTGCTCGCTCAGCCAATGCTTGGCCGATCTTCTTGGCACCCTCTGCGTTACCTGTTGCCTTCAGGTCCTTCTCTTGGCTACTTGCGGCGGCCAGTGTCGTTCCCGTTGCATCGTCAATGACCTGAGCATAGATATGCTGCAAGCTGCGGAACACAGCAAGGCGAGGACGGCTTGTTGTTCCTTCAATAGACTTTCGAAGGCGGACATGGCGCGCCTTTCGAAGCTGTGTAGTCGTTTTCTTTGCCATTGCTTAAAACTCCTTACTTCTTAGCGGCCGCGCGCTTACCGGCCTTGAGTCGAATGACTTCACCTTGATAGCGAATACCCTTACCCTTGTATGGTTCAGGCTTTCGCACCTTGCGAATGTCGGCGGCCAACTGGCCTACGGCTTGCTTGTCGATCCCGCTTACGTTGATCTTTTGAGTTCTCGCCTTATCGTCCGAGACAACCTCAAAAACAACGCCCTTCTCTGACGCAATGCGCACAGGGTGGGAATAACCCATGTTCAGCAGAAGGTTTTTACCCTCTAGCGAAGCACGGTAGCCAACGCCCACGATTTCCAAAGTCTTAGAGTGACCATTAGTCACGCCTTCGACCATGTTACTGATCAGCGTTCGAGCCAGTCCATGCTGGCTTCGGGCCTCGCGGAGGTTGTTCGGTCGACTCAATTCAACCTTTCCATCCTCTTGCTTCACAGTGAGGAGTCGGCTAATCGGCTGAGTCAACTCACCCTTTGGCCCCTTCACAGTGACCACATTTGTGGCTTCATCGACAGAGATAGTGACGTTGCCGGGAACGGCAATCGGCTTAATTCCAATACGTGACATGTTTAGTACACCTCACAAAGGACTTCGCCACCGATCTTGCGCCGTCGCGCTTCTCGGTCGGTCATGAGTCCTTGGGAAGTGGTGAGGATTCGGGTTGAAAGACCATTGCGGATCGGCTTAAGATCGTCGCAAGGCTTGTAAACACGTAACCCGGGCTTACTCACACGAGAAAGGTGATTAATGAGAGGCTTTCGCTTCGCATCGTAGCGCAGATGCACCTTGATGGTTGGGAACTTGCTCTCGGTTGTGATCTCGTGGCTAGTTACATAACCTTCAGCCTCAAGGATCTTAACGATTTCTACTTTGATTTTGCTGTGCGGAATATCGACGCTCGTCAATCGGGCTTGTGCTCCGTTTCGGATGCGCGTCAGAAGGTCCGCGATGGGATCGCTATGCATAAATGACCTCCTGGTTCCTTACCAGCTTGCTTTCTTCACACCAGGCAGTTGGCCGATGTGCGCCTTTTCCCGAAGGCAGATTCTGCAGATACCAAAGAATCGAACGTAGCCGTGAGCTCGTCCGCAGATGGAGCAGCGATTGTACGACCGCACCTTAAACTTCGGCTTTTGCTTCTGCTTAACAACTAGACAGGTTTTTGCCATAAATTCTCCCGCCGTTCTCAGACCGGTTCAGCGTCACCCTGGCAAGGGGTCGGCGTGCCTGGCCTGTGGCTAGATTTTTGATTTAGTCTTTCGACCAAGGGCGAATGATACCTGATCTAAAGTTCAGCCAGGACCTTTGCGTTCAGGGGCATCCCCTAACATAAAAAGGCCTGGCTTCCTTAAAGGAAACCAGGCCGATGACCCCAAAGCTTAAGGAAGCGCGGGAGCGTTTTGACCAATTGCACGGTTTAAGTTGATCGAACCCGATCCACCCAATGTGCTAGCCCATGAGCCGCTAACTTCTACCGTAAAGAGACCGTCGGTGTTTCCGCAAGTCACAGTGAAGTTACTGATCCCAGCTCCGCCGTTAGTGATAGAACCACCGGTGAGCGCTTGGATTGAGAAGCTGGTTGTGAACCCAGAAATCTCACCCAATGGAGTGACGTGGCCGCTGCTATCTTGCAGAGCGATGGTTGCGCCCTGAGTAGCACCCACATTTGCGAAGGCATATTCACCGGAAGCTCCGCCGATAGCAGATGCTGTGGTATCTGGATTCAGGATGATCTTTGATGGAACACCATAAACCTGAGTCACCACGTTATTAGAGGTAACTGATCCGATAGTGGCACTAATCGTGGCCGTTCCGGCAACGTTGCCAGCAGCCACAACACCAGTGGCTGAGTTGATAGACGATGCGGAAACACTACCTACTTGTGTATTTCCGGTATTGCCAACATTCGCTTGGAATGAAGCGTTGGAGAGGCTCCAGGTAACAGCACCGCTTGGGATTTCAGCTGTATCACCATCAACGTCGGTTGCGCCAGTCAGAGCATAAGTCTGAGCACCACTGAGAGTCGATGTAGAGCTTGTACCTGTATCCAATCGAGAAGGACCCACAATCGTCAGGTTGCCGATTGGGCGCAAGATGGTGACCTCCACTGTGCCGGTGGCGGATCCAGCGGATGCAGTGATGGTATTGATACCCTTAACCGCTAATTGTCCCGAGTTGAGAGTCGGATCAAGGGCGGTTGGAGGAGCAAATGTGCTTGTATGTTGGCCAGAGCCATTTGCAGCTCCGCTTGGAGTCGCGAAAGCGTTTCCACCCAAAGCACCTTCTGCACCGCTCCACGCGTTACCAGCCGAAGGAATCTTGTTAACAGAGAGGGTTACCATTTCGCCTGGCATTGCGGCACCGACTTCATTCAAAACCGTAGCGGTAATGTTTGAAGAAGTATTGGCAACCAACGGAGTTTCAGTTCCCCAGGTTACGGCCGGAGTTGAAGCCACAACATTAATCGTTGTTGGTGTACCGTGATCAAAAGTGCCATCAATGACTGCTTGAAGATTAGAATCTACAGAGTCAATTGTGATGTCAACATCGCCTTCTGCAACAGCAGATGTAGCAGGAGTCAAATCAAAAGGACCGGACCCGGGATTGGTGCCGCTGACTACCACCTCTGCACCAGAACTGGTCACATCGAAAGTGGCCGATGGCACGATGACACCGCTAGCATCTAACGCGATAACCGACAGCGATTGAGCAACGCCGCCTGCGATGAAGAGCTGAGTTGGATCCATTGGTACATCACCATCGATGGTGTACATCAGAGAAGCTTCGGCTCCTGGTGTGTAGGTTGAGTTACCGTTATTAAGCGTCAAAACCGTTGTTGAGCTGGCTTTCGGCCCAAGATTTGCATTGAATGAAGTCAGAGCTCTTGCACTGCCCTCATAGTTAAGACCAGAAGCCGTAACCGAAACGACGGTGTTCTCTTTTGCTTTCACCGAACAGATAATCGCATTACTGGTGGCCATGTTAAAGGGCTCAGCATCGGGAGCTCTTGAGATTGTTCCATCGGCCACGCTCAAGGTGACTGTTCCACTCGTTGGAGGGAAATAGCCAGCTGGAGCAACTGCAGACGGAATTACAACTGCCGGATCAACTCCAGAACCTGTTCCACCCAAAACATAAACAAAGCCAGCGACCGTTCGAGTTACATTCTTCGAACTGCCGCCACCACCACCGCCGCATCCTGCCATTAGGGCAGCACCAGCGACACAGGCTGTTAAGTAGCCTAATTTGCGCATATATTTTCCTCCACTAGCTAATTCAATGCGTTTGTAAACATCCATGAACGCAATCGAATTACATTCATGATACTGGTATTTTTCTGGGCAATCTATAGGGTTTTTCTCTGAAAACCTCACAAACTCTTTTAAGTTTCTAGATTAGGCGTCAAATTTAGGTCAGGCCTATACAGATCACCCACATGGAGCCCATCAAGACAGACGAGCGTCTAGCTCAAAAAGCGAAACGAACTTTAGATATGGATGACCATATGCTGCTTGGCTGTTCGGGGTTTGTGGTTGCTTCCTTTGCTAGTTATCTTTTGGCGGTGTGGCCCTTTTTTGTGTGGCTAGACATCCACCTTTTTGATCAACTCCTGAAGACCTGTTTAGCCGGGATTCCGCTTGCTTACTTGGTGGGAGGCATCATTACTTGGAAATTTGGACTGCCCGGAGCGGCTGGACATATTGGAGGGATGCTGGCAGCATCTATCTTCCTTTACTTGCGGCTTGAACAAGTCTTTTTAGAGGCAATGGCTCAGCGCACCACTCCACCTGAATTCCCACAGTGGCTTCAATGGGGGTTACCAGTAATGAACATCTCTATTACGATTGTCTTAGTCAGCACCATACTCAGTCTCACAAACGATCATAAGAAAAGCAAAAACAGACAGTGAGCTAGTCGATTTGCCAACCCGACAATCCTTTACGTAGCTTCAACTACCTTGAGGAAAACCTTGGCTAACGGACGATTCGTTCAGGAATATCAGAAAAACGCTGTGAATGGGGCATCCCCACTCCAACTGGTCATCATGCTCTACGACGGAGCTATTCGCTTTATGGAAGCCGGAAAGTACGGAATTGACCAAGGCGATCTCGAACTGCAAAATAAAAATTTGCAGAAAGCTCAGAAGATTGTGATGGAGCTCATGTCTTGCCTAGATATGGAGAAAGGTGGAGACATCGCCAAAAACCTCCTTGCCCTTTACACATATGTGCTAAACGAGCTAGTGGAAGCAAATGTGGGCGACAAGACTGAACCCATCGACCGATGCATCAAAATACTGTGCGATCTTCGGGAGAGCTGGATTGAGGTAGAGCAGTCCTCAAAGACCACCCATCACGAGGTGCCTCTTGCTGCCTAAAAGCGATCAAGCAGTAGAACGCTATCGAACACTTGGTCTGGCCATTGAAGCGGCGGTCGTCCTAGATCACTGGTCAGAGGTTGACTCGCTCATTCTGGAACGAGACCAAATCCTTTCGGATTTCTCATCAGGTCAAATGACTTTAAGCGAAGCGTCGAAGCAACAGATGAAAGCTTGTGACCATCGCCTACTACAATTCCTGATCGGCGCGAAGTCAGAAACTGCAAACGAATTGAGGCGTGTTCGAGACAACTCCAACGCACGCCGAGCCTATCAACCAGGATCAGAGCCAAACCGATTTAGCGAAGCAGGTTAGGATTTCGATTTACTAAAAAAGCCGCTGCGGACTCCGCAGCGGCTTCTACCTAACACAGGCTTGGTTTAGTCCGGTGTTCGAATCTCACGGGTCTCAATTGATACAAAACCAATCTTGAAGTCAAATGGTCCTGTAGCCCATCGTCGCGGTAGACGGTGTGGACCAATTGCTCTAACTGCAGCTCTGAGATTGCCTCCAGAAACATACTTTGTCAAATTGAGCGATAGTTGAATCTTCTCCCGACTGGTTCCTGATGGGCGAGAAGCAAATGCTTTTATCAGCACATATTTACTGGTTGTATAGTCCCAGAAATAGAGTTGCCCAGAGGCACCTGATGCCGAATTAGATTCAATAAAGAAATTAGCCTCGCGTAGATTGCTAGTATTTCCCGTAAATGCGAAGTCAATAACCGCGCCGCCTACTTGACCAAGACTGGTCTCGGACGTAGTGACATCATAGGAATTACCATCAGATCCCAAGAGATCTGCCACACTCCCATTACCTGCGGCTCCACTCCACACCGAAACCGCTACAGGGTCAGAAACATTAGGGGGCCCAGGATCCAAAGTCTGCAGTGCTCGGAAAGCGTTGATCCGCCCCTTTGCAAATCCACCATTTGAAATTGGGTCCGTCGTGTTTTCAAGCGCAGCTCGAATCTCGACATTGGTTGTTCCGGGTGCCGCAAATGACCAAAGCAAACCGACTACACCCGCAGCAACGGGTGACGCCATCGAGGTGCCCGTCGCATTGCCATACCCGCCAGGAATGGTGCTCATGATGTCTTCACCTGGAGAGCCTACGTCTACCCAATCTGGCCCATAGTTACTAAAGCCAGCACGAAGGTCTGCAGAGTTTGTTGCACCCACGGCGATAACGTTTTCGAATGCGGACGGATAGTGCTTGTTTGTGATTCCGTCATTTCCTGCGGCAGCAAGGAGAACAAGCCCACGGTTCCAGGCATAGTTCACAGCGTTGCGCTCAGTAATGGATTCACTGTAGCCACCATAACTCATGTTAATAACTTTTGCCCCATTATCAGCCGCGAACATCATCGCTGCAGCAGAGTTCTCCGCGAAAGAATTAGGGAAAATCTTTAAAGGCATAATCAAACAGTTAAATCCAGGAGCAACTACTCCCTTCCCGTTATCAGTGTGAGCTGCCGCGCAACCCGATACATGAACTCCGTGGTCACCGCCAAATCCGGGTTCCCAGGACGGATCACTGTCGTTAGACGAGAAGTCCCACCCTGGAACAAGCTTATCCTTCAGGTCTTCATGATTTAGATCAATTCCCGAGTCAATAATGGCAATGATGACCGACGAGGAACCCTTAGTTAAATCCCAAGCTTCCCTTGCCCGAATCCGATCTATCGCATACTGCTGTCCAATGCGTGGATCGTTAGGAGTATAGAAAGGCCTACGAATATAGTTAGGTTCTACGTACTCCACATAACTTAGCCTCTTGTAATATGCCACAGCATCGGGCACTGACATACCCGTCGGCACCTTTATTTTATGGACAACAATCTGCGGCAAGACACGAAGCGTAGTCGCCCTAATGGAGCGATTCGCAACCGTTGCGTAATTACTTGCGGCACTAAGCGTCCCCTTGAACTTGACCAGCACTTCGTTTTTGGCATACTCAGACGATTGTGCTTGGCTATATGCAGCCACCAGTCCAAGGATCAGACACGCGCCTACCTTTTTCGACAAAATCATTAAAAGAAATCCTCCAGGTCTCAATCCCACCTAGGATACTGCTTAAGTGAGGTTTCTGCAAGCTTATACGAGGAAACGCAACTATCTCGACTGGATTTGGACAAATCCAAAGACACCTTCGTAAGGTATCTGCCGCCTACCAAAAGGACGATAAGGAAGCAAAATCCTCAGCCCGACTTTTATCTTATTACTTACAATAAAGCGACGAGCATCTATAGGTAACGCGATCGTATGCCGTAGCCTGGGTGATGCCGTGATTCCATAGTTCCGATGCAACTGGTAACTACCGGTATCCCCGTCCCACAAATAGACTTGCCCTGTAGAGCCTGGAGGACCTGCAGCTTCCAGCAGCAGGTTGATGTATTGGGAATTCGTAGAATGTCCTTGATACTCGATATCTACAGTGACGCCCACCAATTCAAGCCCAGAGGTCCTTTCTGAGTTGGCTCGCACAAAGGCCTCATCTGAATTCAGAATTTCTTGTACTCCTCCTTGAAACCCATTGCCAAACCATGGCTGAATAGCGATTGGGTTCGACAGCAGAACAGGCTTTGTGTTAAAAACCGACAGCGCACGCATCGCGTTCACTCGACCGTGGGCAAATCCGCCATTTGAAATCGGGTCCGTCGTGGACTCAATAGCTTCTCTAATCTCACTCGCCGTTGTGCCTTCTGGAGCAAAGGACCACAAAAGACCGGCAAGGCCGGCGACCATTGGGCTTGCCATAGATGTGCCAGACATCTCCCCGTAGCCATTGCGGACGGTGCTTAATACTCCTTCACCGGGGGCCCCAACACTGACCCAATTCTCTCCATAATTACTGTATCCAGACCTCGCATCATTGCGCCCGGTAGAACCTACCGCAATCACATTTGGGTAGGCAGCTGGGTAGTTAAGTTTAGTAGTGCCGCTATTCCCCGACGCTGCGACTAAAACCACCCCCTTATTCCAGGCATAGTTCACCGCGTTTTGCTCGGTCAAGGACTGCGGATAGCCCCCATAGCTCATGTTGATGACCTTGGCTCCGTTATCAGCGGCAAAGAGGATCGCTTGGGCAGAGGCTGCGCCCGCCCCATTGGGAAAAATTCTCAACGGCATGATTCGGCAGTTGAAGGCAACCCCAGAGCCACCCTTTGAGTTATTTGTGGCGGCCGCAATGATGCCGGATACATGTGTCCCGTGACTCTGACTGGTTGTTGGATCGCGGTCACCTTGCGTAAAGTCGTAGCCAGGCACACGCTTCGACTCCAAATCTTCATGATTCTTTACAATCCCATCGTCAATTACCGCGATGACTACATCGCTAGACCCCTTTGAAAGGTTCCAAGCTTCATGGCACCGAATCTTAGCCAGGGCATATTGCTGCTGAAAAAGTCGGTCGTTTGGAATATAGCTTTGATACCGCCGCGGGTTACGCTCAATATATTCAACG
This sequence comes from Fimbriimonadaceae bacterium, assembly GCA_037190145.1. GTDB lineage: Bacteria > Armatimonadota > Fimbriimonadia > Fimbriimonadales > Fimbriimonadaceae > 55-13. The sequence continues at coordinate 51,144 of JBBCJU010000013.1, forward strand.
GCAGGCAAGCCTTTATAGTATGCGCGAGCATCCTCGAATGACATTCCATCCGGCACCCGAATTCGCGTAACCCCAAGCTGAGACAACTGCTCCAGACTCTTTGCACCAATGGCGCGATTTGCGTTGGTCGAGTGATACGTATTGGCGGCTAACTGCCCCTTGAACTTGACAAGCACTTCGTTTGGTATATATTCGCTGTCATCAGCCCAAGCCAATGAACAGAATACGGAAATGAAGAGTGTTACTACTGCCTTGCCAAATTTGATCTTCATATGCCCTCTTGATCAATCAAGTTTACATCTCCCCATGACCCGCCCTTCTTGAAGGTATGATGGCTCACATGCTGAACATTGAGCAGCATGAGGCGCTGTCCGGGGCTCGTGGGAGACTGGACGCTATCGGAGGTCATCTTTGACCAGCCTCGACTGCAGAACCAAATAGCTGAGCTTGAGGAACAATCCTCCCAACCAGAATTCTGGAACGATTCGTCGTACGCGAATAAAACGCTCCAACGCCTATCGCGCTTAAAGAATATTCTCAACCCGCTCCGGGAGCTTCAGAAGACCGAGAATGATATTGCTGAGCTCTACGAGATGCTCAAAGCAGACCCCAGTGAGGAACTCCACCAGGAAGCTGACGAGATGGCGATTAAGTTTCTCAAGGACCTGGATACCTATGAGCTTCGCACCCTGCTCAATGGAGAGCATGACGGTCGTAATGCCCTGCTAGAAATTAACGCCGGCGCCGGCGGATCAGAGGCTTGTGATTGGGCAGCCATGCTCTATCGAATGTATCAGCGATATGCCCAAAACCAAGGCTTCCGTCTGGAAATCCTTAGTGAAACCCCCGGCGATGTCACGGGCTACCGCTCGATTCAACTCCTAGTATCAGGGGAAAACGCGTATGGGTACCTAAAAGCAGAGAACGGTGTCCACCGATTGGTGCGTATTTCTCCTTTTGATGCCGCAGCTCGTCGCCACACATCATTTGCAAAGGTAGAAATCCTCCCCGAAATTGAACCCACTGAGGTTCAAATCAACCCAGATGACTTGAAAGTGGAAACCTTGCGGGCCGGAGGAGCCGGTGGTCAGCATGTTAACAAGACGGAAAGTGCTGTGCGAATCACCCACTTGCCTTCGGGGTTGGTTGTCTCTTGTCAAAACGAGCGAAGCCAGCACGCAAACCGTGACAGTGCCATGCGAGTTCTGTTAGCAAGGCTCTCGGAGCTTGAACGCCTCAGTGGCGAAGAGAAGCTCAGAGCTTATATGGTGAGCGGTCCGGCCGAATGGGGGCGACAAATTCGGAGCTACGTGATGCAACCCTATACGATGGTAAAAGATCACCGAACCGGCTTTGAGACTGGCAATGTGCAAGCGGTAATGGATGGTGAAATAGAAAGTTTCATCGAGGCTTACCTTAAAAAGAAGCCTAGCCAAGACGACTTCATTGAATAACTTCTCTCGACAAGTTACTTTTCTGGAACAAAATTTGCCATAACTATGAATGAGGTCCCGTGCCGATTTGCTCTCCCCTTTACGGTATCGGTGGCCTCAACTTTTTTGATCTGTAAACGAACTCCCTCCCTCTTCCAGACGTAGTCCTACCTGGGGTAGTTTAGGTTCAATGCTGTCGGCGATTTTTCTTGCGGTTACGGTTCAGGTTCCCTTGAGCCCTTCTCTTCCGGCGGGGGCCAATCCAGATGTTCACCGGGCTTTTAACTTGGTGGCAACCGAATTGTCTGCTGGGCGATTTGATGCAGCCAAGGCAAAATCAGCGCTTTTACCTCGACTGGATATCCCTTATGCATGGGATGACCAATCAGTTCCAGCCGCGAAGCGTCCTGAATTAATCACTCTTCGCACAGAAGCTTTCCGACTCCTGGCCAGCCGTCTTCCAGGACTGAAACTCACTCCTAGCAAGAAACCTGTCCTTAAATTCAGTTTTGGTAATAGCCTCGCCGTTGATCCCGCCACAGGATTACCTCGTGGCATCGCGCTCTTCTATTCAGAGAACCCAGCCGAGCCAAGAATGGAAGCCGTCATCGGACTTCGCCGAGGAAGTCCTTTGGAAGCAACAAACGCTGATTCGATTCACAACGAGATCATCTATGCCGTCGGTTCCTACCTTGGAATGTCTAACGGCATTTTCCCGGGCTCATTCATGGGGCGAACCGACCTACAAATGCAATTCCGGAGTGTGCCCGAGCCCACAGAAATGGGAAGCATGAGGGCCATACAAGACGCGGCAACCCGAGTTCGAACCGCCATCGAGAAAAAACAGAAACTTGCCCCGGCTCTTCCGCGCGCAAGCTTTAACCCCACCGTTATTGATCGGGGTCCTGTAATCCAAGGCACCCCCATTGAGTTCAGTGTCCAAGTGAATAATCTGGGCAATGCCCCTCTGTCATTTCGAGTCATTCCAGACTGTGGATGCGTCACCGCGAAGAACCTTCCTCCAATTCCTCCAGGATCTTCGGCTGCCGTACCCATTCACGTGGATACCACCGACATCAATGGGGAACTCAATAAGCACCTCATCTTAGTTTCTAATGATGTCAATCAACCTATTCAGAAGTTCCCTATCAATATCAAGACCTCGCCTCGATATCGGTTTTTGACCAATGCCCCCTCGGTCCTTATCATTGATCAAGCAGAAGTAGATACAGAAATATTTCTAACCAATCCACCCGAGAGACCGCTAGAAATTTTGGATGTGGAAGTTTCTGGTAATCCTGGAACGGCTACTTTTGAAAAGTGGAGTGGAAACATGGCTGACCCCGCCCTCAACGAGGGTGAAAAAGCACGGACGGGTTATCGAATCAAAGTTAAACTGCAAACTCCGCCGGTAAGTGGTCGCTCCGCAGCGATGATCGTTGTAAAGACAAACGATCCCAAGTACGCAACTCTCCGACACACCATCTTTGCTCAAAAGGGAATTGCAGTGATGCCAGCCAGCATCTTCTTTGGCGACCTTAGCCGGGCCACAAGAGAGGCGTCCATCATGGTCAACCGCCCCAACAAACCCTTTAAGATTCTAAAGATTGAGTCAGACTCATCATTCGTAGACGCAACCGCAACAACCGGTAAGGATGAATCGGAATACAAAATCACCTGTAAATACAATGGCAAAGCGCCTTTAGGTGATCTCCGAGCCATGCTCACCATCCATACAGATGACGCTAAGCAACCCAAGATTCGCGTTACTGTGATGGGTATGGTCAAGTGAAATCCTGGAGTCTGGTCATCGCTGCTGCAACCGTCGCGGTTGCCGGACTCCAACCCCAAAAAACATCGCCTGAGTACGTCATCTTCCTCAGCGGCAACGCTCAGGGCTATCTATCTCCTTGTGGATGTAGTGCCCCTATGATGGGAGGCACCAAACGTCGAGCAACCGCAATTAAGAGGCTAGGGGTCACTGGAAGGACCCTTCTACTTGAGAATGGAGGACTGGTCAAGCAGTCAGGGCGTCAAGACGAGATCAAGCTCGAGACTTTCTCTCAAATGCACGCCGCCTCTCACGGCGCTATCCTTAATGTCACACCAAGTGAAGGTTCACTTGGCCCCGGCGCCATTCTCTCGATGATGCGCCTATCCAATAACCGCCTTCTCTCCGCCTCGCTAAAGGGTTCGAATGAGATTCCCATTCAGCCTTACCGAGTTGACGGTCCATTCCTTGTTGGCGGCCTCACAACAAGAGCAGATGAACTGGCGGCGCAGATAGGCCTAACTGCTGTGAGCCTCGATACTGCCACCAAGGACCTTGTGGATACCTCCGCCCGGCTCCGTAAATCGCTATTTGTTGTTCTCGATGGCTCTAGAGAAGACGCGACGAGTCTCGCGAAGAAGTTTCCGAGCATTGCACTTATCCAGTACCGATCATTTGGAAGCCCTCCCCAGAAGTCCGAGAGAGTAGGAAATGTGCTTTTGGCTAGTCCAGGAGACGGCGGTAGGTCACTGGTTCGGCTTGTATGGAAAGCAGATCGATTCTCCTCTTACGTACCCATTGATCTAGATCCAGGATTCACAGACGATCCCGCCGCAAGTTCCACATACAAGATGTACCTTCGCAGGGTCGATGAAGAAGATCTGCTGGAACAATGGGCGCGTTCAGAATCGGGCAAGTTCGTGGGCACCGAGACGTGCGGCAAATGTCATGGGGAATCTCACAAAGTTTGGAAGTCATCGAAGCATGCCCACGCTTTACATACACTAGAAAAGGAAGGGCATGATCGCGATCCAGATTGTGTGGAATGTCATGTAGTGGGTCTTGCCAGCATCTATGGCTTTCGTTCTCGGCAAGAAACCCCTGATCTTGCTGATGTGGGTTGCGAGAGTTGCCATGGAGCAGGAGCAGCACACTCCGCTTCTCCCATGCAAGTAAAGATGGGCCCGATTGGAGAGAAATCCTGTATGCCTTGCCACAAGATCGAGAACAGCCCTAAGTTTAATTTCGCGGAGTACTGGTCCAAGATTCGACACAAGTAGGTGGATAACTTGTGGATAGGTAAGACTTCAAAATTCCTTGTTAAGCCTTAAAAAACCGAGAAAACGGGAGTATTCATCAGCCTCTGAACTCAACACCTTTTGATAAACGACGATATATGTCCTTGACCGCCTCTCCAAAGATAGAGAGAATAGATCAAGAAATCGCTCACCTATCTAACTAATAGGCGCGAACCTCCTTATGGCAATTCCTTTTCCAATTCAAGATGCCACCCGTGTCAACGCTCCTCGGTTATCCGATGTGCTGTTCGACAAAGTGGAAAAAAGATTTGGAACCATGGCGGGTTTGCCGTCCAATATAGAAGCGCTGGATGCGGGGCTTCAATTTGCAGTGGGGATCAATCCATTCGTAGCCATCTTTGGCCCAAGCGGATGGGGAAAGACTCACCTGCTTGAATCGGTTGCCAGCCACATGAATCGAGAGTTCGGCACCCGGGCTCAGATTATCTCCGCGTTCGATTGGATTGAGGGTCGTCATACCGCAGATCCGCAAACTCCTCTCTTGTTGGACGACGCACACGAGGCACTTGCGAGAACGCGCTCTCGTATTCAGCTACGCCTAGGACTGGAGCGACGCGTAAGGATTGGCCGCCCAACCTTATTGGTTGCTACGGGAGAGCGGATGACCCGACAGATTCAGAGTTTCTTGCCGTCCAGGCGTGAATGGAAGCTCAATGAAATCGGCCAACCATCGGCTGCAGAACGCAAGGTTATTATTGAGAAGATGGCGCGCGCTGAGAATCTAAAGGTGGCCTCTGCTCTTGCCACTCTCCTTGCCTCCCGGATGCGTGGGAACGGCAATACGATTCATGGAGCCCTCAATACGCTGAAGCTGGATGGCAGTCAGTGGATCATGCCCAGCGAGATCCTTCGTGCATGCGGTCTATTGGATCGCTTTTTTGCAGATAACTCGGCCTGGGATCTTAAAGAAAGGATCCGAACGGCTGCGGAAAAAACGGCACTGCAATATCGTGACGTTGACCCTATTAAGCTTAGTTGCTACGCCATGATCCAAATTGCCCAGCTTAGTGAGATAGATGTAGCAAGATTTTCCGGCCTTGAACCCGCACGCGCTAGAGCCCGTTCTCTTGAGTTCAAAAAGGCGCTTTTGAACCTAGATTCTATGGAATCTGCCCTCAATCATTTCCTATACACTACTGTGGAGAGTTTGTCGGACTGACAAATCCCCGTATTTTTAACGTGGACCATTGGCACGCACATTGATTACTGTCGAAAGAACCCGTTTTACGGGCGCGTGTCGTGGAACTATGTTATCTATCCGAGCTTTAAAGCTCTTACCTGCTTGGGTGTCGCCAGAACATCTGGTGTCAACCGCTCGGATCATCCTATCGGGCCATGGTTTAAGAGCACTTGGCGTTATCGAAAACGGCGAGCTTGTTGGAATCGTATCGCTGGAAAGCCTCGCAAACTCGGCAGACTTCGCCGAAGTCCGAGTGGCAATGGTTCCGCCCGTTGTCGTGCTTGATGGCGACCTGACCGTCCGTGAAGCCGCTGACCTCTTTGTTCGAGAAAACGCCGACGCAGCACCCGTAATGTTTGAAGGGAAGTTCCTTGGTGTGATCACCGCAAACATGCTTCTACGAGAACTCGGCAGATCTTGGGACCCGCTTACCGGTTTGTCTTGGAGCGATCAACTGAGAGAATGGGGCATTGAGAACCTCAAACGAGGCAACGAAGTCACCATCCTCTTTATCGACCTCGATGAGTTTGGTCAATACAACAAGCGGTACGGTCATATTGTAGGCGACCACATCCTTCAGAAAGTCGCTTCCATGCTCAACGACTCGATTGATGCAGAGCGCGACATGCTCGTTCGCTATGGAGGCGATGAGTTTGCCATCGGCACTCTGAGAGATCGCGCGGATTCCGAAGCCTTTATCGCCATGCTCAAGCGAAAAGTCCAAGAGGTTTTCATCGGCGAATCCGAAGACAGTGTTGATTTCACCATTGGCATTCACGGCGGCAAAAGGAATAAGGAACGTGAAAACGTTCACTTTGCTGCAACCCTGGATAACCTCATCAACCTGGCGAGCAAGGACTGTATCGCCCAAAAGAATGCAAAACAGGCCTTAGAAGAGCGGGGTCTACCGGCTCTAGCGGCAGTCGAAATCGCGGAGATTCCACCTGAACAAGATTCTTTGGGTCCCATCCGAGTTGTAAGTGTCTTCGCCGATGATCACACCGCGAATTCGCTAACCCAGGTCATCATTAGCATTGGCGATGCCGTGGTCTCCGGAGTCAGCGCCCGAATGGGTAAATCCGTGATCGAATCTATTGCCCAAGCAACGGCAAAAGCTCTGGAGCGCAAGTTTGCAGATCGCTCTATGCAGATTCATGATATTCACCTAACCCAGAGCGCCGATGGTAGCCGGCTTGTTACCGTCTCGGGTCAAGTTAATGCTGGCGAACACTCTATACCTGTGGGTGGAGTAAAGACCGTAGAACAAGATCTCTACTCGGACGTTGCGCTTGCCACTCTCCAAGCATTTCAGCAAGCCAGAATCCCAAACGTTAAGTAGCCCCTAAACTGGGCTCTGCGCAACCTGGGCAATCTACTCCAAACAGGTTCTCACTTTCCCGATACTTTTCGCTTAAAAAATCTAGATCAGAGCAAATTCTGGGCGCGAGTTGCCCACAGCCCAAAATACGTCCCAGTAGAAACGCAAATCCCCACCGGCTCGACGTACTATCATGTATGGCCTCTGAATCCACCCAAACGCGTGAACTGCTCGACAAGATCTTTGAGCAAGCGCCCAAGGACGATCCGCGACTACAAAACTACCTTTCCGCCTTAGAACAATCTATTGTCGCGGAAGCCAAAGATCGAGAAGACTCGGCACGGCTTCTTGCAGAGTATGAGGAAGCCTATAACAAACTAACTGCGCCCGCCAATCGAATAGGCATCTTCCTCAACTGGCTAGACGAAGATGCCTCTGCACTTGCGATGATCGCTGTGGGAGACACCGAGTATGTCGCGGATGTGGATCCAAAGGTGGATACTGCGCTCCTAGGTCCAGGAGTTCGTGTACGTGTAAACGATGCCTATGCCGTAGTTGGCATTGCTTCTCCAAGCACTATTGGAGGCATGATCAAGGTAAGTGAAGCCTTAGCCGACGGACGACTCCGAGTCGGCTCGGATACTCCGGGATCTGATGGCCGCTTAGTTCTTCGTGCTGAGTCCCTGAAGGACATTCAGATCAATAGCGGAGATGAAGTGCGCCTAGACCCTTCGGGAAGATTTGCGGTCGAGCATTTGGAAAGACAGGAAAGCAAAGACTACTTCCTGGAAAATGTCGCCGAGATCCCTTGGGAAAAGGTGGGCGGACAAGAAAATGCCATCAAGCTCATTCGAGACACCATTGAGCAGCCCTTGCTCTATCCTGAAATCTTTGAGAAGTTTGAGAAAAAGCCCATTAAGGGAATTCTTCTGTACGGACCTCCAGGCTGCGGCAAAACCCTCATCGGCAAAGCCACTGCCTACAACTTGACTCAAGAGTATTCCAAACGAATCGGCAAGCCTGTAAAGGAATATTTCATGGCGATCTCTGGCCCCAAAATCCTGAACATGTGGCTAGGAGAGACCGAGAGAATGGTGCGAGAAATCTTCAAAACGGCCCGAGAAAAGGCCAAAGAGGGACGCCTGGTCTTCATCTTCATGGACGAGGCTGAGAGTGTGCTTAGAACGCGTTCTAGTGGCCGCTGGCTAAACATCTCCAACACGGTGGTTCCCCAGTTCTGCGCCGAGCTGGATGGGCTCCAGTCTCTGGAAAATGTGGTCCTCATGCTCACCTCTAATCGCCCCGACTACATTGACCCTGCAGTATTGAGACCAGAAAGGATTGACCGCAAGGTGAAAATCAATCGTCCAGACCGCCAAGCCACCCTTCAGATTTTAGGAATCTATCTTCATGAGAACATTCCGCTTGATCCCGAAGTCCTGGCTAAATGGAAAGGGGAGATTGATTGCGCACGGAAGGAGCTGATTGAGGGAGTCGCCGATCATGTTTGGCAGCGTGCAAAAACTTCTGAATTCCTAAAAGTATTCTTGAGAAACGGCCACACCGATACCTTGTACCGAAGTGATCTTCTTAGCGGGGCGTTGCTGAAAAGCATTGTAGACCGCGCCAAAGACTCCGCCATCAAACGTGCCATCGCTGATCCCAAACACGTTGCCGGAGTGTCCTTGAGCGACCTCATCGAGGCAACTGACCAAGAATTTCGGGAAAACGAAATCTTTCCCAAGGGCGATTCCCAAGAGGATTGGCTGCAGCTATTGGACTACGATGCCGAAAACGTGGCTAGCATCAAACCCGTTGGCCGACATCGGGGTGAAGAGATCAGTCGACGGAGCGTGATCTAGGGAAGAGTCTTGAATCGAGTTTCAGCGATTGAACCGAATTTGCAGTCACCCGCTGAAACTCAGGGTGCTGCACATTAAGAACAGCATTCCAAGCTAAGCCACTAGCCGCTACGCTAGGTATCCAAAGCAAGCAGCTTCTCGCCTCGTCCAGCCACTTTCTCCCAAACTCCTGAGAAGCTAAAGCCGAAGGCTCATCCCACCCAGGCAGCTCTTCCGGAAAAACTCTCTCCATGGAGAGCTCATCGGGAGCATCAATCTCAATCCAACCCAGGTTGACGGGAGGCGGAGCTCCACCCGTATGAACCAAAATCTCCAAAAGACAAGTCGCTAAGGAATCGGAGCAATAGATCACCGGATAGCCACGAGGGTTCCACCGACCTCCGCACAACCTTGCACCTTCTCCCGAGAAAATTGGATGCCGAGTGGAAGCAATGCGATAGAGCTTCAAAGCTTATACTGGCAAGCCATATTCAATCTTGGCGAGCAGCTCCTCCACTTGCCGTGCTCCAAGCTCAAACAGAGCAACATCAATAGGTGCCTCACCTTCTAGCAGTGCATTGGGTTGATTCAAAAACATCCACGCGGATTCTTCATCGCCTCGCCAAACCGCTTCGGCCATCGAGATAACTCGCGCCACTCTTTCAAGCCGCTCACTCTCTTCCTGGGTAAGAGTGGCGCCTCTTCTAGCAAGCGTGGAACGGGGCACAATCTTGTTCCGAAGTTCACTCTTCGCCGTTCGCGTTGGCAAACTCCCGACGACAAACTCGATGGATTGAGTGGGGAGCCCGTTTTCTACCTTCAGGCGAAGGCCATTCAAATCCTTAACAGCATGCCCCAAGACCGGGGCTCCGCCAAGTCGAAGAATGATATCTTGAACGAGCACTGCATCCATACAAGGATTATACGTCTCATTTGGTCAAATCATTTGTCCAAATGAGACAAACCTCGCATCATCAGCTACTTGCTTGGCTGAGTAGTAGGCACAAATTCCACGTCTACCTTTCGCACGCCTAGTTGGTTTGGCAGAATCCAAAAGAAGTACACACTGCCCAAAAGCAGAAGGAATACCACCCAAGGGAAACGCTTCTTGGGCCTGCCATAAATGCGGGACACGCGTGCGAGATTACTCGATTCCTTGGTTACCTAATTCCTCGACTAGGAGATTTGTCTGTCCTAGTCGAGGAACCGCGGGATTTGAACTCAGTCAATCTCTCAGGTGTGATATTCCGCGTTTATCCGCACATACCCATAACCGAGGTCGCAAGTATAGACAGTCGCAGACTCTCCTTCCCCAATCTTGAGATCGAGCACCACATGGTCTGACTTCAAGGCCGTAGAAACCCGCTTTGGATCGAATGCCGCTGGGCCGCCCGCCTCGAAAAGCAAGTGCTCTTCTCCGTTTGCCACCACTACCAAGCGCGCATCTTCCTTCTTAAAAGGCACCCCAGCTCTACCGGCCGCCATCATCACACGACCCCAGTTAGGATCACAGCCAAACAAAGCCGTTTTGACCAGTGGTGACTCCGCAATGGTGCGAGCAATTTTCTTCGGATCAGAGGTGCCAGTCACCACGACCTCTACCAGCTTCGTGGCCCCCTCACCATCTCGAGCAATTTGCTTGGCAAGGGAAACGCAGACATCGGTCAGAGCAGCCTCGAACTCCGCTTCTTCAACCTGCACCCCGGAAGCCCCGTTGGCCAAGAGGATCACCATGTCGTTGGTAGAGGTATCCCCATCCACCGTCATACAGTTGAAGCTCTTGTCACAGGCTCGCTTTAGAACTGCCTGCAAATCGAATGCACTAGTGTCCGCATCCGTAGCAATGTAGCCCAGCATCGTCGCCATGTTCGGCGCGATCATGCCCGAACCCTTTGCCACTCCAAGAATACTGGGACCGCGCGTGCCCTCACGCGCTTCCCCTGACTCTGATCCTGTAAGTGGGCGCGATCCGATTTCTGCGGTCGCATATTTTTCCACCAAGTCAGTGGTTAGAATCGCATCCATGAACGGACGGGCGTCGATTCCCTGCTTCGTCGAGGCGTCAGCAATGCCTTTCTCAACCTTCGACATATCCAAAAGTTGGCCGATGACGCCTGTAGAGCCAACCGCAACCTCGGAGGCTTCTACCCCCAAAGCTGCTGCAGCGAGCTCTGCCATTCGAGCCGTATCTCGCTCTCCCTGCTCACCCGTGCAACAGTTTGCATTGCCGCTGTTCACAACGATCGCTCTCAGGCTCCCATCAGCAAGCGCTTGGCGTGAGTAGTCCACACAGGATGCTCGCACTTCGTTGGTCGTCAACAACCCCGCAGCTCGCGCAGGACGATCACTGAATAGGAGACCAATGTCGTTACGACGGTTCTTCAACCCGCATCGCGCGCCGGCATAAGTGAATCCAAGGGGTACTGGGATCGAAGTTTGTGACATTGTTTCCTCCTATTTTTTGGTGCGTTGTGAATCGACTTGATCAAAACCAAGTCGTATCACATTGGCTACGGCCATACGCCGTGTACCGGTAAGCCCACTTCTTCGGGCAGCCCGGCCATTAGATTCATATTCTGAATTGCTTGCCCCGCGGCTCCCTTGACCAAGTTGTCCTGGACCACCGAGATCACCGCGAAGTTTGTGTGCTCATCCAACGAAACATGGATGTCCACTCGATTTGAACCTAAAACTTGCTTTGTGCTTGGGATTTGATCTACCAACCGCACGAAGGTGGATTGAGGGTAACCCGCTTTGATCTCATCCAACCCAACCCCGGCTTTAAGTGGAGCATGGATCGTTGTGTAGATGCCTCGGGAAACGGGCATCAAATGAGGGGTAAATCGAATCTGAACCCCAGTCTCCTGCTCAATCTCAGGAATATGTCGATGTCCCGCCACGGCATAAGCTTTGAAATTCCCGGTCATCTCCGAGAACAGATAGTCCGTCTCTTTTCGGGACCTTCCCGCTCCGCTGACTCCAGACTTGGAATCGACTACTGGAATACCATCCAAAAACGCACGAACACCGCTCAGGCCGAGAATTGTATTTGTCGCATGACATCCTGGGTTAGCGATCAAACGGGCATTCCGAATTGCATCCCGATCTCCCGCCTCCGGCAAACCATATACCGGCTCATCGCTCAGACCAGGTGAAGTCCATTCGCGTTTGTAAGTTGCGGCATAGACCTCCTTGTCTGTCAAACGGAAATCTGCGGATAGGTCAATGACTTTCGCTTTCTTGAGCAGAGTAGGCGCATGGAGCATGGCAAATCCTGCTTCCTGAGCCAAAAAGACGTAGTCCACATCCAGCGAACCCGGATCAAAAGACTGCAAAACAAGATCCGTTGAAAGCCAAGGGCAGTCGTCGGACAATCGAGTTCCCGCCAATCGCTCGCTGGTGGCAACTACAACCTCGGCATGAGGATGCTGCGCCAGCAAACGCACGAGTTCGGCTCCTCCGTAACCCGTTGCGCCAACAACTGCGACCCTAATCTCCTTTGCCATGGGAAGGACTTACAATACCTTCCCGGCTAGGTTGCGGAGATGCCAAAGGTCTGTAACCCAGTAACCCAAAATCAAATGCAGAGCGCTAGCTAACGAGCTGCAACTGCTCAATCTTTCGAACGTAGCTGTCAACCAAATCGCGACTCGCGTTTACATCAGGACTCTCTGCGTACACATGGAAGACAGGCTCTATGGCATCTGGCAACACGAGAACCCAGGAATCTTGATCGAAGATCTTGATACCATCCAGCAGTTCAACCCGCTCACCGCGCGCGCTTTCTTCGCTAATCTGTCGCATTACTGCCCCTTTAGATTCCCAGGGACATCGCACAACTTCATAAGCGAGTTGGAACTTCGGCAGCGTCTCCGCCACTTCACCCAGCCTCAGGCCCGTCGACTGCAGCATTGTCACTAACTTCCCAAAGGAGAAAGGCGCATCGAATCCTGGGTGCATGCAAGGGAAGATAAATCCTCCCCGATCATCGCCCGCAAAGGTGACATTTGCCTCCAAGGAAGCGGACATAAGCGACCGGATGTCGGCTTTGGTTCTGAGAATGCCAACCCCAGAACTCTGTAGAGCCTCCTCTAGTCTCGTGGGCGCCGTTACACTCATCGCAATCGTTGCTTCCGGGTGCGTTTGTGAGACGAGGGTCGACAATGCCGCGAGCAACGTATTTCCAATCAATACTTCGCCTCGTTCGTCGACTACGGTCAAGCGTTCACCCTCTTCGGTAAAGAGCACCCCAATGTCATAACCCAGATTGCCAACAACCGACTTTAAGTTCTCAACATGGCGCTGTATCTCTTCATCCGACCGAGGAGCGAGCTTGGCATCGTTGTAACCATTAAGCGAAATGGACTCTACGCCCAACTGGGCCAACATTGCCGGGTAATAAGTTGCAAGCGACGAATAGCCGTAATCCACGGCCACGCGAAGCTTTCGTCTTCCTTCAACCTGCCCAACCAATCGGAAAAAGTCGGCTTGATAGCCCTCTACCGCTAGATTGGCAGGCTCTATGATCCCTAAGTCTTCCGAGTCGATTCGCTTGTAGTCTTCCCGGAAAAAGGCGGTCTCAACTTTTCGCTCCATGTTTCGCGAAAGATATGCACCATCCCGGTCCAACAACTCCATCAATGTGACTCGCGAATTGCCAGGAAGCTTCCTCACGTGCACTGCACCTGAGGCTCCGCTTGCCCGGATGAAGTGACGAGCCACCGGAAGCGCGCAGGACCGAAGATCCAAAATGTCGCAGCCAACGCTCAGAAGCGACGCAATGACGGCCCGCTTAATCATTCGCGAACTGCGTGTGCTGTCGCGTGAAGTCACGATCTTGCTGCGGGGTGAAAGACAGGAGCCGTAAGCTGACCCCAAACGACATGCAAAGTCAGGCGTTACCTCGATATTACTGAGGCCAGCAACACCTAATTCTCGGAATAGATTGCCCCGCCACTTGTTTCCCCACACTAACGACATGGTTACGGTGGATCCGCGTTCAATGATTTTGTCTGGCCAAAGCTTGATTCGGGGACGAACTGTACAGCCAACGTCAAGGAGGCATCGGTCACCCACCACCGCGTCTTCAGAAATAATCGAGTCGCGCTTGATCGTCACCCGTGTACCAATCACTGCCGACCGAACACTAACCGCCGATCCAATGTAGGCGCTATCCCAAACCACAGATCGCTCTACAGTCGCATCCTCTTCGACTAATGTGTTGTCACCAAGAACAGTGTAAGGACCTATTCGCGCGCCCCGCTTAACCTTGCAGTTTCTCCCCACCACCACCGGAGGAACAATCACTGCCGTTTCGTCGATCGTGGAGTTTGCGCCCACATACGTATTGTTAGAGCGGGCCTCATAGACGATGGGAAGATCAATTCGCCCCGACATGAGATGCTCCTGAGCCTCGCGGTACTGGCCCAGGGAACCTACGTCGCACCAATACTCTTCCATCACATAGCCAAACATCGGCTTACCCTCTTCCAGAAGGCGCGGAAAAATGTCACTGCTCCAATCGTAGTTTTTGCCAGGCTCCATGTAATCGAAGATTTCTGGCTCTAGGATGTACATCCCGGTATTAACCGTGTCGCTAAACACCTCTGACCAGCCCGGCTTCTCTAAGAAGCGCACTACTCGGCCGTCATCATCTGTGATAACAACTCCAAAATCCAGTGGGGTCGGAACTCGGTAAAGGATAAGTGTTGCAAGGCTTCCCTTAGCTTTGTGATACTCCAACGCTTTGGTCAAATTGCAGTCGGTCAGCGCATCCCCAGAAACAATGAGAAATGGCTCGTCTGATCTCACCAGAGACTCCGCCTTCTTCACGCTTCCAGCGGTTCCTAGAGGGGTGTCCTCGATGGAATACTCCATTTCGATGTCGTATTCGCTACCATCTCCAAACGTTCCCTGAATCTCGTCAGCCAGATAGTGAAGAGTGGAGACGACTTCAGAAATCCCGTGACGTTTTAGGAGGGTCAGAATGTGCTCCATGATCGGCACATTGCAAATAGGAACCAGTGGCTTGGGCCGATTCGACGTGATGGGGCGTAGTCTTGAACCCTCTCCCCCGGCCATGACAACGGCTTTCATTCTGTACTTGGTCTCCTATGCCCTAACGTACTCTGATGTCCCTGTATTTTGCCCGGGGATAGGTCGGAATCCAAGGCATTTTTCAGAGGTTTCTTATCATTGGCGGGTTGCGATTACCGAGAACGCGTCCAAAGTTTGATTTCCAGATTTTAAGGCTAACTTTCCTAGGACTTCAAGTTGTTCTTGCAAGTGCGATTTGGCTCGCTCAGGGATCGCGAGACTAGGAATTTCCTCACGTACCGGTCCAAGCGTGTGGCTGATCTCCCAATCTGCATCTTGAAGTCCCAATGTCTCAACTCGATCCGTTCGGACGACCTTCCACCCTTGAGACTCCATTGATCGGCGTAACGTTTCGGCAGACAGAGGCGTTCTGATATTGGCCTCGCTTTGGCCTTTAAATGCCTCTACCTGACCCTGAATCATCGCCGCCATCATGTGAGAGGTCTGTGCATACAAGCGGGGCTCTATGTCCCATTCCACAAAGTAAAGCGTCTTTGCCCAGTCTCGAAGCCGAGATAAGGTGCGGCCCAAATGATCTGGTGACTGAAAATACCAAGACGAGTGAACTAGAACGGCGCCGTCAAAGGCATCTGGAGGAAACGACACAGTGGGAGCCAAGACATCAAACTCTAGCTGAAACTTGATCCGATCTCCAAGCACGGATTCCTTCAGTGCAGAAAGGGCCTGCCCCAACGTTTGCGGAGCTCCATAGCTTTCCGGAGCAATATCTACTGCGGTGACATGCCCATCCGGCCCCACTGCATCGGCGAGAACAGCCGTCATATCTCCCTGCCCGCAACCAACTTCAAGGAGCTTGGCTCCAACAGGTAAGTGCCAGTTCTGAACCAGCGTCCGCCGATAGTTCGTTTGAGCGTCCTGAATATCTTGGGGAATTTGTTGAGCCATTTAGTTCCTTAGCGAGTAACGCCCTTGCCCATCCACCTTTACTTGGGGCACGCGTTTCGTCTTTTCAAACTGATCGTAGATCGGTTTCAAGTCCTGCCAGAAGCGCTTCAAAGCCGGAGTTTGGGCTTGATCCAAATTCGGTGAGGTCATTCGGAAAGGAAAAATGTGAACATGTATGGGCCTCTGACCGGCGTCTCTGGCAGCCAATGCGAGGAGATAGATTTCCTCAATCTTCTCGTCCGTCATCGCTAAGCAACCAATACTCACTGCGTTTCCGTGAATGAATATATCGCTTCCTGGACGCTGCTTGTCGGAGAGAATTCGATCACTAACATTGGGGTAGTTCAAGCCCAATGAAAGGTGAAAACTGCTTTTGGGGTTAAACCTATCAATCACATAGAAGCCTTCAGGAACCTGACGGTCTCCTTCCTTGCGCTTCGGGCCCAAGCCACCGGACATCGCAGCAATGGGATAGGTTTTGATAAGACGGTACTTGGCGTTGGCTTGATCCGCACCCCAAACTTCAAGCACCTTTTCTGCCTTGAAAGCCCGAAAGAAAACCCTTTTTACGGGATGATCGAGGCCGACATTACCCGCCATCTCTCGAACGGTTGCCCCTGCTCTCGTCTGTGCACCCTGAACTCTATCTTGCGGTTCACCTAGAGGGTTCATCGCAAACAAACTTCCTATTGCCCCCAGACAAGCTGCCCCTTTGCAAACTTGCCCAAGACCCCATATCATGGCTGAGCTTGGAGAGCGAAGACCCTTACTTCAGCAATCTTGGCCACGCCACCTGATCGATTGACAATCCGGATAAAACGAGATCGGGTCATCGGGCCCCGATAGGGAATATTGGTGGCACTGCCTTCTTTGCGACCCTGATTCAATCGAGTCCAATGCGAGTTCAAATCCTTTACCCAGGAATCGAATTGGGGCGGATTTTGCCCCGTGGCATAAGCCAAGATGTCAAATCGATTGGGCATAGAGCCATCTTGCAGAATAACCTGCACTTCTCCAATGGGTCGGTCACGTCCAAGGTCAATTTCCACCCAGTCGCCCGCCTTTTCGCCCAACGCCATTTCCGTGCCGAGATCATCATCAGCAAGAGTGGCGGTTTGGGCGGGCAGACTCTTTGCACTGTCTGTCACCAACTTGCCTTTGGCTAAGTTCGCTGATCTATCGATAGGACCGCTCGGCGTGTTGAATCGAACATCTAGAATTGCACTGGCCTTGTTTCCCCTTTGGAAAAAGTCCGCCAATTGCCAAGCCTTTACGGTTCCCCACTCTTTTTCACCATTGATTTGAGCCTGAACCAAGATGGTTCCGTTGCTTCCATCGGCTTTGAGATTCCCAAATAGGTTTTTCTTCAGTGGAAAAAGTCCACCATTTGTTCCACCC
The DNA here is from genome assembly GCA_037190145.1 of Fimbriimonadaceae bacterium. Lineage (GTDB taxonomy): Bacteria > Armatimonadota > Fimbriimonadia > Fimbriimonadales > Fimbriimonadaceae > 55-13. The sequence goes on from JBBCJU010000013.1 coordinate 68,406, forward strand.
GCGACCTCTTGAGTTTCCAAAATCACGGTGCCGCCTTGTTGAGTCAAAACGGTCTTGATAGGCACATCTGGCACATTGGTTCCATCCACCTGATAGAACGCGAGTTCAGCGCCATCTAGTGCTTTACCCGTCATATCGGTTGCTCGCAAGAGAATGGTTCCTGGCATTCCCCAAAGAATTCCAATCCGGTCATTCCCCTTTTTTCCGAGCGCCAAATTGATGGCCGCAACTTCGGTTGCCGATAGCAAACTGGTCGGCTCAATCGGAAGGTTGTCAATCAAAGGCGAGCCCACTGGCATAGACGGCATTGGAATTCCAGTAGGAATCAAACTCTCGTTACGCGTGTCGCCAACTCCGGTCAAGCCAGAGAAAGGATCTGCCGCTGGAATATCACGCCCTTCCACCTTGAAAGTTTGGTTAGCATCTACCATTGCCAAACCGGTTAGTCCCGAGGTGAGTCGACGCAACATATCGGTTTCACTTTGCACACCTCTGACATCCACCACGATCTCAGCAGATGCTTGATCAGGCACAAAACGCACTCTTTCAAGCGCCCCCTCAGGTGCAAAAGAAAACTTGCTCTCAGCTAGATAGACTTCGTTAAACCTACGAAAACTTGCTTGAACGGAATCGGCGTCTGGCTTTGCCCCATCAAGAAAAACCGGGATTGCGTCTTCATAAATCTCTACGCAGTCGTTGCCCGAGTTTGTCTCTGCAGCTTCCGGGAAAATACGCAAGCCAAGGAGCTGAACTCGATGATCGGTTGCATTGGTTCGATAAGCTTTCCCAAAGTTGACAGTCGTCTCTTCACCCGGGGCCAGCGTTTTATTGATTTGGAACTTGCCTCCCGGTTTCTCAGAAGTAATCCACTGTCCAGAAAAAGGTGCCGCGACTGCCCCACCAACATTTTTCACTGTCGCTTGGTATGAGGCATCTAAGCCTGACCCGCTTCGAGTAATCCATTGAACACTTAGGTCAGGTCCAGTAGCCGGAGTTTCGACGGTGTATTCAATCGCCAGACGCGGTTTGCCCACTTTCGCTTGTGAGGAGAAAAACTCAGTTTTGCCATTAAAGAAAATGGCAAAGCCGTGGTTTTCATACCAACGATCTCGCATGGACTGGACTGCGGTGGCTAACCCGGTGATGGCGACCTCTTTCTCCATGGTTTCCATCTGAGCCCCCGCAATGGGAGTTGCGTCTTCGGGACCAGTTGCCCCTACCTGCTGCCAATCAGAAACTCCAAAGCGATTCTGCTTCCAGGTTGCCGCGAACTTAGATTGCGAAGTGGTAGGAACTCGACCAATGGAAGGCCCCTCTCCCCAAGGCAGCTTCGTCGATCCAATCCAGCCAAAATCTGGAGCATCAGCTGAAGATGGCGATAAGAATAAGGTTGCCTTCGTCACCTTTGCTCCCTTAGGCAACGCACCCTCTAAGTCTCCAAACTTGATCAGAACCGTGCGGCCTTTGCCTCCCTCCAACGTATAGTTCCCGCCCTTTGAGCGGTCCGCATCAGTGGAATCTAGGAACGTGTCGTAAACTGCCCAATAACCTGAGCCAACACTCCTAGAGCCTCGATAGAGTTCAATCGAAGCAGCTTGGGACGACGTTCCGGTGACCAAACTGACCAGTAACGTGGAGATCATACTGGCAGTTTATCTGGCTTCCGACAGGATGCATAGGGAGTTCGGAAGATTCATGGTCACTTCCAGAAGAAGCGGGGATGATTCTCAGGCTGATCATCTCCATCCACAAACGCCGCAAGAAGCTTCCCTATCCAAGGACCGAACTTAAACCCATGCCCACTACACGCGCTCGCAAAAAACCCTCGCTCCCCAAGGTGTCCCATCACAAAGTCTTCATTCACAGTGCTTGTATAGACACATCCCTGAACGGACTTCACATCCGCATTTCTAAGCCCAAAGCGGCGTGCCGCCAAATCTTCAATCTCTGCTACATGCTCCAAGGACGGGGTTCGATCTAGATCGCTATGGCCAATATGCCGCCCATGTTCATGCACTCCAACCTTAAAATCAATCCTGTCCGGTTCCGTTGGGAATCCATACATTCCAAGCGGCCCGTCTTCGATCCACACCGGGCCCTGCTGAATGTCATCCGTTTGGACATAGCCAAGAGTTTGAAGCGTGGTTTGTACCGGAATAGGAACAAACTGTCGAATCCAAGGACCAGCACACACCACAAAAGCATCAAAATCTGCTTCTAGCTGGGCCCACTCCACCGGGTGATCGGTTAAGATCACCCCTCCAAGAGAACGTAGCACCCTAAGGTTTGCGGAGACTGCAGATTTAGCGTCCACCCAGCCTGCCTCACAAGTGAGGACTCCTATTTCTCCCTTATCTAGATGAAGGTTGGGAAACACGTTTTGAACCTGATCAGACTCGATAATCTCGAAAGGCACACCTACTTCTTGAAGGCCTTTGATCATTCTCAATACGTCAGTGGAGAAGCTATCACCATAGTACAGCAGCCCAACTTCATGGAGCAGCTTCACATCCGCAATCCGCTCAAGTTCTCCCCAAAGCGGATATGCATAGGTCATGCACTGGGTGTAGAAAGCATCCGGGTAGGCCTTGCGAACAATTCGCGAATTTCCGTGTGAGCTACCTAAGGTGTGCCCTAATTCAAACTGTTCAAATAGGGCAACATCATGTCCTCGTGTCGCGATGTACCTTGCGGCACTGGATCCACTAATCCCCGCACCGACAACTGCAACCTTCATTCCCCTCTCCCCACGGGCATTGAGTTCGACAAACAAAAAAGCCCCTCCTGCCTATTTGGCAGAAGGGGCTTTAAAATCGATTTACTCCGCAGTCTCAGCGTCAGCTTTTTTAGCAGCTGGCTTCTTGGCGGCTGGCTTCTTCTCGGTGGCTTCCTTCTTAGGAGCGGCTGGCTTCTTGGCAACCTTCTCCGCAGTCGCGGCGGTCTTCTTCTCAGCCTTTTCGCCTGTACCGTTCTTGGCCTCTCGGATGGCGGCCTTGATGATCTGCTCTTTGCGGTGTCGCCGCTTTCTGATTTCTTTATTCTTTACTCGCATAAATGCTCCTAGCCGCCCAAGAGGACGTAGTTCTGTAAAGATACCCGAGGGACGAGTTCTGAGTAGGCAGTTAGCCGATAGCTTCTACCCGATCATTGAAAACCCGTATCATTCTAAACTCCAAGATATGATCCTCAATCCAACGCCATTGACTTGAAATTCGTTGATGAAATTCTCGCATCTTTAGATTGCCCAAACAGATATGTACGACCCATGGTGGTGGAACTGAAAGCATGGCAAGATGGGAAAAATCAGCGTCTTTGGTAACGACCACCCATTCATTTGATCGCGCGTACGACCAGATTTCTGAGTCTGTCATCCTCTCATTTATATCCATCACATATTGGAAGTTCTCGCCGCTCCACAGTGAAAATCGATACGGCAAGTTAGCATCAATAAGAAACTTAGCCACGGCCACTATGCCGACTTCTGAACGATATAATTTCGATCCAGTAAATCCGCAGCCATAGCCAAGCTGGCACTAATATCTTCGGGCTGCAGGGAAGGATATTGCTGAAGAATTTCTTCTGTTGCTTCACCTGCACTTAAAAATTCTAAGATTGTCTGGACAGTGATTCGAGTTCCGCAGATGGTTGGTTTGCCATTGCAGACTTCAGGGTTAACCGTAATTCGGTTCTGCCAATCAAAGGTCTTGGATTTCACTGTTTTTCACCAACTGCTTCAATATTACATCGAAGGGCTATTTTTGAACCGACTTAATCTTCTCAATATCTTCGGTCGACGGGACGGCAACTCCCACATGCTGAACAACCGCGGCAGATGTATGCGCGGCAAGTTCAAAAATGATGGAATCAAACCCTTTGGCCGCTATCCCGAGCGCAACCGTTGCAATGGTTGTATCTCCTGCACCAGCCGTATCAAAAACCTCGACTTTTTGCGGTTGGACATGAAAGGCCTCAGTAGACATACCTCGCTCGCCAAGCGTGATCAGGATGTGATGAATTCGATTCTCTGTCAACAATTTTTGGGCAGAGTCTTGGGCAAGTTGAGTTGACGAATCACTTTGCACCAACTCCTTGACCCCAGCGGCTTCTGCCGCCTCTTTGGCGTTTAGACTAACAAGTGTGGCTCCCGCGTACAAAGCAACACTGGCTGGCTTTGCATTGGCAATGACGGGAATTCCTTCATCATTGGCCATCTTAATGGTGCGAGCAATAACCCCCGGAGTTAGAACCCCTTTGGTGTAGTCACTCAATAAAACGGCTTGAACTTTCGGAAGCTCTTCGGCGACGGCAACCATAACCGCCTCTTCCACTTCTGCATTCAGCGGCTCTTCTGATTCATGATCTACCCGTAAAACTTGGTGAGCCGTATCGGCCAGGACTCGGGTTTTGCGAGTCGTAGGACGCGTCCCGTCCTTTACCAAGTGAGCGGTCGATCCTAAGGCCTCTTGCAAATCTTGGCCTGCTGAATCTTGTCCGACGACCCCGATCACAGTAGCTCTGGCACCCAGAGCATCAATGTTCTTCGCTACGTTTGCGGCTCCACCCGGAACGGCAAATGTTCTCTGCTGGCGAATCACCATCACTGGAGCTTCTGGACTGATGCGAGTGGCGCGACCAACGATGTACTCGTCCAACATCAGGTCACCCAGAACTAAAACATGCTTGTCCTTAAAGCTGTTCAGGAGTTCTTCAAACTTCATGATGCCAAAAGTTCTTGTTGACTATGAGCCGGGGCTCGCCAAACGGCGTAAAGCACAAAGCCGACCAATACGAGGGCCGCGGCCATTCCTTGGGCCTGAGTGATCGGCAGATTGCCCCAATAGGTGCTGGAAGCTAACCCGGCCTTTACTTGAGCCTCCGTTCCTGCCCGCCAAAACTCATAGATGAATCGGGCAAGTCCATGGAAAACCAATGCCAGCGCGAAGATTTGCCCCCTCGCTTGGCCCTTACGCTCCATGAACAGAATAAATGGAATCGCAGCCAGGTTCATGAGGGCATCATAAATCTGAGCAGGGTGCATGGGGACGTTAATGTTGGCGATGTGAATTCCCCAGGGCAAGTTACAGACGCCACCATAGCAACAGCCGTTGAGAAGGCAACCAACTCTTCCAATGGCGTGCATCACCAATCCCGCAGGGGCAATGACATCTAGGACCAAACGAACGGGCCAACCCATTCGACGAGCCCATGCGACAATGAACCCGATACCCGCAATCACTCCTCCGAAACTGGTAAGTCCGGCAAACTGAAGTGAGAACAGTTCATTCTTATTCTTCAGATAGTGATCCAGGTCCTGAAGAATAAAAGCGATTCTCGCGCCTAATATCCCCACAATCAGGGTGTAAAAGGACATGTCGGAGAGCTTCGCGGGATCAAGCCCAAACTTTTTAGCTCGTTTACGGGCAATGAATAGGCCCGTCATAAAGGCGATGATCATGATCACGCCGAAGCTGTGAACCTCAAAGGTACCAATTTTGAAGAGGATCGGATGCATTTCGAACCGGGCGGCAGTGTACCTGCCACCCCAAGAAACACCCTAGGCTTCTTAATAGTTCTCGAACCGGGTAAAAGGTCGGATATGGATTCTCCACAGCTTCAAGCTGAGGTTCTCAATCAGGCCCTCCCGTATATACAGTCTTTCCGAGGGCAAACGTTTGTCGTGAAATACGGTGGGTCCGCAATGCGCGACCCCTCCCTTCTCAGTGGAGTGATCCGCAACGTCTTGTTGCTTCAATTGGTTGGGATTCGTCCCATCCTGGTGCACGGTGGCGGTCCAGAAATCGACAAGTGGCTAGAAAAGCTGGGCATTGAGAAAAGGACTCTCAATGGCTTGCGAGTAACCGACGAAGCGACCATGGAAGTTGTCGAAATGGCTCTCGCGGGACGAGCAAACAAGGCTCTTGTCTCCGAGATTGCCAAAGCCGGGGGAAAAGCAGTTGGACTTAGCGGACGAGATGCCCATCTTCTGATTGCTGAACAGATATCCGAGGAGCTCGGTCGAGTTGGAAAAGTGAATCGTGTAGACCCAAGCATCTTGCGAAGTACATCTGAAGCGGGAGTGATTCCGGTGGTATGCACGGTGGCGAATGATGAGAAAGGGGAACCCCTCAATATCAATGCCGATTCCGCTGCTGCCACGATAGCGGTTGCGCTAAAAGCCACTAAGCTTGTTCTGATGACCGATACCGATGGCGTCCTAGAGGATAAGGATAAGCCCGAAACTCGCATCTCGAATCTTAGCTTGCCAGAGGCTCAAGCCATGCTTGCTGATGGTCGTGCAGATCGAGGCATGATTCCAAAGCTGGAAGCCGCAATCTACGCCTTAGAACAAGGTGTAGATCAGGTCCATATGATAAACGGAGGCACTCCAAACGCTCTCTTGATCGAAGCGTTTACCGACGCAGGAATCGGCACGATGATGGAACTCTAGCCTAGGATCGCACACATCCTATGTGCCCTCTTAAAGCATTCGGCTAAGGGCAAGTTCTATGACTTCCAGAGTGTGCATCACCCGCACTTCATCGCCATGCTCTCGGGCGGCTTGAGCAATCCAGGCGTGACAGCCTGGGTTGCCAGTGGCGACAATCTTTGCCCCGGTCGCGTCCACATTTCTCCACTTTCGTTCTAACAGATTACGGGCCATCTTGGGCTGGGCAATGTTATAGATTCCCGCACTCCCACAGCACATGTCTGACTCCGCCAATTCCACAAGTTCAACCCCGGGAATAGCAGTTAACAAGTCACGCGGAGCAGAGCGGACTCCTTGTCCATGCGCTAAGTGGCAAGCATCATGATAAGTCACCTTCGGACCACGCTTGCCCTCAGGCGTAATCCGAGACTTCAAAACCTCAACTAATCCCCCAGATAAGAGGAACTCACTTGCATCCTGAACCAGACCCGTACCTGCATCTTTCAACCAACTCCCACATCCCGCAGAATTCACCACGATTGGTAACCCTCCCGGGAACCTAGACAAAAGGTCAGATCGCATACTTTTCGCTTGATCCAAGTATCCGTTGTGGGCATGCAACGCTCCGCAACATCCCTGGGGGACCTGACGAACAGTATATCCAACCCTCCTCAGGAGACGCCGAGTTGCCTCATGGACTTGCGGATAAAGAACCCGCATCGCGCAGCCTTCCAGCATATAGACCTCGCCCTTCGCTGGTGGAAGATCGGATTCTTGAAGAGGCGGGAAGTGAAATGGGGTCGGCAGAGTCGGCTTTTCTGCTTCTGGTGCTTGTCCGCTGAGAAGCTGACTCAGCAGCTTAGGCACTCGCTTGCCCGGCAGCAAACGCCCAAGTTGTAGTTGGACCCTCAAAAGACTCGGTTTAGTCATTCCAGTAAGCAAGGCTTTCTTAGGAATGCTCTTCCCCACCCTGTCACGGGCAAGTTCTAGAATCTCTCCATACTTCACCCCACTTGGGCAAGCCGTAGTACAGGCCAGGCAACCCAGGCACTTATCCAAGTGAGGCTTTGCGTCTTCCCAAGCAACTTTGCCTTCCTCAGCACTGCGGGCCAAATAGATTCGCCCCCTCGGTGACTCGGTCTCTTCGCCGGTCAAAACAAAGGTCGGACAACTCTCCAGGCAAAACCCGCATCGGATGCACTGCGTGGTGAGATCTGTGAGGTGGCTCATCGCTGTTGGCCACCCCGTAGTCCCCGGATGGCTCGTGCCGGGGCTCCACCAAATGACTTGTATCGAAGACAAGCAACCAAGATGGTTTGTACAACGGAACGAGACAGAGTCGTTCCGCACTCCGTAGTCCCCGGATGGTTTGTGCCGGGGCACCAATCGACGGTCTGCACCAAGCGCCAAGCCTCCCCTTGCGAGGTACGAGTGGGGGGAGGGCAGGGTGGGGGTCCGCCCGCCGGCTGTTTGTATTGACAGGTTGCAAACACACGACCGAGACGGTCGTGGAAACCATGGGCGGGACGCCCATGCCACGTCTTCACATAAACCCCCATTCACCGGGATTCAGCTTGTTTGTGGGATCAAAAATGGCTTTGGCTCGCTTCATCAGAGCGATTTGAGTAGGATCCGTCAGTTGAAGATTCTTTTCTCCGCAGCCCGAGCGTATAACCCAATCCCCAGGAAACCTAGGTAATTCGCAATCTTGAGGGAGGCTACACCAAATGGTGCTAGAGTTGGGATAGCCACTGGCGTAAAACTCAATACAGTTGTTCCATGCCTCGTCAAAAAATGCGGGTGCCACCTTTTGAATCCATGTCACACAATCATGGTGTTTTTTGCCGATCCGGTTTGCCCGGACGACAGGATCAGGAAGGGATTTGACTGGGGAAGTGCGAAGAATAACCTCCGTGACACAGCCCAAAGCTCCCCTGGAACCAACAAACAACTTGTGGACGTCGTAGCCAGCAACATTTTTAACAGCATGGCTTCCCGACTTACATATCGTCCCATCGGCAAGTACCACCGTCATTCCAAGAATCCAATCACGCCAGTTACCACACTCTGCCTCTAGATAGTGAGGCATGTTCATGGATAGGCTCCCAGCTACAGTTCCAGTTTGGATATTTGTCGGTGCATAACCGTCGTACCATTCAACCAACGGCAGGCATTGCCCATATCTTCCAAGTTCCATTTGAACAAGCCCCAGAGAAGTCCCACCCTTTACAACAACAACCTGATCTTCCGGACTTAAATCCACAATCCCACTGAGTTGCTCAAGACCTAAAACTAGATGACTGCTGTCCGAAACGAGAGAGAAATCCTTATGGGTTTGCGTCCCAACTATACGAACCTGATTGACAGCACGAATGATTTCAACAACGTCAGATGTTTTGGTTGGTCTCACCAAGCTGCGCCTCGCCAACGTTTTTTGTGCTCGACGCAGCTCTTGTCCGTAGGCAAAACCTTGCAAGGGTTACACAGTTCACCGTCATTAAAGATCTGCTTCGCCATAGCCTGAAAACGAAGATCCTCGGACGTAAACATCAACGGCAAAAGGTCTTGCTTCTCCACCCCTACCCCGTGTTCTCCGGTCACGCTACCGCCAAGCTCCACGCAACGGCGTACAATCTCTTCACCTGCCTCAACCACGGCTTCCACCTGTTTAGGGTCACGGTCATCAAAGTAGAAGCAGGGATGCAGATTCCCGTCTCCGGCATGGAACAGGTTTGCCACATTAACCCCATGCTTGGCCGCAACTTCGTAAACAAAATCAAGCATCTCAGGAAGCTTGGACCGGGGAATCACTCCATCATGAGTCACAATCGAAGGGGCTAGTCTCCCCATTGCTCCAACTCCCTTCTTTCGAGCATGCCAAAGCTTTTGTCGTTCAGCCTCGTTCTGAGCGATACTCACATCAATAGCGTTGTGAGATTGGCAAATCGAAGCGACTTTTGCGATTTCCTCAGCCACGATTTCATGCTCACCTCCCGCTGAAGGAGCTTTATCGCATTCCACCAAAAGAAGAGCCATGGTGCCTTCGGGATACTTCAGCCCAAAGGCGGCTTCTAAAGCAACAAGAATCCCTCGATCCATCATCTCCAGGGCTGCTGGGATTACTCCTGAGGCGATAATCTCCGCAACCGTTTCCGTGGCGTCTCGAATCGTAGGAAAGGCGATCAGGGCCGTTTGAACAGCGGCGGGAAGAGGAGTTAACTTCACCCACGCCTCCGTCACCAAGCCGACGGTTCCCTCGGAACCCACAATCAAGGACACAAAGTCAAACCCTGGCGCGCCCGGCACCTTGCCCCCAAGCTCCCAAATCTCGCCTTCAGGAGAAACCATTGTCACACCCAAAATATGTTGAGCGGTTACCCCGTACTTCAGTGTATGTGGACCACCGGCATTCTCCGCGATGTTCCCGCCCAGGGTGGAAACAGACTGCGACGAAGGATCTGGAGCAAAGTGCAAGCCATGTTCCTTTACCGCGTCAGACAGCCGTTTATTCGCAATACCAGCTTGAGCCTTTAAGCAGCGGTTGGGAAGATCAATCTCTAGGATTTGGTTCATCCGTTTCGTCGAAACAACCACTCCACCTTTGGCTGGCAGCGCACCTCCGCTTAGCCCTGTTCCCGCTCCTCGACCAGTAAATGGAACTTGGTTGGCAACGCACCACTTCACCACCGCTGCCGTCTCCTCCGTCGATTCCGGTAGCACAATACACATCGGCTTCGACCGATCTACCGAGTAAGCATCACAGTCGTAAGCTCGCTGCGCCGCCGGCCCAGATAGCACCTGGCCTGGAGATAGAATCTTCTCCAGTTCCACGACCATGGTAGATTCGGCGATTGCCATTGGGTCAAGTTTGGCACTCTAGTGCTTGCGGAATGTTGATTGTTACGCGTCCAATCAAAGGAAAGATCGTGCAGAACATGAATCCACCATCCCCGGGATACAACTTACGTTTGCTTGAATACCTTCCCCAAGATGTCGTCTCCGCGGCTCCTGAACTGCTGGGGTGGAGGCTTCGCAGGGGAAATCTAGAAGCTCGGATTGTGGAGGTAGAAGCCTACCGAGGCTCAGATGATCCCGCCGCTCATTCCTTTGGAAAATCAAAGATGAAGAACATGGCCATGTTCGGACCGCCCGGGCATGCCTACGTGTACTTTAACTACGGTTGTCACTGGATGCTAAACCTAGTCGCTCATGCAAAGGGAGATCCTTGTGCGATTTTGATCCGAGCTGCAGAACCCATTACCGGGTTGAAAACCTTTCGAGAGAGAAGACCAAAAGCCAAGCGAGATGAAGATTTACTATCTGGCCCAGGCAAGCTAGCGGCTGCCTTTGGCATTACCTCGGCTGATAACGGATTCAATCTTTTCGAACCCCCAGATGTTGACCAAAATCTACAGTTGCTCGCTCCTGACCAGGCTGTTCAAACCATCCTAACCGGGCCGAGGGTCGGTATCGCCATTGGAAAGGCACATGATCGTCCTTGGAGATTCATTGATGGGGAACGCGCAAGGTGGGCGTCTCGACCACGAGTGGGCTAAATGCGCTCGATGATAAAGTTTTGATCAGAAGGACCGTAAGAGGTGCGGAGCACCATGCCACTTCCTGAAACATACATAGCCAAACCGTCCACCGAAATTAAGTGCGCCGATACAGATTTCCCACCAAGCTTTATCTGGCGCGGCCCCTTATAGACTTGCACAACTCGTACCCACTTGAGCGTATCTAGATCGAGCTCCCAATAGACGTCTTTTTCTCCAACTTTGGGGCGATAGTGGATGAACCACATATTAGACATGCCTTTAACTTTGCCCTTTGGATACGACACGACCTTGCTAATGGATTTACCGTTATCGGTGGAAATCACGTGAGCACCGTCTTTCTTGTAATTCACGCTAGCGATACTGGATTCATCATTGGTTTTTTGCGAACTGCTTTCTCGAATCGGCGTACCATCCTTCGCCGTGAGAAAACTCATGGATAACTCCATGAGTTCGCCAAAGAAAGTCATTGTGCTATCCATCTCTAGTAAGACCGACCCGTCTGCGTTCTTCACCTGAGTAATCTTTGCATTCCCAATCTGCTTGCCCTCAAACAGAACTCTATACGTGGCTTGTTCAGCAAAGGCCGCCACCGACAGCAGGAAGCTTAGGACCAAGGCACCGGTGAGTCTGAGGATGCTCTTCATTTACAATTCACTTTAAACAATTTTCTAACCCGTTGCATTTCAAGTCAAAAGGTTCTCAGGAGATTACCCTCCCATCTCATCTTCCTTGCTCCTAACCAATATTTGCTTTTAGGCGGATAAAGGCTAGGCCATAGATAATCCTTTAAGCCAGACCCGAGGTACAACGTAGTGGAAAGAGCAATCTTGACCCCTGGTTCATGATATGGGAAGGCTATTTTTAAGATGGGTTTTGCTGGCGTTTTCGGTGTTCGCTGCGTCCCTCGTTAGCCAAGCCATCGGCCTCGGGTTTAAAGTCAAGTACCAGGAAGCAAACGATCTTATTCCCCTAATGATTGGGGTCGCGATTTTGGCTTTTCTGAACGCCACGCTTGGCAAGATTCTCAAAGTTCTCACCCTTCCTCTCAGTTGCTTGACGCTTGGACTTTTCTCACTTGTAGTCAATGCCGCCGTACTGATGATCGCCGCAAGCCTAAAGGTTGGATTTGAGATCACAGACGAAGGATTTAAGGGCTTTCTAGCCGCGCTTATTGCCAGTGTCATCATCGCATTTATAAACGGAGTTCTCGGCGTCTTCCTTCCGGATGACGACAAGGACGATGATTAATCGCTACAAAGTAAGGCGGTTTTTCTCACCCGCCACCGGTCTTTGGAAGCCTGGTCTAGTCGCTATCTTCGGCCTGGTCATGCTTCTGTCCGGGATCGCCCTTAGCCTCCGAACTGGACTCATCAATGGTCTAAACCTGTTTGGTAGATGGGCGGGCGGCGTTCTAACAAATCTTGTTGGGAATGACCAAGATGTAAGCGCTCACATCATGGGTCTGGGCTTCATTCTGCTTGGGCTCACACTGGTCTATACCGGTAGCCGAGCCGTGATTCGACGAATCATTGAAACCATGAATCCTGGCCGTAGCCGGGGACTCGCCAATGATTACATCCGCCGTCAACGCCTAGCTCAAGGTCCTCACATCGTTGCCTTAGGGGGCGGTACGGGCTTAAGCACTCTACTACGGGGTCTGAAGCAACATTCCTCAAACATCACCGCCATTGTCACGGTAACCGATGATGGTGGTTCCAGCGGACAATTGATTCGAGAGAAAGGAATGATCCCTCCGGGTGATATCCGCAACTGTTTAGTCGCTTTGGCAGATGCGGAAAAGGCGATGACAGACCTCTTCCAACACCGTTTCAAAGAGGATAGCGGCAACCTCAGCGGTCACTCCATGGGCAATTTGCTCATTGCAGCGTTGGTTGATCAGACGCGGGGCGACTTTGAGAAAGCCGTTGAATCAGCGAGCGCCGTTTTGGCAATCCGCGGGCAGGTTATTCCCTCTACTCTCGCTCATGTTCGATTGCGCGCTGTCGTTGAGGGTGGAGTTGAGATTAGCGGTGAAACCGCGATTGTTGAAGCAGGAAAGAGAATTCGCAAGATCTTCTTGGACCCCGCCAGTGTTGAGCCTCACCCAAGCGCTTTGGAGGCTATCGCGAGCGCGGACATCATTGTAGTTGGGCCTGGGAGCGTTTTCACCAGTGTTATCCCCAACCTCCTTGTACCGGGAGTTGCTGAAGCCTTACGCGCCTCTGATGCCCCTAAGGTTTATATTTGCAACGTCATGACCCAACCTGGGGAGAGCGATAGCTTTACCGCCAGTGAGCACCTGATGGCCATCCTGAACAACGTAGAAACCCGCATTTTCGACTACGTTTTCATCAACTCTGCGGCACCCAGCGAAGCTTCGCTGGAGTCTTATCGGGAAGCTGGGCAACACTGGGTAGAACCCGATCCAGACCGAATTCGCAGTATGGGCTACAAAGTTATTACTGGAAACTTCATGAGTGATTCAGATGTGGTGCGGCATGATCCTATGCGTCTTGCCGAGCGAATCCTTAAACTGGTTGGGAAGTAGATTCTGGTACGGTCAGATTTCGAGTAGATATGAACGGGCGATTAGTCATTTTAAGTGGGCCAAGCGGAGTTGGCAAAGACACCGTCATTAACGAATGGCGCAAACGCAATTCGCACGTCGAACGAGTAGTGGCTTACACCACCCGCGCACCTCGAACCGGAGAAGTAGCCGGAGTTGATTACCACTTTGTGCCGGTCGAAGCCTTTCATCAAATGGCTGAAGCCGGAGAGTTCCTGGAATACAAGGAAGTGCACGGCAATTTCTACGCAACGCCTTTACTAGACATGGATCGAATGCTTCAGGACGGCAAAATCGCAATCCTCAAGATTGATGTCCAAGGTGCTTTATCTGCGATGGACTTACGACCGGATGCCATTTCCGTATTTCTTCTTCCTCCTTCCCGAGAGGAACTAGAGCGACGAATCCGAGGTCGAGGCACCGACGATGCTGCGACTATCGAAAAAAGACTTCGAAATGCAACGGAAGAGATCGAACTCGCAGACCGCTACCACCACCAAGTCACAAACGACGATCTAGAACGAGTCATCCGTGAGTTGGAGGAGATCATTGCCTAGGGTTGTCCTCGGGGTATCAGGCTCTATAGCGGCTTACCGCGCCGCCGATCTTGCCAGAGACCTGATGCGCGCAGGGTTTGCCGTTCGAGTCTGCTTAACCGACGCCGCTCAAAGATTTGTAACCCCGATTCTGTTCGAAACCTTAACGGGTGGCCCGTGCCTTATCGATACATTCGATGAACCTGAACGGGGTAGGATGGCGCACCTAGATTGGGCTCGGCAAGCCGACCTGATGGTCTTAGCTCCCGCCAGCGCCAATACCATCAACCGGATTGCGAACGGCATTGGCGACGACATGTTGACCACGATGGCTTTGGCTTATGAAGGCCCCATGGTCATTGCCCCTGCCATGAACCCGGCAATGTACTTGCACCCCGAAACGCAAGCTTCACTCCGCAAACTATCTTCTCGTGCGGCCGCCATTATCGAGCCCATTGAAGGCGATGTAGTCGCAGGCGAACATGGCAAAGGAAAGCTCGCCCCTAACGAAGCGATCGTTTCTGTTTGTATCGGAATGTCGACAAAGTCAGACACCCTATGGCGTCGAAAAGTGTTAATCACATCTGGTCCCACCCAGGAACCGATTGACGATGTGAGATACATCACAAACCGTTCCAGCGGAAAGATGGGAGCGGCATTAGCGCAAGCCGCCCTATTGATGGGAGCAGACGTCACGGTCATCGCCGGTCCTTCAGATGTACCTTATCCTCGAAACGCAGTGAAGATTCCTGTTCGCACCGCAGAGCAGATGTTGAATGCAGCGCGCAAGGAAGTTGAAGACTCGCACTTAGTTATCGGTGCCGCTGCAGTTGCTGATTACCGAGTAGAGACTCCAACCGCGGGGAAGATCCGACGATCCAGCAAGAAAATGAACCTGGAGTTGATACCTAACCCAGACATTATTGCCGAGCTTGCGAAATCAGGAAAGCGAACGATCGGTTTTGCTGCTGAACCTAGCCTCGATTTAGAAATAGCGGAAGCCAAATTGAAGCGCAAAGGACTCTATGCCATCGCCCACAATGATGTTTCTAACCCTAAAATCGGATTTGAATCTGAACTCAACCAAGTGACACTTCTTACTAAAGACGGTGAAAGACTTGAAAGCCCGTTGGACAGCAAACTCCAAGTGGCGATGTGGATTCTAGATAAGGTTGCGAAGAACCTATAAACGAACATAGGGACGAATCGCTTCCATTTTCTTGGGGCCAATCCCTTTCACCGCCATCAACTCATCGATGGATGTAAAGCCTCCGCTCTCACGTCGGTATTGAAGAATTTTTTGGGCGGTTGAAGGGCCAACTCCGGGCAACTTCTCTAAATCGGCTTGAGAACCTGTATTCAATGAAATGGAACCTTGAGCGGGGATTGCTTTGGTTTTGCTGGTAGATCGGGACGGAGATTTTTCAGGTTCCACAACCGTGTTCCCTGGCGAGAGAGCCGCACCTCCCCGATACTCTTCAGGAACCTGAACTCGGAAAGGCTCAATCGTTCCGCTTAACCCCTTTGGCCTTCGACTAGAAGCTGCCACTTTAGGCTGGGTTACAGTCTGCTCTGACTTGATCTTAGCCGGGATATGAATGCTAGCTCCGTCCTGAATTCGGGCGGCCAGGTTCCATTGACTCAAATCGGCATGCGGTTTAGCTCCCCCTGCTTCCCGAATAGCGTCATGTACTCGTGCATCCGGTTGCAGTCGGTATACACCGGGTTTTCGCACCGCCCCACTGACCTGAACAATCGGCAAAGCCTGTGCAGGCTCTTTAGGAGGATTGGCCTTTGTCTCCTTCAGAGGCTCTAGTTTTTCAAAAGTAATATCAGAATCTGGCTTGGATTTCCAATGCCCAACAAAAAGGAAGGTGGCGACAATCGCGACACCCCACCCAGTAATCTTGAGAGCCTCCTTCTTAGGGAGTTGAGAGAGCATTAAGTGCTCAATTCTATGTTACTTAGATGAGTTCCTTCTGAGATTTATAAACCTGGTAATCCTAACTCCAAAAGGGCATGTCGCCAACCTCGGACGCTGACTCTGCACCCTCCTGTTCTGAGCGCAAAAAGGAATCTTTCCAAGATAAGGGAACCCAGATGAATCGTCTTTTCCCTCCCGGGCTCTAGTCCGGGTACTGAAGCTCTTTCCTCATCACTCATGGGAGCTAACCATCCAAATGCCTTGCTGACTTCCTCATAGTCCAACCAGGCTCCGTGAACACGATCTGGTTCCCAATGAGTCATCTTCTCACGAATGGAGATTAGGTTCGTTCCACTTGCTCCTAAAACAACCGCCGCGCCGCTTTCGTGAGGTCGATAGCAAAGACCGATCAAATCATCAATCGCTGCAATTCCCTCAAACATCTCTTTAGGAGTGATTCGCTCTGAAGGAAAGTGAGTGCTTCTCAGGCCAAGAGTGCCCACGGGGTAACTGCGCCGAAAACGGACAACCCATTGCCCCTCCACCTGATCTGCGGTCACAAGTTCGGTGCTGTGTCCGCCCGGGTCAATGATCGAAATCCGACGTTCTTTAGCAAACATTGGATCCGTTGCGACCGACAGAAAGCCTAGTTCGGCTTCATTTTCGCCGGAGAGAACGGTAACCGGCGTACCCTGCATCTCTGCCCGCTTTTGAAAATCGGACGTGTTAGAAGCGATTCTAGCCGCCATTGTGGCGGCAGCCTGAATACTCTCGACTCCCAATTCCTGTGCTGTAGCAAAGAATTGGGCCAAGGCTTTCAAAGTGGCATCCATTCCAGGCTCACCTAAGAGCCCAGTCGCCTTTGTGCCGTCTCCTAGGGCGGTCACAGCGGTGTCTTCGTAAATCTGTTGCCAGGACTCTCCAGCCCTTTCCGCCACTACCAAAAGAACAGAGTTCGAGCCAACATCAATGACCGCTTTTCGCACCCCGATAGACTACCTGCGGACGCTGACTTCCCCAGGTTCGCCCTCGCTCCCCTTCACCGTTATATGAATCGGCAAGAACTGCTTGATAACCCAAACAATGGTTAAGAAACGTTTTGTAAGGCGGGAAACGGTGAAGACTGTTTCCCCGTCCGCAAAGAT
Organism: Fimbriimonadaceae bacterium; assembly: GCA_037190145.1. Classification (GTDB taxonomy): domain Bacteria; phylum Armatimonadota; class Fimbriimonadia; order Fimbriimonadales; family Fimbriimonadaceae; genus 55-13. The sequence continues at coordinate 85,563 of JBBCJU010000013.1, forward strand.
AGCCGTGGGGAGGATCTGATCGGCGAGGTAAGCGTCTACAGATGCATTTGACCGAACCCACTCGTAGGTATCTTCGAAGGCAGATTGAGCTACCGCCTCAATACGGATTCCTTTTGCGCCCATGGCAGTCGCTCCTCCCATGCCATTTTCGTATTCCACCCAAGTCGTAATACAAACACCCGGTTTACGAGAATCCACACCGATGATTTCAACCTCAAATGGAATCTTTGCGTTGATGCCGAGGTTAGTCAGGTGCGCTAAGCCCCGATGAGCGATCGTCATTGGTAGTTCAGAAATCGCAATGGTCGCTCGAGCATTGACGAGTTCACCCCGCTTGCTCCAGTGGATAGCTTGCAGATGAGAGGGTTCCACTTCAAGCCGCACCTCCCCTCCTCCCTCACGCCCAAAGCCAGCAGATATCTGCTCTGGGAATACATAGAGACCAAGCTTCTTTTGAGCTCCTAGCGTAACGTTGGCAAAGTAGTCATAACAAAGCGAATGAGAACCATAGGTTTCGCCGCCCAGGCTCACCTGAGAGTAGGCTCCTGATCTGGCAAGGACTGGCAACAACGCATTGAGCAGCACATTGGCATTTGGAACTCGATTCGCCAGAAGCCTTTCATCTAAGTCTAGAGCCGACTTTAAAGGTGCACAACGCCGAGAGGGCAGAAAGCTGAGGGTTGGGGAACCTCGTTCGGCTCCGGTGGTCTCTGCCGCACAAGATACAGCCAGAGCTTTAACAAGAGTCAAATCCTCGACGTCAACCCCAGGGTGATTAGTGCCCGCCCGCACGTTTTGGATTCGAACGGCTTGCTGAGTCAAAGCCGCCATCGCTAAGGCTGTTCTAACAAGTGCCCCTCCCCCTTCGCCATGACTACCGTCAATCTGGATAAGGGCGTTGGAAGTGGACATTGGTTATAGTTTCAGTTTGAAAATGGCGTGCTCAAGCACCTTGAGGGAGTAGGTCAGCAAGATAATCATCAAACAAACCAGCAACAGCTCCTGAAACGGTGCCGAAACGTTGCGAACACTATCACCACCACTGGCATTGAAGGTGAGCTTGCCCACCATCTGCCCCATCGCATTCACGACGCCTGAGGTTAAGCTTAAGAGTGGGATGCGGAAAACTGCATAGACCACGATGAATCCGATAACAATGCTCGGTAACAAGGCTCGATACTTATGCTTTTGATGCTCGTTGTAAATGACGCACTGCTTACAACGATCAAACTTTTGAGAAGCGGTTAGTCGGTTGTTGCGCGGAATAGCAGCGGCTGCGGCGACGGCATCCTTTGGAATCACCTTGTTTTCCATCGCATCGCGTATGACTTGCTCCTCACACATACAGCCCACTTGCTCTTTCCAGCATGTTCGACGAGCATGGTAAATCGGGCACTTCTCACGAACAAACTTGCGGCAAAAAGGGAGTTGCCAGCACTTCCCGAGGAAAACGTTCTGACGATCCGACTCCTCTTTAACTCCCTTTCCGTACTTCAGTTGATCGGCCTTTGAGCCCTGTTGCGCTCTCAGTCGAACACGATTCGCAACATCAAAGACAAGAACGATGATCGCGACCGCGCCTAACGCCATGCCACCGGTTTGAATAATCGCCAGTGCACTTTGAGCAACCTTCGTGGAGGAGTTCACGCCCACGCTGGTAAGAATCAAGGGTGAGAAATAGAGCAGCCCCGAAACGATGAGAAGCAAGGCAGAAAGAAGCTCTTCACCCCAAAAGAGATAGCTGGCCCCAACACCCGCAGAAATCATCCCGCTGACGGTCAGCTTTTGAAAAAGCTCTAGGTTGCTCAGAGCCTGCGCTTCATTCGCAGGGGCACCACCCCCACTAAAAGTGAAGGCGTAGTAGATGCAGAAGATAGCCGAGCCAAACCCGACCAGCATCCCAAGATAGAAGATGAACCGCGCGGCCCCAGACAAGAAATCGACGAACGCCTCAGCAATACCTCGATCTGATCCGGAACCACGCTGCATATCTTTACTTCTTGACGCGCTCCACGTAGTCGTCGGTTCGCGTATCTACCTTAAGAATATCACCAACATTGATATGGAAAGGAACCTGAATAACCGCGCCGGACTCTAGTTTTGCCGGTTTGGTACTTCCACCACTAACGGTATCACCCTTATAGCCCGGATCAGTCTCCACAACTTCTTGCTCCACAAAGTTCGGCAACTCATAGCCAAGGGTTTCACCATTGGCAACAAGACTGACGATCTCCATATCTTCTTTCAAGTACTTGGATTGATCCCCGAGGGATTCAGGCTTAACCGGAATTTGCTCGTAAGAATCTAAATCCATGAGGATGAGTTCGTCGCCTTGTCGGTAAAGAAACTGCATCTTCAGCTTTTCGACGAATACCGGCTCTACTCGTTCTCCTGATCTGAACGTTTTCTCTAGAGTCCGGCCAGTCTTCAGATTCCGAAGTCTGGTCCTTACAAACGCGCCACCTTTCCCGGGTTTTACATGCTGGAATTCGACGATCGTATAAACGTCTCCATCCATGAGAAAGTGCATTCCATTTTTAAAATCGCTGGTATCAACCGCCAAAACAAACTGCTCCTATGAACTTAGATTCAAGCGGCATTGTAGCATTTTAGAGATTTGCCCGATAGTGTGGAAAGGACCCAGTTTGATCGCCATCTAATATTCCGAACTATTCCTTGCCTTTTTCGGGTCCCAGGTTCTGATGGCAAAGAAACCGGACCTTTACGGATGCTTGATAGGAATTGCCATTGGGGATTCACCGGGACTACCCTTTGATTACTTCCAATGAAAGGCAATCTTTACTATTGCACTTTTACTTCGTAAGTATTCTGGTGCAAGATGTCTTTTGTAGAACTTCCTTTTATTTAAAAAAAATTGCGAAACATCTAAAAGAGTTGTAAGATAACAGCGTGGACAACCGGAAGACTAAGCATGATGTTTCTTTTAAGCGATCTTCCGGCATGACGATCATTGAAATACTTTGCGTCATCGGCATAATCACTTGCCTTTCCGCTCTTATGTACCCAGCCTTTGCCCAAGCACGTAAATCAGCTCAGGTTTCTCTGTGTTTGTCCAATCTCGGCAATATCCAAAAGGCCCTCCGCCTTTACAGCATAGATTTTGATGACCAAGTTCCGCGAGGAAAGGATTGCGTAGATAAGGAACATGTGAACGTTCATCCCCAACATCTATGGTCAGCGATTAATGCAATGCCATTAATGCCTAATCTATCCAAGCCATATACAAAGTCTACAGACATATGGCGGTGCCCTCTGGATTCAGGAGTATCGGCAATCGATACCTTGCCATCTATACCTTTAACTGGCACACCTACTTTGTTTGATACATGCGGGATGAGCTACCGATATGTGACAAGCTTGGGGCTGGGTGCTTCATGGACCAGCCTTGAACGACTGACAGAACAGATGATTCTATCTGACCAGGCTGGGCACTGGCATGTTGGAGCCCAAGCAATGACCCCCGGCATGGTTTACTCAGACTGGGAAAACTTGTGGGCTAAGTATCGCTACAATGTGGCCTATTTTGACGGTCATGTTTCCCAAAATCGAACTTATATCCAAGTTCGAGATGCATCAGGAGTAGTGCGATGATCATTGCCAGAACGGCATCAATCTTGATCCCTTTACTGCTAGGGTTCTCGGCTACCGCAAAATCCTTAAACCTAGATGACACCGTGGACGCCTTGGCTCAGACTCAACTGCTGCCCCTTTCACTTCTCCGCCCCTTTGTCATCTTGCTCGTCGCCGTAGAATACGCCCTTGGAATTGGACTCCTCATTTATTGGAAATCCTCTATCACCTTGCTTTGCAGTTCATCTCTGTTTGCTATGTTTGCTGGATACTCGGCCCTAAGGCACTTTCAGGATTTGAAGGTTCCTTGTTCCTGTTTTGGAATCTACTTGCGAATGCCACCAAGCGTTTCGCTGCTGCTCAGTGTTTGTCTGTGCGTGACGACTATGTACGCCATGCAAGTTCTCAAAAACCCTAAGGGGGTTACAAGGCAATGAAAAAACTCATCATACTCTCGATGCTGATCGTCGGCATCATCGCCTCAAGTTCGGCCATGCGTCACAGTTCTGACGCGTCACCTCATCATAGTCCAGACCTTGCGATCGGTTCGGGTTCAGAATGCCAATACGGTTGTAATGAAACGCCTCTAAACTCATGTGTTGCGGTCTATGATGTTGTGCTGGGAGTACCGATATTCCGGTATGCACTTAAGACGACAAGAAATCCTCATTGGGAATGCAGGTTTGCTTGGGGTCCTGATAATTGCGTGCCCGGTCCAGATGCAGCTTGTATTTCCAAGGAATGGTACAGCACCGTAGATTGCAGCGGCAGTCCTTACGATACTGACTACACGACAACGAGTACTTGCCCAGCCCCCACCGGTCCCGGCGGACCAGGCTAGCTAAAAATATCAATCTCCCTGGGTCTGTACCAGGGAGTCCGACTTTGGAGATTGAATGCTGCGACTTCCTTTTTGGGTCATTGCCTTGGCTGCCTTTCCCTTAGCTTACGCTGACTTAAAGTCTGAAATAGCTGCCGATATCAGAACGTGCCGACTGGCCGCGGAGGGGTGGAAAGTTCAGTGCCAGATAGACTGCATGGCCAAGTCATATGCGGGCACATACACCGTTGGCTTTCACGGCTCAACTCCGTACCTAATACGAAACTACACTCGTCGATCAAGTAATGGAAATCTTGATCAGATTAATGATGGTTATTTGCAGAATGACGGAATCGTGTATTGGTTTGAGTATGCGAAGGACTATCCCCAAATTGCCGGGGTGGGCACGATCAAGGACAACGGGTATCCATTTACGTCGGTACTTGATGCATTTGAAGATCAGGGCATAACTTATGACGAGCTTATAGCCCGAGCTGATTCTGTGAAACGCACCGGTAACAAGGCGGAGATATCCGGACAAACGGAAGGTAAGTCGTTTAAGATTACAGTTATCAAACTTGAGACAGGCTGGCGAGTAGAAAGGTCTCAAATGTGGTTTAGGAAGACAACCGCAGACTTGGTCTCGGAGGTCAATCTAAGCGAGTGGACGAAAAAAGGCTCCGTCGAGTTGCCACGCAATGGCTCAGGGACTTTCACAGGTGTAGAGCCAGCACCGGTTGCCTTAAGACCGAGCACCTTTGTGACGGATTTTTCCACACTAGAGCGATCTGAACCATTAACCTTAAGAGACATTTATCGACCCTTTACAGTGGTTGTAGCGGGACCAACGAAGACCCTTCAAATGACCGCCAAGGGAGAACTGGTCGAATCTAGCGGAATACTGAAGGCTGAGACTAATCCTTGGGCATGGCTCTATGTAAGCTCAGTAGCGGGGCTTGTCTTCTTTAGCGCTCTGCTGTTGACTCAGCATCGAACTCGCAGGAGTTTATCGCGAAAAAGGTAGCTCTGTTTACATTTTGTGTGGTTGTTTCTTGGACATGGGTGATCCTCAAATCACAGTCGCATCAACGCGCGAGCGGAGGTTACTGTGGACAAAAAGCCCTTGCTAGATGGCTGGTAGAATCTGATATTGACCAAGAAACCGCAAAAGCCATTGTCTCAAAAATCCCTGATCGAGCTTTTGTTAGTCTGGCTGAGATCAAGCTCTGTCTTGAAACCTCTGGGTTCAACGTTGAATATGTCACTCAAATACCCAAAGCCCGAAAACCGGTGATCGTCTGGCTTCCAAGGGGACACTTCGTGGTTCTACTAGCACAGCAAAAGGGTGAGTGCACAGTCTTTGACCCAGACTATCCTAACGAAACAAAACGTTGGAGCATAGATAGGTTTGGATCTGAGAATGGCGTGCTAGGCGTCGCATCAAAGCAATATTAATTCAGAATACTACAAAATGGACAGTCAGGCTGCTTTGACCTTCCCAAACCATCGTTCCAATACTCCCGTATGCACACTGGTGGGCAACGGAATATTGGCAAGCCGACATGCAACCGCATCTAGGTCTCGGGTTGCTTGGGATTTTGGCGAAGCAAGGACAAATGGTTGACGATTCCTTGATGCTTGGTTTGCCGCAGCGTCTACCGACACTTTGCCGATGAATTCAGCATTGCCCGATGAGTAGAGCCCGACAAAGGTCTTGAACTTGGCAAAGATCAGCTTTGCATCCGTCTCGTTTGTGGCTTGGTTCACGATGCACTTCACCTTGGCATCGGGCCGTTTTTGGAGCAATGCCTGCCCCGTCACATAAGCATCTAGAATCGAAGCAGGATCGGGCGTCATTACCAGAATGGTCTCATCTGCAGCCATAAGCAAAGACAGAACACCATCGTGGATGCCAGCGGCTGTATCGAGGAATAAGAAGTCGAATTCAGATTCTAGTTGGCTAAAACCTGCTTGGGCTTTTTGCAGGGCTTCATAATTCAGATCCGCAAATTCAGCGGCACCGGGAGCTCCCGACAACAGATAGATTCCGCTCGGCAGAAGATCAAAAGCGGAGGACATAGGCACCTTGCCCATGATCACATCGCTGAGGTTAAAGCGGGTTTTAGCTCCCAAAAGAACGTGAAGATTGGATAAGCCAAAGTCACAATCAATCACTCCAACCTTATAGCCTCGCTTGGCAAGGGTGACCGCAAGGTTTACGGTAATCGAAGATTTTCCCACTCCGCCTTTGCCACTCGTAACCGCAAAAACCTTCATCGGCATTTGGTTTTGCCTCGGTTTATCCTCTTGGGTTACGTCAAGATGTTTAGAAACCTGGGTGGCGGATACCGACTCCACTAATTCTTCATGTCCCAATAGCCCTTGTGGACCAAAACACTCTTCCAATAGGCGATGAACCGTCTCGGCACTCGAACAGACAATGGAAATTTCTCGACATGCCTTTGACTGAAACTCGGAGACTCGAGCAAGATCAATGGGTGCATAGCCTAAGCAAATCAGTTTTCTTCCCTCGACTCTCAATGGGACAAGATTCGCGGCATAAGCTGCCTCTTTTGTGACTAATCGGCACGCGCTTAACTCCGGCGTAAATGCATCATCAAGCCATAGCGCATCATTGCTAATTTCCTTCATTACCACCCCGTTGCTTATCGTTCTATTCCATATCGAACCGATAGCTTTGAAACAGAGTGGCAAGTATAAATGCGAGATTCAGAAGGTAAAAATGCGGATAAACGGTTAATCTCGCTCAATCCGCGCTTTATCAAACAAGTTTTCAACCACCGATCGCCGCGCTATCTCGGTTCCGTCGGTTGATGCGGTCGCGGCTCCTGCCGCCAATCCCCATCGGAAGGCCTCTTCCATGCTCTTGCCTTGCCCCATCGCCCAAAGCATGCCGCCCAGCATCGAGTCTCCACACCCAATCGTGCTGCGCATTTCCACGGCTGGAGTGATCCCGTCAAACTCACCTTCTGAGCAGGCTATCACTGCCCCGCCCGCACCTCGACTAATCACGGCGATTTTATCCCCTCCACCCAACTGATGATACAACTCCAATGTCGCTTGGATCGCATCATTTCGACCGCTTAGGTCACGTCCCAGCAGACGGGATGCTTCTTTCTCATTGGGCTTGATAAAGTCAGGGCTCGCGGCCATTGCAAGTCTCATCGCCTCGCCATCTGCATCCACAAGCACTTTCACACCCGCCTCGTGGGCCAAATTTGTGAGGCGGAAGAAGATATCGCTTGGGGCTCCGGGAGGCAAGGAACCACCCATAGCCAGCCATGTGAGTTTGGGCAGATACTCCTTCACCCGGTTAACCAGGTTCTCAATATCGTTACCAGTGACCTCAGGGCCCTTCTCATTAAAGGTAGTGGGAGGATTTTGGGCGGCATCCTCTACGCTAAAATTGGTACGGGTATCTCCTCGGACCTCCACGAAGCAGTGCGGAACCGTTTGGTCGTCCAGAACTTTGCAGATATAGGCTCCCGGTCCGCCCCCAAGGAATCCCGTGGCAACGGTTTCGCCACCCAATTCGCGCAGAACGCGGCTCAGGTTTACACCTTTCCCGCCAGCATCAGTCTCCGTTCTGACCACACGGTTGGTATCGCCAACCTTCAGCTCCGTAAGGAACAGCGCTCGATCAACGGATGGATTGAGGGTAACCGTGAGAACCATACATTGATTTTGGTTCGCCAGATCTTGAGAATGCTAGCTAAGCGATTACTGAGCCATGACTTCCGCCAAGAGCAGCTTCTCGGGGTCTACGGTTCGCTCCGTACTCAAAACATAGCTCAATGGATGAGAAACCAGCTTCGCCCCGTCTACGCCCGCCATCTCTCCTCGGAATCCACTGAGAAGTCGATTTGCCGCAAAAGCGCCCAAACGAAGAGCCAAAACTCGATCAAACGCGGTTGGAGAGCCTCCGCGTTGCATATGGCCCAAAACTAGGTTTCGAGCTTCAAAGCCCGTGTTCTTCTGAATGAAGTTCTTGATATCCTCAGCCTTTGCTGCACCTTCGGCAACGATGATAATGGAGCTTCGTTTGCCCTTTTGAGCCGAGGTTCTCAATTGATCACAAATCTCCAACAGGGAGTAAGGAATCTCAGGAATCAGAACGGCTTCCGCACCCCCGGCAAGGGCTGCTTCCAATGCGATAAAGCCATTGCGTCGACCCATCACCTCGATAACAAAGACACGTTCATGCGAATAGGCTGTGTCGCGAACTCGGTCGATCGCATCCAGTGCGGTGTTGACGGCCGTGTCAAAGCCAATGGAGAAGTCGGTACCGGAAATGTCGTTATCGATGGATCCGGGAACACCCATTACCGGGAAACCAAACTCTTCGTGAAGCTTAAGGGCACCCGTCAACGAGCCATCTCCACCGATGACGACCATGCCTTCACAGCCGTTCTCGCCCAACACTTTGATCGCCTGCTCTCGCCCAACCCGTTCCATAAAGGCTTTGCTGCGAGCAGTTCGAAGGATGGTGCCGCCGGTGGTAATGATGCCGCCCACCGACTTGGAATCTAGTATTTCGGCTTCATTCTTGATAATGCCTTCGTAGCCGTGGGAAAAGCCGACCACTTCGGCTCCGCGGCCAATTGCCGCTCTTACCACACCGCGAATCGCCGCGTTCATTCCCGGCGCGTCGCCACCACTCGTAATTACCGCAATCCTGTTCATACTTTCTTGAACCTGTCCTAGGCCGATCTGATTATGCCGAATCCTTAGCCCATAATCGACGTTGAAGTACCAGATGACTCCATCGCCCTTAACACGCCCGGTATCCACGCTCATGCGGGCGACCTATCATGTTGGGGTCGAACAGACACTAGGTTTTGCCGCTCGCAGGCTTCGTGAAAATTCGGCAGGCATTCTGCCCGTTGTCTATGAAGCTACCCTGCGCGGAGTGGTTACCGAGCGTTCTTTAGCCTTAGCGTTGGGCCAAGGCCATTCCGAAAGTGATGGAATTGAGGCGGCCTTTGTCGCGGAGCCACCCGTTGTCAAACAGTATGAAACTGGAGCCGAGGCGCTCCGAATGTTTGACCGTATGAACGCAGGAGCGCTAGTGGTGGTAGATGACGACTATCGAGTCGTTGGCGTTCTGAGGGCTTCTGATCTTTATGATCCTCCCACGTTGGCCAATCGCCCCGCCCTAATCGGTGGTATGGCGACTCCGTTTGGCGTTTACCTGACCACCGGAACACTCAGTGCGGGGCCAGGAGGACTGGCTTTAGTTGCGACTGGAGCCTTGTTGATGGGCATGTTGAGTGTGATTTCCATCGGCTGCTACTATTTGCTCGACTGGCTCCTCACCATGCAAATGCCAGAACTACTGGCCAATACAATCGCTTCTCTCCTACAGTTTGTTTTGTTTGCTCTCGGATTCCGCCTTCTTCCCATCTCCGGAACCCACGCTGCGGAACACATGGTTGTTCACACCATCGAACGAGGCGAAGAGTTGACCCCGCAAATCGTACGGCGGATGCCTCGCGTTCATCCTCGGTGTGGCACCAACCTGGCAGTGGGAGCGAGTATTTACACATCCATTGCCTTGAATCCAGTTCCCATTGATCTAGAGTTCAAGCTACTGATTGCCTTGGTGGCAACTCTTTTGCTCTGGAGAAGGGTGGGGGCGCTGGTTCAATATTGGATCACCACTAAGCCTCCCACGGACCGCCAGATAGAAAAGGGGATTCAGTCCGGTAAAGCGTTGCTTGACAAATACAATCAATCCAAACGCATCCACGCGGGTTTTGCGATCCGACTGTGGAACAGCGGAATCTTTCATGTGATGGCAGGAGCCTTCCTGGTCGCGGGCATTCTGATGGCGATTTCTGCCTTTACGCCCATTGAAATCCCCATCTAGGGTATCCTTTGTAGCTCATTCCAATGTACAACCTCTATGTCGCATTTATCGTGATTGGCGTAATCGTCGCCATCCTATTCTCCGCACTGGTGTTCCTCACCGGCAAGGGAGATGCGATGAGTGGAGGCGGAAGCGTTCGCACCACATTTAAGGGAAAAGCGGGTTTCGATGACTTCATGTCTAAGCTCACCCTGTACCTTGGCGTCGGCTTCATGGTTTTGATGCTTGTTATCGACGTTCTTGGTCACCAAGCCATGACCGTCGCGAAGTAGCTTCAGCGAGGTTTTCACAAAAAGCGGCCCGGTTCCTTGGGAACCGGGCCGCTTTTCTTTGTTTATCTTATTTGGTTTGAGGACTGTATCGTGGTGTCATGAAGTTGCCACCGTCTGATACCTTTGTTTCTGAAGATCCGTCCTTGCCGATCTTATAGATCGCTCGCTCCTGACCACTTCGCTTGATGTAAAGCAGGGTCTCGGAGTTTGGATGCCATGAAACTTCAAAGATGTTGCCGGCGATGACTTGAGCTCCAGCCTGAATTCCACCGGGTTGCAGCGGGGCCACAATCAGGCTTCCAGGAATGAAACTGTCACCGTCATAAGTTCCGGCCACGGTTGCAAACTGACTTCCATCTGGACTCACAACCGGTGCTCCAAACGCCATTTTGTCATCGCCACTGATGGCGAGGGGAAGAATCGCTTCATTCCCTTGCTTTTCAGGGTCCAAGATGAACATCCCGTGCGTGAAAGGTTTCACAACTTTCCCATCTTTGATATTGGCAGCAGGAATATTGTCGGGATCCGGAAATTGAAAATTCAAGATAGAAAAGACAAGGTTGCCCGTTTTCGGATCTACGTCCATCTCAATGCGATCCCCACCAAAGATCGGGCGAGGGAGGAGTTCTTGAGGGGTTTTGGCCCCCACTTTCTGAATAATCAGAACCTCTCCTTCATCGCCCTTCATAATCGCCGCGATAAAGCCTTGACCTTTGATCCAACGAGCGGACCGAAATGCGTTCCCGTACTTCTTGTACATGGCATCAAACTGTCCAGAACCACCAGCCCCTTCATCAGCCCCTACGGTCACTCCACCAGGAGGAGGAAGAAGCTGCTGCGATGTGGATTTCCTGACATTGAAGTCAAGTACGAAACCACCTTGCGTGATCATTGCCGACTGTCCCGCAAGATTGACCGCTGCCTTGTCCGCAATATCAGCGGTTGGGAACGATGGGTCGAACTTGCTGAGTGTTCCTGTACTTCGTTGGTCAACCGCTTTAGAACCTGGATTCCACCGGAAGAGATGGAAGGCACTTTCTTTGCGGTCGCTAGAGAAGAACAGCCGATTGCCGTCTGGTCTCCAAACAATATCTCGGTCCGTCTTCCCAGTCTCGTAATCAGGACTTGGAATCTTGGATCCGGTTTTATCAAAGATAACGGCCTGTTGCCCCTCGTCCAAAATCTCGATAGCCGCAACCATCCCGTCCGAATCAATCGTTCCGGTATCCGGATCTTCTCGCCACTGCAACACATATTGGATGCCAAGAAATACGGCGGCTACCGAAAGGAGAAGGAAGAACGTACGAAGCAGTAGCTTCTGAACGATTTTTGGGTGTTTCTGTTGCTCCATGGGATCTAAATGAGGCGAGTGCCTGGTTTTACACGCATTCCATTTGCAAAATCTCGGCCAGACATTCTCTTTTTACCTTCCGGTTGTACTTCTAAGAGCACAATACTGCCCTCTCCGAAACTGACTTCGCAACCATCGCGGGTAGATAAAACAACACCTGGCTCCCCTTCCCCAGTGCCCAACTTTGCCTGACTAATCTTCAAAAGTCCAATATTGGTCTTTAAGAAGGCTCCTGGGGCGGGAGTGAAGGCGCGAAACTTTGCGTACTCTTGAATCGCCGCTTTCTGAAAATCTAGTTCGCATTCCGCCTTTTCGACTTTAGCGGCATGAGTTGCGACCTCATGATTCTGTTGAGTTCGTGGATAGTTGCCCAGGACAATCTTCGGCATCCACTCACTAGCCATTTCTGCGGCCAGCAAAGCCAGCCGATCTTGAAGTTGGCCATAGGTTTCATCGGGATCAATGGGGGTCTTCTCAATATGGATCATATCGCCGGTATCCATCCCCTTATCCATCTGCATGAGGGTGACTCCGGTTTCAGGTTCCAAATCTTGGATGGACCGCTGGATTGGAGCCGCACCTCGGTACTTCGGCAAGATAGAACCGTGAAGATTGATGCCACCTCGAATCGCAGAATCCAACATTCGTTGACTCAAAATCTGCCCATAGCTGGCAACAACCAAAGCGTCGGGCCTCAACGCTTCTAACTTTTCGACAAACTCGGGCGTCCGACTCTTAACTGGAGTTTCCACCGGTATCCCCAATCTCTGGGCCAACTCTTTGGCGGGTGATGGGCTCAGTTTCATTCCCCGACCACTGGGGCGGTCCGGCTGGGTCACCACCAAAATAATGCTCTCCTTCAACGCTTCAAGCGCAGGGAGGCAAAAAGAACCGGTTCCGAAATAGACAAGACGCATAGGGATAGCTGGTGGTTAGTAGAAAGGTGCCGGGATTGCCTTTTACTCGGCATCCTCCTCCTTATCAGGATTTGACCAGTGCAAGGTAGCGGGGTCTACTTTGTCGATGAACAATATCCCGTCCAAGTGATCAAGCTCGTGCATCGCTACCCGCGCTTGCATTCCTTCTAGCTCATAAAGATACGTTCGCCCTTTTGCGTCTTCCGCCTCAATCTCCACATAGTAAGGCCGTTTGACGTCGCCATAGAGTCCAGGGATAGATAAGCACCCCTCCTGGCCAATCTGTTCCCCTTCCGCTTTGATGACCACAGGATTGATCATGGCGACCGCACGCATACCTTCTGGAGCCATGACGAAAATGCGACTTCCAATCCCGACCTGAGGGGCGGCCAAACCCACACCGTGGGCTTTTTTCATGATGCGAATCATGTCATCCGCAAGTAGGGCATGCTTGCGTGTGATCTTTGTCACCGCTTCGGCCTTTTGCCGCAGCACCTGGGCAGGAATCTTCACCACCGGGCGCTCGCGATTTTGGACGTAAAGGTACTTGAATTCGTCCGGAACCACGATCTCCATAGGTTCAGATTATGGCAGGTTAGTAGAGTGGACTTGGGATTGCTTTGTGACCATCCTACACTCACGGAAGCACGCAGGATGCGGGTGATCCAACTTCGTTACATTCCGGGAGTTTGGGCCGTCACCACTCGCTCGATTCCTGATAAGTCCCGAGTGATACGAATCTGTCTCCACTTTTGGGCTTCAAGCAGTCGAGATACGTCCTGAGCCTGCCCGATGCCAACTTCAACTGCCAAAAAACCTTCTGCTTCGAGATGCCGAGGAGCTTCAGCAGCCAGTCGTTCGTAGATTTCCAGGCCCGTCGGACCGCTGAAAAGGGCGGAAGCAGGTTCATGATTATTCACTTCCGGCATCAGTTCTTCATGATCTGCAATGTAGGGCGGATTCGAAACGATCAGGCTAAAAGGAACCTGCGGGAACCTGGCGAATAAATCGGACTCAAGGAACCTAACATCTGCTTTCAGGAGTTCAGAATTGAATTGCGCTAAGTTCAAAGCAATCTGAGAAACATCCGTTGCCCAAACATCCAGATCGGGACGCTCCAGCTTCAGGCTAATCGCTAAACATCCGCTTCCCGTCCCCACATCGGCAACCGGACCGCCTCCAATAAGCTTCAAAGCTTCTTCCAAGAGAATTTCTGTATCTTGCCGGGGGATCAGCACACCAGGAGCGACTTGAAAACGACGGCCATAAAATTCTCGCCAACCGAGAATGTAGGCTAAGGGTTCTCGACTTTCCCTTCTCTGAAGCAATGTCTCGGCTGCCAACTCATTTACTTCAGCTTCTGGATGAGCAATGACCCAAGTTCGATCCACCATCAAAACATGCCCCACCAGAAGCTGGGCCTCCAACCGACTTGATTCGACACCAGCTTTTTGCAGACGACTCACCGCCATTTGAAGCCAGTCTTGGATGATCATGCCGCACAGTGTTCCCTACTTATCAAGAGTTAATGGTGTTTCGGAAATGACAAGTAGCGCATAGGTAGAAAAACGATACGGAGATTGCTTAAAGTTAGTTCAGGGATGAACGGCGTTTTCTAAGGATTTGTGAACCTACCAAAGCTTTCTCGAATCCAAGATCTTTTGAAATACTTTTAATCTAGGTTCGTCTGAAAGCCGATGCTTGCCACGATTCTGCTTCTTGCCCTGCCAAAGTACGCGGCTACATTTCCGGTGTCTCCCGATGGATTGAGGTTTATCAAACTTCATGAAAGTTCTGGTGTTCTGAAGGTTGTAGACGCGAAAACAGGCAAAGAGAAACGCGAGTTGATAGGCTGCAAATTCAAGCCATATGTCGTTCAGTTCTCTCCCGACGGATCAAAGGTTGCCGCGTCGAATACCCTTGGCGAGGTCTGTCTTTGGGTTGTTGATTCTGGCAAGCTTGTTTTCAAGGTAACCGACGCGGATACTCGTAGAAGGAGCGCATATATCCCTCTCCTCTTCTCCCCCGACAGCCAGTCGCTGGTAGCGGCCAACCTCAGCCTAACTTCACGCACTTTGCCTGAGATAGATGCAACTCCAGATAAAGCGATCCTAAGCTTTTGGAATGCCAAAACGGGGAAGAAGATCACCGAAGTTCGAACCAACAATGACTGGCCCGTTTCTCAGCTTTTGTTTGTGAACAAAGGCCGTACCCTGCGCGTTCTCAGCCTCTCTATCACAGATTTTGAGTGGCCAAGCGGCAAGTTGGAAGGGAGCGAGTGGCCTTGGCAGTTCTATTCGATGAGTGAAGAAGGATCGCTTGCGGGCGAATATCCGGGCCACTGGATCGATGTGTGGGATGTGGCCACGCGAAAGAGGATGTTTCACGTAAAGGACACAAATCTCACTCCCGTGGAAAAGCTTGTCTTTGCGCCCGACAACAAGAGCTTTGCCATGCTTCGTAAACGGACCGAAACTTATGCAGATACAGGGCGTACGCTTTTCACAGCAGAACTGTGGAGCTATCCGGAAGGAACTCTCCTCTGGAAGACCCCGGAGGCGAGCCATAACATGCTCCGCTTCTCACCAGACGGCACCAGTATTATTCTGCCAAACCTGCAGATTCGTAGAGTCCCATCTGGAGAAGTTCTGGGGACCTTCAAAGATACCGAATGGCCAGTACTTGGAAAGGGCGGCCAGTGGCGGAAGCTACCCGCCCCATAGTTCAGCCAACAAAACAGCGGTTAAACCCTAATAACCGCCGTATCCATTTGCCGTTCGCTATGGTGGTTACCTTTTTTCTGAGGATATGCACTGATCTCACGAGTGAGCTTTCCGTAAGCCACTAAAAGTGAGAACCATAGTAAACTCAGCCATGCCTCTATCTCGCGAACAGCTTGCTCAACGAGCCGCGCAGGAACTCCGTGACGGCTTCTATGTGAACCTTGGAATTGGAATTCCAACCTTGGTCGCAAACTATATTCCTGAAGGAATGGATGTGGTGCTTCAAAGTGAAAATGGGATGCTGGGAATGGGGCCCTTTCCATTTGAAGGCGAAGCTGATCCTGATTTGATCAATGCTGGGAAACAGACCATTACAGAGATTCCTGGCACCAGTTATTTCAGCAGTGCCGATAGCTTTGCCATGATTCGGGGCGGACATATCGACTTGAGCATTTTGGGGGCTATGGAAGTTAGCGGAAAAGGTGACCTGGCTAACTGGATGATTCCCGGCAAGATGGTGAAGGGCATGGGCGGTGCCATGGATTTGGTAGCCGGGGTTAAGCGAGTGGTCGTGGTGATGGAACACACCAACAAGGCAGGGGATAGCAAAATCCTGCATGAATGCTCGCTCCCTTTAACCGGCAAGCAATGCGTTGATCTGATTATTACTGACCTATGTGTTTTTCAGGTTGAACGCGGTACAGGCCTTACCCTGATCGAAGTCGCTCCAGAAGTGACACTGGAAGAAGTTCAGACAAAGACCCAAGCCAGCTTTGCCGTCTCTGAAGACCTCAAAGCGGTTGCCGTCTAAGAAGGATTTACCTTCCTCCTACGCTTGAAGCCTTTGCCTTTGATCTTGATACGATAGCCCCCACCGCTTCTAGTCCAGGCGTTGGGGAACGTGAAAAGCCCTGATTGGCGATACCAATCGCCACGAGTCTTAGCTTAGGAACGAGGACTAACTCGGCATTGAATGTGCCGTCTGATCCGTTGTGCAAGTGAGCCTCGGGAGTCAACACCCAGCCCGAGGCATAGCCAGGATTGCCCACCTTTCGAGGCAGCGGAGTATGTAGGCGTTTGATAGTTTCCACCTTGAGAAGTCCGGAAGATTCGCCGACGAGTCCTTTAAGGTGCATCGCTCCGAATTTTGCAAGGTCTTCCAGATTACAGGCGAACCCACCTCCAGCCGGTGCGGTTAGTAATACTAACGGCTGAATGATCTTGCCCGGTATGGGGCCAGAAGGAGTTTCGTAGTGACCCCAAATTTGCCCCGTAGAGCTTGGCATTCCAGGTGAGCCGGGAATACTGCAGATCGCAGACTTCATGCCCAATGGTGTGAATAACCGCTCGTGGATTACATTCTCGAAAGGCTTCTTTGCAATTCGCTCGATGATATGCCCCAAAAGGGAATATCCCGCGTTAGAGTAAGCCATGCGTTCTCCAGGTGGGCTTAGTGGAGCACGGTTCAAAACATCCTTGGCGTAGGCGGCACGAATCTTCACGGGGTCCTCAAGTTTGCCCATGATTCGCTCTAGATCCGGAGCGGTGTAGATTTGATCTTGGGGCAGCCCGGAGAGGTGTTGCATGAGCTGCTCAATGGTCACCGTGCGGTAGCCCTCACTCATTGGCATGTCTTTCAGAATGTCGCCCAGTTTGGTGTCCCAGTCCAACTTGCCTTCTTCGATAAAGATCGCGACCAACGTAGCAGTCATGGCTTTACCAATGGAACCAATAAGCCATCGATCACTTAACACGGCAGGTTCCTGCGAACCTGTTTTTTGAATGCCGCTCACTCCGAGTTCAGTTTTTCCGTCTATCCAAGTGGCGAGTCCAACTGCCGGGACATTTGCGCTCTTAACAACCCTTACAGCAAGGTCGTTCAGGTTCTCATAAGCCGAATGGTCAGGGACTTTTCGAACCTCCAGTAGCGAGGCAGGGTCTGGGGACACTCGAACTCCAATAATCCGATGAGGTTCATTGGATTCGAAGTCAAACCGGATACCCCACTGAGCCCCCGTCTTTGTCTGAAAGGGGCTGACAAATGACTCAGGCTTATCTTGAATGGGCGATTGAAGCTTGATCGGAGCCAAATCTTCCGCCATCTCTTTTACCGCGACGACCCACTGCTCCAACTTCATGGAGGTGAACATCGACTTTGAGAAATGGGCATCCATCATGGACCGGAGGTCATCGGCGTTTTTCGAGTTGAAAGACGTCACGAAAGCGGTCACTCTTGAGTTCGTAGGCATTACCTGATGACCCGACGTCCCAACAGGCTTTGCTAACAGCAAAAGCAGTCCCAACTTCGTCCACATACATCCATCATTGCTTAAATGCTGTTGGAGCGACTAGTACCAATCTGTGACAATCCGGTTCCCACAAGACGGCCTTTCAACCCAGCTCCACCATGCAATAGATGCATGAAGTAGAATTGACGCTGGTCATGGCTCCGCTTAACTACCTTACGGTTCAAGATATTCTTTGGATAAACCTCCACGTCACTGGTTCACCCCAAGAATTTGAATATGCCGCGCTAGAAGAAGCGACCTACTATCAGTACGGCTATGGCGCAAGCACGAATCTGATTCCTCAAGCCGCAAGGTTCCTAACCGGGTTCCTGAAGAAAGCTCCGATTGCTGCCGGCAATGAGGCGACCGCTTTTATTGGTTGCTTGGCATTCCTCAAAGTGAACGGCGTTGAATTGGAACTTGAAAATGCCGTTGAATGGTTCCGTGCCATTGAGAGTGGAATTCATGAAGCGGAGGAAGCGATTTCGAAAGCTGCTCACGAATCCCATGGTGATCATCACCTAACAATCAGGGATGGTATCGAAAGCGTTCGCGCCAAGTATGCAGATGCTATAGCAAAGCTTTCGCCAGCCATTGCATAGGGCACAAAGATAGGGCACAAAAAGAAAACGGATGCTGTTCGCGAGGTCACGAAACGGTCTGTTAAATTCAATTCTGTGGTCGGGATGACTGGATTCGAACCAGCGACCTCTGCGTCCCGAACGCAGCGCTCTACCAAGCTGAGCCACATCCCGTTTGAAGGGCGTTATTTTACCTAGCTTTAACCTAGCAAGCCAAAAGCCCCACTATTTGCAGAATCTGCTGAACTTTTGCCGAATTTGCACGGTAAGTTCTCCTAATTATGCACCCGACCTTTGTTCGGTTCACAGTGTGGTGTCTAGCAGGCTCCATTGTAGGAATAGCGAATGCACAAGACACTCTTACCTTAAGTGAAGCGTTGCACTTGGCACGCTTAAACAACGGCAACATTAAAGCCGCATCACTAGATGTCCGAGCTGCGGGTGCGAGGGTGAATCAGGCCCGTAGCGCATTCCTCCCAACGGTCACACCATTTGCCGAGTACAACAATCGACGCTCGACAACAGATACGTCTTTGGGCAATGCAATCTCAAAGTTTGATGGAGTTACGACTGGGGTCAACGCCAGCTGGAACATCTTGGATGCTGGGCAACGAGAATTCAGTCTGCTCTCATCTCGACGAAGCGAGGATGCCCTACGGTTTGATTCGATGCAAACCCTTCGACGAACTTTAACCACGGTCCATCAGCAGTATTACGAAGCTCTTCGTGCTCAAGAATTGTTGCGTGTTGCCCAATCGCAGGTGGATCGAACCCAAAAGATTTATGATCAAGCTGAGTTTGGCGCTCGACCTGAGATTGGATCAGTAGCTAAAAAAGATGTTTATCAAGCTCAGGCTGATCTTCTGAACTCCAAGGTGGAGCTGCTGCGCGTTAAGAACCTGACCGCCACTTCCTTAAGCGATCTTAAAGCCACGATCGGTTGGGATCGGCAAGCTGAGCTGCCAACCCTCGAAAAAGTTGCCGAGCCCGCCAGCTATGAGCAGCCAGAGGATAAAGATAAGGTTGTTTCAACCGGTATTCAGGAACGAGCAGACCTTCGTGCCGCTCGCAAACGTATTGAGTCGCAAGAATTCAACGTAAAGCGTGCAGATCGAGATGCGGGCTTTGGCTTTGATCTGGATTTGAATTACTCACGCAATTTCAGCCCCAATGAGGATGATAATCGCAACCTCACCTTGATGGTCACCTATCCTCTGTTTGATGGTGGTCGCTTGCGAGAGGCAGCGCGAGAACAGAAGTTCTCTCTCCAAGCTTCTCGAGCCGCACTTGTCCAAACCGAGCGAGAAGCGCGAGCCGAAATCGAATCTGCCTATGCCCAATACACACAAAACATTGAGCGTGTGAAAGCTGCCAAGCAGGCTTTAGAAGCCGCTCAAGTGAATTATGATGCTGCCATAGCTGCTCAACGAGAGGGAGCCAATGACGTCATCGAAGTTCTAACCGCACAAGTTAGTCTGGTAACGGCTGAGTCAAATTACATTGAGGCGACGTATGACTTCTATATCTCCGACGTTAATTTGAGACTTGTAACCGGCAAGACCATACCGGGAGAGACGCAGTAGTCTATGACAAAAGCAGTTTGGATCATTGGAGCCTTGGCTTTAGCCGGCGGCGGATATTGGTTTTTCTTTAAGGGTCGTGATACCGGAGAAGGTGACATTGAGTACCGCTACTCCAAGGTTGAAAAGGGTGAGATCGTACGTTCTATCTCCGCCACTGGCTCTCTAGTAGCCAATACCCGTGTTGATATTAAGTCTAAGGCTGGAGGTAAGGTCGTTCGTCTCGCGGTTGATGAAGGATCCGTGGTCAAAAAAGGAGATCTCATTGCGGAGATTGATCCGGCAGACACTCAAGCATCATACGATCAGGCCGCTGCCGATTTAACGTCTGCGCAGGCCCGAGCAAAACAGGCACAAGCAACCCTAAATCTCCAGATTGCCAACAGTAGGACAAGCGTTGCCGATGCTCAGGCGGCCTATGAGTCTGCAAAAGTGAGATTAGAGCGGGCCAAGGTTGAGTTGGGGCGGTCTCCCAGCTTGACGGCAGCCACGATTCGGAATGCTCAAGCTTCTTATGATGAGACACTTGAGTCTAAACGGCAGCTAGAACAGGTCACGATTCCACAACGGAGGCGAGATACGCAGGGCACTCATGATCGGACAAAGGCCGATTTTGATGTCGCTCAAGCCGAATACACTCGGCAACAACGCTTGCTTGAACAAGGGTTCACAACACAGGCAACTGTAGAAAGGGCCAAGGGGTCGCTAGAATCAGCTCGCGCCGCCTACCAACTTGCTCAAACCAACCTTAGCAATATCGACAAGGAGTTGTCATCGGAGGTGGCTTTGGCTAACGCGTCCATCGCTCGTGCAAAGGCTCAGTTGGATCAAGCCAAAACAAATGCAACTGATACGGCGATCCAACGCACAAATGTATCGGAAGCACAGAAAGCGGTCCAAATTGCCGAAATCAACCTGAGACAAGCCAAGGACGCGGTCATTAACAACCAAATCCGCAAAGAAGAGTACAGCGCCGCTCAAGCTTCTACCGTCCGAAGTCGAGTCTCCGTTGAAAATGCAAAAGTTCAGCTAGACAGCACGACTGTTCTCGCGCCTAGGGATGGCGTTGTGACCACCAAGTATTTGGAAGAGGGGACCATCATTCCCCCAGGTACCAGCACGTTCTCCGAAGGGACCAGTATTGTGCAACTCAGTGACGTCACCACCATGTATGTTGAGTGCGCAGTGGTAGAAGCAGACGTGGCCCAGGTAAAGCCTGGTCAGAAAGTAAGAATCCGAACTGAAGCTTTCAAGGGCCTCGCAGTTGACGGTGTTGTGGATCGAGTGAATCCAGCCGCTACAACAGAGAACAACATTACGGCCGTGAAAGTCCGAGTCAAGATTCTCCCTGGCGCCAAAGCTCAACTACTCCCTGGAATGACGGCGACATGTGAATTCCTTACCTTAGAAAAGAAGGATGTCTTGATTGTCCCTAGCCAAGCTATCAAACAGGATGGAGAGCAGTCTTATGTAGAGGTGAAGTCTACTGATCCGAAGAAGCCTCGACGCGTCGAGGTAAAGGTCGGCGAAGTGGGTAATGATGGAACAGAAATTCTGTCTGGCCTCAGCGAAGGAGATGAAATCGTCACCGCAACGATTGATCTAGCGGCCCTAAGAGAGACTCAGCGCAAGATGCAAGAAGCCCAGGAAGGCGGAGGACTCGCTGGTGGGCAAGGTCAACGAAACAACAATCGCCAGCAACAAGGGCAACCTAGAGCCGGAGCAAGCCTGCAAATGGGAACCGGTAATCGGGGCGGTGGTGGAGGCGGAGGCCGCTAATGAAAGTCGGCGACTCCTTCCAGTCCGCCTTACGCGCCATCGCAGCCAACAAACTGCGATCTGCGCTGACCATGCTGGGCGTTATCATCGGTGTGGGATCGGTCATTGCGATGATCGGGATTGGCGAAGGTACGAAGAAACAGTCGCTGGAAAACATCTCAAAGATGGGCTCCAATATGCTCACCGTTATGCCAGACTGGCGTCGCGGTGGGCAAAGTATGGGCTCTTCTGCCCCTCCAAGCCTGAAGCAAGAGGATGTCAAAGATCTTACGGATCAAGTACCTCTGATCAAGAACATCACGGGAGTGGTAAGCGGCAACAGAACCGTCGTTTTCGGTAACAAAAGCACCCAAACAAGCATCACTGGCGGTATGCCGGAGATTGCGATTATCCGAAATGCAACCCAGATGTTTCAGGGCGGATGGTTCACCTATGAGGACAATGAGCTGCAGACCCAAAAAGCAGTGCTTGGGTATCAAGTGTACGATCAGCTTTTTCAAGGTGAAAACGCGATCGGATCAACCATCCGAATCGGTAGCCAAAACTTTGAAGTTGTCGGAGTCGTCGAGTTCAAGGGCGGGTCTGGATGGAGAAATCCTGATGACCAAGTCTATGTTCCCCTAGAAACCGCCATGAAGAAGCTCCTGGGCAAGACAAACCTTGACCAGATCAATATTGAAGCTTCAAATACTGAGTTGATGCCTATCACTCAGATCATGGTGGAAGAGGTATTGAACCGAAAGCGCCGAAACGCTGCCGGGGAATCGCTTTTCCGAGTGTTCAACCAAGGTGAAATGATCCAACAGATGGAAGAGCAAACGGCCCTGTTGGGTGCGCTCTTGGCCGGTATTGCTTCCGTATCGCTCTTAGTTGGCGGAATCGGAATCATGAACATCATGCTTGTTTCCGTTACTGAGCGGACCCGTGAGATTGGACTTCGCAAAGCCATCGGAGCTAAGCGGGAGGGCATTCTCACGCAGTTTCTTCTTGAAAGTGTGGTGATGTGCCTCTGCGGTGGCGCATTGGGCATTCTCTTTGGGTCGGTTGGGGTCATTGGCGTGGCCAAACTGTTTAAGGTTCCGCCAGTCATCAATACAACTTCGATCACCACAGCCTTCTTCTTCTCCGCTGCAGTTGGGGTCTTCTTTGGACTGTATCCAGCTCTGCGCGCAAGTCGGTTGGAAC
Source organism: Fimbriimonadaceae bacterium (assembly GCA_037190145.1). Lineage (GTDB taxonomy): Bacteria > Armatimonadota > Fimbriimonadia > Fimbriimonadales > Fimbriimonadaceae > 55-13. The sequence continues at coordinate 108,540 of JBBCJU010000013.1, forward strand.
CTATTCAGGCTCTTAGGTACGAATAATGCAGTCGCCGCGTCGAACTGGTTCAGAGTTCGAAGACGCGGCGGCAGATTTTCTGCTTGAGATCGGATTTACGATCATCACCCGCCGATTCAAGGCAAGGACCGGAGAGCTTGACCTCATTGCTTTGGATGATGATTTATTGGTTTTTGTCGAGGTGAAGCAACGATCGACATCTGATCTACCCGAGGCTTCCATCACCAAGCTAAAGATTCAGCGGCTTTACTCCGCAGCTCGGGAATATCTAAGCAAGACGGATCAGACAGATCGTGACTTCCGATTTGATGTCATTGCCTTTGCTGGAAAGCAGATTCGGCACCACCGTAATGTGTTCATGGATAATGCAGACCTCGATGCGGTGGGTGCTGAAGATGACCCAGAGCCATACCATTAGCTGGGCCAAAATCAAACCGTCGTATGTATTTCACGAAGTACCCTCATCGTTCTAACTTCACGTACCTTCAGGATTACGCATCTGAATCCAGTACAGGAACGGTAGGCAAACACCCAGTTAGCCTGCACTTGGAGAGCCACCAAGACGATATCTATCATGTTCGAGTGATGGCAGATAGGTGGACCGAAAACGACTGCCTTGAAACCCTTGACATCCCTTCCGCTAGTGAAAGGCACCGGTTGAAGATTAACGAAGAAGGGCAGCTTGTTCTGATGGGGAAAGACGGCAAACCTCTTATTCAAAGCCCCTCTGGTAAGTCATTTGGAGTATGTGGAGATCACTCAATATTCCAGTTTGAGACTAGTCCGGAGGCGAAATACTTTGGCCTTGGCGAAAAAACCTTTGGACGGATTGAGGTTTCCGGTATTCGCACGAAGTTCTGGAACACCGATGTTTGGGGAGATTTTCACCACAAACAATGGGGCGATGAGCCAACTGATCCACCCTATTTCTCGACTCCTTATCTCGCCACACGAATTGGCGATGAGTGGGTTGGATTTCTACTTCATAACCCCTATCCTTGCTTTTTTGAGATACCGGGCACGGATGAATCTAGAGTCTTTGTGGAGTGGCAGAGGACCGCACCGGAGCTTATCATGGGATCTGAGGGCGGAGAGCCCAATCTATGGATTCTCTATGCCACCAGCCTAAGAGAGCTTACGCGCAAACTGCAGAAGCTGGTGGGTGTAACTCCACTTCCCCCTCTATGGGCGCTGGGGTATCACCAATCTCGTTGGGGATATGGTGGCCATGATGACCTTCTTGAGCTAGACCGTAAGTTCACCGAAAACAAAATCCCCTGTGATTCCCTTTGGCTGGATCTAGATTACATGGATGGATTCCGCATATTCACAGTTGCAGAGAAGGCATTTCCTCACGGTGTGGCGGCAACCAACGAGGGCTTATCAGAGTCTGGGCGGCGCATTATCCCAATCATTGATCCGGGCGTAAAGCATGATCCCGGTTATCGGGTCTATGATGACGGGCTGGCACAAGATGTCTTCTGTCAAAACGCGGAAGGCAACCCATTCATCGGCATGGTATGGCCCGGAGAAACTGTCTTTCCAGACTTTACGCTAAGGAAAGCACAAGATTGGTGGGCCGGGTATGCCAAAGAGTTTCGAGAACTTGGGTTCGGTGGATGCTGGGTAGATATGAACGACCCTTCAACTGGCCCAGTGGACCCAACTGGCATGCTTTTTCAGGGTGGCTCCAAGCCTCATGCCTTTGCTCACAATACTTATGCGTTAGGTATGCAGATGGCTACCAAACAAGGTTTCTTGCAAGCTAAGCCTAATGAACGTCCCTTTATTCTTAGCCGCTCAGGATACATAGGATCCAGCAAAAACGCCGCTATCTGGACAGGGGACAACCTATCCAACGAGTTCTATTTACGCATTTCCATTCCCACGACTATTGGCATGGGGCTGAGCGGTCTTCCCTTTAACGGGCCTGACATTGGTGGGTTTGGCGGAGATGTAACGGATCAACTGATGCAGGACTGGGTTAAGGCCTGCTTCCTATTCCCATTTATGCGCAACCACAGCATGCTTGGGACTAGGGTTCAAGAGCCGTTCTCATTCCCAGTAGCCACGATGCAGATATTGCGCAAGTACATCCGTTTACGTTACAAACTTCTGCCTTACCTATACAACTTGTTTATTGATCAAGAAGAGCTAGGCGACCCAATCCTTCGCCCACTGATCTATGAATACGAAGACGCTGGATTGCATTCTGTAGACGACCAGTTCCTTATTGGGCCCCACATCCTTCAAGCTCCAATTCTTGGGAAAGAGAGATCTCGGGAGGTTCTCCTGCCTGGTAACCAGCATTGGTATGACGCTCGTAATGGTCAATGGGTGGAACCGGGCACTGGTGTCGTAAAGGTTGCCCCTGGTGAAACACCCTTGTTCTTCGCCGCTGGGGCTATCGTGCCCATGCAACTTGGGACGCCAACCTCTGCCCACAAGGAGATGAGCAAAGTAGGTTTCCACATCTTCATTCCTTCCGACTGGAACGGAGAGTCTTCATATACTTATCGAGTGGATGATGGCATTTCATTCGATTATCGAAACGGAAAAAGAAGCCAAGTGAGCATCCGTTTGGTATCCGTAAATGGGAATGTGGCCATCAGTTGGGAACAAGACGAAGACGGGTACGGAAGAATTTCTCCAACCTTTGTCGTTCACGGACGCGTGAAGAGTGTTCGGGCCAATGGTTCAGACGGAATACAGAAAGTAGATCGAGTGGTTCTAGCAGGAAGATCACTGCCGGTCGACGTAGTAAAGGTGAAATAAATGTTTACCGGAATCATTCAGGGCATTGGGCAAGTCAGTCATTTTCAGGGATCACGGCTGGAGATTCAAACCGTGGACGCCTGGCCAAATGACCCGATAGCAGCAGGAGAAAGTGTAGCCGTTAACGGTTGCTGTCTTACTGCGCTAGAAGATGGAACTCTCTACTTCGACTTAAGCCCTGAAACCAGGCTTCGCACAGCATTCCACCAAGTCCATGTCGGAAGCAGGGTGAATCTAGAGCGAGCCATGCGCCCTACCGATAGATTTGGCGGCCACATTGTTCAAGGTCACGTTGACACAGTGGCGGAAGTCGTAGCGATTCTCCAAGACGGCGAATTCACCGTATTTCGGTTCCGCATTCCAAACGAGTTTGATAAGTACCTGATCGGTAAAGGCTCCGTTACCGTAAATGGCATCAGTTTAACGGTCGTAAATCCTATGTCGGGTGAGTTTGATGTTTGGATAGTGCCTCATACGTTAAAGGAAACAACTTTAGGAGACTTAAAGCCAAGTGAAGTTGTGAACATTGAGTTCGATGTTCTGGCTAAACATCTGGAAAAACTGATGTCTTCTGAATAGTGTTTTCTATGTCATTGAAAATCACTACTAAAGCTAATTATTAAGACATCCATAACCCATTTCCTGTATTTTTCCCCTGCAGAACTCAATACTCATTACCAATGAACATAGCATTGGGGCTAAGGTATGAGAATTGAAGAATTTGGGTTGGACAGTGTCGAGAGAAGACGGCGACTAGAGCTATATCGTATTGGCACAGATGAGGTTCGGGATCTAAAGGCGCTTAAGAGCATCCTTGAACCCAAACTTCCTTGGGTCATTGACGAATTCTATACGCATCTTGAGAAATACCCAGATGCACTACACATAATTTCGAACGCTGGAAGCAGTATTGAGAAGCTCAAGAAAACGAATCCAGCTTACTTCGCAGAGTTGTTTCGGGGCGAGTTTGATGAACAGTACTTCGCAAGTCGCCTAATTGTTGGCAAAATCCATGCCGCTATCGGATTAACTCCTGTTTGGTTCTTTGCCGCGATGAGTAGCTACTATCAGTGCATTTACCCACTCATCACAAAGAAGCTTTGGTATAGTCCGGGACGGTCAGGAAAACTGATTAGCGCCTTCCAAAAAACGCTCAACTTGGATCAGGAATTGATCATGGAAGCCTACATAGAGTACGGCTACATCGGAAAAATCCGCGAGGTAAACACCGAAGTCAACCTTGTTATTAAGGGCTTGGTGAGTAATAGTGAGCAGCTTCAACAAGCGGCTGATGAGAGCGGACGTGCGACTCAGGAAGTGGCCAAAGTTTCTGAGCAAGTCGCCCACTCTGGACAAATGCAGGCTGAGGTAACTCAAAAGGCTTCTGTATCCATGAACAGTCTTTCGATAAACAGCTCTGTGATGGTCAATGGCGGCTATGAGCAACAAATGGCACTATCGGAAGCAAGCGCATCAGTATCGACTGTCCAAGCACAGATTGCAACCATTGATGAGCAAGCCAAGATGTGGGAGCATATCAGGGATAGGATCGAGGCGATTGATCGACTCAAAGCAACCGTTGAGGAAACAGCTTCACGAGTTCAGGAAATGAACACCCGTAGCGATCAGATTGGACGAATTGTTCAAACCATCGACGATATTGCCGCTCAGACAAATCTGCTTGCCCTCAATGCCGCGATTGAAGCTGCGAGAGCTGGTGAGCATGGTAGGGGATTTGCTGTGGTCGCGGAGGAAGTACGGAAACTGGCCGAGAACTCTTCCGGATCCACTAAGGAGATCACGGGCCTCATACGTGCCATTCAAGACGGAAGTCAAGAAGCAATGTCTGCTATGCAACGTACTGTTGACGATGTGCAAATGGCGCTTGAAGTAACAAACGACGCAGCGGCCTGCTTGGAACGTATTGCCTCTGTGGCAACGGAGACCGCTCGCAGCAACGAATCTCTGTCAATCGCGATGAACAAGGTCAATACCGTCGCAGAATCCAACGCAGTTATTCTCCAAACCGTTGGGACAGAAATCGAAAGCGTGAATGCGGCCATTGAGAACATCGCTGCAATCACGGAAGAGAACTCCGCTGCAAGTGAAGAAATGAGTGCCTCAACCGAGGAAATGAGTGCTCAGGTTGAAGAGCTTGTTGCAAGCCTAAAGGAGCTAGATCAACAGATCACACGACTTCACGAAATCGGGAATGTTGCCGATGAGGTCATCAACAAAAGCCGGAGCGATCAGGCTCAGAAGCAAGCATCTCATTCTGCACACATCCGACTTGCAGCCTAAAGCATTAGGCCTGATTTGTAACCTCAGCATTGAGGTTACAAATCAATAATCCCAGTCGACGTTATGGGTTTCCTTCGCACGCTTCTCAATAAACTCGCGGCGTGGTTCCACCTTATCACCCATTAGCTTCGAGAACATCACTTCAACTTCAGCTTCAAACTCTTTATCTAGCTTGACCTGAACCAACTTTCGCTTATCAGGAGCCATTGTTGTTTCCTCAAGGTCCTCAGGATTCATTTCACCCAAACCTTTGAAGCGAGTAACTTGCAGGTTCTTCTTCCTAAGACCCTTGATGATATCGTCTCGCTCGCCTTCCGTCATTGCATAGTGGCGCTCATTGGTGCCTGCCTTTACAACGAACAATGGTGGCTGAGCAAGATAGATATGTCCCGCGGCAACAAGTGGTTTCATGTACCGATAGAAGAAGGTCAGCAACAAGGTTCGAATGTGCTCACCATCAACATCCGCGTCCGTCATGATAATGACCTTTCCATAGCGGAGTTTAGAAAGATCAAACTCAATCTCTCTTTCCTTATCCTTCTTGCCCTTCTTCGTCGGCTCCGATAGCTCATAAGCCTTGGGCGCTCCATTTCCGTTACCGTTGGCGGTCATCTCCAGCTCAGGCTGGTCTTCTTCCAGAGACGCTGTGAGGTCAGCACGCCCCATGGTCAAGTCAACTCCTACACCTAGAGCGGAGATCAGAGCCTTGATTTCTTCGTTATCAAGCGCCTTGTCAATTCGAGCTCGCTCAACGTTAAGAATCTTTCCTCTCAAGGGCAAAATCGCCTGAGTTTCTCGATCTCGCGCCTGCTTTGCGGAACCACCCGCTGAGTCACCCTCTACCAGGAACAACTCGCAACGCTCCATCTCCTTACTTCGACAATCGCTCAGCTTTCCTGGCAAGCCAAAGCTGTCCATCGCGTTGCCACGTCGAATACTCTCTGCCGCTTTCCGAGCCGCTTCACGCGCTCTCTGCGCTGTCACGACTTTATCAATGATCCGCTTGGCTAGTTGAGGGTTCTCTTCAAAGAAAGTCATCAAACCATCGCCGACCAGCGAATTCGTTAAGCCTTGAACCTCTGGAGTCACCAACTTCACCTTGTCTTGTGAGTTATACGAGGGATTCTCTAGGCGTAGCGAAATAACCGCAGTTAGACCTTCACTGACATCGTCCGATGTGAAATTCGAATCTTTGCCTTCCTTCAAGAAGTTCATCTTCTTGGCATAGGCATTCATGGTTCGGGTTAATGCGGCGTTAAAACCGGATGCGTGCGTACCGCCATCTGGGTTATGGATATTGTTAGAAAACGCCAGCAACGTAAGAGAGTAACCATCGGTGTACTGCATGGCTACTTCCACCTCGGTGCTGTCCTTAATTCTTCGGAACGAAATAACCGGGTGCAATGCATCCTTACTCTCGTTTAAGTCCTCAACCAACTGAGGAATACCTCGCTGATAGAAGAAGACCTCTGATCGCTCGGAGTCCTGTTCGTCGATGTATTCAAACTTAACCTTGGAGTTCAGATAAGCAAGCTCTCTCATTCGAGTCTTGAAAATATGAACGTCGTATTCCGTCTCAGTGAGAACAGATGGGTCAGCAAACCAATGCTGTTTAGTTCCCGAAACTCCAGCTTCTATGGTGCCGACTTCATTAACTTCCGTTACCGGAATTCCCTTCTCGTATCGCTGGCGATAAACCTTCCCTTCGCGCTTAACGGTTGTCTCCATCCAAGCTGACAGTGCGTTAGTACAGGAAACACCTACGCCATGCAGGCCGCCAGAAGTCTTATATCCGCTACTATCTCCACCAAACTTACCGCCCGCGTGAAGAACAGTCATAACAACCTGTAGCGCGCTGACGCCCATCTTCTTATGAGTGTCCACGGGAATACCGCGACCGTTATCTTCAACGCTCACGGAGTTATCTGCATAAAGGGTTACCGTGATGTGGTCGCAGTGACCCGCCAAAGCTTCATCAACAGAGTTATCGATGACTTCGCGGAACATCTGGTGCAGACCACGCTTGCCATTGTCGCCCACATACATACCAGGGCGCTTTCGAACCGCTTCCAGACCTTCTAGAACTTGGATCTGATTCGCGTTATAGTCACCCTCAACCTTCCCAACGATTTCATCGATATAGGAAGTCTGATCTTCGTTGGGCAGTTCGTTGTTTGGATCTTCAGGAAGTGGCGTATTCTCGGGCATTCGGGTTAGCTCGCATCCTCCATTCTGGGATGTGCCAGGAGGCTGGGCACGACTTGCTGACAAGCCTAATTGAATCTAAATTCTACCTGATTACAGGACGATCTGCCGGGGCCAAATGCACCGGCAATGGTGCACAGACCCCCGGGGCCTCTTGCCAAACTATTGATTTGTATCGTTCCAGCGGATCTGATCTTCCAAATCGCCTTCTACTTCCACCCGCCCTGCCAAGATGCATCGTCGGATGTGTCCACCCACTCGAATATGAGCGCCCGGGAGGATCACTGAGTCCTCAATCACCCCGCAACTCACATGTGACTTTTCGCCGATAACAACTGAGTGGCCAACCGCTCCAATCACGTGCGCATTGTCTGCAACCACATTTTCTTTTCCGATCAAATGCGCGGTCGTCTCCAAGAAGGAATCCAGAGTTCCGGTATCAAACCATGCTCCCTCATAGGTTCCAGCTAGTACCGATTCTCCCTTATCAATCAACGTTTGGATTGCGTCGGTGATCTCATACTCGCCCCGGGCACTGGGCTTAAGATCGGGCAGGACAGACCAAATCTGAGGGCCAAAAAAGTACAAGCCAGCCATGGCGTAATTAGATTCCGGCTCCTTTGGCTTCTCTACGAGCTTGACAATCTGCTCACCTTCTAGATTGGCCACCCCAAAGCGAGTAGGGTCATCCACCCACTTCACCAGGTTCAAATTGGCGCAACCTGAGGCCAAAAACCGCTCCGCATAGGGAGTTAAGGATTCCGAGTACATGGCATCGCCAAGATACAGACAGAAAGAATCGTCGCCCACAAACTCTTTTGCAAATCCTACGGCGTGAGCTAGCCCCTTCGGCTCTGTTTGCTTAACGTATGAAAGCCGCACACCCAGGCTCGATCCATCGCCCAAGGCTTCCCGCATCTGGTCTTCATTCTCACCTACCACCAAACAGATTTCGCTGACTCCCATCTCCTTTAGGCGATCAAAAGCGTAGTGCAGAGTTGGTCGATTGGCAATGGGAAGAAGTGGTTTGGCAATGTGTCGAGTAATCGGATAAAGACGGGTGCCCTTACCCGCCGCGAGAATAACGCCTTTCATCGTTTCCGAGTTTACGGTACATTGATTGCGAAATGCCGCGTTGCGGAAACCATGGATGGTTGCCTTTCGCCGGTCTAGCGATTTTGCTTACCGGATGCTCTGCCCCGCCCCCTCCCCAGTTTGAGGTTTGGGCACCGCAAGAAGCCGCCTATACCCCCTCACCAAACTCGGGGAACGCCTATGATGGCTATGTAGTCGCCGCTCGGGAGGCTGAATCCTTGGCTGGAGAATTATCGGCTTATGTTTCCTTCGCCGGGAAGCATAAGTCATCCTTGATGAAAAGGATTGCCCCAGCCGTTCAAAAAATGCGAAAGGCAGCAGACCTTTCCTGTGATGTGCGCTTTGTCACACCCACACCCTTCGCTCCTGCCCCCAATCACAGTGGATGGAGACTGATTCGTTACAGCTTGATTTGGCAGCTTGAAGAAGCCGTTGCAAAAGGGGATTTTGATTCTGCGATTGGTTTGGTGGTAGTCGCCACAAAGATTGGTTTTGACCTGACCGGGGGTGCCGCCGCAGATGCGGATCTTGGTCTGCAATATGTAGATGAAGCGCGACGCACCATTGCTCCCTATATCCAAGATTTAAGTCAGGTTCAGCTTTCCCGCCTTACGACAGGGCTCAAAAAAGCTCTAGGGGCTCTCCCAACTTTTGATCGGATCGCTCAGAACGAAGGAAAGAACTATCGTCGTGCCATCCAATGGGTACAAGACAACTATCAAGGAAACAAGTTTGAAGAGATCGATTCAGTCTTAGGAACGTCGGTCCGTGATGCAGTGACTTACTTGAAGCAGGTAAAAAAAGACGATACGCAAAAGCGTCCGGCATACTTCCAAGGATTCGCTGACGAAGCAGAGCAAGTGGTTGACTGGCAGACCGCCCAAGCCGCCTTGGCCGTGGTCAAACGAAAAGCGGACAAAGAAATGCCATTAGCTAAAGAACGGCCTTGGCGAAGATTTTCGGCTTCCCTTTTCACAACCTTGAGACCCATCCTTAGCCGGTACGATGCCACCCTAGCCAGAACCCGGCTTTTGATCTTAACCGGAGAAATTCATAGGCAGATAAAGGCCGCACGCAAAGCCCCTAGCTCTCTTTCGGCCTTTAGCCAAGACCTCACAATCGATCCATACAGTGGGCAGCTGTTCAAATACCGGGCAAACAACATGGAATTCTTCATCTACAGCGTAGGAAGCAACTTCCAAGATGATCAAGCCAGCACCGATTCCACATATTCTGTTCCTGACTTAACTCTCGAAACGTCCCGGCGTTAACCCCTGAACCCCAAAAACGTCGTCCATAAAGAACGGATTTGGGCGGCTGGGTTCATCCCCGTTCACCAGTTCAGCCCGGTCCGTTATCTCAGACTCCAATAAACTTGGCTCGATCTTCTTTTGAAGGGATTCGACAAGAGTCACGCTTGCCAAAAATCCGGTACCGCATCTTAGCCACTAGGTCATATCCAAGATCCCTTACAAACCGTGGCAAAACTCCAACCAAGGTTGCCCAAAACCTCACACCGCCATCCAAGTTCTTGCCGATTTTTACTGCGGCGCTCGACTTCTGTAGAACCTGCTCTGTGGGTAAACCTTGGTCTACAAGCAAGTAAAGGGTGTTTAACTCTTTTGGATCTCTACCATGCTTCGGCAAAATCTGCTCCGCAAGATCGCTTTGAAGCGGAGCAAACTGGAACCGGTTGCGCCCGCGATCTCGATCCAAAACAAATTGAACCGTGTGGTCGCAAAATCCACAAAGCCCGTCGTAAAACACGATCATCGGAGTGGTTGCCGGTTTCACCTTGGTTCTTCCTACGTTGATATTATGGGTTTATCTGAGCCAAAGCCCCTAGTCCCATTTGTAAAGCACTGGCACATTCTCTATATTCAGTAGCACCTAAAACCTAAAACCCTCAACCTAACACCGCGAATGGGTTATGCTTTCAGGCCGATGAGGAAGCTCTGGGGTGGCGCATTTGCCGAAGATTCGAACGCACTGGTGAATCGATTTGGACAATCGATTCATACCGACCTTAATTTCTGGCAAGAAGACCTGATTGGGTCTGTCGCTCATGCTCGAATGCTCGGCGCAGTTGGAATCATTACGCCCGAGGAATCCGCAACCCTCATCCGCGGCCTAGAGAAAATTCACGATGAAGGCCCTGAAGCCCTTCCTCAAGATGTAGAAGACATCCACACCGCCATTGAAGTGAAGCTAGGCGAGATCGTGGGAGATGTAGCGGGCAAGCTACATACGGCTCGCAGTCGAAACGACCAAGTCGCCACGGATACGCGCCTTTATCTCCACAACGAGTTGATCGAACTCTTCGACCTCCTCAAGAAGTTGCAGGGGCTTCTCCTTAAGCAAGGCTCGAAGTATCGAGACGCATTGATGCCGGGGTGGACGCACCAACAACGTGCTCAACCCATCACCCTTGGTTTCCACCTGATGGCGCACTTCTGGGCAATCCAGCGGCATGGTTGGCGAGCTGAACGTTTGTTTGAGCTTGCAAACTATTCGCCACTGGGATCAGCCGCGCTTGCCGGAACGAGTTTCCCAATTGACCGAGAAATGACTTCCCAGGAACTCGGATTTCTTGGCCCAATTCCGAACGCACTGGATGCCACAAGTGACCGTTCTTACATTCTGGATGCGCTCCACATCTGCGCTGGGCTTATGGTCGACCTCAGCCGAATCAGTCAAGAACTTGTTCTTTGGTCCGGACGCGAGTTTGGATTCGTGTCTCTATCAGACTCGATGACGACCGGCTCATCTATCATGCCGCAAAAGCGCAATCCAGATATGGCCGAACTTATCCGCGGACGTGCGGGGCGAGTTATCGCAAACTGGGTGACTCTGGCAACCACCATGAAAGCTTTACCTCTGGGCTATAACCGAGACACCCAGGATGATAAGCCTCCCCTGTTTGACTCGATGGGCAAGGTTAAAGATGCAATCCAACTTGTACACCTGATGATTGAATCCGCGACTTGGAACCTCGATCGAATGCGAGATGCGGTTTACGGAGACTTTTCTACCGCCACTGATCTGGCTGACTTCTTGGCTTCGATAGGGATGCCCTTCCGGCAAGCTCATGAAGTCGTTGGGAAGGTAGTCCGAGGATGCTTGGCCAAGAATTGGGTGCTGGAAGATTTGGACGAAGCAAAGCTACAGGAGATTTGTCCAGAGGTTCCAGCCTCTGCTCTTTCGGTTCTGAAAGCGGAAGGGAGTGTGAAGCGACGTAATTCTCTCGGGGCACCGGGCCCAGAGGCAATGGAAAAGCAATTGGGACATGCCCAATGGATTCTAGAATGCGAAGGCTTCCCTAAGATCGCGTAACCATCTAGAATGAATTCATGACAAACGTCAACGCAGAGATATCTAGTTTGACCCGAGAACTGGAAAGCCTAAAGAAGAGGATCGCAGAACTAAGGCGCCAAACCACGGAGCCCGTTAAAAACTATGTTCTGGACTCCATGGAAGGTCCAAAATCTCTGTCTGACTTCTTCGGCGATAAAGATGAGCTCGTCGTCGTTCACAACATGGGACAAGCCTGTAACTACTGCTCCCTATGGGCGGATGGATTAACAGGGTTTACCAAGCACATCCAGACTCGTGCCGGATTTGTTCTCGTAAGTGCGGATCCGATTGAGCGACTCTCCTTGACGGCTGACAGACGCGGGTGGAATTTTCCAATCGCTAGTAACGGTGAAAGCGGCTTCGCAGTCGATATGGGTTTTGAAGGGGCTGATGGGCCAGGGCCAGGCATCTCCGCATTTACTCGGCGAGATGGGCAGATTTATCGTCACGGCTGGTCGGAGCTCGGTCCCGGCGATGAGTTTTGCTCCATCTGGGGCATTTGGGATCTGTTTCCAACCGGAGATGCGGGCTGGGAACCTAAGTAGAACCATCCGCCCATGTCGATAGAAATCGCTCCTTGTGCGTTTCACCGCCATCCAGTGGAAGTCTTGCGGGCAACGATGCCCCGGGAGGCGATCGGAAAAGTTAAATTTGCGCGCCAAGTGTTACTGGATCCCAATTTTCGTCCCGAAGGTTCTCTCTTAGCCAAGCAGAATGGAGTTCCTGTTGGCTACATCCTAGCGATGACAAGACAGACTCCTTTGGAGAATGCACCAGACGACTCTGACCGCGGCTACATCACCCTATTCGGTGTCGTGCCTTCTGCACAAGGTAGAGGTGTTGGGCAGAAACTGTTAGCTGCCGCGGAACAATACTTGATCAACCAAGGCAAGCGTCAGATCTCGATTTCAGCTTATGCTCCCGGCTATTTCATTCCAGGAGTAGATATTGGAGCCTATGAATCTGGACTTCATTTCTTGCTGAAACGAGGCTACACCGAAGTGTATCGTCCCATTTCGATGGAAGCTTCACTTTGGGATACTCAGACTCCCCAGTGGGTGATGGATCGAGAGGCGCTACATCGTTCCGAAGGTATCGCTTACTCAGACTTTACCCAGGCTCTGATCCATCCTCTCATTACATTTGCACAAAGAGAGTTTGCTGGAGATTGGGTTCGGGTCGCCCGACAAACGGCTCTGAAGATTCTCGATGGGGACAGTCCGGCTCGATTGCAGATCGCTCTTGATAATCAAACATCGGAGCCAAGGGTCGTTGGCTATGCGCATCATGAAGGAGAACGATTTGGACCCATCGGGGTGGATTCTCAGTACCGAGGGCGAGGCATTGGTCAGGTTCTGATGTACCGGACACTGAAGGCTCAACGTGAATCCGGTCTTCGCACTGCGTGGTTTCTATGGTCCGATGACAAAACAGCGGACCGGCTCTACAATGAAGCCGGATTCAAAATCGCTCGTCGATTCGCGCTTTTGCGCAAAGAAATCTAAGTTCATTCCGTCCTACACCTTATGTCTGTTGACATCTTGGCTATCGGTGCCCACATGGGTGATGAAATTGCATGGGGGATTGCCCTTGCCGCCCAAAAGCGACAAGGAGCTTCCATCGGCATGCTCCATCTGACGCCCGGTGAGAAGGGACATAAAACAATGTCTCCTGCCGACTATGCTCGCCAAAAGCATGAAGAGGCGCCGCAGTGTGCGGAGATATTAGGGGCCAAGCTTTGGACCCTTGACTACAAAGATGGGGAGCTACCCGTCAATGATGAAGTCAAGTTTCAGATTTGCGATGTCATCCGAGAAGCCAAACCGAAGCTAATCATCACTCATTGGTCCGGGAGTATGCACAAGGACCATACAGCGGCGGCTGAGAATCTGCCCGATGCGATCTTTTATGCTGCATTGCCTGCTTTTGCCCGATCCCTGCCGAACCATGCCTGCTACCGCTACCTTCACGGTGAGAATTGGGAAGACCAAAGAGGATACGTTCCTGAAACCTTCTTAGAGGTCACTGCGGAAGACTTAGAAACATACGAGCGTGCGATGCTCTGCTATGAATTATTCCGAGGCGGAATATCCACATTTCCCTACTTGGAATACTACAAGTCCTTGGCCCGGACACGAGGCTGTGAAATTGGTGCTCAATACGCAGTCACCTTTGCGGTGCCTCCAGAACAACGTCGCCGGCGAACCAAGTCTTTGCTTGGCTAACGAGACACCACCCAACCGACTGTTCAGGTTCGGTTGGGTGACTAAAAATTACAGACCGAGTTGCGCTCGCACATCCCGGGGATGATCCGTGATGATAAAGTTCACTTTGAGTGATTTCAGTCTGTCCACTTCGGGTCCCGGAGGAACGGTCCACACGAAAACTGGAACCTTGCGCTCATGGGCCGCTTTTACAAGCTCCGGAGTGACATTCGAGAAATGAAATCCGACCCCATTAGAGCCAAGCTCTTTCGCTCGGTCTAGAGTTGGAATATAGTCCGCAGGTGTCAGCCTCTTACCGACCAACCAAACAGAGAAGTAACGGGAATCCAGCTTTTCCGTTTCCTGGATATGCTTTTCTCCGAATGAAAAAATGATGGACTGATCCAGCATTTTCTCACGATTGAGAAGATCAAGCATCGGCTTTTCAATGCCTTCGCCGCCCTTAACCTCTACAACCAGCACAATCCGATCTTTCGTGACCTTTACAAGATCCGCGAGGTTAGGAATGCCCGCCGCTTTCATGGTTGCCCATGGCGTTTTGGCCACTTCACCCTTCAGGCCGGTGGTTCTATCCAAAGTCTTATCGTGCATCACCACCATCTCGCCATCTTGGCTAAGGTGAATATCACACTCTGTTGCCACCGCTTTGCAAGCAATAGCTTCTTCAAAGCTAGGAAGCGTGTTCTCAGGTTTGTAAGCCGCTGCGCCTCGGTGTCCGATGACCAGAGTCTTCTTCCAAGACTCAGCGACTATTGATTGGGTACTGGGTTTGGCAGAAGCCATCATGGCGATGGCTCCCAGCATACATAGGCTCATAGTTCTTAGTTTTCCTGATAGTTACAAAGGGCTGCTGACCACTGCTGGTTATCTGGCAGTTGACTGCAAGATGGGTTCAGAGCCAACTTACCAGCCATCGATCTCATCCAGCTTGACTTTCGATACTTAGCACTCGTGTCGAGCATAACGAAAATAGAACCTTCCGTATGCCTTCCGCTTAACTGCTCATAAATTTGATTCCAGTTCGTATCTCCACCTGGCTCAAAGTAGGGAGCGTTATCGGCATCAAAATCATTCGCGTCATCATCCTCGCGTCCATCCTTTGCACCGGCAAACATGATCTTGTCGGAAACGGAACGCCAGGTCGATTCGTTGGAGGAAGAGTTGATGGTGCCACCAGATTGACCATCAAACCCAAAGTTATGGAGCAATTCATCGTTTCGTGAAAAGTGACCAAACAGAGCAGGTCGGTTTCCGGCAGCAGTCGAATTGTTTGGTGTATTTGTCCAGTGAACTTCTGAAGGAATAGGAGCAGACGTCCCAGTTGGCATATCTGAGAATCTGAAGTTCACAAACTCGCGCTTTACTGGTCGAGGAGCACTTGAAGCAGGATCAAGGAAAATATCGATGCTCTTTGTATAAGGCAGTAGATCAACATGGATGTCCCACCACTTTCGGTTAACCCAACCGTCGTAGTCATTCATGTACAGGTAAGTAGCGGTTCCCAACTGCTTCACATTGCTGAGAGCTTGGGTCTTCTTAGCAGCAGCCTTGGCTTGCGCAAAAACAGGGAATAGGATCGCAGCCAGGATAGCAATGATAGCAATAACAACGAGAAGTTCAATGAGCGTAAAAGCGTAGCGCTTTCTTTCCATGTGCGGGAATATTTAGTCGGATTGTTAAGGACGTGTTTACCATTAGGCCGGTAGGCTGACCGCTTCACCAAACCTTAACAAGCAGAGACGCTTTCCCTAAGCTTTGACCATCAGATGCGAGGGTTAAGAACCAAAAAGCCCTGGAGCAAAACTGCCCCAGGGCTTTTAGCGAAAGTAAAGTTAGAGGCTCCAGCCTGGGCGGAACTTAGGTTTGATCAGTTCATCGAACTCATCCGTACCCTTCACTTTCATGCGGCGAGGATCCCACTCTAGTCGTGGACCGTTTGCCCAGATTGCCAGGTTGCCAAGAAGGACTGTCTCTGTCAAAGCGGAAGCGTAATCCACCATGTTTGAGCGGGCGGGCTTACCACCCTGTGCAGCTCGGACAAACTCAGCCATGTGGCCAGGTGAAACTTCAACCTCTACGGATGGCATAGTTGAACCATCTACCAGATGGTACTCCGTTCCATACTCGTTGGGGCTGAAGATGGTTGCCTTCTCGCAGACAATGATCTGTCCGTTCCCACCAAAATTCTTGCCGGGAGCCAAGTCAGCAGCGGGCTTCTTACCACCGTCATACCAGTGGAGCTTGAGTGGAGCGCGTCCGTTTCTTTCTCCAAACTCGTAGTGAACGATGGACCAAGTTGGGAAGCTGTCTTTGTTGTGACCGCTGGTCTCTGCTTGAACTGCAATTGGATCTCGCAGATCAAGAGCCATAAACGACATATTCATGACGTGGCAACCCATGTCTCCGAGGGCTCCCGTTCCGAAGTCCCACCAGCCGCGCCATGTGAAGGAGTGATAACCGTCAGCATAGGGTCGCTCTGGGCGAGGGCCAAGCCAGGTCTCAAAATCTAGGTTCTTGGGAGTTGGCTTTGGAGCTCTTCTTTCCATTCCTTGTGGCCAGTATCCGCCAGCACGGTCAGTCCAAAGATGAATCTCCTTTACGGCTCCGAAAGTGCCGGACTTGATCAACGCAGCCATTTTTCTGAGTTCAGTGCTAGATGTGCTCTGGTTGCCCATCTGAGTAGCAACCTTGTGCTGGCGAGCAATTCTGGCCAACTCTCGAGCTTCCCAAATCGTGCGGGTAAGTGGCTTTTCACAGTAGCAGTGGAGGCCTTGCTTCATTGCTAGAGCCGCAGCTGTAGCATGGTGGTGATCTGGGGTGCTAACCACGACTGCATCAATTTGCCCCTTCATAGCTTGCAGCATTTCACGATAGTCGGTGAAAGTGGTTGCGCGAGGATGCTCAAGCATTCCCTTGGATCGCTCTTTGGCGTCGGTATCGCAGATCGCTACGATATCGCCGTGATTAGCGGCATCCTGCATTCCACTCCAGCCCTTGCCACCACAACCGATCACACCAAAGCGAAGTCGGTTTGAAGCAAGTGAGCTCTTTTGCGGAGCAGCGGAAGCACTTGCTTGGCCAATCGTTAGGCCCACTACAGCAGCAGCAGAGCCGCGTAAAACATCTCTTCTAGAAATTTCTTTTCCCATGCAATTCCTCGATCAGCAGTTTATCGAGTTATTGCGGGATAGAGATAGAGTTCCGGCTATAGAAAAACTAAAAGTTTGCTTCCAAACGGAACATTCTATGAATTTACGCTGCTAAAACTTGGCGAAGGTTGCTTCGATAGAAATCTTGCATCTGGGCTAGCGGGATGTTTTCTGCTTCTCCGATAGCTTCCAGCCAGTTAGTTGTGCTGCTCCGACGCGCTGCGTACTCCATTCGAGCCTCGAATGAGATGAGGTTGGTTGGAGAAACATGCTTATCACCAAGGCCACGTACTCGCTCGATCAGAGATGAGAACACTGCGGTTCGGCGATAGTCATCCATGGATGCGAACACTTGGGCGGCGATAAGCCAGTGCCATACAAGATCAATTGGCGAGGTTAACGCCCCGCCGGTTGAATCAGCTTCTATAAGATGAGCTAGTGCTTGACGATGATTTCCGGAATGCATCGCAAGCAAGGCTTCATTCAGGCACAACCAATTCTCTAAAACATGGGACGGGCTATTTCTTGAACGCGCACGGCAACGTTTTGCGGCCTTGTGTCCCATGTCGTAATCCCCGACCAATGCATGGGCGTGGACAAGGTTCATATCAATATAGGACAAGAGGTCAGGGTCTGGGGCCGCCGATGCTCCAAACTCAAGCAAGGCTGTATAAGCGCGAGTGTCTAGTCGAATGTCAATGTTCTTTCGGATGACTCTAAATCTCGACCAATTTGACTGCGAGAAATGAAGTCCGCGCTCTTCGAGCAAGGCGCTTCGACGCCAATAACCTCTCCCATGCGCAACCTTTGCGGCTTGCTGATAGAGATATGCCATGCACCGACGCAAGAATTGGTCCTCAAGATAAGAGGTGTCGAACTCTGTTGGGAGCGTCATGATCCGGGACGAATCTAATCGATATCCCTCGTTTGATGCCGCTAAAACTGCGTAGACCAGCCGATCCTCTCGATCTCGACTGGAATCTAGAGCGACTGCGTAGAAGTAATGGATTGCTTTTCGCGTGAAATCGCCTGGAGCCGAACCATCTAGGATAGATGCAGCTTGTTTGCGAATCCATCCAGAACTATTCAGCCGTTCTTCATGAGGATCTAGTAAAGCACCTTCCACCAAGGCTAAGCATCGCGAGTGAAGACTGTCTGGGTCAGCCGCCGTTTTGGGGTCAACGATGACAGTCGAACCCGGCACATGGAGTGAAATCGCTGTTCGGTCGGAAACAAGGTGATTTTCGAACTGGCGGCGAATGCTGGACAGCCTTTGCCTAAAACTCACCGACGCCTTTTCGATCGAGGACTCGGGCCAAAGATCAGCGGCAAGCTTTTGTCTATGTAGTTCAAATGGAGAGGCAAGAACCAGAGAGCCGAAGATGAGACATTCCTGTTGTGTCCTAAATGAAAAGGGGTGCCCTTGCTCATCAAAGGCATGAAGCTCCTTTCCAAACTCAACAAGCAGGCCTCCCATTGCCTGCTATTTTACAGGCGATGAGAGGCACCAATGGACAATACTTCTCAGTCCAATTCAAGTTTAACGCGAAACACAGTGGGCTTCTTGGGCTTTACAGAATCATCGTAGCCCGCTAAATCACCAACCGTTAGCACCAAATCTTTAGGATTGAATCCAGGATTGACATAGAAGATCAAGGCTCCTTCTGCCTGAGCACCTGGCAAATTGCCTCGAGCAAAAAAGCGGCTACCATCGAACGGAAAGTCGTTTGAGTAAGGTTCCCACGAATCCCCATCTACACCCGCCAATGCCGTTTTGCCAATACAGAAGTGGTGAAGTTCCTTGTTTCCGTTTCTATAGGAGTACTCCACAATGATCATTTCCTTGCCTTCAGGGACTTCGAAGTCGTTATCACCGTAGTAGTCGTTCTTTGCTCTGTATGTTGATGTGCGATAGGTTCGATTCACCTTGAACCTCCAGCCTCCATCAAAAAGCCAGTCGCCTGTCTTTCCCGACAAACCCATTAATTGGTTTGTGCCACCAGCGGCAACCAGTTCGTATCCTGTCCCTTTGGTTTTAACCGTAAGGTTGAGGGCTTTTGCGATATCTGCAATAGGGGCGTATGCACGGCCACTGATCATTCGAACGTCCGTTGACGCAATACGTGAGTTAATAGTGAGGGTTCGCTGTGCTTGCGCATAAACCATAACGGCGGCAGCAGCCACACCAAGAAGAGCGATTGTCTTGAGTTTCATAAGAGTAATCCAGTCGAAATTGCTCTAATGATCACCTGCTCCTAAGCATTTACCGCCCTCCGTGACATGAAAGTTATTACCGTGACCAACCAAGTTAGGTGGGCAATTGCTATACGTAAAGAATTTTTCCAGTAGATCTTGGACCAGTGAGATGTGGTTTTCATCAAATGCTAGCTACGGATTTATTAGGTTCAAACTGCGATAAAACGCAACCGTTATCAGGTTCAAAAAACCGTGGCTACCTTAGGTTCAAATGGAGCCTGATTTTTAGCGCGCATTTATCTGCAAGTCACACAGACTTTTGGGTTTTTGCGGATTGGGGTGTGATTTTGGACTAGTTGGCAGCTCTTGAGGCATTGCGGTTAGATTTGCTCTCTATAAATAAAGGGCGAATGTTTGGCTTTTTGTCAATCTTAGGTTTGGCTGGGGCAGGGTACTCGTCAAAACATATAGGAATTGGGCGGGATAAATCATTTCGCAGCCGGCTCTTCATGATGCTGTCTTAGAGACAGGGCTCAGTTTAAGGAAACTTGGAGCTTTGTTGGCTAGACCTCATCATAGTCTGCGATCGTTAAGTAGTCAAGTTTCGCGTCGTAGCCGTATTGCTCCGTGCGATCTAATACTCAAGAACCGCCCTTACTCACATAAGTGGCTGCCATACGATTTTTCGGTGGTAGCCTCCGGATTGCGGTTGGGTGATGAGCCAAGCACTGCGGCTTTCGCACCCGGAGGCAAAAAACTGATTGCATCTGACCTGATGGAGGACTTTGAGGAAACAGAGTAATCAAAAGACGTGGACCAGCCATCACTATCCGGTGAGGAACATCCAAGGACAAAACCCATGTTTCTTGGAAAGGCCCTTTATACACAAGCACCTATGTCATGAAATACCAAATTACACATACAACAGAGGGCAATGCCAGGGAAGTGACAAGTGAGCGGCCACTAACATTTGGGAACATCACGTTAAACCACGAAAGAAGGAATAACCCTCCGCTGATGGTGCCTGCTGCGAGCGCAAGTTGTTTTATGTGGAACATGACACCAAAGCACAACAGAATGATCGCAGTTATGCCGCAGAAAGCCGACTGAACCTCATCTAGGCGATGCTCCTTGGAAACCATATAAACATGGAAAAGTGATAAAAGCACCCAAAGTATCAATATGGGTAGTAACACATTGTTATTTTCATTACTAAGAACGAGAAATACTGATAGAACCAGAGCTGAGAGTGCTTGAACAAGAGAAAACCTCGGATGTGTACTGTATATGTTTCGCATCTTAGCTAGCCAACGATCATGTCTTCTAAATGTCGATACATGAAATCAAGCATTCCATACCATGCTGTGATGAACCCGATGCCCGCCACCAGTACGCCAGACTTATATGATTTGGCACCAGTTTCGGGATTGAGAAACAACGAAGGAAGAATCTTTTGCCCACTCAAAGCTTCTCTCGCATTTGCGATCAGGGCAGAACCCGAGACATATAAAAAAGGGAGGCTTAAAAACCATGTACATGGAGATATACCTACTAATAGGCCAGATGAAAGAATGGCTCCAAAGGTGCCCATGAACAATGACGAACTTAGACAGCCAGTAATTACTAAACCGAGATCTTTCCAATCGTTAGAATCCCACTCACCTGAAACATCAATCTTAACTCGTTCCTCGCTGATCGAGGCATACCCACTTTTGAGACCTAAATCATGTCGACAACACGTATCTAAAACCAACATTAAAGTGCTTCGTTAAAGGATCGTAAGCTGCTTCGTCATGTAGGTTCCACTCTTTAGAGTTATATGGGCAGCCTTTTACAATGGCCTTACCTTCCCAAACATCACTTGTCCATTCACCCACGTATCCAACAAGCTCTTGCAGACCAAATGGACTACTTAGTTCCGGATGTAATCCTACTGATTCTAGTTTCTGGCTCTTTCGCGGTTTAAATTCAACCTCTTTATTTCCCCAGGGCAAGACCAGACCTTCGCTACCTCTTGCTGCAACTTCCCATTCATATGCGGTTGGCAGTCTTCCCCCTCTCCATGCTGCAAACTCTTTAGCGTCTAGTTGGCTAACAGAGATGACTGGTTTGTTGAGGTCTTTAGGCAAGACGTTTTTCAGGTCCATGGACGCACTACCAACTGCAACGCAGTATTCAAAATACTCCCTAACGGTTACGGGATGGGTCCTTATCCAGAACTTCCTCAGAAACACTGTTCTTTCACCTAGGTTCGAGTAAAAGCGAAGGCCTTTTTGGTAGTAGTCCTTTCTTAAGGATTCACCTATCCCTACGGTGTACTCACCTTCAGGCACAAGACTGTACATTTTATCTTTTTTACCCTGAGACCGTGATGTAGCCACCGAGCAAATCCCAGTCGCCACCCACATGGTCGATAACATCGCTAAATGCCGCAGGGTCTCTTTGAGATGCCGCACCTAGACTGTAAAGCAATAGCGTTGCGCACGGCCCAATATCTCCAGCTTTCCTTAGCGCCCTTTTAACAACAGGCTCCTTCGGTGCCCTAAGTGATTTTTTCTCAATTTCATTAAAATACTCTTCTCTGTTTGGTGCTAGAGGGTTCCACCTCCGTCGCCCCTATATTGACCACGTTGGCCAACCCTGTTATCGCCCCAAGCGTCGTAAGATCGTGAATTGTTAAGTGAGAAGCTCCCACTGCTCTTGACCAGCGTCGCGACCATATTGCCGTGTCCATCAAACAATGGGTAACAGGTGGTTGTACCGGAAGAGTTCACCCGCTCAATGCGGTCGATACCTCTTGCTCCAAGAGTCTTTCGAGTGACTGTTGCTGGAGTTTCACTATAAGGAGAAACCGTAAATGTCCCATCTTCTGTTTCAGAATCTCAGGGTTTAGTGCATAGGTCCTTCAAGTAGTTGATAAGTGCTGTGGCCTCGTCTGGCAAAACAAACCCAGGTACAGGGAGACTCTCCCTAGTCCATGAGTCGGCTAAGATCATTGATCTTGGCAGGATCAAGACACAGGTAGATGTATCGCAGCCTCGCTTTAACAACCTTTTAACGATATCGACTCCGCTCGTGGTCCAGAACAAAGGAACCAAGTAGATCTGACTTGAACCATGCGTACAAACTTCTCCTTCGAAGTCTGATTCATTAGCGATGATGTCCACCGAGGCACCATCGAACGCCCTAGCAACGATAGTTGACGTTCCCATTTCGGCAGGACCGGACAAGAACTTCTTCACCATTGAGACTACAAAACTTCCAGTAACCAATATACCTGTGTGACTAATCCATTGCTAGAAAGGTGAAACCCTTCTCTTTCCGCCACCATCTCGATGAGTTTCTGGCACCACTTTGCTCCATCAGCGGATTGACTTGTCCATTGCAATTCAACTTCTTTGCACCCACTTTGCCGTGCCAGAGAATCTAAGTCCTTAACGAAACCCTCAAGACTTCGATTACTTCGAACGCGCTGAATCCATTGAATTGCCATAGTGTATAGCCGCCCGGTGATCCATGTTGCCCTAGTTACTCCGTAACCAGACATCATGAAGCTCATTGACATGCTTACACTCTGACCTCCTACTCCACCTTCTCCTTCACGTCCCGTGAAGTCTCGAAATCCGACTGGATCATTGTAAGTGTAGATAAACCAGTTGACTCCATCTAGAGCCTTGTCCTGACTTAAGAATCTCCCAGAAGTCGGTTCGTAATACCGAGAACGCATGTAGTTAAGCCCCGATTCGTCATCATCTACATGCCCTAGGTTTGCCACATACCGACCCTTGGGATCACCCGTGGTATTGCCACTACGGATCACACCCCAAGCATCATAGGTCCTTTGGTCGTTGACTGTGAAACTTGAACCACTCGTTGCCAATGTCGCGACCATGTTGCCGTGCCCGTCATACAGGGGATAGCCGACTGCTGTTGAGCCGCCAACGCGTTCAATGCGGTCAATACCTCTGGCTCCCAAAGTGTTTCTGGTGACAACGGTAGAAGAAGAGCCTACTTCTGCAGTCTCCACTGGCATTTGTCCATCGTAGTAAAACCTGTCAGTCTGTGTCGCTCCAATCTTTTTGGTTCGCATCCCATCTGCCCGGTACTGGTAGACGGTCGTTCCAGTGGCATTGGTGAAGCTGGTCATCCGGTTCAGAGCATCCCAAGCGTAAGTGACCGTGGAGCCCTTGGTCAGGGTGTTGCCCAGGATGTCGTAGGTTCTGGAAACTCCGCCAATCGTAGTGGCTCGGTTCAGGTTGTCTACAACGCTGGCATCGTTGCGGTTACCTGCCGCATCATAGCTCCAACTTGGAGTTTCGTTGGCTAGTCCATCGTTGTAATCTGCGCTGGTCAGATAGTCCAAATCGGCATCATAGCCGTAGTATTCCGTTCGGTCCAACGCCCAAGAGCCGGAGTTGTTCACACTGACGGCCGTTGATAGCTTCCAGGTTGCGGCTGGAGTGGTAGGCCATAGATTACGGCTGGCGCACCCGGAGGCAAAAAATGAGAGGAAACTATGCGTAATAATGGAAGTCTCCTGCAGGGAGCTGCAAACTTTCTGGGCTGCTCCGTGGCTATTGAAGCCATCAAGAGTGAATGTAGTTGCGAGTAGAGGAAAATGAAAAATGGGTGCACGACTACTGTTTGGATTCAATGCTTTGCTCGGACTCGTTGCCGCCATACGATCGCTACTCGATAGCGACTCTGTGGCAGCATGGCGCCAAAGCGATCCAATCTTTGGTTCGGCTGCATTGCCACTTAATGTGGCAATGCAAACGTTAGTGGCAATTGGCTACACCTATGCGGCAATTTCTGCAGACACCTTCAGCTCTGAATTGCGATGGCGCATAGCGGCTTTTATTGCCCTTCACTTTCTTGTGGTTGCAACCACTGGCCGCGGGTTCTGGATCCTGCCTTCGGTCTTGGCCATCGTCTTTTATCTATCCGTTCGACAGAATGATGATTTAGAAAACGAGCTCTAAAAGGATCAAAAGTCGGTAAGCCACAGCGCTTCCTGGTCATCACTCAACAGCGAGATTCGGTTTCGAATCTCGCTGCTTCAATTAGCTAGAGAGTTCCGATATCTGCCGGAACGCAGAGCCGGCTGAGTGGTTCTGGTCCGGTAATAGGTGTGCGATCAATACCTATTAGCTCTACCACCTACATTGCCAATAGTTGGTGTCCAGTTTCGACGACTTGATGCCACATGGTGAGGCGATCGCCTGGACAAATGACGGATTCACTCAGCCCTCAAAAAGTTTGACCCTCCCAGTGACCGGTCCCCTTTTGGTGACCAGTTTAGTTCTGTAGGATTGTCTCCTTAGAATGTGTAGCAAGTCCTTGTTTGAGGCTTGAGGTAGAAACATATATAAGTGGCAACAAGTCAAAGTTAGAGCCCACTCATTGGGCACAAACCTGTGTGCTGAAATCCCAAAAAGTGCTGTACCAGCAAAGAGGCTAGCTCCATAGCCTCCGGGTTGTGGTTGGAGTGGTGGACCATAGATTACGGTTGGCGCACCCGGAGGCAGACATGCATAACCACAACGGCAAAATATTATGTTGGAGTTGCTCTTGAATCGCAAAAGGCTGCCCTTACTGCGCTAAAGCCTCTGAGGGAAACCGATCGGTCTTTGGGATTGATCAACACCAAGATCAACACCAAGCCTGCCTCTAAAACAAAAAAGACCACCTCAAAGCGGTCCGTTTTAAGTTCTGCCCGTTCTGACAGATAGGTAACAGATTGTTCCTGACACATAGGTTACACATCCTCTATGTAGGAGGATATCGTGCCTTGGAAGGAGTATTCTGTGATGGAAGAGCGTATGCGTTTCGTC
>JBBCJU010000014.1:0-23711 GCA_037190145.1 Fimbriimonadaceae bacterium
CTTGTGCTCTGGGGCGCCTACCGTTCATGGGTTTTACAAGTCCATGCCGATCCAGCACTGCGTGAATGGTGCTGACCGCAGGAACCCTCACCTCGCTAGGAACCTTGCGAACCAGAAGCTCTCTGAGTTTGCGGGCCCCCCAGTGCGGCTTCTCTTTCTTAAGCTGGATGATAGCCGTCTCCACCTGGAAAGGCAACTGGTTGCCATAGCGGAATGGCCTGCGGGAGCGATCTACGAGAGCTTCCAAACCGCACTCTTTGTAACGTTCGTAAATCTTATATCCCGTCTTACGCGATATCCCGAACTCTCTACACAAGTAGCTCATCTCTTCGCCTTCAAGCAGGCGAAGGACGAAACGCATACACTCTTCCATCACAGGATACTCCTTCCAAGGCACGACATCCTCCTACATAGAGGATGTGTAACCTATGTGTCAGGAACAATCTGTTACCTATCTGTCAGAACGGGCAGGTTCAGATACTTTTTGGGGAATTGAGAGACCAACTGAGAGACTCCTGCTCATCTGTTGCCAGAGCTAGGATCAAATGAGGTTGTCGACCACTTCGTAGTTTACGAAGAAACGGTTCTGAAATCGTGTTATCACTCGAAGCTGTCTTAGTAAACAGGATTTTGTGTTACAATCTGTATCTTTCTTCCTATCGGCCCCTCAAGAAGAACCACATCAATTCTTAGATAATCTAGGTTCAGTAGGGTGGCCTCACAGATCAGAAGTGCTCCGGAGCAACTGAAGTTTTCTGCGAAATTTTCTGAGTGTCACAATGTTTTCTTCGTGGGAGGAAGCCGAGAACGAAATACTAAAAAGATGAAGCTCAAACCAGTAGCCGCAAAATCTTGAGCTTGTGTTCTGCCGCCAAATTCCTGACCAACCCCTCGCTGGAATCGGACTATTTTTCGTTATAAATGCATATTTGCCGTCATTAACAATGCACACCATCCTTAGCAGTTCCGATTCCCAACTCACCACTGGTACACCCTTTTGGCCTAAGCGCAACATATCCCGGCGCTGTTACCCTAGACTGACCAAAGACCTCATTTGTGAAATAGCTGTTGTTGGTGGTGGCATCTCTGGCTCACTCATCGCCCATCGAATGGCAAAAGCTGGCTTTCAGACCATCCTTGTCGATAAAAATCGATTTGCCAATGGCAGCACACGAGCCAGCACCGCACTTATCAGCTATGAGTTCGATCTGATGCTCTCTGAACTCAGCGACCGCATCGGAGAAAAATCCGCCCTTCGCGCCTACCAAACCTGCTTTGAAGCCACATCCAAACTAAAACAGTTGGTACGCGAATTAGAAGATCCTTGCGACTACCAAGACAAAGTCGCTATCCGAGTATCCAACAATGCCCTGGACTTCAAGGCTTTAGAACGAGAGTCTAAATTAAGAAACGACCACGGTATGTCTGCTGAACTGATCGGCAAAGACGATCTGGAAAAGCAATACGGTATCACCGCGGCAATGGGTTTAGTCGCCACAAACGCGGCTCAAATCGATCCCTTCAAACTCACGCAACTCCTCATCGACCGCGCCGCCCGCTACGGTCTGTTAGCTTTCGAAGGTACTCGCGTTACCGCATTTGAATCCACCCTGAACGAACTACAAATCTTAACCGCCCAAAACAAACGTGTCAGGGCAAAGCATGTCATCTTCGCCACTGGTTACGAGTCTGAAAAGTACATCGGCCCAACCAAGGCAACCCTCACCACGGACTATTGCTTTGTCAGCCGTCCCATTCCAAAGCTCAACAGATTGGAGAAGTGCCACATGGTAGAGAACACTGCCGACTACCTCTATCTCAGCACCTTCGGCGACCGCATCATGGTGGGAATAGAGGGCAAATCGTTTCACTATCCGTCCGAGCGGACGCACAATATGGCTCGTAAGGTACGACAGATTCAAAAACGCCTTACCCAATATTTGCCAGAGCTCGACCTCACATCCGAATACCGTTGGGCGAGTACCTTCGCCACTTCGCCCGATTCTCTACCCTATATCGGCACCTGTTCTAAGTATCCAGGAGCCTACTTCACCCTTGGCTATGGGGGAAACGGCATCGCGAGCAACGCTACCCTCGCTCCTATTCTCCAGGACCTAGTTGAAAACGGAAAATCAGAAGATTACGGTCTCTTTAGCTTGGATCGATAGCGGAAAGAGTCTCGTCCAACACAACAGAAGTGGTTTTGCTTTCGCTGAAAATTCTGGACATGCAGTCTAGTAAATATGAGGGGACAAGTTTGTGGTGCGCTTCAGCGTGCTTGCTTTATTGGAAATCATACTCCGCGTCAGTGCGGCATCGCAACATATACCGCTGATGCCGCAAACTCCGTCAGGCTTAACGGCACGCATATTGACATCATCGCAATAAATGATCGAAGCCACTGTTACGACTACCCTGAGGATGTGGTTTTTCAAATACCTGAGCGTAGAATTACTGCTTATCGGTCCGCCGCCGATTTTCTGAACCTAAACAACTATTCCGTTGTCTGCCTTCAGCACGAATACGGCATCTTTGGCGGTCCCGCTGGTTCTTATATTCTTCAGTTGCTAAGAAACTTGAAGATGCCGTTAGTCACAACTCTTCACACGCTTCTCGAATCGCCATCTCCCGAGCAATACGCCACACTGGAAGAAATCATCCAACTATCGCAGCGAGTGATAGTGATGACTGGAAAAGCGCAAGATATTCTACAGAGCCAATTTAGCATTGATCCTTCGCGAATTGACTTAATTGCTCATGGAACACCCAGTGTTCAGTATGCGCCTACAAGTCTAATAAAACCGATGTTGGGCTTGGAACACCGAAAGGTGCTTTTAACTTTCGGTTTGCTTTCTCCCGATAAGGGAATCGAATATGTGATAGAAGCTCTTCCCTCCCTGGTAACAAAACATCCAGACCTAGTTTATGTTGTCCTAGGAGCAACTCACCCTCAAGTGCGAGCTCAAACCAACGATTCTTACCGTAAAAATCTCATAAGTAGAACAAAGGAACTGGGTTTGGAAGAGCACGTTAAATTTGAAGATCGGTTCGTCGAACTTAGTGAGTTGGAGACATACCTTCAAGCGGCTGATATCTACATTACGCCCTATCTAAAGTTGCAGCAGATTACGTCAGGAACACTGGCTTACGCCTATAGTTGTGGAAAGCCAATTATTTCAACTCCGTATTGGCACGCAGAAGAATTGCTGGCAGACGGCAAAGGTTTAGTAGTCCCATTCCGGGATTCGCAAGCAATTGGCAAGTCCGTTCAAGCCTTACTAGACAACACGGATGAACTAGAAAGGATGAGTAAGAGGGCGTATAAGGATAGTCGGTCGATGACTTGGCCCAGTACAGGCAAGTCCATTATTAGCTCGTTCCAAAAGGCGATCGAAGGCAGCAAGTGTGAACTCAAAAAGATTGCTTTGCCTCAAATGCTTGAGATCGAGATCGAACGCCCAAGAATTGACTTACGGCATCTTGTTACGCTTACCGATGAAACAGGAATCATTCAGCACGCGTTAGGACCAGTTCCCAATCGGCGTGAAGGTTATTGCGTTGACGACAATGCGCGAGCACTGCTTGTTTGCGCTCGAGTTTCAAAGCTCAAGCCGACTACCCCGCAACTTGAAACCTTATCCCATATCTACCTATCCTTCCTCCATCACAGTTGGAATACGGAAAAAGCTAGGTTTAGGAATTTCATGTCCTATGACCGAAGATGGTTGGATGAGGAAGGCTCAGAAGATTCTCACGGGCGAGCCGTATGGGGTCTCGGGGAATGGGTTGCGAGTTCAGGTCCAACTGAATTAAGGCGTATCGGGCTCTTTATGCTTGAAGAATCCTTGCCGGCGATCTACGAGTTTACAAGCCCACGAGCATGGGCATACACGCTCTTGGGATTAAGTAAGGAATCCTCGCCTCTCAGTGGAGAGACCAATTCGCGCGCATTAATGAAAGAGCTTTCAAATCGACTAGCTAATTTATACGAACTAAACAAGACGCAAGGTTGGAGATGGTTTGAAGATTACGCCAGCTATGACAATGCTCGCCTTTGCCAAGCAATGCTGATGGCCGGTCGAGAGCTAGATGAAAATCAATACATTGAGATTGGTCTGGAATCGCTAGAGTGGTTAGTCGCATGTCAAATCGGAGCAGACGGTACATTCTCGCCTGTAGGATCAGATGCTCTTTGGCAGAGGGAAAGGGCAAAGCCACTCTTTGATCAGCAACCTTTGGAGGCTTGGGCGACGGTAGACGCCTGTTTGGAAGCTGCAACCATCGGAAACTCAACGTTCTGGACGGCTCAGGCAAAGCTTGCCATGGATTGGTATCTCGGCCGTAACTGCTTGCGTCAATCTGTCATTGACTCTAGGACCGGGGGCTGTCGAGATGGCATTCATGTTGATCGCTTAAACGACAATCAAGGTGCTGAATCTTCGATCTCGTACTTGGGAGCAGTTTCACAATACCAAACCTTCATTCAGCACGAAAACTGGCACTACGTGGAGGTAGAGAAATGAACTTACGGCATTTAGAGACCAATGGAGCATCCGACCTCTTTCGCCGCCATGATGCGAACCCTATCCTCACAGCTCTTGAGTGGCCATACTCTGTTCACACTGTTTTTAATCCTGGCGCTACCAGGTTGGAGGACGGCACAACCTTGCTTCTGTGCCGATGTGAAGACCGCCGAGGCTTCAGCCACTTGACTGTTGCCCGCTCGGACAATGGCGTTGATGGGTGGAAAATAGATCCAAAGCCGACGTTTACGGGAAATCCAGACAAGTTTCCCGAAGAACTCTGGGGCGTTGAAGATCCCCGAATCACCTACATGGCCGACGAAGGCTTTTATGTGATTGTCTACACTGCCTTTAGTAAGGATGGGCCGGGGGTGAGCTTAATGAAGACAAAGGACTTCAAGAAATTTGAACGCTTGAGCTTTGCCATGCAGCCCGACGATAAAGATGCCGCCCTATTCCCTAGGAAATTTGATAATCAATATGCCCTGATTCATCGACCTTCCAGTGACATCTCCGCAAACATGTGGATATCCTACTCGCCAGATCTTGTTAGTTGGGGAAATCATAAAATGCTCCTGCCTGCCCGGAGAGGAGGTTGGTGGGATGCACAAAAAATCGGATTAAATACACCACCTATCGAAACCAAGCAAGGTTGGCTCGTGATTTACCATGGCGTACGAAGACATGCTTCTGGAAGTCTATACCGGCTTGGCTTAGCGCTCTTTGATTTGAACAACCCTGAAGTTTGCCTAAAGAGGGGACAGCCCTGGTTTATGGCTCCTGACACCCTCTACGAACGTGAAGGCGATGTCCCGAACGTTGTCTTTCCGTGCGGTCTAACTATTGCAAACGATGGAGACACTGTGCGTATGTACTACGGAGCGGCCGACAGTTGCATCTGCTTAGCGGTTGGCAGCATAAAAGAGATGCTCGCTTGGCTGGATGAGCAAGGAACCACGATGGTTGGAGTCGCCGGATTACCTGCCGAAAAAAGTGTTCTTGCTAGCATTCCAACCTAGGGGTATGGGAGGAGTCGTGGCAATCAACTCTTTAGCACTAACCAATTTCTTCGATTGAATGTCAGTCAATTCCAACTCGGATAAAACACCGCAGGCTCAAAACACGTGATAGCGTTCTAACTTGAACGTCTCAATTCTCCCTTTCCAAATGTAGCCCTTTAGTCTTAAGGAATAGATATATTAACATGTTGCTTTGCGGCCTCCAGCATTGCTGCGTAAACATTTCCAGGAATCAAAGGTTCCGCAACCGCAATAGAGCAATGGTGTCTGCCAGCAAAAGGAATCGTTGCTCCGTAGGCCAATTTGATGCGGTGGTTTCCTTCTACAACCCTTGCTTCAACCCAATTCTTTAAGGCCTCAACTTCAACTTTGATGCCTGAGACGTCGTAAGTCTTCAATTTGCTAATACTCATCGCACTTCTGTCCTGGGCTCTCGGTAATCAGCTAATTTCACTGAAATCTCGTGATGATTCAAGCAATGACCATCTAAGTCTCGAATAATTTTTTCTGCTTGATCAGCATGAACTTCCACATAAGCAAAATTACGTCCCGAAGCAAAGGCTACTGATATTGGGCAGTAAGGGCGAAACAAGTCATATATCCCTTGACTAGAAGCGTTAAACGGCAAATTGCCAACAAATAATGCTGTGCTGGACATACAAATCCCTCCAGAATTAGGAAACGACGCTAATCTCGCGATCAAGTAATGACCAATCAAAGTACAAGACAAGCTAGTGAGGATGAGTCAAAGATAGAACGTCTTTTGACCATTCTCTGTAATTGATAATACGACAGAATAACAAAAGCTGCTGTCCACATTTAGGTGGACATGCGAAAAATAGCCCCCAAAGGCGAGCGAGTTTTGTTTTTGGGTGAGTCACGAAAAACCTTTTGACCAGCTCACTATTAAATATCTGTCAATCTGCCTCATACCTGAAAGAGAATCTATGAGTAAATCGTGCTTGCAAGTTGGATGCGCGGAAAAGGAAATTTGCTCCTTGCTTCGCGTTTATTAGTTATGAAGAGGTCCTCTATATAAAAGTTCAAGTGCCTCGTACTAAGGATGAGGCACTTGAACGCATAATCGACTCGGTGCTTACACAATACAATCTTCGGATTCGGTCGTCTGAAATAGAGATACTATCAATTGCTGAACAAGAAAAATCTCATGTTTAAGAAAACCTGGTAGGCTTCAGTCTTACCAACCGGGACCACCTCCCTAATGGCCATAAAACCCTGAGTTTGGACTTCCAAAACAAATCCAAATTTGACAAATGACTCACGGCTGGGGTCGGCTCGCAGTGATTTTTTCTTCTCAAAATGATAGTTTTTAGTTTTGGGGAGAAACTCGAATCAGGCCACTCTCACGAGCATCGACCAACAGCCAAAGCGATCCGTCAGCGGCCTGATGCACGTCTCGAATGCGTCGCCGGAGTCCAATTCTCTCTTCCTCCTTCGCAATTCCATTCTTAATGCTTACTCGAATGAGGGACATGGATGAGAGCCCCCCAATGAGCGCATTACCCTTCCATTTCGGAAACATCGATCCCGAGTAGAAGATCATTCCGGATGGAGAGATAACGGGGGTCCAGGTGATGGCGGGCTTGGTGAATTTTGGACGTGTGCCGTGGTCGGGAATGATCGAACGATTGTAGTTATCACCATTACTAACCACTGGCCACCCAAAGTTACGCTTTGCAACAATCGCATTGAGTTCATCTCCGACCAAAGGCCCCATCTCGTTGATCCAGAGCTTGCCGTCGGCAGGATTGATAGCGCCACCTAGTGGATTCCTGTGTCCTAACGACCAGATATCTCGACCTGGCCACGGGTTATCTTTCGGAATCGAGCCATCCGAATTGATCCGAACCACTTTGCCTAAATTGCCATTCAAATCTTGGGCAGGAGTAAAACGCTGGCGATCTCCTGAGAGAATAAAGAGGTGCCCCGCCCCGTCAAAGACTAAGCGTCCACCAAAGTGTCCTCGTCCAATGGT
This sequence comes from Fimbriimonadaceae bacterium, assembly GCA_037190145.1. Lineage (GTDB taxonomy): Bacteria > Armatimonadota > Fimbriimonadia > Fimbriimonadales > Fimbriimonadaceae > 55-13. The sequence continues at coordinate 7,539 of JBBCJU010000014.1, forward strand.
TTTAGGGGTTTGCCGCCAAATGACTTTTACGTTTTGGAGAGAATTACCAACCAACGTTCCACGTGCTACGGCCCCTCCCTTGAGAACATTATCAGGTGTCTTTGGTTTTGGCCCGAGACGGGCATCCCATGGATCGGGATTGCTGGTTTGCTTTGTCCCAACCTCAGAATAGTAAAGATAGACAAGCTGGTTCTTGGCAAAATTCGGATCGTGTTCCACATCCAGCAATCCCCCCTGATCTTGATAGACAACCTTCGGCACTCCCGTCACGGGCTTTAACAGCTGACCGCCCTCAAAAATACGGAGTCGCCCTGGTTTTTCAGTAATCAGAACCCGGCCATCGGGCAGACCGGTAATCCCCCAAGGAAACTCGAGATCCGCTAAACTTTCAATCCTCAAATTGCCGCCACTAAAAGGTACAGACGTGGGCGAAGCTTGATTAGTGGCGAGAGCAAGGATCGTGAGTAAGGTCATGGTACTTGATATAAGCCTATTTCGTCCAAACAGTTCAGCACCGATAATCATCTCTTAAATTCTCACAAGTTTCTAATGGCTTTGCGGGTTTTTATATGATGCTCAGATACCGATTTTCGCCCCTATAGATAGTTTCGAAAGACATTCGAGAAAGTTAGGAGAACAACATGAATCAATCAAATACTGGCCAGCAACAACAGCAACAAAACATGCCAGATCGACCCAATTCACATGATCATAACGATCGCAACATCCAGCCCCAAACCCATCCAAATCCAAAGCTTGAAACGGACAAGACCGAGCTTGAACGGATTAATGAGGGGCTAGGAAACGAGAATCCAGTTCCAAATCCTAACCCCCTATGGGAAGAGGAACAGGATAAAGCAAGCAAGGAGGAAAATGGAAAAATTGATCGCGAAAGAGATCAAACTCCTTTGTGATTTTCAGAAAGAGGCGGAGACTAAATATCCGCCTCTTTTTTTCAATACTACTCTGTAGCCCGTTTTCTGCGAGTCTCCCATCCCTTTTTAGCTGCCATGCTTCGAGATGACGAGGTTTGGGAAGAATTCCCACCATTGTCGCCCGATTTAGCGGAAGGCTTTTCTTTTTTCCTTTCTCTCCCTAAACCAGAGTTCTTACCTCTGCCGGAAACTTTGTTCACAGTCGCCCAAGCTCGACGTTTGGCCTCATCATTTGGCACTCCCTTCTTCTCATAGCTTTCCTCAATATGCTCAGCTTGTCTCTTCTGCTTGTTTGTATAACTTGATTTATCGCCTTTAGGCATAACCCACCTCTGTCCCTTTCAGACGAATTGCTTTATCGAATGGATGACAAGCCAACACATGTCTTAGCTATGAAGTGAGGTCAGGCTTTTCTATATGATTTAACACTTTTCTTATGGTTAAATGTCGCTCTAAAAGTTCCCTGGGTAGTCTCTCTAATCGCTGCACTTTGGCAACATAAGGAGATGACATGTCTACCGCGATTAAGTCAATGAACGATCTATACGTTGAAAGCCTTCGGGATCTTTACAGCGCAGAAACTCAAATCACCAAAGCCTTGCCAAAGATGGCGAAGGCTGCGAACTCAGAAGATTTGAAGGGCGGCTTTGAAGAGCACCTAGCCCAGACGAACAACCACATTGATCGCCTAAAGCAAATTTTCAAGGATCTTAGCGAAAAACCGACTGGTCACCACTGTGTGGCCATGGAAGGTTTGCTAGAGGAAGGAGCAGAATTGATCAAAGATGTTAAGGATTCGCTAGTACTAGATGCTGGTCTTATAGGCGCTGCGCAGAAAGTTGAGCACTACGAGATTGCTGGCTATGGTACAGCTCGAAACTTTGCCAAGCTTCTCGGCTTTGATGACCATGCCGAGCTTCTTCAAGAAACACTAGATGAAGAAGGTGCTACCGACCAAAAGCTAACTGACCTGGCCGATGGAATGATCAATGAAGCCGCAGCTTCAGCAAACTCAAACAAGAACTCGGTTCCTAAGTCGAAGACGAGTTAAGGACATGTAAAGAGCGGGCTTGCCCGCTCCCATACATTGGTGTTTAACCTCGCCGAAAGCGCATCTATGTCGCCACTGGTTTTGGCGGATGGGAAATGACGAATGGGTTGATTACCGGAAAAATCATCGCGGATCAGATCATGGATGTAGAGAATCCTTGGAGTGAAGTCTTTAACCCTTTTCAGATGGAGTTAGCCGCGATCCCGAAAAAGGTCACCGAAAACATAAATGTTGTAACACATTTTGTAGGTGATTGAGTTCATTCTGCTGAGATTGACAGCATGGACAATGTTAAAACTGGCAAAGCAGCCATTGTTAAGTTAGATGATAAACGAGTAGCAGCATATCGCGACGAAGCCGGAACACTTCACTTCGTCTTCATGCACTCATTTGGGTTGCCAAGTTACTTGGAATGAAGCGGTGTTATCGTGGAATGCCCCTACCACGGCTCCCGATTTGGAATTATGGGGAGGTTATTCATGGACCAGCAACCAAGGCTCTTCCTCAGAACGGACCAGCGCCCATGATGTGATTCGGAACTACAGCATCAGAAAGAGAAGTCAATAGAAACCTTATGTCCAAGAAAAGACCACCACAAACACAACGTATTCCTGGTTACCAGTCAAAAATGGAACCGATTCCAGAAGACATTCGGGCTAACTACATTGGAAGTGATAAGTTAAGAGGAAAAGTTGCTCTTGTCACGGGAGGTGACAGTGGCATTGGACGAAGTGTTGCGATTCACTTTGCGCGAGAGGGTGCAAGTGTAGCAATCTCCTACTTGAGCGAAGCCAAAGATGCTGAAGACACAAGAAAAAGAGTGGAGGAGATGGGTGGGAGGTGCATTCTCCTTAAAGGAGACATTGGCGATGAGTCCATCTGTAACGAGATTATTGAACAGACGGTTACAGAGCTTGGCGGGCTTGATGTTTTGGTCAATAACGCAGCGGAGCAACATCCTCAAGATTCCATTGAAAAGATCACAGCAGAGCAACTCGAAAAGACATTCAGGACCAATATCTTCTCGATGTTCTATTTGGTCAAGGCAGCGATGAAGCACCTGAAAGAGGGCTCCTCAATCATTAACACAACGAGCGTTACTCACTATAAAGGTTCGGGCCATCTCTTGGATTACAGCGCTACGAAGGGGGCCATTACAGCGTTTACCCGGTCCCTTTCGGAAGCCTTGGCTGAGAAAAAGATTCGGGTAAATGGTGTTGCACCTGGCCCAATTTGGACACCGCTTATTCCCTCAACTTTTACTGCTGACGAAGTTGCGACCTTCGGGGTAGATACTCCCATGGGAAGAGCAGGCGAACCATCGGAGGTTGCGCCATGCTTTGTCTTTCTGGCAAGTGAAGATGCGAGCTATATCAGTGGGCAGGTTTTACATCCCAATGGCGGAACCATCGTGAACGCCTAATTAGGGTCCTTCTTAACGCCCTGCCTTCCTTCAAGCAATTTGATTCCCATCTCCACCAGCCCAACAATGGGTGCGAATTTGGCAAAGGAGGTTGTAGCTGTGGCGGTAATATCTCTCGCTGCCAGAGCCATCGGAGCCGAACTTTGAGAAAGGTTGCCTATGACTGCTTTCACTTCAGTGGTAAGACCGCTAACCTTTCCTGAAACAGCCTGAACTTTCTTTGTTAATGAATTCACCTTGGAAAGAATGATAGTAACTGAGCGCAGAAGCTGAATTGCTGCAATGGCGAGGAATATTACGCCGAGGATGCTAAGAGTAAAGATTAGACTCGTCGCCAAAATATACCAATCGGGAATTTTAACTACCATAACTTGAATTCCTTGGACGAAGGTTTCGTCTCATGCAGTTTCGCTCAATTCGGAAATTTGATTTCCAAATAGATCGGCATAGGCTTTTGTGATTTCGGCTCCGAAGAATAAGAGCTGCGACGCATAGTTTGTCCACAACAAAACCAAGATTACGGCTCCAGATGCACCGAAGCTTGATGCTACATCGGACTTTCCGAGATAGAGCCCTATAAGAATCTTGCCAACCGACAACAAGAAAGCCGTGGTGACAGCGCCGAACCAAACATCTTTCCACCTGATTTTGGCGTCAGGTACAAGTTTAAACAATCCGGCAAACATCAACGTCAACACGCCGACTGATAGGAGAAAATCTACGACATGCAGAACTGGCCCAAGCGAGTTCGAGAGATTGTTGGTTAGAGCGGCTACCAGAGCACTCACAACAAGTGAAACGACCAACAGAAAGCAAGCACCGAACACCATTGCTACCGATAGGAATCGATCCTTTACCAATCCATAAAGACCTGGTTTTGGCTTAGCCTCGATGCCCCAAACTGCATTGAGCGTGGCTTTCAGCTGGCCAAATACTCCCGAGGCACCGAGAAGCAATGTGACCGTCCCGAAGACTCCAGCGATTAAGCCGCTTCCTTGCTTGGCGGCATTCAGAGCTAAACCCTCAAGAGAGTTTGCAGCGTCGCTCCCAACTAGTCCAGATATTTGTGCGGCAATCTGACCTTTGGCAGCTTCTTGTCCAAAAATTGCTCCCCCAATTGCTATGGCGATAAGTAGAAGTGGAGCAAGCGAAAAGATGGCGTAATAGGCAAGTGCTGCTGCATACGTGCCAACGTTATCCTCCTTCCAAGCTGAGAATGCCGTTTTAAGCACTAGAGGAACTTTGTTGAGAGAAAAAGCTCTTCCGGTCCCATTTGTTGGGACGCTAGCGGTAGCCATTCCAACTCCAACATGAGCTAACTTCACTTGTATTCAAAATCATGTATGGGTTGACGCCAAATTTCAGTTGAACGGCTACATTTAGTGAAGAGCCTATTGATACTTACGATTTAGCCTTCTCTAGCTTGGCCTCAATCTGTTCGATGACGTCCTCAGGATCAATGTCTTCCTCTAGTTTGCGTAACTCTGGATCTTTGGCTTTATCCACTTCGAGCTTGTCGGCAATTAGATCGGTCAAGCGAATCAGGCGAGTTAATTCATGCTCGGTAAGAAGGTTGATTTGAACATCGAGTTCGGCTCGATTGTCACTGTCTACCTGCATCCGGTTCTGAGAGATGAGAACAAACAGGCTCAGGAAGATTGCCTCAATAGATAGCACCATGGTGAGGAGACCGAATGGAAATGGATCGAATGGTTTAAAGCCCAAAGCGCCGGTATTTGCTAGTACCCAGAATAGAAACAGCAAAGCATGGCATGTGACTGATGCCATGCTCCCAACTCCTTGCGTTATCTTGTCCGCTAGCTTTTGCGACCAAGGAAGATCGTCTTTCTTCTTCTGCTCATGCTTAGCCATGAGTTCGATATTCTCGTTAACAATCCGATTGCACCCTTCTTTGTCCGACATAACTAATAAACGTCTTGTTATGTTTACACGACGATAAGTTTCCTTGCCCTAAGTTTTTAGAGCGTTCTGCATCAACTAGGACGCTGTTGAGCAATCGTGCTCTGTCCTTGTCTGCGATCTTGCTAGGTCTATGTTATAGATTTATGGACTGTATTGGGTATCTATTGGGGCGGGTTACAAAGGATGTTTGCCCAATATGACCGTAAAATCAGCCATCTTGGCCCGGTCTCCGGCTCTTTCAGGAAAGGCTGGCCATTCTTCTTAGGTTGAAGGCCAGGCAGTAGAGGTGGAATTCCCAATTCACTTTGGGAGTGCCTCTCAAATGAGTTTGCCGCATCCTTCCGGGAGACTTCACCCAAGAGAACACCGGTTCGGGACGATACCTCTGCTTCATGCTGGCTTGGTAGCTGTCCCTCTTGGTTGTTCGCCCATCCAGCTGAGACTGCAAACTCTTGGCTCTCGGATGAGCGCGAATCCCCATCTGCCTTAGGCCCGATACAAACCTAGACTCGTCGTAGCCCCGATCCGCCACCAAAGTTTGACCTGGAGTCATATGCTCCTTGGCCAGTTCCAAAGCCGCAATCACTTCGGGGTTCCCTCCAAGCCCACATGCACGGCTCACCTGACAAGCCTTCACCAAGCCATGAGCCGTATCCACCAGTACATGGCCCAGATGGCACAGCATCGACTCTTGTCCCTTCCCCTTGCGCATGAGCCTTGCATCAGGATCGGTCTTGGATGCATGCGTCTGGTTCGAGCGTTGCGTTCCCCGAAAATCACCACCCTTGCCAGGACCATCCTTAGGCTCAAAACTCTTGTGAGAAGCCCATGCCTTGACCAAGGTGCCATCTACAACCAAGCGATCTGAGCTCAAGAGCTTGCGCTTTTCGGCAATGCAGACGACTTCTCCCAAAAGAGCCTCTGCGGCTCCCGAACCGAACAGGCGTTCCCGGTTGAACGATAACGTGGAATGGTCAAATACCCGGTCATCCCAGTCCAAACCCACAAACCAGCGGAAACCGGCGTTCATCGCAATCTGCTCACACAAGGCACGCTCACTCTTGATGCTGAACAGAGCCTTGAGAAGCCAGGCGCGTAGAAGCATGGCCGGAGGATAACTGACATTGCCTACTGCTCCATAACTTTGGTCAAAAGCACTCGCCAGAGCCGCGTATGCCTCATCAAAGTCTGACCGAATCTTCCGCAAAGGATGATCAATAGCCAGCACCTCCTCTAAAGGAGTCGTCCCAAACAAAGCATTCTGAACCTTCTCGCGTCCTTGCACCAATACAAAGACGATCTGAATAAGGAATTAGCTGTTGCTCAACAACCTCCTAGCCTTCGATACGAAGTCAGCCAGATTTTTCACCGTTAGTCTAGTTGAAATAAAAGTTAGTTTGTTTAAATTGGCCTTGTAACTCAATTCTTCGGGCTGAGCTAAGTGGACTTTTATATCCAGAGGAATCCAAAGTTCGGAGTTCGGGTCTCTCAAATGTCTCTCAAATGGAGCAGACGATATGAGACTATGTGAGACGTTAATAGACTCAAATCTGAGTGTTTGAACCTAGAAAAATCTCGTTCACACCGAAGAGGTCACTGGTTCAAATCCAGTACCGCCCACCATTCAAACTCATGTTTCCAACTTGGGAATCGGTATCGCTTGAGATGTGTAGGTCAAGGTGCATCATATTAAGTGGAAAGCTCAGGACAAGTCCTTGTTGGTATTTTCGAAGAGGTTCCATATCTCTTTCTAAAAAGACGATTTCGATGTGACTGTGCCCAATATTTCCTTTTGCTGTGTGCTAAACGGATTGTCAAATCAAGATGCTGTAGGTGTGATTAAAGGTATTGGTATCGTGATTTCTGGCGCGTATATAGTCTACGTTTATCCGATTTGGAACTTAAAAGAGTGAATTATTTTACATGATACATTAATTGAGTATTTAGTGTATAGTTTCCCAATGAGTTCGGACCCTGGCGAAGATAATGACTTTTTCGCCCATACACCGGGGCCAAGCGGTTGGCATGATCTTAGTGGGCATCTTCGTGCGGTCGGTAGCTCTTCCTCTACGCTCGCCTCAAAATTTGGGGGAAGTGAGGCTGGATTGGTTCTAGGTCTTACTCACGATTTGGCTAAGGCGGCTCCTGGCTTCCAAGCCTACTTGCATGACTGTGCCAATGGACGCAAAGGTAAGACGTGCCGCCACGCGACTCCTAGTGCGGTTGCAGTTCAAGAGCTGCTCGGGCCGCTTGCATTGGCGGTTGTTGGGCACCATGCTGGTATTCCAGATATGTACGAGTGGAGAAGTAAGGCAGATAATGCTGATCCAGACTCCGTCGATGCTGCTAAAAGGTATTGGAAATCCCTAGGCAGCAATGTTGAAACGCCAAAATCTCCATCATGGGTCAAAGGCAGGCTTGACTTGGAAATGTTTGTCCGTATGACATTTAGTTGCTTAGTCGATGCGGACTATTTGGATACAGAGGCGCACTTTAAGCCGGAGGTGGGATCTATGCGAGCGCACTACCCCCGTATGGTGGAGTATCTGCAGAAGCTAAACACTCGTCTGTCCTCCTTCGATCCCAGTAAGAATAAGGTCAACGCCATCCGTGCTGAAATCCAAGATGCTTGTCGTGGTGCCGCTAAATGTGGAAAGGGCGCTTTCCGGCTTACTGTCCCAACGGGCGGAGGAAAGACTTTATCAGGGCTGGCCTTTGGTCTGGATCACGCAGTTTTGCATGGGATGGATCGAGTCATTTTTGCCATTCCTTATACAAGCATCATTGACCAGACGGCGGCTATCTACAAAAGCATCTTTGGTGGCGAAGCGGTTCTGGAGCATCATTCTGGAATTGAGTTTGATGATCAAGATGAGGAGCAGGGGGAAACTGAAGCCTTTCGCAAGCTGAATTCGGAAAACTGGGATTGCCCCTTGGTCGTGACCACGACCGTTCAACTGTTCGAAAGCCTACTTCACAATAAGCCTTCTCGATGCCGGAAGCTGCATAACATTGCTAACAGTGTATTGATCTTGGATGAAGTGCAGTCCCTGCCACCTAAGACTCTCAAGCCGATTCTAGATGTTTTGCATCAATTAGTTGAGAACTATGGCTGCACGGTTGTGTTATGCACGGCCACTCAATTGGACTACTCCTCGATCGATGCGAGGCTGGTTCAAAATGCTACCGAAATCGTTCCTGACTATGAGCGCCATTTTGATTTACTGAAGCGTGTTCAGTATGAAGTAGTAGAGGAAGCTTGGTCCGTTGAGCAAGCTGCCCAGGAGATATCTACCCACCGTAAAGTTTTAGCGGTGTTCAATACGCGAAAGGATGCCTTGCGGATTGCGGGTGAGGTCGCAAAGAGTCGGAAAGTAGTCCATCTCAGCACCCTTATGTGTTCGCATCACCGGAAAAAGGTGATTGATGATGTTCGTCTTCTCTTGGAGAATCAGGAGCCAGTTTGTCTGATTTCAACGCAGGTCGTGGAGGCGGGGGTTGACTTTGATTTTCCAATTGTCTACCGCGATCTCGGGCCTTTGGACCGGATCATTCAGGTAGCGGGACGGTGTAATCGAGAAGGGATTCTGGATGATCTTGGGCGTTGCATCGTTTTTCAGCTAGAAGGCGCAGGAGCACCACGAGGAGTTTATGCGTCGGCGATCTCAGAAACAAAGGTTCTGCTGAACGAATTTAAGGATCGACTGGATGATCCTGAGGCGCTGAAAATTTTTAGTCGGAATGTTTTAGGTCATACGAATGTGGGTGAAGATATTCAAAAACTAAGGGAGGATCTCAAGTATAAAACGGTGGCCGAAACCTTTCGACTCATTGATCAGGAGACTGTTCCGGTAGTAGTCGAGAATTATCCTTTCGTAGAGGTTTCGGAATTGATTGCGAGTTGGAAAGATCAACCGTTTGGATGGTTTAAGGGAATAGCGCCTCTCACAGTGAATGTGTATTGGCATGAGCTGCGCAACCTAGAAAAGAACAGACTTGTGCGCCCGCATGAGTCGGGAGTCTGGATTTATGACGGAGGATACGACGAGGTATTTGGGATCACCGGTGACATCAGAGATTCAGCAGATCTTATTGTGTAAAATCCGCGACGTTCAGGTATTTATGTTGCCTTTATCGGTTGGGAGCTAAGATGGATATAAATCAGGTCGCAGTGCGGGTGAAAGGGGATTTGGCGCTCTTCACTCGCCCAGAGAACAAAGTGGAACGGGTGTCCTATCCACTGCCGACTCCTTCGGCGGCCCGGGGAATCTTAGAGGCGATCTATTGGCATCCTCAGTTTCGCTGGGTAGTGCGGGAGATTCGAGTTCTCAAGGAACCGAAGTCTTTTGGAATTTTCCGCAATGAAGTCAACTCCAAGATGTCTCCTTCGAGGGCAGAGCCTTACTATGCGGATGATGATCGAAGTCAGCGCTTCAGTGTTTGCTTGCGGGATGTGGACTATATCATCGTTGCGGAGCCAATAGTAAAGGCGGGCGTTCAAGAGCATCCCAAAAAGTTTCGAGAGATATTAGAGCGACGGGTTAAGCGGGGGCAGTGTTATCACCGCCCAGCCTTGGGATGCCGTGAGTTTGCCGCTGAGTTTGAACCCATTGATGATGCCTTGGAGCCCATTAATTGGAACGAAAATCTGGGCCTGATGCTCTGGGATGTTATCTATCCTGAGGGAACTCATGATGAGAAGGGCTGGCATCCCAAATCCAAGCCTCCGTTCGCGCCAAAGTTCTTCGAGGCTGTTGTTACGAATGGAGTAATGCGCATTCCCGATTTGGCGGTGCAAAAGTGATCCTGAAGCGCATCGTAGAGTTTGCTGAAGAGAATGTCACTGGCATTCCCACTGGCTATCAGCCTAGGTTTATCACGAAGGTGATTCAGCTGAAGCTAGATGGAACTGTTCGCAATATCGTATCTCCTACCGATGAGAAACGCGGTAAGCGTTATGGTGTTGAACGGTTAGTGCCACAAGAGACGCCAAGGAGAGCCGCGGGAATACGAGCACGTCTTTGCGCGGATAACGTGAATTACGTACTTGGTAAAGTTGTGGAAGGAGACAAGCCGGATAGAGTTGCAGATTGCCATCTAGCGTGGAAGGCTCAACTCGACGACGCTATGTCTACCCTCAAACTGCCAGAACTGGAGGCTCTTGATAAATGGGTTCGAGCCGGTGGGCCGGAAAGGCTTCGTGATGATTTGCAGTTTGCGGATGGCGACGAGATCGACTTTGAGGTGAATGGTGTTTACCCCACTGACCTTGCTGAAGTGAGAAGCTTCTGGGCTCATCGTGCAGGCTCAGAATTCTTTGGTCAGTGCCTGATCACCGGGGTGACCGGTCCGGTTACAGATCGTATGCCGGCACCGATAAGGGGTGTTCCCAACGGTCAAATGTCTGGAACGGCCTTGATCTCGGTCAACAATGCGGCTGGTGAATCCTACGGGAACACGGCGGCTCTCAATTCTCCCATCTCTCCCTATGCAGCAGAAAAGTTGTGTAATGGCCTCAATCATCTCATCAATGAGGGGAGTAGGGTAGAAGACAAGAAAGGGAAGGAGCGAACCCAATACAAGTATTCGCTCCGCGTTGGCCCAACTGTTTATATAGCTTGGGCAAAGAAAAAACAGGAGGACAACTTCTGGCATATCCTAGACACTCCTGAGCCCGAGCATGTTCAAGCACTGATCGAATCATCCTTGACCGGGAAGGGTGCTCCAAACGTCGCCGAAGCCGACTTCTTTGTGATGTCTTTGAGTGCGAATGCGGCTCGCATTATTGTCCGTGACTTCCACGAGACCACTTTGGCTTCTGTCAAGAAGAATATTGGTTGCTGGTATCAACGGTTAAACCTCATTGACTTGGATGGTCAACCAGCTAATCCAGTTGGTATCTATCGATTGGCTGCCTCGCTTTACCGAGACGCAAACAAGGAGATGCCTGCTCACATCCCTGCAGACCTTATCAATTCAGCTCTTACCCACAGGCCGTTACCTGAGTATCTACTTGGCCTTGCCGTTAAACGCAATCTCGCTATGCAAGGTCCGTTTGTCCTGAATAAAGCTAAAAAGAAGACGCTTTCAACCACTCGCCTTGCTTTGATCAAGGCGGCCTTGACCCCTGATCCGGAGGACTCCACATTGAGCCAACTGAACCCTGAACATCCTAACTGCGCCTACCACTGTGGCAGGCTCCTCGCTGTCCTTGAGTCAATTCAACGACTTGCCATCCCGGGACTAAACGCCACTCTAACCGACCGCCACTATGGAGCGGCATGTGCAAGTCCGGCCTCCGTATTTGGAAATCTTCTTAAAGATGCGACTTCTGCTCATCTGCCTAAGCTAAGGAAAAGCAAGCCGGGAGCATATGTCGCACTTGACCGAAGACTTCAAGATGTGGCGGCCGCAATTGGTGCGGATTTCCCTGCGACGCTAACTCTTCGCGATCAGGGCTTGTTTGCGCTAGGTTTCTACCATCAGAAGGCGGATGATCTGGCTGCTGCTCGAAAAAACAAAGAATTGAAGGAACTCGCCGAAGGCGAAACCAACACTGAGGATACAACTGAATGAGCATCCCTACACAAATTACAGATATAGAAAAGCGATACGACTTCCTACTTGTTTTCGACGTCACAGATGGTAATCCCAATGGTGATCCTGATGCAGGCAATTTGCCGCGCTTGGACCCGGAGACTATGCACGGTATTGTCACTGATGTTTGCCTGAAGCGCAAGATCAGGAATTTTGTAGCCTTGACCCATTCACCGGATAGAGACCAGTTAGATCAAGCAAATGGCAATGGTATCTATGTGCGGGACAGCGGTGTAGCGCTTAACAACAAATTGCGTGAGGCCCATGTATCATTGCATCCGGAACATGCGGACCTATCAAAACTTGATAAGAAAACAACAGATCGGTTAAGGAAAACAGCTCAACTGGACTCTAGGGCCGAAGTTTGCCGTCGTTACTTCGATGTTCGTACCTTCGGCGGCGTCCTTTCTACCGGCGACTATAATTGTGGCCAGGTTCGCGGCCCAGTTCAACTCACCTTTGGTAGATCTGTGGACCCCATCATCCCCACCGACGTATCCATCACTCGTGTTGCGATCACTAAAGAAGGGGAAGACAAGGAAACGGAAATGGGCCGCAAGGCCTCGGTTCCTTATGGTCTGTACATCACCAAGGGCTACTTTTCGCCCATGCTTGCAAAGGATACAGGTTTAAACAGCGAGGATCTAAAGCTTTTCTGGACTGCTGTTCGAGATATGTTTGAAAATGATCGTAGCGCTTCTCGAGGAGATATGCGGCTACAAGAGGTTTATATCTTCCGCCACGAAGATCCCCTCGGCAATGCGCATGCAGGAAAGCTGTTTGATCGAATTCAATATAAGCTACGAGGTGATGTTGCCTCTCCACGAAAATATGCTGACTATGACCTGTATGTCGACGATCAAAGTTTTCCTGAAGGCATTAGCTTGGTAAAGCTTTTGGGATAATGCCCTTTGCCCCGGAGGAGAATGTGCTCGTCTCCGCCTTGGAGCACTACTCGTACTGTCCCAGACAGTGCTACCTCATTCATTTGGAAGGTGTCTTTGACGAAAACACCTTCACTTTGCGTGGACATCGGGCGCATGAGCGGGTGGATCAGCGGACGGACCGCTCTGAACGCGGCATCAAGGTCCTTCGTGGGCTCCCCATTTGGTCTGAAACCTATGGCATCACTGGGCGATGTGATGCGGTGGAGGTGGAGGGAGATGTGTATTGTCCGGTGGAATACAAAGTTGGCACCAAAAAGGGCAAACTCCATGCTTCTATCCAAGCTGCTGCCCAGGCGCTTTGCCTGGAGGAGATGTTTGGAACGACCATTAACGAGGTTGCCATGTTCTTCATTGCCAGTCGGGAAAAGATTCGCCTTCCGCTGTCTGCCGAACTGAGAACTCGAACCATAGAATGCATCGCTCGCACCAGAGCATCCATCCAAAACCGCCAGCCTCCAACGCCAGTAGCCGACCCTCGTTGCCGAAACTGTTCCCTCATAGACGCCTGCCAGCCATTTTCATTGAAAGGGTCTACAAAACTCCGTAAAGAAGATCTGTTTCTCCTTTCTAAAGAGGCCAATCTGCCATGACTCGCGAACTGTTAAATACGCTCTTTGTGCAAAGCCAAGACGCCGTGCTGCGGCTAAAGGATGATACGGTGCGGGTAGAAATGGAGGAAGAATTATTGCTTCGGGTGCCGCTCCATCACCTTGGGTCCATTTGTGTATTCGGGGTGGTGCATGTCACCACTCCGCTCATGCATCGCTGTGCTGAAGATGGCCGCTCGGTGGTTGCATTTGATCACAACGGTCGCTTTAAGGTTCGTATCCAGGGGAGGCAGTCTGGCAATATTCTCCTGAGAGAAGCTCAGTGGAGAGCCTACTTCAGTGAAGATCAGACCCTCGATTTAGCGAAGTGCATTGTGGCGGGGAAGCTACAAAACGCACGTCAGGTGTTATTGAGAGCCGGTCAGGATTATCAAGAAGCAAGTTGTCAGGAAGCAGCGAGTTATCTTGCCCAGTCCATTCTACGAATCCCGAGTGTGCCAGACATCGATTTTCTACGAGGCGTTGAGGGAAACGCTGCCGAAGCCTACTTCTCGGTTTTTGACCGTTTGATCCGAAGTCAGAGAACGGCATTCTCGTTTGGGATCCGATCAAAGCGCCCGCCCAGAGATCGAATGAATGCATTAATGTCCTTCCTCTATAGCTTGGGAGTCAGCGATTGCGTCTCCGCATTGGAAGGGGTAGGGCTAGATCCGCAGTGTGGCTTCTTGCATGTCTTGCGTCCGGGCCGGCCTGCACTAGCGCTTGATCTTATCGAGGAGTTTCGTTCTATCATCTATGATCGCCTTACGCTCACATTAGTGAATCGAAAAGAGGTTGTTGGCACCGACTTCGATTCTCACGCGGGCGGAAGTGTAATGCTGAACGAAGCCGGTCGAAAAAAGGTCTTGGCGGCGTACCAAAAGCGCAAGCAGGAAGAAGTACATCATGCCTCTATCCAATCCAAGGTCCCTATCGGCCTCTTGCCACATCTGCAAGCTCGCCTGCTTGCCCGATATCTCCGAGGTGATCTAGATCACTATCCTCCTTACCGCCCATGAAAAAAGCCGGTCCAATCTCTTCTCGTTTCGACTTACTTGTGTGTTACGACGTGAATACAGTCGATAAAGAAGGCGCAAGAAGGCTTCGAAAGGTATCGAAGATATGTGTTGGATATGGTCAACGAGTGCAGTATTCTGTCTTTGAGTGCAGTCTAACGGATGCATTACTGGAGAAATTCCAGTCACGGCTCCTTGACATCATAGATCACGAAAAAGATAGTCTGCGGTTCTATCGATTAACTGGCGGACGCGAGAATGTTGTGCAGGTCTATGGAAGAGATGGATTTGTGGACTATTCTCAACCCCTCATCCTGTGACCGAACCGTAGGCGATGAGCCATTTGAAGGTTCGGTTCCAGATTTATGCTAGATTCAAAGTGTACGGCTTTTTAAGTCATCTGAGCGGTTGACCATTGTTATGGCGCTGCTTGGTAGGTTAAAAATGGCCGTCTCATCCGACCACCCGGTCGGATGCGGATTGAAACTAAGACTTCAGCGCATAGAGTTGCATCGTCCTTATGTCTCATCCGACCACCCGGTCGGATGCGGATTGAAACGTCTACCGGTGATAGACCTACCTATCCATAGCTCATGTCTCATCCGACCACCCGGTCGGATGCGGATTGAAACTGAACCATGCGAACTTTGAAGACTGGGCAGATAGTGTCTCATCCGACCACCCGGTCGGATGCGGATTGAAACTTGACAACCGTCCCACGCGACCTTGACACATTCGCGTCTCATCCGACCACCCGGTCGGATGCGGATTGAAACTCTGCGGCCAAGAAAGTTATGTAAGCGCCTCGCGGCGTCTCATCCGACCACCCGGTCGGATGCGGATTGAAACAAGATGCGCGGGGATGATGGCATCCTGCGCGATAAGGTCTCATCCGACCACCCGGTCGGATGCGGATTGAAACACGACTGGGGTTTATGGGAGGAGTGCAGCTATACAGTCTCATCCGACCACCCGGTCGGATGCGGATTGAAACACGTGGTGGCTTATCCAAAATGACAAGTGTCACTAGTCTCATCCGACCACCCGGTCGGATGCGGATTGAAACATTTACCCCCTTCACGAAACTCTTGAATCACGTTCGTCTCATCCGACCACCCGGTCGGATGCGGATTGAAACTCCTTGGCCGGGGATGTTTCCGCATCGCCCGGCTACGTCTCATCCGACCACCCGGTCGGATGCGGATTGAAACGAGTGCTTGACGAGACTGTTCGGGTCGTTTGGGGGGGTCTCATCCGACCACCCGGTCGGATGCGGATTGAAACCTGCGGCTGGCGGTCGCAGAGGATGCATTCGATCTGTCTCATCCGACCACCCGGTCGGATGCGGATTGAAACTTCAAGTACGGCATGGAGTTTGAAGAGTTTGTGCCTGTCTCATCCGACCACCCGGTCGGATGCGGATTGAAACCAAATTACGACCGGTTGACGTTTGCCATGCGCATAAGTCTCATCCGACCACCCGGTCGGATGCGGATTGAAACTCAGACCATTTGGGCACTTACAGAGATTCAAGGCGGGTCTCATCCGACCACCCGGTCGGATGCGGATTGAAACACTTTTAACAGAATCACTTATTGATAAGGCAAGTGAGGTCTCATCCGACCACCCGGTCGGATGCGGATTGAAACCTCTACTTCTCGCTTGATTGTTAACTCGGTGATGTGGTCTCATCC
>JBBCJU010000015.1:0-48720 GCA_037190145.1 Fimbriimonadaceae bacterium
GGCGGATGACGTGAAAGCGATCGGCGACGATCTTAGCCCTTGGAAAGTGCTTCTTCACGATGGCGCGGTAGGTGCTGGAAAGATCCATACAGACGACTTGGACTCTGTCTTTGCCTCTCAGGCGCTGCAAATAGCTGTTTAAGGCCGCTTCGCTTCGTCCAAGAACGACGTCGTACACCTTGCGGTGGGCTAGATCGCAGAAGGTGGTGGCAAAGCCGTCTTTTTTGGAAAAGAAGTGTTTGTCGATGCCTAGGATTCTTGGACAAGGCGCATTTTTCATCTGCGAGAGCACCCGGCCCAGGCAGTCTTGGAACCACCTTTGAACGGTCGCGGAGCCGATCTTCTCACGTTTGCTGAGGCAGGATCGATTGATGCCGTCTCGATGCTGTTTGGCCACGGAGTGCCGAAACGGTTCAGTCGAGCGCTTCCCTGGCAGAATGCCGGGAAAGCGTTGCCAGAAACTCTTGCCGCACTCGCGGCAAAGCAACTTCCTGGTCTCTACCTCTAGCTCACAATGTCGCTCACCAAAGCTCTCATGACGAACGCGGCGTACCCGCCGCCCTCGATCTCTAACAAAAGGGGCAACACCGAATCCCTGTAAAGCGAACTGAAACACAAACCAGGTGTCCCGAATACCCAATCCCGGTAACCTCGAAAAGGTGTAGGCCGACCAAAGCCTCTGAATTGAACACAATCTTTCACCTCAATGAAGTTGTGCCAGAAGAGGTTGCCTGCCCCCAACAATGATCTAGAGCCGAGACAGCGAGGACTGGCTTCAAATTTACTTTGTACGGATTGAGTCGTAGCTCAACTCTGAGAGTTCTCCAACCCTTGCAGAAAGCGGCAGATTCCACGATTAAGGCGTGGACATTGAGCACACAAAACTGGCTTACACGGTGGAGGAGGCAGCTGACCTCCTTTCGTTGAGTCGTGCCCATATGTATCGTCTGATGGACATAGGTCAGATTGGCTCTATCTCGATTGGGCGATCCAGACGAATCACTCTGAAACAGTTGCAAGCGTTTATTGAGGCGGCCGAAGGCAGAGCTAATCAGCCTTTGTTGCATGGTTTGCCAAGAATTGGGCAACGAGGAAGCAACTCGCGAGGCTAGGCTCATGGCAAAACGAGCAGACAACCGCGATGGATCGTGCCGCGAAATCTTGACAGGTAGACAGGTTGGAAAGTGGCGAGTCCAATTTACACTCACTGAAGATACAGGTTTCCAAAGGCGTATATCCCGCATCTTTGCGACTAAAACAGAAGCAAAACAGTTCTTACAAGACTTGCGACGAGGCAAACGCACCGAGGAGGTTCATAGAAAGAGTGAACTCACGCTCAGGGAGTGGTTTAACTGGCTGGCAGAGAACGACTGGCCGGAGACATTGGCAGGAAACACCATCGGCTACCGTCGTGGTCGCTTTCGCAAGCATATTGAACCGCACATGGGAAGTAAACCCTTATCTCAAATTGATGCAATGCAAGTGCGAGCATTATTCAAGCATCTTCGTGAAGATGGTGCTTCCGAATCGTTAATCAGGGAGATAAGAAGTGATCTGGTGAGAGTGTTTAATCAGGCCATTTCTCCTTACCAGCAAATCCCGACTACGCTGGCGAATCCGTTTCGCTTGCCACTGCCATCCAAGAAAGCCAGGGACGCAGTTGCACTTGGCCCTAACGAGGTCAAAGTGGCACTTGCCAGACAAGCCCTAAGGGATAACCAGCGAGCTATGCTCGGGGTGTTCCTCCTTGGAGGGTTGCGGCTCGGAGAGATGATGGCGCTCACTTGTGGCCAGGTACGTTTGGATAGCGACCTCATTGTGATAGACCGGGCGGTTAGGGTGGAGTTTGGTGGAAAACAGACAGTTGGATTGCCTAAAGGAGGCAAGACACGTAACGCTGTCATGTGCGAGACGCTCAAAGCGATATTGGCTCCATTCATCGCTGGAAAGGGGCAAGAAGAACTTCTGTGGCCATCGGCGACACAGAACAAGCCCCGAAGGAAAAAGCTCGTCTACGCGACGTGGAGAACTATTTTGAGGGATGCCAAGTTACCACCCAAGATGACTCCCCATGATTGCAGGCTCACGCACATCAACATCATCGAGAAATTGATGCCAAGTGTATCGACGACTACACTCAAAGAGCATGTGGGACACTCCGCGACGGGAGTTACCGAAGCCAATTACACGCGTCCCATTACATCTGCGCAGCAAATCCTTCGCGATGAATTAGAGCGAGTGCTGGGTTTTAAAGGAGAGTAGGGACATTATCAAGGTCTGACCCAATTGGGTCAGACCTCTTTTATGAAACGTTGTAGCGCCGAATCTTGCGGTGGGTGGTGGTTGAGGTTGTGACATCGCTGCCAACCTTTATTCCCCAAACCCGCCGCTCCACTTCGTCACGTTTGGTTGTTTCTTCAACGTCTTCAATGGAAATCGTCCCACCACCCATCTGCTTCATGGTGATGAGCCCAAAAAACTCGGGAGCGGCCCTGGCAAATTCTGCGAAAGGATTCTGCCGCATCTGGATCATCATTTGCCGCATCTCTTCTTGCACCCGGGCTATCTCCTGAAACGGAGTCGGACTGATCTGTTGCGGGGTTACGGGCTGGCGAGGCTTTGCGGGAAGTGAGCGCAAATTCACAAGTGGCTCAAAAACATCCTCATCGAGTACCTCGTCATCGTCCTCCCAGAAATTGTAGTCTGGCTGTCTTGCTTGCATTGTTAGCTCCATGCCCCTATTTCCTTGATCCCGAGCGATTCCATGGTCTTCACCTCGTAGCGAAAAGCGCAGTGCTCGGGAGCGAGTCCAGCAAGAGTCGAGGCCCTTCTCTTGCCGGTGGTGGTGACGAGAAGCGTAAACGTGGGAAATCCCCATCGCCTTTGGTACTCGCCGGAAGTGACGAACTGGTGAAAGCCCAGAAGCTTTTCCCGAAACCTAGAGGGCGTGACGTGGCCCAGGTCTGCCTCGATGAGGATAGCGCCGCTCTCGAAGACTCCCATCCCGTCCGGGCGCACTTCTACGCGTCTGTTGGCAAATTCAAAAATGCACCTGAGTTGGGGTTCAAATCGCCAGGCTTTCATCCCGCGCTTTCCAAGGGCCAATCGAACATTGGTGACGCAAAGCGCATGCTGGATGAATCGAGGCGATCCAGTCCGAGCAGCGGTCAGTGCCCCGATTCGCTCGCCGAGAACCTCACCGGCATTGGGGCCAACGCAGTAGAGCTTTTGGGCAAAGAAGGGCGTAGTCAGGCTCTTCACCATCCCGAGGTTTCCCAGCTCTCGAAGCCTGGTGTTGGTCCGCGTGACGGAGCTGAAGTACAGTTCGCACGCTTGGTCGCGGCTCATGACATGGCTCAAGGCGATATCCCGAGTGAGACGGATATCTCTTTCTGTTATCCGCATAGCCAGTCCTCCAAGCTATCCGAGAGCTTTGGTGAGACGACAACTGGCTTTGGCGACTCAACAAGGACTGGATTCTTAACCACCTCGAGTGGCGGACGGAATGGATGTTCAGTTGCATACTTACGCATCACGGCTTCGCGGTAACGCCTGGCTTCTTCGCTCATTGGCTCGTGGCCTCTGAGCAGCGGCGCATTCACGGCAATGGGAACTGGTCTCATCCCGCGACTCCAGAACGCCGCTGTTCCGACCGGTACATTGGCAAAGTCGATGAGGTTTGGGTTTTGCGTGAGGTCTTTGCTCATTGTGAGGCCATCTTGCCGCCCAGTGCGGAAGACAACCTTCATCCCTACGCCGTTGAGGATGTGTGAACGTAAATTTGGACTTAGTTGCGAAAGCGTCTGGTGAGCAAGAATGAGCGAAAGGCCAAACTTGCGCCCTTCGGCAAGTAGCGTTTCAAACTCATGCGATCCGAAGTGTTCGAATTCGTCGACGAAAATGACTTGAGGAACCCTGCTGCTCTCTGCCACTTCAACCTTCGAGAAAATCACTTGGCAGAGGTTCGACAGGAAGAGCTTTCCAAGCATCTTTCCTGCGCTGTGGTATTGATCCACGGCGAGCGATACAAGAGTTACGGAGCCGGGAGTGTTGGTGATCTTTGCGAGATCGAGGGGCTTAGGGTGGGAGAGCACCTGGTTAACCGTTTGCGTTCCCAAGAGAAGGCTCACCTTATTGAGCACTGGCATGGCAAGCGAGCTTTTCTTTTCAGGATTCATGGAGGCATAGCGCTCCCAGAACCCGCGAACAGATTGAGATTTGCTCCTTGCGATGCAAGCGGCCAAGAAAGCCTGGTCGAAGAGGATATCTTCTATCCGGGTCAATGGCTCACCTACTTCCGCGAGGAGCATCAGGCAGTTACGGATCGTTTCCGCAAGCTGTACT
The DNA here is from genome assembly GCA_037190145.1 of Fimbriimonadaceae bacterium. Classification (GTDB taxonomy): domain Bacteria; phylum Armatimonadota; class Fimbriimonadia; order Fimbriimonadales; family Fimbriimonadaceae; genus 55-13. The sequence continues at coordinate 4,345 of JBBCJU010000015.1, forward strand.
CCCCAGGATTCCGCTTCGCTTTCCAAGGCATCAAGTACATTGAGAGCCCGGAAGTACGGCTCGCCTGGCCCAGACAACGGGTTGAAGCCAGCTACATTCTTGCTTCTCAAATCCAGCAGATGCAGAAGCGTAGGATCAATATAGCCAGTGCACAGAGCAAGCACTGAGGCCACTAAATCACCCCGCATGTCCAGGACACAAAACGAGCGGCCCTGCACAATCTGCATGGCAATGAGGTGAAGGAGCAGATTGGTCTTTCCGCTTCCGGTAGCTCCAAGGAGCAGAGCATGCGTTTTCAGTGTATCGTGGGTAAGTCCAATGAGCTTCCCGCTCCGAGTGGCTATACCGATGGGGTAGCGCTGAGTTTGTTGCTTTCTCCGGGGATACTGCTTCGTCTTCATTTGAGAAGGAGCATCCACGAACTCAAATGCCGCGCGAGGAGCAGGAACGGGATTATTTAGCCGGGACTCAACTGGAGGTTGATCCCAATGCGTTTATCCAAGTGGTCAGGGAGGCCTTTCGGTTAGAACACAACTGCCAAGAGCGCCAAGACATCGCCCGTGTGCTTGGCGTGGACAAAAGTCGGATCAGTCAAATCTTTGGCGATCCAACCAAACTCAAAGCTGAGAGTATCCAGAAACTCCTATCGGCTATTCCAAGCAAAATTCACCGCAGGAGGATCATCAAAGCCTGGGTACGAGAGTGCTTTGGGGAAGGAGCAGAGATAGCGGGGACAGATGCTCTCATGGGAAGTATGGTCTCGGAGAAGACCATACGCCGCATCGACCGTTATGTGCGCGAATCTCGGCTACCCATGGCGATCCAAGTAGCAATGGAAGCCCTGGACAAGACCGAGGACGCCATTTTCAGCGCTCAACTACTGGACCGCGCTTTCTTCATCAATCTGCGCATGGATCGTCCAGGAGAAGCGATGCAGATTGCCAGGATGGTTACGGAGAAGGCGAGAGAAAAGGGAAATCTTCGCCGTGAAGCAACGGGACTCTACATGCGGGCCAGAATCTTGGCTGGACTCATGGATATCAGGCCCGAGGAATTAGAACCGGTCTTTGCGGAAATGCAATCTCTTTTAGGGAGAGCCGCCCCCATGCCACATCCGAGGCCCGAGTTCCTGCTGGCTACCAGAGCCTCCGTAGAGTCCCTTCAAGATGCGGTACAGGTAGCATTCATGGAGCGGGGACAGATTCCGGTAGATATCCAGCACCTTCGCAAACGCTTGTCTTCACTAGCTGGAGAGGGCAAAGCCAAAAACACTTACCAGGAGCGCTTTCAAAGCCGGCTCATGAGGGCTCGTATCCACCTGCTCTTGGGGGAAACGTTTAAGGCTCAAGAACTCATTGATCACGCCTTTGATTCTGGCGGAGTGCAAAACCTTCACGGTACTGAGATTTGTGGAACTTTCATGGGGAAGATTCTGCTGCGCACCGAGGAGGCGGAGGTCGTCGCAAGCTATCTCAGAGGGGTGATCGTGAACTGCCAACAAACACAGGATCGCTATCACGAGCGGATACTCCAATGGGATTTGGCCAGGGTTGAATGTAGTATGTTCCCGCCCTCCCGCCCTGTTGTCTAGTTGTGGGGTGATTCCTGTTTTTGGACATGAGATGTGGTAAGCCGTCGGAGGTCTACTATGTCTAGGAATGTTCGTGAGTTCTCAAGGGAATTCAAGTTAGAGGTTTGTCGTAAGATTGTTTGCAAGCAGATAAGCAAGTCTGCAACCATGCGAACTCATCGCTTGGGTGCAGGGACTCTTGAGCGTTGGTTAGAGCAGTATGATGTTCGTGGAGAGAAAGCCTTTGACGGAGGTCGTTGGCGCAATCCAGATATGCTGGATACTGCAGAATCCAAGCTACTCAAGGAACTGGAACAACTCCGTTTAGAGAATGAGTTTCTCAGAGTGTGCTTGGGAAAACTCCCCGAGGAGCCAGAGACAAAATGAAGCTTGTCTTGGACCATAGGCCAGCCAAGCTCCTGGTGTCTCGAGCCTGCGCTGCGGTAGGTCTATCTCGCTCTAGTTTCTATGCATGTCAGAAGTCAGTTCCTAGGGTAGTTGACTTAGATTCGGAAGTGGCTCGAGTTTGCCAGCATTTTTCCTTCTACGGCTACCGCCGGACAACTTATCAGCTTCGCTCGGAAGGATTCTGTGTTGGGATCACAGCCGTACGCTCGTCGATGAGAAGACTCGGGCTATTAGCTAAGAAGAAGCATCGCAAGAAACGTACGACTTTTCCGGTTCCGGTGGATGCTCAGAATCTGCTTCTTGGCACTGTGGTGAATCGTCCACGAACGGTACTTGCCGCGGACGCCACATGGATTGCTTTGGGGAAAGGCGAGGGGCTGTACATGGCGGTGGTGCTCGATATATTCACCCGCCAAATGTTGGGCTACGCGCTCGGAACCAGATTGGATTCCAGACTTACCGCTACGGCCTTGGCAAAAGCGATACGCCAAGGACGGCTTCAACCAGGCTGGATACACCATTCCGACCGAGGATCTACCTATGCGAGTGAGGAGTATCGCGCCTGTGTGCGAGCTGCGAGTGGATTAAGTAGCTTCTCAAGTCCTGGCAAGCCGCAGCAAAACGGAGTCGTAGAGAGTTTCTTTAAGACCCTCAAACATGAAGAGATTCTGCGCAACGAATATGCCGATCCTGCCAGTCTCATCAACGCCATTGAAGTATTCATTTGCTTCTACAATGAGAAACGACTTCACTCCAGCCTTGGATACAAGGCTCCCAACCAATTCGCAAAGGCGATACAATCCCAATGCTAATCCACTTCTCGATGTCCAATAAAAGGGAATCACTCCATTGCAGGGTTGCAAACTGTGCCCCAACCAGATGGGCGACCACTACCCCGACCACCCTTGGTTTACTTTTTCAGGTTCACGCAGATTCAGCTTTTTGCACAACTTTCTCACTCCAAGTCTTCTCCCTCGTTCTTCGCTCCTCGTTTCAGAACTCTCTCGAATTCTTGTTTGTAAGAATCGCTTGTGGAAAAGCGGGGCAGGGTGGCTTGTCTTTATTTTCTTCTTTGTCTTTTAATGCTCTTCGCATTTCGATAGGGTGTTTGAACCGCTTTCCAGGTGGTGTGTTGCATGTTTGCATGTAGGGTGTGGATAAGTTGTTGCCGCTCCAGTGAGTGAAGAGCCTTGGACACGGCTTCAGAGCGTCTCCCGGTCCGTTTCATCAAATTCCGGTACGGGATCATGACGGATTGTCCCTCCCGGTTCCAACCGTTGGTCTGACGAATGAGGACCAGGAGAATCCTCAGTTCCGTATCTTTGAGATTCGGGAGCAGTTGGTCGAACAGGAGGTTGGGAACCCGGGTCCACCCGGAAGAGGGTAGCGGCAAGTTGAGCTTTAGCTTCGGCATAGAATGCGTTAGTGGGTGGTGAATAATTTTTGCGGATTGCCTCCACGATGAAGGCCTCTGGTCTCTTGGCCCTTCGATAGGGCATGTAGCTGAGTTGCGCCTCGATGATCTCTAGCGGGTACTTCACTAGGATATCGAGCGTCCCATCTTGGGAGACCCCGAGCTTCTGAAGTTCTAGAGCGATCCGAGTAAGTCTCTCATTGCTCATGGAAGTTCGGTTGACACGAAATCGATAAGCTGAGGGCCGTACATCTCCAGATGGGTGAAGTACTGATAGTCCACCTCCCCGGACGAGCGAACCCCAATTCCGAGCTTTGATAGCCGAGCGGCGAACTCATCCCCTTCAATGACAGCGATGTTCGAGGAGTTGTAAGCACTCTGGTAGAGCTTGGCGGATTTGGTGAGAGGGCGGGGCGAGACGATGATGCCAAACGTCGCTTGCATCCGGGACACAGCGCCAGCCAACTCATCCAGCATGCGAAGACGGATACCATCATTGATCACCTTCACGACGATACGTACGGGAATTTCTCCGTATCTGCCCTCGCAGAGCAGCTCATGACCCCCAAAACGTGACTTCTGCTTGCTTGAGCGGCGATCCAACAACACCACGTTTCCCAGCCCAGATTGAGCAAGCATTCGAGAGGTGATCATAAGCAAAACGTAGAGCGAGCTATTTTGCAGAGCCGCTAGGAGAGCCTGGTTATTCATGAGAGGCCTCCTTCGAGTGATCAAAGCCTCTTGGAAAGCGAGACGTAATCCACTGGCCGGGTTTTACATCGCCAAAAGCAGGTTTTAAATCTCCAAACTCATCGGTCGCATTGTCCGGCATGCAACCTTTACACCCTGCAACCTCGCAAACATGAGGCGTAAGAAACCTTCCCAACTCCGCGACCAGATCCCGGGGATCTATTCTATGCCCCAATCGCTTCTCCAGCGCAGTTGTCACTCTAGCCACCATCGCAAAAGAGGGGTTCATCTTCCCATTGATGAGGCGGGAAATGGAAGACGGGCTCACCCCCGCATCAGCGGCCAGTCTTGAGACTCCATGAAACTCGTACCGATTTGTATGAGCCATCACATCGGCAACCCGATTGATGGTCGGCCCAAAGGGCCTGATTGCTTGTGGTTTGTGCATGTCCCGATTGCAACATCCGGGGCATTAACGGAGCGAAAAGAGGATTATGCATGCACGCTTTGCATCATTGACTCTTGCCTTGAAGACAAAAGAGCAAGGGCCGATAATCCACAGACGATATGTCAAACCCCATAAAAAACGCAATGAACGCTCCTCTTGAAGAGATGCTTGGTCTACCCAGACCAAGCGCTGAGGGCGTTGCGCAGATAAGAGAAGTTATGTTGAATAAGTACGCAAAGGAAGTGACGGCGCGAGAAGCCAGTGAGATCCTTGAGCGTGTCATGCGCTTTATCTACTTAATGAACCTGCCATGTTCCGATACGGAGTCTACGCGCGAAAGTCCAGCGAAGACGAATCCATCACCGAAAAATCCATCGGAGAGCAACTGGAAGCCATTGGACACATCGTCACCCGAGACGGTCTGGATGTGGTCTGGCATCGACACGAAAGCAAATCGGCAAAGATTCCATGCCGCCGACCCATCTATAAAGAGCTTGTTACTCTAATTGAGCAAGGCAAGATTGATGGAATTCTTTGTTGGCATGTGAACCGATTGGTGCGCAACATGGAGGAAGGAGGAAAGCTCGCCCAACTTGTCATAGACGGCATCATCAAGGAGATACGGACGCCATTTGCGGTGTACAGGGCGGGAGACAACATCATGCCTCTTGTCATTGAGGCGGCGATGGCGACTCAATACAGTACAGATCTATCGAGGGATATCACAAGAGCGATGGATAGTTGTTTTCGTAAGGGAGAGCCAACCTACCAGGCTCCACAAGGATATAGAAACGGACGTAACTCCGAAAACATGCGTCGGGGCGTGATCTTTATCGACGAGCCAAGGTTTTCTCTCTTGAGGCAAGGCTGGGACATGCTCCTTACCGAAAACTATTCGGTAAAGCAGATACTGGATGTCCTAAACCACTCACTGGGCTACAGAACGAAGCGGACGAAACGTCGTGGGGGAACTCCTTTAAGCTATTCAGCGCTTTCCCAAGTGTTTCGCAATCCCTTCTATGCAGGCTTTATGCAGCGAAAAGGCGAAATGGCTCCCGGACTACAACCTGCGATGGTGAGCGTGGATGAGTTTGAGCGAGCTCAAGCTATTCTGGGCCGTGCTTCTCATAAGGGCCCCAAGATTCGCTCTTTTGACTACTCCGGTTTGATGAGGTGCGGATACTGTGGCCAGCAAGTGGTTGGAGAGCTTCACACTCTAAGAGATGGTTCGCTTTGGGAAAACTACCGCTGCGCAGATTCCTATTTGAAATGCACCAAGCATGGTCTTTCGCTTGCAAAGCTTGAATCTAAGTTCATTCATGGCCTAGCTTGCCTTTCCTTTGCTCCTGAAGTTGTTGAAACCGCGATCGCTGAGTTGCATCGGCACTTGGATGCGCGGCAAATGGAGCTTGATGAAGTGAAGAAACAACAAGCGCAAGCCCTATCTCAATGCGAAGAGAGAATCCAAAAGGTTGTAGAGATGTGGATCAGTGGCTTGCTTGATGACAAGGAGAGATACCGTAAACTCGTCGCGCGAGAGCTATCAAAAAAGAATGCCATCATGCTTGGCAACAAAAAGAGGCTAACTCTGGTGAGCCACATGCGGTCCAATCTCGATGCTGCTCAAAGCTTCCTGGTTCAGGACTTCGTAAACCTCAGCCGGATGAATTCCGACCGCAAGAGAGCGATTCTCAGTGCCGTTGGAGAGATAACGTTCCTAGGGAAAGAAAAGCGTGTGGAATTCAAGGTCGCCGAGATCCTTCAGGAAGTGGCCCAGTTTGTCCGCTCATTTTCAGCACCGTTCGAACCACTGAAAAGTGGCTCTCAAAGCCAAAAAAAACCGACCTTCAAAAGCCCAGTTCTTTTTGGTGGTGGAAACGGCTCTGAGAGCGAATCATTACATATCAGCAATACGCTCATTGAGGCATTAGAAGGGCCCCTCTTTTTGCACCCATTCAAGGAGTGATCTTGATTCTTAATAACATCCCGCAGGAACCGTTTTCCAAGGGTGATGGTGGAACGAGTTTGCCACTTAGGCGTCTTTATAAGTGGGTTTAGCCCAAGGAGGTCCAGTATGCCAGAAAAAGACGGCACACCCATGGACAATGGTAATTCAGCCTCTGAGCGATCAACGAGCGGTGATCGAAGCTACACTTCTACTATATGGGGCACTGACTCTCAAGGAAATGACGTAACTGTGTCATTCGGACGTGAAGGCTCAAGTCGAGAGGGTCACACCCTGATTTCGAGCGGACACAAGTCAGATAGCGACTTCTACAAAGAAGGTGGTCATGACCATGCTGACGGTCAGGGCGGCTATGCGAGTAGAGGTGCCCATGACGATGACGATGATTAGAGGTTGAACTTGCTCCGATCATTCAGTATGGTCGGGGTATGTTGCCTTTTCATCCAGAAATCTATCGCCTGTTTGAAGAGATTGATCGAAGCGATAATCGCAATTCACTTCTTGAACTCCAACGGCAGGCGATCCATCTTCATACATCTAAAGTAGGGCAAGACTTTCCAGGAATCTGCCTTGCCCTTTCAATATGGGCTGAGTTAAGAGCCGACGCTTTAGAGAGTCAAAATCCCCCAAGTTTTATTGACGAGTACAAGAAGGGTTTACTTGCTGACTATCCCGAGCTAGGATTACTACCTAAATAAAAATGCATCCATGCAAGGGTTGCGTGGATGCATTTTGGTGGTGGAAACAGCTCTGAGAGCGAATCATTGCATATTAGCAACGCGCTCATTAAGGCGTTGGAAGGTCCTCTCTTTTGCATCCATTCAAGGAGTGGCCTTGACTCCTAAAATTTCCATGGGAATCAGGGGAACGAGTTTGCCGCGTAGATGTCTTCGGAAACCTCTCGATGTCCGTTCTGCCAGGATTTACCCGGCTGGATGAAGCGGTTTTCTACACCATCGGGTAGGGTCATGGCCGGAACTCCGGTCCGTTGTCTGAGACGATGCCCTGCGGCTTGCCGTGAACCAGGAATAGCTACTCAAGCTCATTCTCGACCAGGAATGATGGGAAGCAGGGTGCGGCTTTGAGCAGCAGGTATTCTCTGGTGAAGCAGTCCAAAGCGTGCATGACGGCTATTCTCAAGTTGCTGGAAGCAGAGGTCCATACACTACGTCTGGTTTGCTCCCGTGAGTTCCGGAGCCTCGGATTTGGGGACCACAAGTCTTCTGCGCTTCTTGTGGCGTAAAGCTAAGCCTTCCTCTCCAGATGCGGAGCACTGCCTTTTAGACTACTCCATAAAGAAGTGCATCTGCCGTACCTGGGAAGCCACAATGCACAATGCCTGGTTCTCTACGATCCGCTTGAGTTTGCGGTTCTACCCTTGCAAAGTCTTAAGCTCAGCAAGTGCCGACTTACTCATTCCCGCGTAGCGTTTACGCCATTCGTAGATCGTCTGAACACCGATCCCGTGCGCTCGACCTACAGTAGCGATGCTCGTCCCTTCATCAAAATCCTTCTAAACCTTCAGAATCTGATCCTAGCTATATCTCTTACTGCTAAATTTCTCATCCTCCATTTTCAAAAGACGAATCCTACGTATACAAAGTGGTCAGCCTACGAAACTAAATTGGTCAACAATTAGGGACTAGCCATCTGAAACTGAAAGAGTGTCGACGTGTTCTAATTTGAAAATATGAGCGAATGGAGTTCCTGCTTACAACCTACCACTTAAACAATGAGATATCTACAATCAACTGAGTGGCATATTTTGCGGAATCTACTATAACCTATTTCCTATCGTCAATTTTCTTAGCAAAGCAATGCGTTCCTTACTCTTGCCTTCGTTATAGCCGGACATTAATCTATCGAATGCGACAGGCGCAAGTAGCAACATTCCAATATAGCAACAAGCAATCAAAGATATCTGACCAAAGGCGGCAGTTTCGCTGAAAGACTTAAACTTTTTACGTGTAAAAAAAAATGGATGGCAGAACAGTACACCTAAAACTATTACCGAGATCACTATAGCAATATCCTTAAAAACAACAAACCTCCCTTCTACCAACTGCGTGTAAAGTGCAAGTTGTAGTTTCAAGTAAATACTGTTCATTATCAGCCATGGCCCGACAATAAAGCCAAAAGTCATAAAGCAACCATTTGCGAAGAGAGTCTTGTTCATCGATTTTTTCCTGTGATTGGACACTTCGGAAGCCAAGGTATTGGGACTGGCTTCTTTATTCCATAACACTTTTCATTACAAAGGTCGAAACAAGGTTTGTATGTTTTATTGCAATTTCTGTAACAATTTCTAAAGCAGGAGTTCCACCCTACAGGCTTAGGCTTATGCTTAGGCTGCATGCATTCTGTAAAGTCATTAAGGCATTTAGAGCTAGCATTCTCATAGGCTTTCAGACAACCTTTTAAGCAAAGTGCTGCTGCAGCCAATGTTGCAAGGCACCATGCCATACATTTCGGTACGAACTTGCAATAAGACGCGCAACTTCCACCAATCAACCCTGCGCCTCCCAAACATACTCCGGAGCAAGCCGTCAATGCGTTACCTGCATTTCTCTCACACTGAGCGTGAAGCATCAGGCACCATTCTTTCTGCGTCATGCCTGGAGGAGTAGGAAGTTGCGGCCAAGCTCCAGATGCATCAACGACGAAAATGGGGCTTTGATGTGCATAGCTATACGCACTCTCATCTGGCCAGAGTGGATCAATGGTGAGCCAGAGTGCCATATCTGCACGATAGTGTCTGGCCCTCACGTACATCTGGTCAAGCACATCTGTATAGTAACCCAGCGTTCCGCAAAAGCCCCAAGGTGTAGGATTAGTCCCTGTTGTTACCCTTTTGTCTCCGTAGGGCCAGAACTCCGTAGAAGAAGTTTGGGCACCAGCAGCATTTCTTGTTTGAATAACACTGCCCAAGGTGTCTGATACATAAGTCGTAACGGAGCCCCCTCGACTTTCTTCCGAAAGTTGTCCATTGACGGTTGCATAAACTACAGACATTGCCATTAGTGAATCTCCCCGAGATAGTCGGTTCCGTCCCAAATAAACGTGTGGATGACAGAGTTGGACATCTTTGTGCGACGAAGTCCATCGCCATCGTAAGTCATCGTGGCATGCGTTGCCGGGGGACCGTAAATTTTTGCGGAAACCATAAGATTTCTTCGATCATAAGCATACGTCTCATAGATCGAGTTTGAGATAATGCGGTTGCCATTCTTGTCATACGTGGAGGTCAATAACACGGCTGCATGCTGGAGAGTGACCTGGCGATTGGCAGCATCATAGGACATGGTTATAGGCGGTGCATCTTGCTCATTCTTGACAAGCATGTTGCCAACGGCATCGTAAACATAAGTCGCCATAGCTCCCACTTTTTGTTGGCCCGTTAGTCGGTCCGCATTGTCGTAAGAATACAATGCGGCGATTCCGTCTCTGCTTTGACTTATCTTCCGTCCTCCCGGGTCGTAAGTATCCACAATGGTAGAGATAGGGTTGACTCCAATAAACTCAATCTGCGTGATTGCCCGGTTCAAGCTATCATAGAAAGTTTTCCTAGAAGCTCCAGTCCAAAGCAATGTGGTCACATTGCCATTAGGATCATATTGGGGAGTATAGATTCGACCATTTACCAAGATCTGCTCTGCAAGGCGTCCCAACGGATCGTAGGCGTAGGTGACTCTTCCACCATCTGGATCAACGAGAAGTTTACGACTTCCCGTAGGGTCGTACTCATACCGCTGGACAAGAGAGCCAGGATCGGTTTTTCCTAGCAGCTGGCTCTTGGCATCGTAGGCATAAGTGGTAATGCCCGTAGAGTCTTGCATCTCCGTCCTATTGCCAAGGGAATCAAAGAGAAAAGTTATTCGCGCTCCATCACCATATCGCATCACGATTAGTCTTGAGTTTTCATCATAGACCATTGTCTGGAGCCAACCATTGGCATCAAGAATAGTTACCGCTCGGCCATCGGCATCATAGTTCGTCGTTGTGCGGTAGCCAAGCTCATTATAAAGAGCCATCTGCCTGCCTATGGAATCATAAGCCATGGTTATGCGGTTGCCTCTAGCATCTTGCCGCGAGATTTGTTGTCCGGCGATATCGTAGTTGAAGCTCGTTCGGTAACCCAAAGCATCTTCGGTAGCGGCAAGCCTGCTGGAGTCTGCATTGTAGACACTTGTTGTCCTGAAACCGTTTGCGTCTTGGACCTGCACTTGCTGTCCATCTGCGTTGAATAAGAAGCTGGTCCGGTAGTTTAGGGGATCAATCTGCGCGATGGTCTGCCCAGCCAGATCAAAGACGGTGGTGCTCCTATAGCCCATTGGTGTTTGCGTGGCCACTTGCCTGCCTACGTTGTCATAGAAGAAGCTTGTGACGTGGTTCAAGGCGTCGCGAGAACCAATGACGTCTCTTGCGTTGTAGATGGTTGTGCTTCTAAAACCTCTGGCGTCTTGCACTGCATTTGGCCTTCCAGAGTTGTCGTAAAAGTAGCTTGTAACAAATCCAAGTGCGTCTACCTGAGCCACCCGTTGTTTAGCGGCGTTGTAGATAGTGGTAGTTCGGTTGCCGAGAGCATCAATGACACCGGTTTGGTAACCCATGTTGTCGTACTCGTACGTGGTCACAAACCCCATCGGGTCCATGCTTGATGTTAGCTTGTCGTACCGGCCATAGGTGTTGGTTGTACGGAATCCCATGGGACTGACCACGGCCTGCAAGAGACAGCCATCGTAGATATAGCGAGTGGTCTCGCCAAGCATATTTGTCATGGAAATGACATGGTCTGCGGCATCGTAGGCGTAGCTCGTAGATCTTCCCAGAGGATCTACCTGTACGCTCATTCGTCCGAGATCGTCGTAGATCAGGGTTAATACGCCACCATCAGAATTCACTTGGGTCGTGAGATTTCCCCAGCCATCGTAGAGAGAGCTTGTGACAAGGCCTCTTGGCGACATCGAGGAGAGCAATTGCCCGACTCCGTCGTAAGTCATTGTAATTCTGCGGCCCAACTGGTCCACTTGCGCGGTCAGATTCCGAGCAGAATCATAGATGAAGGAAGAGATACCTCCTTCCGCATCTATGACGGTCGTCAGGTTGCCGATGGAATCATATTGCATCGTCGTCCGGTTGCCAAGCGGATCGGAGGAAACCAGAGGACGTCCCAGACTGTCGAAGGTTTGGCTGTAGACAGTGCCATAGGGCCGTATTTCTACTCTGCGCCGCCGGTCAGCCGTGTATAGGAAGGTGGATGTAAATCCTTCAGGATGCACTTGGTTGATGATGTTGCTGCTGGAATCAGCGATGTAGGTCGTGCGAGCACCTGTCGGCGAAATCATAACCGTGCCGTTCGAGTAATCCCAATTCCAGATGGCAGAGCCCGCAATCATGGAGACGACTCGGCCCGAACCATCGTAGTTGTAGCTCGTCGCGTATCCTCTAGGATCTTCGATAACACTGACGAGGGATGCGATGCCCGTTCCCACATGGTAGCCATACTTTGTTTGGCATCCGAGCGGGGTTACAAAGGTCGTGAGCCTGCGCGAAGCATCATATTGCATCGTCCAGCGCCGCCCACCCCAGTCCTCAATTGCAGAAAGGATTGCCGCACCATCTACGTAGTGGTAAGTAACCCTTCTCCCTCCAGGAACCTCAATGCTTTTCAGTAAGCCAAATTCGTCGTCCTGATCCGAATAAGTAAAAGTTTGGCGGTTACCCGTTGGATCTTCAATCCTTGCTAGCTCATATTTCACGGGGTTACCTGTCCCGGCTTGAGACTGATAAATCAGCTTCATCCCATCCAGCATTTGCTCGGTGAATGCAGTGCCGTCAAAGGTCAGGGTAGAGCTATGCGGGAAATTTATTGCGGCTGTGTAAGTTGAAATACCACCACTCGCACCATTCCTAACAAAATCAAACTGAGTGAAATCGCCTCGAATAATGTTTGCGGAGGATGTGCCTACGTAAGAATTGATGTATCCGCGAGTACTGGCCGAACGGTTCTTTCCAAACTCCGCATCAATGTTTGTTTGTGTGCTGTAGTAGAAAGATATGTCGAGCCCAAATCCCTTGGCCTTGAGAGCTATCTCCGGGTCTATGAGAAGTTCGCCCGTTTCTGGCAAAGGCATAGGTCTATGCGGGTGTTGCGCGGTTTCGGGCTTCAATAGTGAAACGTCGTGGTGACTACGACTTCCGGCTCGATTCGCTTCAGATTCTAGATTTCGTGGATAACTCATGTTGTTAAGTAAGGGCAACGTTGCAGGCAAACATAGATAGCTGATGTCTAGGGTTCTTCAGGGTTAGGTACAGGAACAGCAGGAACAAGACATACGTAGGCAACCTCCTCAACTGGAGGCCCAACGAGATTGTCAACACTGGCAGTACTAGGAGCACCTGTGGAATAGATCGGACAGTAAACATCCATTGCGGCTGGACTAGGATATGGGAGTGGCGCTGCTCTTCCAAGTACACAAAAACCGCCGGTAGATCCGGGCCCCATACACCCGCCGCCCCCGCCTCCGCCAGGACCGCAGGTGTTTGCATCACTAAAAGGACTATGTCGATACACTAAAAACTCCTCCCCACCATGTTTTGTATTGCCTTCACTGTGAGGCTTGCGTACATCTCTTTGCCTTCAGGGAGTCCTCCCAGGAAAGCTATCAAATCGTTTGGTTCTAGTAACCGCATTTTCTCCATTTCTCTACCTATGGCCAGTTCGCATAGTGCGCTGGCGCATGCGATGGAGCTTGGGCATCCGTTGGTCTCGTAGCTGGCTTTCAGAATCTTGCCTTCTTCCACCTTGAGCCAAATCTGCACATAAGGGCCATCGCCCGGAGAGCCCGCGACTCCCATCTGGTTTGCATCTGCCATTTCTCCTCGGTTACGTGGCCGAGAAACGTGGTCCAGTGCCCTTTCAGATAGAATCATGCGCGTCCATCCCCCCCCTACTTGATACAACAATATCATCGCAAACACCAAGAACTTTTTACAGATTCTTTCGAATTGTATTCATTTATATATAAATCTTAAAGTAACGGGTAAGGCTGTGCATACGCTCGCATTCATCATGAAGAAGGTATTGCCAGTCATCTGGAATGTCTTCTGGACCAGATTCAGAACCCCAATCGTGGACGGCAATATATTGATCTGCCTCCAATTGAGAAGCAATCTCACGCAGTTCTCGCCGTTTGTCGCCGTTATCACAAAACAGAAGGCAGGGTCTTGGCTGCTCTTCCATTAACTTGGTCATGGTGTTTGCATCAAAGACATCCATCACAAGGCATTGTCCACCCAAGGATTCCACAAGTTCCCGATTCTCTTGCCAAGCCCCATTGCTGTCGATGGTGGTGAAGGCAATCCCCCGGGCTTTGCACTGAAGAGCCAGGAATGCCGCCATCCCGCCCTTCCAAGTTCCTAGCTCAATTAGGCTTGCCAGAGGGTAACGGTTGAAGAACTCTTCCCAAAGGGCCAGGTCATTCCATGTTTGCGCGGCATGAGTACCACAAAAGGAGTTCTCGGCATTGGGAATGGTTAAGGCATCAGGAAGCCTCAAGAGCTTTCTCCCATCGCTTGTCTTAAGGCTTCCACCTGCTGCAAAGTAGCTTCGTGGGCAGGGTTGAGGCTTGCGGCTCGCTCCATGTGCACCAGAGCCCTCCCGAAGTCTCCCTGCCTTGTGGCTGAGACACCCCTGAAGTAAGCCGCTTCTGCGCAGCCCAGGCCATCCAGAATTTCAAGGTGGGGAGCTGCTTCTCTTTCAAAGCCGGAGCCCAACATACGCCGGGCAAGAACCAATCTTGGGCCAACGGCGCAAGGGTGCATTCTGGCCATGGTCCAAAGGAAGCCATCTGGAGATTCTCCGCGCATCTCCATAAGCTGGGCCTGCAAATCCGCCCAACTCTCGGTAGGGCCACAGCGGGTCTTCAGTTCGTCCAGGGTTGTCTGCGCGGTGCGGTAATCCCCGCGCTCTAAAGCTGCGTGAATGAGGTCCACCGCGACTTCTTGGGCTCTTGGATTTTGCTGGAAGGCGGTGCTTAACCACTCCTTGGCTTCGTTATACTCACCGAGGGCCAGGCAAACCCTTCCCAGGTTCGCCGAGCGTTTGTACCCGAGAATGCCAATATCGATGCTGGAGAAGAACCCGGAAGTATCCAGAGGCATCGCCAGGTATTTGGTTTTGGCCTCTGCCCACCTCCCCAGTTCACAAAGGGTAATGGCGCTTTGGAAGTCCAGTTCTGGATCTCCTCCCACTCTGTCATTGCCCTCATCAAAGACTTCCAGGGCTCTTTCTAGCTGTCCTAGATATCGGTGGGAAGCTCCCATAAGAGCATAGGCCTTACGCACATGGGAATCGTTTTCTCCTGAGAAATGGATGCTCTTTTGCAACCATTCAATGGCGGTTTCGTGGTCCGCGCAAAAATGGGCGGTCATACCGAGATTGAAAAGGACAAAGGGGTGCTCGGGGCGTTCCTCTAGGTCTAAGGTCAGAAGCTTCTCGTCGCGGATTCGCTTTTTGGCTTGCCCCTCCACACTGGTGTCATAACCGGAGTGCAAGACAACTGCGCCGCCAATTCTGGCAATCTCACCGTGCGGCCTTAGTGATGCCAATATCTGTTCGTGGATGCGCCCTTCAAACTGGACTCCCGGAATGTTTCTAAAGAGCTTTACGTGATCCACCCTGGTTCCGGCTCCTGGCCCTTCTTCCACAAACTGGACCGGAACAATGAAACCCGCTATCTCCGGGGGTGCATTGAGCGCCGCATTGAGGATTGCCTCTGCCGAGGAAGGGGGCAAGGTGTCATCGCAGTCGAGCCAGAAAATCCATTTCCCCTTTGCCGGTTGCAAAGATTCATTTCTTGCCTCGGCAAAAGAATCTGGCCAAGAGCTTTCAATAACATGAGCCCCCAGGTCTTTGGCAATCTGGATGGTTTGGTCTTTGGAGCCGGTATCCACAAGAATGGTTTCGGCAAAATATGGCATCGCGGAGCGTAAACAATCTCCAATGACCCGCTCCTCATCTTTGGCGATCATACAAAGGGAGATATCTGCTTCTTTAGCCAGCTTCTTGGCTCTAGCCATGACCGTTTCGGGGTGAAGTTCCTTGCGGAAAACGATGGGCTCTGCCTTTTGCCCGGGCAAGTGGGAAGCAAATCCGCTCTCAATCTCGCTTCGCCATTTGGCATGGTAGATATCCATATTGCGCGCAAGCAAAACTTCGGGAGGTTCTCCGACTCTTCCCAAACTCTTAGAACCCTCATGGTGGACGTAGCTTCTAGATGCAATGAGGAGTTTGTATCCCGCCCTTTGGATGCGGTAGCAAAGATCGTTGTCTTCAAAAAGACCTCGGCCAAAAATGGTGTCAAAGACTCCAACTTCTTCCAATACACTTCGGCGAACCGCCAAACAAAAACCAACGAGTAAGGGAACTTCTACATCTTCTATATCCCGACTGGCAAAGTCGCAGGCGAATCCATCTAGATTCTTGACGTCGGTGTAAGTGGGATCAATGGGCTGGTCGTAACCGGCGTTGTTGGTGTAAGGCCCCGTTGCCCCGATGGTTCCAGATTTCATCAAGGATTCTATGAGCCTAATGAGGCCTGCCCTTGGAACCTGGGTGTCGGAATTGAGAAAGACCACGACATCACCGGTGGATGCCTCATATCCTTGGTTGCAAGTCCCCGAAAAGCCCAGGTTCTCTGGGTTGTGGAGAAGGGTGACACCGGAAAAGCTGGCGGCGACCCTTGCTGCACCATCTGGGGAGACATCATCCACAACGATGGTCTCGTGAAGCAGGTCTTGGCACTTGTCTAGAGACTCCAGACAAGCTTTGATGTCCTCTTCTCCTCCATGAAGGGGAATGACGATGGAAACCTTGGGCCAACTCTTCGGGATTTCTGGACTTGTGGCGACGGGGCGCTCATCCCAAACTCCAGATAAAGCCTTTGGAATCTCAATGCGCTCGGCAAAACCGTAAGCCTTGGGGTGAGTCGGATGCAAATCTCGCATCAAAGGATCTTGGTCCCAGCCGCACCAAACCCGTCGATACCAATCTGGCTGCACCTCGTGGCGATGACTCCAAGTCGCCAGCTTTCGCTCGATGCGCTCATCGGGTCCGGCGTAGCTTAAGTGGTGGATAACGCCGTACTCTGGAGGCAAGGTAAGGGCGCGTCCACCAGTGTAATCCCGGATGTAGCGGTGCTCTACTTTCTCAAGGTTGATGAGGATAACGGGCGTCAGTTGCTCTCTTGGCCGGATAACATACCGGGCTGACTTCCAGTAAGTATCCATGTGGGCATAGACCCGCTCCGCAAGGCCAGCCTTGGCTATCTCCACGAGCGATAAGCAAAGACTCTCATCCAGAACCTCATCCCCATCTGGGATGATGGCGTAAGTAAAACCTCTGGCTTTAGCTTCTTTCATCGCAAAGCGTCGATGCTCTGACTCATCGGACCATTCCCCCAAGATGACTTCGGCTCTTGCGCGTTTTGCTTCTTCTGCACACTTTTGCCAGTCTCCAACAGAGCCATCCCATGCCTTCTGGTTGATAAATGCGAGAATGGGACCCGCAGATTTGCAGGATTCTAAAGCTTTAGAAGTAAACCAATGATCATCATGGAGGCATGAAAGTACACAAAGATATCCCCGTTGCATAACTATGGGTGATACAACACTAATCTAGCCAATGCCAAGGAAAACTTTTGCTTAAACCGTTAACTTATGGATTTTGATGCTCTTTGCACATAAGGAAGAGCCGCGAAGCACAGGCGAACGCATTGCGTGGAGGGCCTAGGAATGGATCGCGGAGGGTGAAGACCCACAAAGTAGTGGCGTTGACTACTAACCGCGCCATTGATGCCAACTTTCTATGAGTTCTTCGCCGGAGGTGGTTTGGCCAGACTTGGATTGGGGCCAGATTGGAAATGCCTGTTTGCCAACGATAACGACCCAGCAAAGGTGAATTCTTACCGGGCCAACTTTGGCAGTGGAGACTTTGTCGAAGCGGATATTGCTTCCTTGCATTCTCCCAAGCTTCCAGGACATGCAGATTTGGCATGGGCATCGTTTCCGTGCCAAGATCTCAGTATCGCTGGTAAACGGGTGGGACTGGACGGCTCCCGCTCGGCAAGTGTTTGGGAGTTCTTACGCATTGTTCAGGAACTCTCCCTTGAAAAGAGGGCTCCCCGACTTCTAGTTCTGGAAAATGTTCCTGGCCTAGTTTCAGCTCATCAGGGGCTAGATCTTCAACATCTCATCGCCAAAATCTGTGAACTTGGCTACCACTGCTATCCACTGGTCATGGACGCGGCTCTCTTTTTGCCTCAGTCAAGAGCAAGGCTTTTTCTGGTTTGCGTGCATCAAGACGTGCTGGTTCCTAAAGAGCTTCTGGTGGCTAAGCCTTTCTCACTTTGGCATCCAGGATTTCTCGTGCGCGCACTCCCTTACCAGAAGTCTTGGCTTACATTGCCCGTTCCTAAGCAAAGGCCAGTACGTCTTCGACAAGTGTTACGGCTAAAAGCGCAATGGGAGGAGCTTGAGCCTGATGCAGATCTTCTTCGGTTGATGGGTCCTCAAAGCCGGATGAAGGTTAAAGCCGCGTTGCGCTCCCACAGACCCATATACGGATGTGCGGTAAATCGTTTGTGCTGGGAAAAGAACGGAGGGCGAAGTCGCCGAGCAGATTGGCGGTTAGATGGACCTGCCTACTGCCTGACCACCCGGGCCAGCTTTCACCTTGTGAGAATCCATCGCAACCAAGTCCAGCGACGATATCTGCTTGTTCAAGAGATGGCCAAGCTGATGGGTGTTCCTTCTTCCTATCGCCTGCCAAGTTCCAAAACCCAGTCCAACAAGCTTCTTGGCGATGGAGTTGCCGTACCCGTCGTCGCGTATCTGCAAAAGCATCTGCTTCTTCCCATTCTCAACTCTCAGGAGGGCTTGGAGACAAAGCAATGAAATCCTAAACTCTAACAACAGGGTGGCTCCAGATGAGTCCATACGGCCCATAAGGGGTGTGGACTCTTGGAGGAGCCATGATTGTATTAGAGTTACCGGGGAAGTTTCTCTTGGGACAGATTGTTGCCACTAGAAATGCCCTAGATTCCCTTGATCCCAATGACGTTCTTGCCGCTATCCAAAGGCATTCCCATTGCGATTGGGGAGAACTATGCGAAGAGGACAAGATTCTCAATGATCTGTCTTTAGAAGAAGAAGGAAGGCTACTGTCTAACTATACAGATTCTAAGGGAACCGCCTTTTGGATCATTACGGAGTGGGACCGCTCAGTAACCACGGTTTTACTTCCCGAGGACTACTGACATGTTACAAAGCGGATCGCAGATTGCGATCCGTCTTTTCATTTCTTTCTGGTTAGCTGCCATCCAGCGCCCAGCGAACTTCAGTGAGAAGGAGTTCTCTGGCGGTGGTCTGCGCTTCAGAGGTTCCAATGCCAATATCTCCGATGAAGCCCACTTTGCCGCCAGCGGTCGGTTTGTACACAAAGGCAGAGCTTCGAGAAGCTGAACTGCTTGTAAGAGTGATGGCGGTGGAGGCTACGGGGCGTAAGTCATATCCGTCAATGGCATCGCCAAAAAGAACGGCGCTCAAAGGAATCCCGGATGGACTGCTAGCAAGGACCCGTTCACTAGCGGAATTGCTAGCTAATGTCGTGACTCCAGCGCACCAAGATCCAATGGCGCTGACATCCCCTACCCCAAGGTTGCCGTTAATGAACTTCTTGGGAACTTGCTGGACCAAGATAACCGCTCCACCTGAACCCAGGTAAGAGATGACTTTGGCGTTGTCGCTGGGCGTGATGTTTCCCGATGGCAGTAATACCATGGCGTCCACATTGCTGAGATTGGAGGGGATGGTGAGACTGATGGCAACCGGCGCTACCGTAATGCTTTGCAAGTACTGCTGGATTTGGTTTGTGCCGGAGGTTGCTGTATCACCCACCAGCAAGATGGTCTTCAACGACTTTGCCACCTTTACCGTTTTGGTTCTGGTTACCGAGTTTCCATCGGCATCGTAGCCTTTGATCCGGTAGGTTGTATCGTAGCTTGGGGTGTCAGTAATGGAGCCGTTTGCTCCACTGACTGGGAAGTTGCACTGACCGGTTAGGATGTTTGCTCCGGTTCCTGTAGACCAAGAAACATGGACCGTCTCTCCATAGGCCACGGAAGGCTTTGATGCATTAAGGCCAATGGATGCTCCACTTCCAGTTTTTCCACCTCCTCCACATCCACTGAGAAGAACGCCTGCCATGCAGACCGCAACAAAAGAAAATCTCATTTGCTTACTCCTTGCACCGTCTGGTTTAACGGTGAGAGAGATAATAGCGCAAATGTGACCATTATAGAAACATTTAATCCCCCACAGTTCACAGGTGAGTCGGGGCAATCTGGAATCTTTACGCAGTTTCGAGTACCACGTTCTCATTGAAATTCTTCAAGATGCATGGTCAAAGTCTGGCAAGAGCCAAGCCGCAATTTGCTCGGAACTTGGTAAGCCGCGAAACTATCTCAATAAAATTGTTAGGGCAGAGCGGCGCTTAGATTTCGTGGAGGCCGTTCGGCTTTGCCGAGTAATTGATGCTGATCCGGTTGAGATAATGAAGCTTTTCACCGAGCGCATCCAGAAAACCGATTCGTGATGCGCCGCTGAGACGGTTGCATCTTCGAGTGCAAACTAGAGCCTAATTCTTCTTGCCCTCACGCTGGATCTAAGCGGTTTTGTGCCGCCCAATTCCATTACGAGGTATGTGCCCATGCACTTTAACATGACTGGCTTACTCCTGCCTGAAGAGGTGGGAAATGAGTAATGCCATCTATGAATCTGTCACCCAGACAATCCTTTCTGCTCTAGAAAAGGGAGTGGTCCCTTGGAAGAAGCCTTGGCATACCGTTAGCGCTCTTCCCACAAATGCTATCACCCAGAAGGCATATAGAGGCGTGACTCTCTTTCTTCTAAGCAT
The DNA here is from genome assembly GCA_037190145.1 of Fimbriimonadaceae bacterium. Classification (GTDB taxonomy): domain Bacteria; phylum Armatimonadota; class Fimbriimonadia; order Fimbriimonadales; family Fimbriimonadaceae; genus 55-13. The sequence goes on from JBBCJU010000015.1 coordinate 24,816, forward strand.
CCATCCTTACCAAGACCCTCGCTGGCTGAGCTTTAGGCAAGTGAAAGAACGGGGCGGAAAGGTGAAGCCCGGTGAGCGCTCCTCTCCCGTTGTCTTTTGGAAGCGGTGGCAGCCACCTTCTCCTGAAGAGGAGGAACGAGAGAGTAAGCGTGAAGTCACGCTTCTGCGCTACTACCGAGTCTTCAATGTTGAACAGTGCGAAAACTTGAGACTCCCTGAACTTAGCAAGGCGGTTCCGGTTTCATCCCACGAACGAATAGCCAAAGCCGAGATTCTCATCCGGTCCATGCCGGATGGTCCCAACATCCAGGAAGCAGGTCATGCAGCTTGGTACAGACCCGTTGACGATACAGTGAACGTGCCCAAGTTGGAACACTTTCGTTCCGCCGACGCTTACTACGCAACCCTCTTCCATGAACTTGGCCATGCCACCGGCAACGAGAAGCGATTGAACCGCGTGGGAGTCACCCAGACCGTGCGCTTTGGTTCTGGTGAATACAGTAAAGAAGAGTTAGTTGCCGAACTCACTTCTGCCTTTTGCTGTGCCACGGCAAATCTGGACAACTCATTCCTAGAAGATGCGGCAAGCTATATTGCCGGATGGCTTAAAGTCCTCAAAGCGGACAAGAAAGCCATTGTTATCGCGACCGCTCAAGCACAAAGAGCTGCCGACTACATCAAAGGAGTCACGTACTCCTAAGCGCTTTCACTTTTGCGGCTTCTGTACCAACAGAGCCGCATTTTTGTGGGCAAACAAGAGAACCGCTATGGCAAACAATCGTCTGTAAACGGCCGTTTTCGAGACGAGTTTACAAGGCCTTGTAGCAAGCCTATCCACGTAAAAGCTCTTTGCTAATAATGGTTATCTGCCCAAGGTCTAGTTTTAGTGATGATCTACTATACATGGAAGAGCTACCAACGAAAGATTCATGGCTCAGCCCAGCGAACAAGGACAAGTATCAACAAGATGGATAGCCAGAAGACCAGTTGAATCTTCTGCCACCGCTCACTTTGCAAGTTCCTCATATCAAGACGGCTTGCACAACCCCTACACACCACTCTTGATCCGTACCTTTTGGCCACTGTCATCCCGCCGCCTCGTCTGTAGACACGTCGAACCCACTCGCCAGTCTGGACCTTACGCCTAAGGCGATATCTGGATTCGTTGAGCGGTCTGCCACATACATAGCAATTGGGCATGGATGCATTCTCAGTGACTTGCGGACTTGCTACCAAAAGCACACATTTCACGCAATGCGTTCCCAAGGCGATCCGATTATTAAGACCTTGGGTTTCAGCGACATACACCGTTTGGACGAACCTGCTCGATATTGCAAAACCGCAATTAGTTTTTAATGGCATACCGCTACAAACGCAATAATCGCAGAGCTAAGTAAAGATGTCTGCCACCACTATGGGTTGTTAACGCTGATGCAAATTAACGCCCGAAGAGGAGCGGTCCGTGAGAGTGAAAAGGAAAAGTGGTGGTCTGTTGTGGTGGGAGACGCCCATCGATCCTGAGACCAGCGAAATTGTCATTCCGGTTCTACGTGGTTATCACGCTTTAGTGTCGAGCAGTGCGAAAGTCTGGGCATTGCCGAAGACATCCGAACTTACGTCGAGTTTGATTCAATTTGGAAACTCCCAAGCTTAGAGGATAGTAATGTTTATATTTGACGGAGTCGCAACTACGTTCCTAGTGGGCAGGGGAATCAGGAAGCTATCTGCCTGATTCAGCCAGATAGGAAATCGTTGCATAAACAAGCTGATTCCGTGTTTAGCGGGCTAGTAGCTGATACGTTGTATGCAATGGATCATCCAACAGAGAGCACCGTCATCATTCAGATTCCTTTGCATCGAAATACACCCGAAGAGTCACATCGTCAGAGTCAGGGTTCTTCACCACCTCGATCCGCCCCTCCGAAGATCGATCAGGCTTCTTCGCCGTAGCCCGAACCAAGTCCTTGTAGTAACACAGCATAAGAATGCGATGGGCTGTGCTTCTCAGCTCTTCTCCCTCAAGAAAAATACCAAACTCCTTCTCACATAACTCCTGAAACTCCGCTACCGCCTGCTCGGTAAGTGTGGGAATCCACATAGACAATGAATTACGTATATAGCAACTCATAGATGACCAATCGAGCTGAGCGGAACAAGAAGATCGGCCAGTCGCTCAAGGCAAAGCGAGCTAGAGGAGAAGTGTCTGGAAGGTTGCCGATTGGCTACCAGCGGTTAGTTGGGGAGGATGGAGTTAGCAGGCTTGTGAAGGATGATCACAAGCAACTCCTAATTGAGATTGCCCGAAGACTTCATGACCAAGGGCTTTCACTGCGAAAAATCGCTGTTGTTCTATATCCACTTGGGCTCAAGACGAGAAAGGGTTTACCTCTCACTGCCGCCACCTTGTGGCGAGCAATTCGAACGCATGCATCTATCAAATGAACCTGCGATTGCTCAGCCACATAGTCTGATCTCAGATTTCACCGCTATTGTCATGATTGAGATCAGCGGAAAAACACTGAGTTTTAGAGGCAGAAAGAGCTGCTAGCCCAGTTTGCGCCCTCATCTTTCCTCACGGTTTCTCCGATTCAATCTGAGCAGATAGTTTCGAAGCTAAATCCATAAGTCTCTTTTACGTAGAGTTCTGTTGCGCCAAGTAGTCGAAGCTGCTCAACACTAGCGTTTGCCTTAGACATTCCAGGTTGCACCACAATTGCCTTAAATTCGGGTATTAAGAATTCTGAACTTCGCTTTAGCCGGGTTAAGAGAGCTAGATCACCGCGCTCAAATCGAGTTTGCTGACCCTTTTGTGTGCGCAATCCCTCTCTGTGCTTTAGGTGTTGGAAAAGTCCCGCAATATTTCCTTTCCAATGAACACACTTTTGTGCCTGACCGCAAACTTCATACAAATCTGCAACCTGAGTTCGGACAACACCCCCATGAACATACTTGAGGTGAAACAGGTGCACTATTAATCGGTCGCCAGCAACTTTCATTGCTACAACGTCGGCCGCCTCGTTAGTGGAGTCGTCATCGAAGACGAGGTCGTAAGCGGGATCATGAGCCGGATCAAGAAGGGTATCGATTACTCGCTTCTGAATAGAATTAGGAAGCTTGTCCGTTGTTTGAGACTCTACATTTAGATCGATTCCTGCCCAGTTCCAAGCTTTGAGACTGCCTCTGTCATAGCCTGTGGTGCCTCCTGTCCTTGGAATGCGCAATATCTGGTTGTAGATTAGGAAAGTTGTATCTTCAAATCTTATGATTGGAGGCTCATCTTGAAACCAGTCATTCAAAGACTTTCTCCGCTTACCAATCACCACATCGACGAATCCATCTCCAACTGGAACGTAACGCACGGAGTCCTCAACAAAATGAACTTCAAATTCTTGAGAGGCTCCGCTATGCGAAATGCGGAACCTGATCAGCCCTTCTGTATCGTGATTGGATAGATCAAATCCTACATCGTAGAAGGGTGCAGATTCTCCATTAACATCGACGAGAACATGCTCTTCACTAAGTCGCAGGAATTCCTCGGACCATTCGATTGCAATTGGAACTAGAGCAGGTCTGTCTTTAACCGCCTCTGGTATGACTAGATTGTCGAAAAGATCTTCAACCTCCGTGTCGTCATCAAGAAGCTTTTCACCAACGGACTTACACCAAGAAACCCATTCAGACAGATCGTAGGCAACTTTGTATGACCAAATCCGCCCTTTTTGTGAGCAGCCAATTGTTGTTCGCTCACCGTCTTCAAAACCTCTTCCAAAAAGGTTTGACTTCACCTTATTCTCAGTGTGTGCTTGCGCTAGGCCCTCTCGGATATCGGCTCCGACATACATCATGAAGCGAACTGCGTGACTTAGAGAGTGCTTTAACCCAAGGTTCTGAAGAATTAAGTGATTGATTCCTGCCAAACAACGGAAGACTCCTTCGCCACGGATGAGAGTCGCAGCATCTCCCATGATTGCCTTAGCAACATCTTCATGTTGAGAGCCGGTATTGGAGCTGTTTATGAAAAGTAGTCGCCTATCTTCATCCCAATGTGCGACATAGACATCCCATGTCGTGTTTGCAATTTCCCGAACATCACCCCATGGAACTTGATCCTGTTCTCTCGTGACGAAGACCAAGGTTTTCTCGCCTTCGTTGACAATTGGGCCTGCATAGAGGCGATCACTGTCGATTAGTCCAGGAATCCCATCAGGGTTCCAATCTCCTCTTGGAACCTTGAAAACAACGGCACTCATCTTGGGAAAGACATTCTGAAGAGGAATCTCAGGTGGTAGTTCTCCGAAGCCTCTCAAGAACTCTGACCGGCGACCATGTTTGCCAGTCGCGCCTCGGCTAAGATCGCGCAATACAGAGTTCCAATCAGCATCTTCCGCATAGAGGCTCCTCAAAACTTTTGGAACCTCTGCGTCACCAAGATTCGCTATAACTGTCGCTTCGCCAATTTGCGGCTTAACCCTTGTAAAGCGGCCAGTGAATTGTAGGGTGATCGCAAGGCTCTTATGAACATTGTGCAGAGCGGCTATTTTCAGCTCCGGAAGATCAAACCCTTCTCCTAGCATGTCGACACAGACAACAATTCTTGAATGCCGTGAAAAGAGTGCTTTGAGCGCTTCAGAACGATCAGGCTCTGTTTGATCACTATGGATAAGAACTGGACGAAACTCTTCTCCAGCTTCAACATAAACTCCCTGAATAATCCTAGCCCGTTCTATGCTTGACGCCCTCGCCATAACGAGATGGTCGTGACCGTTCTCTATATCCTCTCTCAGCTGTCTAATCGCTGCCTGGGCTATGGTCAAATCTGATTGTGTGGGATCAAATTCGGTAACAGGCTTAAAGTTGATTGGCTTAAAGTAGCCTTCTTCCTGAGCTTTACGTAGGGGATAGTTGAAGATCACTTTTCCCTCAATGTATTTGCCGTCGTTTCGAAATGGGGTTGCTGTGAACTGTAGCAGTCGCTTGTCTCTAAAGAATCTGCGGAAGTGATTCCAAGTTCGAGCAGGTACGTGGTGAGCCTCGTCGATAAAGAGGTCACTACACTGGTTTGCAATTTCAGCCTGAATCTCTTCTGGGCAGTTTCCTAATACTTGCATGTTGGTTACAACCACATTGCAATGTTCGAAAAATGACTGAACTTCCTCAATTGTCCTTGGACGATGCTTAAGGACACCTACGCTGGGGTTAATTGCCGCTGCGCCCACGATTCCAAAGTCTCTTAGGACTCCTAGTGTTCGGAACTTGTTTGAGATCTGCTCCCTCAATGCTGTAGAAGGAACAATCACAAGCAGCCTCTTTGGTTGCTCCTGAATGAGGAGCGTTAGCATGGTTTCTGTTTTGCCAGTGCCTGTCGGCATGACAATAGTGGCCGTCTCGCTGGATGATTTCCAGTGCCCTAGTGTTGCGTGTAGCGCTCCGAGTTGAGGAGTTCGAAGGCCGGGAGACTCGTCGGTTTCTTCTCTAAAGTCTAGTTGACGCCGCCATGAACTCCGGATTTCATCCACTCGTTCACGTGTGGGTGGCGGAGCCTGGCCCCTCCTTTCGACCCACTGCGCCTTGCTAAGCTCCACCTCAGAAAATGTGTCCACTTCCTGCGAATCAACCTGTGGAATCAGAAGTACATTGGAATGGTCAAGGAGTATTCGTCGGCGAACGATAACTACTTCTTCACCCTCGGGCAACGTGATCTTATGGAGAGAGCGCCTCCCGACCCGAAGCTCCTGCACTGCGGATGTGATAGTTCTACGTGGTCGCGCAAGCTGTTGAATCAAATTGCCGTTTACTACGGCGTTTGCAACAAATCTCTCGGGAAGAGATAGTGTGATTTCTTGAGGCATAGTAAGTTCTGCAACTAAAACTGCCCCTTTCAGTCAAAGATATTGCATCAACATCTTAGCATGAAGTTCATGCTCGTTTGAGCGTTTCATTAATGCCTAAGCGTGCCTTGCGGTAAAGCAAATGAAACAGCTCCCTTCTGGGAGCTGTTTCATTTGGCAGCCCATTCAGGAACATATCCGCACTCTGGCAACTGAGCAAAAGGGAGACCAAACAGAGTCCATCATTGTCCCTTTGTGACGACAGTTTGCTAATCGCCGCTACATAGGGACGATGAAAGCCATGCGAGCCGTGATGAGGAGCAACAAAACCGACAGCCAGAAGATCAGCTGAATCTTCTGCCATCTTTCACTCTGAATGTTCCGACTGTCAAGACGGTTTGCACATCCTTTGCACACAACTCTTGAGCCGTATCTAGTCGCCACGGTCATCCCGCCGCCCCTTTTGTAGGCGCGTCGAATCAACTCGCCAGTCTGGACCTTGCGCCTGAGGCGATATCTGGATTCATTGAGCGGCCTGCCGCATACATAACAATTGGGCATAGAGACAGTGTGCGAACGAACGTCATTTGGCGACCAGTCTTGAACCCGATCCGCAACATTTGCATTGATGCAGTGGAAGTGGTCCCGTTGAATTCCAGGTGAGAGGCTGGGACTAAGGGGCGGCACGGGCTGCCCCTTTCTAGTCCTATGAACCTTTACGAACAGGTGACATCCACCATTCTATCGTCACTCAAGCGCGGTGTGGTTCCTTGGCGTAAGCCCTGGAGCGACACGGTGCAATTCCCGGTCAACGTCGTGAGCACGAAGCCATATCGGGGCATCAACGTTTTCCTTCTCGCCTTGCAGCCTTATGCGGATCACCGTTGGCTGACATATCGTCAAGCTGAGGAGCGCGGTGGTCGAGTGAGGCCCGGTGAGAAATCAATGATGGTCGTCTTCTGGAAGCGATGGGAGCCGAAAGCAGACGAAGCTGCGGAAGCCATCCGACCACAGCAAATTCCAGTCCTGCGTTACTTCAACGTATTCAACGTCGAGCAATGCGAAGGACTGGACCTCGCTCCTGTCTATCGGCCCGAAAGTGGCAGAAACCACCAACGGATTGAGCGAGCTGATCTTCTCGTTCGATCAATGCCGAGTCCACCCGCAATTAGAGAAGGAGGGAGAGCGGCTTGGTATCGCCCGAGCGACGACCTGGTCAATATGCCTCCGCTCAATGCTTTTGAGTCTCCAGACTCCTTCTACGCGACGCTCTTCCACGAGTTGGGCCACGCGACGGGTCACCCGAGCCGTTTGAATCGGAAGGGCGTCACCGAAGTCATTCAGTTTGGTTCGGGCGACTACAGCCGAGAAGAGCTTGTGGCTGAATTCACGAGCGCCTTCTGTTGTGCGTCTGTCTCGCTGGACAACTCAGTGATCGATGACTCGGCGAGCTACATAGATGGCTGGCAAAAGGTCCTCAAGGGCGACCCCAAGGCTGCCGTAATAGCAGCGGCGCAGGCCCAGAGGGCCGCAGATCATATTCGAGGTATCCAATATTTTTGATCACGTTCGCCCGCACCGATAGGTGCGGGCATTTTCTAGCCTGCAGCGGTGACAGATTTAGCCTCCAGAAGGTAAAATTTCCCGGTTCGTTGATCCACCGAAACTGAGTCCGGAGGGTTGGCTCGGGGAGTTCTTCTTGGTGGTTATGGGATGAAGCAATCTACGTCAAACCCTGTTCGGTTCTATCCGTTCAGGCCAAATTTGAGTGGTGGCTTCATGTCTCGATTTATCGAAGCCACGACCAACCTTTCAGGCGACCCGGAAAGCGCCAGCTCAGTTATCGACCGAGAGGTTAACTGGGCGATCTCGGACACAGCACTAAACGTGCGGCAGCGCCGAATGTACAGAGCAATCTGGCTGCTGCTGCGTGATCTTCTCCGCGTTGGGTGGACCTGCCGAGTGCATGAGCGCGTCTTCGAGGTTGCTCCTCCCAACCATGAGCAGGATGTCGATGAGCAGTCTCGGTCAGCCTATAAGGTCAGAGTCCGCTCACTAATGGCTCCTGCTCGATCAACGAAACTCAGGGAGTCCCAGGCTTTCATCGAGAGAATGGAGATCCCTTCCTCAAATGGTCGCCAAACCAAGTCAATCAAAGACCTGATCGCTGATCCAGTTGAATTGGCTGACTCTCTTGAGAAGTGGATTGAGAATTGTGATACCGAAGGTGTTACCCCACCAATTCGACCCGAACTTGAGCTGGTTTCGGAAGGAGCGACGTGCCCGAACACTAATCTCAAACTGAATGATATTTGGCGATATTTCCGGCTCTTCTGGGCGACTCCTCCGGAGAATACGCCGGGCCGTACGATGCTCTATCTCATTCGTGATGGCGCTAGGCCCAACAGACCTGTAATAGGAATAGCCAGCCTAGAAAACAGCCCACTGAGATTAGCAGTTCGTGACTACATCCTAGGTTGGTCAAAAGAAGCCTTTCTTGACGAACTTTCAGACTTGTCGCCGAACGAAGTGCGAGAGAAGATTGAAGGTCTCATTGCGGTCATAAGTGATTCCATTGGCGAAATCTCGCTTCATGGACTTTGTTCGATTGAAGACACCATCAATCCAACCGAGCAGCTAATTGCAAAGCTTGCCTCTATTGTTGCAAAGACAAACAAGGAAAAAGAAGAGGCCCTCCGTCGCTGGCGAGAGAGAGATGAGTTGGAACTCGACGAGGAGCTTGAGAAGAGCGATCTCGGCGATGTCAGTATGGAGTTTGAAGAGGCTCTGTACCGGAGAAAACGGGCAGACATGCTTGGGCGTCTGCTCACCGCCAAGCGCTTTCTCGTGGCTCTAATCTCAGACGAAGCGTTTGACGAAGCTTGGCAAACTGCATTTGCCTCCGAATCAGGTCAGTCGGCAGTGTGGACAGCCCTGATCGGGCTAAAGAACCGTCACGTGGGCACGAGCATCATGGAGTTGAATGTTTGTGGAGCCATTCCTCCATTCAACGATTTACTTGCTGGGAAGCTTGTCGCGCTTTTGGCTCTAAGCCCACAAATCGTGGCAGATTATCGCGAAAGATATGGTAATCGAGCGAGCGACATAGCTAGTCGCATGAAGGGAGAGCAAGTGGTGCGCCCTGCTGATCTTGTCTTTCTCGGCACGACCTCGTTGTACCGAGGAAATTCGAGTCAATATAATCGCCTTAAGCTACCTGTCGGGCTGTTTGGCGAAGGCAGTCCTGAAATTCAATGGCAGGTTCTTCGCACAAATCGCAGCAAGGGAGACGTGTTACTTGACGCTCTCCTAAAGCGAGGTGAAACCAGTGGGTACGGCACACTCCATATTGGACGCGATACCTTGCAAGCGCTTGATGAAGCGACCGATGTAACAACAGTTAACCATGCCTTTGGAGAAGGATCGAGTCCCAAGTTGCGTATGATTCGGTTCTCGCTGGAGCGGCTACTTGATCCAGGGCAACGTGGAATTATCGACGAAATCACTCGTCACTCGATGAGTCGCATCGTCTACGGTGCATTCCTAGCCCAGAATGCGAAGGCAGTCCTTAATGGGCATGCCCAAACCCCGAGTTACCCATTTGGCGGTTGCTCGCCGACCGATGGAACCCAACGGATCGTCTCCTTTTGGCTTGAGCGATGGTTGCGAATGCGCGCAAAGCAGCCAGACATTCTCCAGCGGGTTCGATCTTTAGACTCTGCGTCATTCACACTTGGCCGACAACTCGACGGGGAATCGCCGACTGAGTTCACGGAGATTAGAGACATGAGCGCGGAAAACCACGTCCCCGGCGAGTGGAGGGATTTTGTCCGACTCCTAAGCGGCGGAACTTCTGCCTTTGCAGACCGAACTGATATCGAGTGGCTGAATGCACTCCATGTTCCAACCTCGCTTGATGACGCAATCGTAGATGCAGCCCGTAATGGCAAGGATGTAATTCTCACTGGCAACCCGGGCGATGGCAAGACCCACCTTCTTCGAGTTCTAGAGAGCAGACTATCAGAGCTTCCAAACAATCCATCGATTCTTCTGGACGCCAGCGCATTGTCAGATTCCGAAGTGACGAGCCGATGGAACCAAGCTGCCTCGGAAAGTCGACCCTTCTGTGCCGCCGTAAATGAAGCGGTTCTCTATAATCTTGCGCGAACTTCCGACCTTACAGCCGCAAAAGCTGCATACCAAGCTGCGCGACTTTCGGTTGTTTACGACGACAGCCCTCAAGATGATACTGAGGTGGTCGTTTTTGACTTGAGCCGACGAAATACATTGGACGCCAATATCGTTCGAGCAGTCCGCGATAAATTGCTTGAAGAACACCGTTTTACTGCTTGCCCATCGTGCTCTGGTAGCTGCGATGCTTTACGACACGCCATCGCGCTTCGAGACGACACTGTTCTTGAAAGACTTCAAGGTCTGCTAGATCGGATAAGCGCGACTGGTCATCATTTCACGATTCGGCAGTTGCAGGCGTTTTTCTCGCAGTTGCTCTTTGCGGATAGATCTTGCATTCGACTTTTGCAAACGACCCAGGATAGTGAGTTTGAATTGCCAAACCTCGTTTTCAATTCAAGGAACGCAATCTCAAAAGCACTCCTAGCAGTGTGCGACCCGTCAAGAATAAGTCACCCAATCCTAGACGAGCAACTCCTGTTGGGCAACATATCAGAAGGTTGGGCTGGTCATTGGAACCACGACAATCAGAGCCTCGATCCAAGTGCTGTCGATAGGTTTGTTGCCAGAAAACGCGCCTACTATTTTTATCATTTAGAAGGAGATACCGTTTTTGAAGGGGCCAGCTCAGATGAACTGGCATTTGCCGAATTACTGAGTAAGTCCGAGCGGGATATTTTTAGACACCTTCTTCGTCGCGTGAATGCCGTATTTGGTGACGAGCATGAGCAAGACCATCTCTGGGCGTGGCAATCTCATCACTACGACCAGAGCACATCCACCGTTTTCTTCAGCGTGGCTCGCTCAGATCGGAACGAGTTGGAGGTCGTTAAGCCACGTCTAGGGGCTGGTCAGCGATCAGCTTTTGAAACTGCAGTTGATCACGTCGTATTTCGCCTACGCCAAAAGCCAGACATTGCTCTCAGAGTTGACTTTCCGATGTTTAGGTTGCTTGAAATGGCGACTCGCGGTGTCCCCGTGTTGTCATTACCCGGCAAGGAGCTTCGACACCTACAGGCATATCTTGAGCGTCTTGCACGAGGACTGAAGGGTGACGAAATGGAAGAGGTTAGGATTAGACTTCGTGATCTCGGGCAGGCAGAGTCGCTCGATGTTCGTATAGCCGTCTCTGACCAGGGAAGTCGGTATATGTCTGTGCAATCGCAGGGAGGTTTGGGTGTCAATCAAAGTTGAGGAGTACCGTAAAGAAATCGACCTCAACTACGTTGGATTTCGCCCAAATACAACGAGTGTAAAGCCCGTTCATCTCGCGAACGGCTTTTTCCGCACCCTCGCCGGACAGGTTAGCGATACGAAGAGTCTGGTTAAGTTTGCAATAACCCAAAAGCATGACGGGACCGTTCCAAAGGGACATGAGCTTGAATCTGTTTTTGCACATCTTCAGGAAATTGGAGCTATCGACCCCGAAATCACGGAAGGTCAGTTAGGTCGATTGCGATCAATGATTCGTAGGGTGCTAAGTGCCGACGGCGCTCTCTACCCGGGCGGAATGGATTCGTATTCCGCGTTCGGCTTGCCATTTTTATCCCGAGATCGAATTGGTCAGGATGCTGGAGAGTTCGTCGCAGATTGGCTTAGCCAGAGTAGTCCAGACCTTGCAAGTTTCCTGACTGATTCAATCAGTGATCCAAGTGATCCCATAACGCTCCTCTGCCGCCCTGTCGTTCCTCAAATAACGGAATCATATGTGCGGGCAGGAACCGTTAGGCTTACAGAACTCATAGCCAACTTTCCGGCGGACGTGTCAGAGCTTTGGGAGGGAATGCATAAGGCGTCCCAAACACTATCTGAACACCTCAAGCAGCACCCAAGCAAGCTTGTAAGAGCACGACTCGTTACCCTTTTTAGTGGTCTTGTGATAGTCCGCTATCTTGCCAGTATTGAGGCTGGTCGCATTGGCGATGACCTCCTGCCACCACCAATATTGCTGAGTATGAATGTTGGCGACAGAAGCATTGCCGAAGCGTCAAGACTCTCGTACCAGAGAGTTGGGCAGTCTTTAGCGCGGTTCTATGCCTGGGCATTCGGTGAGATGTGTCGGAAACACTACTCTGTAAAAGAATTGACCGAGCTTGATCCACCTGATTACAAAAAACACGAGGCGCAAGCAAAAGAAATTTGGGCAACGGCTATAGATGAGGCAGAAGATAGCGATGAAGCCTTTGACGTTTTTGGTCGAGCATTGTACGAAATCTTGGCTATGGAAGCGGAAGCCAACCCTGTAACGTACTTCCGCGCCCTATGTGTTCGTTTGGGATTAGCTTATCCAGTCAGCAACAATCAACCTTTCAAACAATTCCATCCGAGCGACGACCTAACTGAACTTTTGGTCATGTGCTCTGTCGGTCCAGACGAAGAGCCCCTCTCTCTCGATGAACTACAAGAGCGGATGTGGCAACGGTTCGGTGTGATCATCGGCGGTTCGGTTGTTGATGAAGAGCGACTAGAAAAGGGAGGCATTTTTCGAGTCGACACGGATGCCTTACGACTTAACAGAGAAGCCTTTTCCAGTGCTCTAGTTGAGCTCGGACTCGCTACTGCAATGGCTGATGGCGTGATTGAAGTGCACTTCTCAGGGAGGACGGTTTGAGTATCACCAGAACCGAGGCTTTGGTAGAGCTACTCGCTGCTCAGCTAAAGAATACGAAGCTCGGAATTCTGGTTAGAAGTGTTGAGGGCATAGAGCCCAATTCTATTGTTGCGAGCCTCGTATCAAAACTTGGAGAAGAACTATCGTGTGCAAGTTCTGGGTATCCGCGGTCCACACTCCCTGGCATCGAAGATGCAGTCGAATGGCGTGGTCACGCTGACAAAGCTGGTCGAATGGTGGTCTTCGTACGATCAGACGCACCCAAGATGCATTCGCTAGCTGACCTCGATGTCGTGACGCCTCGTGACGTTGCTCGCTCAATATGCGCTCTTGCTGAGACAAAACTGGCAAACAACGATCCACATCATAGATTTTGGAAAACTCTTAGTGAACTCGTGGACACTATCCCGCTGGGAATGCTTGAGGACTATGTTTCTTCGTTACAAAGCTCCCAGGACCCCGACCTCGGCGACGAGCTTTGGCGAATAGGATTCCTGCCAGATCGCAAGGTCTTGGATGCAGCCATTCCAAATTTGGGTGAGCGACTGGCGAAAAATCGTAATTTGCTTTCTCGGATTGGGCAGCTTTCTGAAGAGTCTCGCAAGCGGTTGGGCGCGGTCCTAGTTACCGACCATCCAGACGCAGCAGAGCTTAAGAAAGCTTACCGACAGGTCATGGCATTCTTTCGTCGAGGAGACGCCGAGCGACTCTCCGAGCTCGATTACGAAGTTGTCGAACGCCTACTGGAGGCGGGAAAGCGTCCTAAACCACCAATTCCTGATATTGATTCGGATGATGATGACGACCACCCACCTGAAGGACCGATCAAGGGTGAACAACTTGTACGGACCATCGCGGATCAGTTCATCGGTGGCGGACATGACGTGCTTTCCGAGATTGCGGATCATATTCAGAAGGTTTTGTCTGAACCAGACGCTCCTGCCGAGGTGTCGCCGGAGTCGTTTGGCGGACAATCAGTACAGTTCAAACCGTCGAACGAGTTACTCGGGCTTAATAAACTGATTGGTTTGGCATGCCTAGACGGTGCATGGGGTGGTCACCTTACTACCAGTAAGTCAGATATCAAATCAGCCGTAAAAGCGGCTTCTCCCGATGATTTCGTTCCATACCGTCCAACCGATCCAGAGCAAGGCACTGGCAGTCAATCGCTCTTCGATTTGGTTCGAGCTTTGTCCGAGTTTTTGGAAGGCGGCGAAGTTATCACTACCGCACTTGACTCTTTGCTTGAGCATCGCTCCAAGCTATTGAATCACCTTTCGGTGCTCTTAGCGAATCCTCTGGCTCTATTCGGAGGACGACCAGAAGTTGTAGAAAATCTGAATGGATACCTAAACAGCTTTGGACAGATTCTGCATGCGGTAAAGCAGAACTATGCCAACTTAACAGCGGAGGATCAGCAAGTAACGGAATTTGTTTGCGGAGAGCTTCTAAGGCTCGATGTGATACACATTCAAACTCCTACTGAGTGGAAAGCCCTCTTGACTCCACTCCATCCGTTCCACCTTTGGCGGTTCAGGGAGATTATCAATGCACTTGGGGAGGGTTATGAACACGCAGACGATGAGATCGAACAGCTTCGCAGGGCATTGCCGCGCTTACCTCACCTGCTTCATTTTGTAGTTTTCAGCCAGTCAGTCGGCGCTGGGGATATTCACCTGCCTCAAAGCGGAGCAATAGAATTGCTTCCAACGTACGAGAACAAGACCAATCGATATCTTGGACTAGATGGATTGGAATCTTTGCCAAACGTTCTTTCGAGATGGGTCGATTTTGCTCCGTATTCTGAAGTTGACGTGAAACTCAGCGTTGTCGATCCACCTGATATTCCGGCAACAGTCCTCCATGCTTACGACTTCTTGCGAAAGTCTGGGCGTGATCGGTCAAGAGGCATCTCTCTGAACATATACCTCGGTCGTGGGCAAGATCCGACTGCAGAGATGCTGAGGCTTGATCTCGTTAATGAGCACGAGGAACTCGGTCAGTTGATTGCCGGTGGTCGCCTGAGAATTCGAATGGAGTCGTTTGAGTCCCTGGCAGACTTAGAGACAAGACTTGGTCGCTCACCATCGCACGTCGTATTTGCATTCGATCAATCGCATTACCAACTTGGGAACGCATCGCGTGCCAAGGCCCTTGTAGTAAGCCCACTTGTAGTCACCTACGAATACACATACAGCAAGACGATCAAAGTCGGTGAGATAGCTCCCAGTTCGGAAGCACATGACGGACTGTTCGGGGATTATCACTTCTTCGTAGAACGTGCTGCCAGGCTGCCTGCCGGGCAACAGCTCAGACTCAGGACTCAAGCAAGTCGCACGGTTGCTTCAATCAACGGACTCCTGGAAAGCGGAGCCACCAGGTGGCTAGCGGTAGCAGATCGTGTTCTCACGCCCTATGCTCCGACAAACGCCGTGCCTCTTACCGAGCATCGAGTCGGAAGTCGGGAACTGGGCGTATGGGCGTCTAAGGATTCTTATGCAGTTCAACGGCTCGTACAGTTACTCAGAAGATACAACCTTAACCCATCTACGTCTAAGGTAGCCGCTCTTCTGAAAACTTACGGTCATATTGCCGCGAACGGCATTTTGTCGCTTCCCCTTGTGGGGGGCAGTTCAGGCGCACGAGATATAGCTGAAAAGGGCCTTTTGGGGACATTAGTTGCCTCGACTTGGTATCAACAGCAGTATCCAGATTCCCTGGTGGCAGCCTTGGATTCGAGTCTGGCTCGCGATTGGCTATGTAAGCGCCATCCAGATCGAACTGCCGATAGGGCAGACCTAGTCGGCATTCGAATCGAAAACGAAATCGTGATTGTTGAGCCGATCGAAGTCAAGAGCCGCAAAGACGATGAGGCTGCACATGTGTCACGCGAGGCAGGCTCCAACCGACTGGTAGGCAAAGCAATCGATCAACTGGAATCTATGATCGAGTTGCTTGAGCCGATATTTGGCCTACAGCCACCTGTTGCCTTGTTTACTTCGGCGCGACGTGAAGCGCTGAAGTATCAGCTCTTTAGGGAATGCTTCCGCGACAGTCACAGCGACGAATCGAGGGAGAAATGGTTTGATCGCTTAAAGTTGCTTTTCGCAAACTCTGGACAATCGAGCGTGGAAGTGCGAGGTTTGGCTCTGCACGTGAACTTTGAGGAAAGCGGCTTGGACGAATCTGCAACTGACCCAGACAGACCGTTGCGCCTAGTTCGCTTAAAAACGCCTAGCATTCAAGAAATCGTTTCTGAAACGACTTCTCCGGTTGCCTATGTTGATAGAAGTGAAGAGACAAGTCCGGTCGAGTCCGAGGATGGTCACGATGCTGATGCGTCAGGTGAATCCACAACTAAGGCAGTAAAAGAATCTCGCTCCCAGACAGACGACAAACCTCAACCTTCCGAGCCACCTGCGACCAACGGCGAAATTGAGAGGGAAAGCATGCCGATAACAGTATCGGCCAACGAAGTTGACCCAGAGGAAGCTGCCGAAATCTCTAGGTCATTCCTACGGGCGTGTAATGCGTATCGAGTCACGCTCGATTCCTGTGACCCTAAGCGGGCCATTCTAGGGCCGACCGTGTGGCGCTTCTATTTTCGTCTGAAAGCTCCACAGACTCTGAGTGGCTTGAGAGGAAAACTGGAGGATATTGGCCGAGAAATGGGGCGATCTGGCTTGATCGTCACCACAATTCAAAACAGTCGTGACCTTGCCCTAGATATTCCTCGTGCCGAAAGAGCCCCAGTTCCATTTGTGAACTATATTGGTCAGCTGTCTGCGATTGAATCTATCGAGCAATTGCCAATCTTAATCGGGGTAACGCCAGAGGGCGAACATATTCAACGCGACCTAAGCGAGCAACCGCACTTGCTGGTCGGTGGAACAACCGGGTCCGGCAAGTCGGTCTTCCTTTACTCGCTGATCCTCGCGCTCTTACATCGCCATCCTGGACCAAGCGACATGCAACTGATGTTATCCAGCTCTAAGGCCGAAGATTTCATATTTTTTAATGGCTTGCCTCAGGTGCTGACGGGCTCAATAATCGCGGATGCTTCGATCGCGGCGCAGACCCTACAAGGTCAGGTCGTTCAGGAGATGCAGCGTAGAGGCGATCTCTTCCAAACCAGTCGGTGTCGAGACATCAAAGAATACAATCGCAAGAATCCATCATCGCCGGTTGAGCCTCTGGTTGTGATTGTCGATGAGTTTGCAGATTTAGCCGATCAGTTTGGTTCGAACCGAGCGGCAAAAGATGCCTTTTACACCGCGATTCGACAAATAGCCCAAGCTGGTCGTAGTCGCGGAATTCATCTTGTGCTTTGCACGCAACGTCCGTCGGCCGATCTTGTCCCCACAAACATTCGGACAAATCTGAATGCACGGGTCGCGCTTTCGATGAATGACGGAACAGCAAGCCGCATGATCCTTGATGAAAATGGGGCGGAGAATCTTCAGCGACACGGCGACATGCTTTTTAAGGAGAATGCGGTACTCCTACGAGCCCAAGGCTACTTTGTCACAACAGAGGACATTGAGGACTTTCTTGGGAGGATTTGATGGCTTACTTTACCGACCTGTTTTCTCCTGAGACATTTGAGATTTTTTCCCGATTCGCTTGCCATTGAACTATGACGATATAACGCTCCGAACCATTGAGCAGATTGACGTTATTTGGCTCAAAGGACGTTCAATCGTACGAGCATTTGAAGTCGAGCATACGACATCGGTTTATTCCGGCATCCTGAGAATGGCTGATCTCTTGGCGCTCCAGCCGAACATGGACATCAGACTTCATATCGGAGCCCCATCAACGAAAACGGAAAAGGTCATGCAGGAGCTGCGACGCCCGGTTTTCTCCCTTTTAGATCGCGGTCCCCTGTCCGATTCCTGCACATACCTCTCGTACGAGAGCGTGCATGAACTTGCAGACAACAAACACTTAGCTCACTTGTCGGACTCCGTGATGGAGGATTCGCCGAAGAGGTCGATCTGTAGGTTTCGAAAACAGCTTCTCAAATGCGAGAAGCTGTGTAAGGATTAGCACATTGATCTAGGAACCTTCACACCGCCCGAAAAGAATTCCTATCACTTGTCTTTCGACCACACGTTGGATCATTCGATCCACCGTCGGATTGTAATTCGAGAACGTAGGCTTCTTATCCGGAGCCCGTCGCGAAATGACCAGATCTGTGTTCTTATCGAATTCGTATCTCCATAAGCGAGCGGCCCTGAATGGTTCCTCTGACAAATTCTGCCCTAAATGGTGTTAGAAGCCTCCTGATAAGACCAGGATCCGCGGAGAGCCCCAACGAAGGGGAACGATGGCGGCTCGCTGATGAGCTGGGCTGTGGACGCCGCAGACTAGGATTCGACCGCCCAGCACAAGGCTTTCGGTTTCACGTTCTCTTGAATCCAAGAGAGACGGTGAATGATCTGGAATTCCAAAGGAATTCGGGACGTGGGCAAGTTGTCCATCGAGCAAGCGGACATTCCCATAAAGCCAGAGTCCGGCCGGTTCGTAAAGCCCGGTTCAGAGTCGAACGGGGCGGAGCGACGAGGTGGGTTAGATTTGTCAAGACTCAACACTCTCGCAGTGTCAAGGGGTAGCGCATCACTCAAGAAACCGCCGTTTGGCGCAACAGCTATGTCAAGCTAAGTGCAATAATATCGCTACATTTCGGAGAAACTCTTGACCCCATACTCCAGTTCCATGAGCGCACTGATTAGATCGCGCCAGACAACGCTACAACCGCTGCTTTTCGCAGATCTGGAAAGTTCCATTGTAGGAAACAATGAGGTTCCGTTCATCAAGGCGTTTGTTCCCAAACTGACCGCCACTTTAACTTCAGCACTATCGGGCCCAGGATTGTCGGTCACAACGCGACAAGTAGTGGTCCATGCGAAACCCAAGGTGGACTATATTAACGTAGCCGGCAGGAAGGCGAACTGTGAGCTTGCCGACATTCTCTTCGTCGTGAAGTACGCCCAGCCCAGTGGAGGCTATGAAGCGCGATACGTGTTCTACCAGGCGAAATGTGCTCAGCATGACAAGACAACCGTTTGCGACATCGATCAGACCCAACTGGAGCTTCTCCGAGACTGGCCAACTTTCGAGTTTGGCTTAAAGGCACATGGCGGACCAGTTGCTCATTCAATCACAACTACAACCAACGAGCTTGGGTCCTACCTGCTAATGCAGAGACGTCCCGTGAAGGGAGCTATGATGGTCCCGTCAGGTCCGGGCACATGCTACGGGTGGATCGCGCCAGCAGCGAC
Source organism: Fimbriimonadaceae bacterium (assembly GCA_037190145.1). Classification (GTDB taxonomy): domain Bacteria; phylum Armatimonadota; class Fimbriimonadia; order Fimbriimonadales; family Fimbriimonadaceae; genus 55-13. Next base: position 43,730 of record JBBCJU010000015.1, read on the forward strand.
AATCGACAAGGAAGGCCCACTTCATGTTGATTGCGCCACTATTGCCACCTACGGATGTCCCGATATGATATTGTTGGAGCAAATCGCATTTGCTTATGGCGAACCTGATGGCAACCCGAACCTCAAGACGCTTATCGATGCCGTCTACAGGCACGTCGGGTTAGCCCCTGATCCGCCGGACGAGTTCGAAGGATATTACGAGGAAGACGGTGCGTTTGCAGTAATCGAAATGGTTGTCAGCGAAGGCGAGTTTCGCGGATAAGTGAGTTTCAACCACGCAAAGGGTTTCTAATGATTGGCCGCGATGACCACGGAAAAAGACCGTTGACATGCGGCGAGCCGCATTGTGTTCGCAAAGATACAAAGTGTATGCTAGGATAAGAGCTTAACTGCACTAGTATGGTATTAAAACGATGGCTAAGAAAAATCAAAGCGCTCTTGGGAAGGATGGCGTTTCTTCTAGCCAGAAGTTCCTTCGGTGCATGGATCGTTAGGTTTGTTTTCACGCGCATGTCATTTCTCCTACCCGTTCACCGGTTATTGGAAACGGATCGATTGATAGCCTTCTATCACCCGAAACCCGTTGCTCCAACACATGTTTTGATTGTTCCCAAGATACCAATTAGAAGTCTCGACAGCTTGACTCCAGAACAGCTCAGCATTATTTCAGAGATAGCTGATTTGGCTAAGCAACTGGTGGTTAAGCTAAACCTAAATTCTGGTGGCTATAGATTGAACGTCAACGGTGGCTCTTACCAAGATGTTCAACAGATGCACTTCCACTTAATTTCTGATGTGGCTCGTTCAGATTAATCAGGTCAAGTATGCAACGGTCACCTGGGATTATCTATCAAGGCCCACAGAGCCAAATCTTTCTCATCGAAGGCAACATTCCTAGGGCACGGAAGGTGGCAGCTCATGGTGCAGAACATGAGGTAGCGGATCAGATTGAATTTCTCTCATGTTTGCCCGCCAGATTGGCGTCACTGTTTCCACCATTACTGTCCTTCTCCAAGGCAGCGACGAGTTCTTGGTATGAAACACCCTATTACGATTGTAGAACGTTGCGCGATGAATTTTCCCTACCTGCCACGACTGCTTTAGATTTCCTGCCGGAGCTGTTCCAAGTAATTTCAAACAATCTTCACTCTGTTAGGGCTTTCATCTCAGAGCATGACTACATCAAGTCAACTTACTTTTTGCGCCCTCGAAAGAGACTCCTAGAACTCGCTAAGCAATATCCGAAGATCAATAGCTATATTCACGCTTCCTCAGTACAAACTCCATCCGGGGAAACCCGCGGTCCAATAGAATGGCTTAACCACTTTGAAGATACTGAGTCGCAAATGAATTTTGTGACATCTAGCCTGGTGGTTTCTACTCATGGGCAACTGGGACTAAGTCATATCCTCTTTGATGAAAACAAGAGATCAAGATTCATTCTTCTTGATGTAAATGGAGTGCATCGTAACTTTGATGTAGCTTACGACTGGGGGAAAGTGCTCCAGTGCACTGTTTGTCTCTACGACTCTATTTTGCAACCTGACATCAATAGTATCAGTGATCAGCCCGGCAAAAGTGCGTCCGAAGTGTTTGCATTAAACTGTACAAAAGCTACAGCCATATTAGAAGAACACTTAAGGGAGCAAGCATCCGTAACTGGTGATCGGAGCTTGTTAGTTCGTTCCTACTTCGCCTGCATAAGTCATATGTTTTCTTCGTCAACTTATTGCGCGAAGATCGGAGGCATAGAAATGGCTATACGATGCATCGAGGCCGGTTTAGAGGCCACCGCCAGATTAGATACGCTTATTGGTGTAGCGCAGAATGGATAATGTTTTTGAGGTAACTGGAGGTAAGCCGCTACGTGGCAGAACAGCGGTATCTGGTTCAAAGAACGCGTCATTTCCACTTTTAGCACTTGCACTTGCCTGTGATGGTGATGTGCACGTACAAGGTCTTCCTCTGATCTTGGACGTTCAACATTATCTAGAAATAATACGAAGGCTTGGAGCCATTTCTCAAAGCCATAACGAAGCTACAATCCGTGGCGACGATTGTCAAATGACTGCGATTGATGAGAATTTTGGATCGAAAGTTAGAGCATCATATTACTTCCTAGGTTCGCTACTTGCGCGGCATGGTACTGCTTCAGTGCCTCAACCGGGAGGGTGCAAAATCGGAGATCGTCCGATGGACCTTCACATATGGGCTCTTAGAGAGCTAGGAGTTAGCGTTTACGTTAGTAAGAACGGACGTGTCGAAGCAAAATGGCACAAGAGTTCGAAATCCAACCCTGTAATATTCTTACCCTTCAAAAGTCGCGGCGTGACAGTGAACTTATTGCTTCTTTGGTCCAGATGCTCGGGCTCGACCTTAACGATCCATAATGCAAACCTATCTCCGGAGGTGCTATGTCTAGTCCATCAACTTCGTGCTGGTGGGTGTGATATTGGTCAGGTAAACGGAGCACTAACAATAAAAGGAGCAGTGTCTCTGAGGATTCCGACCGTTCGTGTCCCTTCCGACAAGATTGAGGCGGGGACCTTAGCTTGTGCAATTCTGGCTACGAGAGGCTATGGGATTATTGACAATGTAGAACCTAATTCGATTCAAGACTTCTTAGTTTGCGCGGAACACATTGGGGCCGAAATCAGCTTTTCAGGCTCATCGCTTGAAATTCAGGGACAGAAGCTAAGGCCCTATAGTGCAAGAGCTGGATTGGACCGGGAAAATTTGGACGCCGATTATATCCCTCCACTGGCCGCGCTGTTCACGACGATTTCTGACCCCAGTTATGTAGAGGACAGAATTAATCCGGGAAGAAACTCAAATTTCTTGCCGGAGTTAGAAAAGCTTGGCGCAATCGTTACATGGGTTGACAGCCAAGCAGCTCATGTTAGCGGAGCTTCCCTAAAAGGAGCTGAGGTGATTGCAAAGGACATCCGCGGGGGTGCAGCGCTATGTATCGGTGCTCTGGCAGCTTCCGGCCAAAGCTTGATTCGTGGGGTACAGGAAATTGATAGGGGCTACGAGAGTTTAGAATCCAAGCTTCAACAACTTGGCGGTTCTTGTGTTCGCGCCCAAGGGGGGGCAACTTGAGCTTTCTTTCATCAGAAGCTACAGCGCTAGTTGATTCTGGATTTCAGGATGAACTTTACACCGGTTTGGCATTCTCAGTTACATGCCGATCTGGCGACGTAGTGCAGGTTCAAGGGACCGTTGAGCAAGAATGCGGATTGGTTACGTCGCGGACACTCTTCGACTTGGCTTCTCTCACAAAGCCGTTTATCGCGCTTGCGGTACATCGAGCAGTCACCTTGGGAGTAATCAGTTTCGACACGCTTATCTCCAGTTGCTTGCCAGAGCTTGAATTATCTTCCTGCGGAACATGCAGTATTGGAGATTTGCTGGCGCACCGTAGTGGACTTCCCGCTAGTTTTGATCTTTTCACAAATGGTGAATGGAAGGAAGGAAGACACGGCGTGTTAAGGAAATTTTCGAGTCTTGAACTTTCATCAACCGGTGCGGAAGTTTACAGTTGCCTCGGCTACGTGTTGCTTGGGTTTGCGCTTGAACGGTCCTTTGAGATTCCGCTAGGAGAGTGTCTTTGCATTCTCTTGCATGACATCATTAAACCAGGTGAGTTGACTTTTGTTCCTTCGCCGACATGGCCATATGGAATTGTCAGGAGTTGCCACTCTCGGTTGCGCCGTGGATCCACACCTCCTGGAGTTGTTCACGATGGGACAGCTTTTGCTTGTGGAGGGGTTGCAGGAAATGCTGGGCTTTTTGCGTCCATTGACCAGATGCGTCGCTTTGGTTTATATATTCTTGATCGCTTGCAGTTGCATGATGATGCGGTCATGTTGATGACAGGAAATGGAGACCATTCAGCAAGGAAGCATGGATTCGGCTTTATGAAGAGACTGACTGACCCCGAGCATTTTTCAACAAAATTAGGAGAAAACTCCTTCGGACACACAGGGTTTACTGGATCAGTCCTTTGGATCGATCCAGACCTTGGAATATCAATATCGGTTCTTACCAACCGTACATTGTGCGATCCGGACGGGGTAAGGGTGCCGAGTTTCTTCAAGTGGAGAAAGGCCATTCTGGAAGCACTCTATGACGGGGCAAAAAGCATTTGAGCGAAGTCGACACATTAGAAAACGAAGGGAAGCGTACCGTTGTTTCTCTTTTAGCTATTTGGGAGCTAGCTGGCATCGGGCTTAAATCCACTTCTCGAGTGTCGCCTGCTTCAGATACTCTTGTCGATGGGTCTTCGCTCCATCGACTTTTGGAAACAGCCTCACTTCTCAAGGCCTGGCCTTATGGTGACCTGAAGTGCAACTTGGCCTACACTATCTCACTTGCCTGCTCTACGGCACTAGAATTCATTGACACTCAACATTCAGCAAGAGATAGTAACGTGATGTCCAAGCAACCGGGCGCAACATACTCTTGGTTTAGCCTTGCCCTGGAAGCCTTGGAAGAAGGTGGGGATGCTTCGGCAAAAGATTTTGATCATTTGTTGCACAGACTCGGTGAGGAGTTACGGCTGGATATCCACGCAGTTAGTGTTGAGAAAAGTGAATTCATCCGCGTCAATCGGGAACCAACTGGCGAATGAAGCTTAGTCTCTCAGAAGTCTCTCAAATGGAGTGGCCTATTGGAGACTTCCTGAGACAACTGTAGATTCAAATCAGGTTATTGGAACCTGGAGAACTCTCGTTCACACCGAAGAGGTCACAGGTTCAAGTCCTGTACCGCCCACCACCTTTTTGAATTGTCCATACCGGACACATAGGTTACATTTCGTTCCGGAGACATAGGTTACACCTTAATGGCTCCAAATGGGTTTTCTAGGGGTTGCAGACATCTCTCGTCGAGGTCGATGTACCCCAGGTCGAAGTTCATAAAGGAGACGAGCCATGTGTTTTCTTCCACCTCTTTGAGCCCCAGTTTCTGTCCTTGAAAGACGTGTGAAA
>JBBCJU010000016.1:0-28816 GCA_037190145.1 Fimbriimonadaceae bacterium
CAAACCAGGTGTCCGGAATACCCAATCCCGGTAACCTCGAAATGGGGTAGGCCGACCAAAGCCTCTGAATTGAACACAATCTTTCACCTCAATGAAGTTGTGCCAGAAGAGGTTGCCTGACCCCAACAATGATCTAGAGCCTAAAACGGACCGCTTCGAGCGGTCCGTTTTCCATTTATTTGGTCAGGTCCCTCAAATAGCCTCTCGATTAACTCAGGTAGGTGTTTTTCGCCCAAGGCAAAAGAAGCATAGACGCTCGAAGCATTGCCAAACAGAGCCGCTGATAGGGATAGTTCAAGCCGCGTTGGCATGTATAGTTTCAGGTTCCGTACCAGACGATTACAAGCGGCAATTTTGGGATGCTTCTGTACGAGATGTGGAAAGATTACGGGCATTAGCGGTGGCAGATTGACAAGAAAAGCAAATATTTAGGCGACCTTTAGGCTGGGCGAAGCATAATCATCGCCATGGCAAAGAGAGGTCGAACCGCGTTCATCATTGCGTTTCTCTCGCCCGCGGTGCTGCTCTATGGCATCTTCGTGGTTTGGCCGCTTCTCCAATCCTTCTATTTGTCGTTCTATCGCTGGAAGGGTATCTCTGAGAATCGAACCTTCATAGGCGGCGAGAATTTTGCTCAACTTTTCAAAGATGAAGCCTTTCACAAGGCTTTAAGCAATAACCTTTGGATTCTGGTTGTTGGTGGTTTCGCGATTATGGCGCTCAGCATTTTGCTGGCTCATGGCATGCAATCGAACAAGCCTGCCGTGAAAGCGTTGCGGGGCTTATATCTATTCCCTCAAGTGATCTCGCTGGTTATTGTGGCGATCATTTGGCAATTTATGTTGAACCCAAGCTATGGGCTTCTGACCCAAGGGGCGGCAAAGGTTGGAATCACCGGTGTTGATAAGCCATTAGCAAACTCGTCTCAAGCGCTGGCGGCCGTTGGCGTTGCGTTTGTTTGGTATGCCATTGGGTTCTACATCATGCTGTTTGGGGCTGGGCTTAAGCAGATTCCAGAAGAGGTCAGTGAAGCGGCGGAACTAGATGGATCTACGGGCTGGAACAAGTTTTGGCAAATCACTTGGCCGCTCCTCTGGTCGATAAAGCGCATCGCTTCCATTTACATTGTCATAAACGTGCTGAATATCTTTGCCCTTGTATGGGTTATGACCGAAGGCGGTCCGAACCGAGCGACAGAAACCCTCCTGACTTTGCTGTATAAGTCGGCATTTAAGGAGTCCGCTTACGGATACGGAACGAGCGTTGCGGTTGCCAATTTTGCGCTGGCGATGATCTTGGCTGTGATCCTGATGTTTGTTTTTCGAAAGAATCCTGAGGAGCGACGAGGATGAAGAAGGTTATCACCGGCTTGGGACTAATCCTTTTTGCGATGACAATCATCGTGCCGTTGCTATGGGTCATTCTAACGAGTCTGAAATCAACTCCAGAAATCTTCCGATCTCCCTGGGGATTGCCTGAATCTCCACAGTGGGCGAACTACTCCAACGCTTGGAGCAAGGAAGGAATCGGGGGATCATTCAAGAACACAGGCATTGTAACCATCGCCACACTGGCGCTGTTGATTCCAGTGGGAGCCATGGCTGCCTACATTTTCGCGAAGTATCCATTTAGGGGAAGTAAGACACTGTCCGGCATCTTTATGGGCGGAATGATGTTTCCCAACTTCCTGATCGTCATTCCCCTCTATTTTCTATTGCGACAGATGTCCATGCTAGATACATTGACGGGCCTGGTTGTTGCTTATGTCGCGTATTCGTTAAGCTTCACCATCTTTGTCTTAACGGGGTTCTTTCAGGCTTTGCCGAATGAGCTTGCGGAAGCTGCTCAATTGGACGGCTGTGGACACTTTTCAACCTTCAGTCGAATCATGTTGCCTTTAGCTAAGCCCGGATTGATTGTAGTAGGGATTTTTAACGCGATTGGGCTTTGGAACGAGTATCCGCTGGCAAAGGTTCTGGTTCTTTCCAATGAGAATCGCACTTTGCCATTGGCGATTGTGGACCTGGCTACCGCGCAGCAGTATGCCTCTGACTGGGGTGCCTTGTTCGCGGGCCTAGTCATTGTGATGTTGCCTGTTATGGTGGTGTATTGGATATTCCGCGATAAAATTCACGAAACAATGCTTGCTGGCGCCGTTAAGTAATCCTTGCAAAAGAGATGAACAGGCGTCAGCCAAGTTAGATAACGGGAGCATGTTCAAACTGTTGACCAAGGACGACGCCTGAGTCCCCCCCGATCCATTTGTCTAAGGTCGCGGCATATACCGAGCGGAAATCAATCTTGTGCTGAATATCACCCTGGACAAGATTTGCCAGATCGGGGTTAGGGCCATGGAAACCACCTTTCACCTTTTTCCCGATGAGCATCATGGGAGCGGCTGCGCCATGATCCGTGCCTTGGCTGCCGTTTTCTGCAACACGACGGCCAAACTCCGAAAAGACGAGGACAATCACTTTGTCCGCTTTTCCACAGGCTTCCATCTCTTTTTGGAAAGATGCAACCGCATTAGCAAAATTGGTTAGTAGGCGCGTATGAGTTTCTGCTTGACGCGCGTGGGTGTCGAAGCCGCCGGAGCTGAAGTAGACGATGCGCGTTTGCGGAGAGGTGGCGATGAGTTGCGAGATCTGCTTGAATCCATTGCCAAACGGATCGTTGTTATAAGTTTCTTTGGGTGTGTATTTCGTTAGTTGTGATGCGAGAACATCCATTGCGTCCAGTGCTGTACGATTGGCTTTTTGGACTACTGACTCCAAAGAGCCTGCTTTTGCATCCATGCCCTGGATCTCTCTGAGCATTCTTTCCGTATCTGGATCGCCAATCATATTTTGGATATCGGCAAGGCTTGCAAAGCAAGGGACGCTCGCTGTCTTGCCTGCTAGAGCCAAGGGCTTTTCGGTTGAGAGCCCTAAGGCGTAGACAGGGTTTGCTGCGGCAACCGTGTCCATGTGGCGTCCGATCCAGCCGTATCTCAGTTTGCTATCAGGTGAAGCTGATTGCCAGATATCCATGCTTTTGAAGTGGGATCGGTTTGCTTGAGGGTAACCCACGTTTTGAACAATGGCAACCTGTCCTTTCTTGTAAAGGGATTCCAGAGGGGCTAGGGCGGGGTTAAGCCCCATCTGTTCGTTCAGCTTTATGACTTGGGATTCGGCAACGCCGATCGTGGGTCGCATTTGGTAGTAAGTTTTGTTGGCGTAAGGGATAAATGTATTGAGGCCGTCATTTCCTCCACTCAACTGGCAAACGACGAGAACAGTGTCCTTATCGAGTTTGCCATTGGTCCCAAGTTTGACCATATCTGCCTGGGCAACGGTGGCAAGCCAGCGGGGGGCAACCAAACCAACGGCGATCATGCCGCCACGCTTCATCATGTCTCTTCGGCTGATAAGGTCACTCATTTTGTCTCCGTTATTCTATGGTATCGGCAGTTTTTTATCTAGCCAAGGGTACTTGGCATTCTTAGCTTGCTTGCGTGTTGACGCAGTGGTTTTTTGCGAGTTCACTGAATGGTATGATCCTGGTATGCCTAAGTTCGGGATTCCCACGCTCGGCTGGCTAACTTCTATTCTGCTAAGCCTTGTTACACTCTTCGTTTTTGGTTCTTTACAAAACTATGGACCAGACTCTGTGGTTCAGCAGTTTCATCAAGCAGCGGCGGAGAGAAATCAGGCAAAAGTTCAGGAATTAGTAGATCCGGATTTTGATTCTGCGGCAACTCAGGAACTTTGGGCACTGACCGTAGGGTTAATGGCAAGTGGGCGAACGGAGTATGCAATCACCAACCATCAGCGAAAGGCTAATCAGGAAGTGATTGTGGTTCGATACCGATTCCCGAATGGCGAATTGAGAACTTTGCTGTGGGGAGTTGACCGTAAAGGTGGGAGTTGGGTGATTGACACTCGACAAACGACCCTCGCGGCACGGTATTTGCTGTTCTCCCATCCCTAGAATTGAGCTTTCATCAGGTAAAACCCATGCGCATGAAACGGTCCGGCCGAACCAGTATCGTTGTTGTTATCACTATCGTCCTGGTGGCGGCGGTCGTTGGCTTATTCCTCTTAGCCGGGGAGTCTCCGACTGGTGTTGGAGTTAAATTCCTCACATCGTTAGCAAAGGGAGATACCAAGACCCTTGCCGACTTAAGCTACATGGAAGGGAACACCCCGCAACAGGTAGAGGAAAAATGGAAGCAAACAAAGGATGCCACCAAGTACTGGATGTTTGCTTTTTCAGTTAAGAACACAACTCTGCAGGACTCAGATTCAGCCTCGCTTGTGTTGGACTGGATAAAGAATGCTTCTAACCCATCTGCATATGGTGAAGAGTTTGAGCTTCCAATGGTCAAGGTTGATGGAAAGTGGAAGGTGGATGTTCGAGCTATCAGCCGAGAAATGTATCCGGCGCTTCCAAAGTAGAAACGCTCTATGAAACGTAAAGCCAGCGAAACGCGGCTGTATCGGAAGGAGATGAACGAACGAATCCTTACTTCAGGATTCAAAGAGTTCAACAAGTTCTTTGCGCTGGATGCAAATGCGTACGATGAAGGCGCTATTCCGGTGAAGTACAAGGAGCTAATGGGCCTTGTGGGCTCTATGGTGCTACGCTGCAATGACTGTATTTTCTATCATCTGGACCGATGTGTGGTCGAAGGATGTACAAAAGAAGAGCTTCACGAAGCCATGAATATTGCATTGATCATTGGTGGGTCCATCGTCATTCCTCATTTGCGATACGGGTTTGAGGTATTGGACGAACTGTTTTCGGAACAAACGTCTTGATAAGAATCATCTGCATCATCCGCCCTCACAAACTGGAAGCGGTTAAGACCGCCATCGCTTCCTTGGGGGTTTCTGGTTTATCGGTTACAGAGGTTCGAGGTACTGGAAATAGCGAAGAGCGAGCCATGTTGTTTGGTGGACAGCAGCAGCTTGTTGCTTTGCCCATCCGATCTCGCATAGAAGTGGTAGCTTTGGATGAGCAGCAAGAAGAGATTATTAGTGCGATCTTAGCAAATGCGGCTTCCGGGGAAGCGGGCGACGGTAAGATTTTCGTGGAGCCGATCTTGGATGCGGTTCGAATTCGAACTGAGGAACGTGGCGTAGAAGCAATTTAGAGTCGAAACGAATGCTTTGGGCTTAGAATCCGTCATAATTTTTCAGACAAGGGACCCTTTATCATGACTGCCTCTTTTATTGCAATGACGGTGTTGAGTCTCGCGCAAGCGGGAGCACCCACCATAAACGTCGACGTCAAGGATCGTGAAGCGATCTCGGGCGAGCGGAAATTCCGAGTGACGGTTGAAGCCAAAACCCCCGTTTCACAAGTGGAATTTTACGTTGGCTCCGATCTTCGCGATAGCGATTCCAGCACACCTTACGAGTTTAAGATTGATACTCTCGAAGTAGAGGATGGCGATCTAAAGATCACCTTTGCCGCCTATACATCTGATGGAAAGTCTTCGAAGAAGGTGTTGAACCTCAAGGTTGATAACGGTGTTGCAAAAGGCGCCGCTTTCCATGTGCAGCAGGGTGAAGAATCCTTGCGCAACAGCAAATGGGATGATGCGATCATTTCTGGCCGTGTCGCTCTCAAAGCAGAAAGAGGAAATAACCCAGCTCGCTTAGTTTTGGCACGAGCTTATATGGGCAAAAATGTTTTAGATCGTGCTCAAAAGTTTGCTGAGGATGTTGTTTCAGATGATCCTAAGAACTTGGCCGGGTTAGAGCTTGTAGCTGCCGTAAAACTTCAGCAAGCATTTGTTACCGTAAACCGCGGTGGAAATGCAGCGGACACGCAGAAAATCATTGCCGAGGCTTTGAAGGGTGCAGCTGAGTCACGACGTAAAAGTCTCGATACGCAGATTGACAACTTCGGTGCGATCAACGACGAAAACCGACTTCGTTATGTAGACCTTGCCCTGACTGCTGGTCGATATTCCTTGGTTCCCCCTGCGCTCTCAAATGAGTTCGCGAAAGATATCACCAATCCAAACCTTGGAAACAGAATCGCGTTTGCTCAAGTCAAGATGGGGCGAAGCGCTGAAGCCCGGGCGACCCTGAATGATCTTGCAAAGCGAGACTCCATGGACGGTTACTCTTACGCTCTGTTGGCTGCAATCGAAGCTGATTCCGGTAACAAGGGTGCTTCTGATGAAGCCATGAAGGAAGCCGTTCTTTCTGATGGAGAGAACATCGGTGTACGGACAGCTCAAGCCTATATCGCTCTAAAGAGCTCGAACATGAATGTTGTTGCCAAGCTTGTTTCTGACTTGGCAGGTCAGGAAGGGCAACGCACTGAGGTGAATTACTTCCTAAGCGCTCTAACCAACCGACTTAAAGAGTTTGAGCAAAGCCGACGTTACTACGAGCGATCCGTTTTGGCCGAGCCTTCCAATTACGATATGTATGTGGAGCGCGGTAACGAGTCTCTGAAGGTGAGCTTGTTTGGCGGTCTTGAAAAGAAGGATGCTGATCTCCAGGCCGCAAACGCAAAGATTCTTTACGAAACAGCGCTTGCTGCTCAACCTTCCTCCTTCCAGGCGCTAACAGGTTTGTCCATTATCAACCTGATTCAGGGCAACGTTCGGGACGCTATTCGTTTCGGTGAGGCCGCTGTTTCTGCCAACTCTAACTACGCGGCAAGCCACTATGCGCTTTCGGCAGCCTACAGTGAGGCATCCAAGTCAGCTGAAAGCTCTCAGAAATCTCGCCTGATCGGTGATAGTCAGAAGGCAAATTTAAAAGCAGGTCAGCTTGATAAAATCAACCTTGAAGGACGCGAAGTTCCCGATGGTCGAGCGGTTTTCCGATACTTCGAAACCGGCGGCCGAACGCTGGTAATGTCGGCTCCCAAATAGGGCAATAGCCTGAGGGTCAAAGTTCAGTTTGACCCTCAGGTACAATTTCTAAATCGTCGGGGCGTGGCGCAGTTTGGTAGCGCGCTTCGCTGGGGGTGAAGAGGTCGCAGGTTCGAATCCTGTCGCCCCGACCAGAAAAATTCTTCCCCCTACTTATTCAGCTAGGTTTGTTCCAATCTGCCAATCAATACCGATGTGCTCGGCAACTGTGCGACCGATAGCCATCATGCCATCTACATCACCGGCGTATTCTGGCTTTACATCTGCCCCTAAAGCTACGAATGGAACATATTCCCGAGAATGATCTGTTGAGGCATCAGTTGGGTCATTGCCATGGTCAGCCGTCAGAATCAAGAGATCATCAGGTCGTAACTTCTGAAGAATTTTCTCGAGAGTGATATCAAACGTCTCTAGACACTTGGCAAATCCAACGGGATCGTTACGGTGTCCGTACAGCATATCAAAGTCTTCAAAATTAGCAAAAATGAACTTGGCATCGGATTCCATCGCTTCCCACAAAGCGGACTCATGTTCTGCATTGCTTTGCGTACGTCTGACATCACGGAAACCGCGCCCACCAAAAAGTTCCGGAACAACCCCAACTCCGTAAACATCGCCAACTTCATCTACTAGGTTCTTGGGAGCAGGGTAAGGGAAGTCCTTTCTGCGCTCTGTTCGTGTAAAGCCTTCATCTGTGGAACCAATGAATGGCCGAGCTATGACACGCTGGACATGGTTGGGTTCTTTGCAGAGTCGCCGAGCGATTTGGCAGTATTCATACAGTTTCTCGATGGGCACCACTTCCTCATGACAGGCCACCTGAAACACGGAATCAGCACTGGTGTAAAGGATTGGATAGCCCGTTCTCACATGCTCCTCTCCAAGCTCGGCAATAATCGCAGTGCCGCTTGCGGGGCGATTCCCAATCGTCTTCGTGCCGATTTCCTGTTCAAATGCTTTGACTAAATCATCTGGGAATCCATTTGGGTAGGTTGGGAAAGCCTTTTCGGTATGGACTCCCATCATCTCCCAGTGGCCGGTGACTGAATCCTTACCCATGGAGAGCTCGCGTAATCGCCCGTAGCGAGCTTTAGGGGCATCGAGGTCTATTGGAATGCCTCCTGCGCTGAGAAAGCCCAGAGAAGCCAAATTTGGGGCGTTAAAGCCATTTACTGCTTGCCATACATGGAGGAGGGTCGAAGGACTATCGTGGTCATTAAACTCTGGAGCATCCGGAGCGGCTCCAGCACCTACGCCGTCTAGAACAATCACAATGGCCCTTTTCATAGTTCTGTTATATCTGGTTGGAAGGAACTAGTCAGTTATTGCACCGTTCATTGGGTCATCGATTTCGACTTTATCCTTACCAAAACCAGTCCAGAAAAACCCCCAGAAAATGACTTCGATCACTACCACGATCACTTTTACAAACGAAGGCACTGAGGGGTTGAAGCTAAAGAACCCTTCGATGGGGGCAGCAATAAACATGAGGACTACGGCGGTGCAAAGAAGCACGAGCGCGTCTTTGCCCGCATCTCGCAAAGCCACTCCGCGCTTTCGGCGTCCAGGATTGATAAGAGCCCACCCCATCACGAATCCTGCCGATCCGGCCATGACGATGCCTGTTAGTTCGGGAACACCATGCGGCATGATTGACGCCCAAAGGAATCCCAGCTTGCCAACTGAGAACATTTCGTAGGAGAGCGCTCCGATCAAGATTCCGTTGTTGTAGAGGCTATTGGCGGTAAAAATTCCAAAAGTGGAAGCGGCAATGGCACCAGTGAAGATCGAGACCATGGGATTATTGGTTGCGTACATTGCAGTTGCGTCAATGGACATCCCTCCATCCCGTTGCTCAAATTTGCCTTCTTTCCAGTTCTCAAATTGGGGTCTCCATTGTTCATTAACAAAAAAGTCCCTGGTTTCGGGCACATTTTGCATAAGTAAGAAGGAGAGTAAGCCGGATGCAAGGAATAGAATGGTGCTGGCAAAAACAAACATCCGACACCTGCGTACGGTTTGAGCACTGAGCGCGATGGCGTTGGAAATTGATTTTCTGAATGACTTGTGAGAAGGGCGGTACAGCGTGGTGTAAGCCCGACCAGCCAGATCATTCAGAAAATCAATGAGTTGTAAGTTTGTCGACTTGGTGCGAACAAGCGCTAGGTCGGCAGACACCCGCCGGTAAAGACGGACAAACTCATGCAGCTCTTCAGGTTTCAGATTTTTGATCGTGGCTTCCGCGCGGTCACACAGGAAGGTCAATCGTTTCCAATCGGGTTCCCGCTTCGAGACAAACGCAGCTTCGTTCATTCCAGCGCGAAGTGTATCCTGTGCCTCGCCGCTATGGTAGCTTTCGTTTTCGCAAGAGCTGAAAACGAGATACTAGAAGCGAAAATCCTAGAGGTGACGGATCGAGGATTCGTGCTTCAGGTGGGTACTGAGCCGCTTGCCGTAGATGATGAGCACGACACTCGCTTTTGGAAAGGCAAAACTCAGGCAAAGCGGGTTGATTTGAAGGAGGGCGATACGGTCTTTGCGCGGGTCAAAGTAGACAATGATCCCCCTATTCTTCGCGAGTTAGCGGACAAAGAAACCTGGAAATGGCTAGACAAGATCCGAAAAGAGCCCCAACTCGCGACGGTCGAAAAAGTGGACTCCAAATATGTGATGGTGAAATTTTCCGACGGAACGAAGTTTAGCTATCGAGCAACGGACAAGAGCAAAGTGCAGCTAAAAGGTAAACCAGAAGCGGGCCTAAGCGATTTGCAAGCGGGCCAAGCGGTGTATTTGAAGGGAAGAACATTGGCAACTCTGGATACATGGCTGGTGGAAGTTTCTGATGTACCGATTGCAATGCCAAAGTCTTCGAAATCCAGTTCAAAGAGCGGGACCGAAAAGGCAAAAGTTGTAAGGAAACCGGTGATTCCAGATTCTGGAAAGTTAACGGGACACACGCTGGTTTTGATACCAAGGCTGAGTATGTTTGACGTGCTTGCGTCGGATAATCGAACCTTCCATATTTCGTTTAACTCGCAAACAAAGTTCTATTTTGAAGGTAAACCTGCTACTGCACGAGCGGTCGAGAAAGGACTTCGCTTTTCGCTCTTGTATCAACGCGACCGATTTGGTAGAATTCTCGCCACAAAGGTTGAACTCTACCTGCGGCGTTGAACACAAAATGGAAACACAACATGTTCTATTTACGTCTGCAAAGAAAGGGCTGGTGTTTGAAATCGGAGTGTGGCACAAGATTTGCCGTTGAAACGACATCTAAATGTTCTCCGTAGTGTGTAGTCAGTCCGAGAAATTATTGAATGAGCGCACATCCGCATGTATCGGAATTTGATGAAGGTATCCCAAGTTATCTTGGTCGCCTGACGCAGGCTCCCTTGCTAACGCCTGAGGAAGAGGTTGAACTCACCCGGGCCGTGCAGCAGGGGGATAAGCATGCGCGCCAGCGTCTGATTGAATCGAATATGCGCTTGGTCATCAATATTGCCAAGACTTACCGCAACCGTGCCATTCCTCTGGAGGATTTGATCCAAGAAGGAGCCATTGGCTTAATGCAGGCGGCGGAAAGATTTGATCCAGATAAGGGTTTCCGGTTCTCCACCTATGCAACTCACTGGATTCGCCAGGCCATTGGAAGAGCGATCGATAACAAATCAAAAGCAATTCGTCTGCCTGCCCACGTGTCGCAGTCTCTCCGAAAGGTTGAGAAAGAAAAAATTCGGCTTGCCCGCGAATTAGGAATGGATCCTAGTCCCGAACAGATTGCTGCGGCAATGGGAATTTCGGCCAAGAAGCTACTGACGTTAGTGCAGTCTTCCCAAGAGCTACTGTCCTTAGATATGACGGTGGGCGATAGCAACGGGATGACCCTTGGTGGACTCATCAAGGACAACAAGAATGCTGATCCAGAATCCCTGGTTCTAAGCCAAGAGATGGTTGAAGAGCTTCAAAGGATTATTTGTGAGCTCAATGAACGGGAACAGCGTGTAATGCGCTTGAGGTTCCGACTGGATGGTTCTGAGGCCCCCTTGCAAGAGGAGATCGCAAAGGAACTAAAGCTTTCTCGTGAGAGAGTTCGGCAGATCGAAGTGCAGGCAATCAAGAAACTAAGAGCCCTTGCTCAGCGCAGAAGACTGCGCGATATGCTTAGCAAGTGATTGTTTCGGGCCTTAACTGAAGCCCGAAACTTAGCTATTCCGCATCTTCACGAGGCAAGAACTCAAAGGAGCTGAACCACCACATAGCCGCTCCGGTGAAAAATGCGATCATCAGAACGGATACGATCCAACCGGTTTGAGAACTTATGGCATTGACGCCAAGGGCGTTTGCCATATTGCCAAAGAAACCGGTACCTCCAGTAGCGGATGGTCGTTCCGCAATTGCACTCAGATAACTACTTACTGATAAGGCCGACATGCTACCGGGCATGCTGGGTACCGCCGTCTCCCAGGCGAAGGCAAACAAAAGACAAACCACCATCGCCGCTTTGTTCAAAAGCAAAGTCACGAATACAAACAGGGAACCATAGGCCAAGGAGCCGATGATGATCGCAATCAAATCTCTCGTGAACTGGGTATTAGAAAGTGGATTGCCATAGACTGCTGCCGATACCAGAGTCATGGTTGCTGTACTTATAATTGCCACCGCAAGTGCGCTCGCTAGCAATCGTAGCAACACGAGCTTCCAGCGCTCAATGGGACGGGTCAAAAGATAAACAATTGTCTTCTGCTCAATCTCTTGCCCAATAACTGCCGAGCTGAAAATGGCGGACGCTAGCGGCAGTACGCGAAAAATCAACAATGACGAAAGCATTGAGTAAGACTGAGTGAGATCTTGGGAAGGCCAAACGTATAAGAAAATCTTTGCAATTGCAAAGATTACTAAGCCAACGATCAACCAAGCAAATACTCTTCTGAGCCTGAGAAAGTCTCGTAATGCGGCTTTGAAAATGAATAGTTCGGTCATCCGTTCACCAGATAGCGGAAGATGGATTCCAGATTGTTATCTGGGCTACTGAACGAAGTCAGCGGAATGTTTTCATCTAATACCAAAGCGGGGATTTCGTTGTAGAACTTGCTTGGTTCGCGCGTTTGCAGCTCAAGACCATCGCGATCAAACTGAACACTGAGAACATAGGGCAAAGCCACAAGTCGTTTCGCAACCTCTCGGGGTTCTGGCGTTTCAATGCGGACTCGGTGCGGGTACTTGTCAATCAACTCGCGAATAACGCGCAGGTCTCCGGCAGCCATCAATCGTCCCCGATGCAAAAGGAGGATCGAGCGAGTCATCTGTTCGACTTCGAACAGGATATGGCTGCTGACCAAAATGGATTTGCCACGATCCGCGAGAATCTTTAGAAGGTCCATCAATTCCCGACGTCCAACCGGATCTAAACCATTAAGCGGCTCGTCCAAAAGGATGGCATCAGGGTCATTAAGCATCGCTTGGGCAAGCTTGATGCGTTGTCGCATTCCTTTTGAGTATCCAGCGATCTTCCGGTCACAGCGGTCAGCCATGCCAACTTCATCCAGAACCACTTGAGTGCGGTTGGTAGCTTCTGTGTGGGTAAAGCCGCTGTACCGAGCCATGCCATAGACAAACTGGCGGCCGGTCTGCCATTCGTAAAAGTTATCTATCTCTGGGCAATAACCTAGTTTGCGGAAGACATTTGGGTTGGCGAATGGGTCTTCGCCATTGACCAAAACTTGTCCGGTTGTTGGGCGAACTTGGCCCGTGACAAGTTTCATCATAGTGCTCTTACCCGCACCATTCATACCTAGGAGAGCGGTCACACCGGGTTCTACTCGACAAGTTACGTCGTTCAAACCGATGACTTGCCCGTACCATTTTGATGCGTTGATGAGTTCAATCATCCGACAATCTCCACTGGGCGGATCCGCCTCCACGCGATGTAAATCATGAGAACACTGATCAAGAAGATCGGAACAAGAGTGATGAACAAGGGCGGAGCAGGAACGCTCTTCACAGGGGAGGGAATTCCCAGATAAGGTGAACCATCCGACCCAAAGATGCCCTTCGCCATTCCTATGTTGAGCCCGTCAATACTTGCGTAGAAGAGGTTAGAAATAAACCTGGAAGGTCCTTCCGCGGCTCTCTGGCCGCGTTCTGTGACGCCCATCCAAGCAGCCAGCATCAGTTGAGTAAAGAAGTTTGTCAGGAAGTAAAGGCCAGCATAAACCGCTCCCGCCATCCTTCCTTGATTGAACATGGAACTAAAGCCAATAACCAGCGAGGACTGAAAAGCCGCGCCAATGGTGACTACGAGAAGAACTTTTGGCAACAACCATGGATCGCTGCTGATAAAGCCAGCTTCGCGATAGCTCATGGCTCCATACAAGTAGAAGAAAACAGATGGGATAGCTGAAACGACCAATAGGGGAAGGAAAGTGCCAAACCATCTCCCGAACAAATAGTCCTTCTTATCACAAGGCTTGCTCAGATAAACCAAAAGAGCATTAGCCCGGTTGTCGTTCGCAATTGCTCCAGCGCCAATGATCAGCGATATTGCCAAGAACCACATCTGTCCAAAGGAGAATCCGTGGATGAACTGATCTTTCCAAATGATACGCCCTAAGAATTGGCTCATCGGGTTGGGTCTTCCGGGGGGCGTATTTGCGGCAACCTGATCAAAGAAGAACAGTACTGCCATCATCAGCGCATAGTAGCCGCCTGAAAATGCGGCATAGACCCAAATGGCTCGCTTCTTCAGGGCCATCAGAATTTGTGTCTTTGCAATGACCCACCAGCGGAACCTGGTGTCCGTTAAAACGCCGTCGTAATTGCGATAGCTTAGGTCGGCAATAGGGGATGCCATAACTAGAGTTGAAACCCTCCGTGAGCTTGTGCGCCGATGCTCTCCAAGAAGGCATCTTCTAGGGATCTTTCCGCTTCAATAAGGCCGCGAACCTGCACCCCTGCATCGCGAGCGGCGGCAAGAACTAAGTGCCCGGTCTCGGTGGGAGTCTTTGAGGTCGTTACTCGATACCGAGAGTAGGCAAGTGCTTCGATGGTTGCTCCCTTCGACTTAATGGCGGCAACAAATCGATCACTTTGCTCAATCAACTCGACATCCATCGGAGCGCCATCAATCTTCTTCAGATCCTTGATGAATCCCTGTACTCTTAGCTGACCCTTCATGACCACAATGACCTGGTCAGCAACTCGCTCAATGTCAGGCAGAAGGTGTGAACTGATAACCACGTTCAACCCCTTGCCATGGGATACGGACCGAACCAGATCAAGCATTTCTTCGCGGCCACGAGGGTCCAGGCCGTTTGTGGGTTCATCTAAGAGAAGCAATCGAGGTCCGTGGACAAGCGCCTGAGCAAGCTTGATCCGCTGCTTCATACCGGTTGAATACGTCTCAACATTTCGGTAGCGGGCTTCTCCAAGTCCACAATATTCCAAGACTTCATGAGCCCGCCGCAATGCCTGCTCTTTAGGCATTCCCGCGAGTTCTCCGGCATAGGCTACAAATTGAACGGCACTCATGCCAGGAATGTGGCAATCTTGCTCTGGCATCAGACCGATTCGTTGTCGTATCTCGCGACCTTGAGTACGAATATCGAACCCAAGTACGCTTGCGGACCCTGACGCAGGTTGGACAAACCCGAGAATGGTCTTTAGCAGCGTGGTTTTTCCCGCACCGTTTGGACCAAGAAGTCCGGTACAGCCTTCCGGGATATCAACCGACAAGTTGTTCAGCGCGACAAACGATCCGTATTGGACGACCAGGTTTTGAATCGAGGCTACGCTCACGGGAAGATACTTTACAGGGTTTTATTGCAGATGGCTAATCAAATAGGTCTGCAACGGCGGAAAGACCCAAAGCGCAGTCCTTAGGGTTCAATCTGCGCACCGTGCGATTGAGCGAATGCGATGGCACCGCCTAAATCCAAAATGGCTCCTTTGATCAATGCTTGCTTAAGATCAACCCCATCAAAATTGGCCCCTTTTAGATTCGAATTTTCGAATTTAGCTTGAGCTACAGAGGAGCGAGTGAAGTTGGCATCTCCTAGATTAGAATCGGTGAAGTCGGCTGCATACAGGTCGCACTCCACAAAAATGCTTCCTTGGAGGCTGAGGGAAGCTAACTTCTGTTGTCTAAGGCTAGAAAAAGAGAAGTCGCACCCGAGACATGTGATGGCTCGGAGATCAGCACCTTCAAAGTTACAGCCTATAAATCGCGCACGCTCTAGCTTCGCCGCAAAGAAGGTGGCATCCACGAAAGTGCATTCAGTGAAGACACAGCCCATGATGGAGCAGTCGGCAAGGCTACAGCGGGTGAAATCGCACTTGGCAAAGTGACTCCCCTTAAGCCGAGTGGAGTCCATTGACGCAGAAACAAATCGGCATTGTTGAAATGTAGCGTTATGGAAGACCTGCCCAGTAATGAGATCGCCGTCAAAAGACCGGTCACTTATCTCAATATCTTGCCATGTATCCATAAAGTAAAACGGACGTTGCTTTTTAGCAACGCCCGTTTGAGTTCTTACTCATCCGCGAATGGATCGTATTCATCTGCAGGGGGTGGGGCCGAGACTGGAGCGGTTGGACGAGCGCCATAATTGCCTCCTCCTCCTTGCCCTTGATCATCTCGGGGACGATCTAAGCCTTGAACACTTTCTGCAACGATTTCTACAACTTCACGATTGCTTCCATCGCTGGCGGTGTACTTTCTGGCCTGGAGGCGTCCTTCTACGGCTACGAGCCTTCCCTTGGTCAGGTAGTTCACTACGTAGTCTGCATCTTTGTTCCACGCAACGATGTTAAAGAAATCCGCATCAGGCGATCCATCCTGAGGTTTGAATTTCTTGTTCACCGCAATGGAGAACGAACATACGTTCTTTCCGGTAGTAGTGGTACGGAGTTCTGGGTCGCGGGTAAGGCGACCAATGAGAACGACGCTGTTGACCATATTAGTCCTCGAGTTTGTAGATTCGGTGTCGGATAATGTTGTCGTTGATTCGCATCAGACGACCCAACTCGGCAGGAACACCAGCCGCTGACTCAAAATTCATGAGGATGTAGTTACCCTCTTTGAATCCATCAATCTCGTAGGCAAGCTTACGCTTATCCCACTTGGCAGCCTTCTCAACGGTGCCACCTTGATTCTCGACGACACCCTTAAAGTGCTCGGCGATCTTGCCGACTTCGCTATCGTTAAGGTCGGGCTTGACAATGTAAAACGCTTCGTATTTCTTACTCATATTTGCTCACTATGGGCTTTGATTCCGCAGACGAAAACTTCCGAAAGGGAACAGCGAGCCAGTTAAGGCGAACGAATAAGATACCTGATCTGGCGAATTCCCGCTTTTCAATAGGCCGATCTTGCCGTAGACTAGGGAAGCGGCATGTCCGAATTTGACCATAGTAGCCAGCTAGGAGACCTTTTCTTAACCCGCCGAGAGTTGCTCGGTCGGATGGGCAATGGGTTCGCCGCTCTCGGGTTGATGAGCTTGCTTGGCGAGTCTGCTTTTGCTCAGACGCCCCAGACTCCCCTGAATCCACTTGCACCTAAGAACCCACACTTTAAGGCGAAAGCCAAGCGAGTGATATTTCTCTTTATGAATGGGGGGCCGTCTCAAGTGGATACGTTCGACCCCAAGCCTGCCTTGGAGAAATACAACGGACAAGCTATTCCGCTGAACCTGGCTACAGAAAGAAAGACGGGTGCGGCCTTAGCTTCTCCATTCAAGTTCCAGAAATATGGGCAATCGGGCATTGAGGTAAGCGAGCTGTTTCCTCATGTCGCAAAGCATGTCGATGACATGGTGGTCATTCGGTCAATGCGTGCAGATGTCCCGAACCATGAGCCTTCGTTGTTGCTGATGAATTGTGGTGACGCTAGGCTGCCTAGACCCTCCATGGGTTCTTGGGTGTTATATGGGCTTGGAACAGAGAATCAGAATCTTCCCGGTTTTATTTCGATGTGTCCAGGTGGATTTCCCATTCAAGAATCTCAGAATTGGCAATCGGGGTTCTTGCCCGGGGTGTTGGCTGGAACTTACCTAGACCCTAACCAAACCGAAATTGACAAGCTCATTGAGAATATTCGCAATGAGTACATCCTTCAAAAAGATCAGCGAGACCAGTTGGACTTGGTTCAGAGGTTGAACCAAGAGCATTTAGCAAAGCGAGGAGCTGATTCTGCCTTGGAAGCACGTATCCAATCCTTCGAGTTGGCCTATCGAATGCAGACCGAAGCGTCAGATGCTTTCGATACACGTAAAGAGCCTCAAAGCATTCGCGATATGTATGGTCCTGGCAACTTTGCCCGTCAATGCCTGATTGCTCGTCGCTTGGCGGAGCGCGGAGTTCGGTTTGTACAGCTCTATCACGGCGCAGGTCAGCCTTGGGATAGCCATGACGATATCGCCATTCAGCATCGTAACTTAGCGCGTGAGTGCGATCAAGGAATTGGGGCTTTGCTTACGGATTTGAAGCAAAAGGGCATGTTGGAGGAAACGCTCGTGATCTGGGGCGGAGAGTTTGGGCGAACGCCAACGGTAGAAATGCCAACCCCAGGAGCGAATGCAGGCAAGATGAATGGCCGCGACCACAATCACTACGGGTTCACTTATTGGATGGCCGGAGGAGGGGTGAAACGAGGCACGATTTACGGGGCTACAGACGAGTTTGGATTCAAGGCCGAAGAGAAGCCGGTCCACGTCCACGATCTACACGCAACCATTCTCCATCTTCTCGGGTTTGATCACACCAAGCTAACATATCGACACGCCGGTCGAGACTTTCGCCTGACCGACGTGTTCGGAAATGTGATCCACGATTTGATCGCGTAGCTTAGTTATTGGCGGGCTGTCGGGTTCGCAGGAACTCCTTGGACTTAGGACCAAGCTCTACCAATTGATTGGCTCGACCATTGCGCTTTCTGAGCTCGAACTTGTCGTATGAATCTCCAGTTGCGGTTCGTGCCTCATAGATAAGCTTATCTTTTTGAACCTGGATGATCTGATAGAACTGAGTGTCTTCCGCAACTCGCTGCATCCAGGGCTGGCGATTGAGGTTGTACATCTTGGAGCCGCAAACGGTTACAACGTACATAGTCCCGCTTTTCTCCGCTTGGTTCAGGCTGGATTCCACAGAACCGAAGTTGCTTCGAGCATAAGTGTGATCGTGTCCCTGAAGAACCATATCAACTCGATACTTATCGAACAACGGTTTCCAAAGCGCACGAAGTTTGGGATTATCTCGTCCTTCGGCGGCGGAAAGGATTGGGTGGTGGAATGCGACTACGGTCCAACGATTGGGGTTGTTCTTGAGCAGATTCTCCAGCCAGGGAGTTTGCTCCTCACTCATTAAAGTCGAGTTCATTACAATGAACCGAACTCCTTGATAGTCGAGGAAATAGGAGGTTTCCTCTAGCCCGGGAAGTCCATTCTCAGGCAAGGTGTAAGACGGTCGCCAGTGGCCAGAAAGCTTTCCTTGCTCAAACTCATGGTTTCCGGTTACGGGAATGCTTGGGATGGTCCCATTCACCCAACCTGGACCATAGCTGAGTTCACCCCATTCAGAATCCTTGTTCGCGCGGTTTACCATGTCGCCGGCATAGAGGAACAACCGAGCATCAGGAGCATCTAGCAGAGCCTTTCGGAAGACACGAGACCAATGCGACTTGATGCCATTCTGCACGTCTCCGAAGTACAGAAATTTAAACGGTTCTTGCTTGTTACTCGCCGTCCGGAATGTGTACCACTCGCTCCAGTTTGCGCCGTCACCTACACGATAGCTGTATTGCGTGCTTGGCTGAAGGTCTCGAAAGGTTACGCTGTGGTAGGTTGCCTGAAATCCCAGATCGGTTGTGATGGTTTCCACCTTGGAAGGTACCGATTGAGCTTGCTTTTCGACATAGGGCCCGTGTTCCGCCTTTCCAATCTGCGCCAACCCGGCCGGAACGGTGGTATCGGTGCGCCAAGTGACAGATTGAGTGGTTGCTGGATCACCATTCCAGGTTAGGACAACGCGATCTGGCATTGCCGAAGGTTTGTAAAGTTCATTGTCTGGAACTGCAGTTGGACCTTGCAGTTTGAACCCAGCGATTGCGATCGAAAGACCCATGCAAAGGGCCAGGGCGGTAAGAGGAAGATTTAGCTTTTTCATGGGTTTAGAAGGGCCGCTAGGGAACTGCGACCCTTGGGCAGTAAGGTTAGGGGCCGACTACAGGGCCGCCGACGCACATCGTTTGGCTAGAGCCATTAAAGAACAGTGGATCTCCTGGTCGAGGCCCATCTGGGTGAACTCCAAGCCGGTACATGACATAGGATGCTGTGTGGTATTTGGAATGTCCGTCGACAAATCCAATCACGGACCCGCCTTCGTTTTGCCTGGTGCCAGTGCCCTTGCCGTGTCGAGTCATCATCTGCTCGCATGGAAGGTTATATGGGCTAGTGTTGCTAGAATTTGCAAAGGCGACTCGAGTTCGTCGTTGTGGGGTTGCGAAGTAGTCTCCGATGCTTGCATCACCAATAACGGACGTCTCCGCCGGAGCTTCCATTGAGGTGGAGCTTCGGGGAGCTCCATCGGTGAGGGGAACCATGATGTGCGAGTTTGCTGCATAACCCCACCAACTGAGTTCGTCCGGTCGGTTCGAAGGCTTCTGATAAGTTGCACACTTCATGATCTGCTTGTTCTTGATGTATGGCTGAACGATATCGACCCAGTGATCTACACCCACGTTATTGGTGCCGAAGAATCGGGGCATATACATGTCATCGTAATCGCCTACATACATGATCAAGCCGAGCGATAGCTGCTTCACATTAGAGACACAAGAAGTCTTCTTTGCGGCCTCCTTCGCTTGAGCAAAGACCGGGAAAAGAATAGCGGCCAAGATGGCGATAATGCCGATAACCACAAGTAATTCGATAAGAGTAAAACCCTTTCGCAGTGAGTGTGTCTTCACTGAATTGGGTAGATTGGATTCTTGCATGATCATTTCTCCAAGGAATGGGAATGCTCCAAGCTGATTGCTGAAGCGACGTGGGCTCGACAGCGCCAACTGCGAGCCAAATTGGATGAAAAGTGGGCCGTTAAGCATCCCACCGGAAGCCAGAACGCGACTTGTAGCAGTGCGAACAGCAAGCCTTCCGTCATCGGGAGCAGCAATGCTCCCATGACAAAGGAAATCAGAATCAGTGGCATTAAGCCGCGATAAACTGCCGAGGCCGCTTTGGCCGGTATTAGGCAACCGATAATCAGTCCACCCAGCAACGGAGCGAGTAGTGGGTAACCAATCAGGATAAAGAAGCGAGCGCTGAAGTCCGGAAAAGGAAGCGGATTTGGCCAGACGTCTCGGACTTGTGCCGGGGAGAATGGAATCCGGTACATGCTCTCACCGGGCAAGAAGACATGGATTTGCAGGATGAGATAGTAGATCACCACTAGCATCTGAAAGATGCCATAGCTGATTAGGTTAGCTCTTCCAACCTTTCGCGTCATGGGCGTGCGAGATTCGCTTTGAAACCATGACGCCATGTAATCCAAAGCATTTTCTTTAGCCGGGCCATATCGATCAATGGCCGATTGGGTGCTTTCAAGCAGTGATTTACCCCGCTCAAGTCCCGTTCTCACGGCATGCTCTAGATGAGCTTGAGTTTCTTCCAGTAGATCGCGGCGGGTGGAATCGGGAACGGAGCCTTGAAGAACTCGATCCATCGCCGCGATGTACTGCTCCAGAAGCAGGTTCTCAGGAACTGGGGTTCCTGTAAAGAGTCGATATTCAGTTGCATCTGGCTTTGCTTTAGTTACTGGGCTCATAGGGCGCCTCGTTTGTAACCTGCATGATTGCCTTGGAGAGTCGCTTCCATGCGTCCAAGCCGTTGGCCAATTCTGCCAAGCCTTTTTCGGTGATCGTATAAATCTTCTTGGGCCGTTCATCTCCGAACGCTTCCCATTTCCCGATGATCATCTCTTCCCGCTCTAGTTCATGGAGAAGGGGATAAAGAGTTCCTTGTCGAAAAGAGACCGCACTTTCGGTTCTCCTCTCGATTTCATGAGTAATGCCGTATCCGTGACTCGGCCCTTCTCGCAAGATGGCCAGCACCAAAGTCTTGGTATTGCCTTTGATCAGTTCGGTGGGAAGTCTTTGAGGCCGCATGATGTATCGGATTGATGTATATGCATCATGTCGATCTATTGTTAACGGCGTGTTGTGAACTTGTTAGGGGAGTGTTAAGGCACTATTTCCGCTTCAAAACCGGTAACCAGCAGCGAATTTGGTCTCGATACTCCTCGTATTGTTTGCCGAAGGTTTGGAGTAAGAATCGCTCCTCCCCGTTTCTCGCAAGCAGCTCCCACCAGCAACCCCCGATGACGGCATAGACAATCACCAGGGGCGAGCCGAGAGCGATTCCAACCGCGATTCCTTGACCAATTCCTCCGAGTGCCATTGGGTTCCGAACGAACTTGTAGGAGCCTGACGTGACTAGATGTCGCGCGCAAGCTGCCGGTAAGGGCGTGCCTCCGCCCGTCCGCGTCATCGCCCATGCCCCCAATAGTCCGATGAAAGCTCCAGTGACAAAAACCATTGTGGCAACGGTCCATTCCAAAACCCCAGGTGTCCAGCCGGTTCGCCAATCCATGAACCTCTCTGCGGCATGGATTCCGAGAGGCATGATGACCAAGAAAACTAACCACATCAGGGCGGTCTGCTTTAGACTGTTGCGAAAGTATTCCGACGAGGAGGCTTCTTTAGCAAAGTGGAACTGGAAGGGACCCCACAAAATGTTGATGTCTTGAATGCGAATGGCAAATGCTAACGCCAACCCCGTGGCAAAAGTCATACTAACCAGTCCCCAATAGGCGGAAGGGTCGTAGCAAGCAAGCGCAATGCTGATGGTCCAGGCGTATCCTTGAGCTCCAAAGTGAACCCATGCTAAGGGAGCTGCAAGGGGGCTTTTACGGTAGATCAGAAAAGCAAGTAATGTGCCTCCCAGGAGCGCGGTCAACGCGTCTGGAATCAACAGGATCCACAGCCAGTTTTGAGCAAAGTCTTTGCCTAAGAATATGGCTCTGGAAGATGGAACCAACCAAAGCAATAGCCACCACCCCAGAGTGCTCAGGGCAACACAGAGGTAAAAGAGGATCGCTTCGATCCTTTCTCGCTTGCACAGAGGATTGGCTTTAGGCCCGCTGATAGGTTCCTCGAACAGCCCATTCCTCCTCGCCTTCGGGGGAAACATTAAACATCTCAAGGATAAGGGCACTGCCATTTAGGAGAATCTGAATTCTCCAACTCCAGTCGGGATGCCCTTCTACTTTGTAAAAGCCTTTCAAATTAATCTTGGCTTTGGCTTCACCAGAGAGGGGCATTACAGTTCTTGATTGATGCCAAGAATCAGACCATCCTGCAGTGCAACCTCCCATTCCATCCGCCGAAATGAGAAGCATTCCGTCCTGTTCCTCTTCTTCGTGGGTCCAGGTGTACCGCAAGGTTGCAAAGGTGTTATGGCGATCCGAGGTGATGGTTAATGCAGTCGCGCTTTTAAGGATGTTCTCGCCTTGAGGCAACCACGACAAGTGGAGTTCGGACGTTCCTGCCCAGTGTCCTAATGATTCATTTAGGATTTTTGGAGTTGCCATGTTTGGCAGTATAGGCTGAATAACCTCATACCTACTACTACTGTAAGTCGATTTGCCATACAATCGGTAAACGTTGGTCTGTCATCCCCGTGTCACTTTTATTGCGATGAGTGGAATCCGCATTTACAATGCGGAACTTCGCGAACTTGGCCTGACGCTTCCCGGCTTTATTGAGCGAGGCAAAGTCATTGCCTCGCTGCCCAGTCTTGGCGTCTTGACCCTTGCCGGGCATACTCCCGATCCCTGGCAGATTGATTATGTAGAGATTGATCAACTGACGGAAGAATTGCTGGAAAGCACCGTGAACAAGGCGGCAGATCTAGTTGCGATCTCCAGCTTAACTGCCCGAGTTCACGACGCATACAGGTTGGCGGACGCTTTGCGCGCCAGTGGGAAACGTGTGGTGTTCGGAGGTTTGCACGCAAGTGTTCTTCCGGATGAAGTGCTTCTCCACGCAGATACCGTTGTAGTGGGAGAGGGCGAGCCGGTCTGGACTCAGATTCTCGCTGACTACCTGATGTCAGATTTGAAACGGATGTATAGGGCCGAAAGAAACAAAGGCTTTGCACCGTGGGCAATCCCTCGTTACGATTTACTGGAGCCTGAAAAATACAACCGGATCACGCTGCAAACAACTCGAGGCTGTCCTCTGGATTGTAGCTTCTGCGCGGCATCACGTCTCATTAGCGCCTATAAAAGGAAACCGATCAATCAAGTTGAGGCTGAACTGGATGCGATAGAAGCCATCTGGCCGCGTCCATTCATAGAGTTAGCCGATGACAATACGTTTGTTCATAAACAGTGGTCACGCGAGCTGGTTCAAACGATTTCCCAGCGAAAAACAAAATGGTTTACAGAGTCAGACATTAGCCTGGCTGATGATGATCGTCTGCTTTGTGATTTGCGAGATTCTGGCTGTGCTCAAGTTCTTATTGGTCTTGAGGCAATTGAGGTCAACGCTTTGGATGAAACTGACACAAAGCAGTGGAAGCGAAAGAGACGATCTCAATACATTGATGCAGTCGAAAAGATTCAAGATCACGGTATATCGGTAAACGGCTGTTTTGTTTTTGGATTTGATAGCCACACTCCAGAGGTCTTTGAATCAACAGCACGCTTCATAGAAGAGGCGAGGCTGTCAGAAGTTCAAGTAACGATCTTGACGCCTTTCCCCGGCACTGAACTTCAGAGACGGCTTGCGAGCGAAGGGCGTTTACTAGAATCTCATTACTGGGATAAATGCACCCTTTTTGATGTCACATTTCAACCTAAAAGGATGACTCCAAGTGAGTTGGAGTTCGGCTTCCGAGATCTTGTTCGCGAGATCTACAGTTCTACGCATACCCAGCAACGAAAGGCTCACTTCCGTGAGTGTGTTCGCCGTTCCAGAAACCATGTTTGATATTGCCAAAGCCATTAGTACCCTTTTTCGCGTCCTCGGATTTCGAGCTACGCCTGGTGAGATTAAAGAAAATGCCATTGCGATTCTGACCGTTGGTTTCCTAGTGACTTGGGTTGTGGGGATCGGTCGTTGGTGGGACGATCCTCGAGACCTACTTCCATTTGTTCGTTGGGGAGTAGGGTCGGTTTTCTACACGATCGCTCTTTCGCTAGTGTTGTGGGTATTGGGGCTGCCGTTATCGAAGGAGCGGTTGAGGTACCAGCACGTCTTCGCTTTTGTAACATGCACGAGCTTGCCTGGGTTGGTGTATGCCATCCCGATGGAAATTTGGGCGGATCAGAGTACGGCCTCTAGCTATAACCTTTATGCCCTTTTATTCGTGTCTATCTATCGTGTTTCTCTTTTGCTTTGGTTCTTTTTGAAGATCCAGGAGTTAACCGTTCGACAGGCTATCGTCGCAACGTTTCTGCCGATCAGCATGATTGCGTTGAGCTTAACGTCTTTGGGACATGGAGCACGGATTATGGACATCATGGGCGGTTTTCGAGATCGGATGTCTAAAACCGCGATGGAAGAGGTGGTGGGCCTGATCGGATGTTTATCCTACATGCTTGGCCCTATTTTATTATTGGTCTACCTTGCTATGGTCATTCAAGCTAGTGTTGAACGTCGCTCGCCTAAGAAGTAGGTGATGCGGGTACGACAATCACTTGATTCTTTGCCACTTCCGCGTTTCGTTTTTGCACCCGACGGTATTGGAAGAACGCCAAGATAAGCATCAAAGGTACAACAGCGGCGTCATCTACGAATCCCAATAAAGGGATAAGGTCAGGGATGATGTCGATGGGCGAAAGTCCATAGAACAGGCCCATGAAAAGGGAAAAGATCGCTCCCCAAGGAGTGGCGGGCCGAGTCTGCACTGACGGATTGTTCACATCCAATAAGACCCATCCCGCTCATAGCGTGTTGCATGAGCGGGACTTTTCGCAGTTGAGTAAAGCCTAGATGGATTCCTTAACCATGAGGATGTTAAATCCACTGGTTTCACCAGCATCAGAATAGATGATGGCTGACCATCTGTCTCTTGGGTCGATGGTTACCGTCTTATCCACAATTGCGGTAGCAGTATCACCATCGGCAAATACTCGGATTCGATACTCATTGGTCCCCGTTACCGGAACCTCTGAGAAGCTGGATGTCGCAGCCGCTGCAAGGGCATCGAAAGATGGGGAAGCGGGAAGACTATCGCCGACGGCGGATAGATAGACGTCAACCGCTGGACCTCCTTGAGCTACGTGTGTGGCACGAATTCCAACTGTGTTGTTTGTCGCGCGGCTCTTATCATGGTCAATGAGGAGAATCGCACGTGGTGATGTCCCATAGCCGACAGCAGTGTAGCGATGCTCTACCTGATAAACCTGATCTTCTAGCGTGGCCAGGTTGTCAAAAGTGGTATCTCCAACCGTCAAATCCTTGCTAGAGTTGCTTGTGATTGCGTTTTCACTAACGGCTCCGAAAAGAATGTTGTCGCCGAGAGTATCGTCGCCCACCTTAGCTTTTGCACTGGAAATACCTGGCATCAAGTTTGCGAACTGAACACGGGCATTCGGCTGATTGGTGAGACTATTCCCACTTCCGCCACAACCGATAACTAACGATGCAAGGCCTACCGCCAAGCCAAACTTAACCAACTGATTCATGTTTATGCTCTCCTGAGTGTTCAGCGCCCTGGTAAGGCGGTACCCACTGGATGCATAGACGACGTTTTCTCTAGCGCGGTGCCATAGGTGGTTAGGTGAGCTTGCGGAACTGATGCTTCCCGACTCTCAAGACTTTGCCAACGAGATCAGATCGATCAACCTTTGCAAAAGGATCGGTGATTTTCGCTTCGTCCACTGAGACGCCACCTTGCTTCATCAGGTCGCGCGCCGCCCCGTTACTCTTTGCTAGACCAAGAGCCACGATAAGGTTGGCGACGGGAACTGGGTTCTCCAGGTCGGAGGGGATTGCTGCCTCAGGAGCATCAACGGGTTGCTGTCTCTTGCTGAACGTTTCCACAAAATACCGCTCTGCTTCTTCTGCAGCTTCCGAGGAATGGTAAAGCGCGACGATCTCCTTCGCGAGTCGAACCTTGGCGTCGCGAGGATTCTTGCCCTCACCGACGAGTGATTTGGCTTCGTCCATCGGCACGTCCGTACAAAGCTCAAACCAGTTCAGGATGAGTTCATCAGGAATCGACATCGTCTTGCCAAACATGTCGTTTGGGGTATCGATGATGGAAACATAGTTGCCAAGCGACTGGCTCATCTTATCTTTGCCGTCTGTTCCGACCAATAATGGAGACAGGACAACAATCTGCGGAGCTTGTCCATTGGCTTCTTGAAGCTGACGTCCCATAAGGTTGTTAAACTTCTGGTCAGTGCCTCCGAGTTCAACATCAGCTTCTAGAGCAACTGAGTCGGTTCCTTGGAGCAGAGGGTACATCAACTCATGCATGGCGATGGCTTGGTGAGCTTCCCATCGCTTGGTGAAGTCATCTCGCTCCATAATCCTGGCGACCGTGATCTTTGCGCAGAGGCGAAGCACATCTTCAAAATTCATCTTGCCTAGCCATTCGCTATTAGGGCGAATCTCGGTTTTCTCGATATCTAGGATCTTGCCAAACTGCTTTTTAACGGCTTCTACATTGGCCAGAACTTCCTCTGCGGTCAACTGTTTTCGGGTTTTGCTCTTGCCGCTTGGGTCGCCAATCATGGCAGTGAAGTCTCCAATGACCAAGACCGCCTGATGCCCGCATCGCTGGAAGTCACGGAGTTTGCGCAATACAACCGCCCAACCAAGGGTGACGTCACGTGCCGTTGGGTCAACGCCAAGCTTCACGCGCAGGGGTTTGCCGTTCTCTAGTTTCTTCCTTAGTTCGGCTTCGCTGATAATCTCAGCGGTGCCTCGGCGCAAAATGGCGATTTGTTCATCAATGGTCACGGCTCGCAGAGTTTACCGGCACCTCTGGCTTGGCTTGAGTCCATCCGATGATGGACCGCTAGAAGCCAAGAAAGTTCTGGATGACTGTCCACTTCTGCTCAACCCAAGTGGGTGGAGGTGCGTGATGGAACCGAACTTGAACTGCCGGTGGTTCTTTACCTTGATCCGAGCGAACCAAGGGCATGATGTCTGTCAGCTTTGCTTTGCCAGAGGACTCGATTCGCCTGATCTCACTTCTGAGTTCTGGAGTCATGCGTATAAAGGTAAAAGAACGATCTAGGAAGTACCTTCTTGGCAAAAGCTGGCCTGCGGGATTTCTTTGTTGCGTGTACGGATAGATTGCGGCACGCTCTGACATAGGTTTATATCTACGTAGTTCTTCAAAGGGGTCGGGTGGAGTTGGGGTGACAATGAGAGCCCCGATGCCCACCCCGCTCATCGTAACCAGGGCTTTGCAAACAGCCTTGATGCGTTGATTCCTTGATCGCACGTTATGACGTAACGCTTTAGTGATGAGAAACGATCCTCAATCAGAAAACATAGCGGTCAACATGCCGATGCATCGTTTCAATCCGCCGAATGGTTCCGGTTGTTGAGCGCATCACGATGGATTCGGTCAATGCATAACCTCGTCTATACCGAACTCCCTTTAAGAGATCTCCGGTTGTGATTCCTGTAGCGCTGAACATAACATTTCCATCGGCCAAGTCACGAGTAGAGAAGACTCTATCCAGCGCACCATCCACCATTTCGGAAGCTCGTTGGCGTTGCTCGTCATTAGAGAACACGAGCTTCGCTTGCATTTCTCCACCGTAACAGAGAACCGCGGCCGCGGTGATAACCCCTTCGGGTGCTCCACCAATCCCCATCAAGGCATCAATGTCTGAATCTGGATCTAGCGCGGCAATCGCTACGGATAGATCGCCGTCAGGAATCAGGTGAACACGAGCCCCAACATCGCGAATCTCAGCAATGAGAGCCTCATGCCGAGGGCGATCCAGGATGCCGATGATCAGCTCGTCTACATCCTTTCCAAGGGCCTTTGACATAAGTCGAACGTTGACTCTGGGGGGAAGTGTGATATCTACGACTCCCGCCGCCTCGGCTCCGACCACCAGTTTGTCCATGTAGCAGTCTGGAGCATGCATCAGGCAACCTTCGCCCTCTACTGCCGCGGCAAGCACGGAGATGGCATTGGGCGTACCATTGGCGCAGAGATTGGTGCCCTCCAAGGGATCAACGGCGATCTGAATCCTTGGCCCATTTTTTGTGCCAAGTTGCTCGCCAATATAGAGCATGGGAGCTTCATCTCGTTCCCCTTCGCCAATGACGATGGTTCCGAGAATATCTAGCTCGTTAAGGGTGATACGCATGGCGGTACATGCGGCTTGATCAGCGTCATTGCGTTGACCTTTACCCACCCATCGAGCACTACTGAGAGCTGCAGCCTCGGTAACGCGCAAGAAGTCGAGGTGGTGGTTCATGTGAGTCACAACGCCATTGTTGGAAATAGGAATAGGCTTCGTTGCCATGGTCATAAGTTTACTTGAGCCGCAAGTTTTGGGCCTAAAAACACTAGGCTCTGTATTTTCTGGGACGTGATTTTAAGGAATGAGTCCTAACTCCACCTACGGGGTTGCACCAGGTTAACCGATAAGGTATTATTCGGAACCCGATTGCCGCTTAGCTCAGTCGGTAGAGCAGCTGACTGTTAATCAGCGGGTCGTAGGTTCGAGTCCTACAGCGGCAGCCACTTTTTTGAATGTCCATACCGGACACAGGCTCAACGCCATTCGTGGGGGCACTTTGTTCTTCTGGCCTCATCCGCTCATTACCCTCACTCTTGTTCTGTAGTTTTCGAAGTTTCTAAATCCGTAGGCTTGTCTTGAGAGGGTCTCCATTTTGTTGTGGAATCCTTC
>JBBCJU010000017.1:0-37148 GCA_037190145.1 Fimbriimonadaceae bacterium
CTCCTTGCCACAGTCAAACCCAAGGTAATCATGGCTCTTGGTTAGCAGAACCGGCCCTGAAAGCTCACTCACCGCTCAAGTACGCTCGGACGACTGAAGAGTTCTTTGAGCGCAGGAATGTCTCGCGCCGGTTCTTCTAGCCTGGCTGCGAAGTGATCAAAGTCGGTAGCTGAGAGCCTGATGACAAGCTGGTCGGCAATAACTTGCTCGGCCGCATCAAGCGACTTGTTCAGAACGAACTGGCTGACGTTCATGTTCTGAAGCTTGGCCGCCTCGGCAAGCTTCGCCTTTTGGGCGCTCGATGCCCGGATATTGAGGGTTTCTGCTTTTTGCTGTGCGTGCATCGTTAAACCTCCTGAGTAGAGCTTACCATGATGTACTTACGTTGTCCACACAAATATGTTCGGTGTTCTGAGTCTCTCAACTCACCTTTTTTCCCGAAGAAGGCAAAATTCTGGTCTGTGCTGGAATGGGTACGGGTCCAGGCCGCGAAGCGCTTTAGATTGCCTTGACGCGTGC
This sequence comes from Fimbriimonadaceae bacterium, assembly GCA_037190145.1. Lineage (GTDB taxonomy): Bacteria > Armatimonadota > Fimbriimonadia > Fimbriimonadales > Fimbriimonadaceae > 55-13. The sequence continues at coordinate 520 of JBBCJU010000017.1, forward strand.
CCGTTCCGGAACACACAATTGCACTGCTTCGCCGGGGAAAGGGGGGTTCTCTTTGACTTAAGATCACTGTCAACTCAAGGAGTCTCGACAATGGCTTCCTGAAGCTACTAATGCGGTATAGACGAGTCTCTAAGAACGCACGAGACTTAAGAACTCAGCCACCACGCCTGCGGCCTGGCGGGCTTCCCGCTCGGCCTGCTCGCCCTCGAAATGAGATTCCGCCACCCAGCCTCTCGGCCCGGTGTGGTCGTGGGACTTAAAGTTCTCCTCAAGAAAGCCCAGGGCTTTGGCTCCGAACTCAGTGCTCGACAGGTCCAACTCCTTGAACCGGACGGCAAGCTTTTCGGGGGTGTACGCCCGAATGAGCCAGACCACGTCGTAGCCGTCCTTGGACTTGGTCCGGTCGTTGAGCGCCCATGCCTTCAGACACAGCAAGACCGCCGGGCCGCAGATGCGCAGCGGAACCTTCTTGATGCCTTTGTCATCGAGGAGCGGACCCTCGTCCTCGACGATCCAAAGATCGCGGTCAATGTACTCAAGCCCGAAAATTCCTAGCGCGGTGAGTCCGCTTCCGGTGTTCTCAAGGGGCTTCTTCTGAATCTTGCCGCCCTGGTCGGCATCGTCCACCGGAACGAAGAGCTCGACGACGACCTCGACTTCGCCGACAGTGCGCCGCCACTCGAAAGAAGGGCTCCCCGACTGCACCAGCTTGAGATTGGCGAGGTTCTGTTTGAGCGTCCGGTACACCTCCCGGTTCTCGACCGTGGCCGCAACGCGGATGGCCAGGTCTACGTCACGCGTTCCGACATGGCCTGCAAGCTCATTGTCGGCGGGCACCGGCACCAAAAGTTCCGGAATGAGACCGCCGATGAGGGCGCACTTGTCTCCCCAGGGGCCGATCTCGGCAAACAGGCTCCTTGCCACCATTCGACACACTTCGAATACCGTCATCCTCCTTCGTCCTCCTTGAGAAGCTTCTCGATAAACTCGTCGGCCAACTCCTGGGTCCTGCCTCCGCTGCTCGCGATTTCAACCCAAGCCCTCCAAGGCGAAACCCGTTGAAGCCCTTCTGCCTCCGTCATTTTGACACGCCACGGGTTTCCCTTCGACCGAACGAACTCTACGTTGGCTCCGGACTCGGTGCTCTCGAAGCCCGCCCTGTGGAGTGCTTCGGTGTCCGGGTCGCTAGGCGTCCAGAGTCGCACCGGGGCAGTGACGCGAGTGAGAACGGGATGGTAGGAATTCGCGGCGACAACCCCGCCGATGGCCACGTTCGGTTCAACACCAAGAAGCTTCTTGGCCACGGCCTCGTTGGAGCCGCCATAGACGAAACCCTTGAGCAAAACCTGGGGCTTGCTCTCCTCCTGGCTCCAGAGTTCGGCCAAAGCCCGCGCGTTGACGAGTTTTCTGTCTCCTTTCAGAGAGCTGGTGATCCCCTCGCCATCAAGCCGGGTGAGAACCCTGTGGGCGAGGGCCACCGATACAGCCGAGGCATCGGCTAAAGCGCGAACTGACCACACCTTTTTACGCTCCAGAAGCAAAGTCTCAGCAACAACTCCGGTCAGCCCTCGAAGCTTGACGCTGCGGCGCTCTGCCCGTGGTGGAACTTCCTGCTCCCAAGAAATTGCTACACCGGGGGCAATGATACGGTACCCCCCATCCGGTAGAGTGATATAGTTGTATCGGGCCGCTGTTTTGGTCGCTTTTTGAGTCGGCGCAGTAATGACCAGCACGCTATCTGCGGCGGCGGCTTGTTCGATGTCTTCCGATGAAGGTCGGTAAAGCCGTTGTACACGGAGGTCGGCGGCGATTTTGGTAGAGTGTGTGTTCTTCAGAAGCAGACGGCCTCCTTCGAGCACCAGCACGATTCCAGAGCCTTGGAGGTTTTTCTCGATTTTAGGTAGAGCGTTTACTAAATCATCCATGTTTACCACCGTGGTTAATATAGCCCTTTTTGTAAACACTGTCCATAAGTTCTTTCTCCCGAAAAGCTGAGATTGCCTTAATGCTTATCCGCTCCAAAATGCACAATAACGCCTCTTCTAGCGGTCTGTCTCTCCTGTCGCCTTAGGAACTTGTCGGCCACGTGTGAGCACGAGATAGCAGCCGTGAAATGTCTCTTTTGATGGGAGAAGAGAAGTGACCCGCTAGGATTAGGTGTTCCGACGTCGGAACACCTTAGTTGAAACCTAAAATTAGTAGTTACCAACTCTTCGTCCACGACTTCTTGAGCGAGATTGAAAATCGGGCATTAGAGGCGGTGCTTGGTCTTGCTGAGATGCGACTTTGACTTCTACCGAAAGCGGGTTGCCCAAAGCCAGCGCAGGGGCTGTTTTGGAAGGCAAGTCGAAAAATATCTTCTTCAATCTGACAGGCCTTCTATTTCCTGTGATTACAAGCGCTTCATCAGAACAAATTCGCCGTACTTCATCGGCGGTTAGGAGACGCCTCCCGTGTTCATCCATAGAGTGGCCATAGGTGGCGTTTAGAAGCCCATGACGAGTTCTTTTCACCTCGGACGTGGTTAGGTCGCCAAGGGCTCGACTGAAGTATTCCGCAGACTCTACATCTAGCCCAGATAGTGCCACCTTAGTGCCGCAATTCGACAGGATTGTTTGGGCATTAGCTTTACCATATCGCGCCTCAAGTTGCCCTAAACTTTGGATTCCAAGCCAAAGAGATACTCCTCGGCCACGCGCAAGCGAGACCGTCGTTTCGAAGTCAGGAATGGTCCCTATGTTTGCAAACTCATCGAGCAGCATAAGTGTTGGCACCCCTTCGCCATTCTCGCCGCCTATCGAAAGACGTTCCAACAAGAGCGAGAAGAAAAGCACTGTGAGCGGGCGTAGGCGAGCTATATCGTGCTCTTTAAGACACCAATACAGACTTGTTGGAATTCGTCGCAACGAAGAAAAATCCGGTGATATCGCCTTTGCTGACGTAAAGCGAGCTACGTTCTCATCTCGAAGAAACTGAAGCTTCGAAGCGACTACAGGCACGATACTTCCTCGCATTCGCTCCTGAGTTTGCGAGAAGACCATCCCCTGCTCGCGGGCGACTTCAGAGGGTGAGTCTAGAAGCTGTTCAATTAGGCTCTCAATCGGTTGGCGCGTGAAGAGTCTGTAAGCCGAAAGTGGTGTTGGTGCAGCGAGAGTCGAAGCATGAGCAAACACTGCCGCTAAGAACGCTGCCTCAGTATCAAGCCAAGCTTGTTCGGTCATCTTGGTGTTACCCGACTCAACAATAGCCCTCGCGCAAAGTTCGGCGAGTCGTGGATCTGCACAAAGCGGAATCCAGTTGAAGCACTCGCTGCTACTCGGGTCGGCAGGCGCATAGCGAACAGCTCTCTTATGAATCCCTGAAGTCAGGTGCCATAGTTCGCTCTTTGGGTCGGTGCAAATTAGTGAAGTGTCTCTAGACCAGGCAGCATTTGGAATAAAGAATCCGCGGCTTTTTCCAGTCCCGGATCCACCAACTATAAGACCGTGCCGTAATGTTTCTGCCGGTGGAAGTATTACTTGTTTTCGGCCAAACCCCCCAAGGAAGAAGCTTCCTTTTGGCAGTAGTTCTCGCTCGGGCCTTAGCATGTCCGACGAAGGAGGTGCCCAGCCAGCACTTCCGTGATGAAGTGGAGTTTTCTTAAGCCGCAAAGCCCGAAGAAGAGCGTCAAGGCTCATCGGCCTCTCTCCGAGCGGTCGGCATTGTCTCGACAGCCTGTCTTGCGAGCCAGTCTCTCAACTTCGAGACGTAGTTCGCAAGATTCTCGAATCGCTCGGTTTCGGCTCTCAGCACACGCTCTAATCGCCTGTTCTGCCGTACCAATACCTTCTCGCGCGCTCGGCTGCGTCGAAGTGCCATCCCCAGTTCGAATACCTCCTCTTGGAGCTCCTCCTTTCGCATTCCAATCCTTCGCTTTTCTAAAATCTTCTTCCCCAAACCGATTCAACAATCGGTCTTCTCTTGCTATCTCTCGGGTGTAGATACGGTCCCAACCGGCCCCTATCCTGCGGTATTCCCTGGGAGAAAAATCGAGTTTTTTACCGTCGACGCCCCGAGCATCGATCCAACAATGCACATGAACGTGATCTGTATTGCGGTGGACAAAGCCCGCAACGACAGCAAGAGGAAATGAGTCTCTTAACCATTCCTCGACCATCCTCCGAATATCCGGGGTAGCAACTTCCCTCTCGAAGGACAGCACACACCGGTAATGGGACCGTGCAATGCCACGGGAACCTCGCCGTTGATGTAAAGCGGTCTCGCTCTCTTCCCGAGCCCAAGCGAAAGCCTCAAGGCTGGCCCGAACATCTCTGTACTTCCCTACCCCTATAGCCTCCTTCGGCATGTTCCGAAAAAACGCACCTTCATTCCGCTCGACCACCGCCTCAGTCCGTGACACGTACCGAATATGCATGGCTGACGCACCTGGGGTACCGATGGTAAATCGACAAAAGCTTGGCACGCAAGATGTCTTTAAAGCCGATTTTTAAGGATTCGAAGCAGTGCTTCTGCCTTACTCGAAGCTCGCTCAACGGCGATGCTAGACGGACCAGAGTGGCCAAATATTCTAGCTCGATTGTAGTTTTTAGCGAGTTGATTTAAGTTAACCCCTATCTTTCGCAGTTCGATCATCAGAAACTCGATTTGACGTCGATCGTCCGGAGACGCGGGCATGGTATCTCTCAGTGGCGGTAAGCGCCTCCCCAATCCTTTTGTGACAAGGTATCGAGAGTGACTTAAGTTAACTCGGTCGGCCCATTCTCCAATTTGTTGATGCTCTTCCAACGTAACCCGGACCGTAATGGACTTGGGGTACAAGTCCGAGTTCCATTTCCTTGGCGATTTGCGCCTTCCATCTTTAACAACTTCCATACATCCTCAAACAATAACGCTCCGCAGGACAGGGCATCCCGTGTCGCGATAGCGGCTTCGGGTGGGGTGCGCTAGCGCACCCGTATCCTGCCCTCCTCCGCATACTGAGTCAAAATCATAAGGCTTTTGCTAGAACACCAAAAGAGATCCAGCCCTTTTTCCTTCTAGCCAATGGGGGCGCATTTTTGGTTGCTAACCAAAAAGTTCCGGCTTTTTGTTACATCCCCACGTCTTAGGTTTTTGAGTTGACAACCGAATTTTTTCGGCTTACCTTCAACTCACTTAAACCTAGACGATAGGAGATAGACAACAATGGGAAGACCAAAAACTACAGGGCGGGTTGTTAAAGCCAAAGGCGTTGGATTCGAGCCTGGCGTACTTGAGTATCTCGACTTCATCACTAGAAAGGAAGGAGCCTCCCGAAGCTCCTACATCAACTCGCTTGCGAAGGCAGACGCCGCCAGCCGGGGTCTTGATATAAGCCAGTTCAAGCCTGCCAACCAGCCTGCTTCATAAACGAAAGACGTAACCTTTGGGACAGGAAGCCACGCAAACATATAGCGGGAAGCAGCGCAACCAAGCACAGGGTTTTGAAGGATTTCCAAACCTTCAAAGCAACGTGTGTTTCACACCGAATCAGTTCTTCGACGTGGTGCTACCCTATTCGTCTCGCGGCGTTGTGAGGCTTGTCGCCTACATTATCCGGATGACGCTCGGTTGGACCGATCGTGATGGTCAACCCAAAGACGACGTATACGTCACCTGGTCCGAATTGGTACAAAACGCAGGCATCGCACGAGGAGCCATCAAGGCGGCTCTGGACGAAGCCATTGCTGCGCGATTCATAGAGTGCCTCTCTCTTGGCGTTCCGAATACTGCAGGCCAAACTGGAAGTACAGCACTGTATCGCCTTCGATGGAACCCCTCAGACGAATACATCACGGACCCTGAAAAGTTTGACGGTTTCTATGAAGGGAACGCCAATTTCACTTACATCCCAAACGCCTTCTACGACACAGTAGTGCCTAATGAAAAGCTGTCGGTTATCAAGGTCGTCGGGGCTATTATTCGAAACACCATCTGCTGGGAGGCTCGCCGCGGTCATCGTAAGCAGTACGTCTCAATGTCACTTTCGGAGCTAGAGCGCCGAACAAAACAACACCGAGAAACGGCCAGCATTGGTCTCCAAGAAGCGCTTAACGCTGGTTACCTCAGAAGAGATGAAGAGGGTTATTTTGACCCCGATAAGTCACTCCAGCGCCCCGCAACTTATAGCCTTCGTTGGGAAGGTGAATCCAAGACTCTTGAGTCTTCTTTGAACCTAATCGATGGTTCATCCAAAGCAACGGTTCAAAAATCCGACCAGAGACTTCCAGAAGAAGCGTTCAAAAATCCGACCAGAAGAACGGTCCAGAAATCCGACCAGGACGGTTCAGAAATCCGACCAGAAGAAGCGTTCAAAAATCCGACTAGAGAAGCGTTCAAAAATCCGACCAGTATAGAAAGAACAATAAAAAACATTACAAAACAACAACAACCTTCTTTGGATGTTGAGGGTAATTCGCTTCGCTCTTCCGTTTTGGTTAATCTTCTTGACGAGAACAAGGCGGGATTCACTCGTGCCGCGGCGCTAAAGCTTCTGGAGCGTTTTGGGGCAGAGCGCGTCCAAGAGGTCCTCGCCAATGTCTCACTGATTGGGGCTCGTTCAAAGCCTGCCGTAATCACAGCAGCTCTCAAAGATGGCCGCTATGAAGCTTCTCAAAAGGGCAGTATCAGTTCAGACGAGGAAGCGTTTGTCCAAGCATTTTACGCGTCACGATCAGATTCGGCGAGTAGTGTCGTAGTTCCGTCTCGGAGTGATCTCGAAGCAGCTTCTCCTGTACTTCAAACTCTTGCAATCAAAAAAGCCATGGGTAATCCCAAGAGTTGGGGGCTAGCGTTTGGCCAATATGTCAAGGGAAGAGATCTCGGAACCAAGAGAATTGCAACGTTAGGTCTTGCTATCAAGGCACATGGTGACGACTGGGTGAACGGAATTTCGGTCGAAGGTCAGCGTGCAAGAGAGGAAAGCCTCAGAAAGGCCCGCCAGAGCCACGAGGATGCCTCCAGAGGCTCATATCTTCAATTCCTAGCCATCGAGTGGGGGAAGATTAAAGAGTCTAACAGCGAGGCATATTCGGAGTTTGAGAAGGGTATCGCTGAAGCGATCGAGCGCATAGAGCGAAGCCCGATTCGTTCAGAACGGGCCAAAGACCTTGCCATAAAGGATCTGAATTCTGAGACAGGAAGGCTTGAACGGCTCGCCGAGTTTTTGATTACGCGGAAGTTAGTAGTAGGTTTCTGGGAGTGGGACCAGAGGATGAACCCACAAGGATTTAGGGAGGAAACAGTATGAAAATCATTGGGGTGATAAACCATAAAGGAGGTGTCGCCAAAACAACAACGGCGGTCAATTTAGCGGCCGGATTGGCGAAAGCGGGGAAGAGTGTCCTCCTCATCGACCTAGACCCGCAAGGACATGCCTCTTATGGTGTAGGATACGATATCGACAACATCACCAATGAAAGCCCGTCTGTGGCATTCGTGATGGGGAATGAGAGGCCCATTCAAGAGCATATCGTCGATACATCTTTTCCGAATCTGAAACTTGTCCCGGCTGATGTTCGGCTTGCTGAAGTCTCAGCATTACTCGTTTCTCGCACCTATCGGGAGAGTATTCTTTCAGATGCACTCGAAGGAATTCAGGGATTTGATTACATCATCATCGATACTCAGCCAACCCTCGACACGCTTCCACAAAACGCCTTAGCCGCCGCTGATAGGATTCTGATTCCAACCACACTTTCAACTCACGCGCTTATGGGCCTCACCACGGTCATCAAGAGCATTAACAAAGTGAAGCGTCAACCCAAGAACTTCGATTGGCGAATCGTTTTTACGAGGGTCAAGGGGCACGGCCAAGAGCGTCAAACACGTGCTAGAGAAGAGCTTGCTCCCGTAGCAGATCGGATTCTAAAGAGCCAAATACGAGAGACCGAAGCGGTGGAGAAGAGTCAGGAAGGTGCATATGCCGAAGTCGTTCCGCTCATTCTGCAGGGTGGGTCAAACGTTGCGGTTAAGGACTACCGAAGTCTGGTTCAGGAGGTACTTGAACTATGGCCCGCTTAAGTAAATCTCTTACCGAAGCCGTGGAGGGAGGGACCTATGAAGCCGACCCGATGGCTAGCAAGATGCTTCGCCTAACCTCAATTCCGACTGACCGAATCGAGAAAGACCCTAACCAACCAAGAAAAGATCTTGGAGATATCACGGACCTCATCGTTTCGATTAGGGAGCATGGTGTAATTGAACCAGTACTCGTCCGTGAGATGGAGAAAAATCGATTTATGCTAATCGCTGGTGAGCGGCGGTATTCAGCTGCCAAAGAGGCCGGTTTAAGCGAGATCCCGGCTATCATTCGTGATGATTTCGCGGACGATGCCCGGTTCGAAGTTCAACTTGTCGAAAACTTGCACCGAAAAGACCTGAATGTCATCGAAACAGCGATGGCCTATAAGGTCCTAATTGAGCAGCATAGCTATTCTCAACGAAAGCTTGCTGAAAGACTCGGAAGATCCCTTACCGGGATTAACGAGACGCTTCGCGTCCTCTCGTTAGTCCCCGATGTCATGGAAGGTGTTCTTACGTCGGAACACTCGAGCAATCGAACTCTTTTACTAGAGATAGCAAAGCTTCCGGATGAACAAGCTCAACGGTCGGCCTGGGAATCTGCAAAGTCTGGCCAGCTCACTGTTCGCGCGGCGCGAGTGAATACGGCGGCCTCAAAATCCCAAACAACTGTTGTTCCCGATAGGCCTCGTCCGGTCAAGGAAACATTCAAAACAACGTCTGGGAATGTCATTGTCGAGCTCCCCCCCGACTCAGACGATAAGGTACTCCTGAAAGTGCTCCGAGAGGCTTTGGCTATCGTAACTGCTAGAGGAAAGCATGCACCCGGTCAAAGCGAAACCAATACTTGACGTGGCTCTAACTAAGCCAAGTACAAGGATGTTCCGACGTCGGAACATCCTTGTGGGTAGCAATCACAAAACAGCCTTATCTCCAGCGTTCCACCTCAGTAAACCGAAGAGCTTCTCCTAACTCGAAATGCTTGAATTCCTAAGCGAGCCGCCACCAGCCAGCCATGCTTCAGAGAGCTTTTGATCAAGTATTGTTCTTCTATCTTTTAGCTCTCCGTGCCATAACATGCCGTACTTGTCATCGGATGTCACTTGGTACCTGCCGAGTTGATTCATTCTTGAAAGCATCGCGAGGTATTGACGTTCCAATTCATCGACCTGAATCCCACTTGCCTGTTGGAGTTTTTCTAGGTTGTGAGTGCTCCCAAGCTTTTTTGAAAGCTTTCCTTGGAGCAGAAGGAGCGCTTTGAAGGCGTTTTCATAGGACATTTGAAAGAGCATCTCGGACACGCGTGTTAGGTCCTCGTCTTTTGATGCCGCATGGTCTTTAGCCTTATCCGACTCGTCGTACTCCGCCCATTGCCTCTGCTGATGAAGCCTATGCCTCAACTGTAGAGCAGGCATGATTCGCTCGGCCAGCACTTCGGCAGCATAACGCAGTGTCTTAGCCATGCCCATTCGGGAATCTGGCTCATTGAGGTAGGCACGCATCTCTTGGTGCCTTCTCTCAATCTCCTCACCGTTCATGGATGAACTTTACTCGTTTAAGTGTTCTCTACATCTTCCACACGCAGCAAAGCACCCGGGAATATTGAAAACTTACAAGAAAACGTTCTTTTGACATGAGCATTGATGGCGTACGAGATGCGGGGATATTAGATTGAACGTTTACTAACCAGATTGCTTGTGCTTAGACAAACTCGATGGCAGAGTATTTGGAAAACACACAACCTCTTTGTGGACCTCATCTATCACCGTAGTGAAGTGTTCGGATTCGAACATATCCGTCAGTTCATCTATTGAATGCTCATCACTACCTGTAAATCGAACGAAGATGATGGAGGGCTGTCGCAAAAATCGGATCGTTTGGTCAAAATCACGCGCAGCGAACTGCATATCAAAATTATAGGAGGATTTCTGAGGACTGCGATGCTCTTGGATATCAATATCCCAACAAGAATCCGCCTTGGCGTAAGGGCCAGCTAGAACAAATTCACCGTCAAAAATTGGACGAGTAGGGCAACTAAGGTGGCTTAACCCCCCATCTGCGTATACTCCCTAACAACTTCCACTGGAGATTGGCCGCACTCCACGCCGTCGCACATGTCTTCAAGTCGGGCATCGGGAGCGGTAACTCCTGTCGGAATGAATTTCGCGGTGAAATCCTTCCTTGTGACTAGAGAGGCACCCAAGTCTTCAATCCTAGCCCGAAGGCCCGGTGATAGGACCTCTAAATCAGACATTCGTGGGAACCTTCGAAACAAACGGCGCGCTTCATTAACGTTGATGAGATCAGATGATTCCACGTTGGCCGGAGTTGTGCTGCTGTCGAGCAAAATGTCAGGGAGATAGTCGTGCTCACCATGATGGTAGGGTTGCAAATTGATGGTAATGTCGACGACACGGTATGGAGGTGCAACTACCCAACAGTGTCCATATTGAGCAGCATCTACTTTCAGGATAAATGGCCAGTAGTGTGTGTCTGGAATACTAAGCTCGGGTCGGAACTTAAGGGTTAACGCTCCTTTAACCATGTAATTCCACACACCACGGGATTCTAGAACACGCGAAAGTAGCATAGAGCCATCCACACATTTGCCAAGTTTTCCAGACCTTTGAAGTTTGTCGTAAACGAAGTTGGCGGCTAGCTGAATCTCTTTACGAATATGGGACTCATCTTCAATGGGACGTGTACGCACGAATTCGGCATATCGATGAAGAAGACTTGGATTACTCTGTTCCAGGGATATAAATGCTGGTTCATCATAGAATCCAGGCCTTTTGGTCGAAATACCAAAGGCTTCAAACATCTCTTTCACATCTTTGTGCGCCACGGTTATATTGTGGCTAGTCATAGAAGCATTCGAACGTCAGAACACCTACCGCAGAGCTAGTGTTTAGAAGGAAGAGGAGAGACAGGAGCATTATTTTATTTGGTGAACGCCCAGCGCTATTCTTGCGGAAAGTTTCTTATCCCTGAATCTTGGCTGAAATGGAGCGCAGCCGGAACTAGTTCAAATAGATCAGGAAATCGGAGATTGAGCCTTTCTGCAAACGCATCGGACGTAATCTTCTTTGCGTGGAGGCGTTCAAAAATCTCGAAGTGGATTGCCGATTGTTCTCGTGGCAGCTCCTCCGGCTCGTGGATACGCCAACCACGAGCGGAGAATATCCGGAATGCGGATTCATAGACGTGTCTGCTGATCACCCCTAGGTCGTAGCTCCTTCGCACCATCGCCTGTACCGAAACTTTCCATCGGGGTTTGAGGCGCAGGTAGTCAGAAACCATGTAGGATTGAGGTGCCTCACGTATGAACTGGGCGGTTGGAAGAAGGAATGCAGAGGCGAAGCGGTCCGCCTCACGTTCGGCCTCTACGGTCTGCAAGTTTCCTCGTTGTCGGTGGAGAACCAAATGCCCTAACTCGTGAGCGGCATCAAAGCGTCCTCTCTCTCCTGCTTCTTTGTAAGCGTTTAGGAAAATGAAAGGACGGTCTTCGACCCAGTAGCTTAGGGCATCGACGCAAGAAGATTCCACCTTTAACCAGTAAATCTCGACCCCCTTGGCTTCCAGCAGGTGGACCATGTTGTCAATTGGCGCTTGGCCTAGATTCCATGCACTTCTAAGAAGCTCGGCGGCCTCCTCTGGGCTTTCGCTGGATAAGTCCGGAACGTCCTGCATTGGGAGTCGAAACCTTTCGCGAAGCGCGGGTGAAATGATATCGGCCGCGTGCTTGCTACGCGCTATAGCCATTCTACGAACGGTAGCGGTGAGACTTCGCCTAGAGCGAAACGTCACCTTGTCCGCGGCGATGGGGTGGAACTCACCGCCGAAGAAGTACGCTTCCTTGAATCCAAGCTCCCTGCATAGGCGAGAGAAATTATCAGGCTTAGGCACATCCTTGCCTTGTTCGTAATTGGTGATGGCTTGGACAGATAGCCCCACCCGTGTAGCAAGCTCTGTCTTTGACCACCCGCGACACTCGCGAGCGGTCAAAAGCCGATGGGGACTTGGAGCACTAAAAAGCCCCCCTTGATGCAACTGGCCATCTGCCATCGTTAAAGGCTCGGGTCCATTTCGTCGTCAATATCCGAAAGCTCGAAGATTTGAGGTTTGGTGACAATTGGGACAGGGCCATCCGGTATTGGAGCCGGACCACCGTAGAAGTAGTCATCGAGCTCTCGATAGGCCACGATTCTCATCCGAGAGAATTTCGATTCATCGTCTTCACTCTGGGGGCTGCCTCTGCGATTCAATGGAACATCGCCGAAGGCTAACCAGGTTCGTATTCGGATGCGCCAAGCATCATCTTTCAGAGTCCAGTCCCAGCAGGACATTGCGAAGAATGTTAGTTCGCCGGACTCTTCGTTCTTGGGCTGTAGAGCAGATAGAAACTCGGGGAAAGGAAGCGCAAGCTGTTCATGGTTATCTGCCAACTCAAGCTTAGCTTGCTTGCCTTTTGGATTAAAAGTGAAGTATTTCTTTTCTTCACTTAGGCGGCCAGCGAAGTAAACGATTCGAAGACCTTTACTGCTATCGCTCACTTTCCTAGTGAAGCATTGTTGGTTATATGGATGTTCTTCTTGCCATCCTTCTCGGACCATAGCCTTGCGGAGCTGGTTGCAGATTTTCAAGTAAGCCATCTGCCCCCGCTGGAACTTAGGAGAATTTGGGTCTAGCTCTTCAAGGGTTCCTTCACGTCCGAGGCGAACGGAGTCCCTAATGCACTCACAAAGGGCATCGTCGTTGAGTACGTCGACGACAAGTTCCACCGTCGTCGGGTCGTACGCATGCAGGCCAAGTAGCTGAGAAGGACGCATTTCTAAAAGATAGTGACGGCTCAGTGTGCTGGAAAAGATGCAGAAAATTCAAGTGATTGTGATGTGCTAGAGCGAATTACTCATGGAATCATCGATAAGAACGTATATTGCTTGGCCTCTTGAGAGGGAGCTGCTTGATTTCTCGGTTCCTGTTTTTGACGGGACAGTGTGTTTCTAGGTCGGCGGTCGGAACACAACGATGGCCGAAGGGAAAGGAGCGCTATTCTCCTGGCCTCCAAATTTCAATCGACCCTTGATAAAACGCACTTCGGCAGCTTCTGTCACACATGCATGCCACCACTTTGTATCGGTTCGCGCAGGAACCAGGCACACTACGGTTGCACCTGCACGTGAACTTTGAAGAGCTTTCTCTATCCATCGTCCGATGTCTCGACCATATGGAGGATTGCACCAACATGTACCGGTCCACAGCTGCTTTAGCCCGTCATCTCGTTTCGAGTAAAAGCGCTCACACTTTGTATTCTCCGGAGAGGCGCATACATCGAGTTCGAAACCAAACTCACTGCGCAAATCATTGAAGAGCTCTTGAGGCGTGGACCATTCATGGGATTCACTCCTAAAGTGGACGGAACGTTTCTTCCTCTTTCGATAGGCGGCTTGGCGCTCGGCGTTTGTTGCGAATTTTCTCGGCCTGGCCACCCTTAGATTGTGACTGTTTCGTAACGCTATTTTGCGTTACGAAACCTTGGTCAGAGGAATGAACAGGGCCTGGTCTTTCCACTCCCCTATGGAAACAACAGATGGACCGTTGGAGCGAGCCTTTCATTAAATTTCATCTAAATCCTTTATTTTCCAAAGGAATGTTTACAACAAAAGAGCCTTTATGCTGTAGCATTTACCGAAACTAGCGTTTTGTGGGTTTTTTGGGGTGTTTAAGTGGATTTGCTGAAGTGGCGTCGTGTTACTGTCTGTTGGCCAATTGGTTTTGTTCTCACCGGTTTGTTGGTTGCCCTGGGAAACTTAGGTTCATCGGAGGCTTCGGTCGTTTCTCCGGTTGATGACCCTGAAGACCCGCTCAACATGATGCGCCTCATCAAGGTTGAGGAGAAGCGAAGCACCAGCTCCAGTAGAAACAATGCGGGTACGGTGCAGAGCTCTAACAAGCATGTCTTGGCATTGACCTTCAAGACCGTTGGTGAGAACGCTGTTGCCACCAGTGGTGGAGAAACCGGTGGATTACCGGGTGGAAGCTCTAGCTCAACGAGTACGACTGGAACTACTGGCTTAACTGGTTCCTCACCCGGGGTTACTGGCGGCATCATGATGCTGGAACCGGTTGAGCCTGGTGGACCGGTAGGGCCGGAAGAGCCTCCGACGACAACCTCAACGACTTCTACTGCTACGACAACGGCCACGACCACCGCGACAACAAGCACCACAAGTACGACCAGTACAACTTCCACAACCTCGACCACTGGCTCAACATCTGGGGGTGGTTCTGAGACGCTAACTGGGTATTCCCTTCATGTGGAGAGTCCAGGGGAAATGGCTTCCGGCGGAGCCTATGCTGTAGAAGCCTATGAGTACGATTCTGAGCTTGAGTTCCTAGGTGATGGCGTCTATAAACGATTCAACCCAGGTGAAGAGGTGGTTGTGCACCTTGCCTCTGACGCCGCGCTTGCATCTGGCTCACTGAAAGTGACGGTCATTACGGACGTCTTGACTCATATCTTCGATGACCCGATGACGCCAGGGGATGAAGAGGAATGGCATCTGACAAGCTTCTACGACCAGGTTGATTACGACATCACTAAGTATCTTTGCCAAGACTCCAGCATTGATACAAGAAAGGCTTACGGAACTCCTAACCGCGATGGAGAGCTTCCCGATGATCCCAACGCTCTCCCAGCGGCCCTCAACTTTGGAGGTTCGGTATGGAAAGGAGGCACCTTTGTTGGAAATATGCCCTGGCAAACACGCGACCAGAGCGGACTCGCCAGAGCGCAAATCTATCCTCAAGGAACCAGCGGAAGAACAAACCCAATCCGCATGGCAGCTCTGTCCATGTTCTACAGAGGCACCGCTCCCAATGTGACAACTCCGGTAACGATTGCCGCTTTCACCCCGGCAAGCAATGACACCAACTTCAGTGTGGGAGCAAACTCGGTGACGTGGGATACGCGCTGGAACATCCAGCCGCAAGAGAGTCCCGACGGCCCAAGGGACCCTTCCAAGGATCCCCTCTTTAGGGTTCCTTTTGGTAGTTCGACACCGGTCAATGAGTATGCGACGTGGACGTTGACCGACACCACTCTTACTGGCTCGTTTACTCCGAGTACGGTTTTGTCAGCCATTGCACTTGCCATTCACGATGAAAGTGCTTTCACCAACGCCGCTTGGCGATACTTCGCCAGCGATCATTTCCCAGCGGAAGTCGCCAATGAGTTTCCCAACAACGATTCAATGCCTAGGCTTTGGATCGTCGAGACGGCTTCTATGGGTGGCTACTACAAGGCTTGGTACTAAGCAAAATGATTGACAAGCAGAACCTTGCCATCTTTAGCCTCGGAACGGCCCTCATTGTGGGGATCGCTTACGTGACGCTCAAGAACCCTCACAACCATCCGGCTCCGGTAAAGCCGGACCCCATTCAGTTGGAGAGACAGGAGGTTGACAAGCTCTACAGTTCCAAGCCTTCTGAGGCTAAGCGGCAGTATGAGGCGTTCATTGATCGGTATGAAAAGACGACCGACAAGAAAGTGCAAGACCAAGTTGCCGCGGCTAGATTGCGCGTTGGTTACCTGGCGGTAAAGACGGATGGTTACGCCGTTGCCCGCACTGCTTTTAAGGAAGCAGAAGAGAAGTATAAGGGTGAAGGCTCCATGGGCTCTGACTTTGGTGGTCTCAAGGACCAAGCCGCTTACCAAGCCGCGGTTTGCTTGATGGGTGAGAAGAAAGACAAGGAAGCCATTGCCGCCTTCCAAGGTTTCATCAAGGATTACCAGCTGAGCCCCTTAGTTCACGCCGCTCACCGAAGACTTGAGATGCTGGAGCCAGACAAGCAAGCGGAGCATGATGCTCTTTTGCAAAGCGCGGTGGCCGCGCAAGAAAAGCACATCCGCTTTGAGACTTCCGTCTGTGGCCCCAAAGTCATCTCCTACTTGCTAGACAAGCTTGGCAAACCCAAACGGGACTACAAAGAGCTTGCCAAGATTTGCGGAACCACGAACGATGGCACAACCATCGAAGGGATGCGCAAAGGCCTGAAAGAAGCAGGACTTCAGGGCTTTGGCTACCAACTGAACCGTGAGGACTACTTGAAGCTTAAGTCTCCCACCATCTTGCTTCGTGGAGAGCACTACGTAGCGCTCGTTGAGATGACGGATTCCTACGCGCTTGTTTACGATCCCATCAAGGGGGGTGAAGACAAGATTCCTCACCCCAAATCTGACCAAACCGATTTTGCGATTGCTGTATTGACTCTTAGCCCCTTGGAACTTCAATGAACCGCTTCACCACTTTGCTTGCCCGTTCTTTTGCCACCGTTCTCTCTCTGGCGCTGGTGAATATCTCCATTCCAATGGGTGGAATGACGCACCTTGCCCCTGATCCAAGTGCGCCCAAGCCTGCACCAGAACCAGAAAAGCCCAAGCCCATTGCATCACGGGCTTTGACATCCAAGGAGTCAAAGAGCTTGCAAGGTCGCCTCGCGGAAGATCCCTACCGGGCAGGTCAGAACAAGTGGGACGTCGTACACAAGGGTGTTAACTTGATGACGGGAAATCTGACCGCGAGTGGTACAGACCTCACCTTTGAGGGTGGCTACGGTATCCCTATCAATGTCACTCGAAGTTATAGTGCTAACAATCCTGATGAAGGGCCATTGGGTAAGGGATGGACGCTGAGTGTCGATATCCGGAATACCGCTGGCGGATTGCTTAAGAGCGGCAGTGCTCCGGTCAGGAGTGTTCCGGTAAATTTCAAGGAGCGTCCTGCAGGACAAGATGATCCCCAAATCCTTGATGCAAATGAACCGGTAGAAGCGGTCATCGCCACAGATGCAGGTGGTAAAGAAGAGACGATCCAGAAAGATGCCGACGGTATCTTGACGACTCCTAGCTGGGACAAGAACCGCAATGTTAGTGAATATGAAACTGTTACCGTAGGGACCGCACTCTACCAAATTCTTAAACGTAACATCGTCACAACCCCCGAAGGAACGGTCTACGTTTATGAAAAGCAAGGATCATATGACTCGCCCGGAATGGTCAATATTGACAATCCATCTGCTACCACTACTCCCTGTAATATTCTAAAGCCGGTTAGCGTCACAGATCGCCATGGAAATGTGACTACATACACCTATGGGTCCACAACTGTAAGCTTTAGCAAGGCAAATGGCGCGGTCACCGAGAAGAGACTAGAGTCCATTGAGATGCCCAATGGCCATGAGATAGAGTTTACGTGGGGCAACGGCACAAACGCTCCAACCAACCGCATCCGCA
This sequence comes from Fimbriimonadaceae bacterium, assembly GCA_037190145.1. Lineage (GTDB taxonomy): Bacteria > Armatimonadota > Fimbriimonadia > Fimbriimonadales > Fimbriimonadaceae > 55-13. The sequence goes on from JBBCJU010000017.1 coordinate 17,855, forward strand.
CCGCGTCCGATGGTATTAGGACGGTCACTTATGGGTACACCAGTGGCCTCCTGACGAGCGTAACAACCCCAGCAGGAAAGGAAACCAGCTATCAATACAATTCTGCAACGCTGTATAGCGGCTCAACATTGTCAGTAGCTCAAAACATATTGACAAAGATTACTGATCCTAGAGGCCTTGAAACTTCCTTTGTACATATGATGTTCAACTCGGGCTCTGTATCAGTTCCGCGCCCGTTTGTATATTGCACTAAGGTGACTGAGCCCAATGGAGTTTATACAAACTTTAAACCCTATGGAATGATCGATCCGACTTGGGGAGGTCCTTACCTTTCTGGTCCGCCAACCTGGGAAACTTACGACGCCTCTAACCAACATCTCTACGCGGGCAGAATAGATACGTCTGTAAACCAGTCAGCTGGAACAATGACGTTTAGTACCTGGGGCGCTCTAGGAGCTCCGTTCCCGTTCTATTCCAAGACTTACGATGCGCTCAATCAGAACCTCCTGGAACAGAATGATTACTCTCAAGACGATCATCCCGGCAACACCGTTTTTGATTTACGGTATGCAAGGCGAACCAATGTCGGCGCTCAAAACTTGAAGCAAGTCAGGTCCGTTAATGTCTACAACTTCATGGGGAATCCACTGAAGAAGACAATCTATGAGAATAGATGGACCGGTGTAACCATATCTTCAAGTGTCGAAAAGACAGTGCAATATGCTTACTGGGATCGAACCAAATACTATCAGCAAAAAATCGTAAAAGACCAAGCCGGTAGATACAGCTTTACGGATTATTTTGACTGGAATGCAGCGCAAGGTAAGAAGGGGCAGACCTATCGGGTCTACGACGGTAAACGGTCTACTTGGGGAACCGACTCTGGCGCTTATATACCGTCATCAACCCCTGTTGGCGATCAGTGGAAGTACAACCTCGTTCCGGCAAACGCAAATACATTCTCCGCAGAATTTGACTACGATCTCAAGGGTCGTCCGACGGATGTTTGGAAAATCCAAAAAACGACCACTAACCCTTGGACGTATGTACAAACCAAGACGACTTACGGTTCTGATGGATCGCCAGCCTGGGGAGCTGCAACCCAAGTGGTTGAAGACTACGGCAGTGGGAAGATTAACCGCACCACCAACACCCTTGCCTATGACTCGATCGGCAGAGCCATCGAGGTGCAAGATGCATCTGGCAAGCAGTTTGAGACCACCTACGATCTCGATGGCGTGGTGCAGAGCGTATATCGAACAGACTCCAGCTTAAACCAAATGATTGTCGGCTATTCCTATGGAACTACCGGTCTCCTGAATGGGATGGTGACGCAGGTGGTGGATGGGCTCTCGGGCGTCACCCAGGATTTCAGCTATGAAACCATTGGCGGCGGTAAAGGCCAGGTGGCAAGTGTCACCGAGACCAACGGCACGGACACCTATTCCACATCCTATAGCTACAACTCGGCGGGTGAACGCCATACTGCCACTTATACAACCCCTAATGGGGTGAACTCCTATCGATACTCTGACTACAGAATTGTGGGGGATCCGCATAATGGCCAGAGAGTCTTCCAAACACTCAACAAGCTAGATTCCGGGGGGAATGCTACGGCTGAAGAGTTTCACTACACGTACGATTCCAGTGGAAGGCTTTCCAGTGCGACATTTGCCCAGACTCCGCAGGTGGGAGGAAGTGCCCCGACCTCGGCTCCCTTCTACACTCAAAGCTATCCGGCAGATACCAGAGCACGGGCTTACTACACATACGATCCAGCCGGAAGAGTTGAAAAGGTTGAACATTCCTGGGATGTTTGGAATGGTTCTGGCTATGATGCAACGAAGATTGTTAAGAATGAATCTTCTTACGAGCAAAGTGGTCTGAAGCGTGGTCTAAAAACTGCCAACTCGTTCTATGTGAACAACTCCGGCTCCTGGGCTTTGGACCGAACCGAGTATTACGGCTACGACGCGGATCTGGACTATCTGACGAGCGCCAATTACAACGACGGACTTCCGAATGCAAGTCCGACTTGGAGCTACGATGCGGCGGGTAACCGGAATGACGCCACGGTAGTAGACAATCTAAACCGAGCAACCACGATTGGAGGCGTTTCTCGCACTTACGATATTCTTGGTAACACGCTCACGAAAGGAAGCGGAACTGGGTATGAGTGGGATGCGCTAAATCGTATGACGACATTTGCGACTTCCTCGGTCGGGAATGCCATGAAGTATCGTGCCGACGGGATGCGAGTTTCTAAGCACGGAGGAAGAAGATTTAACGGATCTAACTTCTCGCAATTGACCGGCGGTAGCCATCCCTATTCCCGGTTTTACTACGATGGCCAGATGCCTATAGAAACCGAAGATGGAGACTATGATGTAGCTCTGCTAACAGAAACACCATCTGCGGTTACCCGCAATACTTTGGGAGCCAGAGGCATTGACCGCATCGAGCGAGTGAACTCCTCTGGTACGACCATCGGTTATCCGCTGTACGATGGGCACGGCAACATGGTCGCTACTTTGGCTAAGTCTGGTTCTGGGTTTAATGTTAATGACCAGCGTAGTTACGATGCTTGGGGCATCATAAGGAGTGGCAACACCACTGGCGACCCTAAAGGGCGTTATGTAGCAAAGATTGGGCACGTGGATGATGATGAGTCGGGATTAACCTACATGAGAGCTCGGTACTATGAAGCTCATTCAGGACGATTTGTAAGCCAAGATCCAGCAATGGATCACTGGAATTGGTTCGTTTATTGTTATAATAATCCCACTAATTTAGTTGATCCTAATGGCAAGCTTGGAGTTGGAGATTCAAGTGACATAAATTCGTTAATTCTTCAGGTTCTAAGAGCATTTGGGTTTCAAGGAACTACCCCAAAGCTCCTGGATATAGTATTGGCTTACGTAGAGAAAATATCACTATGTCTGAGTATTGAATTAGTAGGTGATAATTTGCTTGCCATCGGCATGCTTGGGATGGGTGGAGCAGGCGTGTTCACACAGGGGCCTTGGGCCGCAGGTGTTGCAGGTGTCGCAGCCCTGGGAGGCATGATGATTAGTATCTTTGCGAAATTAGCCGCCATAATAGTAACTCGTGATCTGATTGTCGAGTTATGGCTTTACTCGGCTGAAACAGGGGAATGAAGTTGTCGAGTCTACTGGATAGTCTTCATCCATATTTTTGTCTTTTGTCAGGGTTGTGTGTTTTTTTTGCGACGAGCTTGAAGTGGCGTGGTTTATGGTTATGTATTTCTGTCGGCGTTGGTGTCCTGGTTTGGTTAATGAATAATGAGCCTATTCGCTCTATTTGGATTTATATTGCAACAGTTCCTTATTGGATTATCACATTTATACTTATTAAAAAACACTCTATTTACTTAGTGGATTGAGGAATTTGGGTTTTGTTGCCTTGTATTGTTTGACTAGCTCTCTGAACGCTGTTTAGCTGTAGGGGAGTTGGGGTGGAGGGTCCTTCTGCCTTTCTGCCATGGCTCCCCTAGAACAGACGTCCTGAATGTATCCCCACCTTTGACCGGTTCCCCATAATCTGACCACTAGTGATCCGTAGGATTCGTCTTTTCCCAAAACGGAGGAGCGATGAGCAAGAAATATAGCCAGGATCAGATTTTGAAGGTTTTGAAGGAGATCGACGATGGCGCGAGTATCGCCTCGGTGGGTCGAGCTCACGGGATTGGGGTTCAGACGATCTACGAATGGCGCAAGCGCTACACCGGGATGAGTAAGATTGGGGACTAGCCAGCAGGGGTTTCTCAGTACCTGACCCTCTCAATGTCCTCAACCGTAGCTTTAAGTGCTCTGCGGTCATAGAGCTTAGTGGTCCGGCTGTCGGAATGCCCTGCTATCCACTGCGCTTTCTCAAGCGTCCCCCCGTTCTCAAGATAGTTGGTTATTCCGGTTGCTCGAAAACTGTGGCAAGAAAAGCGACCTTCAATCCCTGCATCTTTCACCCGGCGCTGGATCATCGCGTAAGCATCGGTCCGGCTGATCGGCCTATCGCTTAACTTCTTTGTCTTTCCAATTGCACTCCGAAAGAGTGGCGCTTCTTTTTGTCCACCTATTCCAAGGGCCTCGATGTAGGCGTCAAGATATTCTTCAAGTTGGTGATGGCAAGGGATCTCACGTTGCTTTCCACCCTTCTCATCCAAACGCAAATACGATCGGCGACCGAGAGGATAGAAGTCTTTTACTCTCAAGGTTACGGCCGCCTCAACTCTGGCAAATGTGTACGCCATCACTGCAATCAGAGCTCGGTCTCTTAGTCCAACCAAGCTCTTAGTATCGAAAGATTGAAAGAGCCTGGCCATGTCTTCCAAATCAAAGGCAGGCGTTTTTCCTTCAGTCCGTGAAAAGCGCTCGGTCTTAACCTCTCGAACTGGATTGCGATCAAGGATGCCTTTCTCAACCCACCACCCAAAAAGCCTTCGTAAAGCTGAGAAGTGGCGCTTCACCGTTGGTGGCGAAGCCTCTCTCCGGAGATCCTCTCTGTATGCAGCAAGGTGGATCGTCGTCACCTGCTCGAGCCGGAAACCTCGTTCATCGCACCAACGGCCAAACCTGGCCACGTCTCTTAAGTAGTGCTCGCGAGTGCTCTCATTGGAGATCTCGGCCGCAAAGAAGTTCATGAACTCCTCCTGAGCTCGATGACCGGCATTGGCCACAAGTGCCGGAAAAACGATTCCACCTTTTGGGGTCAAAGATGTAGGAGCTGGTAAGAGCAAAATTTCGTCCATGAGTGTCTCTAACTTAAGAGACGATCATAGCACTCGAATAGTCACACGTAAAAGGGGTTATGTGTGACAATTGGAGGTATCCTTTTAGATTATGGATCAATCCTCGCGATCACAATTGGAAGCGTTTGTTGACAAGGCTCACAGGGTGGAACGCTCTGCCTACTTGAAGAAACTACTGGCGCAAGGGGGAACAAAATTGACTATCAATTGGAGTCGTCAGGACGGACTCATCATGACGTCCAACTTTCCCGGCGAGGAAGAGGTTGACGCTCTGGTTCTGACCGCTCGACTCTTTGCCCAGGACAATGATCGTGTTTCGTTTGGCAGTTTGGCGAAGCTAATGGAAAAGGAGCCCACACTCAGTGCAGAGTGGAAGGACCGATTTACAGATACTCGGGATTCACTTAATGAATTTCTCCAGTCAAAGAGCATTGTGCGGAACCCTGATGGCACAGGACCAACGCAGTGGGAAATCTTCGAAACCTTTGTTTACGGTGGCCTTGCCCATACAGGAAAAGCGAAAGAGGAAACTTATAAGGCTTGGAAGTCAAACGGAGCGCAGTTTGCGATGTACGAGTCTGAGTTTCATCGCACCTTAACTCACCTGCTTGATGCTGTATATCAAGTTCGTCTCATCTCTGAGTTAGAACTTAAGGGCGAACCGATTCCTCCATTTGAAGATTGATGTCTGGCCATTGATCCCTGGTTTGGTCCGCGATAAACGCCAGGCTTCAAGTTTCGGTGAGGCCTTCTTTCCGATCTCCGGATACGTGGTCATCGAACGGAGAAGCACCAATGCGACCAACATACGAGATTCTAGTGACCAGAAATGCCATGAAGTTCATTATTGATCGAGAAACGGCCGCTACTGTGGAACGTGCAATGTCGAATGCTTTATTGTGAGCGTAAGATGACAAAGCACCATTAGGAACAGGCTTGGTCACATTTATCAGAACCAGATTCTTTCTTCGATCGGATACTTAACGTAGGAGATAGCTATGTCAACAAAACGAAGAAAGGTTTGGGTAACCCCGAAAGTTGCCCATTTTCTTAAGCAGTACGCAACCTCAGATGCAGCCTGTGCTGTTCTACAGGACATTCTTGAGGTGATGTGCCCGTCGATTCCCAAAACAGATGATATCCGCGGGAATAGCCTTCATAGTTGTTTACTGAAAATAATTGAACCAGAAGCAGGCCAGGATACTGAGCGAGTAATCGTTTGGAGCGGCCCACACGATGGATTCTTTCCAACTACATCGCACATGCAAAATCTTCAACCATTTGCAGATTTAGATTCTATGGTGTAAACGATTCGTCGGACAAGTCATACTCGTGAGCACTCTTAACATCTGCTGAAGGATTTTTGCTAAAAGGTTCATGGTAGGTAGGACCTTCCGGACCGAATGCCTCAGTTAACGATTGCATTTCTGCCTCCGAAGGACTTCTAGCTTCGCATTTTGCCTTCCAAATATCTTCCATGAAGAATTTCTTCTCTTCATTGATGTTTTGGTGATTGAATTCCCCTGCTTTAGCGTAATCCTGAAACTGTTGGTTAGGGACTTTCTCCAAATGAGTTTGCACATCGAGAGCTCGGATACATCCCTGATCATCTTTTACAAACCAATCAGCATCTGTTGGTTTAATGTCCATGCCCCTAGACAGTGACTCAATACAAGCTGCCTGACCATCTGGTGTTTCGACAGAATGTCCGAGATTCTTAGGCTGGTTTTCAAGGATGAGCATAGCTCTTTCATCAGCAGAGCCCATCGCGCCAAATACGAACACCTTAGTTTCTATGCCTTTAGACTTGAATGTATATTTCGCAGAGTCACGTGTTAACATTTTTTTTACTCTTCTCGTACAATGCCCTTGGTCGAGTCACTGCCTGGTAGCCACTTTTTCCATATTGATTCTGGTTTCTGCCGATCCGAGGATTGTGCATTTATCTTATCAAGTGACGGAACGGGTTTATCAATTCCTAATCGCTTAAAATCAGATTCGGTCCATGGAGCAAGAATCTGCTGAGAGGGAGGTCTTGGTAGATGCTCCGAAACCAAACTTAACGCTTCTTCACGCGGCATATCCGGGAAAGATTTCTTTAGCAATTCCGAGAGAGCCCCCTTATCGACTCTCGGTGCTTCCTTTTCCTCTGTGAAGCTGCATCTTGCCCGGACTTCTTCCCAAGAGAGTCCTTCAATATTGATGTCGGGGCCTCGACGTTTTCCCTGCACTGCTTTGGCGGCCGCGGCATTTGAGCCGTAAAGAAAGGCTTCGGTATGGAAAAAAGGACGCTCTTCTTCGCTCTTCCCCCGGTCGATGGAGATACCGGAATCCTTGCTCGTACTGAAGCTCGTACTCGAACTCTGGGAGAACTCAATTCGTCGCCCGAAAAGGTCGCTTGCCCACTGCGCCGTATCGGGGCTATTCACTCTAAGCACAGCTACATTATTGAACTGTGCAACGATTTCGTTCGCGAGTTCCTTTCCGTATACATCCCGAAGTCCGTCGATATCTTGGAAACCCATGACTACGCATGCGTTCTTCGAGCGCCCTTTGGTGAGGAGTCTCCCTAGTCCATCGAGTTTCCCAGCCTCTCTCACCTCGTCAAGAAAAAACCAAATCTGATTCGCACCAGTTTCTCGCTCTTGATGGGTGCGCTCTGGACGTGCAAGAACCAATTCTGTGGCTCTTCTGAAAAGTGCTTGATTGATAGGGTCCAAAGCAGACCTTGCAGCCTCATCGTTACCAAGAACCAAGATAGTTCCGGGGTGTTCTTCGTTTGGTTGTTCCTCTAGCCACGCCTTCAGAGAGAAAAGCCCACCGAAAACTTGGTCATTTTCTGCTGCGTGCCATGCAGCACCAACCGGCTCGAACACTGCTAGCCGCGCATTGATGCTCGCCCTAATATTAGCTTTTGTTCGGGTGTCGGTCGAAGAACCAAAATAGCTCTCGCGAATGCGACTAAGCATCGCAAGTTTGATTTCATCCTTAGGTTTTAATCCAAGGACCATATTCAAATAAGGCTCGTAGAGCATGGCAAGAAGAACATCCCGAAAACGCCATGAACCTTTGTTAGGGATGCACTCGATAAAAGCCATTAGGACACCGGTGAGCACGTCCCGTACAGCATCAACAAAGAAACTATCCTTGTTCCCTCCCTCACCATCGGGAACTAAGATGGCCGCGAGCTGCCTGGCTGAAATGGCGCTGTCGATATCAGCCGCCATGTCCCATGCTTTTGATCTCATGTCCCAGGGGTGGAGCACCACGACACCACACTCATGAGGAGCATGACTCAAACTTCGTAGTCCCATCAGAAATGGGAGTAGTTCTTGCTTTGGGTCGTAAACCAAACCTCTAGTCCGCAGGTCTGACAAGACCGTACCTGCTACGTGATTGATGAGAGTAGTTTTTCCACTACCAGATGCACCGACAGCAAGGAAGTGTTGGTCACCTCGCCAACGTCTAAGTCGATGGCCAGCCCAAATGAATGTGTCGTTCATGGTTTCAGTCGATTATAGGACGTCCCTCGTCGTCGACGTTTTGTTTACGAGTCGGGTATTCCCCATAGCTTCTTTGTGTTTCTCTCTCCTTCTCTTTTGATTCCATCTTCTTATGGTCGGTCGGGTTGAACTCCACATCACTCTGGATAACAAGCGCACGAGCTTCTTGTTCTAGTTGGTGCTTAACAACAAACTCTGTTCCCTTCAATAGCCATGCAGGAGCACCGGCTAAGAGAAAGAAGAAATAGATGAGCCCGATTGCTCCACCGACAACACTTACAATCAAGCTTCCAACAAACATCAAAGTGGTCACTATGGACCATGAAACCCAGAATAGCCTGACTACCTTTTCTCCCGTGGTTGTTCGAGCCATTGCAAACGTATCCGCGTAACTTAAAATGTTGTACCAAGAGAAGCCAGATAACCCAGCATATGCCAGACTAGAGATCGTAATCACAGCTCCATCACTTGATGAAGGTGACGCAAAACCTCCGATCAATGCGCCAAAGAAGAGCCCCGCAAGCCCTGGTTTCCAAGAACCCCAGAGCGCAATGTTTTTTAAGTTCATCGACTTTTCTCAACCTGGTATCGTTTGCTGAAAATTGATACTCTTAAAAAAGATGATTGGGATACTAAGAATTCTATCGTTGTAAAGACGTTCACTAGTGAACGAAAGAAACTCCCGGCAAAGATACCAAGGAAACCTTCACTGACATACACGACCTTACTCAATGAGTAACCTACCTTCAAAGTCGCGATGAGCTGAACCCATATACTTCGTCGGGTTTCCTTTATCTATCGAAAGTGTTTTAAACCCATCACTCCACGCATCTACAGCTAAAGCGAGACTCGTCATAAAGGTCTGGCGTAAACCCTGAGCCTCATCAGCTGCTGACTGAGACAGTTTGGTGCGAATAAAGAGATGAACTATGTAGAGAAGGCATCCTAAGAGAACAAGGTCGTCGTGCCCGCTCCCTCGTCTTAACTCATCATCCTTATCACGAGCGTGATTAAAATCCCAATTGGATTCACTTTTCGTCCGCCACCGTCCACGGTTTAGTTCGGCATAGTTAATGTCGATTCGAATGTTCGTCACCTCGTTCGAGAGAGTTGCCCAGATATAGAACTGCCCTTTCGAATCAGACAAAGCCAAACCATTCGTTCCAAATGGAATCGTTCGGCAAGCATCAGAACTTAACACTGTAAGTTGGTTTTTGATGGCCCCTCGAAGTGCAAGCATCACCTCATTGGTCACCACTCCAGCGGAATAGGGCACGACCATCGTCTCAAAGAAGGCACGTTTCGGTATAAACGGTGAAAACCTTGGATTCATTTTTCCGTCGAATCTTAAGAAGAGCGGAGCCGCGAATGAGACGACCATCGCTGGAATAAGTTCTGGCATCCCAATGTGAACGGCACAGAAATAGAAAAGCCCGAAACCAAGCATCAGCTTGACTAGAAAGTCCATGGCTTTCGTTCCTGGGTACTTCAATCCAAGTCTAAGAAAGAGATATGGAGTAGATGTAACAATAAATATGATGCTATTTTTATGAGATGTCGTCAGTGAGTAATGCCCCGAATATCTCACCGAGAGATAAGCCAAGAGGATGGAGGCAACTATCGTGACGGGTAGATACTTCATGTTTTTGCATCACCTCGGTCAGGAATTAAACTCTGCTAGGGTAATGAGGGTGCACCCTTGGTGCTGCAGCGAAAGCAACTTCGAGTATAAGCGGAACTCGCTGCTTCCATGCCTACGAGATTCTGTAGCCTAAGAAGAATTGTCGCCAAAATAGCCCCTAAACCGATTGCAACTCAAGTGAGGACGCTGGTGATATCTTCATTCGATTATCGGAGATTGGTCCTATCGTTTTTCACCCATAGCATTACCATTCAGAATTCTGCAAACCATGAAACCCGAACATCCAGATCGCCTTCTGTTGCTTGGAAAGCGTTCTCACGCAAAGATGATTTCACGCTAGCCCTGCATTTAGTCTATGAGCACTCTACCTTCGACATCACAATGTACTGACAAAGCACTCTTCACAGGGCTTATTTGTTTTGAAGAAGATTCAATCGTGTGAGCGTATTTGAACTCGCTATAGGCATTAGCGAATACCAGTTTTACAAGGGTCAAAAGCTCTTCTTTCTGCCTTTCCTTACTCTGACGTGCCACAGAAACTGCGTATAGGATGGCACCGCCGCCAACAAAGAAAGTGACTATCGCACCTACAAGTCCTGCCACCGCAAATCCAACGGTGGCGACGAGCATCAAGATAAAGAATCCAAAAATTTCTCCACACCCTTCTTTCGGTCTCCCACTTTCATCACGGTTATTGTGGTTTAGCTCCGGAAAAAACCAGTTCACCAATCCAAGGCCGATCGTTCGACCGACAGCAAAAGTCTCTCTCGTCTGAAGTGTGGCGGTGATGGAGTTAGCGAGAACCTTAAACCGAATCACCCCGAGGACCCGAACAAGAGAGCTATTCGCCTCTATCCCGACCGTGAGATAGTCACGTCCCGCAATGATCAAGGACACTTTATCGGTCAGAGTCTTAGCCCCAAGAATTTGAACGTTTACTAGCGCCAACTTCGGCGGTGAAAGCTGTGGCGTTATCGATTCCTTAATGTGAAGGGCAAATTCATGAGCTGCTTTGCTTGAGTCTGCCTGAAGAACCGGTATCGGAGGAAGAACTTCAGAATCAAAGTCATTTGGAGCCAGAACCCTGAGGACAGCCATTGGATCCAAGTATAAGAGAAACTGGTCGCATTGGTCCCTACGATATTACGTAGCCGAAGCAGTGTCGCGAGGCCTCAGAAGCTGATTCCCTCGTCAAGCGAGCTGGTCAAACGGACGGCCATCGTTTTGCGCCGACTCCTACCCATATTCCGGGCAAGTTCAGCGACGTCGTTCCCAGTCTCGGAGGTCATCGCGAAGATTTGGGTTTTGACTTTTGCGCGACTGGCCTGCACGTAGGCCAGTTCCCTCCCTTGCATAGGCCCGCCGCCCAATATATAGGCTCTCTGCGTCGTCGCTCCTTGGGCTTTGTGAGTAGTGGCGGCATACCCGAGATCGAAATCTTTAAACTCGAGCGTGTCAAAGCTCACCCTCTCACCTGAATCAAGGCGGACCGTCACCCGATCGCCGTCTTTGGAGACGCTCTGGACAGTACCCCGGGCTCCGTTCTGAATGCCGAGAGTTCGCTTATTCTTGATGAACATCACCCGATCGTTTTCGTAGATTCGCACCTCGCCCACCACGGTCGAGAGGAGCCCCAACTCCCCGGCATCTCGCCGTGCCTCCTGAGCACATCGGTTGAGGTCTCTCACCTCGCTCTTGGTTCCTGCAAGAATCAGCGTGTCCTCAGGATTTAAACCGTCATCTCTCCATCGCTCTATGAGTCGGTCCATCGCATCATGCTTGTTTTCTGCAATGGTGAGTAGCCCTCGCTCAGCGAACGCCTCAAGCGCGACACTTGACCTACCCTCGGCTAAGTCCCTAACGGCCTGCCTTGCCCAATGCTCACTCTGGCGGCGGATATCGGTGAGCTCCGATTTCCCATGTCTCCTCCCTAGCTCATCAAACGGTGCCCCCGGACCGATGGGCTGAATTTGGCGCTCGTCTCCTATCAATGCGATTTTCGAACCACCATGTTCGCAAGCCTTCAGAAGGCGCTCCATCTCCGGAGTTGCCACCATGCCTGCTTCGTCCAAAACGAGTATGGTCTTCGGCGTGAACGTAAGCGCTTTGCGTTCCAAATCGATGAGAAGCTGCGCAATAGTGGTTGACGAGATCCCAGCTCCCGATTCAAGCTCTTTCGCAGCCCTTGCCGATAGCGACGTCCCTATGACTTCGAACCCTTCAGACTGCCACGCCTCGCGTGCAACTCCAAGCATCCGCGTCTTTCCCGTACCAGCCATTCCCGAAACTATAGCGATGGCTCCTGTCTGCGTGGTGAGGTTCCAAACCGCCCTCATCTGTTCCTCAGAGAGCTCACCATTTCTCGATAAGTGTCCCACCACAGTTTCGGTATGGAGATGATGCCTTGTGTTGCTCGCGAGTCGCTCCGCTACAGAGATGAGCTCCCGCTCGAGCCGGAACATAGCTGAAGTTGTGTACCGGCACTCGCCCCGATGCTCACCCAAAAAAACGATTTCATGAGAATTCGCAAGGTACTCGCTCACGGCGATGCGGACCTCTGTGGCTCCGACTCCTAAGGTTTGGGACTCCTCGGCCAAAAAACGCACGAAGTCTCGTTCCGTGAAGTGTGCTTCCTGCCCGGTAAGCCGCTCGATAGAACTACCGCATATATGCGCAAGTATTCGCTCCGGGTAGCCCGGCCTGGCTCCTCTCCCGAGGAGTGATTCAAACGCTCCCGGGTTCCATCCGTGACGCTGCCCTTCCCCTCTCCAATCCTCAAAAAGGTCTTGCCTCGACACGCCTTCTTTTGCGCTTCTCGTCTGGATTGCCGCTATAGCCGACGCTTTTGCTCCAGAGAGCCCAGTCGCTCTGAGCTGCTGCTCAATCGCGGCCCTTCTTTTGCTGAATACGTCGATAAGACTTGGTGAGATACCTTCCACTTCGAACCAAGAGTGCTCTTTGCGAAGTTCAAGCTCAAGCTTCTCCTGTAGGCCTTTAGCCAGTTCGGCACGGTAAAGCGCACCCGCGGCCATCTTCGACAGGAATAGGTCGAGGCTACTAAGTGTTCCGGTTGTTCCATCGCTCCGGACTGAAAGGTTCATCACAAGCGCGTGCGTGTGAAGTTGTGGGTCGAGTGCCCTGGATGTGGAGTGCTCGAAGGTAGAGACCAAGAGCCCCACTCTCTCTAGGATATGGCCGCCCTTGCCTCGCCTGGTCGACGTAGCCGTGTCCTCAAGATACGAGAGCGCCGATTCTACCGCATGGTGGTGAAGATTCTGGATTACCTTCTGAATGGGCTCTGATGATTGGCTCCAAAGGACTGAAACCGATTTCGGCACCGAAAATGTGAGGTCCCACCCAGGTCGGTGTTCGGCCCTTCCTTCCTGCCTCTGACGCTGAATTAGAGAACGGCTTCCGTCTGGAGAACGGCCAGCGAAAAGGTTGTAGAGCTGGTCGGCCTCGACTTGGCCGGAAAGCCCTAAGAGCTCCGCCCCCTGTCCATACCAACGACCGGGCGGCTCCCCTCCCTCAAGATAATAGTCCTCCCTCGCGAGCCCCAAATAATAGCCAGCCTGGCTAGCCGACATCACGCTCATACTGAGCATCGTGTTCAACCTCCCAACTTCGTGACGATGGCTTGGGCCTCTTCCGGGGACGCTTCAAACTGGTCTACGAGGATGAGATAGAACATGCCGGAAAGGCTCTTCCTAAGCGCCGTGAGTTCTTCGGCTACCCTTTGCGAAGTAGTATCTTCAAGGCTCCTGATTACAAGGAAGCGGGCATACTCTCCAACGCTCATGCCTCTAGTTTCTCCTTCCAACTGAAGCCGTTTAATGTAGAGTGGGTCAATTCGGAATCCCACCGTATCAAGCTGTCTCTCAAGACCTTGTCTTTTTGCACGTCCAGGCTTGATAGCTTCTAGCTCCGCCTTCAGGCTCTCTAGCTCCTTTCGGTCGTACACCGTAACCGGCCTTGTTTTACGTTTAGCGCGTCCTTTTTTAAGCCGTCCTTGGCTGGCTAAACGGTCGAGAGTACTGAGGCTTACACCCAGAAAGTTTGCCGACTCCAATCGCTCCATCAGCACCATTCTACCAATGCCTTTGACACGTAAGAGTCACGCCGTTCATCTTTTGGTGAGTCAGGTGTGATGCAATTGATGGCTCGATTTAGAAGTTATGTCATTTAGCATCAGGAGGACAATCATTCCTATGAATTCTCATAGAGCTTTCCTCCGTATCGACACCACGCACGGTCTGGCCAAAAACCGGCCTCAATGTGATGAGTAACATCAAATCCAATGCCGCTGTAGTAGTGGCATGTTCCGAGTTCATCCTTCTCAAATACTACGCGGGCATAGAACCAACGTGTCTCACCCCAAGTTGTTATCGCACGGTACTGAAACTCCACCATCGGTCCGCCAAGGTCCGTCATCGGGACATAGTGAGAATAAATAAATTCACGGTCGCCCTCGTGCATGAAATCGAGCAATGTCTTCTCACCTGTCCAAAAGTCTTCTGCTCGATATCCCAACTTCTCTACACCATCAAAGAACAAGAAGCGAATGGGAAGGAAGTGCTCCGCACGGAAAAAGAATGCTGACCCGACATTGGTATGCCAGCGAAGAGATTGCATCCGTAAAACCCACTCTCGCGGGTCTTGATACTTAGAATATTGGTTCTGAATCCACTCGGCAAAAACCCTCTGTTCATGTTCGCGTTGAAAAGCAACCCGCTCATTCACTTTTCGGAGTTCCTCTTCTAAGTGTTTCGTTTTGGCCAGCTCTTCTGACATTCGCGCGTATTCACGTTCAGCTCGCGCATACTGCTCTTGGTAGGCAAGACCAAGCCCTCGAACCACTGCTTGGGTCCGGTCAGCAACCTCTAGGATCTTGAAGATACGTCGCCAATGATAATCAACTGTACTAAGGGCAATGCCCAACTGAACGGCTATTTCCTTATTGGCCTTGCCTTCACTGGCAAGAAGGAGGATACGCATTGCCTTATCACCAAGAAGGTTCGTCGCGGGAGAGCCAGGCTTAATCATTGTCACTAGAAAGGCAGGCTCACGCAGCTCTAGATTTGTGGGTCACATGAAAGTGAGACTTGTAAGCAAAGGAGCGCCTGCTGCCTCCCATAGTCTGAGGTTCCACAGCGCCGCATATCAAGCTAAATTAGGCTAAGATAAGCTTATTTTGAACCTACAAGAGGTGTTCCGTCTACAGATTTACTGTATTTTAATGCATTACCCTTTGTGCGTCATCTGGCTCGATAACCCTTCAATTGGTTGCCACATGACCAAACACTCACAAGCAACAAGTCCTCAATTCTTGACCAACCCACAGGTCAGAGAGCCTGCCTCTGATTGTTTGGTCAACGGGCCTTGCTGGAGACTTAGTGAAGTGCCTCCTACAATTCCAACGCAAGGTCCGTGACTGTTGCGATGTTCTAGAGCACACCCAGTGTAAACAACAATTTGGGTCTTCGCTAAAAAGCAACATGATACGAGGGTTAACAAGGGCGGTTCTAGTCAGTACCGACCATTAGAACTCGCTCACCTGCTTCGATCTTCATTGGTGCAAAACTTCGGCGACCCATGCTTAGAGAACTAGCTTCAGAATTGTTCCTTGGGTCTCTGCCCTTCAGTCTGATGACGTCTACCCAAGCAAGGTACTTTGACGGCAATTGCTTGTCTAGGCCAACTGACTCGAAACTGCGTATCTTGGTATAGTCACCAAAATCGTTATCGCTTCCATGTCCATTCGATGGCATTGGATTAACTCGAAGGCCAAACCAACGTGGAGCTTCATCTGTGGGAATAGATGTTTGGAGAACACCACTTGCGGAAAAAAGATGCATAGGCTTACCCGGGTCTGCTCTATAGCTGAGGCGAACCAACTGAAAACCCTGCACATTGTTGTAAACAAGCGTGGTGTAATCACGATCTTTAGCCCAACCGTCAGAGGGATTATCTGCCTTTCTCGTCTTTCGAGAAGAACGCTGGGATGGTTTTCCTAGCATCTTTTGAGCTGCTTGCGTGTCCTTGCCCCAAATCTTCGGCAAATCAATTTTCACTCTCTTCTCTTTAGAAGAGTTTTGGCCATATCCAGTGAACGCTACACATACCATTCCCAAACAAATGGCTACAACGACGGGTTTAAGACAAATCGAGATTTCTTTGCTATCGCTATGCATGCGATGAAGGTACCGACCAAGTTTCTTAAGAAACTTGAACACTATTGAATAAGATAGGTTAAATAAACCTATAAGAAATCTAGACGTTGCCGTCTACGAGAATACGTAGCACATCAAAATTTTTTGGATTCTCGCAAAAGAAGCGGCTTGAGATAACTTGTTACGTAGTGAGGTGTACCTGTAGATTTCGCTTCTTTACAGGCACGTAACCGTTCTTCCGGATGCATGAACCCGAAGCGGCCCTTCGGGTCGGCTCGCCTATTAATCTGTCGAGCGAATAGATTCACCTTCTTTAAGCGCTCCCATTGACCCGAAGCCGCTAACTTCAAAAAGTCCATCAGTTCGTGTTTGCGCTCGTATGGACCTCCAAGTTCACACAATTGGAACGGAAGAGAAGGCTCCATTTCATTCATTAGCGCATAGTAACGGTTAAATGTGGGCTTTAGGCTCATATTTGTTCGGTAAAGCGTCCCTCCAATGCAATCCCAAGGGGGGACAAGGTCTTGAGTGGATTCATCCCCTTGGAACATCCAGCGGAGCGTTTGCTTCTGGTTCCTCCATCCGTGCACAGCTGTATTGATGAGTGGTGAAAAGACCATTCGGACGTTATCTGGCATGTTTGCCTTGAACCAACAAGCTTTCTCGAAATGGCCAACTGCCTTTACTCTGTCATCATAGACCGAGTAAGGACTTCCGCTCAGATTTGCTTCCGAACCAAACCGAATCCAGACCGTAATCCCCGCTCCTTGCGCATCCATAAAGATGCGTCGGAGCTCATCCATACCTGCACTTTTAGAGAAAACGCTAAATCCGTCCTTGCTATCGGGTTCAAGGGCGATGGTCACATCTCCAAACTGGCCAGCGTTTAAAATCCAACGATGCAATGGACCTAGCCGTCGCTCCCAACCCTTCCCTCCAATACTGAAGTAGTTCATATCCTCTAGGTCAACACCGTACGCTCTCCTCACAGATCGCCGGTATAGCAAGTATTTTCCAGGGACGTTCAGCCCCCATGTTGAGCTCCACTCAATACCCGCTACGTTAGCAGCTTCTCCTGCGTAAGCTCCAAGTCGAATCTGGCCAAAGACTGGCTCGCGAATTGACCAGTCAACGGTCTCGATGGGCATCGGTAGCCGAGATCCAAGTTCCTTCTCCTCAACTTTGAATGCTATCGCTGATTTACTTTTGGGATACACAGCCCAAGCTGCTCCACATACGAGAAGAAGGCCCAAGGTGAATAAAGGAAAATAGATTGAAGAAGACCTTGAACTCTCTGTCGCTGTGAGACACTTCCATCTTCTGGACTGCGGATCATATGCGTATATATCTGCCATCCTTCAGTTCTCAAGAGTGAGCTCCAAATCAAATCCCTCACCATTCTCTTTTTCGCCTATGTAGAGCTTATAGCTACCCTTACCTCCAGCGTTCTTTAGGTACCAGCTGGACCGAACATAGGAATGAACTTCGATTCCGTAGTGGTGATAGGAAAATCCACCAAAATCGAAACCAAGGAGCATTGCAATATCCTCAGGCTTAAACCTATGATTTGTAGACACCCTAATGGAGTAGACCTTGGCATCTTCGACTGTAGGATCAGAATAGAACGTGATCTTGATCGGTCCCAACACATTGAAATCAACAACCCAAGCTTGGGCAGATACATCTTGGTCTCTTGGAACAGAGCCTAACTTTTGCCTTACCTCGCTCGCTTTCTTTCGGAGCAGATCGAGGAAATCTATGGAGCACTTACCAGAGGCCTTCGCAAGAATGGATGCCTCTTTTTCTTCGGTAGATTGGGCTCGCTCATACCAAGCCGCTGCTTGACTGCTACTTCGTTCTACCCCTAGTCCAGCGTTGTAAAGGTTGCCAAGCGAGCGCATGCCTGAAGCGGAACCAGCTGTAGCCGCTTTTCTATACCAATCAGCCGCAAGATTGTAGTCCTTTTTAACACCAAACCCAAGGTAATACAGTTTTCCAAGATAACTCATTGCTTCAGAGTTCTTGGCTTCGGCGGCCTTTCGATACCAATCAATGGCAGTCCCAATATCTTTAGGGACCCCTTCTCCTTGAATGTATAGGTTTCCAAGCGACAACATAGCTCCCGAATGCTTTAGAGCCGTAGCCTTCACGTACCATTCTTTTGCTATAAGCGAAGACTTCGTTACACCCAGTCCACGAAAATAAAAGTCGCCTAGTCGAGCCATTGCACGGGCATCTTTCGCATCTGCAGCTTCTCGGTACAACTTTGCCGCGGCAGCATAATCCTTCGGCTTTCCATTTCTTCCCTGCTCTAACCTTAGCGCCACATCATATTTGGACTCGGAGGTTTGCAAGCTAGAAAGTTTAGGCGCGCAAGCAAGCCCCATCCCGACGGTCAACGTAGAAGGAATGGCAAGGATGGCAAAAAACCTAAGACACAAAAACGGATTTAATGGAGTAGAGGTATTCATTTGGATTTACTGGAACCAATGTGAATACGGATTATCTATTTGCTGAACAACAACAGGCTATAAATCAACTGCAATCTAAAGAAAACTATAGGGGGGTTCAATCAAGCAGAAGCCCCTCTTTCAGTTAGCGATTGCGCCTCTGGATTTACGTAGATTTAATCCAAGAGACATCACGAGAATATAAGACTTGTAAAGAGCAACTTTATCGGAGCCCCAGTGACTTCTCGATATCCTTCATCAAGTAGAAGAAGTGATATGGATTGGTCGGAAAAGCTTCCATCTGAAAGCGCTGATACAGCGCGCTTGCCTCATCGTCTTTGGCATGGACAACGAAGGCTCGGGCAGCGGCTTCTTTGCTCACAAAGAGTGCTCTTTTAATGGCGTCTTTGAACATCGACTTTCCGATGCCTTGACCTTGATGAGTAGTGGCGACCGCAAATCGCGCCATAAGAATGACGGGCACAGGATGACGCGCCAATCCCTTCGTCATACGAGTTGGGGCATCCTCGAAGAGGACCGCGCTCACGGCTAGGCTGTAGTAGCCGATGACCTGGTTCTCATCTAGCACCACAAACGTACGTGCGCTGTCGTTGGCCTGGTTGGCCAGCGCGTGGCGAACAAGAAAGGAGTTTAACGGCTCCTTGCCACAGTCAAACCCAAGGTAATCATGGCTCTTGGTTAGCAGAACCGGCCCTGAAAGCTCACTCACCGCTCAAGTACGCTCGGACGACTGAAGAGTTCTT
>JBBCJU010000018.1:0-46736 GCA_037190145.1 Fimbriimonadaceae bacterium
GGATGAGGACAACTCTGCATGGTGGGCTGGCCTGAAGTACGGCGGCAAGAACGACAAGTGGGGCCTCGGAGCCGGCTATAAGTCGATCGATCCTCTCTATGCTGCTCCTGGCGCATGGGGTCGAATTGGTACCTACTGGAACCCAACCGACCTTCAAGGCTTCAACGTGGACGCATGGTTCCAAGTAAGCAACAACCTGAAGATTCATGGTTCAGCTGCATTCATGGAAGGACGAGATACCGATTCTTCCGGCTTGAGCAAGGATGATAAGGTCACATCGTACAAGATCGGTGTGAACTACGGTCTATCCGGCAACAGCAGCATCATGGCTAGCTACGAGCACAATGAGTGGGACTTCGACGGCGCGGCTAAGCCAACCCAATCCTGGTTCACCCTTGGATTCAACTTCGGTCTTTCCGATAAAGCTAACCTCCGACTCTTCTGGCAGGTTTCCGACACGGATGCCGACGGTGCTTCTGCTTTCAGCTTCTTCGGCCAAGAGCGAGCACGTGGTGGCCTCATCGGTACCCAACTCAGCGTCAAGTTCTAAATCTTCTTAGAACAAAACGCGATATTGCCTCCGTATGTATCTTCATACGGAGGCAATTCAGTTTCTGGAAGCCTCGCTCGGTATACTTTCCAGTTACAGGCCGCCGGTCGGCGAGCCGTTTCAATGAGGAAACGAGGTACCTATTTTCATGTCTGTCATCCCTGCAAAGAAGTCTTACAACAAGCTTGATTACCTGCGACTTATGATGTTGAGTCGTGAGGGTGATCGACGTGAAGGTATCCTCCTTCGCCAATCAAAGGGTTGGTTCCAAGTGAGTGGAATGGGGCATGAAGCACTTGGAGCTTTTTGCTTTGCCCTTAACTCTGAGGACTACCTTTTCCCCTACTACCGCGACCGTGCCATTATGCTGGCGCGAGGCCTCACAAACTACGATCTGGCTCTTGCCTACTTTGCTAAGCGAGAAAGTAGTTCTGGAGGACGACAGATGCCCGGGCACTACAGTAGCCGCGAGCATAACGTATTCAGCGTCTGCACCCCAACGGGAGGGTCTCTTATCCCAGCTTGCGGTGCGGCATGGGCCATGAAGCTAAATGGACAAGATAGCTTGGCTATCGCCAGTGTTGGTGACGCGGCCATGCGGCAAGGCGAATTCTACGAAGCACTCACTTTTGCTCAGCAAGAAAAGCTGCCCATGATTTTTGTGGTGGAGGACAATAAGTACGGAATATCCACCCCGACGGATAAGTTTCTTCCCTTCAACATTGGCACTCTGAATCCAGACACCATTGTAAAAATTGATGCGCGGCACCCTGAGAACGTGTTCCAAACTGCACTCACGGCCGCTGATAAGGCGCGCTCAGGCGAAGGCCCAACCCTTATCTGGGCAGATCTTGATCGTCTATCATCACACACCTCCTCAGACGATCATCGGGTCTATCGAAAACTAGAAGACATTGAGGAGATGTCGCATCGCGATCCGATTCGCCTACTTAAAGAATCGCTTATTGCGGCGGGAGAACTTACAGAAGAGGAGTTCAACCGCATTCAAGGAGAGGTCAACCAGCAGGTAGACGAAGACTATTTGCGAGCAGAAAAGGAGGCCGATCCCCTCGCCGCAGAAACCCTGCACTTCAATTTTGGAGACGCTATTCCAGCTGAAGCTCCACCCATTCAACCAGGCCGACAAACAATGGTTGCGGCAATCAATCAAGTGTTCAAGAAGGCACTTGAAGATGATCCCAATGTTATCTTCTTTGGAGAAGACATTGAAGACCCCAAAGGAGGCGTTTTTGGCCTCACGAAGGGACTAAGCGAGTCATTTCCAAAGCAGGTCTTTAATTCTCCCCTTGCAGAAGCCACCATCATGGGAACGGCTATCGGCATGGCAGCGTGGGGAATGAAGCCGGTCTTCGAATTACAGTTTGTTGACTTCTTTGCTCCTGGCTGGAATCAAATCACGGCCAACATGAGCACTCTAAGATGGCGAACCTTTGGAGAGTGGAAGTGCCCTTGCGTTATTTACGCTCCTTACGGGGCTTACCTCCCCGGAGGCTCGCTGTGGCACAGCCAAGCCAATGAAGCCTATTTAGCTCATACTCCCGGCCTAAAGGTAGCCATTCCCTCTACCCCTGAGGATGCAGCAGGATTGCTCTGGACTGCCATTAAGGGTGACGATCCGCACTTTGTTCTGATTCCAAAGCATATCTTCCGAAAGCAGGTTGATGTAGCGTCTATTGAACCTGTGCCGTTTGGTAAGGCTAAGGTAGTTCGAGAAGGGTCAGATGTGACGCTTGTCACATGGGGTAACTGCCTAGAACTCGCAGATGAAGCCGCAAATCGTCTCGCGGGTGAGGCTTCTGTTGAGATCATTGATCTTCGGTCTATCGTTCCATGTGACTACGAAACCATTACTCAATCCGTTGAAAAGACGGGAAGGTTGGTTGTCGTCCATGAAGACAATCGCACCGGAGGCTTTGGTCAAACCGTTATCGCAGAGATGACTCGCATTCCGGAGCGTTGGAACCTATTCTTGTCTCCTCCCCAGCTAGTCGCTCGAGAAGACGTTCATATTGGCTACAACCCGATCTATGAATATGCGGCCTTGCCGGATCTCAACCAAGTTGTTGAAGCTGTTCGAGTTACGATGGAGTAAGGTGCCCATGTAAAAGAAATGGCCCGCAAAGTTAGACTTTGCGGGCCATTTCTTTTTATCTAGATTATCGAGGAACGGACATCGTGACCTTGTCAGAATCTAGGCCAACTGCCTTGCTCATGCCATTGGGATCATGAATCAAGAACCCAACGAGGGCTCCCCAACCCAACAGTGTGACAACGACAAACATTCCCATCGCAAACTTCTGAACTCTCAGTTGCGCTTTCTCAGAAATAGTGATGCCCCATCGAATGCAGAAATTCCAAACGCCGTAGCTTAGATGGTAACTGGCAGAAAGAACTCCCAAAATGTAGACCACAAATAAGATGTAGCCATTGCTAGTGAGGTTTTGCTGCCAAGCCGCATACTCCACGACCTTGGATGAGCCAGAGATATATTTCGCTATGGTGGTGGTAGAGACATGGAAAGACAGGAAGAGGAATAAGAAAATTCCGCTCCATCTCTGCAAGGAGTACATCCTGTTCTGAGACCACTTATACTTTGTTTGGAAGTAATTGGGTTCACCTCGATTGATAATGAACAGTCCATACACCGCATGGAAAATCAGCGGGATAAGGATCAACCCAAATTCCAACACCAGAAACAGGTGCATTGGAATACTCTCAAAGAAGTGCAAAACACCGTTAAATCTATCTGGACCGGCAATAGTGAATGAGTTCAGCGATAAATGCTGAAGCATATAGAATCCAACTGGCACGATTCCCGTGAGGGAATGAACCTTATGCCAGAAGTAGTTCTCTTTGGACACCGCGAGCGACATATCGTTAATGTTGATGTTACCTAGACTCAGCCCCAACAGTCTGGGATGGTAATCTTCGTATATTGGTGTCCGAAGTCACTTTGCGACGCCTCTCCAGAATTACAAGTTACTCATATGCCCTACATCGAAGATATTTCCGCCCGCGAGATCCTTGATAGCCGAGGAAATCCCACCATCGAAGTTGACGTCGTTCTGCAAAGTGGAGCGTTTGGTCGCGCCGCGGTTCCAAGCGGAGCAAGCACCGGTGCTTTTGAAGCGGTCGAACTGCGAGACGGTGACAAGTCACGATATAGCGGTAAGGGTGTGCTGAAGGCAGTTGAGAACGTCAACGAGCAGATTGCCCCTGCCCTTCTAGATCATGACGCCAACGACCAGATTGGAATTGATAATCTGCTCCTAGAACTGGACGGTACACCTAACAAAGCAAATTTGGGTGCCAATGCAATCTTGGGTGTATCACTTGCCGTTGCTAAGGCCGCTGCAGTTCACGCCAAGCTACCCCTCTTCCGATACGTTGGTGGAGTAACGGCAAATACTCTTCCCGTTCCTATGCTTAACATTTTGAACGGTGGTCAGCATGCGGATTCCAACGTGGATTTCCAAGAATTTATGGTCCTTCCGGTTGGTGCGGGCAGCTTTGCAGAAGCTTGCCAAATGGGCTGCGAAATCTTCCACTCACTGAAGGCCGTGTTAAAGAGCAAAGGCTTGAATACCGGTGTTGGGGATGAAGGTGGGTTCGCTCCTAACCTTGAGAATCAAGACTTAGCATTTGACTACATCCTTGAAGCCATCAACAAAGCCGGATACACTGCGGGCAAGCAAGTTTATCTGGGTATCGATGCTGCGGCTACGGAGTTCTTTGAGAACGGAACTTACAAGTATAAGGCAGGCGACAAGTTGGCTCGCAGTGGTGCCGAGCAAGTGGAATACTTGGTTTCCTTAACCGAAAAGTATCCGCTGATCTCTATTGAGGACGGCTGCTCAGAAGATGATTGGGACACTTGGAAGGCCCTTACCGATGCGATTGGCGATAAAGTACAGCTTGTCGGCGACGATCTATTCGTTACCAACGTTGAGCGACTTTCACGCGGCATTCAAACCGATACCGCCAACTCTATTCTCGTAAAAGTTAACCAAATCGGCTCACTCACAGAGACTCTTGCCGCCGTAGACATGGCGAAGCGAGCAGGCTATTCTAGCGTAATGAGCCACCGATCTGGCGAAACGGAAGACACAACGATCGCTGACTTGGCAGTTGCTACCAATTGTGGGCAAATCAAGACTGGTGCTCCGAATCGAACTGACCGAGTTGCTAAATATAACCAGCTACTCCGCATTGAGGAGATGTTGGGTTCCAATGCGGTTTACGCTGGGGCTTCTGGCTTTGGTCGAATCGCTTCCCGACTAGGCTAAATCCAAAAATGACCTGAGCGGTCGCAAATCATATTCCGAGAATCCCTAGCAATGATGCCAGGGATTCTTTGTTTTAGAGATGGAGAGAAAGCACCTAAGCTTGCTCATGCAGTTTTCCTCGCAGCGGCCATTATGATCGGCTGTGGCGGTGGGGGAGGAGGAGGCAGCTCGTCCGACACGGGCATCACCGGTGGAACAACGGGTGCAAGCGCAGGAACAACGGCCACTACCTCCACCACAGCGACAACAGGAACAACTTCTGGAGATACCACTGGTGAGACCACTGGTTCAACCACCGCTGGATCCACTACTGGTTCTACAACCGGTACAACCTCCGGGTCGGGCGGGTTTACGCCGTTTAGTTTCTTCTTTGTTTCAGACTCTAGCGGTTTCCAAAGGGCATACCAAATGTCGACCGACGGCACCGGCAAAGTCTCTATTAACTTTGGCTCTACGGAAGTCACTTATCTGCAAGCCAACCCTCAAAAAACCAAACTTGCGTTTGTTGTTTGGGACACGTACCGACACATCTATACATCCAACGCAGATGGATCAGGCATAACCCAACTTACGACAGACGATTGGGATGTCGCATGGCCGTCCTTTAGCCCAGATGGCAGCAAAATCTTGTACACATCATACGAATCAGGCACGCCGCAATTGTGGACCATGAACGCAAACGGAACGGGAAAGACACGACTAACCAATCTGCCAAACGGAGCCATTCAGGGTCGCTATAGCCCTAATGGACAAAAAATTGTTTTCGTCTCCAGTACCACAAACGATGATGTTTGGATCATGAATGCAAATGGCACTGGCGCGATAGCGTTGGTCTCAACCGGCGCGGACGAGAACGAGCCTTGCTTCACGCCAGATAGTTCGAAGATCGTCTTCGTTCAATCGTCCGAGGTCGAAGGTGACTTCATCGGCCAACTGTACATCATCAACGCAACCGGCGGCTCCGCCACCAAGCTTTCCAGCGGCAATCTTGACGATCATGAGCCATCTGTATCCCCCGATGGTCTTTCTATTCTTTTTACTCGCGCCCATGGTATGGGTCGTGAAGTTTTTCAGATGGGAATTACCGGCACAAACCCCACGCGCATCACCAACGAAAGCGCGTGGATTGTCAGCCCTAGCGCAGGCGGCTAGGGCGTTACCAAGTTCCGGCTACCTTGTCCGATATGAACTCGATTAAATGATAAATATGATACAGATCGTGGCCTAGAAGCTGATTAGCTTGGTCAGCTACGGTCTGTTTTCCTTTTTCATTGTGGACAATCGTCTTGCCCCAATCTTCGGGGTTAAGCGTACGCAAAAACTCAATCGTTCTTTGCCGCTCTACTCTAAACACCGTAAGTTGTTCTGCCACGTCCCAATTCTGGTAACCCATTTCCACAGCGCGTATCTCTTCATCAAGTCCGCAAACAGGTGAGTTGTGTTGCTGAACGGCTACCTCAATTCTCTCCCGCAATATTGGCTCCCAGTCAGCCAGGTGGGCAATCGCCTCTCTCAATGTAAAGCGTGATGGGTCGGTTTTCTCATCATATCGAGCAGGGGCTATCTGGTTTACAATGCGCTCGACAATTCTAGGTCCAAATTCAAGTCCTGGAAAAAGGTAGGCGTTCATTGCGTCCTATGCTACCGGTCCTGGGCACGAAACAAGAAGAACAGTTCTACTCGTTTAATAGGCAGGTAGGCTGTATAACAATGCCAGATAAAGAGATCAGCCGAAGGCAAGTCCTTATCGCTGGAGCCGCGACAAGCGTCGCGTTGACCGGTGTGTCCGGCCTAGCATTTGGCTTTACCCAGGAGACAACGAAAAAGATGGAACCAAAACTCGTTCGAGTACCCGACGCAAACGATATCGCGAAAGCTATTTCTGGAACCGCTAAAGTCGGTATCCAAGCAAAAACTCATGAAGAGCATTTGAAGCTTTGGCAAGGATATGCTAATAAGACGAACGAGATTCGAAAGGCGTTAGCTGAGCTAGATACCGATCCAGCTAAGGCAAACCAAATCTATTCTCAGATGCGCGCCCTCAAAGTGAACTATGCGTTCGCTTACGGTGGTTATGTAAATCACAACGTCTACTTCGAGACTCTCGGTGGAAATGGTGGTGCCGCAACGGGTGATGTTGCAACCTTAATCAATGAAACCTACGGTTCGTTTGAGAAGTGGGCCGCAGATTGGAAAGCTACTGGTATTGCCGGTCGAGGCTGGGTTTACTTGGGATACGACCACGATGAGCAACGAGTTTGGAACTACATTGGCGATGCCCAAGACACGTTCCCAGCTTGGAACAACACCCTTCTCCTTGCAATGGATGTTTACGAACATGCTTACTACCTAGACTTCCAAACAGCTCGCGCTAAGTACATTGATGCGTACATGGGTGCCATCGATTGGGAAGCCGTCAATGCACGTTTGAAGAAAGCTCGAGGTTAGTCTTAACCACCCAAAAGTAGCCCCGCATAAATAGCGGGGCTTCTTTCTATGACTTTTTCGGCTCGATCAAATCCAGCGGCTTCGCTTTGATGCTAACCGAAATTTCTGGGTCATCGATATCACCCTCTGCCTTCAATTCACCCGAAGTTGGTTTAGGGGATACTTCGCTCATCGGTTTAGAACCCACCGCATACGAGACAGTCTTCCCGAAGGTCAGCCGCAATTCTTCTCCCGCCTTCACCCGCGCAACAAAACTGACTTTTTCCCCCATGGTCCGGCTTCCCTGAACACGCAAAGTGATCGTTCCATCATCATTTATTCTCGCAATAACGGCCAAGTTGAGGGCCATCGTTTCATCTTTAGCTTCCCAAACACGGTTGTTACGCAATGTGCTCTTAGTGGTCGTCTCCGCATTTAAGATTGAACATGACATGTCAACCTCAAGCGAGAGTCGGCGAGGCTGAACATCGATCAATTCAATATAACGCCGGACTTCTTTAACTTTTTCATCCGAACCGGTTACATCTAGAATGCCTTTTGAATCATGGGCCACAAGGGTTACGCCTTCGGGAATGATTCCGCCCTCAAACCCTTTCAGCCTACCGATCGCAACCTTGTTTTCATTGGCAAAATTGAAGGTGTTTCCGGCAAACGGACTTCCAAGGCGTGGCCCGGTGTCCGCAAAGATCGCAATCAAGGTTGATGGTCGGGTGTACTGAAGCTTCACTTCTTCAGCAATAGCACCAGTAACTAAAGTGAAGACAACCGCCAATGTAGCAATCTTGCGCATACAACAATGACGGTGTCTCTACCTAAGACGGTTCAACTACTCTTCAAACAAGCTTGCTTCTACGGCCGCGAGAATACGTTCTACTTTGAGTTTTTTGATTCTTCGACCATCTGTCTCCAGAACAGTGAACTTCAAGCCATCTGATTCGATTACTTCATCACGCTTGGGCTGTCGGCCAAAAACTCCGAATACATAACCCCCAACCGTGTCGAACTCATCATTGTCAGTCTCTAGCCCAAACATGGCTAGGACATCATCAATGTGAACTTTTCCATGAGCAATCAGACAATCGTCGTCAACCTTGATGATGTCGGCTTCGTCGGTATCGTACTCGTCTACGATTTCGCCGACCAACTCCTCAACAATATCTTCGGTGGTAACTACGCCTGCGGTGCCTCCAAACTCGTCTTGGACAATCGCCATTTCGCTTCGACTCTGCCGCATCTCTCGCAATAACTCGTTAAGCGACTTGTTCTCCGTCACAAACATAGCCGGACGCATAATTTTGCGTAGGTTGGGCTTATCGCTCTTGAGAATTGCCATTAACAGATCCTTTGCGTGAACAATGCCGATGATTTGGTCATCGGTATCTTCATACAGCGGGATTCTAGATCGCCCAGTCTTCTTGATGAGCTCTACAACCTGCATAGGATCGCTGGTAATCGACATTGCTTCCAGGTCTACGCGTGGTGTCATCACTTCCCGGGCTACTGTATCGCTAAACTCAAACACGGAGTGAAGGAGTTCCTTCTCATCAACCTCGATCTCACCCGTTTCCTGAGCTGTCTCCACAAGGTTCTTAATCTCTTCCTCAGCTTGGTTGGCCATAGTAAAGCTGGCTCTTCCACCAAAGCGAGACGTGAGCAGACCCGCCACCGATGAAAGCAGAGAGGCGGGCGGAGAAAGAATCGCAGAAGTAATCCGGATGATTCTATACAACCGTAGGGCTACCCGATGAGGAGTTAGAGAAGCATAGCTTTTCGGCACCAACTCAAACATCAAGTTAAGGAGGGCAATGGGAACAGATACGATGATCAATGCCCAAACGAACATTGCCGATCCATTTGCCTGCCCAAACTGCTCGCTAAGCCACGCGGATACTCCAGGAGCCAAGAATAGACCTACCAAGATCATAGCGACTCGGCAGAAGTGGCTTGCTAATGTACACGCCGCAACATACTTCGCCTTTCGGTCCAAGATTGCTTGTAGACGATCGGCATCTTTGGGTGTATTGTCTCGAGCAAACTTAATATGCACTGAGCGAAGAAGCTCTACCGAGGTCTCGCCAGCCACAAAGATGCCATTCAGCACGATGATGGCGATGATTCCAAGAATCGGATACCACCCAACCGATGGCAAAACAGTGCTTTGCCCAAGATCGTGGGCCAGCAGGTCATTATTTGATTGCCCAATCAGTGCCAAAGCACTGAGAGCTAGACCAAGCACAATCGCAATATTCGCTTCTATCCGGCGCCGTGGCAAACCACTTTGCCGGTTACGTTCTGGAGGCAGATCCTTCATTTATATTTACTTTCGTTATCCTTTATTTTGGCAATAACCCAAAAATCAATAGACCGGTGATAACTCCCACACCGGCTCCCAAACACAACTCGACGATTGAGTGAATCTTGGCTTCCCACCGACTTTGGGCAACCAAAGCAGCGAGCATAAATGCAATTCCAGTTGCCAAAGCATTCTCGGTCACAAACATGGCACTGGTGGCCAATAGGAAAGCGAACGCGGCGTGGCCACTTACAAGTCCACCTTGAAGGACTCGTCCTCTTTGGCCAAGGCCTTTTCCGATAACAACCACAGTAAAGACCACGATGCCACCCAAGATCATTCGCCCCACAAAAGGCAGCCCGGGAGCTTCGGATGTCAGATTAATCTTGAGCTGTTCCCAGCGATTATCTCCCAGGATCAGCAAGCCTCCAACGGCAAGAGCAATGATCGTCGTGATCAGCACTGCCCCGGCAGCAATATCCTTGGCGAATTTTGCCATAGGATTGTAATTGGGACTTACCAAATCAACGGTCGCTTCAATGGCACTATTAAACATCTCTGCTACAAGGACAAGAGAGATGGTAAAGAGCAGCAGAAGCATTTCTCGAAGCTGCAGATTCACCAAGATGCCCAGCATCACAACTATGAGCACCACATAAAGGTGGAAACGCATGTGACGCTGAGTTTTGAAAGTGTAAACCAAGCCACCAAGGGCGACACGGAATGGGCCGACCAGGTCACGCTTTCGGGTGGCGCTCATTCAGTTGCTCCGTGAAGAATCGAGGACCATTCTGTATCCGGCTTAAGCCCTGCGGCAACCGCGGCCCGATTCATCAGTTCGACCATTACCTTTCTATCATCCTCTGTTTCGTCATCAAACCCAAGCAGATGAAGTCCTCCATGGATGGCGAGGTAACCGATTTCTTGCTGGAGACTCACTTTCCTTGCCTCAGCCTGCCTTGCAGCATATGGAACAGATATAGCGATATCACCCAAGAGCATTGGGTTGTCGGCGGGAAAGGTAAGGACATCCGTAGGTTCGTCGATCTGACGAAAGCGATTGTTGAGGTCTTGAATCTCAGCATCATCCGTCAGGAGGATGGAAATCTCTCCAGATCTTGCCCTGTGCTGGACGCAGACAGATTCAACCGCACGCCGGATAATGGCAGTTGGAGCGCGGCGCCCAGATCGGTTGACGATGGATATCGTGCGGGTACTACTGGGATCGTCCATAGGTGTGTCGGTTGCAAACTCTCGACATTGAGAGTGTGAAGCCGGCAGAGGCTTGCGCGAAACGCGCAAAACCCTGAGGGCAATTTGCCTTCAGGGTAGCTTGGACCTGAGTCTCTATCATTGCGGGCATCTGCATTTAGAGACGAACAAAAAGGTCAAAAGGTCTATAACTAGTTTCGAGAAGCACGGCGTCGCTTCAGACGTCGTCTCTTTTCACTCGGTTTCTCATAGTGGCTGTGCTCCTTCAATTCGCGAAGAAGACCACTCTGTTGGAGCTTCATGTTGAAGCGCTTAAGGGCCGAGTCAATGCTCTCATTTGGTTGAACGGTTACGTAGATCAAACTGGTTCGATGCCTCCGAAGCAGTTATTATGGCACATTCTGTTTTGATGATGAGTCATTTTGTGTGGGACTCGTTTTCACACAGTCACTGCCGTGCATGCAAATGCTTCGTGAACTGTTCCTAGACCAACCTAGCGAGACATTGTCCTTAGGATTCAATTCTGGCAATCGGTCAATGAGGGTCCCGTAGGGACAAAGCAACCGCCTGTCAACTTTAACCTTAGGAGCTTGTCTAGAAACGATCCACTTTCTCGTCACGAATCCACCAGAACTCACCAGGAGTCACTCGATCTACCTGCTCTAAAAACCGTTTCGCAAATATGATCAAGTCTTGTAGTGAATTAGAGGGTGTATCGAGCACGACGACACAAAGATTCAGCCCCTTTAGCGAGCTTTGATAGGGCATGTTTTTGTCAACGGTTATCAGCACATCAAACCCTTCGCCGTCTGCTTTTCTTAGAAGCTGTCCATTGACCAAACTCTGCCACCCTAGGCTAAAAGTAGTAAAAATCTCATGGGCTACAAACTGTTCGGCGAGTTGCTTCTTTACACAATGGTCGAGAAGAATTTTCATGCAATCTTCTTCTTTGCCAATCTGCCTTCAACCATCTCGTGGGCCGATTGTATGACCGCCTGTATCTGACTTTCGCTAACTCCATCATATCCATCACGGAATTCTTGAAGTCGATCCGTCAAAAGATGCTCGAACAAAATGCTCACGGGAATCCTTGTGCCGCGAAAGCATACAGCGCCGCTCATGCGGTCATCGTCTTGCCAGAGAGCTTCTTCCAGAGTCATGTCTTTTATTCTACGATGGCTTTTCCTGATACTCCTGAGCCTCGTCACACCGCAGGTATTCAAGCCCAGCCTCAAACGAATCTGCGGGTTCCCACATGAAGCCCTTCTCGTTCACCACCCAAAATTCTCCGCCCTCAAAGTAGGGGCGTTCGAATTGGATAACGCGAAACTTCCTGTCCGTGTGAAGCAAGTTCCATTTCACTTTGATATCCGCCAAGTTGCGAATCATCTCCGACGCGCTGGGATAGTTATCGTTTCTCATGGTCAGGCTCTGGAGAACCTAAAAGAGTGGGTTACCCCTCTCCACTCAGGTTCCCTTTAGTCTACGCCAATGCCAGCAGGAACCTGAGATTCGTTGGTTCGGGTTCCCCAGAGCTCTGCCAGCAGTTCAAAGGAACGTAGTCGAGCGACATGATCATAAACCGCCGAGACGGTGATCAGTTCATCAGCATCAGTGGCTTCCAGAATTCTTCCCAATCCTTTATCGACCGTCTTTGTCGACCCAATAACCGCAAATCGGAGCATTCGCTCGACCGCTTCCACTTCACCGGGGCGCCAATCATCAATATGGTCAACGGGTGGGCGCAGTTGACCGGGGGTACCACGAATCAAATTCCTAAACTGCTGTAGCGGCGAGGTGAAAAGATACTTGGCTTCCTCATCCGTATCCGCAACGATCACATTCACACCAACCATCGCGTATGGTCTATCAAGAGTATCGGAAGGTCTAAACTCGGAGCGATAGATATCTAGGGCCTGGAAGATCATATCTGGGGCGAAGTGAGACGCAAAGGCAAAAGGCAGCCCGAGCTTTGCCGCCAGCCTTGCCCCAAAGTCGCTGGATCCCAAGATATAGATTGGAATATCGAGACCTTCCCCGGGAACCGCTCTTACTTTCTTTGTTTCATCCTGGTTTTGGAGATACCCACGAAGCTCTTCAAGATCATCCGGGAAAGTGTCGCCATTTGAACCGAGATGTCTTCGCAAGGCCCTTGCAGTCAACGGATCTGTGCCCGGCGCACGTCCTAGCCCCAGATCAATTCGACCAGGATAGAGCGACTCTAGAGTCCCAAACTGTTCAGCAATGACTAGCGGCGCATGGTTAGGGAGCATGATGCCGCCGGAGCCCACACGGATCGTTGAAGTTCCATTCGCCACATAACCAATCACGACCGACGTTGCGGCGCTAGCAATCCCACGCATACCATGATGCTCGGCTAACCAGATCCGGTGGTAACCCCATTGCTCCGCATGCTGAGCAAGATCCAGCGTTTCATGGAGTGCCTGTTGAACAGTTCCACCCTCCCTAATCATAGAGAGATCAAGGATTGAAAGAGGCACTGACGGTTTGATATTCATCTAACTATTCTTCGTCCGCAAAGAAAGGATTGTCGCACGTTCTGGGGAATCTGTCGAAATCAGCCCCGCTGGGTCGTTAGCTCTTCAAGTCGGAGCGTGTTTTCTTCCCAGGCCGACATTGTGCCCGCAAGTCGCTCTTGAGCGGCAGCGTGTTCTTGAGTCAAAGACAGGATATCGGCGGTCGGATCAATATTCGCCAACCGATCCTCAATCTCTTTGATATCGTTCTCCTGATCGCCAACTTTCTTCTCAAGCTCATCCACGAGTTTTTCCAATCTCGAGATTTCTTTCGAGAGTTCACGGGGGGAGAGAGTCGGAACGGTGGGTTGTGGATTATGGATGGTGGGGGCAGCTTCTGGTTTACGACTTGTGATTTCTGGCTTCTTACCTGACCGATATTCCGTATAGGAGCCTGGATATTGAATGGGGCCGGCTTTGCGCACGTCGAGAATGTGGTCGGTCACATTGCTAAGGAGCCAGCGGTCGTGACTAATCAGAATGAGCGTTCCCTTATACTCTTGGAGAATCTCTGCCAAGGCTTCTCGGGAAGCCATATCCAAGTGGTTAGTAGGTTCGTCCAGAATAAGGACGTTGGGACTCAGGTTTGTGAGACGCGCAAGGGCAAGCTTATTCTTTTCCCCACCACTAAATGTTTTAATGGGGCGATAGACGTCGTCTCCCGAGAACAAGTATCTACCTAATAAGTTTCTGGCATCTGCGGGCAGCATGTCGCACTCATAAACCATGAAGTCCAGCGGGGTCATGCTTGTGTCGATATCACTCACATCTTGGCTAAAGTAACCAGCGACGACATTTGCACCCAATCGAGAACGACCTTCTAGCGGCTCTAAGAAACCTAAGGCAACCTTAATTAGCGTAGATTTTCCAGCTCCGTTCTCGCCAATAACCCCCCAACGTTCACCATTACGAACTGTCCAGCTAAGGTCTCGGAATAGAGTTTCATTAGGGAAACCAACTGTTAACTTTTCGGTCTCCAAAACCAAGTCCCCGGATCGCTTTCCAGCCGAGAACGCACCCTTCATTCCCTTCTCGTTCTTGGGAGCTTCGACTTTACTTTCAATGAGACGATTCATGAGTTTGAGCCGTCCCCGAGCTTGTGCCGTTCTTTGAGAATTCATAAAGCGGCGAACGTATTCGTCCATCTTTGCGATCTCTTGATCTTGCCGTTTAGCAACCTCAGCAAGGCGAGCATCCTCTTCGGCCCTCAGCTTTAGAAACTGAGTGAAGTTTCCGGGATAGCTCTTGACCTGCCCATCCTTCATTTCAATCACTCGCTGGGCGGTATTTTCCAGAAATGCACGGTCGTGAGAAACAAGCAGAACAGCTCCGTGGTAGCCCCTAATCCAGCTTTCGAGCCACTCTGTTGCCTGTAGATCGAGGTGGTTGGTAGGCTCATCGAGAATCAGGAGATCCGGTTCTTCAAGTAGCAACTTAGCAATAGCCAGACGCGTTTTCTCGCCTCCGCTCAGCTTTGCTGTAGGCTTCTCAAACTCATCTTCGAGGAAGCCCATCCGCTGGAGCACCACCCGAATATCGGTTTCGGTGCTATAACCCTCTGATTCCAGGAAATGTTCATGGAGCAGGGCGTATTCTTCTAAGTCCTCTTCAGACGCGCCATCTTCTAAATTTGCTTCTAACTCTTCCAACCGACGCTTCATTCGAAGCTGGTCAGCTCGAGAAGATTGGGCTTCTTCAAGAACCGTGGTGCCTTCGCCTAAAGGAGCTTCCTGGCGAAGATAACCGACTCGGGCTCCTCTTGCCAAGTGAACGGTTCCGGTATCGGGTGCGTACTGCCCGGTTAGGATTTTTAGGAAAGTGGTCTTCCCTGTTCCGTTCCTCCCCACCAACGCCACCTTCTCCCGAGCATCAATACGAAAAGTGACGCCGGTAAGTATATAATCGGGGCCAAACGCCTTGGTGACGTTGGAAACATTGAGAAGCACAGGATGAGATTTTACTAGTTGCCGAAACTAAAGGTTGGGCACTTCGATAAAGGGATTGTGGATGCGAACACCTTCAATGACTTGGCCATGGCTGAGGTCTTCGGTGAACAGAATCGTGCAGTGGGCTTCGTTAGCGGTGATTACCATCACGGCATCCCAATATGACAGGGACACAAAATCCATCACCTACACGCCTTCTCAGAGAACATCTGTGCTGTAGCTCACCTCCAGGAACTTTGAGCCCTTAAATGAGACTGGCGATCTTGTACGGTGTGAAAGGTAGTTTTCGAATGAAAAGAGAAGCAAACTGCACCCTTACCTAGACTGAAAAATACGAGTGAGTTAGTCTTGCCAATTGGGCAGTAGGTTCCTCGTCAATAATCGAGGCAGTTGAGGACAAAGCTACACTATTTCGCTCCAAACATACACAAAACTCCATACAACATGTGCAAACCTATTTCACTTCGACCGGCGACAGGATGAGAAATATACGATCACCTGGTGTCGGGGGATCAATTACTTCCTTGGCCCCCAAGTTCTCCCACTTCAGAGCCTTAGGATCAACGAAGATACTCTCAACGTGTGAAGGACAATAGAGAGGTTCTGGCAATTTTGCGATTCTCCAACCCGCTCGATCAAGGGCCAGCCCGATGATACGGACGGGTTGGCCCGTAAAGTTCGTGAACCTTACTTTCTCATCAACCCAAGTTACTTTCACCGTGGGTGGGTTTAGTCGTGCCCAGGTCACCAAAGCAACAATGGTAACGAGAAGTAAGAGCGACGAGAACCCCACACAGCCAACGAATCTCCGCCGACTTGTATGAGGCTCACGATTCATGATTTCTCTATCGGGAAAACGCTGGCGTCAAAAATGTTGTCATTCAACTTAACTTTCAACAATGCATTAGGTGATGGCTCCTTGTCCAGCGAAATCTGAGCAATGGCTGACTTCGCTCCGCCTAAGACAATGTTCTCCATTTCCTGAACACTCACGCCCTCATCCTTCAGAACACTTAGCACGTGAGCCAATACTCCAACTTTGTCTAAGTGACGAACAACCAATAGATGGGTTGCGACCTCTGCCTTCTTGATGTTCACCACGTTAGGTACCACGCCGGTGTTTTTATACTCACGAACAATGCGAACCGTCTCAGCCGCGACAGCTTCTTGGGCTTGGTCTGTAGAAGCGCCAATGTGGTGAGTGCAGTAAACATTGGGGTTATCCTTCAATATTCCTTGGTAGTCCCCTTCGCCTCCTGTAGGTTCGTCCTCGAAAACATCCAGACCCGCTAAGATTCCTTTTTCTTCTATAGCCTTCAAAAGAGCGGCTTGGTCCACAACTTCGCCTCGGCTCGTGTTCACGAAATAGGCTCCCTTCTTCATATTGGAGAAAAACTTCTCGCCCAGCGAATTCTTCGTTTCTGCAGTTAGGGAGACATGAACGGAAACGACGTCGCTCATTGCCGCTAATTCTTCTAGACTTACAGCTCGGCCTATCCCCAGAGCGGCGGCGATATCGGGGGTCATCCATCTGGAATAGGCGACTACATTCATCCCAAACGCTTTGGCCCTCGGAATCATCTCTTGGCTGATCTTGCCCATGCCAATGAGCCCGAGTGTGCGACCGTAGACACCCTTAGCCTTCGAATATTTCTTCTTGTTCCACTTGCCAGATCGAAGTTCAGCGACATTATCAGGAATATGGCGATCTAGCGCGAGCATGAGGCCAAAAGCAAGTTCTGCCACCGCTTGGCTATTCTTGCCGGGACAGTTGGTCACCAGG
Organism: Fimbriimonadaceae bacterium; assembly: GCA_037190145.1. Classification (GTDB taxonomy): domain Bacteria; phylum Armatimonadota; class Fimbriimonadia; order Fimbriimonadales; family Fimbriimonadaceae; genus 55-13. Next base: position 17,077 of record JBBCJU010000018.1, read on the forward strand.
ATTCCTCGGTTGCTAGCAGCCGCAACGTCAATCGTGTTGTATCCGGCACCAGCCCGAATAATCACACCTAGCTTTGAGCCTTCCATCATGACTTCGGTCACCTTGGTCGAACGCACGACCAACACATCGGCCTCGCTTTCTTTGAGCGCCTCACCCAAGGTGACATCCGCTAGATCAGGATTGTATTGAACCTCGACTCCCAACCCATTCAATCCATCTAGTCCACTTTGCTCAAACTTATCCGCAACCAAAACCTTCATGGCCTGAGAGTTTATCTCAGGCCGGTCACAAGTCGAGAAAATTTAGACGTCCTTCTTGATTGGAGGCACGTATTCCTTATCTGAAGCAATCGCCTTCATCTCAATCGACTCTGGCTCTAAACTTTTCAGTTGGTTTTTCTCACCCAATACGACTCCATCTTCTGGAATTCGTTTGGGTTCCACAGTTGTTCCAGGCTCTATAGCTTGGCCATAGAATTGGGGCTCCTGCGTATCGTTCTTGGGTTGTTCCACTCCATCTCCTTTGATGGAAGCCAAGAAGGTGACCTGCCGAACGGCGTCTTTCCCACTGTTTTTCCAGGTGGGCAAAGCCACCACGTAGACTTTATTGTCTGTGGGGTTTGTCCAGTCCTCCAGCTTCACCGAGACAACCTCAATACCTTCTGAACTAGCCGCCACTTTTGGGTCGCATCCAGTATTGACGAGGGAGAGAAGCAAAGTGATGCCTAATAGCACCCCATGCATTTTGTTCATTCTGAACCTCCTGTTGAGCGTCGAGGGCTCTTGTTCCACCCGACCCATGCATCATGCAAGGTTTATCCGTTAACAATGGTCTCAAAAAACTAGGACCAGCTTTTGACCTACTGCCATACGAAAGTCTTTCGGGTATTATTCAGTCCCCGCCGGGGTGGCGGAATGGTAGACGCGGTGGTCTCAAACACCACTTGGGTTAAACCAGTGGGGGTTCGAGTCCCCCCCCCGGCACCACTTTTTGAACCTAATTGTGAGGTTAACGCGACATTTTCGCTTCCGACTACCTTCACCTCGCAGACTCCGTTTCCACTTTAGCTTCTTAGCTTTATTTGCTCCCTAAAGTCTTCTATACACTGCCCTCTCCCATCGTCTTAACATGCCGCTGTATAGGTAATTTTGCGGATAGATCACACTATTTTTACTAGGTTCGGGCACCGAGAATCCTTGTTGGGCCAAAGGTTAAACCTTTGGCTAAAGAGGGAAAAAGTTGAAAGCCACCGCTATGCTCGTTCTTGCGCTTGCGTCCGTCTACGGACAAGCCATTTCTATCACCGGAACCTACGTTGCTCCTGGAGGGAGTATCTATGGCGTCTCTTCTATGGCAGCTCCGACAATGGCGGGGGGCGGCAACTTAACTAATGTTTTCAACCATGCAGCACAGGCATGGAACAAGGAAATTGGCGATAAATGGTCGCTTAACATTCAGTATGGATGGAGCAATTCTATCGGCAACGCCTTGGCTGAATATTACGGATGGTGGTTCCCTTTTGGTGACCAACGACACATCCAAGCTAGGATCCTTTTCAACCCTAAGTACAGCTGGTTCGCCGATGCCACACCTTGGGAAAGCTCAGAATACAGCAACTACAAAGAGACATCAAAGAATCACGGTGGCGGAACTATCAATGTCGGGCGAAACTATACGGGTGCAAATTCTGAAGCAGCCAATCGTTACGATTTACTTTCCGTTGCGACTCACGAGATCGGGCATTCGCTCTCTATCGGAGTAGGACCTCGCTGGACCAATGAGGTAGCCGATCGATTCGTGAATGTAACTTCACCAAGATACTTCGTGAATTCTGCCATTCCCGTGGATTCATCAAAAGGTCACCTCCAAGATCCCACCGCTCTCATGTGGTACGGAATGAACACTGGGGAGCGCCGACTCATTTCTGATGTTGACTTAGAATCTGCAATGCAGTTGTCCGACTTCTCTATCCGCACGGTGCCTGAGCCTGCAAGCTTCGCAGTCATTGCTGCTGGTTTAGGCCTCTTAGTCAGACGTAAACGAAAGAACGCTTAGCTGGGAAAAAGCCCTGTAGACATTCGCCTACGGGGGTTTACTCAACCTCTTCTTTACCGCCGAGTGCTTCAAGGGCTCCCCGCAGATCATCCATCGCTACATCTATCTTCACTCCAACAGACTCAAGAGGACCAGGGTCAGTATCTGACCCGAGACTATCTACGATTCCTCTCGCATCGCGCAAGTCGTGAAGCGCATCATTCACCATCTGTACAAGTTCAGCACGACGTTTATCGTAGCTAGACACATCACCGTTCTTCTCAACTTGAGTCGCCGATTGCTCCGCTAAAATCTCACCTGCGCTGTCGATTGATGCGGAAATGTCATCTAGAGATTGCTTGATATCATCGGTCGAAGCCTTTGCTGATTTAGCTTCGCCCAATGCATCCTCGATGGAGCTTAGGCTTGCGTCAATCTGAAATACTCCGGCCCTCAGCTGTTCATACAGCTTATCCGCTGGAGTAGCTGCCTCCGGCAAGGAAGGCTTCGCGGGATCATTCTCTTTCTTAGCCCCGCAACCAACCAGCGCCAATAGCGCAACAAGGTATGCAAGCAAAAGCAAACGCATGAAAGCGCAATGTACCCGCTTCTGATACAGAAAGACTTAGTGCTTCGTCTCCATGCCTCTTTGCTACTACCCTCATCTATTTGAATCCGTTTGCCCTTCTCCTCCGTATTTGCCATGTAGATCGCGATGTTGATATGTGACATGAGAAACCAGTTCAAAAAAGTTCAGGGGAAAGGATTCGGTAGGGGAGACGAGAAAAGTAGATGGGTGTAATCGCGGCACTCATTTACTTTGTGCTTCCAGCTTCTTTGGCCATTGCAATTCTGTACTTTGTATTTCGCCTCGTTTTTCAGAAAATATCGGACAAAGAAAAGGCAGAAAAGCACCAGACCGAATTGCGAAAAAGACTCGCGGAGGAGTTTCCCGATCAACCTGGACTGTCAACTGACTTACATGGCGAATTGACCACCGAGGAAATCGAAATCTCCATTAAAGAATTGAAACAAGAGAGGGGTGACTAAATGAATAAGGGAACCGCATTCATCATCTGGTATGGCGTATTTCTATGCGTCTTCCTGTTCGGATTTATGATTTGGAGGTCGGTGTTTTGGGAATGGGTCCCCACCGGTAAAGTTGCAATTGTTTACAACCGAAGTAGCGGAGTGCAGCGGGGCAAAGTTTTGACTCCGGGGCGTCACACACTTGCTCCCCTAGATAGCCTCATTGAGATGCCAACTAATATCGTGACGGCCAACTACACTGCCGATCGTGACTTCAGTGGCAACATCAAGGCTGGTGAATCGATTGACATCACCACGACTCAATCCACCATCCCTTTTGATGTCTTAGTTTTGTATCGTGTAAAGCAGGAAGACGTATGGAAAGTCTTCGATAACTTTGCTCGCCAATCCACAGATCAAATCCAAGCAACCCGAATTCGACGCGAAATCAAGAATGTAGCGAACGTTGTCAGCGGAAAATTCAACCTGGAAGAGCTAACCGGACGTCGAAGAGATGAAGCCAATATCATCTTCAAACAAGAACTCACCAAGTCTCTAGCCCCTCTAGGATTCACCATCGAGGAAGCATTCTTTGTAACGGCTTATCCAAACGATCAACTAAGTCGACAATTCGTTAATCTTGAAATCGCCGATCTTCAACGACAGATTGCCTCGTTCAACGCGGAGTCCGCAAAGCGCGAAAAAGAGATTGCGATCATCAAGGCCGAAGCGGAACAAAGAGCAGCTCAGATAGTCGCCAACTCTATGACCCCAAAGGCGAAAGCAATTCAAGACTTGGACAATCAGATTGCTTACTGGAAACGATGGGACGGCTCAAATGTCGTGGTAGATACCACCAATCTGACATCCGTTTATGTAACTCCAAATGTCCTTAATCAGGGAGGAAAATAGATGACCGTTGCAAAAGCTGCTTCTATCTGCGCCTCAGGGACCGTTGGCTTGCTGATCCTCGGATTCTTCATCACCGGTGGTCGTTGTAATAACATCAACGCGGGAGAAGTAGGTGTGCGCTTCAATGAGGCCGAAGGCCAGGCAACGACTATAGTTCAGCCAAGAACCAGTCTCTACATGCCTTGGGAACGGCTCATCGTTTATCCATCTTCCCTCTACACAAGTAGCTTCACGAGGAACGATACAGTTCATGCGCTCACTCGCTCTGGAACCACGGTCAATATCGATACGAGTGTCAGTTGGCTAGTCCAAAGCGGTGATTTGCTTACCGTTTTCGGTAGCTTTGGCGAACGAACTGCAAATCAGATTTCAGAAGGCTATATCCGACCACTTACTTACGCGGTGACTAATGAAGTCGTGGGCAAATTGGATATTGAAGAAGTCCTCGTGAAGAAGAGAGCAGACATTTCAAGCCTCATCAAAGTAAGGCTCGTAGAACTTCTTGAAAAACGTGGCATCACCGTAGAGGATGTAAATGTCGGTGAGATTTATCCCGATGAGAGGGTCGTTGCAACTCGAAATGAACTCCGCGACGCCAGAAATCGCTTGGAGCAACTCACCCGAAATGAGCAGACCGTTAAAGAAGAGGTGCGCGCAATTATCACCAATGCCGAGCGAATCGCCAAGGAAAATGAATTGCGAACAAACCTTACAGAGCAAGTACGCATCTCAAAAGTTCAAGAGATTGCACGTATCAAAGCTCTTAGATTTAATGGCTCAAAAACGGTTGTCGGCCCCAAGCCAGCGCCCGTTCCTCCAGGGATCGAAGACAATGAGCAGGATGAAAATCCACCGCTTAATAAGCCAGCGACTAGGCGATAGGTCAAGAGATGAGCGCAATGGAGACTCGCTGGAGCGTAGAATCGAACCATGCCTGTTGCTGCTGCGCTCGTCATCCTAAGCCAACAATCTGCCCCCGTTGATCCCCTACGCCTTCCCATTGGATCCAAAGGGGAGATCAAAGTGGAGCTAAATCAACTGACCTCCACCCAATCAGGCAAGCCTGCCACCCCCGCCGATGTAGCAAAAGCCGCCGATAAAGTGCAGTTCGTTTATCTAGGGGAAAATCACGCAACCGCTCCCCATCAACAATTGCAAGCAGACGTGATCAAGGCTCTGTCTGACCGGGGACGAAAGGTCGTTGTTGGGCTTGAGATGTACACCCGGCCCAAACAAGATTGGCTGGATAAGTGGTCAAGTGGCAGTTTGCCAGAAGAAGAATTTGTTCTTCAAAGCGACTGGAAAGGGCAATGGGGGTTTGGATTTGAGTTTTATCGTCCTATCTTCCAAGTGGCAAAAGATAACAAGATGCCAATGGTGGCCCTTAATGTCCCACGAGACTGGGTGCGCTTGGTTGGCCGCAATGGCTTGAGCGCTCTAACCACAGAGCAAAAATTACAGCTACCTACTGAAATTTTTCTGGGCAACAACGATCATAAATCTGTATTCAATGCCCTCATGGGCGGACATCCCATGACTGGAACAAGGGGCGACAACATCTATGCCGCGCAAGTTCTGTGGGATGAAGGTATGGCCGATACCGCCATCAAATGGATGGAAAGATATGGTGACGAGAAAACGGTGTTTGTGGTTGTCGCAGGAGCAGGGCATATCATGTACAACCAAGGCATCAACTATCGCATTAATCGGCGAACCAAAAAGAAAGGTATCACCGTGACCATGAGCCAAGCAAAAGCCATATCTACGGTTTCCAAAGGATTAGGCGACTTCGTATATGTCACTGAAGAAAAAGCAAAGGAATAAACAAAAAAGCCCGTTGGCATAACGCCAACGGGCTGAAAACCCTGCACTACGGGGCTGGGTTGATATCGTCCAGCCTTGGCTCCTCTCGAAGCTTTACTGGCTTATCGCCATTCTTTCGAAGTTTGATATTCAACATCTCCACTAACACGGCAAAAGCCATGGCAAAGTAGGTGTAGCCCTTCGGAATGTGGTGCCCCGTTCCTTCAGCCAATAGGTTGACTCCAATAAGGACTAGGAAGGAGAGCGCAAGCATTTTGACGGTGGGATGCTTTTCTACAAACCTAGAAATAGCTCCGGCAAAGGCAAGCATAAACCCAACTGCCAGCACAACCGCCACAATCATGACGCCAACCTGGTCAGCCATTCCGACAGCAGTAATAACTGAGTCAAGCGAGAAGACAACATCCAAAATCATGATTTGGATCAAGACGCTGGACATAGTAGCCACGCCTTTAACCTCGCCATGACCCTCTTCTCCTTCCAACTTTCCATGAATCTCCTTAACGGATTTCCAGATAAGAAAAAGACCGCCCCCACCCAGAATAATGTCTCGCCATGAGAAAGCTTGACCCTCTGGGGACAGAAGTGGGATGGGAAGAGTAAAAACGGTTTGCGTCGCGTTCTTCACCCAGTTAATGGATAGCAAAAGAAGAATGCGCGAAACCAAAGCAAGTAGGAGTCCAATCTGCCTTGCCTTTGCCTGCTGGTGAGGCGGAAGCTTTGCGGACAGAATGGAGATGAAGATGATATTGTCGATGCCTAGAACAATCTCCAGGATCGTCAGGGTAAGCAACGCTACCCAAGCGTTCGGATCCGATATCCACTCAAACATTAACGTTTATCCCAAACGCGCTAGTTGTACCTGGGGTTGCATCGGAAACAAATAGTCATTCTAAACCTAAGCGTTCACGCTTCAACTCTTTACGCATCAGCACAATCCACCAAGTTAATGTGCCGAAGAAGAAACCGGAAACCACAACGGATGTCCCAACATCGATAACAAAAGCGCCAAAGGAGATTTATCTACATAAGCCCTGGCCAGAAAGAAAAATGTCCAAGCCAGATAAGGCAAGATGGTCGTCAAGATAACCCGACTGAAAATCTGCCAAGTGCGTGGGATTGAACTCAGGTGCAAAACTAAGAGAACCAGACAAACCGAAAAGGCAAAAAAGATGAAGTCACCCCAATTGCGGATTGCTTCCGACCAATTCTCTCCGAGGGATAGAATCATCGTGGCCCGCCGATCATCAAAGACCGTTTGCAATGCGATTGCAGTGGAAATCCATCCTATACAGCAAGCCACGAGTGCACAAAGGAAAATCCCTAAGTCGCGCACTCGATTCAATCTCGAAACGATATTCATCTCCAAATCAACTAACTAGCAGATGACGCGCAATGGTTTCCCCTCGGCGTCGAATCTTCACTACTTTCTGCACAGTTAAACTCAAACCATCCCAAACCACGGTATTACCCACTCCAGTAGGATCATCATACGGAACAACCAAGATACGAATCGGCTTGGCATAAGATGCTGCTTCTGAAGGAGTTGCGTAAAGCAAGGCTCGCCCATAACTGATCACCCGGAACCAACCTGTTCTTCCAGAACCACCGACGGTAAAGGGATCACCTACCCGCAAGATCGCGGCCTTGAACCTAGCCGCCGTTATGCTCATTCAAAGCTCTCCTTCAGTCCACTCAAGACACGGGCCATGGGGCCAAATCCAATATCGCTTTTCAGATAAGGTCTCAACCGAGTCCACCCCACCAAGACAAGACCACTCGGATCGCGAAACGATTTCTGTAAGACAGGTTCGACAGAAAGGCCCTCCACCGAGATCTTTTCAGCGGTCCCAGGTTCTCGCATCCGCTGCCCAAGAAACTCGCCGCAACAGATTTCCAGCGCCGCCAGATTCAAAGTAGCCTGTAATCCGGCGTTAGAAACATCCACTAAAAACTCGTTCCGAACAGCAAACTCAATCACTGGCACGTAGTCGCTGATGATATTGTCAATCGCTGAATCATAAGCGGAGTCAGACACCGCACAACGCTCCTTTATCCGCGACCGAGTAACGGTTAACGCCATACAACCTCCCTATGGGCAGGGAGACCAATCCCTGCCCATACCTCGCTATTTCTTGATTCGGGCTGCTTTCCCCAGCCGATCCAATGCGGCTCCAAAAGCTCGCCAAGATTCATCAAGAGAATCGAAAGCAACCAACAGAGCCTGAGAAGGCTCATCCGTCCGACCCTCCATGTAAGCATGAAAAGCCGCCCGGAATCCCTCCACGCTCCCCGCGAGTCGAACACCCGCAAGGTAAGCGGCGGAAGCCGCTCCCACCAGACCTCCTGTCAATGCTGTCAGAGCCAGGGCCACCGTTTCTGCAACACCCATTAGAGGATTCCCCCATAGACCGTTTGCCAAAGCCCATATCCAACGTTGTATCGTCCACGGACTCCGTAATAGAACCGGTCGCGCATCCAAGCAGATTCCGATGCGTTAGGATCATCCAACGCGGTGAATTCCACCGGCACATCGCTTCTCTGCTGAAGAATGATCGACTTAATCGGACGTTTGGTGTCCAGAAGGAACCAGTAGTCATCCGATGAATCTCTCAAGAACGGACTCACCACAACGTTCAAGCGCCCCTTAAACGCATTCGCATAAGAACTGGCCCCCGCTGTATCCGTAGAGTTACCCTTGTAAACCACCACCGGGCTCTCCACCAATTCCGATGCTGCCCACTGAAGCTTCGGACCAACCAGCAACGTGTCTGGGACAATTCCCAACGGTGTCCCCTGGTCGTCCGGAACAACCATCATCGCATTGATCGCAGCCGCCAATGTGCCTGAATCCAAGGCACTGGTTGTTTTGTTAGAGCTTGTTCCTCCCATCACTGGATGAGAGATAGAAAGTAAAGGATGCCCATCATAGCCAATTCCATTCGAGCCACCTGCCAACGCTTCCACTACCATCTGTTGTCGATGCGCCGCAACTCGAAATGCCAAGTCGCGCACTTTCATGCGAACCATGTCTAGCTGATCATCCTCAATCGCGCGACGGTCTACCGCTAAGCTCGCTTCGAAGACTTTGTCTTCGATGGTCACCGAGTAAGAAGCCAACCCACTCGGTTTCCTTTCATCCAAGAATTCCCTCATCGGCGGCACATTTCCCAACCACGCATATTTCTGACTGGGCATCGTGGTATTGATGATCGTCGCAATACGATCCGCCGTGCTCTGATCAAGCTCACTGCGATAAGCCTCGGCAAATTCTGCCTTGAGACCAGGGATCAAAAGATCAGGAATGTCGCTCTTCGTAAGAGCCATAGAAACCTCCTTTGGAAGCGCGCGACCTTGGTCGCGCTTGAGAGCTAAGGACTAGCTCTCTTATAAATGGGTTAGGGCAGAACCTTTAAAGCCCCAACTAGACGCAATGGTTATCAATGCGAACTCGGACACCGGTGGCACCGGTGGAAGTAGTCTCCAAGGCGGTAATCGTGCCCACCTTGTACTGATTCGTTAGGCCAGAGGTGGAGATCTGAACTTCCCAGTCCGTATTCGCGTAAACCTCTTTGCCTAGATCAGCTATCGCCGGGGTAAAGCCACTGGCTGCTTTAAAAACAAACGAACCTGACTTCGTTAAGTTAACTCCTCGATCTCCTGCCGAACCACCAGAATTATCAATGGTCTCGTTCGCAACTCCGGCAAACTTCAGATTTGCCGTGCCATGAGCAATCGGAATGCCATAACCAGAAGCATTGATCGCCACCAAACCACCCTTATAAATCTTCACGTTTGAAGCCTTATAGTTCACAACTAAACCTGGCTTCTCAAAAGCCTCAAAAGCAGTAGCAAGTGCTGCCATAAACAACCTCCTTTGGGAGTGCGCGAGCTTTGTCGCGCTCTAAAGAACTCAGTCAATCCAACTACGCCAGTCGACGTTTTTCAGCGATCGACTTTAAACTAACATCAGGGAAATGTTTGCGATAGAACGCTGCCTCTTCCGGAAGCATGGAAGACAACGAGTCGTCCTCTCCTGACGACCTCACAATCTCCCCAAACATGCTGTGCTTTGGCTGGGCTCCAATCATCTTTGCCACCAAATCTCGAACCGGCACCAAGCTTCCGTTGAACTCAACCCCCGAATCCTCAACCAATAATGCCGAAACAAATGGAGCCTGGGCTGGAGTCACTAGCCCACCCTCAACCCACTTGGCCACCTGCTGATTTGCATCGTGATGCTTTCGGAGCCGCACTGCATCTTCATACTTGGCTCGCCAATCAATCCCAAACTCCACTGGAGTTTCAAAGCGCATGGAATCGTCAAACAGTTGGGCCGACTTCACCCTGGGAAAGCGAACAATGCTCACCTCTCGAATCTGCCGTAAGTCCGGCGTCAGACCGACCGAAAGTGATCGCGCTCCCGATTTCTCAATCAAGTTGTTGGCCTCTGTCGTCAGAGACAAAGTGCCAAACAGCTCCTGCCCCTCCACCGCCACTTCTGTCAAGTAGCCAAGCTCCAAAGGAGACTCAGCATGCTCAATCAGAATCGGAACCGGCAAATCAAAGTTCGCCACCATCGTCGCCAAATCTTCAGCCGTGACCGTAACTCCTTTATCAGGGTAAACCCCGGCCTCAAAAATCTTGGCTCGCCTCTCGACCCATGTCGGGTCTATCTCTAAATAGGGAGGAGGATTCTCCCCATGTTCGCGAAACTGAGCGGCGAGAGCCTCGTGCTCATCCAAACCCGCATCTCGCTTTCGCCCTCGGTATCCCGGCCCACACTCCGCTGCCTTCCGCAACAGACCATAAACCTCGTTTGAAACATTTGTTGATGAAATAGTATCACCTCGCTTTTTTTGAGATGTTTCATTAACATAGTAGACAAGCGTATGTATTTGTCAACTATGTTTTATATGTTTTTCACCAACCAACCCAAAACTATCCAACTATCCAACTATCCAACTATCCAGCTATCCAACTACAACCCCTTAGTTAAAGCCGCAATGCTGACCTGCTGAGCCAATCGCCCTGCGATCTCCTTGAAGGCTTCGGTTTGGGGTCGGTGTGGAGCCGAGATAATCGCTGGAACTCCCTTGTCTCCTGCGTCACTCACACTTGGATCAAGCGGAACAGAACCCAGGTATGGAACCCCAATCTGTCCGGCCAGCTCTTCCCCAGTGAGTCCCGAGAAAATCTTCGATACCTCTCCGCAGTGCGGGCAAACAAATCCAGCCATATTCTCCAAGACGCCCAGGATCGGCGAGTTTAGCCGACGGAATAGGTGAACCGATTTGCCTGCGATGTTAGCCGCCACATGGTGAGGAGTCGTCACAATCACGACTCCTGTCAAAGGCACCAATTGCGCCAAGCTCATCGGCGCATCGCCAGTTCCCGGAGGCAAGTCAACCAACAGATAGTCCAACTCTCCCCAGTCCACGTCCTGCAAAAGCTGCTTCACCGTCCCCGCGACCATCGGCCCACGCCAAAGAACAGCTTGCCCATCCTCCAACAGCAACCCCAGCGACATCATCCGAATCCCGTACCGCTCAATCGGAATGATCTTGCTTCCCTGAGTATAAGGCCGCTCGTGCTGAGCTCCAAGCATCAATGGAATAGAGGGGCCATACACGTCCGCATCCATCAGCCCTACCCTAGCTCCGGTCTGCGCCAAAGCCACTGCTAAGTTCACCGTTGCCGTGCTCTTCCCAACGCCACCTTTTCCGCTTGCAATCGCGATTGTATGTTTAACGCCAGGGATCAAGTCTTCGGCCTGTACATTCCGCTCCCGAACCTGCGCCGTCATCTCCACATCTACACGGTCAACCCCATCTAGCTTCAAAACCTCTTCTTCGCATTGAGCCTTCAACTCTTCCTTAACCGGACAAGCGGGAGTAGTTAGCTCAACCTTGAAGGAAACCTGTCCTTCATCAATCAAAAGCTCTTTGATAAAGTTGAGGGAAACAATATCTCGGCGAAGGTCAGGGTCTTGCACATTTCGCAAGGCGTCGAGAACGGCTTCTTCTGTTACGGGCACCCCATAAGTTTGACATGGACCCAAGAAGTGGTATGAGCCATGTACCGCCCCGCCTTGATTCGCATCAAGTTACAAAACCTCCATCACCTCCATTACCTCCATTACCTCCATCACATAGAAATAGCCTGCTACACTTAGTCCTAGGGCAATTCAAACCTAGACGCCCTGAACAACGTCAGAGTTATCATGAGAAAGAACTGGGGAATCGGACTTATTGCCACCTTGGCGATTGGCGGGCTCGTTGCCTCACCGGCAAATGCGGACCCATTCAAGCCTGGCAAAGGTGATCAGGTCAAGCTCGGAAAGCGGGCCGCCGATGATATTCGCAAAAAGGAGAAGGTTCTTCCCGCCTCTGACGAGCGTGTAAAAACGCTGAGAAGAGTGGCTAGCCGTTTGCTGGCCGTGATTGACGATGGCAAAGATCCCTGGCAATACAGCTTTGATGTCATCGACAACAAGCAAGTAAATGCCTTCGCTCTCCCTGGCGGTCCCGTTTTCTTCTTCACGGGTCTCCTAGATCGACTCTCTACCGAAGACCAACTCGCCGGTGTTCTAGCCCACGAGTTAACTCACGTCCGCAGAGAGCACTGGGCATATGCCTATCGAGATTCTCAACAGAGAGCCCTTGGAATAAACCTCCTTCTCATCTTCACCAGGGCAAATAGCAACGCCGCCGGCATCGCTTCTATTGCCAATGACCTCCTCTTCGAACTTCCATTCTCTCGACGTCATGAGACTGAAGCGGATGATCAAGGAATGGACGTCATGATCAAAGCAGGCTTTAACCCAGATGGCATCAAAGAAGTTTTTGAGATTCTCAGTAAGGCCTCCGGTGGTGGGAAGCCCCCTGAATTTCTTAGCACTCACCCCAACGACAAAAACCGCATCAAGCATTTAGAAGATCGGATCAAAAAGCTGAACCGAACCTTCCCCGCACAAAAATCCCTTCCCTGGGCTAAGTAAATGGTTCTCGGGGCGTTTAAGTTAATCCTAATCGCCTTCCTCATTCTTTTTGGAATTGCGTTTTTGTTAAGACTCCTTCTCGGTGCAAGAAAGAGTTAGTACTGATTCTTGGCAACGGCCACTTTTCGAGACGGTTGATCTTCGGCACGAGAAGGTGGATGATCTCCTCATAAACCTCCGTGAATATTCTCCGTTAGATCTCACCCAGCGGATCCATGGTGAAGCGCAAACGCAACCCAGGCTTTAGTTTCGACCGCACATCTCTCCTACAAACTCCCAGACACAAACGCCTCCAACGCCACCTCTTCAAACTCAAACCGAGGAATCTCTCCCGGCCCAAAATTCAACTCTACCAAGGGACGAATAACCTGCTCCGTCATCACCGTATCTGCCAATTCCTTCCGTAGAGCTTGAAGTTGCAGCATCAGGACCTGCAAATGAACCTTTCCCAAAGCTAGAGAGCCCACCCGACGCCCTTCATCGGTCGTCAAGGTTTGTCCTAATACCGATCGAGCAATCTCGCGATTGTGAAAATCAATGGCCTCAATAAACCCAGATGTTCCATCCCGATTCACTGCCAAGGTAGAGATATCCATCTCACTCGGATAAACAATCGCAGACCGCTTGGCCAAGGTCTCCAGCGTATTCAGAAGTCCTTGCGCCTCCTCTATCGGCAACCCGCGATTAAACTTCCCCAAAACCGTAGGTGATGCGAACTTCTCCAAGTGCATCTTCCAAGCATCCAATAACCGAATCTTGGCCTGCCAATGTGGATAAGCCGCATCCAAATCGCTCCGTCCCTTCGGACGTCCATACCCGCCTCGATTGGCATAGATCACGAACTTGTCGCGAGGAAGTTCCCCACTCCCCGCCGCGGGAGAGGGGCCAGGGGTGAGGGGGCCGCCTGCCGAATCTTTGGACTCAGCATTCACCTTCCCAGCGCCTGCAGAAGACTTCGCAGCATCGACCATCCGATCATCCAATCTCAGCCCAATTACCCGACCAAACGCATCCATCACCAAGCCAAAGTCCGCAGGATTTTTCGCTCGGACCGCATGCAACCAAAGCTGCCCACCTCGAAGTTCATAGACACTCTCTTGAACCGACCAACCTTTTGCAAAGGCATCCATCGCCTGGTCCAATATGGTCACCGGTGAACCTTCCATCTGGGCGAAGCAAGCCTCCACAAACGCCGCGTTCCGCTTTGCCTCCCCAGAATCTGATGCCGGAACGACCCGATACTTTGCCGCCAAGACTCCTTGCCGCTTTACCGACATCACGGTCTGCACCATCGAATCCCGCTGCATCTGGTCATAAACGGAATAAGGCAATGGCCCCGGCGGAACCGCCGGATTCTCTTGCGACCGCCGCTCATAAATCGATAACTGTCGAGCTAACTCTTGCTGCGCAACCCGGCGACGCATATTGAACAACTTAAACATTCCCACTCTTCTTATCTCGTCTCCAAACAATGTCCTCAAACTTCAACCTAGACCGCGCAAACTCCCGTATCCGTCCCACAAAGACCCGCGCTGAATATGCCGACACCAACTTCTCGCATGCCAAAGCCAGAGCAATCACCAAGTCATCGTGATAGCCGCTCTGAGCATTCATAATTTGATTCCCTGAAGCCGAAACTCGGGTCTCAAAGTGCTTCAACTGCTTAATAAGTTCAGGGCTTGGCTCAAACTGAATCGCTCTCCGCTCCAACAGAACCCGCAGACCCTCAATCAATTGCTGCTTTCGAGCATGCGTAAACACCACACAATCCACAGGCTGTCCAAGTTCTGCCTCTAACATGCCAGTCACAGAATCGCATGAGCCTGTGCCATCGCTAGAAATTTGAATCTTAGAAAAACGCCGTAGGATATCCGCCGCACGTTTCACCATGTCGGGCCAAGACTGATGTTGAAAGGAACTCAAATGAAGAACCCGAGCATCCTGCCGGGTTCCCTGCACCACCGCCACGGCAGTGAAGTCCTGGTAACGTCCCCAATCCACACCTCCATAGACCAAACCATCTCCAAGCAATGTGGAAGACCGGGCGCAATCCTCTATCGCGGAGCTGCCAAACACCGATCCCACCAAGTCCACAAACTTCGCCTCGTACTCAATCTGGAAAGCCCGCTCGGAGATAAGCTCTCGCTGGACCTTCAAGAACTTGGCGGAAACATAGGGTGATTCTGCCGATGGGGAAGTTCGACTCCACACCCCGTGCTCCCCATTCAGACCCATCTGAAAGAACTTCCAAAAATGGTTTAAACCATTAGGTGTACTAATGAGTGTCAGCCGACCATCGTTCGTCGCCAACATCGGCATCGCCACCTCAGTCACCAACTCCTCCGGCACAAATGCCGCTTCATCCACAATCACATGTGTCGCCTCATTCCCTCGAAGCGACCGCCCAACATGACCCGACCTCGCCACCACCGTGTGTCCGCGAAACCGAAACGTTGGATGTGGAGAGTAAGAAACCTTGTGCTCTTTTTTCCGAACTCTGGACTCATCATCCAAAGCGCGAGAATCTTCTTGCCGTGAACTTAAAGTCTCAAACAGCTCTACGAAACGGTCAAACAGCAACTTCGCCTGGTCTAGAGTCGGGGCCAAGATAAGGTGCCTCGTATCCTCCCGACCAAAAACTTCGTCCAAGATTGCCACCGCACAAGCATCGGTCTTCCCCCACCGACGCCCACAAGCCAATACTCGGATTTTCTTTCGGCACAGCAAAAACTCTCGCTGTCCTGGATGCGGCTGCCACAACGGAGCCAACTTATTCAAAAACGCTCTCACATAAGGAAAGCTGTCAAAGACTCCAAAATGTCAACCACCAATTTCAAAACCGTAGTCCCTGGATGGTTCGTGCCAGGGAAAAAGCCGCAAACCCTAGACGGTTCACGCTAAAGCAAGAGCAGTAACCCCTGGATGGTTCGTGCCAGGGCAAGAGTTGCAAACTCTGGAGATTAACCCCGCCTCTTTGATCGTCGCACCAAAACGATCACGAAAACACTAGCGACTACAACTCCAACGAGGACCAGGGCGAAGGAAACCGTAGATCGCCGCATATTTTCCAAAGCTTCATCTGGAATTCTTTTCAGCACTGGAAAAGCAGGCTCCTGCCACTCGTTCCAAAAATCAGCATGCGTATCAGGATGTTCTCCCCGTTCAAGCCTGCTGTTGATATACGCCAATCTGGCGTGGTGAACCGTTTGACCATCTACTCGAAGTTCTTTATAGGCTTTCCCGACCTCTGGCCCAAAGTCTTTACTTACTTCTTTAGAGTCCAATTTTTGAGAAACGAACGCCTTTCCTTCGGTAACAAGTTCTTTCGCCCGGGAAAGAGCAAGACTGTCCATGATGGATGTATCTGCTCCCAAGTGTAAGTCCGTCATCAGATAATACGCATCCGGCAACTCGTAGCCAAGGCCCATCATGGCAATGCCTGCCAAACCCACAATCAGGTCCACTGAATCTTCAATCTCGACTGCCTTCCCCGTGAGCCATAGGCGCTCCAGTTCTAGTTGAACATTCTCTCGGCCAAAGTGCGAGTCCGGATTGATCTTCAATGCCGCCTCAATCTCGGCAATGCTTTGCTTCAGGGCCTTCTTATCGGTTCGATCCTTTTGCGCAAGCCATTTATGAACCAGGAAGGTGCCATAGTTGGCATGAAAACGATAGCTGTCATCTTTGCTTTTACGATGGGGTTTGCTTTCTAGCAGGATGCCAATCGCTTTGTCCGTGTTTCCTAGTCGCTCATAGGCAACCGCAAGGTCGTCATATTCATTCGCCGAAAGAGTGGATAGAGCCTCTAGGCGAGCGACCCGCATCTCGTAGTATTTAGCCGGAAACCTTTCAAACCTCCCACCAATCGCCCTGAGCGCAATCTCGTGCGCCGCATCTCCTTTTTTTCGATAATCAGTCTCTTGCCGAATCCGCTTTATCGCGTCAACATTTCGAAGCTCAAACGCCAGTGTGTCGCGGTCGTTGATGCAGGCCCCGGCATAGGTGCTGATCATAAGAGTGGCGGCGAGAAATGCCTGCTTCATGCAAAAGGAGACGGGTTTGAAACGCCTAAGTGTTACCCTTGTTTCCAAATGTCTCAGAAAGGAGCACAATGTTAAACAAAGCACGAGCGGAAGGAGCTGAAGATTGAATCTGTCAGAAAAGGCTAAGTCACTAGTAAAAGACTACGCAAACAGAAGTCCGAAGCTAGGAGACATCAAAAAGCAAGCAGCGACGATAAAGGTCGATCATGATCTCGCCATGGAACTTTGGGCGACGGGAGGTCTTTATCCGCGACTCTTAGCGACGCTCATTTTTGATAAGAAACTTCTTTCCGAAATACTGATTGATCAGTTAGCAACAGACCTTCTTCAATTGGAGGACGCAGAGCGAGATCAGCTAACCGATTGGCTCTTGGCAAATCAGTTCATGAAGGACAAGAAGCTAACCGCTCTCATGGAATCCTGGGAGAATCACCCCGGCGCCATTCATCGACGCTTGTTTTGGTATCACCAAGCTCGATTGCGCTGGACAGGCCAGACCCCACCCGGCAATAGCCTCCATCTGATGAATTCGCTAGAGGCAAACATGGCAGGCGAGCAGCCAGGAGTGCAATGGGCGATGAATTTCTGCGCTTGTCAAATCGGCCTCCATGAACTAGAGTTTAGAGACCGTTGCCTTAGTCTGGGAGAAAAACTCGGCCTCTATAAGGGCGACCACGTTTCCAAGAATTGCACGCCCTCATACCTTCCCGAGTTCATTCGAATCGAAGCAGCCAAACGCATCAGTTAACTCAGAAACATCCCGGCCCTCTTTATCTTAATCTCCAAAAGAAACGAGCCTGATTGTCGTATCCTTACTACCATGAAATTGCCATGGCAAAGAGACAAGGAACCGGCGAAAGGATTAAGAAAGATCAGAGCCGCAGTTATGCCACTGGCATTCAACTCCAAAGTCGTCTTTGGAGCGACCGAAAACAACTTCACAGTCAACAGCATCAGCACTCATATCGTGGACTTACAACCTCTGAAGCCAGGTCAAACCGCCGAAGATGTCGCACCTTTTACTCCCGGAGCGTTTAGCGGGGGCGGTCCTTTGATGACTCAGGAAGAAGCCAAAGTTCGCAACATGCAACGACTTCAGTTCAACGCTCCAAACTGGGTGGGTGTCTTAGTCTCTTCGGATAGCACAGCTTATCGGCTTCATATGGACATACCAGTTTGGGCCGATGAAAACAACACCTTGCATAGTGTGGATGTGGAAGCGATGATGGCCGAACTTGAGCCTCGACGCCAACGCGCCAGCGAAATCTGGGGAAAGGAAGACGGCGTTTTTTCCGACCTTCACGCGATCTTAGGTGCTCCGCAACAAATCGCCAAAGCGGCCAAATCACTCTTTGCTCTACCCGGAGACATTCTAAAATCGATCAAAGAAATCGGTCAGAAAGAAGACCCGACCATTCCCGACCCAACGCCAAAACCCTATCGGCCCGACCTATCCCAATATCCTCCGGTCGACGGCATGGACTATCAAACGATCGTCACTCTTCAAGCCAAACCCGAACTCATCCCGCAGTCAGATTTTGCTGACGATGCTCGTCGTCTAGCCGCTGGCAAAGTCTGGAATGAACGCATACACAGTGACTGGAAGCTCTCCACTCTATTCTCCTGCGATGTAGATCGAATTCGCAAAGGTGCCACCCCCTCATGGGAATGGAACGACTAGGTCACATCGGTTGAAAGTTGCCTCCTAAATCAAGCATCGAAGCAAGATCAGCCTGCCAAACTCAACAAGCAGACTTGTTTAGAATTCGCAAGCTATGCCTAGTTCACAGAGGTCACTCTACTCGAACGGATTCCAGTATAGGGGTCAGTCCAAGAGACTGTGATGCGAGTCCAACCATTCCCGGGTAATTCTTCGAAGGTTGCCCCACCCGACTCGATATTCATCCACACAAAGTTACTTCCATTCTTAACCGGCTCAATCCGAATCGATCTACCGTTAACGTTTGAAGGCACACGCCAAGTGTTCTGCCCGTGCAACTGCTTAATCAGTTTTGGTACCAGTTGGTGACTGTCTTCAGGAACGTACCAATCAATCCAATATTGAGTTGCTCCCACCGGAGTTTGATCCGTTGTCCATCGAGTTAACAAAACGTTTGACCCCTTGAACGGAATCCCAGGAAAACTCTTGGGAAGAGGATCTGCATGCAAAGCGGCCTTTGGCCAGGTCTTTGGCATAGGTCCAAACAAGAGTGGCCTCTCTATCAGCCGGATTCGCGTATATGCTTCTTCGTCGGCAAACTCGTAGGATGTCGAACTCTTAGTCTTCTTGACCACAGGCTTTCCCTTCTGAATAAGAACCTGCACAACCCGATCACCCATGGTCTTCTGCCCGTACGCTGAGCCTCGCTGTTTTAAGTCATTTTCACCAATCGTGGCAACGCCTGCATCTTGAGACAATTCCCGTAACACTCTTTGAGATGTCTTCACAAAAGGTTCTTTCACCACCCAGTGAGATACAACCGTCCGATAGCCTCGCACACCTCCCACCCCAAGGGCCACTGCATGCGGCTTCTGGTCCTTCAACGCAGTGGGAATAAATGCGGCCTTATAGTTAGGAATGTCATTCCTCTGGCTCCATTCCAAAGGAACCGTCCGTTGACTTGGCAAACCTGCAACAAGAAAGGAAACAGCTATCACTAACAAGCGAATACTCCTGGCACTCTCTTACAAAATATACAACATTCCATCGAGTTTTGTGCCTAGAAGTCATGACACTGCAATCCATAAAAAAAGGAGACGCAAATTGCGTCTCCAGAATCATTTCAGGGTATGGCTTCTCCTTTCAAAAAGCCATGGATTTCGACTGAAAAGTACGTTCTATAGTTCCCGCACTTATCATGCCAATTTCAGAATTCTTGGAGGATTTTCTCAATCTTGTTCGTTAACTCGCTGTTGGTAGCTAGCCGATCGCATCCCAAACCTCTTCCCAACTCCAACAAATCCTTTTCCTTATGTCCGGCGTGAGCCAATATTTTCAGCCCCGCTGCCCTCAGTTTTGGGACTAACACATCTGGAGCCATCGAAGCAGAACCCAAGTTAACAATCGCCACATCTCCCGTGGGAATATCAACCGGGACTTTGGGAAGCAGAACTGGCTCATGCCCAAAGGCGGTCACCGACTTTACAAGCCTAGGGCCCCACATCAAATTGTCTTCAAAAATCAGAATTCGCATAGCAGTCTGAAGTCCAGCCTCCCTTAGGTTCAAAAGGTACCATGGAACCGTGATCACCCCCCTCAAATGGTCTGAAGACCGCTTGCTGATGCTGGATCAACGCATCCTTCCCCTCCAAGAAGAATGGCTCGAAATGACCTCTTATGTGGAAGTCGTTGCCGGAATCAAAGATATGGCCGTGCGCGGGGCTCCAGCTATCGGAGTCGCTGCCGCCTACGGAATGGCGCTCGCCGCAAAAAATGGGGTAGATCGAGCGGTTGCTCACCAGGCTCTTGCCGACTCTCGCCCAACTGCGGTGAACCTGTTCTGGGCCCTTGATCGCATTTCGGCCATGCCAACCTGGGAGTTTGAAGCGGTTCTTGCGGAAGCCCAAGAGATTGAGCGCGAAGACCTTGAAATGAACCAAACCATGGGCGCGTTTGGGGCAGAACTCATCGGCCAAGGTTGGAACGTGCTCACCATCTGCAACACCGGCTCGCTTGCCACTGCTGGACACGGCACCGCTCTGGGAGTGATTCGCACCGCCCATAGCCAAGGCAAGGGCATTCATGTTTACTCCTGTGAAACCCGCCCTCGACAACAGGGGCTACGACTCACCGCCTATGAGTTGGATAAGGAGGGCATCCCATTTCATTCCATCGCGGATAGCGTTGCTGGTTCTCTCATGCTTGCGGGCAAGGTGAATTGTGTCATTGCCGGTGCGGACCGGATTGCGGCTAACGGAGATACAGCGAACAAGATTGGTACCTATTCACTCGCAGTGCTTGCTCGGCACCATGGAATCCCCTTCTACATCGCCGCCCCGTCATCCACACTCGATCCAACTTTGGCGCATGGTGGACTCATCCCCATTGAAGAACGATCTGGAGAAGAGTTGACGCACATCGAAGGTGTGCAAATTGCTCCCGATAATTGTCCAGTCTTCAATCCCGGATTCGATGTCACCCCCGGTGAGTTGATCGAAGGGATCATTACTGAAAAAGGGGTTTTCCGCGGCCCCTACCAGTTCTCAGTCTAGGGTTAACTCGACTTCCCGAACGCCAACCACCGCATTGGATAGCAAGATTCGGGTTGCTGAGCCTATCTCAGCAAACTGAACGGGTCGCGTGATTACCTTTTCTTTCTGCCGAAACTTCCAAACTCCTATCCCGGGTAAACAACCTGATTCGACGGGAGGTGTAACCCAAGCTCCCTGCAACTCAAGAATCACATTGCCGTTGCAAAAGCTTGTGATCTCTCCACGTTCGTTGAATAGCAAGACATCATCCGCTCCCTTAGATTGGGTAAGGAACGAGTTCAAATGAGACCGCGAAGTGGTCTTGTGTCGATACCGCAGGTCTGAGGAATCCATGGGTCTATTCGCTAACCTAACAGTTAGCTTACCTAAAGGAAACACAGACACTTGGTGGTCTAGATGAACTGTACCGTTCGTGCTCAAAGTAAGTCGAAGCTTGCCTGCACCCTTTTCTTTCGGAGCTAGCGGCTTGTTTAGGACAAGCCTGATTTCTTCACGAGGAAAAGCCATACCATAGAACTGGGCCGTCTTCTCCATACGGTCTAGGTGTTGGCAAATCTCCTCATCCGTGGCCATGTCCGATATGGATTCTAGTAAAGCCCATGATGGAGCCGGGTTCCGTAGAACCTGAGACTTGGTGAGGCATTCCTCGTACTCGGTGTCGCAAACTGAATCCCATACCACCCCGCTTCCAACACCGTATTCACCTTTGCCTTCGGTTCCCCAGAACCTAGCCGTTCGAATCCCAACGCTAAAACGCGCAACACGATCTGGCCCAAAGTAGCCGATAGCTCCACAGTACACATCACGCGGTGAGGCTTCAAGTTCGGCTAAGTAGCCACACGCCGAAATTTTTGGCGCTCCAGTTACCGAAGCGGGGGGAAATGCGTTCTGGAAAATAGATTCTGTAGAACCTGCAACTTCGGCAACAACCGTGGACGTCACCTGTAAAACGGTCCGATGTTCTTCAACCGTCAATAGAGCCGGAGTTTGGATGGAACCAGGGGTGGCAATTCTTCCTAAATCATTCCTCACCATATCGACAATCATGATGTTCTCGGCAATGGTTTTCGGGTCCGCGATCAGGTTCTGAGCAACCTGTTGTCTATCTTCCCTCGTTGCCGGATTCGGAGCGGTTCCCTTCATCGGACGCATCTCCACTTGGGTTCCTTCTCGACTAAAAAATAGTTCGGGAGACAAGCTCACTATCTGCCAATCTCCACCATGAATAAATGTCGCATAAGGGGGAGGTGTCGTTCCGCAAAGCGTACTAAACAGTTGGACAGGAGGCTGGCTCGATTCGATGGGTAGCTTGAAGGTAAGGTTCGCCTGATAGATCGCTCCATCAGCCAAACCTTCTTTCACCCTATCAAAGGCTCGGCGATAGGTTGCTTGAGAAGGAATCTCTCCAATCTGAATATGAGATTCATCGACCGGCTCCAGTTCTGGATAAATCGTAGGTTGTGAATCATACAGAGCAAACCAGGCCAAGATAGGCCACTCGGATGATCGCACCGCAATCCGAGATTCAAAGGCAGGAGCCGCCTCATAGGCTACAAAGCCGACTGCATAGCCTCCTGAATCCGCAAAAGCTTCCGCCTGATTCAGCACACCTTGAACTTGGTCTAGCTGTGTCGCAAGGATGATATCGCGTGGATTTTGAAAGAGCCACCACTGGTGATCCTCACTTCGCACAACCGCATCCCCAGGACAGACCGAATCCAGGGGTAGAAAGAGGGAGTGCTCCACACTCAAGATTAAACTCTAAAAACGGAAGAGCCCGCCTCAACTGAGGCGGGCTCTCCTTGTCTAGCGAGAGGATGGACTTATTCCCAAGCTTCTCTCAAGTCTTGATTTGCCCTCCAATTCTCGCGCATCTTCTGTGCCTGTTTGGCAAGGTGGTGCTGAGCGTGCAATGAAAGCTTTGCCGGCTGCTTAGCCACTTTCTTCACAGCTTTAGTCGTTTTCTCGACTTGCTCACTGACCCAATCGCGGGTCTTACTAACCTTTGAATAGAAGCGCTGGCGTCTTCGCCAAGCCCGATCTCTGTTGGTCATCACAGTATTCACCTCGGACGAGATTGATACGGCTTTTACTCGTATCATCACTATTATTCGACAAGATTGGTGAATTCTAGGTTCCTAATGCAGATTTAGTGGACTACCAGGTTTTCGCTATCTCAACCGAATCGAGGTCTCTCCGATGTCAATCTTCCCTTCGCGATAAAGAGCGCCGATCAGTTTTTTGAATGCGCCCTTGCTTAGACCAAACCGACGCTGAATCTCTTCCGGAGAAGATTTATCTGAAACCGGCAACGTTCCCCCGGCTTCTCGCAAAGCCTTTAGCAAATGCTGACTCTCCCCCATAATCGCATCAAATCCTTGGGGTCTTAGGGAAACAGCGACCTTTCCATCGGCAGCTCGAATCGCTTTAACATATGCCGAACGAACGTCGCCAATGTTTAATCGCTCAATCTGCTCGTCGCGATACAAAGAACCTCGGATGGTCCCGTTTATGATGACGGTCAGTGCATCAGGCGATCGTCCGGCGACGAGAATTTCGATCGGCTGCCCAACGTGCAGGTCTTTGCCAGTGGGCTCTAGGTATCTACCCAGCTTAGTTGTTGCGACAACCCGATTGGAAACCTCATCCAAGTAAACACGGACGACTACATCTTCGCCGTCACGCAGAGGGTGAAGCTGCTCGCGGATCGGGCAATACAGATCTTTATCAAGTCCCCAGTCCAAGAACGCCCCGGTCCGGGTCACCGCAACGACTCGCATCAATCCGAACTCGCCTACCTTTGCTGTCGGTTTCTTTAGCGTCGCTACCGGACGATCTTCAGAATCGGTAAGAATAAAGAGGTTCAGCCGGTCGCCATAGCGCAGATTTTCTGGGCATTCTTTGCGAGGAAGCAGCACCGTGGTGTCGCCGTCCGCAAAGTAATAGCCATGCGGAGTCTCCTTAACGGCCTCTAATTCTTGGAACTCCCCTATGCGCATGGCATATAGTTTGATGGATAGACTGCTGATGATGCGGTCAGACCTACCCAAATACAGTCAAATAGAGATCGAGCGAAGGTGGGATGTCCTTGCAGACCTAGCGCCGAGCCTGTTGGAATTGCCTTTTCGGGAGATTGAGGACCTTTACTTCACCGGAACCCGTTTGAGGCTACGCCGTATCATGACCGCTGCGGAACCTACGATCTATAAACTCTGCAAGAAGTACGGCCCCGTTTCGCCCTATTCCGAACCCATTACTAACATCTACTTGACGGAGAACGAATATGCTTCCTTCCAAGACCTTCCCGCTGAAGTCGTTAAAAAGCGTCGATACTCGGTAGCAGATGGCTCTCTTGATCTTTTTTCAGATGGTCAACTAAGGTTTGAAAAAGAGTTTGCAACGGAAGATGAAGCACTGAATTACACTCCACCCAAATTCGCAGGAAACGAACGGTGAGCCTAAGAGAAGAGATCGTGAGCAGTGAAGACTACTCACGGAAAGTGTGGATCTTTGATAACTCCGGATCAGATCGTCTGGCGATTTTTCTGGATGCTGAGTTCTACTTGGATAGGATGAATATCCTTCCCATCCTTGAATCACTACCGATCTCGGCGGCATTTGTTTCATACGTGGATGGAGCCTGTCGTCACTCTGACTTCACTTGCAATCCCAATTATGGCCAGTTCATTTCTGAGAATGTGACGAACTATGTTCAAAACAAACTACCCAACGTTTCTGATCATGGGCATCTGATTTGCGGATTGAGTTTAAGCGGCTTAGCGGCTGCTCACCTATGGTTAACCAATCCCTCTCTGTTCTCCGGCGTCCTTTGCCAATCCGGCTCGTTTTGGTGGAGCCAAGAATGGTTGACCTTCCAGCTAAGTTCATTGGAACCGAGGGGGAAGGCCTGGGTGAGTGTGGGTGATAAGGAACTTGATAAGGGCGTTTCGCACCCTCCCACCGATCTTAGGCAAGATGAATCGCAGGTTGTTGCTTGTGAGAATTTTGCCCGGGAACTACAGAGAGTGGGTTCGGCCGTACATTTCCAAACTTTTAACGGAGGCCATGATCTGGCTTGCTGGCGGTCTGAGTTACCAACTGCATTGCAATGGCTCTTGAAACAATGAGTGCACGACATCAGGCCGCAGATCACTAACGCTTTTAAGTTAGCTCAGGCTTTAATCCCCGTTTATGAAATCCCATGAAGCGCTAAGGTCGTTCATGTTATGAGGACTGCCAACGAACTTTACAACACCAACAGTGTGAGATTTCCGGTTAGCTAACTATTCTGCTCACCACTAAGCAGTTGGAGTGATCGCGTAAATGGTAAATATTTGTAGAGGAAGTTTTATCTTGTGAAACCAAGCCTTTTGCTATACCTCTCATCAAAGTCAATCCCGAAACCATTTTTATCCCCAACACCAGAACATAAACAGTTCAAGACAAGTTTTGTTGCTCTGAACCAAGAGGCTAGAACTCACGCTTGAAAATGTGTTTCGTGAAAGCCCAACTTAACCTTTAGTCTCAACGTAGAATAGGCTCATGTCTCACCGGCCTGGCGAACGCATCTTTGGAGTGGAAACGGAATTTGGCTGCCTTGTCATTGATGAGTCTCTGGGCTCGCCGGAAGCAGTTGTTGAAGCGATAAAAGACCATGTCTTTTATGAAATGAGGCTTGGAGCCATTGATATCCACGCACGGGATGATGTGTTTGAACCATTAGGGTCGGGAGGTTTCCTAATGAATGGGGCTAGGCTTTATGTAGATGCCGTAGGTTCCCATTTGGAATATGCCACTGCCGAATGCCGCCACCTAAATGATCTGGTTGCCAATGATCGAGCTGGTCAACGCCAAATCGTTAGGGCAATGAACGAGATTGGTATTCAGGAGGAGGTGAGCATCTATAACAACTCCGTCGACCACTTTGGGGGACATACCTTTGGTTGCCACGAAAACTATCTAGTGCGGGCGGACGATGAGTTTTTGAACTCTACAGTTCATCTCTTCTACCCATTCTTAGTCACTCGACAAATCTTTGCCGGAGTCGGTCGAGTAGGCGGGCATATCTTAACCGCAGATGGAGTTCCTCCCAGCTATCAGGAGGTTATGGAAAACCCAGTCGACTATATTTGGGTTTCCCATATTTACGGGGTGATTCCCGACCCAACTATTTACTTTCAGCTGAGCCAAAGAGCCGACCACATTATCAAGACCATTGCCTCCCGAGTCCGTTTCAATCGTGCTCTGATCAACCCCAAGTGGGAGCATTACTACACCCATGACGGCATGACGCGTCTCCATCTTCTTTTTGGAGAAAGCAACCAAAACGAATATGCCTACAAACTCAAAGTAGGAACGACTCTCTTGATGCTTCGCATGCTTGAAGATAATTTGGTTCCCTCACGATTACACCTTGCTCATCCCCTCTTGGCACTACGCGATGTAAGTAGGGACCCTAACTACAAGTGGATCATTGAATTGGGAGATGGAACCACTCTTTCCGCTATTGACCTCCACCGAGAGTACATTCAACTTGCGGAAACCTATAGAGGGTTTGATGAACAGACTGACTGGACTTTGGACCACTGGACCTCTATCTTGGATGGGCTGGAAAAAGATCCAATGGCTCTCGGCGACAAGATCGACTGGGTGGCTAAGCGCAAGATCGTCGAGCATTACATGGCTGAAGAAGGCGTGGATTGGACCGCAGACGCCCTGCATTCAATAGACCTGGAGTATCACAACATTGACCCGGAAAAATCCCTTTTTCACGCTTATCAAGAAATGGGAGAGACCACGCGTGCCGTATCTGATTTAGACATCACCATCGCCATGACGGACCCGCCTCAAAACACTCGGGCAAAGGGACGCTCCAAGCTGGTGGAACAAGTGCTCAAGAAACGGAATGCCAAGTATTATGTTTTTGACTGGAATGGAGTTGCCGTGGACCGGCATCGATACTTCGAGATGTCTGACCCGTTCGACACCTATGAAAACCCTTCTGACCAGTGGCAAATACCGGTTCGATAGGACCCATCAGAACTTCAGGGCAAAGGGGCCGTCACAACTCGCGATATGATTGCAATCGCCACTGCCCTCATCCTCTTAACTCCACAGAAGCAGGAGGTCATCACATTTAATGTCGATGGAGCCGAAAGGCAAGCACTGGTCTTTGCCCCGAAGAATAAGACCAGCCACCCTCCCCTTGTCTTTGGATTCCACGGACATAGCGGGAATATGCGAAACGCCGCCAGAAGTTTTCAAATGCACGAACAATGGCCAGAAGCGGTCGTGGTGTATATGCAAGGACTTCCCAGCACGGGCAAGATTGTGGATAAGGAGGGCAAGAAAAATGGTTGGCAGTTTCAAGCTGGCGAGTATAAAGATCGCGACCTCAAGTTCTTTGATGCCGTTTATGATCGACTTACCAAAGATTTCCAAGTTGACCTGAAGCGTGTATATGCCATGGGCCATTCCAATGGAGGAGCCTTCACTTACTTGCTTTGGTCACAGCGATCCGAAAAATTAGCGGCAGTAGGGCCGAGTGGAGCGATCGCAGGGACCTACCGAGGACAACTTAAAGCTAAGCCTGCTTTTATTGTAATGGGCGAAAAAGATCAGTTGGTCCGCCCCGTTGTCCAAAAGCTCGGGATTCGTTACGTTCAGAGTTTGAATGGCGCTTCCGGTGCCTTGAAGTCAGGCGTGCAAAAAGGCTCCAAAGCAGACTTGGGTTTGTATATCTACCCTGGAGACCACGCCTATCCGCAAAATGCGAATAAACCCATGGTGGAATTCTTTAAGTCGAATCGGCAGTAAGCAACATAAGCCCTGGCACGAGCCATCCAGGGGCTACTTTATGATCTCTTTATGCCCTGGCATAAACATCCAGGGTCTACTCTCATCCAGAGGCTCAAGGTATTCTTTAGCTTCCTTATGAAGCTTCACGAGTATCAGTCAAAAGAACTCCTTTCCAAGTTCGGCGTACCCGTTCCTCCGGGCGATGTCACCAGTAACGATGCCGAAGCCCGCGCAATTGCCGAGCGATTAGGTGGCAAAGTTGTGGTGAAAGCCCAAGTTTTAATGGGTGGACGTGGAAAGGCAGGAGGCGTGAAGCTTTTTGAGAACGCCGCTGACGCCGCTAACTTTACAAAAGAGCTTATCGGCAAGCGATTAGTGAGCATCCAAAACCCAGATGGCATGATCGTGGACAAGGTCCTGGTCGCACAAACAGTCGACATCGCTCAAGAATTCTATGTTGCGGTCCTTCTAGATCGAGCCGCACAGAAGGTTCTTGTTATGTTGAGCGCTGAGGGCGGCATGGAGATTGAAGAGGTCGCCGAAAAGAACCCAGACGCCATCGTGAAAATCAATGTGGACCCGGCATGGGGACTTGGAGATTTTGAGCTCCGCAAAGCGGTGAAGGATGCAAACATTCCTAAAGAAGCTCAAAGCCAAATGGTTTCAATGATTAAGCAGCTAGTGAAGGCTTACATTGAGACTGACGCAGAGATGATCGAGATCAACCCCTGCGCTCTGACTCCAGACGGAAAGCTGATTGCCGCAGACGCCAAGGTTTCTATTGACGACAATGCTCTATTCCGCCACAAAGAGTACGCAGGCACGACCAGTGACTCTGCTGAGCATCCTATCGAAGCGGAAGCCGTAAAGCGAGGTATCGCCTATGTCCACCTCGGTGGTGAGATTGGAATCATGGGCAACGGAGCTGGCCTCGTAATGCAATCGCTCGACGAGATCAACGCTGCCGGAGGCAAACCCGCTAACTTCCTTGACGTAGGAGGCGGAGCCCAAGCTGAGCGCGTAAAGACTTGCGTTGAGATCATCTTGATGGATCCAAACGTAAAGGGACTGTTTATCAACATCTTTGGTGGAATCACCCGTGTGGATGAAGTCGCCAAAGGCATTCTCCAAGCCTTTGAAGAGATGAAGGTTACTATTCCGGTAGTTGCCCGAGTAGAAGGAACTGCCGCCGAAGAAGGTCGGAAGTTGCTGGAAGGAACCCAGATTGTCCCTGCGGCAACGGTTCAAGAAGCCGCCAAGAAGATTGTAGAACTCGCTTACGCGTAGCGAAAGCTGCCAGCTAAAACAGATAACCAAGCAAGATAGGCCAGAACGGTGAATGGAATCGCCAGTTCTGGCCTCATTTCTTTAGCTGATATCTGACCTACGATCAACGCAAACAATCCGGTAAGAACGCAAGCCGCTGCTACCCAAAACGTGATCTGAGCATCGTCGACGGGAGAGGGACCATGTTCATGGTATCCATAGAAAGCAAGCCACCTTCCGGGCAGGATGCCAATGGCGGTAATGCTTAAACCCAATCGGTAAAAGAAGGGGGCGCTTGATGCTTTGCAATCCATAGATGAATTGTATGGCGTGCCCGTTCTGACAGATAGGTAACAGATTGTTCCTGACACATAGGTTACACATCCTCTATGTTGGAGGATATCGTGCCTTGGAAGGAGTATTCTGTGATGGAAGAGCGTATGCGTTTCGTCGTTCGCCGGCTTGAAGGCGAAGAGATGAGCTACTTGTGTAGAAAGTTCGGGATATCGCGTAAGACGGATATTAGATTTACGAACGTTACA
>JBBCJU010000019.1:0-20231 GCA_037190145.1 Fimbriimonadaceae bacterium
CCGGTCGGATGCGGATTGAAACTCAATGCTGAGTTTCCTCGTCGGGTGAAGGTGATCAAGGTCTCATCCGACCACCCGGTCGGATGCGGATTGAAACTCAATGCTGAGTTTCCTCGTCGGGTGAAGGTGATCAAGGTCTCATCCGACCACCCGGTCGGATGCGGATTGAAACAGTACGGCTGGTCTCGATCGGTCGGGAGCGCGCTGGCGTCGCATCCGACCACCCGGTCGGATGCGGATTGAAACAGCATACATTTATTGTCAGTCCTTTGGGAATGAGTCTCATCCGACCACCCGGTCGGATGCGGATTGAAACATTAGCACGTCTCGCATTGTATTTACGTTCTCAGGGTCTCATCCGACCACCCGGTCGGATGCGGATTGAAACAAAGCGGCAAAGGTAAGGATTGGCACCTAGTGGCTGGTGTCTCATCCGACCACCCGGTCGGATGCGGATTGAAGCATCCCAAGACGCGCTGCGGTCATCGTCAAACGCAAGGTCTCATCCGACCACCAGGTCGGGTGCGGATTGAAACCCAAAGGCGTCGACCGTCGATGAAATCCTTGGATTCCCAGGTCTCATCCGACCGTCAGGTCGGGTGCGGATTGAAACATCAATAGCGAAGGGATCAGAGACGCAATAGCGATGTCTCATCCGACCATCAAATTGAAACCCGCCTGGAGGCATGTAAACCCCGCGTAGGTCAGTCGCGAGTCTCATCCGACCATCCGGTCGGATGTGGATTGGAACGCTTTAGTCTTGATCTTAAATGCAAAAGCTGAAACGGGCTCATCCCTTTCCAGGAAGAGGCTATGGCTACAAAGCTACCGCCTCAGAGTCAAGGTAATGTGTTCCAAATATCGGTCAACGTAAAACGCAGATACCAGTACTGGGGTAGAGCCAAAAATAAAAAGTGGTGGAGGCAAGGGGATTCGAACCCCTGACCCTCTGCTTGCAAAGCAGATGCTCTCCCAGCTGAGCTATGCCCCCACTTTTGAGAAGATAAGTATTGTACCTTGCCCAGAAAGGATCGGTGTGAACACATTAGAAAAATAGGTCCACCAATTTTAAACTGGAATGGCAAACGGAGAATGATCGCGATTGGGCAGATATCTAGAAGATATTCAAGATATCGCCTTCGCAGAATCATTAGTCTAAAAATGAATCAGCCCTTCACCGCTCCAAGCTGGATTCCACTCACCAGATAACGTTGAGTGAAGAGGAACAGAATGATGAGCGGAAGTACGCTCAATGTGCTCCCGGCCATGATGAGATTGGTCTGGCGGCCATACACTGTGTCGAAGTAAAGCATTCCGATCGGTAGCGTCCTCAAATGCTCACTCTTGATCATCACGAGTGGCCAAAAAAATGAGCCGTAGGTTCCGAGGAACGTGAAAACGCCCAATGCGATCACCCCCGCTCTGGAGAGGGGAAAAACAACTTTCCAGAACGTACTCCAATGAGTAGCGCCATCAATCTCAGCCGCCTCATCTAAAGCCTTTGGGATCCCCATCATGAACTGGCGCATCAGAAACGTACCAAATGCTCCAAATGAGGCGGGAAGTATCAATCCCGAATAGGTATCCAGCAACTGTAGTTTCACCAAGAGCGTGTAGTTAGGGATCATGGTAACCACTCCGGGAACCATCAACGTCATAAGATACAAGCGGAAAACGACATCTCTGCCTTTCCACTTCACCCTTGCAAAACCATACGCCGCCATCGCACTGGTGATGCATTGCAGCAGAGTGACCCATCCCGCAACTAAGAAGCTATTGAGGAAATAGCGGCCAAACGCAACCTGCCGGAAAACATCCAGATAGTTTTCAGGGTGGTAAGTCGTGGGAAATGGATTTGCGCTATCTACCTCAGGCAAACTCTTTAAGCTTGTTAGGATCATCCATACAAATGGCGCAACCATGAAAAGCGCAATGAGGCTCAAGAGTGAGTAGCTTAAGAGCCGACTACCAACTTTGCCCATTAGTATTCACTCTCCCGATTTCCGAATCGCCAGTTCATGAGGGTTATTCCCAAGATCAAAGCGAAGAGTATCCAAGAAATCGCCGAAGCATAGCCGATCTGCAACTCTGTGAAAGCCTTGTTGTAGATCAGATAAGAAAGAGTTGTAGTGGTCCCCGCCGGCCCCCCGTTTGTCATCACCCTAGCTTGCTCAAACCCTCCTTGGAGGCCGCCGATGAAGCTCATCACCACGATGAAAAAGGTGGTCGGAGCAAGTTGAGGCCAAGTAACGTTCCAAAACGCTCGCCACTTTCCAGCTCCATCTAACTGTGCGGCCTCGTTCAACTCCTCTGGCACATTGGTGAGCGCCGCCAAATAGAGCAGCATGTTGTTGCCACCAATGGCCATCCAGATGCCCATAAAGATGAGCGCATCCTTCGCCCCAAGTCCAAATTGACTTTTATCAAAGCCCACCTCTTCCACGTTCAGGCCGACGATATTACGGGTTGAGAGCAACCATTGTGGAAGGTCAATATGCACTAAACCAATGGCGTCCAGCATCTCCCTCAATCCAACGTTGATGGGTCCAAAAGTGGGATTGTAGAGAGACTTCCAAAGGATCATCAGCGCGACCCCACTAGTAAAGCTGGGTAGATAAAACAGCGTGCGATAAACCACAATTCCCCGCAGCTTTTGGTTGAGGAGTACCGCGAAGAATAACGATCCAGCAATGGCAAATGGAATGCCCAGCAGGAAGTAGCCCGTATTGATCGTACTCAGCCAAAACTCGCGGTCAGACAGTAGGTCAATAAAGTTCCGGAGCCCAACAAACTGAAGAGGAGGGGAAGACTTCAGATTCCAGTTAGTAAAGCTGGCCCCTAGGGAAAATAGAATCGGCCCGAGCGTGAACAAGAAAAACCCAACTGCATTTGGCAATATAAAGGGCAGAGCCGACCGAAAGCCGTCTCGCCGAGTGGCCATCTACAGCTTCCTTCCTGTGGCTGTTTCCCACTTTTCTCGAAGCGCTGGATTGTCTCGCAGCTCTTTGTGCATCCGCTCTTGGATTTCGCGATCTGCATCTCTAAGCCCTTGGACGGCCGATTTTTGGTTGGCCTTGATCAAATCCATTTGTTTAGTGATGATTCGCCCCACCACGTCAGCGCTAACGTATGGACTCACCTGATCAGCGATAGCATTCTCCGCTGACTTCCGCCAAACCCCATTGTCCGTCTCAAGGGGAAAAGCAGGGTTATGCAGGAATGAGTCGGTATAGGCAAACTCTTTCCTTGGTCCCAGACCATCAGCCTGAGCATTGATCAGTTCGTTGTATTCGCGCCCAGCCTGGTACATCAAAAACCGCAGGGCTTCCTGCCGGCGCGGACTCTTTGCATTGATCAAGGTCACTCGACCATAAGCCCGCACTTGGGCGACCCCGTTGCTTGGGCGCTCAAAGACTCCCAGTCTTAGCTTGTCGTATTTCCGGAGCGTGGTTAGCCACCAACGTCCACCGATCGCCATCGCCGACTTTCCGCCTCCAAAGTAGGTGATAGTGCCCGAGCCCCACCCACCCTGGGTTGCCATCGCTGATTCATCAACGGGACTGGGAGCTACTTTATGCTTATAAATCAGGTCTTGCATAAACTGCACAGCCTGTACATTTTTCTCATCAGACATCGTGCTCCGAGTCAGATCATCACTGTAAACACTGCCGCCAAAGGCGCGTGTAAAGTTTTGCCAGTTCCACCAGTCAGACATGAAACCGTATCGAACAACTCGGCCTTTAGAATCTCGCTTGGTCATGCGCTTGGCTAACTCAATAAACTCATCCCATGTCATAGAGCCAGTGGGATAGGGAACTCCTTCTTCATCAAAAATATCTTTGTTGAACCAGATCGCATCCGCCGCGATATTGCATCCAAATCCATAGGAGCGGCCGTCTAGAGTTCCGATTGGAGCGAGTCCGGGCCAAACCTCTTTTTGAGGATCCAAACCCATTTTGCGAAGCTCATCCGTCACGTCCCAAGCGATTCCTGCCTGAACGAATGTTGCCAGATCAGAAGTACTAGCGCAATCGAATAGGTCTGGACCCACACCGCCTAGGCATTGAACGATGACTTTCTCAACACCAATATTCGCGGGATCGAGCTTCAGCGAGATATCCGGATTTAGCTTATTAAAGAGGGCAATCTGCTCTCGGCGAGCTGGATTATCATCGGAAACCCAGATTAACTGAGGCTTGTCCGAGACATCAGATGGTTGCCAGCGCCAAGCGACGGCTGATAAAGCCACCAATGCCAATACCAGGTATATCGCTGGGTTCTTCATCGAACTTCATCACTGCCTTCAGGGATAAGCAGATTCCCATCTTACGCAATAAAGGCTTGCTAAAGGACTTTATCAACTCTTTATGCGAGAGATTTTCCCGATGATCTGTTCACGTTTGAGGGAAGATTACGAGGCCCTACGAGTTTCGGACTCGGTTTTCAGTCGCAATATCTTCCAGAAGAGCTACAAGCCTTTTGAATCCTGAGATTGCCTACTAAACACAAACGTGTTCTCTTTCGCAACCACTTGGTAACCAGCACCCAGAACGTGGGGTTTCACCATTAGGCCTTCAATCTCATTTCTCGCCAAGACGATCCTCTGCTTGAAGTCTCGATAGACTACTGTATCGTTTGAAATCTCAACTTCACTCGTGAGCAGACGCAGCATATAAAGACCGATTGGCAAGAATAGCTGGAAAACAATAAGCAGAATAGCGCCTTCTATGGAGAGCCCACTGGTTAACCAACTTTGGATTGCCATCGCCCAGATAAAGACCCAACCTGCGAGAAATCCAAGGCACTTTAGAACATTAGGCACACTCGTGTATCGGAAGCGGAAATCAGGGCTATTCATCCTCTATCGGGCAACTCAAGCTCTTGTCATACATCCCAGATCGGTCAAAACAACAAGGTCGCCTGTTTCCGACGGATAGCTTAGAGATGGCGACCTCGATTCGTTTCACCCGTGTCTCTGCTTTTTTGCCTGATGTCATCCAGTGGATATAGTCTCGGCGAGCAATTCTTGTGATAGAACCCCACGTCTCCAGCGCCTTTTCCGGGGCAGTCTCTAATGCCTGCCGAAAATCATCTGGTACCTCCGGCTCAGGTTCTTCAACGGCAGGTCCCAACTGTAGCGCAACTTCATCTCCTGCCTTTACATTGAATGTTTTACAACCTGCCGATGTGACTTTCAGCCAATGCCCACCCTTTCCATCAGGATCAAGTGTCGCCTGGAACGCCTGGCCGTTGAGCGTTCCTTCGACTGAAACCTTGCTCCTAGATGGCAACTGGTGACTTGCCTCATCCGGAAGCCTTAAAAATATCCAGTCAGCCCCCTTGTCTTTCCCACCTGGCCGATGCAGCCGGGCAATAAAGCGGATGGCAGAGGTCGCGTTTGCCATATTGATCCTTAGCGTACTTCAATGTCCGAATAGGTTTGCTTTCTCATTTCGATGTCCATTGCGAAACATTTGTGGTTAATCCCCTCGTAAACTATCGCATGCGAACCTTCCTCGTCGCCGCTTCCTTGCTAGCATGCAGTCTTGCTTTTGGACAGACCCTTCCAAGGAAAGCCATTTTTGGCGCACAACTCGCCTTGCCTACTGCCGAGCAACGCAAAACCGCAGGTCTTAAAGAGAATGAAGGGGTTGCCCTTGGAAACATCTTGCCGGATCTGTCTGCTGCTAAAGGTGGCCTCCAAACCGGTGATATTGTAGTTAGTCTCGATGGAACGGTTGTAAACACCCCTCAAGAGTTCACTGGCAAGATGCGAATCAAAAATGGCGGTGAAAAGCTCGCGGTCGTTTTGATTCGGAATGGGAAACGCGAAACAAAAGATATAACGTTGGTTGAACGACCAAAACAAAAAGCGGATGGCTTCGATGTCATTTATGATCAGGTTGAATCCAATGGAAAGCGCATTCGCATCATCATCACAAAGCCGCAGAAAACCGGGAAGCACCCGGCGGTATTCCTTATCGGCGGAATCGGTGCCTATAGCGTTGATGGTGATTTCCCCGGAATTGCCTATGGAAACATCATGGGTCCGGTCGCAAAAGCAGGCTACGTCACGGTCCGCATTGATAAGCCCGGACAAGGAGATAGCGAGGGGCCAATATACACTGAATTGGGATTTGGGACAGAGCTAGATGCTTATCGTCAAGCCCTTAAAAAACTTCCATCCTACGACTTCATCGACGCCAATAAGATCAACATCTTCGGGCACAGCATGGGCGGTGCCTTCGGTCCAATCCTTGCGTCAGAAATCAAACTCAATGGGGTCTGTGTAGGCGGAACGGTTTGCAAGAACTGGATTGAGTATTTCGTCGAAAACACACGTCGTCAAGCATTACTTGGCGGAATGTCGCACGCAGATCTTGGAGACTATATCCGACGCGTTTCTGCGTTCCAACACTATCTATTTTACGAAGCAAAGACACCAGAGCAGATCGCTAAAGAGCGCCCTGAACTTGCTACTACCGCCCGAGAACAGGTACCAGATGGCAAGACTTATTCCGGTGTTGGACTCCCATTTTTCCAGGAGCTGGCAAAGTACAACTTCGAGGGACTGTGGAGCAAGGTCGACGCCAATGTCATGGCGTTTTGGGGTGAAAATGACTTCATCTCCACCGAAGAAGACCATCCCATGATAGTAAAGATCGTAAATGAGAAGCACCCGGGCAAAGCCGAATACGTGAAACTCACAAATTCAGATCATGGATTCATGAAGACCACATCCTTCGCCGACAGCCGAGCCAAATGGGGTCGAGGCGGAGAGTTCAATCCCAACATCGTCGAAGAGATCCTCAAGTGGCTGGAAAAGGTGAACCGCTAAAGCAACAGTAAAGGAACTTTGACTGAGTTCCTTGCAAGGGTTACAATGGGCTGTGCTCAGCTTACTTGTGGCCCTTGCGGCTAGTGATCAAATTTTCGATGGCAAGACCTTAAAAGGTTGGGAAGTTGTGGGTGGCGGTAAGTGGACCGTCGAGCGTGGGGGAGTTCTCAAAGGAACCTGTACCAAGGCGGATGAACAGGGCGTCCTCATCTATGAAAAGCCTGTTAAAGACTTCACCGCGAAGCTTGAGTTCCGAATCTCCGGCGGTAATAGCGGATTTTATTTCCGATCCGAGCGAGTCCAGGGACAACCGTTGGTTAAAGGTTTTCAAGCGGAAGTAGATGCCATTGATGATGTTGGCGGCATCTGGGAAACCGCTGGTCGAGGCTGGGTTTTCAAGCCAACCCCTGAGATTCACGCGAAGGCCAAGTTCGTCCCTGGAAAGTGGACAAAGATGGACGTTAGCGCCATTGGCACAAAGTACGTTGTGAAGTTAAACGGCGCTACGATCACCGATATCGACGATGCCGCAGGACGTAAAGAAGGGGTCGTTGCCCTTCAACTTCACGGCGATATGGATATGACCGTCGAGTTCAGAAATATCCATCTGAAGCACAAGTAAATCGCGTAGTTGTCTGGCGGTAGTTATTCCGCCAGACAAGCTAAAATCTCCATCCATGACCGTCCTAACTGCCTACGTTTACTTGCTTCCCGAACAGGTTGAATCTGCGATTGCCGCTTGCCGAATCGTGCGCGGATATTCTGTAAAAGAGAAAGGGTGCGAAAAATACGATTTCTTCCAAAGCTCCGATGATCCAACCCAAGTGGTTTTCGTTGAAGAGTGGACCACCCGTGAAGACTTGGAACTTCACTTCCAACAAGATGCCTTCAAGGAATTTGCTGCGACCATGGAATCCAAAGTTGCCAAACCCACCGATATGCGCATCTTTGAGTCTGTTCTAGAAGGCTAACCGCGAGGCGTATAAATGGTTTTTAGGTTCCTGAGTACACCCTCAGGAACCTGAAAACGAATTGCTAGGTTCAAAAATGCAAAGCTGTAGGTTCCTCAGAACCTAGTTCATAAAAGCGACACAAACTGGCTTCGAAACCTTACTGCGGAACTCCGTTGGCCTAAGCTCCCCGGAAGTCGGGTCAATTCTTAGAGACATTAAGTCGCCACTGTTTTGTCCTGCTGCTATCAGCCAAGTTCCGGAAGGATCAATGGCGAAATCGCGAGGCTCTTGCACGCCCAGACGGTGCACCACTTGCTGCTTTAATTTTCCATCCGGCAAGATATTGAAGATGGCGATGGAATGATGCCCCCGGTTGGATACGTAAAGCACCGGAAGCTTTGGGTGAATACGGATAGCCGCGGTAGAACGGCGAGCCGTCGTATCTCCAAAGTTCAAAGTGGAAATGGTTTGAACCAGCTTCAACTCACCCGACTCTGGTTGACGATCAAACACGGAAACGCCGAGCGTCATCTCGTTGTTCGCATAAAGGGTTTTTCCGTTTGGATGCACCACAAGGTGACGTGGCCCGGCTCCTGGCTCCGTTTTTCCCGCTCTAGGTTCAGAGAGGATTAACTTTCTTGCCTGTAGCTGAAACGTAAGCACCTCATCTGTCCCTAAATCGCATGCATATACGTTCTTGCCAAAGGGTGCCGCAAAATGCATGTGAGGGGCTTCCTGTCGACTCTTATTTGGACCCGTCCCCTGGTTCTTAAAAAAGCCGGTCACCTCTCCAATTCGGCCATCGTCTTGAATTGGCAAAGCATTCAACGTTCCCCCGCCATAAGCAGAAACGAATAGCCATTTCCCTGTTTCGTCGATCGAGATATGGCACGGCCCCCGTCCATCAAACTTGACCGAATTAAGCCTACGCAGCCCTCCTTCCTCTACCGCAAAGGCAACGGCTTCGCCATCGCTGTACTCGTTCACGGCATAAAGAAACTTGCGGTTGGGATGAAGCACCAGATAGCTGGGTGCCGGTGTTTCGGCGACTAGCTTGGCTTCCGACATCTCCCCTGTTTGCCGGTTGAGATCAACTCGGTAAATCCCCTTACTCCCCTGAGCATCTGTATAGGTTCCGATATACATAGTCGAGGTAGAGGCCACTGCGCTAAGGAGAATCGGCAAAACCATGAGTCCGTTCTACCCCGCAAAGCATGAAGAAACTATTGGATGCGAAGACTCTTGCGAGAGTTGTCGACCCGTCAAGCTTATTGAGGTGTTTCCAGGTCGGAAATCATGCGCTTCAGTAGCTCCATTGGCAGTCCAATCACGTTACTGATGGAGCCTTCGGTGGATGAAACAAATCCGGACGCCCCTCCTTGAATGGCATAGGCCCCTGCCTTGTCCATAGGCTCTCCGGTGGCAACATAGTCCCGAACTTCCTCATCTGCCAATTGCCGAAACCGAACCGTAGTTGTGTCGGCTTCCACATTAGAGCGTCCTTTGAAAACTAACGCCACCGCCGTGACCACACAATGTTCTTGAGCGGAAAGAAGCTTCAGCATTTGCACAGCGTCTTCCGCGTCGCTGGGTTTTGCCAGTTGCTTAAACTGGTCCGGAGCTATTTCCATCGCCACCACCGTATCACTGCCGATCACTAGGGCATCCGGTCGCGTTTTAGCGACCTCGGTGGCTTTGGCGAGGGCCAAAACCTTGGCCGTTTCCCAAGGATCTTTGACCGTCAAGGAGTCTTCATCCAAGTTGGCGGGGAGGACTTCAAAGTTCTCTGCTATTTCTTTTAGCAGTTCCATTCGGCGGGGCGAGGCACTTGCTAAAACAATCGGATGTTTGAGAACCACAACCCACGGAATTTACCTTCCGTTCAGCGGTGCCGTTGTCGGGATTTAGGCGTTTTGGCGAGGTGCGAAACTGAATCAGTCACAATAGAAAAAGGTTCCAATGAGAGTTCCCTTCTACGATATCAAAGCGCAATACGACGAACTACAAGCCGAGATGGATAAGGTGGTTCACGAAGTGGTTTCGGGAGGCGCCTACATCATGGGCCCGCACCATAAAGCTTTTGAGCAGGAGTGTGCCGACCGTCACGGAGTAAAGCACGCTATTGCTGTGAACTCAGGAACGGATGCGCTTCGCATCATCATGGATGCAGTAGGCATTGGAGCAGGGGATGAGGTCATTACCACCGCTTTCACCTTTGTCGCTTCCACTGAGACCATCGTCCAAACGGGTGCGAAACCAGTGTTTGTGGATATCGATCCAATCACTTACTGCATTGATCCGGACAAAATTGAAGCCGCCATCACCCCAAACACCAAGGCCATCATGCCGATTCACTTGTTTGGGCAGTTAAGCAACATCAAGCGAATCCAAGAGATTGCGGCTAAGCACAATCTTTTAATCATTGAAGATGCAGCGCAAGCTTTCGACTGTACTTACGAAGGCACCGCCGCTGGCAACTTTGGCGTAGCCGCCGCTTTTAGCTTCTATGTAACCAAGAATTTGGGTGCTTGTGGAGACGGCGGCATGATTGTGACTAACAGTGATGAGGTAGCTGAAACCTGCCGATCTCTGCGTATTCATGGCATGGGACGCGAACGGTACTACTATGATCATGTGGGCTACACCAGTCGCCTTTCAGAGCTCAATGCTGCATTCATGCGAGTGAAGTTGAACGCCCTGGCCGAGTGGAATGAGCGGCGCGCTAAACTAGCGTCGATCTACTTGGACATCCTTTCTGGTTCCGATCTACAACTTCCCCAAACTCAACCCGGGAACAGCAATACCTGGCACCAGTTCTCTGTTCGCAGTTCACGACGGGATGCGCTTCAAGCTCACCTAAAGTCTCAAGAAGTAGATTCCATGATCTATTACCCGGTCCCTCTCCACTTCCATGAACCTTACAAGGGATTTGGTAAGGGAGAAGGATCCTTACCTGAAACCGAAAAGGCTGCGCTTGAGATTTTGAACCTTCCGATCCACCCTCACTTATCGGAAGAGCAAGTGAAGTTCGCTGCGGAAGCAATCAAAGCATTTTAGGCCCTGGATTATAAACCTCAGCGCGTTATCATATCTGGGTTGCGGTCGGCTCTTCGCCAAACTTTCTGGATAGTGTGTGGGCGTAGGCTTGATCCCGGTATTCTGTTTGGATGCGGATTGAAACACATCAGGACTCCGCATGTCTGGATAGGCTTAAAGGAACCTGGCAAGAGTTAGTCGAGCAAGTCCCTACCGCTACTCCTTTTCAGACTTGGGAATGGCATTCCACCTGGTTTCGGTTCTTTGGGCGGAGTAAAAAGCCCTACCTTCTCAGTGCCTACGATGGAGATGACATTGTTGGTCTTTATCCTCTGGCCAGGAAAGCTGGCGCTTGGTATGTTTTGCGATCGAGCGGGGCTGGTCCGAGCGATTACCTGCAGCCTATTATTCGTCCAGGCTATAAGGAATTGGTAGAAGAAGCCTTTTCTGATCACCTCGCGAACCAAAAAGACTACAGCCTGATCGATCTGCATCAAGTCCGAGACGATCTGTCGAGCCTCCAAATTCCAGACTCTGTAGAGCTGGAGCAAGGAACCTGCCTTGTTCTCGATCTTCCTAAAACGTACGATGAGTATTTGGCGATGCTTGGCAAGAGTCTGCGTTATGACGTCCGAAAGCTAGATAAATCACTCTTCACCGCCGGACGCGCCAAGGTTGAGATGGTGGATGAGTCCAATCTAAGCCAAGGGTTGGACATCCTTTTTGAGCAACATAAAAAGCGGTGGCGCAAGCGAGGTCTGCCGGGGGCTTTTCTTGGAAAAACTCAGGATTTCCACCACGTCTGGGGCAAGCTTGCCATCCAGCAGGGCTGGCTCCAACTGGGCATTTTGAGTTTGGATGGGTCGCCCATTGGTGCGATTTACGGCATGACCAAAGGAAGCACGGTGTTCTTTTATCAGGCCGGGTTTGATCCCATTCATAAGGCTGTTTCACCCGGAACGCTATTAGTTGCCAGTCTTATTAGAAAAGCCATTGAGGACGGTAAGAATCATTTCGACTTTTTACGGGGCGATGAACCCTATAAGCGTCGATGGAAACCGCAACGAGAACATAAGAATCGCCGTATGATCATCGCGGTTCGTGGTCCGATGGGGGAACTGGGAGCGCGTTGGAACTTGTTAGGGAGTCGGGTCGAAGCAAAAATTCGAGCCCGGTTGGAAGGCAAAAGCCTAGTTTAGTCACTAGGCCGATGTAATCCGAAGGTAGTTCCGGGTGTACTGAAACAGAGGGATGTCGGAAAAGAAAGTCCGTACTGTGGCCGTGATTATTCCGGCTAAGGATGAAGAACAGCGTATTGGCAATGTCCTGCGCGCGGCCGCCGCATCCAAACTTGCTACCGAAATCATTGTGGTCTCGGATGGCAGCACGGATCGAACCGCAGAGGTTGCGGCTAAGGTTCCGGGAGTGACCGTCGTTCAGCTTCCGGTGAACCAAGGCAAGGGCGCAGCCATGGCGAAAGGAGTCCAGAAGACCAAGGCCGAGGTCGTTACCTTTGTAGATGCTGATTTGCAGGGCTTAACGGGAGCCCACATTGATCAGATCATCGAACCTGTTCTGGCTGATCGATGCGAAGTGTGCATCGGAATTTTCCGAGGCGGAAAGTTTTGGAGCGATACCGCCCAAAAGTTTGCACCGTATATAAGTGGACAGCGCGCCATGAAGAGATGGATCTTTGATGGGGCACCAGATTTGTCTGATATGCGTTTTGGTGTAGAGTATGCGCTTAACTTTCAGGCGAAAAAGGTGAAGGCTCGAGTTCTTCGAGTGGTCATTCGCGGCGTAAGTAATGCTCATAAAGAAAAGAAACTGGGTATTGGAAAGGGATTGATCGCCCGAGGAAAGATGTACGGGGAGATCACGCAGGCCATGGTGAAGACCCGGAAAAAGAAGAGGAAGCCCGCCCGTGGTTTTTGGAAATAGTCTCTGTTTAATACTTTTCAGCCTTCAACCGACGACCGATTCAAAGCGCGTCCTGGTGGTCATTAACCAAAACGATCCCAATAGCTCTGTGATCGGTTCCTACTACGTGAAGAAGCGATCTATACCGAAGGAGAACGTGGTTTTCGTGAAGGTTGGATCAGGGCCGAACATCTCGACGGCTGATTACACGTCGGGAATCGAAACTCCGATCAAAGCCAACCTGGCAAAAAACAAGAACAAAGTTGATTTCATCGTTTTGACAAAAGGAGTGCCCTTCCGATTGGACAATGATGGAGGCTATTCGGTGGATGGACACCTCGCCACTATGGCGATGAAAGTTGCCCCGATTTCTGGAGACTTGCCAAGCCGTCCAAGCGCTGAGCAAGGGACACAGATTCGGCGCGCCATCAACCCGTACTATAACAGGAGAGAACCTTTCTCCCACGAGAAGTTTGGTCTGTACCTTGTCACTCGCCTGGAAGCCTATAACGCCGACCAGGCTAAAGCATTGGTAGATCGGTCCTTAGCCGCGAAAAAGGAGAAGGGGCCCTTCTTCTTCGATATGGCAGGAAACCGATCGGACGGAGATTACGGCAACATGAACCAGATGCTAAAGATGGCGTCGGACGCCCTTGAGTTTCGTAACTTCACTGTACAGCTAAACACCGGAACTGAGTTTGTATCTCCAAGTGGACCTGTCGCCGGCTATGCCTCCTGGGGCAGCAATGATGGAGCCTACAAACGAGATGTTTACAATAAGATAAGGTTCAAGCCGGGCGCCATAAGCGAGACCTTTGTTTCCACATCGGCCTTCACTTTTTCAAAGCGTGAACATTGGCAGAGTCTTATCGCAGATCTGATCGAGCAAGGGGTAACCGGCGTGAAAGGCTATGTGTCAGAACCGTATACGTTTGCACTGGCGCGTCCCCAGATTCTTTTTGAGCGATATGTTAGCGGGTTTAACTTGGCCGAAAGCTTTTATATGGCATCGCCGGTGGTCAAGTGGAAGGATGTTGTGATCGGCGACCCTCTGTGTCGACCGTATAAGTAGCACTACACCCTCCCTAAACGATCAAAACTCGTCAGGTTCAAATAGGTTCTATGAAGTCTGTTTGAAGTCAGCTATGCTCTGATACGAGTTGATCCATCAATGAATCGACTCGGTCATCAACACTGCCTGGATTCTCAAGAGTATATTGAACGACTTCCTCAGCACCCCTTGAGAACGGGATCTCGCAAGTAAAGTTTGGAACGAGGCGTTTGATTTTCGAGTTGTCAAAGATGCTTGTATTGGCCTTATCACCCAATAAGCCTGGTCCTACCTCGGGGATGGTGCGAGCGATTGTTTGGGAGGCTACGTGGACTTTCTTTGCCTCCACCCCGGCTTTGGTGGCAACAATGTCGTAAATCTGATTCCAGGTAAGCCATTCATCATTGGTGATGTGAAATGCCTCGCCAATGGCTCCACTATGACCCAGAAGGCCGTTCAATCCCTTCGCGAAGTCTCGGTGATTTGTTAGGGTCCAAAGCGAAGTTCCGTCACCATGAACGATGACAGGCTTTCCATCTAGCATACGCTTGAACACCGTATAGCCGAAGTCAAAGGGAAGCAAAGTCTTGTCGTAAGTGTGAGATGGCCGCACAATAGTGATCGGATATTTCTCCTTTCGATACGCATCCACCAATGCTTCTTCACAGGCAATCTTGTTTCGAGAATATTCCCAGAGGGGATTATCGAGTGGTGTCGATTCGCGAATCGGCAAGTTGGCCGCCGGGGTCTGATACGCGGATGCGGAGCTAATGAAAACGTATTGGCCAGTTCGCCCATGGAACAGTTCCAAATCTCTCTTCACCTGATCGGGCAGGAAAGCTACCCAGTTCACCACGGCATCAAAGTTATGTCCTTCAATAGCAGCTTGCGCTGAATCTGGATCGTTGATGTCACCGGTCAGAATCTTAGCACCGGTAGGTGCGGGGCGGCGAGAAGACTTTCCTCTGTTTAGCAGATAAAGATCGATACCTTGCTGCACGGCAAGTTCTGTGCACGCTGAGCTAATAATGCCGGTTCCGCCAATGAAGAGGACTTTCATCAAAGAGAAATTTACCTTTGTCTTATGCTTGGGCGAGAAGCGTAATTAACGGCTGGCGTTAATTACAACTCGATTTCTGGCGCGTTATTAACGGAAAAGCCCCTGAACCGTTAA
Organism: Fimbriimonadaceae bacterium; assembly: GCA_037190145.1. GTDB lineage: Bacteria > Armatimonadota > Fimbriimonadia > Fimbriimonadales > Fimbriimonadaceae > 55-13. The sequence continues at coordinate 14,973 of JBBCJU010000019.1, forward strand.
TAACGACACCGATTTTGCCCTTAGTCTGACTTTTTCAAGAGGATCAGAAGAGAAGGGGCTCCAATAATGGCGGTGATCACTCCCACGGGAAGATCTGTTGCGAGAAGCTCTTTACCTGTGAGCTGGAGTCCAATCCAGGGAACCACTCGTTGCGCGAAAACATCAGCAACCAGCATGACCCCGGACCCAACCACGAGCGATCCGGGAAGAGACCAGCGCCAATCAACGCCTAAGATTCGACGGGCAATGTGGGGGGCGACGAGACCAAGAAAAGCGATAGCCCCTACGGCACCGACCGCAGTTGCAGTCATGGCGGTACCGGTTACAAGGACAATGTTTCTTAGTCGGCGAGGATCAATGCCCAGTCGCCGAGCACTCTCCTCCCCCACCGCGAATGCGTTAAGTTTCTTACTTTGTCGGAAAAGGATGATGCCCCCAACAACAAGCATCGCCGCCATGGCCCAGACCCTCTCCATAAACTGAGGGCTAGTGGATCCTAGAAGCCACCTCATCAGTTGGTTTGAGTCTTGACCACTCATGAGAATGACAAGACTTAGAATTGCGGAAAGCAGCGATGAAATGACGACTCCAGCCAAGAGGAGCGTCATGGTATCCGTCCCGTTTCGGCGGCGGGCAAGCAGAAACACTAAGCCTAGAGAAAGCAGCCCTCCTACAAATCCAAGGAGCGGGGCTCCCAGAAAGGCCATCCCCAAATCCAAACCTAGAAGGTGGGCAATGGCTCCTCCGACTGCGGCTCCGGACGAAACACCAATCGTAAAAGGTTCTGCCAGAGGATTTCTGAAGAGAGCTTGGAATGCCGAGCCAACGATTCCCAAAATGCCCCCGGCTAAGACGCAGTAGAGCGCCTTGGGCAAACGTATTGCCCAGACAATGGCATTTGCGGGATTATCTTCCACTTTGCCACGGAAAAGTTCTCTTAGAACGCCAGCCGGTGAAACAAAATTTGAACTGCCTAGACCAAGGTGGACGAGAAAAAAGAGTAGGACAATCCCTAGGAGAATCCACAGGTTGCGTCCCCGTCGATCTGTACGCAGGTTCGCGCTCAGATGATTGGAGACTTCAGTCACACTGGCAAGTATAACCGAGGGGCTATACTCAATCCGGTGAACACGATAAGCCTTTCGAGCCGAGTGGGCGCACTGAAGCCCTCACCAACGCTCAGCATTACAGCTAAAGCCAATGCTATGAAAGCGGAGGGGATCGATGTAATCTCTTTTGCCGCTGGAGAGCCTGATTTCAACACTCCTGAGCCGATCTGCAACGCTGCGATCGACGCGATCCGTGCCGGGTTTACAAAATACACCCCGAGCGCAGGCATCAATGATTTGAAAGATGCCATCGTGGCAAAACTTGATCGTGAAAACGGGGTCAAAGTTGCGCGAGAGCAAGTTGTTGTTTCTTGCGGAGCTAAACACTCGGTTTATAACACGATGATGACCTTGCTTGATCCAGGCGACGAGGTTATTTTGATTGCCCCGTATTGGATGACCTATGCTGATCAAATTCGGTTGGCAGGTGGCGTTCCGGTTGTAGTCAAAACTAAAGCCGAGAACGATTTTGTCCCAAGCATGGACGATCTGAAAGCGGCGATTACGGATCGCACAAAGATCATCTTGTTTAATAGCCCCTGTAATCCAACTGGAGCAGTACTTCCTCGGGAAACCATCAAAGAAATTGCCGCGTTGGCTTTACGCCACGGACTTTGGGTGGTAGCTGACGAAATCTATGAGCGTCTGATCTATGGCGCAGAGCATCAAAGCATTGCCGCGCTTGGTTCTGAAATAGCCGAGCGAACGATCACCATCGGCGGTTGCAGCAAAACATACTCCATGACCGGCTGGAGAATTGGATTTGCCGCCGCTCCGTTAGCAATCGCAAAGGCAATGTCTAACTTCCAGGACCAGGTGACTAGCAACCCAACGTCATTTGCTCAGAAGGGTGCCATCGCGGCGTTTAATATGCCTGCTAATGCAGTGGAGTCGATGAGAGCTGAGTTTGAAGCCAGACGAGACCTTGTGGTCGGAAAGCTTCGAGAAATTCCCGGTTTAAATGTTCGACAACCCAAGGGTGCTTTCTACGTCTTTCCCGATGTGAGTGCATATCTTGGCGGCAAAATCGCCAGTGATTTCGACATGGCGGCATACTTATTGGAGGAAGCCCAGGTGGCGACCGTCCCAGGCTCGGTCTTTGAGGGAGTGGGCCACCTACGCTTGAGCTACGCGGCAAGTAGAGAAAACATTGAGAAAGGAGTCGCACGCATCGCGGATGCGCTTAAGAAACTGGCGTAAATGATTCCAAAGCCGATACCGCTACGCAATGAAGAGGTTTTTCGCCTCGCCATGCGTCATCGGTCTGCAGCCTCAAATTCGGTCACCGAAAGCTATGAGCGATTGGAGTTTTTCGGTGACTCCGTTCTTGGGCTTATCATTGCCCAGTATCTATACGAGCACCATCCTAACTGGGACCAAGGGATGCTCTCAAAAGCTAAGTCGAGCATTGTGCAAGAAGGCCCATTGGCCTCCACGGCATTAAGACTAGGTTTAGATCAGCATATCCAGCTAAGTACCAGTGAAGCGGCCACGGGTGGCAAAACCCGTCCCTCGATCCTTGCTGACGTTTTTGAGGCGATCATTGGAGGGATCTATCTGGAGTCTGGCCTTGAGGTTGCTCGCTGGTTTGTTCTTGAGCAATTACACGAGTTTATTGACCAAATTTCCGGCGGAAACGTTTCTCCGAACGATTTTAAGTCTAAACTACAAGAAGTTGCACAGGCGATTTGGAGAAAAACTCCCAATTACCGTATCTCTAGAGAAGTTGGTGTGGCGCACGAAAAGCGCTTCACTGTCCAAGTTCTCTTTGATGATGAAGTAATGGGAGAAGGTACAGGTCGATCCAAAAAAGAGGCAGAGCAGGCTGCGGCCAGCGACGCTCTCGCACTCATAGAGAGGGCTCAAAGGGCAAGAGAAGTTGCTCATGATCCTTTTAGTGAGTAAAATTGGAACGAAATTTGCCTCGAAATAGTCGTATGCTGGTGTTGGGAATTTTTCCCAGGGTTCTTTGGATTGTAAGGAGATGGAATTGTTTTTGAAGAAGGCGATTGGAACGGTGTCGGTCACGGCACTTTTGGCTGTGTCTGCAATGGCTCGGCCTGATTTGAATGCGTTTATCAATAAGAAGGTTGATACGACGTCTCAGCTTGTCTCCCATGCTCGAGCTGATAAGGCCGTTATGGACCGCTACATGCGCCATTACGGAATGGAGCGACAAGAGGTTTTGCAATATCTTGGCACATTGAGACCCAGTACGCTTAAAGAAGAAGGCGTCTTTGCAATTTACAGCGTTCCGGAAGGTGGACGCATTAAGTTGCATATGGAGCGTTTGAAGAAGGGGCACAAAGTTTTTGTTTCTCCCGATGGAGAACCCCAGCTTGTTTGGAAGTGTGGAAACCCACTCACCCTCGGACCAAAGAGTGTGGTTGCAGTAAACACTACCGCCGTTACAACCACTGAAGTTATGGTTGCGGAGAACCCACTTGAGATCTTGACCCAGATTGATACTGAGTCTGAACCGCTCTTGGCCTTGCAGCCTGAAGAGCCCAAGTATTCTCTGATTGAGCCCAATCCGCCCACGCAAGATGAGAATCCAATTCCGATCATTTCGTCGGGATTCAATCCACTTCCGTTAGCTTTGGGTGGCTTGCTCTTCTTAGACGATGGTAGCTCGCCTTCTAGCGCTCCCGTCCCAGAGCCCATGACGATTGCCGCATTTGGTGCAGGTTTCGCTTACCTCGGAATGCGAAGAAAGCGAAAAGCTGCAGCTAAGTAAAATCTCCTGAATCGCCTTAACGAGCCCTATCCTAGAATTTCTAGGGTAGGGCTTGGTTCTTGATTAAAGCTGTAGGAATCAGTTTCTCGGGCCATCACAATATTCTCAATTCGGATGCCAAACTCCCCCGGAAGATAGATTCCGGGCTCAATGCTAAAGCAATTTCCGGATTCTAGAACGAACTCACTGCCAGGATTAATGTTAGGGGATTCGTGTCCACGCATCCCAATTCCATGCCCAGTGCGGTGGACGAAGTAAGTCCCGTATCCCGCATCCTCGATGACCTGCCTTGTAGCCGCATCTACTTCTCCTGCAGTAACGCCCTTAGCGGCGATTTTTCGACCCGCCATATGAGCTTGGAAAACTATGTTGTAGACCTGCTTAGCTTGCTCACCGGGATCGCCAAGCGCAACTACGCGTGTAATATCACTCTGATAACCATCCACCTCGCAACCAAAATCGAGAATGACCATGTCACCGGTCTTTAGGGCCGTATTGTCGTTGAGGTGGTGGGGTTCGGCTCCATTGGGCCCAGCTGCGACAATCGCGAACGTGGGCTTTCCACCGCGGTCCTGCATGGCATCGGACAAGAGCTTCCCGACCTCTAATTCGGTTTGCCCGGGCTTGATCAAGGGCTTTACGGCTTCGTAGGCAGCATCGGCAATATCTGCAGCTGCTTGCATAGATGCGATTTCTGTTTCATCCTTTATCCGTGTGAGCTGGGATAGGATGCTGTCGCCCGCCTTGAAAAGAGCGGCGGGCCAAGATTCCTGTAATGTGAGGAGAACGTCGGCTCGCATTTCGTTATCTACCACGACTCTTCCCGCCTTCAGATTCCAGTCATTGGCAAGCTCAATCAAATGGGTTGCCGGATCTTCACCATCCACCCATAATCGAATATCTTGGATACCCACTCGTTGGGCTTGATTCGCCGTTAACGCTGGGCAAATGACACGCATTTGTCCATCCGAACGGATTGCCATGAGGAGCAAACGCTCGTGCCCATCCTCAAACAACCCCGCTAAGTAGCCCATCGAGACAGGCGTGCAGGCAAGAAATGCATCAAATCCTTCACTTTGTAGAACATTTGCTAGGCGTAACAGCCGATTAGACATAACAAGAATTCTATCTCAGCGGTATAATTCTGGTCCCACACTGGCGGATCGTCCAATGGCAGGACAACGGTTTTTGGTGCCGTTAATCTAGGTTCGAATCCTAGTCCGCCAGCCACTTTTTGATCTAAAACGACCCTGGCTAAGTGAGAATCTGGCTCAGGCTCAACGCCATTCGTGGGGGCACTTTGTTCTTCTGGCCTCATCCGCTCATTACCCTCACTCTTGTTCTGTAGTTTTCGAAGTTTCTAAATCCGTAGGCTTGTCTTGAGAGGGTCTCCATTTTGTTGTGGAATCCTTC